>CAUJDF010000074.1 GCA_963169045.1 Myxococcota bacterium
CGACCACGACGTCGCGCGCGAGTTCTTCGCCGAGGTCGTCGCGACGGCCCGGCGCAAGCACCTGCTGAGCAACGACCACTTCACCGTGGACGGCACGCTCATCGAGGCGTGGGCCTCGCTCAAGAGCTTCCGGCCGAAGGATGAGAAGCCCGAGGACCGGAGGCCGCCCGATGACCCGGGCAACCCGACGGTCGACTTCCATGGCGAGAAGCGCAGCAACGAGACGCATCGCTCGACGACCGACCCGGAGTCGCGCCTGTACCGCAAGAGCAACGGCACGACGGCGAAGCTGTGCTTCATGGGGCACGCGCTCATGGAGAACCGCAGCTGCCTCATCACCGACCTGCGCATCACCGAGGCGAGTGGTCGTGCGGAGCGCGAAGCTGCGGCCGAGCAGCTCTTCGAGCACGTCGGCGGCAACCACCGCGCCACCGTCGGCGCCGACAAGGCTTACGACACGTTCGGCTTCGTCGAGCGCTGCCGCGAGATGAAGGTGACGCCGCACGTGGCCCAGAACACCCGGCGCACGGGTGGTTCGGCCATCGACGCGCGCACGACGCGGCACTCCGGCTACGCGGTCAGCCAGCAGAAGCGCAAGCGCATCGAGGAGTTCTTCGGCTGGATGAAGACGGTCGGCGGCCTGCGCCGAACCCGGTTCAAAGGCATCGAGCGAACGCAGCTGGCCGCCTGGCTCGTCGGTGCCGCCTACAACATGCTCCGCATGACGAAGTTGCTACAGACCCCCGCCTGAGCCCCCGCAAGGGGGCTCGACGGGGCGCTCGGCGCCGCCGCCGGGCCGCCTGGGGAGCAGCTCTGGGGCCTCCATCACGACGATCGACCCCCCGAATGACCTCTCGACTCTTCACGAACGCGCCTCCGCCGCTGGCGGAAGGCAGTTCGTCAACAACCTGCTAGAGGTTGATCCGGGTGCTCTTCTCATACCCCTCTGACGGCTCCTCTTCGCGGACCCGCGCAAAGAAGACCCGGAAGAGGGCGTTGCGCACCTGGGCGCGGCCTTCCGCCGTCCGGCACAGCTTCGACGTAGGCCACGCGGCGCGCACGACGATGTAGAGTGCTTGGGCGCCGCGCCGGAACGCGCCTCGTCCATCCTGGGCCTTGTTCGCCAGCTTCGGGTGTTCCGCCACCTGCGCAATCGCGGCACCTTCAATCGCGGCGGCCGTCTCTGGATCATCCACCCAGAACAGGGTCAAGAGGACGTGATAGGCGCCTCCGCGCCGGTGCGCTTGTTCACGTCCAGGTGGATTGCCCGAGCGCCCAATATAGGCGCGTCGAACGTAGGGCAGATTCGCGATGAGCCTGAAGAACGCTGCGATAGCCGTAGCGGAAGCGGCGACGTCAACATGTGCGCCCATGCACACACGGAGCTATTCTGTTGCGCTATCGAGTAGCGGCAACATGCGCTGAGCGCTTGCAGCAACCCCGCACTTGTGCGACGATGGCGGGGCCTGTTGAGGGCTGCGAGCGCTAGCAATGGTGTTCGTCATGGTCTCTCGGCTGCGCAAACAGCCGAGATGGCCGCTTCGTGCTAGAGGACCGTCGGCACCTTCTCCGCGAGTTAGTGGCTCAGGGGAGTCGGCGCCAACGGTCCTCAGTTCGTTGCGCACGCGTGCGGCGGGGAGAAGGCCCCGGCGGGACTCGAACCCGCGTGTCCGGCTTTGCGAGGGCGCGTACCTGACCACTCGGTCACGGGGCCGCCTCCTCGTCGCACGCGCGCAGTTTTTCTACCCCTTGCGAACCTCCACGCCGGGCGCCAACCGATAGCGCGTTCCCGACTTCACGACGAAGCCCTTCTCCGAAACGCGCCGAAGCGCGATGTCCGCCGTCGCGCGCGGTTCTTCGATGGCCGCGGCGATATCCTGCGCAGACGCTTCTCCGTGCTGGGCGAGGTACTCCACTGCGCGCACCGTGACGCTCGGCTTGGTCGTCCCGGGCACGGCACGGACGGCGAGCGGCGTTTCGTGCACCTGCCCATCAACGCCGCGCTCGACGCGAATGATGGAGATCGGCACAGCCCCCCCTGCGACGGTAGGTGTGCTGATTTGGGGAGGCGTTCGGGGAGGCGCCCTTCTCGGCTGGTCGACCGCAGACGAAGTTGTCTCCGCGGCTGCGGGGATGCCCCCAATCATCGCCCTGAGTTCGACAGCGAACTGTGCATGCACCTGCGCCAAGCGCTCTTCGACACGCGCGGCCGCCTGCTCCAGTTCGGCCTGCTTTCGACGGGCGTCGGCCGCGGCCAAGTGCTGGCGGGCGAGCTCCTCGTGGCGGGCGGCTTCGTCTTCAAGAGGGGTGGGCAGAGCGAGCATGCCGCACAAGGTACATACCCGTGAGACGCGGCGCCAGAGAATTCAACATAAGGGCCGAACGTCAACGTTGCGTAGGTCTTGCGTTGGGCCATTCGCGTATACTGGGGCACCGTAACGACTGCTCTGCGAGGCAACCGTGCAAGCGCGCTCCAACCCGCTCCCGCCCGCCCCGACGAACCTACTCGATTTCCAAACGATGTTCCCCGATGAGCAGGCGTGCCGCGACTACCTGGTCCAAGTGCGCTGGCCGGACGGCTTCGTGTGCCCGAAGTGCGGCGTCGCGGGCGAGCCGTACCGAAACGCCTCACGCCCACTCGTCTACGAGTGCCGCTCGTGTCGCCGGCAGACGCGGCTCACGGCGGGCACGATGATGCACCGCTCCAAGATTCCCCTGCGCTACTGGTTCTGGGCGGCGTACCTCTTCTCGGCGCAGACGTCGGGCTTCTCGGCGCTCGAGTTGAAGAAGCAGCTCGGGCTCAAGCGCTACGAGACGGCCTACATGCTCCTCCGCAAACTGCGGGCCGGGACGACGCGGCCGCACGCCGACAAGATCGGCGGGGAGTACGCGGTCGAGTTCGACGTGGCCTTCGTCGGCGGGCGCACCAAGGGCCTTGGGCACGGGAAGACGAAGAAGACGATGGTGCTCGTCGCCGTCGAGATGCGCGAGGGTAAGCCCCCGGAGGACATCAACGAGAAGGCCAAGCAGAGCTTCTACGCGGGGCGCATCCGGCTACGGAAGGTGCCCAACCGCAAGGCCGAGACGGTCGACAAGTTCGTGCAGGACTGGATCGAGCCGGGCACCGCCATCCTCACCGACGGCGACGCCAGCTTCGGAAACCTGTCGGCGCTCGGCTTCGTGCACCTGCCGATGGTCACCAAGAAGGACCCGGCGAAGATCGAGGGCTGGGTACCGCTCGTCCACCTCGTCATCAGCAACCTGAAGGCGTGGATTCACGGCACGTTCCACGGCGCCATCCGCAAGAAGCACCTCCAGACCTACTTGAACGAGTACACCTACCGCTTCAACCGGCGGTTCTCGCGGATGGCCTCGTTCCGGACGCTCCTCCAGATCGGGACCCAGGTCGGGCCGGTGACGTACGCGGCCCACTACGCGGGGCGTGTGCCCGTTCGGGAGAACTTCACGCGGCTCCCCGCTGACGTCGACTCTTAATACGGCGGCGCGGCAGCGGCGTTGCTTATATTGTCCCAAAGTGCTTGCAAGTTGGCGCTGACGGGCGCACGATTCCGCCATGGCGACGTCTCCAAAAAAGAGTTCGCAGGACCTTTCCATCCAAGTCGGTCGCGTATTTACGCCGACGAGCCCAATTGATGAGCGTTCCCTCTTCGCTGGTCGAGAGGAACAAGTCCGCTTGATTCTCGACGTGATTAACCAAAAGGGACAGCACGCCATACTCTACGGGGAGCGTGGGGTCGGTAAGACGTCACTGGCGAACGTCTTGTCATCGTTTTGGGGACTAGCGAATCGCATTGTTGCGACGCGTATAAATTGTGACGCTACCGACGACTACAATTCTGCGTGGAGAAAGGTGTTTGATCAGATCGCGCTGACGAGTGAACAGCCCGGGCTCGGATTCACTCGTGAGCCTCGCTTCAAGGTTGCTTCGGCTGCAGACTTACTGGGGCCCAGTCCTGCGACGCCGGCGAGTGTGCGATCAGCGCTCACGAAACTTGCGACGCAGGCACTGCCGATCCTCATCATCGACGAATTTGATCGTTTGGGACAGGAACCCAGGCGCGCGTTTGCTGATACGATCAAGACGCTGTCGGATTCCGCAGTCAATGCTACAATTATCCTCGTAGGCGTCGCCGACTCAGTTGAGCAACTCATTCACGAACATCAATCGGTCGAGCGCGCTCTCGTCCAGATTCGTATGCCGCGAATGTCCAAAGCCGAGATCGGTGCAATCATCGCGAACGGCGCAGCAAGGCTCAAGATGTCCTTCAGCTCCGTCGCAGGTGGGCGCATCGCGAAACTATCTCAGGGCCTCCCTCACTATACGCACCTTCTCGCGCTACACGCTTGCCGCGCCGCGCTCGATAAGCAGTCGATGACTGTTGACACCGATGCAGTCAAAACGGCGATCAACAAGGCAATTTCAGGAGCACAGCAGTCAATCCGCACGGCTTACGAATATGCTGTGCGCAGTCCACGTAAAGACAACCTGTTCTCTGATGTTCTTCTCGCTTGTGCTATGGCGGAGACCAATGAGCTTGGCTACTTCGCAGCGCAAGACGTCCGCCCTCCTCTGCAAGATATCACCGGCCGTAGGTACGAAATTCCAAGTTTCGCGCAGCACTTAAACGAATTTTGTGATTCAAAGCGGGGGCCAATTCTACACAAGGATGGCACCCGGAGATTGTTCCGTTACCGATTCATCAATCCTCTGCTTCAGCCGTTCGTTGTAATGCGCGGCGTCGATGCCGACCGAATCAAGGAATCCGCACTTGACTAGGCTGGTTTGCGGGGATCCGGGACCCGTACGCCGGGCCACCTATTTGGCGTCAACCGGATAGCCACGGATGGAATCGCCCCGATGAGCTTCTACATGACCGTGGCGTCACCCAGCGAGCAGAGCGTCCTCGATCTCATTGAAGCGGCGCTCTACAGCGACTTCGACGCCGACTACGAGGTCGTCGACGGCAACGAGGACGACTGGCGCGAGATCGTGCTGCGCCTCGAGGACGACGAGGGCGAGCACGAGATTGCCATCATCCGCCGGGCGAGAGTGGATGCGCCCGACGGCGCCGAGTTGGTGGAGGCGCTGCGCGAAGACGCGGCCGAGGGCGAGCCCGCCTCGGCGGTGCGTTGGATCCACGACTTCCTGACCCGGGTGAAGGTGCTCTACAGCTTCGAGCTCCACACCGGTGGTCGCGAGGAGGCGCTGGAGGTCGTACGCGCCGTGTGGTGGTGCATCCTCCACAACACCGGCGGCATCGGTCAGGTCGACCTCGAAGGGTTCACCAACCCGGAGGGTGATCACATCCTCTGGCAGTTCACCGGCCGTGCGCGTGCGAGCCAGCCATGGCAGATGGCGCTACTCGACGACGATGGCAGATGGACGACCTTCGAGATGGACCTGGCGAACGCAGCGCATGAACAGGCATTCCGCGCCGGTCGAGTCCCTGTCGGCGTGCGCCCGCGCCCCTCGCGGTGAGCATGGAGATGTCGACGGAAGCGACGATTCGACGAGCCGGACCGGGCGACTACGAAGGCGCCGTCCGGCTGATGGACGCGCTCTCGATGCCTTGCATCGATCCCGCCTGGCGCGGCCGAGGCATCGGCCGGCAGCTCACGCGAGCTTTCGAGTCGTGGGCGATCGGCGCGGGCGCGCCGTGGGTCGAGGTGAACGTGTACGCGGTGAACGACGAGGCGCGGCGCTTCTACGAGTCCCTCGGCTACCTGCCGTTCTCCGCGAAGCTGCACAAGCCCGTCTGAGGCTGGCCCGCTACTGGATGCCGGCGACGAGCTGCGGCGCGTGCCCGGCGATCGGCGGCTCGAGCATGCCCGGCCGCCCGAGCCAGTGGCGCAGCTCGGCGTGGGCGGTGGCCGAGGCGCGCGCGAGGCGCATCAGATCGCCGAACTGGGTGGGTGCCATGAGCAGGCCGAGCGCGACGGCGAGCGGGCGCGTGCCACCGTCGTGGGCCATGCCGGCGAGCGCGACGGGCGGGACGACCTCGTCGGCCACGTCGAGCACGGCGCGCACGACGAGGAGCGGGACGCCGGCGGCGCGCGCGGCCATCGCCACGCCGTGGCTCTCCATGTCGACGGCGACCGCCGCCGAGCGCGCGCGCAGCGCCTTCTTCTCGGCGGGGTCCGTCAGCGCCGTGTCGCTGCCGGCGAGCACGCCGTCGGAGGCCTTCAGGCCGCGCGCGGCGAGGCGGCGCCAGGACTCGTCGGTGACGACGAGGTTGCCGTCCGGCAGCGCCACCGCCCGCGGGATGACGAGATCCCCCGCGACGAGCGCGGTGTCGAGGCCGCCGGCGACCCCGAAGCTGATGAGCGCGGTGGCTCCCTGGTAGACGAGGTCGAGCGCGCCCTCGAACGCGCGTCGTCCGTCGCCCCCCGCGCAGAACAGCAGCGGGCAGCATTCGGACGGGCGGTCCCGGGTGATGGCCCGTACCAGTCGGGCCTCCGAGCGCAGACCGGTGATGATTCCGAGGCAGCTCACATCCCATGCCCGGGGCGGCGTTCGCCCGTCGCCAGCAAGTTGCGGTACCGCGCCAGCGCCCACAGCGGGAAGTAGGACGCGTACCCGTGATAGGTGATGTAGAAGATCCGCGGGAAGCCGACGGCGTTGTAGTGCTGCTCCTCCCAGCGGTGCCCGTCGCGCGGCGACTGCAGCAAGAAGCGGATGCCCCGCTGCACCGCGTCGCTTCGCACCTCGCCGGCGGCCATGAGGCCGAGCAGCGCCCAGGCCGTCTGGGTCGGCGTGCTGACCTTGCTCTCGCCGCGGCGCTCCTCGAAGTAGCTGGCGCCGTCCTCGCCCCAGCCGCCGTCCGAGCGCTGGCGGTGCTCGAGCCACTCGACGGCGCGGCGGACGTGCGGCGCGCGCGTGTCCTCGCCGATGGCGTTGAGCGCGCAGAGCGCCGACCAGGTGCCGTAGATGTAGTTCGTGCCCCAGCGCCCGAACCAGGAGCCGTCGCGCTCCTGCGCGCGCAGCAGGAAGGCGCGCGCCCGGTCGACCACCGGATGCTCGCGTTTGTAGCCGAGCTGGCCGAGCAGCGAGAGGCAGCGCGCCGACACGTCCGCCGTCGGCGGATCGAGGAGCGCGCCGTGGTCCGCGAAGGGGATGGCGTTGAGGTAGTAGTACTCGTTGTCCGCGTCGAAGGCGCCCCAGCCGCCGTTCTTCGACTGCATGCCGAGGATCCAGCGCGCCGCGCGGTCGACGGCCACGCGGTCGCCGTCCATGCGGTGGAGCGCCATCGCCACCACCGCGGTGTCGTCGACGTCGGGGTAGTGGTCGTTGCGGTACTGGAACGCCCAGCCGCCCGGCACCGCCTCGGGGCGCCACAGGCGCCAGTCGCCGGGGGCGTCGATCTGGCGCTCGACGAGCCACCGGCGCGCCTGCTTCAGCGCCGGCGAGTCGACGTCCTCGCCCGCCTCGAGCAGCGCGTGCATCGCCAGGCCGGTGTCCCAGACCGGCGAGAGGCACGGCTGGCAGTAGGCCTCGTCGTCCTTGACGACGAGCAGGCGGCGGACGGCCTCCCGGGCCTGCACCACGCGCGGGTGGTCGTCGGGGTAGCCCATCGCCCGGAACGCCATCACCGCGTTCACCATGGACGGGAACACGCCGCCGAGGCCGTCGACGCCGTTGAGGCGCTCCTCGACGAACCGCATCGCGGTGTCGACCGCCCGCCGGCGGATGGGCGTGGGCATGAGCAGGTCGATGGGACGCAGCAGCTTGTCGAGGCCGACGAAGACATCCCCGAGCCGGTTGCCGACCGGGTTGCGGATGTAGTCGGTGACGGCGTGGGGCGGCGTCTGGAAGAGCTCGCGGATGTCGATCCCGCGCGGGTTCGCGGCGCGCGGCTTCTTCGCCTGGAGCACGAGCAGCGGCGCGATGACCACCCGCGACCAGTACGACATCTTCGCGAGGTGCACCGGGAACCAGTCCGGCGCGAGCATGAGCTCGACGGGCATCACCGGCACCGCGCGCCACGGCACCTGCCCGAAGAGCGCGAGGCTGATGCGCGTGAAGACGTTGGACCGCTCGGCGCCGCCGCGCACGAGCACCGCGTTGCGCGCGCGCCGCATGTGCGTGGAGTATGGGTCCTCGCCGGCGAGCTTCAGCGCGTAGTAGGCCTTCACCGTGGCGCTGAGGTCGGTGTTGCCTTCGTGGAAGAGGGGCCAGCCGCCGTCGGCCCCCTGGGTCCGCTTCAGATATCGGGCGATCTTCTGTTGTAGACCGTCGTCGATCTCGCCGAGGAAGTGCTCGTAGAGGATGTATTCGGCGGGGATGGTGGCGTCGGCCTCGAGCTCGAAGATCCAGTGACCGTCGTCGCGTTGGAGCGAGAGCAGGCCCTCCCGCACCTCCTCGATCGTCCGGTCGAGGAGGGCGAGCGTGCGGGCCTGGGCCGCCGCCGACGTGACGCTACGCATGAGGGCTCCTCCGTCGACACGACAGGGCGCGTGCCGCGCCTCTCGCTCGTACGACGCGGCGCCCCGGCCGCGGGTTGTGCAGGATCGGCCGACGGCGGAGTGGTCAGAAGACCGAGGCCCAGGCCTCTTCGCGGAAGCCGACGAGCACCCGGTCGCCGGCGTCGACCACCGGCCGCTTGACCAGCTTGCCGTCGGCGGCGAGCGCGGCGAGGGCCTCGTCGTCGCCCATGGCGGGCAGGCGGTCCCGGAAGCCGCCGTCGCGGTAGCGCTCGCCCGAGGTGTTGAAGAAGCTGCGGATCGGCAGGCCGGAGCGCCGCCACAGATCGCGCAGCGCCTCGGCCGGGATGGGGCTCGCGACGAGGTCGCGGACCTCGTAGGCCACGCCGCGCGCGTCGAGCCACTTCTGCGCCTTGCGGCACGTGCCGCAGCGCGGATAGCCGTAGAAGACGATGCTCATGGGTGCTGGGGAGTAACAGGCGCCACGGTGATGCGCAAGGCCGCGTCGGCGCGCCGCAGCGCGTCGCGCACCCGCACCGGATCGTCGCCCTCGACCGTGACGTGGCCCACCGACTGCCCCGTGCCGACCCGCGCGTCGACGCGCTCCCCCACGCGCACCGTCAGGCGCGCCTCGACGACCCCCGGGAGCCGCCGGACCTCGCGCCAGCCCTCGATGGCGGTGACCGTGCCCTCGCCGGGGTGGAAGAACAGGTTGCCGACCACGCGCCGCGCCGGGCCGGGCAGCGCGCCGTCGTCGCCGTCGACGGCGAGGCGCAGGCAGCAGGCCCACGCGTCGAAGGCGTACGCGCGGCCGAGCAGCTCCATGAGGTGGCCGCCGGGGGCGCGCGCGGCGATCTCGCCGACGAGCGGGCCCTCGGGCGCGAGGTAGAACTCGGCGTGGCAGATGCCGTCGCCGGCGCCGACGGCGGCGACGACGCGGTCGTTCAAGTCGAGCAGC
Source organism: Myxococcota bacterium (assembly GCA_963169045.1). GTDB lineage: Bacteria > Myxococcota_A > Bradymonadia > UBA7976 > UBA1532 > CAUJDF01. The sequence goes on from CAUJDF010000074.1 coordinate 9,401, forward strand.
GTCACGGCGGCGTGCTCGGACAGCGGCGCCGGCAACAGGTTGGCGCGCCCCGGCAGCACGTACTCGGTCAGGTTCGTCGCGAGGACGCGCCCGCCCCGCACGAAAGACTCCACGCTCACCTCGGGGCCCTCGATGTACGCTTCGAGGCCCGCGCCGCCGGCGTTGCGCGTCGCGAGCAGGTCCGCGACCGCGGCGCGCACCTGGGCCGCGTCGCGCGCGATCACCGTGCCGCGGCTGCCCGAGGACTCGAGCGCCTTGACGACCACCGGCCAGCCGAGGCGCGCGGCGAGCGCCTCCGCCTCGTCGACGTCGGCGACGGGATGGATGGGCCGGCAGGGCAGGCCCGCGGCGATGAAGCGCGCCTTCATGTGACGCTTGCTGCGGGAGGCGCGCGCGTCGTCGGGCGGCTGCCCGGGCACCTCGAGGGCGGCCCGCACGACCGCCGCGGGGACCACGGCGCGCTCCGCCACCGGCACGACCGCCCGCGGCTTCGCGCCGCCGAGCGCCGCCCGCGCCGCGGCCACGATCGCCGCCTCGCCCGCGTCGAAGTCGACCTCGGCGAGGCCCGCCGCCCGCGCCCGCAGCGTGCGCGTCACGCCCGGCTCGGCGAGCACGCACGCGCGCAGGCCGAGCCGCGTGGCCGCCTCCACCGCCGGTCGCCGCGCCCCCACCAGCAGGACCGTCCGCGTCATGTCGGAAAGCCTATTCTTCGGTGACGGTGAGATCGAAGTCGCCGTAGACGCGGTCCTCGGTGGGGGCGAGGCGGATCTGCAGGTCGTCGGCCAGGCCGCGCGCCACGCCGTCGGCGTCGGCGTAGCTCGGGACGACGTAGAAGGTCACGGGCAGGCGCACGTCCTCGGCCACGACGGCGACCTCGTCCTGGACGGTCGTGTAGCGTACGCGGCCGTGGTCGGCCGGGTCCGCCGCGACGAGCATCTGCACCACCGGCGCGCCGACGGGCTCGCCGCCCGGCGGCACGTCCTGCGTGCGCAGGTAGCGGAGGCGCAGGCCGCCGAGCATGACGTCGCGCAGGGCGGCGTGCGTCGTGCCGTCGCTGCCGAGGTTGCCGGTGATGCGGAGGGTGACCGGGCGCTCGTCGCCGGCCTCGCCCGGCATCAGGCGCAGGCGCCACACGTTGGGGTGCGGGCGCTCGCTCGCCACGCGAATGGGGTAGTCGCCCAGGTCGAGGTCGCGGATGCCCTCGCGGATGTCGATCGGCCCGAAGCGCTCGCCGCCGTAGTCGAGCTCGACGATGCCGTGGCAGTCGAAGGCGTCGTTTCCGCCGTCCTCCCAGCAGAGCGGGCCGAGGTCGTCGCGCCGGGGCACGAAGTCGCGGGGATCGGCGGGCATCGACACTGCGCTGCCGCGGCTCGTCACGCGTCCGGCGCCGGGCCCGTCCACGAAGACGTAGTACTCGCCGGGGAGCGCGTCGCGCAGGAGCACCTCGGGGCCGCAGCCGAGCTCGGTGCCGGGCACCTCGCACTCCCGGCGCACGTAGACGAAGGCGGGGTAGGACGTGCCGGGGTTGTCGACGCGCACGCGCAGGTCGGCGCGGCGGCCGAGCCGGTAGCGGAAGACCGCGTCGGGCGCGCCGAGCCCGCCGCACAGCCCGACGAAGCGGTCGGGCTCGCCGTCCTGTGTGACCCCGCGCATGCGGGCGTCGCGCACGAGCAGCGGCGCGTCGGCGTCCGTGCAGGCCTGCTCTTCGTCGGTGTCGCCGCGCGCGACGCAGCCGAGGTCGCCGGGCCAGTCGATGTACCCGTCGAAGTCGTCGTCGCGGCCGTTGCCGCACAGGGGCGCCACCTCGGGATCGCCCTCGTCGTCGTCGAACGCGTCGACGCAGCCGTCGTCGGCCGCGTCGGCGGCGCCGTCGAGGTCGTTGTCGCGGCCGTCGGCGCAGCGGGCCGGCGGGTCGCCCGGGTCCTGCTCGTCGTCGTCGGCGGCGTCGGCGCAGCCCGGCTCGTCCGGGAAGTCGACGCGTCCGTCGCCGTCGTCATCACGCCCGTTGGTGCAGGCCGTCGGCCGGAGCGGCCCGATCTCGTCGTCGTCGGCGGCGTAGCGGCAGCCGCCATCGAGCGGCCAGTCGGCGCGCCCGTCGCCGTCGTCATCGCGCCCGTTGGCGCAGCCCGGCGGCGTCTCCGGATCGTCCTCGCTCCCGTCGACCGCCGACGCGCAGCCCGGATCCCCCGGGAAGTCGGCCACGCCGTCGCGGTCGTCGTCCAACCCGTTGGCGCAGGTCGGTGGTGCCCCGCCGTCGGCCTCGTCGAGGTCGGCCGGCGCAAAACACCCGGGATCGAAAGGGAAATCCGCGTGGCCGTCGAAGTCGTCGTCGCGGCCGTCGCCGCAGGCGGCCGGCGGGCCGAACTCGCCGTCGGCGCCGCGGCCGATGCAGCCGGCGTCCGCCGGCCAGTCGACGGCGCCGTCGTCGTCGTCGTCGAGGCCGTTGGCGCACGGCGGCGGGCGCGGCGGATCGCGCTCGCTCTCGTCGCCGGGGCCGCGGCAGCCGGGGTCCAGCGGGAAGTCGGCGAGGTCGTCGCCGTCGTCGTCGCGCCCGTTGGCGCATTCGGCGGGCGTCGCCGGATCGCGCTCGTCGAGGTCGCCGGCGTCCGTGCAGCCGGGGTCGCGCTCGTCGGCGAGGCCGTCGCCGTCGTCGTCGCCGCCGTTGGAGCACGCCACCGGCAGCGGCTCGACGTCGATGTCGAGGCGGAACGAGCCGCCGCCGTCGCGGGCGTCCACCACCACGTAGTACGTGGCCGGCCGGTCGGCGACGAAGCTCACCGCGGAGCGCGGCTCGCCCACGAACGCGTCCTGGTTGCACACCAGCGCGAAGCGGTCGTCGCACGTCGCGCGGACGTAGAGCACGGTGTCGAACGCGGTCTCTTCGTTGAGCAGGCTCAGCTTCACGCGCGCCGGCCGCTCGATCGGCAGGCCGAAGATCACGTCGCGGCCGCGTTGGCCCCCGCACGCGGCGTCGACCGCGTTCGGGGCCTCGCTCGTGTCGGCCCGGGCGTTGCGAACGCCGAGCGGCAGCGCGCGGAAGTCGGCCGTCCCCGGACAGCCGCGCGGATCCCCTTCGGTCTCGAAGGACGCCGACACGCAGTCCGGATCCTCGCCGAAGTCGGTGCGGCCGTCGCGGTCGTTGTCGACGCCGTCGGCGCAAGCCGGAGGCGTCGCGGGGTCGCGCTCGTCGTCGTCCCGGCGCGAGGTGCAGCCGGGGTCGTCGGGGAAGTCGACGCGGCCATCGGCGTCGTCGTCGGCGCCGTTCTCGCAAGCGGCGGCGCCCTCATCGTCGTCGGTGGCGCTCGCGCAGCCGCGATCGGCGACATCGACCAGGCCGTCGCCATCGTCGTCGAACGCGTCGGCGCACGCCGGCAGCGGCCGCTCCGACAGGGTGCATTCGAAGAGGCAAGCGGGATCGGCGACATCGACCAGGCCGTCGCCGTCGTCGTCGATTCCGTCGGCGCAGGCGGGCATCACCGGGTCGTTGGCGCCGTCGGGCGCGAGGCCGCCGTAGGCACGCTCGAGGGCCAGCAGGCCTTCGAGGTGGGGGGTGCCGTCGCCCCAGCGCCCGGCGGGGTCCTGCCCGGCGAGCAGCGCGATGGCGAGGTCGAAGTAGAAGCCCTCCCGCGCCTCGGGGAACGGCGTGTCGAGCGGCGCGCGCCGCCAGAAGCGCCGGTCGCCGTCGGCGCGCGCCGCCCCGACGGCCCGCGCGAGCGCCCGCCACTGACGCGTCGTCTCCGGCGGGCCGAGGGCGACGAGCCCGCCGACCGCCGCCGCATCGACGGGCTGCCCGCGCAGGTACCCCAGCCAGAGCAGGTCGGCGGTGGTCTCGAGGTCGCCCTCGTGCGAGGGCTGGCTCGCCAGGAACGCGTCGAGGCCCGCCAGCGCCCCGTCCGCGCCGGGGACGACGCGCACCGCCGCGGCAAGCCCGGTCGCGGCCGCAGCCGTCGCCCGCACTTCGCCCCAGCCGCCGTCGGGCCCCTGCGTCCGCTGCAGCGCGGAGACGCCGTTCGTCAGCGCGCGGCCGACGCCCATGCGCCCGCCCACGTCGTCGGGGCCGCCCGCCGTGATCCAGGCCGCGAGGGCGGCGAGGTTGCCGCCGGTGAGCTCCGGATCGGGCTGCTGACGGGGGTCCGTCAGCGCGGGATCGCTCTCGATGAGGTGGGCGAGCACCCGCTGCAACATGGCGCGGTCGGCGTGCTCGAGGCCGGCGAGGCCGAGCGTCCGCCCCCAGCCCGCGGCCTGGCGCCGCTCGAGGAAGGCGAGCACGCCGAGCGCGTCCGCGCGCAGATCGCGCTCGAGGCCGCCGAAGTGTCCCCGGCCGCCCTCCTCGCGCCGCAGGTGGTCGAGCGCGCGCCGGACCGCCTCGTCGACCGCCTCGGTGAACCGGTCGCGCCGCGCCTCGCCCTCGAGTAGACCCTCGTCGATCTCCCCGTCGCCGTCGTCGTCCCGCCCGTTGCAGGCCTCGGCCGACACCGGCCCGCAGGCGGCGTTCGCCGGATCGGGGCACGGCGGCGCGCCGACGCACGCGCCGCCCTCGTCCCAGCGGCCGTCGACGCAGGTGTACTGCCGCGCGCCGCGGCCGCCGAGGCCGCAAGCGCGCGCCTCGCGGCGCCCGTCGACGCACTCGTCCGGATCCGCGCAGTCCCCATACGGGCCCCAGGCGCCGACGGCGCAGGTGCGCACGCGCATCCCGCGCCCGTTCAGGCCGCAGCCGGCGTCCTCGGGCTCCTCCACGCCATCGACGCAGACGTCGGTGTCCTCGCAGTCCGACCAGGGCAGCCACGTGCCGCGCCCGCACTGCCGCCGGCGCGTGCCGCGGTCGTTGAGGCCGCAGGTGCCGGCCTCGACGATCATGTCGGTGCACTCGTCCGGGTCCTCGCAGGCGCTCCAGTCGGACCAGGCGCCGGACTCGCACACGCGCCCCTCGAAGCCGCGGCCGTTGACGCCGCAGACGCGCTGGTGCGGCTGATCGTCGACGCACTCGTCGGGATCGTCGCACGGCGAGAGCTCGCCCCAGCGGCCGTCCTCGCAGGTGTGGGCCTGGGATCCGCGCCCGTTGAAGCCGCAGGGCTCGGTCTCCGTCGTGCCCGGCACGCACTCGGCGCCGGGATCGTCGCACGCCCCGAGCATGCCCCACTGCCCGCCGGCGCAGACGCGCGTGCGCGTCCCGGACACGCCGCAGGGCTCCTGCTCGGCGTCGCCGTCGCGGCACACGTCGGGATCGGCGCAGTCGGCGAACTCGCCCCACACGCCGGCGGCGCAGGTCCGCGTCTCGAGGCCGTGACCGTTCAGGCCGCAGGGCCGGCGCTCCGTCTCGCCGTCCTCGCAGTCGGCGGGCATGCCGCCCGCCCCACCGCCGCCGTCGGCGCCGCCGCCCGCGCCGCCGTCAAAGCCCGCGTCCTCACTGACGGTTCCGTCCGCGCCACCGCCGCCGTCCGGGCCGGGCAGGCACACGCAACGGCCGTACTCGCGCCCGTCGCACGTCCGGACGCCGGCGCCGCCGCCCGCGCAGTCGCACGCGACGGTGTCCCCCGGATCGCAGGCGAGGGCGGCGTCGACGTGGACCGGCGGCCGACGCCCGGCGTCGTCGGCGTCGCCGCCGGCGCCCGCACCGCACCCGCAGAGGACGATCGCGGCGATCGCCCGTCCGAGCCGTCGTCTCAATGCCGTCGCCTCCGGAGCTCCCCGTCGTCGGCGAGCGTCCGTCGCCCCGCCGCAACGCCTTCAGCTTCGGCCGCCCCGGCGCCCGACTCGAATTCCGGCCGCTCGAGTGCGGACGTCGCCGGCTCGCCGCAGTCGACCGGCGCCGCCGCCAGCCATCCACCACGCATGCGCTCCCCCGGAGTGCACCCTTCTCGACGAGGATGGGTCGACGGCGACTCGGAGTCCAGCCCGCCTAGACCTCCATCCGCAGATTGATCGTCGCCGGGCTGAAGCCGGCGGCGCGAAGCATCGCGAAAGACGGATCGTTGCCGGCGCGCACCGTGGCGTGGACGACGCGCGCCCCCCGCCGGCGCAGCGCCGCGACGAGGTGCGCGACGAGCGCCCGGCCGAGGCCCGCTCCGCGTGCCGTCGGCTCCACGTAGACGAAGCAGATGGCGCCCTCCGGCGGGGGTCGGCGCAGCCACCGGCCCGATCGCGACCGCGCCAGCGCCGCCTCGCCGTAACCGACGCACCGCCCGGCGCGCTCGGCGACCACCACGACGCCGTCGGTGCGCGCGAGCGCACGCAGCACGTGCCGCCGCGCCGCGGCCTCGGTGGCCGAAGCGTCGCCCTCTTCCTTGCGCAGGGCCAGGAACAGCGCCACGAGCGCCGCCACGTCGCCCGGCCGCGCCGCCCGCAGCGTCGTCTCCATGCCGCGGACTGTGGCCCACGTGCCCCCGCTCGTCAAAGGCCCATTGGCGCGGACCCCGAGCCGGCGCTACCTTGTCGCGCATGCATCAGAAGCTCCGGCGCGCGCTGCTGCCCGGCCTGGGTCTCGTCGCCCTGCTCGGCGGCCTGTCCTGGTTCCTCATCGGACGCACGTCGTCGCCCCCGCCCCGGCTCCCGGCGGTGGCGCAGCCCGAGGCCCCCGCCGCCACGAGCACGACGAAGCCGCCTGCGAAGGCCGCGCCCGAGTCGAAGTACAACCGCCTCCCGCCGACCGTCGCGGCGCGGAAGCTCGCCAAGCAGGCGAAGCAGCTCGCCCTGGCGAACGAGACGCCGGCGATGTCGAAGCCGACCGACGCGCCGGCGCCCGGCTCGCTGCCGCGGCTGTCCACGAAGGTGATGGGCGAGCTCGCCCGCAGCACCGCTCAAAAGCGCGCGTTCGACGATCCCGCCCTGCGCCGGCGTCTGCACACGATCTCGACGGCCAGCCGCCGCCTGAGCGACGGCTCGCCGGCGGCCCGCAGGATCCCCCGCATCACGCGCGCCGACTCGGTCCGCGACGTCCAGGTCGACAAGAAGCCGCGCTGACCCGTGGACAACCTCGCCCACGGCCTCTTCGGCGCCGCCCTCGCCGAGACGGGCCTGAAGCGCGTCAGCCCGCTGGCCACCGCCACCCTCGTCATCGGCGCCAACCTGCCCGACGTCGACGCCGTCACGGTCCTGCTCGGCCGCGACGCCGCGCTGCTGCACCGCCGCGGCTGGACTCACGGCGTGCTCGCGATGGCCATCCTGCCCTTCGCGCTGACCGCGGCGATGCTGCTCTGGGACCGCCTCGTGCGCAGACGCAAGGGAAAGGCGCCCGTCCGGGCCGGCCCATTGCTGGCGCTGAGCTTCCTCTCGGTGCTCTCGCACCCGCTGCTCGACCTGCTCAACACCTACGGCGTGCGGCTGCTCATGCCGTTCGACGGGCGCTGGTTCTACGGCGACGCGCTCTTCATCGTCGATCCGTGGCTCTGGCTGATCATGGGCGCGGCGGTCGTGCTCGCGCGCGGCCGCGGCCGGCTCGGGACGGCCGCGTGGATGGTGCTCGGGGCCGCCGCCAGCGCGCTCGTCCTCGGCTTCGGCGCCGTGCCGCTGGCGGCGAAGATCGCCTGGCTCGCCGGCGTCGGCGCCATCGTGGTGTTGCGCCTCGCCGGCCCCACGCCGCGCGCCGTCGCGCGCCTCGCGCTCGGCTGCGTCGTGGCGCTCGCGGTCTACGTCGCCGCCATGGTCGCCGGCACCCGGGCCGCCGTCGCCGCGGCCCGCGCGCACCAGGCCGGCACCGACGTCGCCATGGCCGGCCCCGTCGCGGCCGATCCGTTCGTGCGCGAGGGCATCGTCCGCGCCGGTGGCGTCTACCGCCGCTTCGTCGCGCGCTGGGGCGGCGACCTCGAGTGGGTGGGCGATCCCGTGCCGCACGCGCCGCCGGACGCAGTCGTCGAGCGCGCGCTCGCACAGCGTCCCGGCCTGCGGAACTGGCTGCGCTTTCCGGCCTTCCGCGCCGAGCGGCGGCCCGACGGCGGCTTCACGGTTCGGGTCTGGGATCTGCGCTACGTCTGGCCGGGGGAGTCGTCGCGGGGCATCGGGATGGCGGTGATCGAGGTCGCCCCCTGAGTCACTTGTTGAGGTGGTTGACCTCGTAGGTGCCGGAGCCCTTGATCTGCTGCGTCTCGGCGCCGCTCTTCACCTCGAAGGTGAAGTCGACGAGGTAGTCGTAGAGCACGGGCTTCGAGTAGCGGCCGACGACCGCCGCCTTCAGGCCGCCCATCTGCTCGAGGTAGTCCTTGCGCTTCTCGAGCTTGCTCTTCTTGATCGCCGCCCGGAACATGCGGCTCCCGTCCTCGGCGTCCTTGCCCTGGAGCGTGAACGACTCCGGCACCCGATACTTGTTCTCGTGCTTCTCGTCGGTCATGAGCGCCGTCGGGTTGAACTGGTAGTCGAACGACTCGATCAGCACCTCGCTGCCCTTGACGATGAGCAGGTAGGGGATGCGCAGGCCGCCGTACTCGTCGTTGAGGCCGAGCTCGCGCATGTAGATGCCGTACTCGCCCTGCTGCGCGTGGAAGTCGAGCGTCCACCGCGCCTGGCTGTACATCATCTCGTCGCCCCAGGTGTGGCTGCCCCAGCCCTTGCCCTCGATGGTCTTCCACTCGCCGCCGTTCTGCCGGTAGCGGGCTTCCACCTTCGACAGCGGGAACACCGTCACGTCGAAGGCCTTGGAATCCTTGCCGAATTGAACCTGGCCGCCGCGCGGGCGCCAGGCGCGGGCGATGGGGGTGAAGACCACCTCGAAGGCATCGCCGCCGACCTCGTTCTTGAACACCAGGCGCTCGGGGGTGCCCGAGACCTGGGCGTTCTTCACGTCGATCTGGAAAGTCTCGCCGCCGGCGTTCTTCCAGCCGTCCTTCTCGGTCTCGTGCTTCCACTCGAACTTGTGGCCGTCGACCGACAGCCGGCTCTTGGCCTCGAGCTTGTGGTCGCCGACGCCGAGGTTCGCGATGCCGATCGAGAAGTAGAAGCTGCCGCGGTCGCCGAAATCGCCATTGAACGTGTACTTGTCCCAGTACTCGTCCGAATCCTTCATCGCGGGCTTGAGGTGCTTCGTCTTGACGACGGTGCGCGGACCGCCCCACGGGCGGACGGGCTCGGCCGCCGCGGCGCTGCCGGCGGCGAGCAGGAGACCGAGCGTCAACGTCAGCGGGATTCGGGCGGTCACGGCTGCTCCTTCGTTTCTGGCTCGACCGCAGGGACGCCCTGGGGCCGGGCCGCATTCAAACGCGCGCGGCCGGCTCCGTCAACGAAGCTACTTGGCGTAGCCCCACGCCTTGAGCGCGTCTTCGAGGTCCTTGCCGAGCGCCGCCGCCGAGGTGGACTCGGGGCCGCCGTCGAGCAGGGGACGGCGCCAGAGGACGGGCTCGGGGGCCGGCCCCGGGTCGTCGACGGCGAGGAGCGAGGGTGCGTCGGCGGGCCCGATGGCGACCGGCGGGCCTTCGAGGAAGGGCAGGCCCAGCGCGCCGCCGCGCAAGCGCGGGGCCCCGGCCACGTGCAGCCGGAAGCGCGCCTCGGGCGGCGCCGCGAAGGAGAGCTCGCGCGGCACGGGCGCCGGCAGCACCACCCGCCAGCCGCCGGGCTGCGCGACCACGGCACGGTCGTCGCGGTCCGCGAGCGGCGGGCCCACCGGACCTCGCGCGTCGACCACCCACGGCTCGTCCCGCGCCGGCAGGCGCAGCGTCCACAGCTCCGGCGGGTCCGGCCGCAGCGCCTGCCACAGCGCCCGCATGCGCGCGACGTCGGCGGGCCGCTCGGCCGCGACGTCGCGCAGCTCGTCGGGATCCTCGCGCAGGTCGTACAGCGCCTCCGGCTGCCACGTCCACGGACCGTCGCCGCCCTCGGGGCCGACGAGGTCCGCCCCCGGCCGCCGCCGCACGTACTTCAGGCCGTCGGCCCGCACCGCGTCGAGGTTGCGGCCCTGCATCAGCACCGGCGAGTCGGCGATCGGCCCCGCCGGATCGTACGCCCGCCCGCGGAACGAGGGCTCCGCCGGCAGCCCGACCAGCTTCAGGAGCGTCGGCGCCTGGTCGAGCACCTGCACCTGGGCGGCGATGCGGGTGCCCGCGTGGGCGCGCCCCGGCAGCCGCATGACCCAGGGCACGCGGATCTCCTCGTCGAAGCCGCTGTGCCCGTGTCGGTACCGCGTGGTCTCGCGCAGGTAGTAGGTGTACGGCGCGTCGTCGCGGGCGGAGATCGCGAAGGCGTGGGCGTCGTCGAGCTGCTCCCCGTGGTCGCTCGTCACGAGGACCAGGGTGTTCCCGGCCAGGCCGGCGCGCTCGAGGATGTCGAGCAGGCGCCCGAGGTACGCGTCGGCGTAGGCGACCTCGCCGAGGTACAGATCGCGGTCCAGCGGCCCGCGCAGGCCCGTCTGCGCGAGGTAGTCGCGCGGCGGACGGTACTTGTAGTGCGGCGTCTCCGGGTTGAAGAAGATGAAGAAGGGTGCGTCGCCCTCGCGCGCGAGGAAGTCCTCGATGGCGTCGATCAGCGTCAGCGGGTGATCCATGTGACGTGGATCGTCCTGGATGCGCTCGAAGCCGAAGTCCACGCCCGTCGGCATGAACGGCGAGGCGAACACGTTGCTCATGGCGGCGAACGTGTTGTAGCCGGCGTCGCGGAAGGCGTGAACCAGCGTGCGATGACGCATCCGGCGCCAGTTGGCGAGCTCGGTGGGCGTATTGCCGCTGCGCCAGTAGCGGATGCCGAGCGCGCCGGGCAGCTGGCTCGTCCAGAACGAGGCGTGGCTGGACTTGGACCAGTTGCCGTTGGCGAAGGTGTGCTCGAAGATGACGCCTTCGCGGGCGAGCGCGTCGAGCCGCGGCGACGCCCCGCGGTCGTTGCCGTGCAGGCCCAGCGCCCAGGGCATCAGCGTGTCGATGTTGACGACGATGACGTTCGGCGGCCGCTCGCCCGCGGGCCTCCATAGCGTCGGGTGCGCGATCAGCAGGTGCGCGTCCGGCGGGCCCTCGGCCCGGAACGTCAGCGTCCCGTCCGCGCAGGCCGGCACCGCCACCTCGACGTCCTGCCAGCCCCAGCGCTCCACGGGCCAGCGCACCAGCGCCCGCGGCGCGGCGCCGCACGCCTGCTCGAGCACGACCGTCGCAGGCGGGCGCGCGTCCCCGCGGACGGCGGCCACGCGCCCCAGACCGAGCCGCAGCAGCGCCCCCTCGGGCGCGTCGGTCGCGACGTGGGCGCGCGCCCCACCGGGCAGCCAGAGCGCGTAACGTCCCTGATAGGAAGAGGAATCGGCGGCCTTCGGCGGCCCGCCCACCACGTCGTAACGCTCGCCGAGCGCGACGGCCCGCAGGTGGTCGGCCAGCACGATCGGCACCGAGAGCGCCAGCGGATCGGCCTGGTGCGGGTAGCGCCGGAAGTCGTCCCGGCTCGCCGCCGCCACCCCCTCGACCTCGGTGACGCGCTCGAGGAGCCGAGCATGTACCCGCAGCGCCGGTCGCGTGAGGGGCTCGATGCGCAGCGGCGCGTTCACGCGGTCCGCCCGGGTGGGGAACATGAGGGCCAGGGCGATCGCCGCCGCCGCGAGGCCCGCCACGACGAGGCCCGCGAGCACCTTCGGCCACCGCCGCCGCCTGCGCGCCGGCCCGCTCACCGGGCCCCGGATTCACGTGGGTTCGTCATGCGGAGCGCATTCTACGGGAGCCGCGCCGGAAGGGGGTTTCACGGCCCGCGGTGCGAAACGTGCAGGCCCCCCCGGTTCCGGCTACCCTGCGCCCGATGCGGAAAGCTCCCGAGGTCGTCCGGAGGCGCGTGGCGCGCCTCTATCAGAAGATCTCGGCGAACATCGTGCTCATCGGGGCGTTCTTCGGGCTCCTCTGGTGCCTGGTGTACTTCACGGTGAACTCGACGTTCGCCTGGGAGGTCTTCGACGGGCTCGTCAACCGCCTGTTCTCGGGCCGCATCGGCTTCTCGCGCGTCAGCTGGGGCCCGCTGCCCTGGCAGGTGAAGGTGCTCGAGCCCGTGCTGATCGACCCGCGCGGGCAGGTCGTCGTCGAAGCGCGCGAGGTGCACGCCTCGGTCGACCTGACCGCGCTGCTCGAGGGCAACATCTTCGCCGACGACGTCGTCGTCCGCGGCGCGGTCATGAACCTCGTCGAGCGCCCCTTCGGCGATCCCGAGAAGAAGCGCACGAAGATCTTCACCATCGAGGAGGTCTTCCGGCCGCCGGTCTGGGAGCCGGACGACGGCGTGCCGGGCCAGCCGCCGCACCTGCGCTTCCACGCGGCGCTCGTGGAAGCGCGCTACGTACAGGACATCCCGGGCGCGCGCCTGCAGGCGGACGGCGCCGTCATTCGCAACGGGTACTTCGAGCTCGACGCGCGCAGGCCGGCGCCCATCCGCATGGGCGCCGAGAGCGCCGAGGTGCGCCGCGTCGACCTGATGGTGGGCGGACCCGAGGTCGACGCGCCGTTGTACCGCTGGGTGGTCACCGACTTCGCCGTCTCCCAGTTCCGCTGGCCCTCGGCGTCCCTGGCCGGGGACGGCCTCGACGCGGCGCGCGCGACCTTCCGCGTCGGCGGCGATCCGTTCGAGATCCAGGGTTTCAAGCTCGGCCTGAGCGGGCCGGGCCTGCCGTTCCTCCATGCGCACGTGAAGGCCACGCTGGCCGACGTCGCGCCGCACCTCGCGCCGTTCGGGGTCGACTTCCTGAGAGGACCGGTCACGCTCGAGCTCCAGGGCGAGGGTGAGATCGACTCCTTCGACGGGCGCTTCCGGCTCGCGGGACCGGACCTGCGGGTCTTCGAGTGGCGCGCGACCGACTGGAGCGTGGCCGGCGGCGTCCGCAACAACGCGGTGACGCTCGAGCGGCTCGACACCGCGGCGCTCGGCGGCCGCGTGCAGGTCGAAGGGGCGTTCGACCTCGAGCGCGCGCGCGGACACGCCTTCGTGCGCCTCGCCGGCGTGCGCCCCGACCTCGCGCCGGTGCCCCTGCCCTCCGCGGTCGCCCCGCTCGTGGCTGGCGTGGTCACCGGCCGCCTCGGCGCCAGCGTGGTCGACGCCTTCTCGCCGACGCCGCGCGCCTCCGCCGACGCCGACCTCGTGCTCGAGCGCCGCGGCGCCGGCCCCTACGGGCTGCCGCCGCGCACCGCGCTGCAGGTTGCCGCCACCTACGGCCCCGACCGCGCCGTGCGCGTGCACAGCCTCGACGTGCGCCCCGGCGAGGACCGGGTGACCGCCCGCGGCGAGATCGACCTCGACGGCCGCACGCTCGACGTGCGCGGCCAGGCGCAAATCACCCAGGTTTCCAGGTACTTGCAGACGTTCGGCCTCGACCTCGCCGGCCGTGTGGGCGCCCGCTTCCGGGCCCGCGGCGCGCTCGCCTCCCCCACGATCGAGGGCGACGTGGACGGCGACGGCGTGCAGTTCGCCGACTTCCCGCCCGCCGCCGTGGAGGCCCGCGCCCGCTTCGCCGGCGGGCGCCTCCACCTCGACCCGGCGACGGTGACGACCGCCAGCGGGACGGCGACGGCGCGCGGCGTCCTCGACCTCGTGCGCCCCGGCACGCCGCTCGACCTGCGCGTCGGGGCCCGCGCGGTCGACCTCGAAGCGTTGCCGCTCCCGGTGGACGTCGGCGGCCAGGTCGACGCCGAGGTCGCGATCGCCGGCCCCGCCGCCCGGCCGCGCCTCTCCGGCCGCGTCGCGGTCCGGGCGCCGCGGTGGCAGCAGCTCCAGTTCGAGCGCCTCGAGGCGGCGGGGAGCTTCGCCGGCGACGCGGTCAAGGTCGAGGACCTGCGCCTCGCCGACGCCAAGGGGGAGCGCGTCGCGCTGTCGGGCGAGGTCTCGCTGTCGAAGGCGAGCTACCGGGCCCGCGGCCGCCTCACCGACATCCCGCTCGACGTCGTCAACCGGTTCGTGGAGGCGCCGCTGCCGATCCGCGGCACGCTCAACGCCGAGATCGACGGCGAGGGGACCTTCGCCGACCCGCGCGGCGAGGGGAAGGTCGAGCTCACCGGCGTCGGCTGGGACGTGTACGAGGGCGGCGACGCCACGCTGCGCGTGAAGGCCGAGGACCACGTGTTGTCGGCGAGCGGCCAGCTCTTCGGCCTCGCCACGCTCGACGCCGCCGTGCCCACGCTCCCCGGTGGCCTGCCCGCGCGCGCCACGCTGCTGATCGACGGCCTCGATCTCCACGAGCGCCTGCCGCAGCTCGCGAAGGCGGGCGTCCAGCTTCGCCTGGCGGGCAAGATCGACGCCACCGCCGACGTCTTCGCCGGTGAGCTGCAGGAGGTGAAGGTCGACCTCTCGCGCCTGCGCCTGAGCACGCCGCAGATCACGCTCGAGAACGACGGCGCCATCGCCGTGAGCCTGCGCCACGGCGTGGTGAACCTGGACCGCCTGCAGCTGCAGACGCGCGGGCAGCGGGTCGCCGTGAGCGGCACGATGGGCATGGCCGGCGATCTCGACGTCCGGCTCGTGGGCGATCTCGACCTGGGCATCGTCGCCCCGTTCGTGCAGGACACCTTCACACACCTGGACGGAGCCGCCGCGCTCGACATCAACCTGCAGGGCAACGTGTTCGGGCAGTACCTCGACGTGACGCCCGACGGCCATGTGCGCCTGCACCACGCCCGCATGACGCCGCGATCCTCAGTGGTGGGCAGCGAGCTGGTGCTGTCCGAGCCATGCGAGCTGCTCGTGGCGCCGCCGCAGTCGGAGGGCTACGGTCCGGCGATGAAACCGGGCACGTTCGAGGTCCGGTTGGCCGATACGCGCACGCAAGGAGCGAACGAGGTGCCGAACCGGCTCGTCGTCCGCCGCGACGAGGGCGAGATCCGCATCACCGAGCTGCGCCTGTCTTTCGACGACTTCCTCCCCGGCACGCTCTACACCTCCCTCGATGCCACGGGCGTGCGCCTCGTCATTCCGGGCACAATGCGCGCCACGATCGACGCGAGCGACCTCGTCGTGGCGATCACCGGGTTGCGTCAGCTCGAGCGTGGTCAGATCAACGTCAGCGGCGACGTGAACGTGGCCCGCGGCGACTACACCGCCGACCTGCTCAGCACGTCGGACCTCACGGGCGGCGTGCGGCAGAACCTGAGCGCCGTCTCGCGTGCGCAGCAGATCAGCGTGTTCGAACGCGTGCCGCTGCTGCAGCGGCTCTACGTCGACCTGAACATCACCGGCGACAACGACATCTTCGTTCGCAACAACGTGGCCGTCTTCGAGCTGGACCTGGAGATCCGGCCGCAGCTGCGCGTCCGTGGCTTCTTGTACTCGTCCCAGGACACGCGCGAGGAGGACCAGCTCACGCTCGAGGGCTCGGTCGAGACCGTTCGCGAGACGTCGAAGATCGTGTACGCCTCGCGCGAGTTCGACGTGAACAGCGGCCGCGTGGACTTCGGCCGCGGCAGCTTCCTCGAGGGCAGCGTCGAGGCGAACCACGTCTTCCGCATCGCCACGAACAGCGCCGCGACGGGTGGCGGCGGCGCGACCGAGTACGAGCAGGCCGAAGTCATCCTCGCGGTTTCCTTCAGGATTCCGTTCCGCGGCGCGAAGCCCGAGCTCGAGCTGAGCCTCAACAGCTCGAGCGGCGCGTACAGCCAGAGCGACCTCGCCACGCTGGTGGCGACGGGCCGCCTGCCGTCCGACGTCAGCGGCGCCGCCAGCGCCCAGCCGGCGCTGGAGCTGGCGCTCGGCCCGGTGCTCGGCCTCATCGAGCGCCCGCTCGAGGAGACGCTCGACCTCGACCGCGTGCAGTTCACGCCGATCTCGACCGGCGCGCTCGTCATCGAGGCCGACAAGGAGCTCTCGCGGCGCCTGCGGCTCTACTCGTCGACCCCTGTCGGCGAGGGCGACACCGAGTCGACGCGCACGTTCGGCCTGACGTACCAGCTCAACAACTACCTGTTCGGCGAGCTGAAGGGCGAGCGCGTCGACCTCGTCGACCGCACCACCGGGAACCTGCGCCTGCACCTGAGCTTCGATTGATGCGGCGGCTCCTCCTCCTCCTCGCCCTGCTGCCCCTCGGCGCGCCTGCGCGGGCCGCCGAGCCGGCCGAGTCGGGCCCCGCCGAGCGCGAGTCGCGCCTCGTGGGCCGCGCCGAGGCCATCGGCCATGCCCTCGAACAGTTCGCCGGCCGCACGGTCACCGCCGTCGAGGTCGCCTGCGACAGCGCGCGCTGCACCGACCCCGAGCAGCAGCGCACGTTGCGCCACATCACGCGCTTGCTGCCCGGCCTGCCGCTCGAGCCGATGGCCGTCGCCCGCGGCTGGCTGCACCTCACGCGCTCCGGCCTCTTCCGCCAGATCGAGCCCGTCGCCGAGGTCGACGGCGAGGGCGTGCGGCTGCGCTTCCACGCCACGCCGCACCTCGTCATCGACGACGTCGACCTCGAGTACGCCGAGCTGTCGAGCAAGGTCTATCCGCAGCAGTTCGACACCGAGATCGGCAAGCGCCTCATCCTGCGCAAGGGCAGCCCCTTCGATCCGCAGGACGACGCGCTGATCCAGCGCCAGAAGGCCGCGATCCTGGACCTGTACGAGCGCCAGGGATACATCGGCACGTCGGTGGACATCGCGTGGACGATCCACGGCGACCGCAATCAGTTCGTGCAGATCCGCATCCGCGTCGACGAGGGCCACCAGCCGTGGATGGGGCAGCTGCTCGTGCGCGGCAACGAGGCGTTCCCCTACTCCAAGGTCGTCGAGCCGATCACCACCGGCGAGCGCACCGACTTCTGGCGGCCCGTGTTCGGCACGCTGGGCCTCGGCCGCTACGACCGTCGCCGCCTCATCGACGAGCTGAAGCTGGTCGAGCAGAGCTACCGCGACGAGGACTACCTCACGGCGCGCGTGCGCCTGCGCGGCGAGGCCCGGCGCGGCAACGTCGTCTACCCGAAGATCGAGATCGACGAGGGCCCGCGCGTCGAGCTCGAGTTCGACGGCAACCGCCGCCTCGACGACGAGGACCTGGCCCGCGTCACCACGTTCGGCGAGAGCGGCGCCATCGACGCCGCCGAGATCGAGTCGAGCATCGAGCAGATCCGCAGCGCCTACCAGGCCGTCGCCCACTACTTCGCGCGCGTCGAGGCGAAGGCCGTGCCCGCCGCGCCGGGCCACGCGCGCATCCGCTTCGACATCGCCGAGGGGCCGCGCGTCTACGTCGCCAGCGTCTTCGTCCGCGGCAACCGACGCGTCGACACGACCCGGGTGCTCGAGGCGATGGAGACGCAAGGCATCGCCGAGGACGGCGTGATCTCGGGCTTCCGCGTCTCGCCCGGCGTGCTGCAGGATGCGCGAATTGCCAATGATCTCAACAAGATTCGCGACATGTACCGCGACCTCGGCTTCCTCGGCGTGCAGTTCCGCTGCAAGCCGCCCGACGAGCCGCTGGCGCAGTGGAACCATCGCCGCCTCGCCGAGCTGCGCGGCGAGCTGCCCGCGGACGCGCCGCCCCACTTCGACGTGTGGACGAGCGAGCCGGCGCGCATGCACTGCTTCGTCGTGGAGCGCACCGACGTCGAGAGCCTCCTCAACATCCACTTCGAGCTCGACGAGGGCCTGCGGACGACGGTCGACAAGCTCGATCTGGACCGCTTCATCCGCCATCAGCTCGCCGATCGGCCGGACCTGCAGGACGAAGCCGACGAGCTGCTCGTCTCGCTCGGTTTCAAGGACGATCTCGGCCACTGGATCAAGGGCGCCGGCCTCAACCGGCGCAAGCTCGAGGCCGTGCGCGGCTTTCTGCTCAAGTACTTCCGCCAGGACGGCAACCTGCAGGCCAAGGTGCTGCCCCGGTGCGACGACGTGGAGACCGCCGACGTCTCGGGCATCGACGACGAGCAGGAGCGGGCCATCGAGCGGTCCTGCGATCTCGATGCGCTGTACGGACGGCACTTCGAGCTGCTGCCGTTCACGATGCAGGAGGGCCCGAAGACCATCGTCGACGGCATCGTCCTGTCGGGCAACCTGCGCACCGACGCGGACGTGGTCACCAACGAGCTGCTGTTCAAGCTGAACGAGCCGCTCGGCTCGGACCGCCTGTTCCTGAGCCAGGCGAACCTGCGCTCGCTCGGCATCTTCCGGTCGGTGCGCGTCGAGACGCTCGGCGAGCAGCTCCCTGTGGGCGCCGACAGCCCGCTCATGCAGGGCTTCACGCCGCGTGGCGACCGCCGCGACGCCACGGTGATGGTCGCGGTCGAAGAGGGCGACTATCGCCAGCTCGACGCCACCCTCGGTCTGCGCATCGACTCCTCGCCGCTCGGCGCGAGCGACCTGCCGATCCTGTACGTCGCCGGGTTGACACTGAAGGACCGCAACCTGTGGGGCCGCGCGATCGAGGTCGGTGTGGAGGGCGAGCACTCCAACCGCATCGACACCCCGCAGGATGTGGCAGGCGACGATGCGCTATGGCGTGGGCGGCCCTACCTGCGCGACCGACGCTTCGCCGGGACGAAGCTCGACCTGGACCTGAGCTACGAGTACCGCCTGGGCCTCACCGAGCAGCGCGACAAGTACGCCGAGAGCCACACCGTCGAGACCAACCTCGGCTACGAGTTCTTCCACATCTCGTATCCGGCCGACTGGGGCCGCGGCGTACGGGCGAGCTTCAACACCGAGGTCGTGCGCGAGCGCCGCCGCGACCGCGTGACGAACGGCGAGCGCCCGCCGTTCGGCGAGTACGTCGACACGGTGACGCTCGGCCCGCGCCTCGACGTCGACAAGCGCGACAACCCGCTGCACCCCACCCGCGGCTGGCTGCTGCGGCAGGAGAACAAGGTCTCGTTCGGCACGAACGAGCTTGCGCCCGACGAGATCAACCCCTCGTTTCGCGAGACCTTGACCGGCCAGTATGTGCACTCGTTCTTCGACCGGCGCCTCATCGTCGCGCCGACGCTGCGCCTCGGCGCGGTGCAGACCGACCAGAGCGAGGACGATCTGCTCTCCGACTTCCTGTTCGTGGCCGGCGGCGACGGCGTGACCTATCCGGTGCGCGGCTACCTCGACGCGGCGATCGACGCGTGCGGCGGCGTCCAGACCGAGACCGGCGCCTGCAGCGCCGCGCGCGACCTCGACGACAACCCGCGCCCGGTGGGCGGCAAGGCGCTGCTCGCCGGCTCGCTCGAGCTGCGCTTCCCCACGTTCTTGATCGACGACTTCTGGTTCACCGTGTTCGGCGACGTCGCCGCGGTCGCCGCCGACTGGAAGTCCATGGAGAGCGACCGCATCTTCCCGAGCGCCGGCGCCGGCCTGCGCTGGCTCGTGACCGGCCAGATCCCGCTGCGCCTCGACGTGGGCGTCCCGCTGCGCAGGAACGAGCTGAACCCGACCCGCGAGCCGCGCTTCCACCTCAGCATCTTTTATCCGCTCTGAGGGTGGCCGAGGTGAGGGTGAACCGGCGTTCAAGCTCGGCGGGCCGCGCGCCGAGATCCATTCCTTGGGAGCGCGACACGGACGCTGTTACACTGCCCGGGTCACGCGAGACTCACACGCCCGTTGGGATGGTCATGCGCCGGACCCTCACCGCCCTCGCCGCCCTCGCCACCGTCACGCCCGCGTTCGCCGCGCCGCCGGCCGTCGCGCCGCCGCCGCAGCAGCTGCTGGCCCAGGCCGACGAGATCGACCTCGGCAGCGTCGACGGCGAGGAGGAGACCCTCCAAGCGCTGGACGGCGCGATCATCGAAGAAGAGTCGTGGTCGATGGGCGCGGCGATCGGCCTGAGCCTCATCCCCGGCGGCGGCTTCGGTCTCATGTACGCCGACAAGCCCGGCGCCGCCGGCCTCACGTTCGCGCTCGCCGCCGCCGGCTACGGCCTCGGCGCCGCCTACATGCTCGGCGCGTTCGACGAGAGCACCTCCCAGCGCTGCCGCTTCGGCGACTCCTCGGTCGACATGAACGAGTGCGACGCCGCCTATGATCCCGAGCACCCGCTCAACAAGGAGATCGACCCGCGCACGGGCGACTACTACTTCCGAGCCAAGGACCAGTACGCCTACGTGACGACGGGCGAGAACTTCGACGGCCAGACGACCGGCCTCATCATCATGGGCGCCACCTACGCGACCACCACGCTGCTCGGCGCCGTCTGGTCCGGCACCGCCGTCCACCGGCACAACGACGACGTCCGCAAGCGCGTCGAGTCGACCGCCAGCATCCGGCCCCTCCTCGGTTACACCGGCAGCCGCGGCTACTTCGGCGTCGGCTTGGACTTCTGAGCGCCCGTCCCCTACGCTGGCCGCGCTCTCGACTCCGTGCGGCGGCGTGGTGATGCGGTACCTCTTCCTCGGGCTCGGCACCGCCCTCTGGGTGGTCGCCGATCAGCTCTCCAAGATCTGGGCGGTCCGCCGGCTGGTGATCGGCGGCCTGCCCGAGCAGGCCCACGACATCGTCTCCCGCCGCGTCGACGTGTTCGACGACTGGTTCGCGCTGCGCGTCGTCGGTAACAAGGGCGCCGCCTGGGGGCTCTTCCGCAACCTGCCCGAGGGCATGCGCGTGCCCTTCTTCTTGCTGATCAGCCTCGTGGCGGTGGTCGTCATCGTGACGATCTATCGACGCACACAGGAAGATCAGCGCCTGTTGCGCGTCGCGTTGACCTTCATCCTGGGCGGCGCGCTCGGCAACCTCATCGATCGCATCCACTACGGGTACGTCGTCGACTTCATCGACTGGTACTACCAGACGTGGCACTGGCCCACGTTCAATGTCGCCGACGTCGCGATCTCCACCGGCGTGGGACTTCTCCTGATCGACATGCTGCTGCACCGCGGCTCCGCCCGCGCCAAGGGCGAGTCGGCCGAGATCGGCTGAGCGATGCATCCGGTACTCTTCGAGCTCTTCGGATACCCGGTCCACCTGTACGCGGTGATGATCGCCGCGGGCTTCCTGACGGCGGCCTGGATGGCCGTTCGCCAGGGCGAACGCATAGGCGTCCACCGCGATATCACCCTCGATCTGTGCTGGTGGATGCTCGTCAGCGGCCTGATCGGCTCGCGCATCGCGTTCATCATCGTCAACTGGGACCAGTACCTCTATCCCTGCATCGACATCGCGAAGTTCAACGCGCTGCACCCGCCGCGGCCTGGCGAGTCGCCCCTGACCGAGCCCGACTGCTGGCGCCTCCTGCGCTTCTGGAACGGCGGCCTCGTCTTCCTCGGCGGCATGGTCGGCGCGCTGCTCACGTTCTGGTGGTTCGTGCGCCGCGAGAAGCTGAAGGTGCTGCCGCTCGCCGACGCGCTCATCCCCTACGTCGGCATCGGCCAGTTCTTCGGCCGCCTCGGCTGCCTCGCCGCCGGCTGCTGCTGGGGCCAGCCCACCGAGCTGCCCTGGGGCATCTCGTTCCCGGGGCGTTCGATGGTGTCCGAGCAGCATGCGAACCTGCACCTGATCGACTCCGTGCGGCAGGCGTCGCTCCCCATCCACCCCACCCAGCTCTACGACGCGTTCGCCGGCCTGCTGTTGTTCGCCGCGCTCGTCTTCGTGCGGCAGCGAAAGCGCTATCACGGCCAGGTGCTCATCTGGTGGATGCTGCTCTACTCGTTGCTGCGCTCGACGATCGAGCTGTTCCGTGGCGACAGCGAGCGCGGGTACGTGTTCGAGGTGGTGAGCGAGCCGCTCAACCGCTTCCTCGGATTGCCGGCGCAAGCGGTCACGTTCCTCTCGACGTCCCAGTTCATCAGCCTCGGCCTCGCCATCACCGCAGTGATCCTGCTCGTGCGCGCGCGGCGTCGGTCCTTTGCGTCCGGTGTCTCGCCGGCCGTACACTGACGGCCGCATGCGCGCCACGCCGCTCCTCGCCCTCCTGCTCCCGCTCGCCGGCTGCTCGCTGGCGCTCCCCTTCGACCAGGAGCTGCCGCAGGTCGACGCCGGCGCGTTCGAGCTGTATCCCGCGCCGGAGCCCGGAGAGCGCCCCGATCCCAACGGCTGCAAGACGCTGTGCCAGACGCTCGTCGGGTGCGTTCACGACGAGCCCAACGTCTGCCACTTCTACGCGGTCGCCGGCGACGCGGAGCTCGACCCGCTGCAGCGCAGCTGCGAGCGCGCCTGTCCGCAGCCGCCCCCGACGCCGTCCCAGCTCGATTACGTCGAGGACCACTGCCGCGACTCGGCGAAGGCGTTCGTCGAGCGCAACGACATCCTGAAGTCGATCTGCACCTATCCGCAGGACTCCTGCCGCATCCTCTGCAAGCCCGGCGAGGACGGCCTCACGGCGTTCGGCGCCTGCACGGACCTGCCGGGCGAGTGCGAGGACACCTGCCTCCGCGGCTCGGCCGCCTACTGGACGTGCGTGAAGGCCGCCGGCAACCGGGTCTGCACCGGCCTGCGCAACTGTCTGCGCAGGTTCGAGCAGGACTGACGCGACGGCGGGCGCCCCGGCTCACAGGCCGAGGGCGGCGGCGTGGGCGGCGCCGACGTGGCTCCAGAGGTGGCGCGCCGCGTGGCGGGCGTTCGCCGCCCCCGCGTCGCCCGGCTCGGCGAGGACGCCGTCGACGGCGGCGCGCAGGGCGGCGACGTCGCCCGGCGGCACGAGGCAGACGCCCGGTCCGGCGGCCGCGGGGATGCCGCCCGTAGCCGAGGCGATGACGGGGCGGCCGGCGGCCATGGCCTCGAGCAGGACGAGCGGCGTACCCTCGGTGCGCGCGGCGACGGGGCGGCTCGGCAGCACCACCACGTCGGCGACGGCGAAGAGCGCGTCACGCTCGGCGGGGAGGACGGGGCCGGGGAAGCGCGCGTCGACACCGCGGGCGAGGGCGCGCACGCGGTCGCGCTCCGGGCCTTCGCCGGCGGCGATCCAGACGACGTCGCCGCGGCCGGCGAGCGCGCGCGCCAGCACGTCGTGACCCTTGATGGGGACGAACCGCCCGACCGTCACCACGACGCGGCGGCCGTGGAGCGAGCGGCGCAGCGCCTCGACGCGCGCGGGATGGGGCGCCGGCGCGGCGATGCCCATCGGCAGGACGTGGTGGCGCGCCCGCGGCTCGCGTCCGAGGAGCGCCGCGAAGCGCCGGCGCAAGTCCTCGCTGACGAAGACGAGGCCTTCGGCGCGCGCGTCCAGCGTGCGGGCGAGGCGGGCGCCGCCCGGCAGCCGCTCGAGCAGGGCGACATCGCCGCCGTGGGCATAGAGGACGGCGGGGCGGCGGCCGGCCAGCACCGCGGCGAGGCCGCAGGGGACGAGCCAGTGGGCGACGATGCGGTCGTGGGTCGGCGCGTGGCGGGCGGTGGCGGCGAGCAGCGCCGCGCTGGCGGCGAGCCCGGCCACGTGGCCAGAAAGCGGTCTGTTTTCAAGAACATCCGGCGCGCCGTGACCCGCGAGGAGACCGCCCGGCGCGGGGTAGCGGACGCGTCGCACCCCGTCCGGCGCCCAGCCGCGGCCGGGCGCGAGCACCGTCGCGTCGTGACCGCGCGCCCGCAGATCCGCGACGCCGGCCGCAACGAAGCTGCCCGCCGCGTCACCGGGCGCCCGCGGAAAGGACGTCGTGAGCACGAGGAGCCGGCTCACGCGAACCCCACCGCCGATGACTCCGCACCCCGGACCGCGCGCCCTGCGCGTAGGGATCGGGCCACCAGCCGTCCGGCCCTCGAGCGCCGCGAGGCATCGGCCGCCCGGGGCAAGGCGGGCCGACGAACGTGTCGCCTCACCCGACGCGGAGGAGGTCCAACGCTGCCCTGGGGGCCGAGGGCCGCGACGACGCGCTCGAAGCTTCGCTGGCGGGCCACTACACCCCGCGGAGCGCGGGCGCGGCCTCGGGGTGGCGACGCGCCGCGCGCCGTGCCGCCGCGCGCACGAGGAGCCAGAAGATGGGTCCCGCGACACGCAGCACACGCAGGCCCGACTGCTCGTCGCCGTAGATCGGCGTCACGGGGCGGTCGAGCACCCGCGCCTCGATCTCCGCGAGCCGCGCCAGCAGGTCGTTGGGGAAGCCGTAGCGCGGGTAGATCGCGTCGAAAGGCAGCCGCGCGAGGGCTTCCCGCGAGATCGCCGTGTAGCCGCACTGCGAGTCGCGGATGTGCCGGTAGCCCGTCGCCCAGCGCGTGAGGATCGTGAGCGCGTGGTTGCCGAACCAGCGGACGAACGGCATCCGTCGCAGCACCGCCGGGTGGCCGAGGCGGTCGCCCTTCACGTACTCGGCCGCCCGCTCGGCGAGGGGGTCGAGCAGCGAGGCCATCTCGTCGGGGGCCATCTGCGCGTCGGCGCCGACCACGACGGCCGCGTCCGCGCCCACGGCGAGTGCGCGCCGATAGCCGGTCACGATCGCGCCGCCGACGCCGCGGTTGACGGGGTGGCGAATGACCTCGAACGACCAGCGCCCCCGCCGCCGGGCGACGTGCGAGGTGGCGTCGGTGCTGCCGTCGTCGACGACGACCACGTGGTCGACGAACACCGGCAGGCCGGCGAGCGTCACCGGCAAGAGCCGCGCTTCGTTGTGGGCCGGGATCACCACGGCCACGCGCATTCCGCGGTACATCGGGCTCCGTCGGGTGTGCGGGGCGGCCTTGCGGCCGCCGCGATCTACCACAAAGGACGCGCCGGAGACCAATCGGTCCGGCGCGCGCACACCGTGAGGACGGTCGCGCCCCCGGGTCGGTCGCGGCCCGGTCAGCGTGCGGCGGCGATACGCGTGACGATGGCACGCCCGCGGTCGTCGAGGGCGGCGGTGGTGAGCGCGTGCACGACGACGACGCGCGGACCCGGGCCCGTGAAGGTCACGAGGCGCTGGCCGGGGCGCCGGTCCGGGCCCGGGCGGAAGGTCATTCGCTCGGCGCCCGGCGGCGGCGCCGGATCGTGGTCCGTGGGGGTGTCCGCGACGAAGCCGGCGTCGAGCGCGCGTGCGGCCACGCCCGCGCCGGCGCCGACGCACACGACGAGCAGGCCGTCGGTGTGGGCCGTGGCGCAGGTCTCCGGGTCGAACGACGGGGCGGGCACCCAGGACGCGGGCACCTCGTAGGCGACGCCGTCCGCGGCCACCGTCGTCCAGCGGGCCGGCGGCGAGGCGGCGGCGAAGCCGTGACGGACGGCCATGCCGAGCCCATAGGCGACGGTCAGCGTGGCGAGCGCGGCGCCTGCACGCACGGGGAGGCGAAGCGAGCCGAGGGCCAGCCCGACGACGAAGCCCGCGAGGTGCGCGGCGTGGTCGGGCACAAAAGTCGTGGCGATCCAAGGACTTGCAACGGCCAGGAGCACCCACGGCAGCACGGTGGCGCCGAAGCGGCGGCGGGCGGCGGCGTCCCAGGCCGGCCAGGCGCGCCAGCCGATCGCGGCGAGCGCGCCGAGGAGGCCGGCGACGCCACCCGAGGCGCCCATGGACCAGGCGTCGCTCCTCAGGCCGCCGGCCGCGCTCCCGAGGACGGCCGCGACGACGAAGACCGTCCAGAACGTGACGGCCCCGCGCAGCGCGACCAGCAGACGCCCGAGCAGGACGACGGCAGCGACGTTCCCGGCGAGGTGACCGCCGCCGACGTGCAGGAAGGCGGCGCTCACGAGCCGCCAGGCCTCGCCACCGGCGACGAGGACCGGGATGCGCCCGCCTCCGAGCCAGGTGGCGTGCACCGGATCGGCGGCGAGGCCCCGCACGAGGCCGAAGTCGGCGACGAGCAGCGCCGCGACGAGGCCGGGGACGAGCCAGGACTGGATTGCGCGAGGCGAAGTTGCTACCACCGCTCGACGCTCGCGGGGTGACGCATGACCGAGGGGAAGCGACGGCCGAAAATGCTCGGGCCGCGCGGCATCGAGGGCTTCTTCGGCTGGACGTTCTTCGATCCCGCCAACCTCGTCTGCGTCACGCTGCTGACGGTCGCGGCGGTGCTCGTCGTGCTCGCGATGCGCGCGCGCAGCGCGCCGGACGTCCCGATCGCCATCGCTCTGTACGTGTGCCTGGCGGCGTTCCTGCGTGGGTACTTCTTCAAGTACTACCACGGCGGCCCATTCGGCCGGGTCGTGGTGCTGCTCGTGCTGCTGCTCGGCGTGCTCGGCTCCGCCGCGCTCTGGTTCGACAGCGCCCGCGCCCATGTGGTCCTGCGCGCGAGCGGTCCGGTGACCTTGCGCGAGGCCCCGGGCTTCCGTACGGCGGCGGTCCTGCACCTCGCCGCCGCGCTCACGCTGCTGCTGCACTTCGTCGTGCCGAGACGCTGGATGTTGCGCGCGACGGACGAGCTGGCGGACCGAGCGGGCCGGGATGCGGCGCACGACGCGCCCGCGGAGACGCGGAGCACGCCTCCGGTCGCCGAGGGCGACGCTACTGAGGACCGAGGCTGAGGAGCGATCGGCGGGCGATCTCGAGGTAGTCGTCGGGGAAGATGCCGAGGACGAGCACGAGTGCGAGGCTGACGACGAGGACGGCCGTGGCGCCCGCGCTCCCGATGATCGGCACCTCGCGGGTCGCGTCCTTCATGTAGAGGAACACGACGAGCCGCAGGTAGTAGTAGAGCGCGATCATGCTGTTGACGAGCGCGATGACCACGAGCCAGGTCATCTCGGGACGCCCCACCTCCATCGCCTCCTTCAGCAGATAGAACTTGCCGAAGAAGCCGGCCAGCGGCGGGATGCCGGCGAGGCTCAGCACGCCGAGCGTCAGCGCCAGGCCCAGGAACGGCTTCTTGAAGCCGACGCCGGCGAAGTCGCTGAGGTGGACGTACTCCTCGCCCTCCTTGCCGAACAGCGCGATGACGCCGAACGCGAGGAACGTCGAGAAGGCGTAACCGAGCAGGTAGTACAGGACGGCGCTGTTGGCCTCGCCCGTCAGGCCGCCGAACGCGCCGGCGACGACGCCGACGAGCAGGTAACCGGCGTGCGAGATGCTCGAGTAGGCGAGCATGCGCTTCACGTTGGTCTGGTGGAGCGCGCCGAGGTTGCCGGCGAACATCGTGAGGATGGCGATCAGGTAGAGCACGCCGACCCAGCCCTTGCCGTCGGCGCCGAACTGCAGGCTGTCGATGCCGAAGGTCAGCGTGAACATGCGCACGATGGCGGCGAAGCCCGCCGCCTTGACGCCCACCGCCATGAAGGCGGTCACCGGCGCCGGCGCGCCCTCGTAGACGTCCGGCGCCCACAGGTGGAACGGCGCGATCGCGATCTTGAAGCCGAGGCCGACGAGGACGAAGACGAGGCCCATCTTCGCCATCAGCGAGCCGGCCAGCTCGGGGTCGCCGTCGAACGCCCGGCGGATGACCGCGAGGTCGGTGCTCCCGCACGTGCCGTAGAGCAGCGCCATGCCGTACAGCAGGATGGCCGAGGCGAACGCGCCCATGAGGAAGTACTTGAGCGCGCCCTCGGCCGACCGCCGCGACTTGCGGACGAAGCCCGTCAGCACGTAGACGGCGACCGACATCACCTCGAGGGCGATGAACAGCACGATGAGGTCGCGGGCGCCGGCCATGAACGCCATGCCGACGGCGCCGAACAGCACGAGCGAGTAGTACTCGCCGAAGTCCAGCTTGTGGGCGACGAGGTAGCGCTGGCTGAGCAGGCAGGTGAGCGCCGCGCCCGAGAAGAAGATCACGTTGAAGAACGCGCTGTAGGCGTCGGCGACCATCATGCCGCCGAAGATCGGCGTGCTGAACGGCCCCTCGGTGCCCGTCCACTGCCGGTAGGTGAAGTAAAGCGCGACCAGCAGCCCGAACACCGACACGTTGGCGATGAAGCCACGCGACGCATCGGGCTTCGCGAACACCTCGAACAGCATCGCCGCGCAGGCGAAGCCGAAGACGATCAGGACCGGGAGCAGCCCGAAGAGATCGGCCGGGTTGAAGGCGAGCTCAGTGTTCATCGGGCTCCCTCGGCGGCGGTGGCGGGCGCCCGGCCCTCGGCCTTGCGGGCCTCTTTGCGCTTCTGCAGCGCCTCGATGGTGGCCTTGCCCTCGGCGTCGTCGTCACGCAGCACGCTGGCCGTGCTGAGCTGGATGGCGCGGTCCACGCTGGGGTGGATGTTCTTGAGGATGAAGTTGGGGAAGACGCCGAGCGCGAAGATCGCCACGACGAGCGGAGCGAGCACCGTCCACTCGCGCTTGCTCAGATCGCGCATGCCGTCGTTCTTGGGGTTCTTCGGGCCGAACATGACCCGCTGGAACATCCACAGCATGTAGAACGCGCCGAGGATGACGCCGGTGGCGCCGACGGCCACGTACCAGCGCAGGTCGTAGGGACCGTCGCTGACGAACGCGCCCATGAACACGAGGAACTCGCCGACGAAGCCGTTGGTGCCCGGCAGGGCGATCGACGACAGCGTGACGATCATGAAGATCACGGCGAACCAGGGCATCACCCGCGACAGGCCGCCGAAGTCGGCCATGTTGCGGGTGTGGCGGCGCTCGTAGATGACGCCGACGAGGAGGAACAGCGCGCCGGTGCTGATGCCGTGGTTGATCATCTGCAGCACCGCGCCTTCGAAGCCCTGCGGCGTCAGCGCGGCGAGGCCGAGCATCACGAAGCCGAGGTGGCTCACCGAGGAGTAGGCCACCAGCTTCTTCACGTCGCCCTGCGCGAGCGCGAGCAGCGCGCCGTACACGATGCCGATGACCGCGAGGCCGGCGATGTAGGGGATGGCGACCTGCACGGCGTCGGGGAACAGCGGCATCGCGAAGCGCACGAAGCCGTAGGTGCCCATCTTCAGCAGCACGCCGGCCAGGACCACCGAACCGGCGGTCGGCGCCTCGACGTGGGCGCGCGGCAGCCAGGTGTGGAACGGGAACATCGGCACCTTGACCGCGAAGGCCAACGCGAAGGCGCCGAAGAGGAAGCCCTGCTCCTTCAGCGAGAAGCGCATCCCGTAGTAGTCGGTCAGCAGGAAGGTCGGCGCGCTGCCGTCGGGGCGCTGCGCGTACATGTAGAAGATCGCCGCCAGCATCAGCAGCGAGCCCACTGCCGTGTACAGGAAGAACTTGATCGTCGCCTGAATGCGATTGGTGCCGCCCCACACGCCGATGAGCAGGTACATCGGGATGAGCATCAGCTCCCAGAAGATGTAGAACAGGAAGATGTCGAGCGAGACCAGCGCACCGATCATCGCCGTCTCGAGCACCAGGAAGCAGATCAGGAACTCCTTGACCCGCTTCTCGATGGCCGTCCACGAGCCCAGGATGATGAGCGGCGTCAGGAACGTGCTCAGCAGGACCAGATACAGGCTGATCCCGTCCACACCCACCGCGTAGCGGATGCCGAACGCCTCGATCCACGGCTTGCTCTCGACGAGCTGGAAGCCGCCGTTCAGTCCGTCGAAGCCGGACAGCAGACCGAGCGAGAGGCCGAAGATGGCCACCGTCCACGCGAGCGTCAGGCCCTTGAGCAGGCCCGTGTTCTCGCGCGGGACGGCCATGAGCAGCAGCGCGCCGAGCATCGGCAGCCACGTGACCGCCGACAGCCAGGGAAAGCCCCCGGCGGCGTCGGCGGTCTGTCGGACGACTTCGAGTTCCATGCTCAACCCGCCAGCCAGTACACGACGAGGATGAAGAGGCCCACGAACATCGCGGCGGCGTACCGCTGCACGTCGCCGGTGGTGAACGCGCGCGTCAGGCGGCCCGCGATGCCGACCACGGCGGCCGTGCCGTTGACGAGCAGGCCGTCGATCAGGCCGTCGTCGATCACGCGCCAGCAGAAGCGCGCCACGCTCTTGGTGGGCTCGACGATGACCTTCTTGTAGAGCTCGTCGACGTAGTACTTGTTCAGCAGCACCCGGTGCACGCCGGCGAACTGCGCCGCCAGCTTGCCGGGCACGTTCTGCGACGCGCCTGCGTAGAAGCGATAGGCGAGGAAGCCGGAGAGCGCGGCGAGGCCCACCGCGACCGCCATCAGGCCAAGCTCGAGGGCGGTGTTGTCGGTGAACTTCAGGCCGCCGACGCCCGCAAAGACCGGCTCGAGCCAGTGGTGGAACAGGTTCGGCGCGTGGAACAGCCAGTGCGGCAGGCCGAGGAGGCCGCCCACCGCGGCGAGCGCGGCGAGCACGACGAGCGGCAGCGTCATCACCCAGGGCGACTCGTGGATGCCGTGGTGGCCGTGCCCGTGGTCGTCGTGGCCGTGCCCGTGGTCGTCGTGGCCGTGTCCGTGGTCGTCGTGGCCGTGTCCGTGCGCGGCGCCGCCGCGGTACTCGCCGAGGAACGTCAGGCAGAACAGGCGCACCATGTAGAACGCGGTGCACATCGCCGCGACCACGCCGACGAGCCAGAAGACCCAGCCGGGGATGAGCGTCTGCTGGTTCGAGAACGCCTTCCAGAGGATCTCGTCCTTCGAGAAGAAGCCCGACAGGAACGGGAAGCCGGCGATCGCCAACGTCGAGATGAGGAACGTCCACGCGGTGATCGGCAGCTTCTTGAACAGACCGCCCATGCGGCGGATGTCCTGCTCGTGGTGGAGCGCGTGGATGACCGAGCCGGCCCCGAGGAAGAGGCAGGCCTTGAAGAAGGCGTGCGTCACGACGTGGAAGAGGCCGGCCGAGAAGGCGCCGACGCCCACGCCCATGAACATGAAGCCGAGCTGGCTCACCGTCGAGTAGGCGAGCACCTTCTTGATGTCGTTCTGGACGAGGCCGATCGTCGCCGCGAACAGCGCCGTCAGCGCGCCCACGCTGGCCACCACCGTCATCGCCACCGGCGACTGGGCGTAGATGAAGCCCATGCGGGCGACCATGTAGATGCCGGCGGTGACCATCGTCGCGGCGTGGATGAGCGCCGAGACGGGCGTCGGGCCGGCCATGGCGTCGGGCAGCCAGACGTACAGCGGGATCTGCGCCGACTTGCCCGCCGCGCCGACGAAGAGCAACAGGCCGATGATCGTCGCGTAGCCGCCGAGGTGCGGCGCGAGCTCCTTGAGCTCCGCGAAGTTCAACGTCAGGCCGACGCCCTGCGTCGACAGCGCGTACAGGATGAAGAAGATCCCGAGCAGGAAGCCGAAGTCACCGACGCGGTTGGTGATGAAGGCCTTCTTGCCGGCATCGGCGTTGGCGTGGTCGTCGTAGTAGTAGCCGATGAGCAGGTACGAGCAGAGGCCGACGCCCTCCCAGCCCACGAACATCAGCAACAGGTTCTCGCCCATGACCAGCATGAGCATCGAGAACATGAACAGGTTCAGGTACGAGTAGAACTTGAAGAAGCCCGAATCCCCGTGCATGTACCCCGAGGAGTACACGTGGATGAGGAAACCGACGCCGGTGATCACGAGCAGGAAGACGCTGGTCAGCGGGTCGATGGCGAAGCCGAGCGGGATGCTGAGGCCGCCGCTCGCGAACCACTCGAAGAGCGGCGCGGGGTGGATCACGCGCTCGACGCCCTCGGGCAGGGTCATCAGCGTGTAGAACACCTCGACCGACAGCAGGAACGGGATGAAGACCGCCGCGCAGGCGATGCCGGCGATGGTGCTCTCCGACCAGCGGCGACCGAACAGGCCGTTGATGGCGCTGCCCAGCAGCGGCAGCAGGACGATCCAGTGGATGGGGATGTCGTGTTGCATCGGCGGGGCGTCCTCAGTGCCGCATCAGGTCGGCTTCGTCGACGTTCAGCGTCTTCCGGCTGCGGAACAGGGCGAGGATGATCGCCAGACCGACGGCGGCCTCGGCGGCGGCGACGGCCATGACGAAGAAGGCCATCACGTGGCCGTCGAGGTCGCCGCGGAAGCGGCTGAACGCGACGAACGTCAGGTTGACGGCGTTGAGCATCAGCTCGACGCACATGAAGACGACCAGGGCGTTGCGACGCACCAGGACGCCGAGCGCGCCGATGCTGAAGAGCACGGCGGAGAGGATCAGGTAGTGCTCGAGCCCGATGGTCATGCCCCCTCCTCGTGTCCGTGACCGTGGCCGCCGTCGTTGGCCGTCGCCGGGGTGCGGCGCCGGCTGCCCGGCATCGGCTTCTTGCCGTGGCGCTCGCGGTACAGGCGCTGGCGCTCCTCCTCGGTGGCGAACGTCGTGCGTGGGTCGCGCTTGGCGATGATCACCGCGCCGACGATGGCGACGAGCAGGAGCACCGAGGCGAGCTCGAAGGGCAGCAGGTACTTCTCGAACAGCATCCGGCCGATGGGCTTCAGCGTGCCGTAGGTCTCGTCCACCTGGGCCGCCGTCGCCGCGGCGCCGATGGGCTTCGTGAACTCCGGCTTGGCGATGTAGGCGACGAGCGCGATGCCCATGCCCGCGGCGAGCACGCCGCCGATCACCTTCGCCACGCTCACCCGGGCCCGCGTCTCGGCGTCGGCCTGCAGGTTGAGGAGCATGATCACGAAGATGAACAGCACCATGATCGCGCCGGCGTAGACGAGCACCTGCAGCACCGCGACGAGGTGCGCGGCCAGCATCGCGTACAGGGCGGCGATGCAGAACATGCAGGCGACCAGCGAGATCGCGCTGTGGATCGGCGCCCGCGCCTTCGGGATGGGCGGGAAGACCACGGCCAGCGCGGTCAGCACCGAGCCGACGGCGAAGATCCAGAACAGGATGGTTTCGGCCATCAGTGCGCCTCTAGAGCGGGCAACGGCCGAGGTCGATGTGCCGCTGCCACTCGTCGCCGAACTTCTTGAGGAATCCCTGGATGGGCATCGCCGCCGCGTCACCCAGGGCGCAGATCGTGTTGCCGAGGATGCGGCCGCAGATGCTGTCGAGGAGCTGAATGCCGCCCTCGAGACGCTCGCCGCGCTCGAGCTTCTCGATGTTGCGGTGGAGCCAGCCGGTCCCCTCGCGGCACGGCGTGCACTGCCCGCAGCTCTCGTGCTCGTAGAACTTCGCGATGCGGGCGCCGAGCCTCACCGTGCACACGCCTTCTTCGAAGACGGTGGCGCAGCCGGTGCCGAGCATCGTGCCGACCTTCTTGACGGCGTCGAAGTCCATCGGGGTGTCGAGCTCGTTCGGCAGGAGCGGCGGGCAGCTGGATCCGCCGGGGATCAGGCCCTTCATCGGCTTCGCGCCGCGCATGCCGCCCCCGAGCTCGTTCACGAGGTAGCTGAACGTCGTGCCCATGGGGAGCTCCCACAGGCCGGGCCGCTTCACGTGGCCGGAGAGGCCGTAGATCTTGAGGCCGCCGTTGCGCTCGGTACCGAAGCTGGCGAACGTCTGGCCGCCGTTCTCGATGATCCAGGGGACGTACGCGATCGTCTCGACGTTGTTGACGATCGTCGGGCAGTCGAACAGGCCCTGGATGGCGGGGAACGGGGGCTTGTTGCGCGGCTGGCCGGCCTTGCCCTCGAGCGACTCGATGAGCGCGGTCTCTTCGCCGCAGATGTACGCGCCGGCGCCGGGGTGAGCGTGGATCTCGCACGTCCAGCCCGTGCCGAGCACGTTCTTGCCGATGTAGCCCTTGGCGCGGGCCTCGGCGATCGCCCGCTCGATGCGCTGGATCGACGAGAAGAGCTCGCCGCGGATGTAGATGTAGGTGGTGTTCGCGCGCAGCGCCCAGCAGGCGATGAGGCAGCCCTCGATCAGGGAGTGCGGGTTGCGCTCCATGATGAGGCGGTCCTTGAACGTGCCGGGCTCGCCCTCGTCGGCGTTGATGACGAGGTAGATGGGCTTCGTCGTCTCCTTGGGGAGGAAGCCCCACTTGATGCCGGCAGGGAAGCCGGCGCCGCCGCGACCGCGCAGGTTCGCCGCCTTCACCTCGGCCTTGATCTCGTCGGGCGTCATCTTCAGCGCCTTGCGCAGGGCGTTGTAGCCCCCGTGGCGCTCGTAGCCCGCCAGCGTGTGCCACGCCGGGTCGTCGAGGTGGGCGGTGAGGATCTTGACGTCGGTCTTCATCGCTCAGGCTCCGCCCTTGGCCTTGGCGCGCAGCTCGTCGATGAGCGCGTCGACCTTCGGGAGCGAGTCGAGGTTCTCGCGGAAGAAGATGGGCGTCTCGCGGTCCTTCTTGTCGGTGATCTGGATCGCCGGCGAGTAGCCGCAGGCGGCGAGGCACTCGACCTCTTCGAGCGTGAAGAGGTCGTCGGCGGTGGTGCCCTTGTTCGCTACCCCGAGCTTCTTCTTCAGGTGCGCGAAAATCTCGGGACCGCCGGTGAGATGGCAGGCGATGTTCGTGCACACCTGCACGTGGAACCGGCCCACCGGCTTCTTGTTGTACATCGTGTAGAAGGTCGCGACGTGCTGGACCTTCACCGGCGGCACGCCCAGCTGCTCGGCGACGAACTGCATCACCTCGGGGGAGATGTGATCGAACTCCTGCTGGGCGAGGTGCAGCACCGGAAGCAAAGCCGCCTGCCGGTTGGGGTAGCGCGCGACGATTTCATCGAAGCGCTGCCGTGCGGACTGGGAGAACGCGAGGGTCATGGATGATCCCTTCAGGGAAACACGGCGGGGCGATTGGCGCGCATTTCGTAGTGAATTCGGCCCCCGAGGTCAAGGAAATGTTCGGCCCGGCCGTACCCGGGAGTGACCCCCCGACCGGAGGCACCTCGCCGTGACCGAGCCAGCCATTCCGTTGCCCGACAACCGGCGCCGTCATGAGCGCGCGCCGGCCATCGTCAAGGTCCTGTATCCGTCGGCCGGTGTGCTGCGGACCGACTACACCGAGAACATCTCGCGCGGCGGCCTGTTCATCGCGACGGACGAGCCGCTCGGCGTCGGCGAGCTGGTGCAGATCCATCTCGTGTGCGCGGGGGCGCCCCCGATCCCCGCTCGGGGCGTCGTGCGGTGGGCGGGCGACCACCGCGAGCCGGGCGAGGCGCCGGTGCGCGGCGTGGGCGTCCAGTTCGCGCTCGACGATCCGCTCGAGCGGGAGCGGCTCGAGCGCGCGATCGACGGGCTGCTGGCGCCGCTCTCGGCGCCGCGGCTGAGCCCCGACGAGGGGCCGTCGCTGCTGATCGTCGACCCCAACCGGCACGCGCGAGCGCTCTTCCGCGAGGGCCTCGAAGTCCTCGCGCGCGAGACCTGGGAGGTCGAGGACTACCTGCGCGTCTCGGAGGCCGAGGACGGCGAGGCGGCGATCGAGGCGCTCGATCGACAGCTCTTCTCGCTCGTCATGGTGGAGCTGCGCACGCCCGGCATCGACGGCGTCGACCTGATCCGGCGCATCCGCACGCAGGATCCGGAGATGCCGATCTTCGCGACTTCACGACCGTTTCCGGGCGCGCGTCAGGAGGCGATCGCGGCGGGGGCGGACGTGTTCCTGCCCAAGCCGCTCAAGCTGAAGCCGCTGTTCAACACGCTGCGGATGCTGCTGCGCGGCGCCGAGCGTCAGTAACGGAGCGGGATGCAGGCGGGCAGCGGCGTGTACACGCGCAGGCCGCCCGCGGGGTCGGGCGTGGTGATGACGATGTCGCGGAGGTCGTCTCCGCGGTGCAGGGCCCACAGCGTGCCCTCGGCCTCGACCGTGAACGCGGGCTCGAACGTCCAGACGGCCACCCGGTCGACCTGGTAGCCGGCGGGCGAGCCGCCGATGTGGCGCGTGCCGAACGTCCAGAAGACGAGGCGGTCGCCCTCGCGGCGGGCGGAGTAGACGCGGCCGGTGCCCGGCGCGTAGTCGATGCGATCGGGGTACGGACCGGTCACGACGTCGCGCCACGCGAAGTCGGAGACGCCGGGCATCCAGACGCGCGGGCGGCGGCCGGCGGGCGCCTGGTAGGTCAGCCCCCATCGGGCCGGCGCGGCGGCGGTCGGCGCGCGCGCCCAGAGCGGCTGCGCCCAGTCCTCACCCGGGATGCGCGCGAGCTCGTCGGGGACGAGCTCTTCGGTGATGCGGCCCTCCGGCGGCACGCGCAGCAGCCGGAGCACGTACTCGTCGCCGAACTGCCCACGGAAGCCGAGGAGCACCAGCCGCGCCAACGACGGCACGTTCGTGAACATCGTCGTCACCCAGGCGGCGCCGACCTCGGGCATCAGCTCTCGGTCCTCGACGTCGGGCACGTCGGCCCAGGGCGACAGGCGCAGGATGCGATCGCGGCAGACCACGACGACGCGATCGGTGGCGTCGCCCGGCCCCACCCGGTCGACGGACAGCGCGTCGGAGCACGGCAGGATGCGCGTCTCCTTGAGCGGGTCGTGGGGCTCGTCGGGATAGGACCAGCGCGCCTCGAGGTCGACGACGCCGCGGGTGAGCAGCAGCGTGGCCCGGCCCACCGCGACGAGGGCCACGCCGCGCCCGGCGGCGACGTCGAGCAGCGGGTAGACCTCGTCGACGCCGTGAACGAGCGAGAACGCCTTCCAGCGTCCGGCCTCGTCGCGCACGGCGAAGCGGACGGCGTCGCGGTCCGTGTCGGCGACGAGCAGCTCGGTGGCCCGGCCGGCGTAGTCGGCGATCCGCCGCGGGCGGGGGGCCGACACGCAGCACACGCCCTCGTCGATCAGCCCGTCGTAGTCGTTCTCGTCGGGCTCGGCGTCGCAGTCGTCGTCGCGGAAGTTGCACGTCTCCGGCCGCGGGGTGCATCGCCGCAGGCGCTCGTCGCCGAAGCTGAAAGGGAAGGTGCCGCCGGGCGGGAACCCCTGCATGGCCTGCGGGGCGAGGGCCGGATCGTCGGGCGTGCCGAAGCGGAGCAGGTGCGCGATCTCGCCGCGCGGCACCACCGCCCGCGCGTCGGGGAACGGCCAGCCCTGCTCGTGCACGTCGGGCGGTTTCGCGCGCCAGACCATCTCGGCGCCGACGACCGCGAGGTAGTTGCGGTTGACGCGCTCGCCCTCGTTGCCGGCGACGACGACCGGAACCCCTCGATTTGTCGAGGGAAAACGCTGCGGCCCCACCGGACTCGGCAGCCCGAGCAGGAACGGCGGCTGCGGCGAGTTGCCGAAGACCGGCGAGACGCGCACGACGTCGTTCTCCCGCTCGTCGACATGGAGCACGTAGGCGTTGCGCTCGCCGGCGACGAGGCGGCCCTCGGCGAAGAAGCACGGCACGAAGCCCAGCGGCTGCCCGTCGTCGCCGATCTGAATGCAGTAGCCGTCGCCGCCGCCGCGCAGCAGGGCGCTCCCGACGAGCGCCGCGACGTCGTCGGGCGAGCGGATGGGCCCGGGGACGACGATGGGCGCGCTCGCCGTCCAGGCGTCGCGCACGCGCTCCACGAGCTGCCAGGCGAGGTCGGTGGCGCCCCCCGGGCCCGGCACGCGGCCGACGACGACGAGGCGCCGGCCGATGGTCGTCAGGAGCGGCGCGCCGCGCACCTCGAGCGCCGGGACGGGCTCCTCGGGTCGGTCGGCGCGCACGAGGCGGATGGGCGCGTCGTCGGCGGGCGCCCAGGCGATGAAGGGGACGTCGCCCAGCACGGCGCCGAACACGCCGACGGGCGGCGCCTCGAGCGCGGCCAGCTCGCGTGGCGGCCCCGTCCACGCGGCGTCCGGTCCGAGGGTGCGCAGCAGGAGGCGGTCGGCCGTCGGCCAGGCCACGTGCGCGACGTCGGCGAGCGTCGCGAGCCCCACCTGTTGGAAGTCGGGCACGGGCGGCGGCAGCGCGGCGTCCGGCGTGGCGTCGGGGGCGGCGTCCGGCGCGGCGGCGTCCGGCGCGGCGTCCATGGCGGCGTCAGGCGGCGCGGCGTCAGGCGGCGCGGCGTCGGGCGGCGCGGCGTCGGGCGGCGCGGCGTCGGGCGGCGCGGCGTCGGGCGGCGCGGCGTCGGGGGGCCGCGCATCCGGCCGGGCGGCGTCGGCGGGCGCGGCGTCCGGCAGCGGCGGCGCGGCGTCGGGCGGCGCGCGGCGCGGTCCGGCGTCGTTGCAGCCCACGACGAGGAGAGCGGCGAGCAGCAACGGGCGCAGGCGCGGGTTCTTCACGGGACGCGATGGTAACAGCGCGCGCGGAGGCGGGCCAAACCTCAGCCGGCCGGCGCGACGACCCCCCCGCGCCGCAGCCGCAGCCACCCGGGCACCGCGAAGACGGCGGCCCACGCGAGCGTGAGGAGCTGGCTGCCGACGGCGGTCACCACTGCGTCCTCGAGCGGCATGCCCGCCCAGACCATGCCCGCCACCCAGCCGGTCTCGTGGGTGCCGAGGCTGCCGACGCTCGCCACCGGCAGCGAGCCGGCCGCGCTGGCGAGGGTGGCGCCGAGCACGACGCGCGTCGGCTCGAGCTCGACGCCGAAGGCGCGCACGAGCAGGTAGTAGAGGACGTACTGCCCGCTGAGGACGAGCAACGTGCCGCCCGCGAGCGCGAGGCGGCGCCGGCGATCGAGGCGCTCGGCGCCGGTGGCGGCGCGCTCGAGCGACGCGAGACCGCCGCGCACCGGACCGACGCGGTCGACGCGCAGCAGCCGCGCCACGGCGCCGCCGAAGCGCACCAGCCGCACGAGCCAGTGGCGGAAGAGGGCGAGCGCCAGCGTCAGGCCGCCCACCGCCAGCGCCAGGTGGGCCGCCGCGCCCGTCCCGAAGAGGACCAGCGCCGCCGCGAGCGCCACGACGAGCATCATCCACAGTTCGAACAGCCGCACGAGCAAGAGCGCCAGCAGCGCCCGCGCCGCGGACTCGCCCGCGTGCCGCGCGAGCAGGTAGGGCAACGAGAGCTCACCAAGCCGGAACGGCGTGATTCGATTGAGGAAATTCTGCACGGAGACCGCCGCCGTCGTCACGGCGAAGGGGGCGCGGTCCGCCAGGAGCGTGAAGCGCAGGCCGCGGGCGAGCAGCACCGCGAGCGAGGCCACGAAGGATGCGGCGACGAAGACGGGCTCGACGCGCGCGAGGCGCCGGGCCACGTCGCCGGCGTCGATGAGCGCGAAGAGGGCGAACAGCAGACCGCCGGAGACGACGAGCGCGGCGAGCGCCCGGACGAGCCGCGCGCGGCTCACGCCCCGGTGGAGCGCCGCGCGCCCTGCGGCCGGAAGCCGTCGCCCTGCAGTCGCGTGCGCACGTGGTACGGCGGCTTGCCCTGCGCCTCGTGGTACGTGCGCGCCAGCATCTCGGCCACGAGCCCGAGCGAGAGCAGCTGGATGCCGACGACGATGAGCAGCACGCCGAGCAGCAGCAGCGGCCGGTCGGCGATGGCCTTGCCGTAGACCAGCTTCTCGAACGTCAGCCAGGCGCAGGCCAGGAAGCCGAACAGGCCGGAGACGAGGCCGCCGAGCCCGAACACCTGCATCGGCTTGACCTGGTACGTCTGCAGGAAGCGGATCGTGACGAGGTCGAGCAGCACGCGGATGGTGCGGCCGATGCCGTACTTCGAGGTGCCGAACCGCCGGGCCCGATGGTTGACGCGCATCTCGCAGAGCGAGACGCCCGCCCAGCTCGCGATGGCGGGGATGAAGCGGTGGAGCTCGCCATACAGCCGCAGCGACTTCGCCACCTCGCGGGTCATGGCCTTGAGCGTGCAGCCGTAGTCGTGCAGGTGCACGCCCGTGACGCGGCTGATCAGCTTGTTGGCGAGGATGGAGGGCAGGCGCCGGTTGACGAAGGCGTCCTTGCGGTCGGCGCGCCAGCCGGCGACGAGGTCGTAGCCCTCGTGCAGCTTCGCGAGCATGGCGGGGATGTCGCGCGGATCGTTCTGCAGGTCGGCGTCCATCAGGACGACCGCCTCGCCGCGCGCCGCGTCGATGCCCGCCTGCATCGCCGCCGTCTGCCCGAAGTTCCGGCGCAGCCGGACGACGCTCAGCGCGGCGTCCTTCGCCGCCATCTCCTGCAGCACGGCGAAGCTGCGGTCCTTCGAGCCATCGTCGACGCAGACCACCTCGAAGCAGAGCCCCTCGCCGTCGAGCGCCTCGTGGATCTCACGGAGCAGCGCCGGGAGGCTCTCCTCCTCGTTGTAGACGGGAATGACGATCGACAGGTCCACGGGCGCGCACCTTAGCGCACGGGGTTTCAGAACTGGAAATAGATGAACGGCGGCGGCTGCTCCGGCGCGAACAGGATGCCGGCGTAGGTCAGGGCGACGAGCGTCGCGAAGCGCAGCGGGGCGGGGGCGCGCCAGAGGCGGGTCGCGAGCTCGTTCGTGCCGGCGCGCCACACCATCTGTAGCAACACCACGCCGGCGACGACGGCGAACGTGAAGGCCAGGTAGCGGCCCTCGCCGGACGCGGCGACCTCCGTCAGCCAGCCGGAGACGTTCCACTGGGTGAAGTCGACCATCTTCTGCAGGATGACGCCGCAGTCGTGCATGTTCTCGGCCCGAAACAGCGCCCAACCAAAGCAGACCAAGTGGAAGAACGCGAGCCGGCGTAGGAACACGACCACCGGTCGTGTGATACGCGGCGCTTCGAGGCGCTCTCGGACACCGTCGAGCCAGCGCGGGCGGAACAGCACGAGCAGCAGACCCTGGTAGAAGCCCCAGAGGACGAAGTTCCAGGCGGCGCCGTGCCACAGGCCGCCGAGCAGCATCGTCAACATGAGGTTGCGCTGGATGAACCAAGTCCCGCCGCGGTTGCCGCCGAGCGGGATGTAGAGGTAGTCGCGCAGCCACGTCGACAACGAGATGTGCCAGCGCCGCCAGAAGTCGGAGGGCCCGTCGGCCCCGTAGGGCGCCTTGAAGTTCTGCATCAGCTCGATGCCGAACAGGCGCGACACGCCGATGGCGATGTCGGAGTAGCCGGAGAAATCGCAGTAGATCTGCACGGCGAAGGCGTAGGTGGCGAGCCACACCGCCGGCGCGTAGGCCGTGTCGGGGTCGCTGTAGACCATGTCGACGAGCGGCGCGATGTTGTCGGCGATCACGACCTTCTTGAAGACGCCGAGCGCGATGATGGCGAAGCCGGACCAGTCGACCGGCAGCTTCTCGCGGCCGAGGCGCACCATCTGCGGCAGCAGGTGCGTCGCGCGCTCGATCGGGCCCGCCACGAGCTGCGGGAAGAACGCGACGTACAGCGCGAAGTCGAGCAGCGAGTGGCTCGCCTTCATCTGGCGCCGGTACACGTCGAGCGCGTAGCTCAACGTCTGGAACGTGTAGAAGGAGATGCCGACCGGCAGCACGATCTGCAGGACGTGCACGTCGGCGTGGAAGCCCATCCGCTCGATCAGCGTGACGGCGGAGTCGATGAAGAAGTTGAAATACTTGAAGAATCCGAGCGCGCCGAGGTTGCCGATCAGGCTGATGGTGATCAGGCGCTTGCGCTTCGTCGGGTCGTCGGTGCGCTCGAGCGCGCGGCCGACGTAGTAGTCGAGGAACGTCGAGCCGACGAGCAGCGTGAGGAACTTCCAGCTCCAGCAGCCGTAGAAGTAGTAGCTGGCGCCGAGCAGCAGCCACTGGCGCGCGCGTCCCCTCAGTGCGGCCCACGCCGCGAAGAAGAGCAGCGCGAAGAGGACGAACTCGGGCGTCGTGAAGATCACTGGCGCACCACAGGCTCGGCCTCGCGCATGCGCTTCGCGAAGAGCGCGCGCTGGATGCGGATGCCCTCGGGGCTCAGGTGGAAGCCGTCGCGGAAGTGTTTCTTCGCGTGCGCACCGTCACGGCTAAGGTCCACGATCTTCAGATACGGTCGCGACTCGACGAGCGACTGATGCAATGCGCGGTGGCGCGCCCACGCTTCGGCCCGCGCCGGATCGTCCAGGGTCACGTCCGGTAGCACCAGCAGGTACACCTCGTCGGCGAGCCGGCCCAGATCATCCATGATCGCTTCGCTCAGCGCCTTCTTGTAGGCGATGGCATCGGGCTCGTAGCTGCACGTAGGCGGTGGCTTCGGTGGCGGCGCCTGT
The DNA here is from genome assembly GCA_963169045.1 of Myxococcota bacterium. Classification (GTDB taxonomy): domain Bacteria; phylum Myxococcota_A; class Bradymonadia; order UBA7976; family UBA1532; genus CAUJDF01. Next base: position 50,801 of record CAUJDF010000074.1, read on the forward strand.
CGCCGGACCCAGCGGTGCTTCTGCGAGCCGTTGCGCTTTCCGAAGAGCTTCTGGCCCAGCGCATCCTGGATCGCCTGCGTGTCGGCGTACGCGCCCGAGAGCTCGTTGCCGATGAAGCGCATCATGTTGCGAAGCGGCTGCGCCGTGTGCAGGTACATCGAGAACAGGTGAGGGATGTCGGACTTCGGCAGCATCATGTGCTGCTGCAGTACACGCTTCGAGTTGTCGAACTCGCAGAGCTGGAAGAGGTTCGTGCCGAAGACCGCCGTCTTGAAATGGCGGCCCTCGGCGAGCAGGCGGCGAACCTCGGCGTAGGTGCAGTCCTGGTGGCAGCCGTTGATGTGCGCGTCGAGCACACGAGTGGCCGGTACGCCCATGACGCGGCCCAGCTCGGCCGGCGGCAACCAGTCGGCCGACGTCGACGAGCCGAGGAGGACCACGTCGAACTCGCTGCTCGCGTTCCAGCGCTTCTGCGAGTTGATCACCGAGTTGCGCTCCCAGCCCGCGGTGCGGTGCTTGCTGAGCGCGTCGTCGAGGAACCAGAGCGCCGCGAGGGTGGGCGCGATGTAGAGGAGGTGTCGGATCAACGTGTCTTCAAGGCTCGAGGCAGTCCGCGCCGAAGAACTCGAAGCGCCAGCGAATGTCGCCGCCAGGGCCGGGCGGCGCCTGCGACGGGTCGCGATAGAGCAGGACGAGCGGCCGCGTGGTCTCGGCGCCGTCCGCCACGCCCCAGAACGCCGTCGGCACCTCGATGTCGGCGAACCGGTCGAGCGCCCACAGCGCCGGCAGCGCCCCGTCGGTGACGTCGACGGTCCAGAAGCGCAGGCGGTCCCGGCGGTCCTCGCCCTTCGGCGCCACGTTGACCACCTTGGCGCCGTACAGCCGCTGCGCGTTGCGCGCCCAGGCGAACCGGACGCCGCTCTCGGGCAGCCGCGGCTCGCGCCAGCCATACTCGCCGGCCATCTTCGTCCAGAACCGCGGCGGCGTGTCGAACGCGCCGGGGCCGCTGCCCTCTTGCTGCTCCGCGAGGCGGTAGAGGTTGGTCGGCCGCGCGCGCACCGGGCGCGCGAGGTCGGCGGGCTGCATGCCCCGCAGCGCCACCGACAGCGCCTGCTGCCGCTCGACGCGATTGCTGGCGGCGGAGATGCTCCACTGCTGCATCGCGTGGACGCCGTTCCCGTCGTGCGTCCCGATGAACATCGTCAGGCTGCCGTCGGTGTCCGGCCGGTTCAGGGTGATCCAGTCGATCGCGTCCTCCGCGGGAAACCCCGGCGGCGTGAGGTTGCGGTCGGGGGACATACCGCCGGGCGGCGTCGCCCAGGGATGGTGGCGGAACAGGCCGTTGCGGCAGGCGACGAGCACCGACGCGTTGACCGCGTTCGCCGCGCCGTCATCGCCGCGCTCGAGCAGGGCCACGTCGAGCGGCACGTCGCAGCCCATCGTCCCCGGCGGCCGGATCTCGGCCACGTCGCGGGTCGCGTGGTGCCAGTCGCCAATCCAGCGTCCCTCCGCGTCGGCCGTGATCAGCAGCGTCGCGTCGCCGACGGGGATGATGGCGATGCCGGTGCCGCCCGGGCGCACGTAGCGGTCGAGGCCGCTGAGGCTCGCCTCGGGCGGATCCTCGCGCAGCGTGACGTTGTAGGCCCGCCACAGTCCGTTCCGGTTGCGGAACGCGACGCGCACCCTGTTGTTCTCGGGCAGATCGGCGACGAGCAGCTCGGTGGGCGAGTCGTCGGGGGAGTACATCGCGTGCGTCCGCACCGAGCCGTTCGGCTGTCGCGGGCAGCACACGCCGTTGTCGGGGCGGCTGTCGCAGTCCTCGTCCCGCCCGTCGCACGTCTCGGCGGACGGCACGCACTCGCTGACCTCGAAGCCGTAGGGCGGCTCGTCGCCGAAGTCGGTGGCGTCCGTCGGCAGGCGGTGCAGGGCCGGGCCCTCCGGCCCGAAGCGCACCAGGTGCACGGCGTCCTCGCCGGGGATGGCCAGCCGCGCGTCGGGATAGGGCCACTCGTCGCCGCGCTCCTGGCTCCGCAGCAGGCGGTCGTAGCCGACGACCGCGAGGTGGATGCGGTCGCGGCGCCCGTCGTCGTTACGCGTGCCGATGGTGACGAGCGGGCGCTCGTCGCCCACCGGCGGGAAGCTCACCGGCGCCGCGGGGATCTTGCCGATGAGGTGCTCCGTCGGGCTGCTCGCGGCGAAGGCCGGCAGCAAGCGCGTGACGCGGCCGTCCTCGCGGAGCTCCTCGTACAGCGTGAAGGGCGGGCTCGCGCCGTCGCCGATGAGCCCGCCGCCGACGGCGGGACACGGGAAGTGCGCGACCGGCGTGCCGGTGACACCGAGCTGGAGGCACTGCCCGTCGGCCGCGAAGCGCAGCACGGCGCCGCCCACGTAGCCGACCGCCGAGTCGGGCATCGGGAGCGCCTGCGCGCCGAACATGGGCGCCGCGATCGAGCTCTGGTCGTCGCCCACGTCGACGAGCTGCCAGCCGACCTGCGGCGGCGCGTCCCGCGGCTCGTCGGGGTTCGAGGCGCGGCCGACGACGAGCAGGCGATCGCGGATGGCGCCGAGCACCGGGGCGCCGCGGACGTCGAGCACGAGCGGCGCCGCGTCGGGCACGTCGGCGGCGTAGAGGCGCACGTGGTCCGCGTGGCCGACGGCGATCCAGGGAAGGCTGCCGGCGGTGTACGCGGCGACGCCCTCGGGCGGGTCCATCGGCTCGGACAACGGCGCCGGCGGGCTGGCCCAGCCGCCCTCCTCGTCGACCTTGCCCACGTAGAGGTGACGGTCGGCGTACCAGGTGACGTAGACGCCGTCGACGACCTTCGCCGCGGCGACGTGGCGCCACTCGGGCGGATCGCGGACGACGAGATCACCGTCCGGCGCGTCCGCGTCGCCGGCGTCGGCCGTGGACGCGTCCCCGGCGACGGCGTCGGTCGACGCGTCCAAGTCGACCGGCGCGGCGTCGTCGGGCCCGCCGTCCGCGGGCGCGGCGTCGCCGGTCGCGCCGTCGGTGGCCACGCCGCCTGCGCCCCCGGCCGCGTCCCCGCCGCCCGCACCGCCCGCTCCGCCCGCGGCGTCCGCGCCGAAGTCGGGGGGCGCCGCCGGCGGATCTTTGGCCTCCGGCAGCGAGCAGCCGGCGGCGATCACCGCGAGGGCCAGCGCGTGCCGGCAGCGGAGCGAGAGAGCCTCCATGTGCGACCGCCTCCCCAAAGTCACGCCGTCAGGGTCCGGATTCGGCGGCATCGTACCAGCGACCTCGCCGGGCGGGCCAGCAGCGCCCCCGAAGGTTTAGCATCGCCGGTTCGAGCGTGTATCCTGTGCGCCCCATCGCGGACGACAGGATGCAAGCGCTTCTCGGGCTCCTGAAGAAGATCCCCGTCGACCTCGGCCAGGGTGCCGTCGCCGAGCGCACCGAGGGCAAACGGATCGCGCTGCGCCTCGTCCCACGAGGCGAGGGCCGCACCGCGCTGGACGTGGGCTGCCGCGAGGGGACGCAGACGCGCTGGCTGCAGGCACGCGGCTACGCGGTCACCTCGATCGACGTCGAGGACGCCGGCTGTCCCGGCATGCGCGTGGTCGACTGCAACCGGCCGCTGCCCTTCCCCGACGACAGCTTCGACCTGGTCTGGTGCTCCGAGGTCCTCGAGCACCTGGTCGACCCCGAGTTCTCTCTGAACGAGCTGCGCCGCGTCACGCGACCCGGCGGCGATCTCGTGCTCACCACGCCGAACAGCTACGCGCTGCTCTTCCGACTCATCGCGAGGCTCGGCTTCACACCCGAGAAGATCCAGCGCAAGGACCACCTGCACTTCTTCTCCGAGCGCGACGTGCGCGAGATCGCGCCCGACGCCACCCTGTACGGCTACTTCCCGTACCTCTTCATCAAGCGCACCATCAAGAGCAGGCTCGGCGATCTCACCCCTACCTTCGTGATGCACATTCGAAAGCCTGGCGGATGAAGCGCGCCGCGCGGGTGCTGAGCGAGGTCGTTCCGCTGCTGATCCTGGGTGCCGTCGTCCTGTGGCTTCGCTGGCCAGCCCTCCACAACCCAGGCTTTCACAACGAGGACGCCGCCGGCATCACGTACAGCGCCGATCTGCTCCGACACGGCGGCCTGCCGCTGGTCGACACCGTCGAGGCCAAGGAGCCGGGCTCCTTCTTCCTGCTCTGGGGGGTCTGGGGCGCCTTCGGGCGCTCGCTCCCGGTCGCGAACGGCCTGGCGGTCGCATGGTCGCTCCTGGCGATGCTCGGCGTCTGGCTCGGCGGCCGCCTGCTCTACGGGCGCGCGGCCGGGCTCGCCGCGGCCCTCGTCTACGCCGTCTGCGCGCCGGTCACCGACAGCATCGACATCAATTACAACGGCTGGATGATGGCGCCCTACGCGGCGGCGGCCGCCCTGCTCATCGGTGGCCTGAAGCGCGGCGGGCTCGGCTGGATCGTCGCCTGCGGCGCGACGCTCGCCGTCACCGGGTTGTGCAAGCGGCAGGGCGCGCTCGTGTTCCCGGTCTTCGTCGCCCTCCTCGCGCTGTCGCCGCGCCTGCGCGCGCCCGAGGGCTGGACGCCGCCGGCTCCCCGCCGCGCGCTGCCCGCCTTCGCCGGCGGCCTCGCGCTCGGCTTCGCGCCGATCATGGCCTTCTACGCGGCCCACGGCGCGCTGGGCGAGTTCGTCTCCCAGTACTTCTTCTCGAGGAGCGGCTGGCGTTACGCGGCGGCCCAGATCGCCTGGGACGAACGCGTGGTGCGCTTCGGCGACGGCCTGCTCGGCCTCTGGGAGTTCACCGCGCTGCCGGTGCTGCTCGCCGCCCTCACGATCGCGGCCATCACGCCGGGCGGGCGCCCGGGGCTGCGCGGCTGGCTGCTCGCCGGGCACCTCGCGGCGAGCTTCGCCGGCGCCGCGGTCGGTTTCCGTTTCTACAAGGGCTACTACGTGCAGCTGCTGCCGGCGTTGGCGTGGCTGGCGGCGCACCCGCGCGGCCCGCTGCTGCGCTGGTTCGACGGCGCCTCGTGGCCCCGGCCCCGCCTCGCGCGCGTCGGCCTGGCGCTCGGCCTCGCCGCCGCCGTGACGCCGGTCGCCGTGGCCCACGGCCGCGACGTCGCCGCCATCCGCCGCGACCGCGCGCGCCCGCGCGACGGCGCCGCCCAGGCCGTGGCGCGCGTCATCCGCGCCCACACGAAACCCGACGATCGCATCTGGGTCTGGGGCCGCTGGGGCTGGCCGGCCTACTTCCACGCCGACCGCCGCTCGGCGACGCGCTTCTACAAGAACCTCGCCGTCCTCACGACCAACCTGACCAACACCTGGCGCCGCCCGACGGAGCGCACGCGCTTCGATCCGGAGAGCCCGTGGCAGGCGGCGATGCAGGACCTCGAGGGCGGGCGCCCCGCGTTCATCGTGGTCGCGCTGAACGAAGACTACCGTGAATTCAAGGCCTTCCGCGGACTGCTCCAGCGCGAGTACCAGCTCGTGCCGCGCGTCGGCGCCCCGTCGCTGCAGCTCTACCGGCGCAAGGACATCGCCGTGAAGGAGCCGCCGAAGCGTGCGCCGAAGAAGCCCGTCGCGAAGAAGCCCGCCGCGCCGCCGCCGCCGCCGAAGGCGCCCGCCGCGCCGCCCTGACTACGCCGGCAGCCGACGGATGCCGAGCGCCTTCATCTTCTTGTGCAGGTTGGTGCGCTCGATGCCGAGCGACTCGGCGGTGCGGCTGACGTTCCACCCGTTCTCGCGCAGCCGCGTCTCGATGAACTGGCGCTCCGCCGCGCGCTGGTAGTCGTGCAGCGTGCCGTGCTCGTCGGACGTGTGTTCGGTCGTCGGCGCTGTCAGCACATCGGGCGGCAGGTCGTCGGGGCCGATCACATCCCCCGACAGAATCACGAGTCGTTCCACGATGTTGCGCAGCTCGCGCACGTTGCCGGGCCAGGGGTGCGCCCGCAGCGCGTCGATCACGTCCGGCTCGAAGCGCTTTCGCCGGAAGCCGTTCTCGTCGCAGACCTGGTCGAGGAAGTGGCTCGCCAGCCGCGCGATGTCGTCGCGGCGCGCGCGCAGCGGCGGCGAGCACAGCGGGACCACGTTGAGGCGGAAGAACAGGTCCTCGCGGAACTCCCCGCGCGCGCAGGCGGCCTGCAGGTCCTTGTTCGTGGCCGCCACGACGCGCACGTCGACCTTCACCGGCCGCTCGCCGCCGACGCGCGTCAGCTCACCCGTCTGCAGCACGCGCAGCACCTTCGCCTGGGCGGCGAGGCTCATGTCGCCGATCTCGTCGAGGAACAGCGTGCCGCCGTCGGCCAGCTCGAACTGCCCGCGCCGCCGCTCGCCCGCGCCGGTGAACGCGCCGCGCTCGTGGCCGAACAGCGTCGACTCGATGAGCTCGTCGGGGATCGCCGCGCAGTTGACCTTCACGAACGGCCCGGTCGCGCGGTCGGACTGCTCGTGGACGGCGCGCGCGACGAGCTCCTTGCCGGTGCCCGACTCGCCGGTGATGAGCACGCGCGCCTTCGTGGGCGCCACCTTGGCGATCTGCGCGCGCAGCGCCGCCATCACCGGCGTGTCGCCGAGCAGCCCGCCGGCGAACGCGCGGTTGGCGCGCGCCTCGAGGTCGCGCAGCTCGCCGGCGCGCCGTCGCTCGCGCAGGCAGTTGCGCACCGTGACGAGCACGCGCTCGCGCGACAGCGGCTTTTCGAGGAAGTCGAAGGCGCCGCTGCGCGTGGCCTCGACCGCGTCCTGGATCGTCGCGTGCCCGCTGATCATCACCACCGGCAGGTCGCGGTCGCGCGCGAGGATCGCGCGCAAAGCCCGAAGACCATCCATGCCGGGCAGCATCACATCGAGCAGGACGGCGTCGACCGTCTCGCGGCCGAGCACGTCGAGGCCCTTCTCGGCCGAGTCCGCGTCGTGGACCTCGAAGCCCTCGCCCTCGAGGACGAGGCGCAACGTACGACGGATGTTCGTCTCGTCGTCGATGACCAGGATGGTGCCGCGGTCGATCAAGGGAATGGGAGGCCGTGTGTGGCAGTTGCCTCGAGCGTTGGGCGGATTCTAAGATGCGCGCCCTCGCACGGTCAAACGGAGTCGCCATGCGTGCCGTCTCGCTGACCCCGGTCCTCGCGATGCTCGGGGTGCCCGTCGCGGTCGCCGCCGCGCCGCTCGACGATCCGCGCGCCGTCGCGATGGGCGGCGCCGTGCGCGGCGATCCGCTGCACGCCAGCGCGCTGTTCTACAACCCGGCGGGCATGGCGCGCGCCTACACCTACGCCGCGCAGGGCCTCTACAACCGCAGCGGACCGGGCTCGCTCAACGTCGCCGGCGGCGCCATCGTCGACTCCAAGACCCAGCCCCAGCTCGCCGTCGGTGCCGCCTACGGCTACGTCTTCAGCGATCCCGACGAGGAGCTCGAGGTCTCCGGTCACGACGCCCGCCTCGGCTTCGCGCACGCCGTCCGCGAGAACGTCGCCTTCGTCGGCATGGCCCTGCGCTACCTGCACTACGACCGCGCCGATCCGGTCGAGGACACCAAGGGCTTCACGCTCGACGCCGGCCTGCTCTTCAGCCTGTCGCCGTCGTTTCACCTCGGGCTGACCGGCCGCAACCTGATCGACCACGACGATCCCACCTTCCCGCGGGAGGCCGGCGGCGGCATCGCATACACCGGTGGCATCTTCGTGCTCGACTTCGACACCGTCTTCGACTTCACCACCGCCGACAAGGCGAAGCCCGTCTACTCCGTCGGTGGCGAGGCGCTCGTCGCCGAGACGTTCCCGCTGCGGGCCGGCTTCGAGTACAACACGGCGCTCGACGCGAAGTTCGTGGGCGGCGGCATCGGATTCATGAGCAGCGAGGCGGGCGCGAGCGGCACCCAGCTCAACATCGCCTTCCGCCAGAACCTGGACGAGACCGACCAGTACCAGTTCGTCGCCGGGCTGACGCTGTTCCTCTGAGGCAAGCGCCCCCACGCCCATGGAAGAAGAGACGCCGCCGAGGCTCCGAGCCCGGATCCCCGCCCTCGCGCTCATCGGCGCCGCGCTCGCCATCGCCGTCTCGTACCTGCTCGTGGCCGCCTCGGCCGAAGGCAACCTGCGCAACGACGCCGCCTACTACTTCGGCGTGGCGCGACACATCGCGCTGACGGGGCGCTTCGAGGAGCCGCTCGTCTGGAACTTCCTGCACCCGCCGGCGCAGGCCGTCCACGCGCCGTTCGACTACTGGAGCGGCCTGTCGAGCCTCGTCCTCGTCCCGGTCTTCCAGCTGTTCGGCGCGACGGACCGCGTGGCGATGGTGGCGATGGGCGTGATCTCGTCGCTCTCGGTCGTGCTGTTCGCCCTCCTGCTGCTGCGGACCTGCGCCGTGCGCTCCCGCCTCGTCGGGCTCGTGGCCCTCGCGCTGTTCGCCTGGTCGCCGAGCATGGCCGAGTACCGCTTCGACACCGAGTCGCTGCCCCTCTTCCATGTGTTGCTCGTGGCATCGCTGTACGCGTTCCTGGTGGGACGCCGTTCGCTGGCCGTCGTCTGCGCCTTCGGCGTGTTCCTCACGCGCGGCGACGGCGTGGTGCCGATGCTGTTCGTCTGGACGGCGGCGCTGTGGGTCGACCTGCGCGCCACCCGTCGCCTCGCGAGCCGCCCGGTGCTGTCGCGTCTCGGTCTCATGGCCGGCCTGACCGCGGCCTACGTCGTCCATCACCTCGCCACCTTCGGCACCCCGGGACCGCCCGCCGCCCTCGCCGTGCAGTCGCTCGCGGACTACGGCGAGCTGTACGCGCTGCCCTCGGCGACCGGCGCGCGTGGCCTGTGGGCGCGCTTCGGCCCGGGTGCCATCGCGGACACGGTCCGCATGGCGTACGCGAACCTCTGGTCGATCGAGTTCGTGCGGGGCCTGCAGCCCCTGTGGTTCGCGCTCGTGATCGCCGGCGCTGCCGCCGTCCGGCGCCGTCCGGGCCTCGCGCTCGTCTTCGCCCTGGCGATCGCCGGTCCCGCGTGCACCGCCGTCGCGTCGGGCGCGGTCTTCAGCCCGCACCGCACGCTCTACACGTACCTGCCCGTGCTGATCCTCGCCGGCGCCGTCGGCCTCGACGAGGTGGCCGACGCGCTCGGACGCCTCGCGCGCCGGCCCCTCGTGCGCCTGGGCGCCGCCGTCGCCCTCTCGGCGGTCTTCCTCGTGCCGCTGCGGCCGTACGGCGCCCGCCGCGTCGACACCCATCGCGGCGTGGAGCGGCGCCTCGGCGAGCTCGACCCGATCCTCGGCGGCGCGCCCGTCGCGACGAACCGCCCGTTCTGGGTCATGGCGCGGACGAGCAGCCCCGCGGTGATGATCCCGTCGAACGGACCGGAGGCGATCGCCGAAGCCATCGAACGCTATGAGATCCGATGGCTCCTGCTGTGGACGCCGCACTTCCCGGTCGGCGCGAGCAGGCGCTTCATGGGCGACGTGTCGAACGAAAAGGTTCGTCGGATCGGGCGCTTCCGGCTCGAGCCCGCCCGCAGCCCGATCGCCGGCGTGCAGCTCTTCCGCGTCGCGGACTGATCAATTGCGCGCGAGGATCTTCTTGTGCACCTCGGGCGGCGCCTCCGACAGGAGGCGCGTCCAGCGCGCGGGATCGGCGGTGCCGTGGCGGCCCTCGGCGAGAAGCGGCTTCACCACGCGGTAGGGCTCGGGCTTGAACGGGGCGACCTCGATGGCGCGCGTCAGGTACTCGACGGCCTGGGCGGCGTAGACACCGCCGGCGGAGGCGGCCATCTCGCTCGCGAGCGCCATGATCCGGCCGACGCGCAGGTTGATGTAGTAGATGGACCAGCGCGCCGCCGGATCGTCGGGCGGCGGCTCGATCCGGGCGAGCGACAGGCGCGGGGCGGTGCGCTGCAGGAAGGCGGCGATCACCTCGATGACGGCGCGCATGCGGCGCCGCTGCTTGAGCCGGTCGAGCCGCTCGAGGACGCAGCGCGAGAGCCACGCGAGCTCGGCGGCGCGCAGCCACGTCTCGCCGGCATCGCCCTCCTCGAGGGCGCGCTCGAGGAACACCCGGGCGCGATCGAACTCGCCGAGGCGGCACAGCACGCGGCCGAGGCTGCTGCGCAGGCCGGGCGGCGCCGTCCCCCCGTTGCGCCGCATGATGCGCAGCGCGATCTCGAGCGCCTGCCGCGCGTCCTTGTGCATGCCGAACTTGGCGAGCAGCTCGCCGGCCTGCCCGAACGGCTCCGGCGGCACCGGGAAGCCGGCCCGCACGAGCGCCCGCAGCACCCGGAACGCCCCGAGCACGTCGTCGGCGGTGTCGTCGCCGTAGCTCTCGATCTCGGTGGGCGTCAGGTTCACCCACAGGAACGGCTCGAGTTGGCGCAGCCGCTCGGAGAACCGGCGGTGGATCTCGTCCAGCAGGCGCGAGATCTCCTCCTGTTCGTCCGGAAAGTGCGTCGTCAGGACCGTGTCGAGGTCGTCCTCGTCGCCGCGTGTGCGCGACACGCGCGCGCACAGCGCCGAGACCTGCCCCTCCATCTCCGCATACGTCTTGGAGGCGACCAGATGCACCTTGCGCTCCGACCAGAAGCGGGTCATCAGCGTGTTGGGCTCGCGCATCAGCGCGTAGCTGGGCCCGCCGCACGCGTTCTTGCGCAACACCTGGTCGTAGATGAGGCGGAAGTTGGGGTCGCTGAGGCCGAACCCGTAGAAGACGAACGCCCGCGTCAGGAAGAGGCTCTCGAGCAGCGCGACGATCGCCGGACGCGTGCCGTCGTAGCGCAGATAGTCCTCGCGCGTGAGCACGATCGTGTCGCCGAGCAGCAGATCGCCGTGCATCTTCACCACGAGGCGGCAGCCGTCGTCGGTGGAGACGGCGTCGGCGACCTCGTCGTCGTCGACGACCACCCGGAACGGCTCGTCGAGATCGGCGAGGGTGGCCTCGACCAGCCCGTCGTAGTTGGTCGTGACGATGATCGGGAACGGCAGCCCGATCAGCGCGCGGTGGAACGCCGTCACCTCGCCGCGCAGCGCGTCCGCCGTCGGCAGCAGCGCCGCCAGCTCGCGCTCGAGCTCGTCGCGCCCGTGGCCCTCGACGAAGAGCTGCGCGCGGTCGAGCGCGTCGAGCGCGTCCCAGCCCGTGTCGTCGGGCAGCTTGTGCCGGAGCGACTCGAGCAGCTGGTTCCAGTCGAGGCCGGTGACGCCGTGCGAGAAGCCGGCGCCGACGAAGAGCACGGACCGCCCGTTGGCGACGGCTTCGACGAGCTCGGGGGGGAGGGCGGGCAAACGCGACATGCCGCGTATCCTAAGGTGAGTCACGCCGGACCGGGAATTCACGGCGCGCCTCAGATTTTCCGAAATGTTCCAGGGGCGGTCTCGTCCGCTTCGGGAGCATGAAGATGCCGATCATCCTCGGAGGGGCCCTCGCCCCGCGGACCGCCGATCTCGGCATGGACGTCTTCCTCGCCGAGGCCGAGGCGCTGCCGCCCCTGCCCCAGTCCTGCGTCGATCTCGTGGGCCTGCTCGCGGGCGAGACGCCGGCGCCGGCGTCGGCCCTGGTGCTGCTCGAGAGCGATCCGCGGCTCGTCCGCGCGACGCTGTGGGCCGTGCCGCCCGAGATGGCGCTCACGGGTCTCACCGACGCGTGGCACCAGCTCGGGTGCGACGCGGTCCTCGCTTTCGCGTTGCGCGGCTCGCTGCTCGAGCACCTGCGGGCCTGGGAGCCGCCGGGCGACCAGGAGCTCTGGCGCCACGGCGTCGCCACCGCCGGTGCCGCCCGCGCGCTCGCCCGCGCCGCCGGCGTGGCGGCGCCGCTGCTCGCCTACGCCGCCGGCGCGCTGTACCGCACCGGCGAGGCGCTGGTCGAGCACGTCGCCCGCCAGGGCATCCGCGGCCGGCGACGGCGCCTGCAGACCGGCGCCGAGCTGCCCTGGGTCGACCGCGAGGCCCTCGGCGCGGCCCTCCTCGAGCGATGGGGCCTGCCGCGCGTCGTCGTGGCCGCCGTCGGCCGCCGGGGCGATCCGATGGCGCCGCCGCTCGCCCGCCTCGTCTCGCGCGCCACGCTCTGCGCCCGCGCCGCCGGCTTCGGCACCGAGAACGCCGATCTGACCCCGCTCGACTTCATCCCGCCGCCGCTCGACGAGGGCGCGCGCGCCGCCGTCGCCGAGGTCAACGTCTGCGAAGCGGTGCTCGCCCGCCCCGCCTGATCAATTGCCGCGCTTCTGCAGAGGGAACTCGAGCTTCAGCTCGGTCTGGTCCTTCCACTCGACGACCTCGCGCTGCTCGCGATAGCCGTCCTTGCGGAGGAGGAGCAGGAAGCGCTCCTTGTCGCGGTCGAGGTTGCGGCGCGTGATCGGCGTGTCGCCCACGTACTTGCCGTCGAGGTACACCTCGGCGCCGACGGGCTCGCTGTGCACGTGCAGCGTGCCGAGCGCCTTCTTGAGGAAGATGCGGCGGCGCACCTCCGCGCCGGACGCCGCCTCCTCGGGGCTCACGTTGACCACTTCGGTGTGCCGCTCGAATCCCGACAGGTCGAGCACGAGGGTGTGATTGGCGCCGGTGCTCAGCCCGGTCAGCGTGGCCGGCGTCTCCTGCGCGGTCTCCTTGCCGTCGAGCGTGACCCGCGCCCCGCGCGGCACGCTGTCGAGCACCAGCGTCGCCGTCCGCGGCGCCTCGTCGGCGAGCAGCGTCGGCAGGAACGTCGCCGCCGCATACGTCCCGAGCGCCAGCAGCACCAGCGCGGTGATGCCGGCCGGCGTGGCGAGCCAGCGCCCCAACCGCTTGAAACGGCTCGGTTTTCTGAGCGCCGTCGCGCTCATCGACTGCACGCTGAGCGTCGGCCGCGCGGCCTCGGGCGACCGGTTTTGCGGCTTGGGCGACGGCGCGGGCGGCGGCGACTCGACGGGCGCCGGCCGTGCGTTGCGGGCCGCGGCCTCCGCGCCGGACGGCGCGGGACGCGCTTGCGGCGTCGGCATCGCATCGAGGTTGCGCGGCGGCGTGAGCGGGCGCGTCGGGGCGGCCTCCTCCGGCGCTTCGCGCCGCGCGGGCACGGGCGGCGCCGGCGCGCGCGGCGGGGGGCGCGGTGGCGGCTGCGGATCGCGGATGGAGGGGCGCGCCAGCGACGATCGCGCGGGTGGCGGGGGCGCCGGCGTCGGCGGCAGGTCGAACTGCGCCGTCGGGTCGTCGACGCCGCCGCGGGCCTGGGCCTCGGCGCGGCGGACCACCTCCGCCGGATCGAGGTCGAGGACCGCGGTCGTGTCCTCGTCGTCCCCCGCCGACTGCCCCGGCTCCCAGACCATCTGGGCGATGGTCGCCTCTTCTTCCTCTTCGGGCTCGTGGCCGAGGGCGCGATCGACGCCCGGATACCAGGCGCCGGCGACGGTGCGGTCGGCGTCGTCGTCGTCGCGGGACGGCCGCGCCGGCGCGGCGCGCTGCCCGACGCGCTCGTTGGCGCGCAGGTCGAAGATGACGCTGTGCTCCTGGGCGACGAAGTCGTCGGCGCGCATCAGGATCTGGTCGGTGCTCGGGACCGGCGCCGGCGCCGGCGCCGGCGCGCGGAGCGGTGGCGGAGGCGGGGGCGCCTTCGGCGGTGCCGGCGCCCGCAGCGGCGCGGGGTCGGCGCGGGGGGCGACCGGCTCGGGCGTCACGCGCCGGCGCGGCACCGTCTCGACGTCGGGGATCGGCGCGGCGGACGGCATCGGCAGCACGAAGCGCTGGTCGCCGAACACCTGGCGCACGAACTCGGCAAGCCGCGTGCGGTTGAACGCCGGCCAGTTCTTGTACAGGAAGCCCGTCAGCGCCCCCTGCATCTCCGCCGCCGTCTGAAAACGCCGGTCGCGCTCGCGGACGAGCGCCCGCAGCGTGATCGCCTCGAGCTCCGGCGGCAGGCCCGCCCGGCGCTCGCGCATGCTCGGGATCTCGGCCTTGCGCACCTTGTCGAGGAGAACGAGCGCCTTCTCCTCGTGGTACAGCATCTCGCCCGTGATCATCTCGTACAGGCAGATGCCGGCGCTGAAGACGTCCGTCCGCGCGTCGACCGGATCGCCCCACGCCTGCTCGGGCGACATGTAGAAGAACTTGCCCTTGATGACGCCGCTCTCGGTCTCTCGCGAGCGCTGGCTGGCCTTCGCGATGCCGAAATCGACCAGCTTCACCTCGCCGTCGAAGCTGATCAGCACGTTCTGCGGCGACACGTCGCGATGAATCAGATTCAGCGGGCGTCCGTAGTTGTCGGACTTCGTGTGGGCATAGCCCAGGCCCGCGGCGAGCTCCATGGCGATGAAGGCGATCACGTCGAAGGGGATCTCGATCTCACGCTCCGAGCACTTCACCAGGAGCTGGTAGAGATCCTTCCCGTCGATGAACTCCATCGCGATGTAGTACGTGGAGTCGATCTTCCCGAGGTCGAAGATCTGGGCGACGTTCACGTGCGACAGCTGAACGGCGATCTTCGCCTCGTCGATCAGCATGTCGATGAATTCCTGGTCTTGCGAGTACTTGGGGTGGATGACCTTCAGGGCGAGCAGCTTCTCGAAGCCGCCCAGCCCCGTGGTCTTCGCAAGATGGATCTCGGCCATGCCGCCGAATGCGATGCGCTTGATGAGCTGGTAGGGGCCGAACTGTGAGCCTTCCTGCAACATCTGGCCGCTTTTCGGCACGAGGCACCGACGCCCGCGAAGCCAGGCGCAGGGACGGCCGTGGCGCGATTGTAGAGGTGGCCGCCCGGGGCGGCAAGGAATGCACCCGACGCCGCTCCCGCCTCGCTTGACGCCCCTCCGAGCCGGGGGCTAGCTTCGGTCGATCGGCTCCGGGGGTTCTAGATGGGGGATCGCGTGAGAACGCTACGCAAGTATGCGCGGGGTGTCTTCCTCGTGCTCGGCCTCGCCGCGTGCGGCCGGACGAGCGGCTGCTCGGGCTGCGACCAGGAGGGCGAGCCCTTCCCCGACAAGGACCGCGTGCACAGCGCCGTCCAGGTGCGGCTCACCGAGCCGGGCCTGACGTTCCTCGAGGAGAACCTCGAGCCGCTGCTCGCCGAGGCCATCCCCGACGGCCTGAACATCTGCGTCCCCGGACAGGGCGGCGACGTCGCCGGCCTCGTCCAGTGGGGCTTCTGCCAGCAGGCGTGCGGCGGCGACGGCGAGATGGGCTGCCCCGTCAACATCGGCATCGGCGCCGTCGACCTGTCGGCGCTCGAGCCGGCGACGCTGCGCGCCGTCGTCAACTTCCAGGAGCTCTCCGCCGACTTCGACGTCGCCGCCGACCCCATCGTGTCGTGCAGCGTGTCGATCCGCGGCCCGGGCTTTCCCGTCTCGGTCGACCTCGAGCTCTCCACCCCCGAGCCGACGCGCAACCTCACCTTCCGCGTCGCGAACCCGCGGTACCGCCTCGCCGACCTCGACATCCAGCTTCAGGGCAACGACGGCTTCCTCAGCCCGCTGTGCGACGTCATCGACGGGGTCATCAACTTCCCCATCATCGGCGACGTCGTCTTCGACCTGCTGCAGGGCTTCATCGATGGGCAGCTCACGGGGCTCATCGCCGGCTTCGTCGACGACTTCACCTGCCGCAAGTGCGACGAGGGCAACGCCTGCCCGATCAACCAGGGCGCGCAGTGCGTCGACGGCACCTGCATGATCGGCGACACCTGCGTCGCCGCGCCGCTCGGCCTCGAGGGCGCGCTCGACCTCGGCGACCTGCTCGGCGGCTTCTCGCCGGGCCTCGAGGCGAAGATCGGTTACCTCGCCACCCCCGGCAGCTACGTGCAGGTCGAGAACTCGGGCCTGTCGCTCGGCGTGATCTCCGGCGCCGTCAGCCCCCACAACCGCTGCGTGCCGGTGCGCGCGCAGCCCGAGAACGTCGAGCCGCCGCGGGCCGACGCGCTGCGCTTCAACGAGGCGCCGGGCGGCGCGCCCTTCGAGGTCGGCATCGGCATCAGCGACGTGATCGTCCGCCACTTTCTGTGGGCGGCCTTCAACAGCGGCACGCTCTGCCTCGCGCTGACCACCGACACGATCGAGCAGCTCAGCGTGGCGACGCTCGGCATCGCGCTGCCCAATCTGCGCAGCCTCGCCCGCGGCGACGCCCCCATCGCCATCACCCTGTCGCCGCAGGAGGTCCCGGTCGCCACCTTCGGCCGCAACATCGTGGTCGACGATCCCGACGATCCCGGCCAGCGCGTGCTCCAGGAGCCGCTGCTCACCCTCGAGATCCCCAACCTCTGGCTGGACTTCCACCTGTTCATGGAGGACCGCTGGGTCCGCATCTTCAGCCTGAGCGCGGACGTGAGCGTCCCGGTCGGCGTCGACTTCACGCCCGACAACAAGATCGTGCCGATGCTCGGCGACCTCGGCACCGCCCTGCGCAACGTGCGCGGCCACAACGGCGAGATCATGCGCGACGACCCGAGCCGGCTCGCCGCGCTGCTCCCGGTGCTCCTGCGGCCGCTCACCTCGCTCGTCGCCGACGGCCTGCTCTCGCCGATCGAGCTGCCGGACGTGATGGGCTACTCGATCGACATGCAGGCCGGCTCGGTCACGAGCATCCAGGACAACGCCTTCCTCGCGGTGTTCGCGAACCTCGAGCGCGTGCCGGGCGAAGACGGCATGGGCGCCGCCTTCAGCGTCGAGACCGCCGTCGAGCTGCGCGGGGTCCACGTGCCGCCCACCGAGGAGTTCTCGTCGGGCGCGCCCGACGCGTGGCGCAAGCCGTTCGTGAAGGTCGCCGTCGACGCCTGGGACGGCACCGACGAGGACGCCGACATGGAGTTCTCGTGGCGCGTCGACCAGGGCACGTGGAGCCTCTTCACCGCGCACCGCGAGATGGAGATCCGGGATCCGGTGTTGCTGCTGCAGGGCCGCCACCGGCTCGAGGTCCGCGCGCGGCGCATCGACGACTACCGCTCGCTCGACCTCACGCCCGCCGAGCTCGAGTTCCTCATCGACAGCGTCGCGCCCGAGGTCACGCTCTCCGACTCGGCCGAGGGCGCCGTCCGCGTCGCCGTGGCCGACATCGTCTCGCCGGTCGAGGCGATTCGCCTGGACTTCCGGCTGGATGGCGGCGAGTGGCAGGTCCTCGACGGCGACGTGATCGAGGCGCCCGAGGCGGCGCGGGTCGAGGTGCGCGCGGTCGACGAGGCCGGGAACGTCGGCGAAGGCGTGCTCGCCCGCGACGAGAGCGCCCTCATCGGCCGCCTCCCCCCGGACCAGCGCGACGGCGGCGGTGGCTGCGGCGGCTGCGCGACGTCCGGCGGCGGCGCCGATCCGTTCGCGGTCCTCTGCCTGCTCGGCGGCTTCCTCCTGCTGCGCCGCCGCCGCCTGGGCCCCCACGGCGGTGCCGGCCTCCTGCTGCTGCTCGTCGGCCTCGTGCCCCCGGCCTGCTCCGACGACAGCAAGTCGAGCGGCGACGACGACGACCAGGTGGACGCCGGCCCGCCCGACGGCGGCCCGAACCCCGGCGAGTGCAAGTCCAACGAGGAGTGCGAGGCCAACGAGACGTGCCGCGACGGCGAGTGCGTGCTCCTCCCCTGCATGGGCGACGAGTCGTGCGCCGGGATGCAGTGCGACGGCGACGCGCGACCCCTCTGCAACAACATGGGCGTCTGCCAGTGCGAGCCGTTCTGCGGCGACGGCTGCGGCGAGGGCCAGTACTGCTGCCTCTCGGCCAACGAGTGCCGCAACGTGCCGCAGGCGTGCGCCGGGACGCAGTGCGACCCCGGCTTCGAGATCGTGGTGACGAGCGCCGGCCAGGTGAACACCACGACGTGCCAGGTCGAGGGCGTCGAGTGCGGCTGCGTCGAGAAGATGCCGCTCGATCCCGGCTTCATCGGCCGCCACAGCGACATGACCGTCGCCGGCGGCGTCGCCTGGTTCAGCGCCTACGCCGAGAAGTACGGCGACCTCGTCGTCGGCCGCCGCGAGCGCGACGGGGCCTTCACGTGGTGGTGGGTCGACGGCCTGCCCGAGGACGGCGCGATCGAGGGCGGCCCCAGCGGCCCCCGCGGCGGCGTGGCGGCGCCCGGGGACGACGTCGGCCTCTACACGGCCATCGGGCGCGGCCCCGAGGGCGAGGTCCACGTCGCCTATTACGACAACACGCACAAGGCGCTGCGCTACGCGCTCGGCGTCCCGAGCGGCGACGCGTACGACTGGACGATCCGCACGCTCGACGCCACCGGCGACGCGGGCCGCTGGGCCAGCCTCAGCGTGAACGCGCGCGGCGTGCCGGGCATCGCGTATCGGGTCGCGCGCAACCGTGCCGCCGAGGGCTGGGTGAGCGAGGTGCGCTACGTCCTCGCGCGCAACGCCCGCCCCGCCGGCGACGCCGACTGGAACGCGCCGTTCACGCTCCAGCAGACGCCCCGCGAGGAGCCCTGCGGCGGGCTGTGCGGCATGGGCGAGGCCTGCGTCGCCGAGACGGGGACCTGCGGCCGCATCACCCGCGGCATGTGCGACGCGGAGTGCGGCGAGGGCCAGGCCTGCGTCGAGGGCGCCTGCCAGGCGGTCGCCGCCCTCCCCGATCCGCCGCGCACCTACCCCGAGGGCACCGGCCTGTTCACGTCGCAAACCCGCGATCTCGAAGGCAATCCGGTCGTCGCCTGGTACGACCGCACCCGCGGCGCGCTGTGGCTGTCGCGCTTCGTGGACGCCGGCTTCGCCGAGCCGGAGATGCACGCCGGCTGGGGCCACGCCGACGAGGACCGCGACGGCGACATGGGCACCAACGTCGACGTCGCGGTCGACGCCGACGGTGAGATCCACCTCTGCTACCAGGACGGCATGACCGACTCGCTGCGCTACCTGGCGCCCGGCCTCGACCGCGACGAGTGGGTCGACGACGGCGTGCGCCGCCAGGCGGGCCCGCGCGAGTACGAGGTCCACGTCGTCGGCGAGGATTGCAACATGCGCCTCGATGCCAACGGCGACCCGGTGCTCGTCTACCAGGACGCCACCTCGCACGACATCCTGCTGGCGCGCCGCGACTCCGAGGGCAACTGGATCCGCAGCACCCTGCGCGGCGAGGAGCCCGCCTTCGAGGGCAGCTTCGGCTTCTACACGCGGGCGCACGTCGACGGCGGGAAGCTCTGGGTCAGCAGCTACTTCTACGACAACCGCCACATGCCCTTCCCCCAGGGCATCGACGTGTTCTCGGTCGACCTGCCCTGAGAGGAGAAGCTGGACGTGTCCCGCTGTGCCCTCGAGTGCCTGGCCCAAGCCATCCGCGTCGAAGTGCCCCGCGGATACGGTGCTCTCGGCGGGATGTGCCGCTGACCGGCCGTGCGCGTGGCGCGTGGCGCGTCACCGAGCGCGGTCACGTTCACGGCCACGTCCACCTCCACGTCCTCGCAGTCGCGTCCCGCTCTCACGCACCCGGCCACGTGCGCGGCGTCGGCAAAGGGGGTGGCGCGCTACCGCCAGCTCGTCGACCGCCTGAATGCGCATCTCGCGGCCGACGATGCCACGCGCACGGCCGCCGTCCCCGCGATCGAGTCGGGCGTCGAGGCGTTCCGGGCCGCCACCGACCAGCTCGCCGCGGTGCGGAGCGCCGTCTCGCTGGCGCGCACGGCGGTGGAGACCGCGGAGGATGCCTTCGACCGCGTCCTCGAGAAGACGTACGCCGCGCTCGTCGACCGCTTCGGCCGGAAGGCCGCCGAGCGCTACTTCCCCCGGGCGCACCGCCGCCAGGAGGAGCCCGCCGAGGGCTGACCGCCAGACCCCTGCCCGCCTCCTGGACGCGGGCTTCTCGACGCGGCCCGCGTCCACCGGCGACCGCGATCATCTCGCCGACGCGAGCGTCCCGGACCGACGACCTACCGCTTCTTCTGCGACAGATACGGCAGCGGGTCCTTCTCGTCCTTCCCGTACAGCGTCCGGTAGACCGCCCACGAAGAGACCACGCGCTTCACATACCAGCGGGTCTCTTCGAACGGGATGGCTTCGACGAACAGATCCAGCGGCACGTCCGGGCGCTCGCGCAGCCAGCGCTTCAGCGCGCCCTCGCCGGCGTTGTACGCGGCCGGTACGAGCGCGTACGGGGCATTCGTCTCCGAGCGGATGAGCTTCATGTAGCGGGCGGCGAGGCGCAGGTTCAGCGCGGGATCGGCGAGCGCCGCGCGGTCGATGGGACCGTCGTCCTTCTTCGCCATGCGCTTCGCCGTCGGCACCATCAGCTGCATCAGGCCCTGCGCGTTGGCGAAGGACTCGGCGGCGGGGTTGAAGCCGCTCTCCTCGCGCATGATCGCCCACAGGAAGGCGCGATCGACGCCGGTCTCCTTCACCGCCGCGTCCACCTGGGCCTCGAACGGCCGCGGGAACGCGAGGCGCCAGTGCTTCTTCAGCGGGCCGGCGGGCGCGAAGCGGCGGAACACCGACAGCTCGCGCCGCAGGATGTCATGGCTCAGGTGATACACGCCGGTGCGATCGAGCATCCACGCGGCGAACCAGCGCACCTCGTCGTCGGTCGTCTTCGACAGACCGGCGGCTTGCAGCTCCTGCCACGCGGGCTCCGTCAGGCCGAGCCGCACGAGCAGCAGCACCCGCTCGAGCGCGGCTTCCGGGATCGCCGCGGGGACCGCCAGGCGCCATGGGTCGCCGGTCGCCGAGGGCAGCGACGGCGGCGTCTCGACCGTGTCGAGCAGCTTGCGTGCGGTCTTGCGCGCGGCGTCGGCGTCGATCTCGCGCAGGCGCCCGTACGACAGCAGCGCGTACCAGGTGAGCGGGTACGTCGCCAGCACGGCGCGGAAGCCATCGGCGGCGGCCTCCCTGCGGCCCTCGTCGAGGTCGATGCGCGCGCGCCAGTACCCCGCCCGCCCCGCCTCCTTCGGATCGCCGGGCAGCGTCGCCTCGAGCTCGACCATCTCGCGCGCCGCCGCCCGGTCGCCGCGCAACAGGTCGTGCAGCGCCACCGTGAACACCGCCTCGGGCACCATGTCGCCCTCGGGCCGTTCGCTGGCCATGCGCTTCGCCAGGGCGCGCGCCGCCGCGGGATCCGCCGCGTCGTCGAGCAGGTGCTTCACGAGGAAGTAGCCGCCGTCGTCGCCCAGCCGGTGGTCGCGGTGCTCCTCGAACAGGCGGCGATACAGATCGGCGGCGGCGCCCTCGTCGCCGAGGCGCTCGGCGGCGGCCGCCGCCAGGTACACCGCCCACGGCAGCACCTCGTGACGCGCCTTCGCGCAGACGGCCACCGCCGCGTCGAGCAGCGGCCGCGCCTGCTTCCACTGGCGCAGCTTCCGCAGCGCGCGCCCCTGGATGTACTGCTGCTCACAGCGCGCGGCGTCGTCGAGCGCCAGCGCCGCCAGCGGCGCCACGGCCTCCGCCGCCTCCTCGTTGCGGTGCGCCTCGAGCAGCTTCCCGGCGCGGTCGAGCACCTCGCCCGGCGGCCGGTCCGCCCAGGCGCTCTTCAGCGCCGGACGCGGGCCGATCAGCGCCTCGGCCTCGCGCCGCGCCGTCTCGGCCGCCCAGTGCAGCGGGAACTCCGTATCGGCGCGACGCAACAGGGGAATCGCGCGCTCCGGCCGCCCCGCCTCCACCTCGAGCCGCGCGAGCCCCACGAGCCCGACCGGCACCTCCTCGGGATCGCCGGAGCCGATGATCGCGTTGTAGGCCGCGCGCGCGTCGGGGGCGCGCCCCGCCTCGCGCAGCGCCCGCGCCCGCAGCCGCAGCGCCGCCTTGGCGTGCGCCGACTCGGGCGAGACGGCGGCGGCCTCGCGCGCCGCGTCCGCCGGCCGCTTCGTCGCGAGCAGCGCCTCGGCCCGCAGCGTCCGCGCGAGATCGGCGAGCGCGGGCAGGGCCTCGGGCGCCCCGTCGAGCGCCTTCAGCGCCCCCGCCGGATCGCCGGCCTGCACGAGCAGCCAGCCGCGCACGAGCCGCGGCCCGGGCGCGTCCGCCGTCACCCGCGCCGCCGCCTGGCCCCACGCCTTGCGCGCCATGAGCGCGCGCGCCTCGGCGTCCTTCGGCCCGAGCGAGATGCGGGCGAGGTCGTCGTCGGCGAGCACCCGGCCCCCGGCGCCCTCCGCGGACAGGAGCGCGCCGAGCAACACCACGATTGCAATTGGAGATCGCGTTCTTTGCACGATTCAGGGTACGAACGCCGGACCGGGGCGGCAAGACGGCCGGGAACTCTGCAGCGGGGGCGTTGTCTCTTCCGCAAGGCGAGCAGCGGGGCGGCGTGTGGACGAGGAACGGCTGATCCGGCGCCTGAAGCAACGCGACGACGCCGCGTTCGGCGAGCTCGTGCTGCGCTACCAGGGCTCGATCTACAACCTCTGCTACCGGGTGCTCGGCAACGCCGCCGAGGCCGAGGACGTGGCCCAGGACGTGTTCGTCAACTGCCTGCGCGGCATTCATTCCTTTCGCGGCGATGCCGCCCTCGGCACGTGGCTGTACCGCATCGCGGTGAACCTGTGCCGCAACCGATTGAAGTACCTCGGACGGCGTCAATACAATTCGACGCAAGCGCTCGACGACGTGCCCGAGGGCGCCTTCGCGAGCGGCCGGTCGACGGGGGTGGTGATGGGCGAGGCCATCGCCGATCCCGACCGGGCGCTCGAAGGGCAGCGGGCCGAGACGTCGGTGCGCGAGGCGCTCGCCACGCTCGAGCCGGAGTTCCGTGAGTTGTTGGTCCTGCGCGACGTCGAAGGCATGAGCTACGCCGACGTGGTGCGCGTCACCGGCCTCGCCGAGGGCACGGTGAAGTCCCGATTGCACCGCGCCCGCGCCGCGCTGCGCCGCGCCTTCGAAGCCCTGGAGACGTCCCGATGATTTCCGCCGAAGAAGCGCGGCTCGCCCGCCTCACCGAGTACGTAGACGGCGAGCTGACCGACGACGAGCAGCGCGAGCTCGAGGCCATCCTCGCCGAGGACGCCGCGCTGCGGCACGAGGTCGACGACGCGCGCGCCGCGCGCCTGCTGCTGCGAGGCCTCGCCGAGCCGCGGCCCATCCCGCGCGACTTCCTGCGCAAGGTGCGGCGCCGCGCCCGCCGCAACCTGCGCGGCGGTTACTTCGACCGCAGCGGCAACATCCTGTTCTTCGGCGTGTCCGTCGAGATCTTCGTCGTCATCGCCATCGCGGCCATGGCCGCCTGCTGGTTCTTCGTCGAGCGCGCGAGCCCCCGCGCGCCGGCCCGCCTGCAGTGGGAGTCGCCCGCGGCCGCTTCGCCGGGGGACGCGCCCCCCCGCTGACGCCTCCATCCTCCCCATCACTTTGGTACGCATGACATTTTCCGTTCCTCCTTGATCGCAACTCCACGCCGACCGTACCTTCAATCACGAATCAGTGATCGGCGGACACCCGGGGGGGGCGCCGGGCATCGATAAGATCCGTCGGTGGTGGTGTCACTGAGCGTGACATGCAGGCGATACGTCTTGGGGGGACGATGAAGCAGTACGACTCGTTCGGCGCGATCCTCTATCGCCGGCGCAAGGAGCTCGGATTGACGCAGAGCCAGCTTGCGCAGCGCATCGGCGTGCAACCGAACTACATCGTGTACCTCGAGAAGGGCGAGCGGAAGCCGAGCGACCGCACCGTCCTCAAGATCGCGCGCGCCCTCGACCTCGACCGCGGCGACCTGTACCTGGCCGCGAACCCGCAGGTGCGCGAATTCCTCGACGTCAACGACCACAACGAGCTCGTCGTCGACGGCCTGCCCGACGGCCTGCGCCGTCTCGTCGAGGACGCCGAGCTCCGCCAGCGCTTCGAGGTCAGCGACGACGAGGTCGCCAGCGTCGCGCGCCTGCGCCTGCCCGGCCGCGTCACCACGTCCGAGCAGTACCTCACCCTCATCCTGCTGCTGCGCCGTCTGTTTGGTTGACACCCGCAGCCGGGCGCCTGCCCGGCTGCTCTCGCTGCGGGCGAGTGAATCACGCTCCGCCTGCCGGCGACCGGGCCCTGGCCCGGAGGCTCAGCGGATCGACATGACCTCGGCGGGGAGCGCGTCGGCGCGGTCGACGCACTCGGGGACGCTGACGCCGTAGAAGCCGGCGCCGGCGAGGTGCAGGCCGGCGAGCGGCGCGAGCGCGTCGCGGGCGGCCCGCACGCGGCGCGCGTGCCCCAGCGTGTACTGCGGGATGGCCGCCGGCCAGCGCACGACGCGCGCGAAGGCGGCCTCGGGCAGGCGGCCCATCGCCGCCTCGAGGTCGGCACGGACGCGGCCCAGCAGCTGGTCGTCGCCCAGCGCCACGAGCTCCGGGCGGCGGGCGCCGCCGACGATGCACCGCAGCAGCACGTGGCCGTCGGGCGCCCGGCCGGGGAAGAGGACGCTGCACCACACCACGCCGAGGACGTCGCGCTTCTCGCGCGAGGGCACGAGGAAGCCGAATCCGTCCAGATCCCGAGGCATTGCGGCCTTCGGGAAGCCGAGCACGACCACCGCCGCCGGCGCGTAGGGGATCGCCTCGAGCGGCTCGACGGCCGCCGGCGCCAGGCGCCCGACGAGCTGGGCCGTCACCGCCGCCGGCGTCGCGAGGACCACCGCGTCGGCCTCGACCGCCTGCCCGCCGGTGGCGTCGACGGCCCAGCCGGCCGCCTGCCGCCGCAGCCCGATCACGCGGCGGCCGGTGTGCACCGCGTCGCCGAGCCGCGCGCTCAGCGCGTCGACGAGGTCGCCCATGCCGCCGGGGAACGTCGTGAGCTTGCCGAAGACGCCGCCGCGATCGGTGGGCTGCGCGCGGGCGGAGCGCACCGAGGCGATCACGCCGCGCAGGAGGCTGCCGTACTCCGCCTCGAAGCGGGCGAGCGAGGGGAAGGCCGCGCTCACGCTCAGCAGGCGCGCGTCGCCGGCGTAGACGCCGGTCACCATGGCGTCGACGAGCTTCTCGGCCACCTCGCGCCCGAGGCGCCGCGCCGCGAAGTCGAAGACGGACTCGTCGCCCTCGACGTCGGCGCGCCCCACGAGCGGCTCGGCGAAGAGGCGCAGCCGGCCGCGCAGGCTGAGCAGGTCGCTCTTGAGGAGCGCGCCGGGGCCGGCGGGCACCGGGCACAGGCGCCCGTCGAGCCACAGGTAGCGGCGCTTCGCCTCGGGTGCCGCGCGCACGAGGCGGTCCCCGAGCCCGAGGTCGCGGGCGAGGCGCACGATGCCCGCGCGGCTGTCGAGGAAGCCGTTCGGACCGTGCTCGAACGTCCAGCCGTCGGCGCGCTCCGTGCGGATCTTGCCCCCGACGCGGCCCTCGCCCTCGAGCACCGTCACGTCGCAGCCGGCGGCGCGCAGCCGGAACGCCGCGGCGAGCCCGCTGACGCCGCCGCCGACGATCGCGACCCTCATCGCGCCGACCGCTCGTGTACGCGGTCGACGAGGCGCGCGACGTTGTCGATCGGCGTCTCGGGCAGGATGCCGTGACCCAGGTTGAAGACGTGGCCGTCGCCGCCCGCCGCGGCGACGACGCGGTCGATCGCCTCGCGCAGGGGCTCCCAGGGGCCGAGCAGCCGCACCGGATCGAGGTTGCCCTGCAGCGCCTGCCCCGGACCGACGATCGCACGGGCGCGGTCGAGCGGGAGCGTCCAGTCGATGCCGAGCACGTCGGCGCCGGTGGCCGCCGGCTTCTCGAGGTAGGTGCCGGTGCCCTTCGCGAACACGATCACCGGCACGCCGGCGGGACGGACGGCGTCGACGATGCGGCGCGTCCACGCCTCGCCCCAGCGCGCGTAGTCATCGGGGTCGAGCGCGCCGGCCCACGAGTCGAAGATCTGCAGCGCCCGGCAGCCGCTCGCCGCCTGCAGGTTCAACAGGTCGGCCACCATCGTCGCCAGCTTGTCGAACAGGCGCTCGGCCGCCTCGGGGTGCTGGTACAGGAACTTCTTGGTCTTCGTGAAGTTGCGGCTCGTGCCGCCCTCGATGAGGTAGCTGGCGAGCGTGAAGGGCGCCCCGGCGAAGCCGATGAGCGGCACCTTCAGCTCGGCGCACAGCAGCTTCACCGACTCGGCGACGTAGGGGAGCGCCTCGGCCGCGGGCGGCGTGCGCAGGCGGTCGACGTCGGCCGGGGTCTTCACGCCGTCGGCGATGGCGGGGCCGCCCTCCTCGGGGAAGGTCACCGTCGCGCCCATCGCCTCGAGCGGTACGAGCAGGTCGCTGAAGAGGATGGCCGCGTCGAGCGGGAAACGGCGCAGCGGCTGCAGCGTCACCTCGCAGGCCAGCTCGGGGGTGCGGCACAGCGTCAGGAAGTCGACCTTCGCGCGGACCGCCTTGTACTCGGGCAGGTAGCGCCCGGCCTGGCGCATGAGCCACACGGGGGTGCGCTCGGTGGGCTCGCGGCGACAGGCGCGGAGGAAGAGGGGCGTGTCGTTCATGCCGCACTCCATACGGCATTCGGCGCCTGGGATCCATCGCAACGCTGGGCGTACACTGCGGCCCGTCGATCAACGGAGGTGTCTCGATGGCGACTCGCAAGCACAACTTCAACCCCGGACCGGCGGCCCTGCCGCTGACGGTGCTCGAGACGGCGCAGCGCAACCTCGTCGACCACGAGGGCCTCGGGCTGTCCCTGCTCGAAATGTCCCATCGTTCTAAGGAGTTCGAGGCGATCCTCGACCACGCGAAGCGCACGATCGCCGAGCTGTACGGCCTGCCGGACACGCACGACGTGCTCTTCCTGCAGGGCGGGGCGAGCCTGCAGTTCGCCATGGTGCCGCTGAACCTCGGGGCCGGCGGCGCCTACGTGAACACCGGCGAGTGGTCGACGCGCGCGCTGAAGGAGGCGCAGACCCTCCACGGGCGCGCCTACGAGGTGTGGACGAGCGAGCCGGCGAAGTTCACGCGGGTGCCGCGCCCCGACGAGAAGCTCGCGGTGCCCGCCGACGCGACGTACCTGCACTACACGACGAACAACACCATCTTCGGCACCCAGTTCCACTCCGTGCCCGAGACGGACAAGCCGCTCGTCGCCGACATGTCGAGCGACTTCTTGTCGCGGCCGATCGACTTCACGAAGATCGCGCTGGCCTACGCCGGCGCCCAGAAGAACGCCGGGCCGTCGGGCGTGACGATCGTCGTCGGCCGCAAGGACCTGCTGCACGCCTTCCACGGGGCGGCGACGGTGCCGGTCATCTTGCGCTACGCGACGCACGGCAAGCAGAACTCGCTCTATCACACGCCCCCGACGTTCGGGATCTACCTCTGCGGCCTCGTCGCCGAGTGGGTCAAGGCCCAGGGCGGCCTCGCGGCGATGCACGAGCGCAACGTCGAGAAGGCGAACGCGATCTACGGCGTCATCGACGAGCGCGCCGACCTGTACCGCGGTCACGCCGAGCCCGACAGCCGCTCGCTGATGAACGTCACGTTCCGCATGGCGAGCGAGGCGCAGGAGCAGGCCTTCCTCGAGCAGGCCAAGAAGCGCGGGCTGCTCGGCCTCAAGGGCCACCGGAGCGTCGGCGGCCTGCGCGCCTCGATCTACAACGCCGTCCCCAAGGCCGCGGTCGACGCGCTCGTCGACCTGATGCGCTCGTTCGGCTGACCCCCTGCGCGCCGCCCTGACATTGCTGCTCCTGTGGGCAGGGGGCGCGCTCGCGCAGCCCTCGGCGACGCAGCCCCACGTCACGGTGAGCCTCGCCGCCGAGCAGACGGCGCTGTCGCCCGGCGCCAAGGCGCGGATCGGCCTGCACTTCGCGCTCGAGGACGGCTGGCACGTCTACTGGCGCAACCCGGGCGACTCGGGCGAGGCCCCGAAGGTGCGCTGGACGCTGCCCGACGGCTTCGCGGCGGGCGACGTGCACTGGCCGCTGCCGCAGCGCATCCGCACGGGGCCGCTCGTGAACTTCGGCTACGAGCGGGAGGTGCTGCTGCCGGTCGAGCTGACGGTCCCCGCCGGCGCGACGTCGGGCCGCCTGCAGGCGGACGTCTCGTGGCTCGTCTGCCAGGAGGACTGCATCCCGGGCAAGGCGACGCTGGTCCTCGACCTGCCGGTGGGTCCGGCGGCGCCGGACGCGCGCTGGGCGCCGCGCTTCGCGAAGGCGCTCGCCGAGGTGCCGGCGGAGGGCGCGGCGAGCCTCGAGGACGCGGGCGACGGCCACGTGGCGCTGACGGTGCCGGGCGCGGGGGTGGCCGGCGCGACGTACGCGTTCTTTCCGGCGGCGGGCGACGTGATCGACCTCGCCGCGCCGGAGGCGGCGACCGTCGAGGGCGACACGCTGCGGCTGCGCCTGAAGAAGGGCCGCCTGGCGCCGGCGACGATGACGTCGCTCGAGGGCGTGGTGGTCTCGTCGACCGCCGGCGGACGCAGCGGCTTGTTCGTGCGCGCCGGGCCACCGACGGCAGCGCCCGCCGAGGCGCCGCTCGGCCTGGTGTTCGCGCTGTTGTTCGCGTTCCTCGGCGGCGCGCTCCTCAACCTCATGCCCTGCGTCTTCCCCGTCATCTCCTTGAAAGTATTGGGGTTCGTGGAGCAGGCCCGCGAGGACCGGCGCAAGGTGCGGCAGCACGGTCTCGTCTTCGCCGCCGGCGTGCTCGTGTCGTTCTGGGTCCTCGCCGGCACGCTGCTCGCGCTGCGGGCCGCCGGCGAGCAGCTGGGGTGGGGCTTCCAGCTGCAGTCGCCCGTCTTCTTGGCGCTCCTGGCGGCGTTCATCTTCGTGCTGGCGCTGAGCCTGTGCGGCGTCTTCGAGGTGGGCCTGTCGCTCACCGCGCTCGGCGGCGCCGGCGGGGGCGGCGGCCTCGGCGGCTCCTTCACCACGGGCGCGCTGGCGACGGTGGTGGCGACGCCCTGCACGGCGCCGTTCATGGGTCCGGCGCTCGGCTACGCGCTGACGCAGCCGCCGGCGCTCGCGATGCTCGTGTTCACGGCGCTCGGCGCGGGCATGGCGTCGCCGTACGTGCTGCTGGCGTGGTTCCCCGCGGCGCTGCGGCGGCTGCCGCGGCCCGGCCCCTGGATGGTCACGTTCAAGCAGGTCATGGCCTTCCCGCTGTTCGCCACGGTGCTGTGGCTGCTGGCGGTGCTCGGCCTGCAGGCGGGCGCGATGGCGCTCGTCGAGGTGCTCGGCGGCCTGCTCACGCTGGCGTTCGCGGCCTGGCTGTGGGGCCGGCTGCAGCTGCGCCACCTCGGCGGGGCGAAGCTCGCGGCCGCGGTCGGCCTCACGCTCCTGATCGCGGGTGCGGGGCTCGCGCTCGGGATCCGCGCCGCCGCGCGCCCGGCCGCCCCGTCGCAGGCGGCGGGCGTCGACGACTTCTGGTCGCCGTGGACGCCGGACGCGGTGGCCTCCCTGCGCGCCGCAGGCAAGCCGGTCTTCGTGAATTTCACCGCGGCCTGGTGCATCAGCTGCCAGGTGAACGAGCGCCTCGTGTTCTCGACCGACGACGTGCGCGCCGACTTCGCGGCCCACGGCGTCGCGGCGCTCAAGGCCGACTGGACGAACAAGAACGAGGAGATCGCGCGCACGCTGGCGTCGTTCGGGCGCCAGGGCGTGCCACTCTATGTCTATTACCCGGGCCGGGCCGGGGCCGCGCCCCGCGTCCTGCCCCCCGTCGTCACCCGCGACATGCTGGTGGAGACCTTCACGGAGGGGTCGCGATGAGAGTCGTCCTGTTCACCCTGCTCGCGCTTTGCGCCGGCGCCGCCCACGCCGCCGACGTCGGCAAGCCCGCGCCCGACTTCGCGGTGGCCGACAGCAACGGCAAGAGCCACAAGCTCGCGGAATACAAGGGCAAGTGGGTCGTGCTCGAGTGGCTGAACCACGGCTGTCCGTACGTGCGCAAGCACTACGACGGCCAGAACATGCAGGCCTCCCAGAAGCGGTGGAGCGAGAAGGGCGTGGTCTGGCTGTCGATCATCTCGTCGGCGCCGGGCAAGCAGGGCCACTCGACGCCCGAGAAGGCGAACGCCGACGCGAAGCAGTACGGCTCGGCGGCGACCGCCATCCTGCTCGACACCGACAGCAAGGTCGGCCTGGCCTACGGCGCGCGCACGACGCCGGAGATCGTCGTGATCAACCCCGAGGGCGTCGTCGTCTACAGCGGCGCCATGGACGACAAGCCGACCACCGACCAGGCCGACCTGAAGGGCGCCACGAACTACGTGGACGCGGCGCTGACGGAGGCCATGGGCGGCAAGCCGGTGACGACCGCCAGCACCAAGCCCTACGGCTGCTCCGTCAAGTACCCCTGAGCCGTCGGCGGCGGAAGCGCAGCGCCTCCACCGCCCGTCCGACGCTGCGCCCCTGCTCGAGCCCCATCTCGATCGCCTCCCGGAAGTGGATGCCGCCGTCCAGGCGCGAGATCGCCCCCTCCTCGGCGGCGGCCGCGAACGACGCGAGCTCGCGCGGGGCGAGGGTCGCTGTGCCTGCGCCGCGGTCGTGGCGAGCGCGGCGAGGCCGAGGCCGAGGGCGGCGCGACGGGAGGAGCTGGGCGGAGACCACAGGGTCATGCCTCCCGTCTGTTCACACTGAAGACGAGCGAGGCGCGGACGCGGTGGTTCGGTGGAACGCTCGGATTCGCGCGGGGCTCCGCCGACGCTCCGGCGTGGTTCCGGGGACGCCATTGAGCCATCGCGGCGGGTGGTCGATCGTCGTCGGGCGTGGTCCGGGGGATGGGCGCCACGAGCAGCATCGGCACCACCCTGCGCGGCGTGGCGCCGCGGCCGGGGGGCCTACAGCTCGGCGGGCGGGCCCTTCACCGGGCCGAAGTGGAGGGGCACGAAGACGGGACCGCCGTCGTCCTCGACGGCGAGGTGGGCCACACCGTCGGCGTCGGCGTGCAGGCCGGGCAGCAGCAGGCCGCGGCCGGCGGCGGCGCCGTGGAAGCGCGCGCCGCGGGCGTCGACGCGGAGCCGGTAGGCCACCCAGCGCCGCGCGCGGGCGTGCTGCATCGCGAGGACGTAGCCGCCGCGGCCGTCCGGCGCGAGCTGGTAGCCGTCGAAGGCGCCGTGGCGGTGGAAGCGGCCGAGCACGCGGCTGCCTCCGGCGCGGTCGAGCGCGAGCAGGCGCACGGCGGCGTCGCGGCCGCCGGCGGGCGCTTCGTCGAGCACGAGGAAGCGGCCCGCGGCGGCGTCGTAGGTGGCGGCGCGCACGTCGTGCGGCACCGTCGGCATCGCCTCGCCGAGGCCGGCGGGCGCCGGGTCGAAGGCGCGGCTCCAGGTGCCGTCGGCGAACGAGAAGCGCCACACGTCGCCCGTGGGCTCGCCGTCGACGCGCCCGCCGACGAGGAACAGCGCGTCGTCGGTCGCCGAGAGGAGCGCGACGGCCCCTTCCCGGTCGGCGGGGACGAAGCGGCTGTCCGGCGAGACCGCGCCGAGGGGCTCGCCGTCCCCGGAAGCCCCTTCGACGGGCGACGGCCCCTCGTGGATCAGCACCGGCCGCTCGGCGATGGGGAGCACGTCCACGCTCTCGCCCTGCACGCGCAGCTGCCCGCCCGAAGCGCGCACCGCCGCCGGCGCGAGGTTTGACTGCCGCCACTCGGCGGGCACGAAGGCGAACGCGAGGTCCCCCGGACGCGCCCGGCCCTCCACCGGCAACACCGCGCGCAGGTGCGGCTTCGCCAGGTGCGCGCGCACGCCCGGCGACAGCGCGCCCGAGGCCGACCGCAACGTGCCGTCTCCAAAGAGGAATCCGAAGTCGCCGTCGTCGGTGGGCACGACGAACGTCGGCCCCTCCGGCCACGGCACGCCGCCCGGCGGGCCGAAGAGGCCGCCGCCGATGCCGACCTCCGGCCAGAGCGCGACGAGCCGCGAGCGGTCGTACGGCAGCCCGGCGGGCTCGTACGGGAACGCGGCCTGGAACGGCGTGCTCACATAGACGTACGTCACGCGCAGGCGGCCCGCCGTCGCGCGGTCGCGGTCGGACGCGTACTGCCCGGCGGCGAGGAACGGCTGCTCCGGGTCGAGCCGCCGCGGCCGCTTCCGCGGCGCGTCGACGAGCACGGTCGAGCGGATCAGGCCCGCCGTCCGCGGCCCCGCGCCGTCGTCGCCGCTCGAGGGCACGGCGCCGGCGGCCACGTCGGCGGCGAAGCGCCAGGACAGCGTCTCGAGCTCGCCCACGCGGCACGTGTCGCTCGCGGGCGTCATCGCGGGGTCGCTCGATCGGTGCAGCGGCCCGTCGCCGCAGGTCACCGCGTTGCTGAAGGTGCGCCGCA
This sequence comes from Myxococcota bacterium, assembly GCA_963169045.1. Taxonomy (GTDB): domain Bacteria; phylum Myxococcota_A; class Bradymonadia; order UBA7976; family UBA1532; genus CAUJDF01. Next base: position 82,770 of record CAUJDF010000074.1, read on the forward strand.
GCGGCGCCGCAAGGCCGGCGGCGCCGTCGGGCCGGACGGTGATCGGGCGCCAGCGCGCAGGATCGGCCTCGCCGACCTCGGGCACGCAGCGCTGGCGGCAGGCGACCTCGTCGAGCGGCTCGCCGTCGGCGCCGAGGCAATCGCAGTAGTCGAAGATCACGTCGGCCTCGAAGCGCTGGTCCCTCCCGACGGCGAAGGCGGTGGCGAGCGGCAGGCTCGTCTGTCGCGGCGCGACGTCGCCCCGGTAGAACGTCAGGCGCGGGTGGGGCACGGCGATCGGCACGGCGTCGCAGCGGTCGCCCTGGCGCTCGAGGAGCGTGGCGCGCTCGGCGTGGATGTTGGAGTCGGCCTGGGTCGTGGCGTCGGCCACGCCCGGGCAGGCGTCGCAGACGGCGCCGCGGCCGTCCGCGTCGGGGTCGTCGAGCGGCCGGGAGCAGCGCCCGTACGTCCCCCGATCGGGGCACACGCCGTCGCCGCACTCCGCGTCGGCGGCGCAGATCGCGCCGTCGCCGCAACGGCCGAAGGCCTGCGCGCCGTCCACGAGCAGGCACGTCGCCGCCGGCGTACGCCCGTCGGCGCAGTCGGCGTCGGCGCGGCACGCCCGCGGCGCGTTCGGCGCGGCGGGGCACGTGTCGCACATGGTGACGCGGTCGCCATCAGCGTCGATCTGGTTCACGTCGGCGGTCTCGGGGCAGCCGTCGCACACGTCGCCCACGCCGTCCCCGTCGCGGTCGCGCTGGTCGGCATTGGGACAGGCGTTCGCCGCGAGACCGAACGCCGTGCACGCCCCGGGGCCGCAGTTGTCGCAGGCGTCGCCGACGCCGTCCCCGTCGCCGTCGGCCTGGTCGGCGTTGGCGCAGTCGGACGGCCGCGCCCTGCACCACCGACCCGGATGGCAGTTGTCGCGCGTGTCGACGACGCCATCGCCGTCGGCGTCGTCGACGAACGGCCGCAGGAACCAACCGTTGCCGAATCGGTTGTTGAACGTCGGCGACCAGGCGTCCTGCACCTCGTCGTCGTCGTGGGTGAAGATCGACGAGGACACGCCGAACGCCGTCTCCCGGCCGTCGATCATCGCGGTGATCGGGCTGCCCGAGTCGCCGAGCTCGATCGCGCTGTGGTGCGGGCCGTTCACCGGGAAGAAGAACCAGGCGCCGACGTCGCGGAAGAAGATCGACTGGTTCTGCAGCGTGGCCGCCCGCTCGATCCACGGCTGACCGGCCTTCGAGGCCCAGCCCGTGATGTGCACGGGCGACGGCGGGAACGGCGACGCGGTGTACAGCGCGTTCTTGAAGCGGTCGTAGAAATCGTCGCCGGTGTAGACCGGCAGCGCCTGCGGCAGCTCGACCGGCGTCATGCGCCGCGCGAGGACGATGGCCGCCAGGTCCTGGCCGGCGCCGATGAGCGGCCGGTTTTCCTTGGGCTCGTCGCAGCGCGTGGGATGGGCGTGCAGCCAGATGCGCGCGCAGCCGTACTCGCCGAGGCACTGCCCCTGCGGATGCACGGGGATGCCACCGTTCGTCGTGCCCGGCGCCCAGAGCGGGGGCGGCGCCGCCGGATTGCCGTCGACGTCGTAGGTCTGCCCGTCGGCGCCGAGGTAAGGCATGTGGAACTCGATGCGGTCGATCGTCTGCTGAATGGCATCGCGCTGTGCCTGCGTGGCGTCCGGCATGCCTATGAGGTCGCAGAAGCAATGCGCCGCGCTGATGACGACGTCCGGCGCGACGGCGAAGGCCGTGCAGTACTTCGCGTCGAACTGCGGCCCGTTCGGGTTGTTCGGGTCCTGCGGCCGCACGGCCGTCAGGTAGCCGATCGCGCGCTCCGGCATCGCCTGGGAGAGCGTCGAGTCGCGCGTGTCCCCGCCCTTGATCGCCTGCGTCGCCGTCGCCAGCGTCGCGTCGGGCGGCGCCTCGCACGCCGCCAGGGCCACCGCGCAGACCACGACCCACGATGTCTTTCGATGCAGCATCCCCCACCCTCCTCGCGAGGCATCGCGAGCGTCCGCATCCTCTCCACTTCGCGGTCGCTCCGCCAGGAGGTCGCGCCGGACCCGCGCCGCGGCGCACCGGTGCCGCCGTCAGTCGGGGAGGGTGGCGACGACCGCGTGGTGATCCGAGGCGCCGCCGACGTCGATCATCTCGCCGGTCGCCGCGAGGCCCGCCGGCACGAGGACGTAGTCGGTGCGCGTCTCGACGCCCTTGCGCACCGCCGTCGCCCAGCGCGCGCCGCCCCGCAGCGTGTCGGTCCACCCGGCGGCGAAGAGGCGGTCGGTCACGTCGAAGCGCGGCGGGTGGCCGTACTTGTCGATGCCGGCGGCGCGCATGCGGGCGTCGAGGTCGGCGGGGTACGGGTCGTGGCGCGACAGGGCGTTGAGATCGCCGGCGATCACGGCACCGGGCCGCATCAGCGCCGGCAGCTCGGCGAGGCGCGTGTCCTCGTCGCGCGCGGCGAGGTGGGCGCCGACGACGCGCAGCGGCCCGACGGTCACCTCGACGGCGCAGTGCGTCAGCGGGTGGACGTGCCGCTCGCCGAACGGGACGCGGCTGATCACACACACGTGGTAGCGCGCCCCGCTCGGCCGCGGCGTGGCGTGTCCGAGCAGCACGTGCGCCTCGTCCGCCGGCACCCCGATCGCCCCGGCCACCCGACGCGGGCGCACGCCGTCCTCCCAGCCGACACATTCCTGCAGCACGAGCACGTCGGGCCGCGCCCGCGCGAGCAGCGCGCAGATCGCGTCGAAGCGGTCCTCGCCGCCGAGCAGGACGTTGAGCGTCAGCAGCCGCAAGTCGTCAGGCCGGGCGCGCGAACGTGAGGCGGTAGAAGTCGCCGTGGCGCACGCGGAAGGCGTCGAGCTCGTCGAACACCTGCAGGCCGGCCGCGGCGAGCTCGCGGTGCAGGTCCGCGTCGGAGAAGTAGCGGTGCAGGCGGCCGTTGTCGTCGACGCGCGCCTCGAGCGACGGGTTCTTGAACGTCGACAGGACGTAGTACCCGCGCCCGCCGCCCATCTCGACGACGCGGTCGAGGTAGGCGCGGTAGTGCTCGGGGTGCTGGTGGTGGAAACAGCCGTTGTCGAACACCAGGTCGTACGGCGCCTCCCAGGTGTGCCCCAGCACGTCGGCGCAGAAGAAGCGCGCGTTCGGGCGGCGCGCCCGGATGTCGGCCCAGTCGGCGTGCGGCACGAGGTCGACGCCGTCGGCCGAGGCGTACAGCGCCGCGAAGTACTCCACGTCGCGCCCCGCGCCGCAGCCGAGGTCGAGCGCGCGCGCCGTCGCCGGCAGCTTCAGGCGCCCCTGGATGATGGACGGGAAGGCGCGCATCTCGCGGTCCTCCGTCCACACGTCGGACCGCTCGCCGTAGTGCTTCTCGAAGGCGTGGCGGAGCACGCCGAGGTATCGCGCCGGATCTCGCTCCACGTCACATCCCATAGGGCCAGGTCGAGAGGTCGACGACGCCGCTGGCGCGGATGTGCCGGAAGGCGGCGGCGTACTCGCGCAGCACCTGCGCGCTGTAGGCGATGCGCTCGCGCAGGACCTCGTCCGGCTCGCTCTGCGGCTCGGGACCGTTCAGCACGTTGCGCGCGTCGCGGACGATGATCTGATCGGGGATGTAACAGATCTGTGTGTTCTTCTGGGACGAGGCGCGCAGGCTCGCCACCGGATACGAGCCGCCCTGGGTGGCCGACACGCCCACGAGCAGCGCCGGCTTGTGGGCGAGCTCGCCGCGGCTCGCGAGCAGGAACAGGTTCGTCACCGCCGGCGGGACGATGCCGTTCCACTCCGGCGCCACGAGGACGAGGGCGTCGCTGCGCGCGAAGAGCGGCGACAGGCGGGCCCACACCGGGCACGGCGGCGGGCCGTCGTTCCAGAAGCCTTCGTGCCACATCTCCGGCTGGTCGACCGACAGATCGACGACGTCGACCGTCGCGCCGGGGTCGGCGACGGCGATCTGCGCGGCGACGTGGCGCGTGACCTTGGCGGACTGGCTGTCCTTGCGGGTGCTGCCGCTGACGAGGACGTAGGCGCGCTGTGGCTCAGGTGACATAGAACTCCCGGACCTTGACCGGCACGCCGTCGTGGACGCGGTACGCGTTGACGTAGCCCCCGCGGCCGCCGACGAGCAGGATGGGCACGCCGTCCGCGGGGACGTGCGCCGCGAACGCCTTGGAGAAGTCGGGCAGGTTCTCCTGCAGGTCGACGATCTCGCCCGTCTCGTAGCGGTAGCTGCCGAGCCCGTAGCCATAGCCGCCGACGTGAACGTAGCCGCGGCACAGCACGCCGTTCTCCTTCGTGCTGACGAGGAAGTCCCCGAACTTGCGGCGGATCGCGAACCGCTCGAGGTCGAGCTCCATCATGCCGTCGGGTCCGGTGACGAAGACCTCGCCGTGGCTGCCGATGCCGATGCGCTTGAGCCGGTGCTCGAAGCCGCCCACCGAGCCGAGGATCTCGTGGCCCTCGGCCGCGTAGACGTGCACCTGCCGCCCGCCGTCGGCGGTGACGACGCGGCGCCCGTCCTTCAGGTAGACGCAGGCGTACGACGGGCTGCCGACGGGGATGCGGTCGATCACCCTGCCCGTGCGCGCGTCGAGCTCCCACACGGTGCCCTCGTCGGTGGAGACGAGGCAGCGGTCCCAGTCGGGGCCGAGCGCGATGCCGCGCGGGACGCCGGCGACGTGGCGCGTCCACATGACGGCGCCGGCCCGCAACGCGCGGAAGACGTCTCCCTTGCGCGACACGCCGACGTACGAGCCGTCGGGCAGGGGGCGCACGTCCTTGCAGATGCCGAAGCCGTGCCGGTGGTGCGCGAGCTGTTCGATGCGCACGGTGCCGAACGCGCCGGGGCCGTAGCGCAGCAGCGCGCAGCCCTGGTCGGTGCCGGCGTAGAGGAGCGTCGGGTCGTTCGGGTGCGGCTCGAGCGTCCAGACGCAGCGGCTGCCGAAGTGCGTGCGGCAGCGCTCGCGGCCCTGGCCGTCGAGGCAGATGATGTCGCCGGTCTGCAGCAGCGCGTAGATGCAATCGGCGTCGACGAGGGCCGCGGAGATGATCTGGAACTCGAGCGGCCCGAACACATGCTTCAGGAAGAAGTCGCCCTCGGAGTGGGTGTCGAAGACCGCGATCTTGCCGTTGAAGCCGCCGGCGAACACGTACCGGCGATCGGGCGTGACGGCGATGAACTCGTTGTCCTCGTGGGACAGCTTGAACTCGCGGAACTGGTCGGCGTGGCCCCCGATCTTCGTCACGCCGGTGCGCACGGTGCGGTCGTCGCCGAGGCCGCCGTCCTGCGTCGTCCACCACCACGTGCCGTCCCAGACGACGCCGTGCACGACGTTGGTGTCGATCTTCGCGCGGTGCTTGAACCGGTTGTCGGACAGGTGCCCGAACCAGATGTTGCCCTCGACGTCGGTCAGCGCGTGCCAGTCGGGGTTGTCGACGCAGATGCAGTCGAGGAACGTGTGCGACGGCGACGGCCGGATGTCGACGACGTCGAAGGTCTCGACGTCGAGCACGACGATCTGGTTGTAGGCGTTCGGCGTGTAGACGCGCCCGTCGTATACGGCGATGGCGCGGTTCGGCGAGGGGGACGGCTCCTCGTCGGGGGCCACGGTGCGCGTGTCGCGCAGCGTGAGACCGTCGTAGAAGTCGAGCGGGCGCAGCGTCTCGAGATCCCACTTCCCGACGGCGCCGAAGCGGTCCTTGGTGATGACGTACCGATCGGTGAGGCAGATGGCGTTGATCGGCTTGTCGTAGGTCGTCACCGGCGACGAGCCGATGACCTCGAGGTCGCGGCTCAGCTTGTGGACGCGCCCGCGCACGTCGGAGCCGATCAAGACGTCGTGCGTGCGCGAGTAGACCACTCGGAGCAGGCGATTCTGCAGATTCACCGGCGACCCCCCCGATGTGACGCGGCCGAGCTTGGCGGAGCGGCCGCGAGGGCGTCAAGGGCTTGCGGGCATCGGCCCGATGGCGTATCGGGGCGCCCATGAACGTCACGAAGTTCCGCGTCGCGCGGCCGACGAACGACCTGCGGGCGCTGCGCGCCTTCTACGTCGAAGGCCTGGGGCTGATCGATCGCGGCGGCTTCCAGGGGCACGCCGGGTACGACGGGCAGCTCGTGGGCACGGCCGACGCGAGCTACGAGATCGAGTTCACGCAGCACGTCGACGGCGGCCCGTGCGCCCCCCCGAGCCGCGACCATCTGCTCGTCTTCTACTTCCGCGGGCGGGCCGAGGTGGACGCCATCGCCGAGCGGCTGCGGCGGCAGGGCGTCTCGCCGGTCGAGCCGGCGAACCCGTACTGGGTCGGGCGCGGATTGACGTTCGAGGACCCCGACGGCTGGCGGGTGGTGCTCTTCTACGCGCCGCTGCCGGGGGCGAGCACGAACGCCTGAACCGCGGGCCCCTCGGCCTCGAGTCCACCCCCGACGGGCACGTAGCGCACCCCGGCGAACGACAGCGCGACGCGCGCCGTCGGGAACGGCCAGGGCCGCACCTGCAGCGCGCGCCCGCGGGCCGTCACGCGCACGTCGGCGGCGCCGCCATCGCGCCGCGGCAGCGCCGGAAACGTCCACGCGTCTTCGCAGTCGGGGGCGCGCAGGTTCAGCCACACCGCGAGCCCGTCGAAGAACTGCAGCAGGCGGTAGCTGCGCTGCACCGCGGCGGGGTCGTACGGCGCCATGAGGTCCTGCTGCCGCGCCCGCTCCGCCGCGAGGAAGGCCTGCACGCGCGGATCGAGCGCGTCGTCCTCGGGGCGTCCCGTGAGGCCGGGCCGCCGCGCGTACAGCCCGCAGATGTGCAGGCTCACGAGCAGGCCGCACCACGGGTGCCGCGCCAGGTTGCGCTCGATCGAGCGCCGGCCGATGGCCAGCGAGCGCTCCGTGGGCTGGTCGTTGAGCGACACGGGCAGGCCGGTGCGCGCGTCCACGGCCGGCGCGGCGTCCTCCTCGGCCCAGCCGTCGTCGTGGTGGCGCACGACGTGGGCGAAGAGGTCCGCGGGCGGCGGGACGCCGAAGTCGGCGTTGCCGAAGGCGCAGTGCAGGGCGTCGGCCGTCCGCAGGTGCTCGTCGAGCGTCAGGGCGAGGCGGCTGCCGTCGGCGGCGGGCGCCTGGACGATCACGGCGCCTGCACGTCGCGGGCGGCCCCGCGGCCGTCGACGCGCCACACGTGGCCGTCGTACGCGCTCGCGAGGAAGGCCTCGCCGTCGGCGCACAGCGACGAGATGCCGGCGCACGTGGGCCGGACGATCGCGCCCCAGTCGTCGCGCTCGAGGTCGAACAGCGCGATCGTCCCGTCGTAGCTGCCGGTGGCCACGAAGCGACCGCCGGCGGCGACGCACTTGATCGAGTGCGTGTGCGGCGACGGCACGACGTCGGCGCGGTCGCCATCCCACAGGCGCAACATGCGGTCGCGGCTGACGGTGGCGAAGCGTCCGTCCCGCAGGGCGCACACACCGTTGGCGATGCGGTCGTGGGCGTCGGCGCGGCGCCACGCGCCGAGCAGCGCCGCGTCGCCGGCGGCGCTCACCGAGAAGAGGCGCTCGCCCTGCGCGGCCACGCCCTTCACCGCCTGCTCGTGCAGCCGCAGGACGTCGACCCGGCCCCCGGTGAACCGCAGCCCCTCGCCGGTGTACGTCCCCACGACGAGGTCGCCGCCGCCCGTGACCGTCGCGCAGTTGAGCGGCGAGGTGTGCTGGTACAGGACGTCGCCGCATTCGGCGTCGAAGAGCGCCCCGAGCTGACCGCCGGCGACGACGCGATCGCCCCAGCGCGCGAGGAAGTTGCAGGAGCTGCCAAGCCGCGCGATCTCGACGCCGTCCCGGCGCACGCGACCGGCGTCGCCGACGGTGTAGACGTGGCCGCCGGCGGCGTGCACGGCGTTGAGGCCCGGCGTGTCGCCGACGCCCTCGACGTCCCAGGCGCCGGTCGCCGGGTCGAAGGCGGCGTAGGTCGTGCCGAACGTTCCCGTGAGGACGCGGCCGCGCTCGTCGACCGCGACGGCGCGCGCCCACACGACCGCCGGCAGTTCGGTCGCGCACAGCGGCTCGAGGCGGTCCCCGTCGACGCGCCAGGTGCGCAGCGTGCGGTCGTAGCTGCTGCTGACGAGGCGGTCGCCGCGCAGCGCGAGGCGCTTGATGCCCGCGCGGTGCGCGGCGACGCGGTGCGTCCCCGCCGGGCCGATGCACACGATGTCGCCGCGGTCGTCGCCGGCGAAGAGCACCCCGTCCGGCGCGACGACGACCGTATCCGTCTCGGCGCCGAGCTCCACGACGGCGAGCGGCGCGCCCGTGCGCGCGTCCCAGTGCCGGACGGTGCCGTCGTCGCTGCTCGACACGACCGCGTCGTCCGCCCAGGCGACCGAGATCACGTCGGCGCGGTGGCCCTCCATGCGGTGCAACAGCGCGCCGTCGCGCGAGAAGATGCGCACGCGCCCGTCGCGGCTGGCCGTGGCGACGCGCGCGCCCGCCGGGTCGAACACCGCCATCTCGACGTCGTCCTCGTGGTCGCCGAGGACGGCGCGCAGCCGCAGATCGGGGACGCTCCACACGCGCGCCGTGTAGTCGCTGCTGGCGCTGACGAGCAGGCGGCCCGAGGCGTCGAAGGCGCACTGGTTGGCGAGGTGGTCGTGGCACGCGCGGGTCAGCGCGCGGCGCCCCCGCCAGAGGACGACGCGGTTGTCGTAGCCGGCGGTGGCGACCAGGCCACCGGGGCCGACGGCGATGCCGCTTTGCGGCGAGCGATGCTCGATCATGGGGCGACCAGACGAAAGCCGACGTAGCGGAAGCGGGGGCCGGGGTGCGGCCCGTGGCGGCGCGCCGAGCGGGCGAGATCGCCGCCGAGCGCGAACGAGCCCCCGCGCAGGATGGGGTGGTCGCGCCCGACCAGGGCGGTGAGGTCGTCCTCGACGAACCGCCCGCCGGGGTAGGGCGCGTAGCGGCTGCTCGTCCACTCCTCGACGTTGCCGCCGAGGTCGGACACGCCGCACCACGAGTCGCCGCCGGGGTGCGCGTCGACGGGCGACGTCGCGCCGCGGCCGGCCTCGATCGTGTTGCAGCAGCGCGCGTCGAACGTGTCGCCCCACGGGTAGCGGCGGTGCTCGGGGCCGGCGGCCATCCACTCCCACTCCGCCTCGGTCGGCAGGCGCCACGGGCGGCCGTCGCGCGTGGCGGCCCAGCGGGCGAACGCCTGCGCCTCGTCGAGCGTGACACCCCAGACCGGGTGGTCGTCGGGCAGGCCCGCGCGGAGGGACTCGGGCGCGGCGCCGCCCCAGGCGCGGAACTCCGCGTTCGTGATCGGGTACTTGCGGGCGGTGAACGCCGCGACGGGCACCGCGTGCGGCGGGTGCTCCTTGAGGATCCACGAGCGGAAGCGCGGGGCATAGGCGGGATCGACGAGGCGGGGCGTCCACTCGGCGACGCAGCGGTCCACCTCGTCGAGGTCCGAGCCCATCAGGAGCGTCCCCGCCGGGACACGGACGAGATCGGTCAGGGCGTGTCTCAGCCGTTCATCTGGATGACTTTGCGGGCGCCGGGCACCTTGCCCTTCACCCACTGGATCTCGACGTCCTCGCCGAGCTCGCGCAGGAGGGCCTCGGCCTGGGCGCGCTTGCGATCCTTGGCCTGCTCTTCGGCGGTGAGGTTGGCGGCGTTGGCGGCGGGCACCGGGCGCGCGTCGGCGGGCGTCGGGCGGCCCTTGCGCGTCGGCGCCTGGACGGGCTCGCCCGGCGCCGCCACCGCTTCGCCGGCGGCCAGCGCGGCGACGCCGGCCACACCGGCCACGGCGGCAAGGAGGAATCCGCGGCGACCCGCGTCCTCGGTGTTCTCTACGGGCGTCTCGTTCTTCTCGTCGGCCATGGTTCGTCCCCCTGTGTCACCCGGCGTGGCCGGTCCTGTGAGTCATGCCGCGCGCGGGGGACGTTGTCAATGTGACGTTTCGGGGGCGGGTCGGGCGGGGCGCGTCCCTCAGGGGGAGGCGGGCTCGCGGGCGGGCGCCACGGCGGGCTGGCTGGCCGGCTTGCGGCGGGGTCGGGGCCTCGGGGCGGCGCGGCGCGCCTCCAACAGCTCGTCGAACACCGCGAAGACCTCGGCCTCGAGGGAGGGCGGCAGGCTAGCTCCGCCCCGTGTTCGACCGACAGAAGGCCTCGCGCCCCTCGCCCGTCAGGTGCTCACCGAAGGCAACCGTCGACTCGCAGTCCAGGTGGCGCACGCTCTTCTCGCTCTTCGCCATGACGCGTTCTCCTTGGTTTGGGGGCCCTCGCCCCGTCCGTCGTTGGCGAGGAAGCGGAAGGGCACAAGCTGTGCCACACGGTGTCTCGCGGGTTTGCGCGGGTCGCCGACCCGGCGCCGTACACGTACGTGTAGAACGAGTACACGTACGTGTACGAGGCCGCGTTGAGAGAGAGCCGGCGGGCCTCCTCGAAGTCACCGCGACCCACGAGCGTGTCCGCGCGCCCCGGTCGGAGGCGGACGGCGGCGAGCGCGGCGAGCACGGGTGCATCTCGCACGCCGCCGTGGCCGTCCCGTGGTCGTAGGCGTCGTCGTCGTCGTGGGCGAAGGTCGCGCCAGTGTCCGACACTGGCGGTGACCACGGCGGCGAAGGTCACGCCAGTGTCCGACACTGGCGGTGACCACGGCGGCGAAGGTCGCGCCAGTGTCCGACACTGGCGGCGGCATCCGCGGCGCGCGTCACATCCAGCGCAGGATCTCGCGCCAGCGCCCGCGGGCCTCTTCGTTGCGCAGCACGATGTGCACGTCGCGCACGCTGCGCGGCTCGAGCGCCGCGAACGTGCGGACCGCCTCGAGGATCAGGCGCGCGCCCTGCTCCATCGGCACCTCGCCCACGCCCGTCCCCAGCGCAGGGAACGCCACGGAGCGCGCGTGGCGCGCCTCGGCGCCGAGCAACGCCCGCACCGCGCATCGCTGCACGCACACCGCGCCCTCGTTGGCCGCGACCGCGTGCGCGACGTGCCGCGCCTGCAGCGCGCCGGCGGAGGTCCAGACGACGGCGCCCATCGGCACCGGCGCGTGCGCCCGCACCTCCTCCTCGAGCGCGTCGCCGCCCGCGCGGCGCAGCGCTTCGGCCACGCCGAGCCGCATCGTGAGCTGCGCGTTGGCCGCGTTCACCACCACGTCGGCGGCGTGGTAGGCGAGGTCGCCGGCGGTCAGCGTCACGCGCACGTCGTCGAAACGAGCGTGGTCCGGATCGCCGAGCGCCACCGGCGAGGGCGGGGCGGTGATCGCCGCCAGGGCCCGCACGAACGCCGCTGCGGTCGGGTAACGGTCGCACGGCGACTTGGCGAGCGCGCGCTCGATCACCGCGAACAGGTATGCCTCCTCGGGCGACGACGGCGTCGGCGGCAGGTAGGGCGTGTCGAGGTGCAGCCGCGCCATCTCGACGAGATCGTCGGCGTGGAACGGCAGCTCGCCGGTCGTCAGCAGGTGCGCGGTGACGCCGAGCGCGTACACGTCGGCGCGGCGGTCCACGTCGGCGCGTGTCCACTGCTCGGGCGCCATGAAGCCGGGCGTGCCGGCGGCGGGGCGGTCCGGGTCGTCGGCGCCGGTGGCGAGCGCCACGCCGAAGTCGCCGACGAGCGCGGTGCCGTCGCCGCGCAGGAAGAGGTTCGCCGGTTTGATGTCGCGGTGGACGACGCCCGCCTGGTGGATGGCGTGCAGCCCGGAGCCGACGTCGCGCAGGATGCGGCACACCGTCGGCAGCGGCAGCCGACGCCCCTGGGCGCCGAGCTCCCGCAGCAGCTCGGCGAGGTCGATGCCGTCGACGTAGGTCTGCGTGACGAAGGCCACGTCGCCCTCGTCGCCGGCGTCGAGCACCGGCACGACGTTCGGCGACGCGACGCGGGCCCCGAGCCGCGCCTCGGCGAAGAGGTCGGCGTGCGGCGCGTGACAGAACGTCTTGACCACCAGCGGCACGCGCAGCACGGGGTGGCTGACGAGGTAGCAGTCGCCCATGGCGCCCGCGCCGAGCACGCTGTGGACGCGCAGACCGCGGAAGTCCTGCCCCGCCTCGAGCAGCACCTTGCCGGCGCCGCCGTCCGCGTCGAGGGTGGCCTGCGCGTCGAACTCGGTCTCGTCCGTCATTCTTCGCTGCCCGCGTAGATGAACTCCTGGACGCGCGCGTCCTCGGACGCGCGCAGCTCCGCCGGCGAGCCCACCGCGATGAGCTCGCCCTTGTAGATCATGGCGATCTGGTCGGCGACGCGGAACGTCGACGACATGTCGTGGCTGATCACGATCGACGTGATGCGGAACTCCTCGGCGGCCTCCACGATCATCTCGTCCACGCGCTTCATCATCACCGGGTCCTGCCCGGTCGTCGGCTCGTCGTAGATCATGATCTCGGGCTCGGTGACGATGGCACGGGCGAGGCCGACGCGCTTCTTCTGGCCGGCGGAGATGTCGGCGGGGAAGCGGTCGAGGATGTCGGGCACCTTGAGGCGCCGCGCGATGTCGTGGACGCGCTCGCGGATCTCCTTGCGCGCCGTCTTGCGCCGCTCGACGAGCGGGAAGGCGATGTTCTCGCCGACGGTCATCGAGTCGAAGAGCGCCGCGCCCTGGAAGAGCATGCCGATGCGCGCCTGCACGCCCTGCATCTGGCGGGCGTCGAGATCCCCGAGGAGCGTGCCGAACACCTTGACCGTGCCGCGGTCCGGTTTGAGCAGGCCGATGATGTGTTTGACGAGCACCGACTTGCCGGAGCCCGAGCCGCCGATGATCACGGTGGTCTTGCGCTCGGGGATGTCGAGGTCGATGCCCTTGAGCACCTTGTTCGTGCCGAAGGCCTTGTGGACGCCGCGGATCTCGACGATCACCGGCGTGCCCGCGAGCGACGGCGACATCGTCGGCACCGTGCGCGCCGCCTCCTCGGCGGACTCGCCGCCGCGGCCCATGCGCTCCGTCTCGGCTTCGGCCATGAAGCGCCGCACCTCGGGCAGCTGGCTGTGCCGCACCTCGTCGAAGGTGCCGGTGGCCACGATGCGCCCGTCGGCGAGGAAGGCCATGCGGTCGGCGAGGCGCCGGTTCGAGGCCATGTCGTGGGAGATGATCACCGACGTGATCCGGAACTCTTGCTGCGTGCGCACGATCAGGTCGTCGACGAACTGGATCATCACCGGGTCGAGGCCGGTCGTCGGCTCGTCGAACAGCACGACCTCGGGGTTCGTGACCACGGCGCGCGCGAAGCTCACGCGCTTGCGCATGCCGCCGCTGAGCTCGCCGGGCAGCCGATTGCGCGCCTCGAGGATGCCGAGCATCTTCAGCAGGTCGTCCACGAGCCGGTCGATGTCGGCGCGCTTCATCTTCGTGTTCTCGACGAGCGGGAACGCCACGTTGTCGGCCACCGACAACGAATCGATGAGCGCGTAGTTCTGGAACACCATGGTGCAGCGCTTGCGCAGCTCGGTCCGCTCGCGCTCGTCGATGCGGGCGAGGTCGCGGCCGAACAGCTTCACCGTGCCGGCGTCGGGCAGGATGAGGCCGTTCATCAGGCGCAGCAGCGTGGACTTGCCGCTGCCGGACTCACCGACGATCACCGTCGTCTTGCCGGTCTCGATCTGCAGGGAGAGGCCGTCGAGGACCGTCTTGCCGCGGAACGCCTTGGTGACGTTCGCAAGCTCGATCACCGGTTGGTCGGCGGGCCAGCGCGCGACGCCCGGCAGCAGCAGGTTGGGGCGCTCGGTCACCGGACCATCGCGTCGCACAGCTCGGCCAGGCGGCGCTGGTGCGCCTCGTCGCGGAAGCGGCAGCGGACCTTGCGGCGCGACGTCCAGAACTCGCCGTTGACGCCCTCGACCTCGGGACTCGACGCCAGCCAGACCGCGGTGTCGGCGCCCTGCTTCGTCGTCTTGCCGATGACGCGGTAGGTGGCGCCGAGGAGGGAGCGCTTGAGGCCCGTCAGCCCGCGCCCGAGCTCGGAGCGGACGAGGCCGGGGTGCACCGCGTTGGCGGTGACGCCCGTGCCCGCGAGGCGCCCGGCGAGCTCCCAGGTCAGCATGCGGTCGGCCTGCTTGCTCTGGGCGTAGACCGCGGCGCCCCGGAACTTGCGCCGCTCGAACTGCACGTCGTCGAGGTCGAGCTTGCCGGCGAAGGTGGACGCGACGTTGACCACGCGGGCCGGCGCGCTCGCCTTCAGCCGGTCGAGCAGCAGCGCGGTGAGCAGGTGGTACGCCATCACGTTCGTCGCCCAGGTGAGCTCGATGCCGTCGGGCCCGACCTCGCGGGTCTGCGGCCAGATGCCGGCGTTGTTCACGAGGACGTGGAGCGCCGCGTGGCGGTCGAGGATGCGCCGCGCGAAGTCCCGGATCGCCGCCTGGCTCGCGAGATCGACGAGCTCGAGCTCGGCCCGGTCGCCGCCGCCGAGGTCGGCGAGCGCCGCGCGGCCGCGGCCCTCGTCGCGGCAGGCGACGACGACGTGGAAGCCTTCGGCGAGCAGACCGCGCGCGATCTCCTTGCCGATGCCGGTGCTGGCCCCCGTGACGAGTGCGGTGCGCTGAGACATGCCGGTGGGATTACCACGCCCGCCGGGTCGGCGCGACCCCGTCAGCGGTCGCCGGGCTCGCCGAACTGCACGAGCAGCAGCGGGTCGATCTTGCGGCCGTCGACGAGCACCTCGTAGTGCAGGTGGTTGCCGGTGCTGCGGCCCGTGCTGCCGACGAGGCCGAGCAGATCGCCGCGCGCGACGCGGGTGCCCGCCCTGGCGCGCACCTCGAGCAGGTGGGCGTAGCGGCTGCGCACGCCGCGGCCGTGGTCGAGCTCCACGAGGTTGCCGTAGCTGCCGGCGGGCCCGGCGCGCAGGACGCGGCCCGGCGCGGGGGCGCGCACCTCGGTGCCCGCGGCGGCGCCGAAGTCGAGCGCGCGGTGCATCGCCCAATCGCCCTCGATCGGGTCGCGGCGCGCGCCGAAGCCGCTCGTGATGCGGTAGCCCTCCTCGAGCGGCGCCTCGAGCGGGAGGCGCTCGCCGGCCACCTCGAGCGCGGCGGCGCGGTCGATGGCGGCGTCGAGGCGGTCGAGGGGGCCGCCCTCCGGGGGCATGACGACGATCGGGCCGCCGGTGGGCGCCTCGGTCTCGAGGAGCGCCTCGAGGCGGAGCCCGGCGCGGCGCAGGCCCTGCTCGACGACGACGATGTCGGCCTGCAGGCGGTCGGCGACGTCGCGCCAGGCCTCCTTGCGGGCGCGGCCGAGGTCGTCGACGCGGGTCTGCAGGCGGTCGAGGTGGCGGCGCAGGGCGTCGATGCGCGTCGCGAGCTGGACGGCGCTCGGGGCGGTGGGCGGCGCCGTGGCGAGGGGGGGTGGGGCGGCCGCCGGCGGGGGGATGTCGCGCGGCGTGAGGACGTAGCCGGCGAGCGCCGCAGTGGCGACCATCAGCGCGCCGACCGCGAGCCCGGGACCGACGGCCAGACGACGCCATGCGCGGCGCGGCTTCGGGGCCGGCGCGGTCGGCGACGCGCCGCCGAGCCACGCCCCCAGCTCGGCGAACTCGCCGGCGGGCGCCCACTCGCGGCGCCCCGGTCGCCAGACCCACGTCGACGCGGTGACACTGCCGACCTGCACCATCTCGCCGAGCTCGGGCAGCGTGAACGGCCCGTCGCAGCCGCCGACGAGGAGCGCGAACCACTCCGGCGGCGGCGATCCCGCGTGCGATCCGACGGATGGCCTCTTCCGGCCAGACATTCCTCGCCCCCAACCGTGAGGAATGTGACAAATTCCACCTCTACTGTAACCCGAACGGCGACGGACGCCAAGCGACGAACGCGCCGCGAGCCGACTTGACGGCCGACGGGGGACCGGACGACAACCGGCTGATGGGATGTGCCCCGTGGTCCGTGCTGCCGCTGGCGCTGCTGCTCGCGGGGCCGGCTTTCGCCGGCGCTGCCGACGACGCGCGCGCGAAGTTCGGCAGCGACGACGCCAACCTCGAGACGTTCTGGGACCTGATCGAGCGCGGCGTGCGTTTCGAGGCCTCCGCCGGCGTGTGGTGGGCCGAGCTCGACGGCGGCCTGACGCGCCTCATCGCGGCGATGGACGAGACCGGCTCCAACAAAGCGGTGGGCACCATCGGCGGCGGCTCGGGCCTCGTGCGCGAGGTGCGCCTCGCCATCGACGTCCTCGGCAACGAGGCCTACTTCAACTACCTGTCGGACCAGCTCTTCGAGCGGCTCGAGGGCGAGGTCCGCGAGAACGTCGACTCGCGGCTCGCGCAGGAGCTCATCCTCCAGGTGGCCGGCGAGCTGCGTCCGAAGCTCGAGTCGCTGCTCGGCCCCGACGCCACCGGCGTGCTGCGCGTCGACTACGGCCGCTTCGAGGGCGCGATCGGCGAGCCCGGCCTGTTCGCCAGCCGCAACGGCGACCCGTACTTCGGCGGTCGCAGCGCGTCCTGGGCGACGGAGTACTTCAGCCTCGAGGCCGGCGTGCGCTACCGCTTCGACGACGACGCCGGCGAGCCGCTGAACTCGCGGCGGCGGCGCAAGGCGTTCACCGGCGGGGACGGCGCCGGGCTCTTCGCGCGCTACACGAACTTCACCCGCCCGCTCGCGCTCGGCTTCGGCAACATCGACACCGGCGACGAATATGTCTTGCAGGACGGGGAGATACAGCTCCTCGGCCTCGGCTTCCGCGCCGACGTCGCCTCGTGCGACACGTGGTGCTGGCACGTGAGCGGCTACATGATCCCGTTCACGGGCGTGGTGGCGCTCGACCTCGGACCGTGGGGCACCACCTACGGCGCGCCGTTCGGCGGCGGCTTCGACTTTCGCCTGTCGTTGCCGATCTACCTCGTGGGCGACCTCGGCGTCGCGCCGTACGCCGCCTTCCGCGCCGAGTGGTTCATGCCCATCCTCGGCAGCGAGTACGACTACGACATCTACAAGATCCAGGTCTGGACGCCCGACTACCTGCTGTGGGGGCCGTCCGTGGGCCTGATGGTGAAGATCTGAGATGCGCTGGCTCGTGCCCCTCGCGCTCGTGGGATCCGCGTGCACGCTCGAGGCGACGAACGAGGCGTGCGAGCGCGGGTCCGACTGCGTCCTGCCCTTCGTGTGCTGTACGGCGCCGCGGCTGCCCACGGTCGACCGCTCGCCGCCCTACTGCGAGGAGATGCGCGGCTGCGACGATTTCCTGCCGTTCCTCGTCGAGGGCAACCCGTGCGGGCGACGCCCCGCGACGACGCCGTACGAGCAGAAGCTGCAGACGTGCGCCGAGCCGCTCGTGTGCTGCGCGCGCACGCTGACCTGCGCGACGACCGCGGCGTGCGACGCCGCGCCGGTGCCGCGCACGCCGGACGCGGGGCCGCCGGACGACGGCGGGGTGTCCGAGCCCGCGACGTGCGCCGCCGACGAGGACTGCGCGCCGGGGCTGGTCTGCTGCGGGATCGATCTGCGGGTCAGGGACGGGACGTGCGCCCCGGTGGTGGGCTGCCGGGCGGACGGGGCCGCGCCCTAAGCACCAAGACCCCGGCGCGGGCTGAATCAGAAGGCGGCGCAGTAGCCGGGGATCGGCGGCCCGCAGGTCCTCGAGAAGTCGCCGCACTCGAGACCCTCGGCGCAGACGTCGGCGTTCGCATCGCACGGGGCGTCCTGCATGAGGGGGCGGCGGCAGGCGCCGTTGCGGCTGCAGACGAGCCCCTCTTCGCAGGTGCGGTCGGGGCGGCAGGGGCCGTCCTCGGCGCCGGGGACGCCGCAGACGATGGGGAGCAGGCCGTAGTTGCAGGCCAGGCCCTCCTGACAGCGGTCGTTGCACGGCTCGCCGGCGCCGGGCGTGGGCGCGCAGAGGCGGGGCTCGTCGCCGAAGGGGCAGTACCCCGAGGCGCACTCGGTCGAGGCCTGGCACGGCTGGCCGTCGGCGAGCGGCGCGCCGCACGTGCCCACGGGGGCGCCGGCCGGCGTGATGCAGGCGAGGCCCTCGGTGCAACCGCCGCAGGGCTCGCCCTGGCCGCGGGGCGGGGTGCACACCGCGTCGGCGCGGTCGCCGCCGGTCGCGTCCACGCAGAAGGAGCCCGGCGCGCAGAAGTAGCTCGTCGCGCAGGACTCGCCCTCGGTCGGGATGGGCTGGCAGCGCTTCGTGCCCTGGGTGTCGCAGTAGGTGCCCTCCTCGCAGGCGCGGCCGCCCTCGTCGTTCGCGCACGGCTCGCCGCGCTTGCCCTCGCCGCGCCACGGCAGGCACAGCGGCGCGATGCACTTGCCGAAGGCGCTGCACACGAGCCCGGGCCCGCAGGCGTCGCCGAGGCTGCCCGGGCCGCCGGGGCAGTCGGCGCCCTCGGGGAGGTCGCCGACGAACGCCTTGCACGCGCGCAGCTCGCACGCCGCGCGGTTGAGGGCCTCGTCGCCCCGGGCCTGTGCGGCCGAGCGGCAGCCGAACACCTCGTAGGCGCGGATCTTGGCGTCGAAGCACTCCGGCACGTAGGTGAGGCCGCGGCCCTGGTGCGTGCCGAGGTCGTCTGCCATGAAGTCGGTGAGCTCGGTGATGCACTCGTCCATCGTGAGTGCGTCCTCGCAGTCGCAGCCCAGGAGGACCGCGCACGCGCGCTCGGCGAACGCCGCGGCCGCCTCTTCGAGGGGGATCGGCTCGCCGGTCGGCGGGTCGATCGGCTCGAGGCCACCGCCTGCGCCGCCCATGCCACCGCCGGCACCGCCGGCGCCGCCTGCGCCACCCGCGCCACCGGCGCCACCGGCGCCGCCCGCGCCGCCCGCGCCACCGGCGCCACCGGCGCCGCCCGCGCCACCGGCGCCACCGGCGCCGCCCGCGCCACCGCCCGCCGCGCCGGCGCCACCCGCACCGTCGTCGTCACCGCCGCCGTCGTCGCAGCCGGCCGCGAAGGCGACCGCGAAACACAACATCACAAAACGCTTCATGTTCCTCCCCATTCAGAGCAAGCGCCCGACGCCATGATGCCATGGCGCGCCGGGCGCCGCCCTCCCATGAGCATGGGGGATCGGCATGGGGGACCGCCGGCCTGAGCCGGCGGCGGAGGTCAATAACTACCGGAGAGGGTGAGGGCGAGCTCGGTCTCGTCGCGGTGGACGAGGAAGGTGTTCACGATGCCATCGCGCAGGACGCGGCCGCCATGCTCGAGGGCGACGCCGACGGCGAGGTACGCCAGCGGGGCGTACTCGACGTGGAACTCCCAGTCGTAGTTCTCGGACACGAACACCTGGTCGCTCTCGTCGGACGTGAACGCCTCGCGGGAGGCGTACTTCTGGTCCCAGGTCGACCCGGCCGACGCCCCGACGGCGAGATCGCCGAACTTCGACGACTCGAGCACCAGGTAGTCGAGGCCGCCGCGCACGGCGTAGCGCACCTGGGTGTTCATGCCACCCCGGTAGCCCGCGCGCTCGGCGTACTGGTGCCAGCGGTACTGCAGCGAGGGCTGCAGCGTGAAGGTCAGCCCGTCGACGATGTCGATCGCCGCGTCGAGCGCATACTGCGGCGCGACGTACAGGTCCTGGTTCTGGCTCGCCCGCGACGTCGGCAGATAGAGGCCGAGCGTGTGCTTCAGCTTCAGCTCCCGAAAGCCCAGGTCGACCGGCGTTCTGTAGCCCGCCGAGGCGAGCGTGTCCTGCAGACGCCAGCCCGACTCGCCCTCCTCCGCGGTGAAGTACTGGAACACGCCGAACCGGACGCCCACGATGAACCGGTCCGTCAGCTTTCCGTCCCCGCGGAGCTGGTAGAGCATGCTCTGGTCGTTGGCGGGATCCTGGTCGCGGACTGCGAGCGTGCGGAACTGCCCCAGCGCCGAGACCTTGTACGGCCGCGCTGCGTCGGTGCTCCCCGTCACGGCCGGGGCCGTGGGCGAGAGCGCCGCGTCCGGTGCGTCTGCCGCGAACGCCGGCACCGCCGGGAGCGCCAGCAGCGCCCCGGCGATGGCCAGGTTCATGGCGGTGGTGTGCGGACGCATGCCTCAGAACCCGACGAAGTTGTTGTAGTACTCGTGGTACGCCAGCAGGATCTTCAGGCCGTAGTTGTCGAGCGTGTCGCTCGCGCTGCCGTTGAGCGACTCATTGTAGTCGCGCATGAACTGGAAGCTCACCGGGCTGCGCGACTTGCCGGCCACGAGGTGCCACGAGCGATCCTCGAGGTACGTGTACACGTACTCCTCGCCCTCGTGCATGAACGTCTGCTGCGTGTTGCCCGTCGTCAGCGCGGCGTCGATCTCCGCCTGCGGGAAGCGCTCGTACAGATCCGCGGCGTTGTTGAACCGCCAGATCGCGATGCGCTCCTTCAGCTCGGGATTGTTCACCAGGTTCGAGTTCGTGACCGCCGCGAAGATGTTCAGCGCGAGGTACTTGAACCAGGGGAACGTGTCGTAGCTCGAGCCCAGCATGTTGTCGAGCACGCGCTGCGACAGCGTCAGGTTCTCGGTGCCGAAGGGCGCATCGTACATCGACACGTACGTGGAGATGTTCGGGCTGTAGTACACGTCCTGCAGGTCCATGAAGGCGTAGGTCGTGAACAGCTTGTCGATGATGATGCCCATGCGGCGGATGTCGCCGTAGTACGGGTCGAACTCGGTCTGGTAGTTGCGGAAGCTCGCCGGCTGGTTGATCACCGCGTCGTAGAAGGCGACGGTCATGTTCACGGCCGACGTGATGTCGTTGTAGAAGTCCTTGGTGCGCTCGTCGTAGCGCGCCTGGCTCAGCACTTCTTTGCCCTCGAGCTGGTCGAGCTGCTTGAGGGTCGCCTGCACCCCGCCGCCGCCCCAGTCGAACAGCGCGAGGTACCACATGCGCTGAATCGAGAACACGTTGCTGTAGATCGTGTCCACATAGCTGCCAGTGTTCCAGAACTGGCGGTAGGCGCGCCGGTTGCGGAACTCGTAGTTCCAGTCGTAGGACTCGATCGCGTTCAGCACGATCTGCGCCGGCGTCGTGCCGTAGTCGTAGGCCTGGCACAGCGGCGAGAAGATGCGGTGCTCGTCCGTGCAGTACAGCGGGTCCTTCGCCATGGCCTGCTCACGGATGTCGCTGCCGCCGTAGATCCACTTCAGCGCCCACTCGTCGTACTGGCCCCACTGGTGCAGCGAGCCCGACTCGGCCTGCAGCGAGACGTAGTCCATCACCGACGCGGTGACCTCGCCCTCGCGCATGTGCTTGTGGTCCATCGAGCCGTAGAAGTTGTGGCGCAGGCCGACGGTATGGCCGAACTCGTGCCACATGAGCTGGGCGATGATGCCGTGCAGGAAGCGATCACGGTACTCGACGTCCGACTCCCAGGTGTGGCGCCCGCCGCGATCGACGCAGAGGCGCGCCGAACGCGAGAGCGACGCGAGGAAATCGCCGGGGTCCATGTCGCACAGGCCGCGCAGGCCGCGGGCAAGCTGACGCTCGGCCGTGTAGCGGCGGTGGTTCTCGCGCCAGTCGCGCATCTTGAGGCGATACGCGTTCATCGCCTCGATGCCGTCGCGGCTGCCCGGCGCGAGGCCCCCGAACGGGTCCTTGCCGGCCATGATGTCCATCATGGCCTGCTTGAACTCCGCCTCCTTGATGACCATCTCGTCGAGCCGGTCGATCGGGTGCTTGCCCGTGGTGTGGAAGACGTAGGCGTTCCAGCCGGGGTAGCCGTAGCGGATCTCCGGCAGGATGCGGTGCAGGTCGCCGCGGAAGGTGTTCGCCACCGGCGCCGGCACGAAGTCGGTCGCGTCGGTGGCGCGCTCGTCGCCCGAGGGCAGGTTCATGACGAAGCGCATCTCGTCGAAGAGCGCGCTGCCGAGCCGCAGCGGGTGCTTGCAGGCCTCGATCGCCTCGTCGCGCGCCGCGCCGCAGTCGTCGTCGGAGCCGCCGTCGGCCTTGCACTGGTCGAAGTCCGGCTGCGCCTGCTGGGCGCAGCGCACGGTGTCGCCGGGGGCCATCGTCGCGCCCGGCTGGCACTCGGTCTCCTCCCAGGGCTTGTCCTTCTGGGGGCGCGTCAGCGTGTCGACGTCGTCGAGGTACTCCTCGGTGTAGTAGCGGAAGAGGTCGTACGCGTAGTTGTAGGCGTTGACGTTGGCGCTGAAGACTTCGCCGGTGCGCGGATCGGCCGTGCTCGGGCCGTAGCCGAGCGGGCCGTTGGCGTACTGGCTGTCGACCCACACCACGAAGCTGTAGCGGATGTCGCCGACCTCACGCTCGACGCCGTCGGCGTCGTAGTTCTGGAAGTCGACGCGCAGCTTCGCGCCGGCCTGCTCGAGGACCGCGTTCGTCTTCTCCTTGATGCCGCCTTCGCCGGTGAAGATGTCCTTGAACTTCTCGGGGAAGCCCTTGGCGAAATAGTAGATCGCCGGCTCCTCGCGGTTCGGATCCCAGCGCTTGAGCAGACGCTCGCCACCCAACAGACCGCTCTCCGGGTCCGTGTAGAGGTTGAGCATCTGGAACACGCCGTACTTCTTGTTCACCGGGTCCTTCTCGGCGACGCGCTCGGGCACGTAGGCGCTGGGACCGCGGCGGTAGAAGTTGAACTTGTAGACGATCGTGCCGGTGTCGATGACGTTCGAGTCGAACGTGTGCTGCCCGAGGAAGGCCCACGAGTAACAAAGCAGCCCGTTCAGGTCGAGGACGTAGTTCACCTCGAGCTTGAAGGTGAGGTACTGGTCGTCCTCGTCCCACTGGAAGCTGTCGGGCACGAACCGGGTGCTGTTCGGGCGCGCGCACGACTTCACGAAGTAACCGTTGATCAGCCCCATCGCGTCCTCGGGGTCGAGCGACGCGTTCTCGAAGTCGATCTTGAACTTCTGGCGCTCCTGCCAGGGCTTCTCGGTGTTCTCCTCGAGCAGGTTCGTGCGCTCGCCGTCGAGCGACTCCGCCAGCTTCACGTCGACGTGTGAGCCGGGGAACTCGACGAGGACGCGCGGCGTGACGTGCGGGTCGGCGACCGGCTCGCCGTCCTCGCCGGGCTTGTCGGCCTCGAGGTCCATGCCGTCGAGGACCTGCAGCGCGTCGTCGCGGAACCGCAGCTTGACGTAGCGGGTGCTGCCCTCGCCGCCCGGGAACGTCTCGAGGATGTTGGGCGAGCTCGCGGCGACGACGCTGATGCGATACAGCCAGCCGTCGTCGTCGGTGCCCTCGGGCAGCTTGGGGTTGCGGCTCGTGAGGTCGGCCTTGGTGAGGTAGACCGACTCGTCGTTCAGGCCGTTGCGGATGGGGCGGTGCTCGACGCAGCTCGCGAAGAGCAGAGCGCAGGCGCCGAGCGCCAGACTCCCGCGGAACTTCATGAAATTCCCATTCTTCATGTGTCGGTCCTCCCTCAGCGCCAGACGGCGGCCGCGACGGCCCGCCCGTTGACGACGGTGAAGGAGACGCGGTTGGCCAGCGAGGCCACCGAATCGAGCACGTTCCCGTTGGCGGAGTAGTTGAAGACGATCTCGCAGGCGCGGAAGGCGTCGAGGCCCTTCTGCGCCGTGAACGCCTCGACCCGATCGCGGACGTAGTCGCCGTAAGCGATGTCGAGGCCGGCGCACAGGGGCACCCGCCCCTTGAAGTAGCTCTCCGAGACGCGGCCGATCTTGGAGTCGGCCTCGTCGACGTAGAACGCGAGGAAGGTCTCCTTGCCGTAGAGCTGGATGACCGTCGCCGGCACCCACTCGAAGCGCTCGCCGCGCAGCTGCCGCGTGTAGCCGCCCTGGTCGGCGGCGGCGACGCCCGGCACCGTGAAGGGCACGAGCGTGCGGCTGTCGCCGTCGAGGCCCGTGACGCGGATGTCGAACATGTTCAGGTAGCGCCGGTACTCGTCGATGCGGATGCCGTCGCCGCCGAGCGCCAGGGGGTTGTCGCCCGGGGACTGCTTCGCGAGGTCGATCGAGTAGTAGGGCGACTTCTTGGCGCCGAGGCCCGGACGGGGGCGGATCTCCTCGTTCCAGGTGGCGTACAGCTCGTCGATCGGGCTGAATCCGGTCGAGACCGTGATGGCGGTGAGCGCGCCGTAGTTCAGGCTGAACTGGGCCGTGATGCGATAGGGCACGCCATCCTGCAGGAAGCTCGCCTGCCCGATGACCCACTTCTTGTCGTCGGTGTTCTGGAAGCCGATCCAGGTGAGCTCGGCGTTCGAGCGACCGTGCGTGAACTCCTCGAGGACGCCGGCGACGAACGGCTCGATGAGCCAGGTCGGCTCGGTCACGATGGCGTCGACCTGCGCCCGCTGCTCGGGGGTGAGCGTGTCGTAGAGTGCGGCGATGTCGTTCGTGACGCTGTCGAGCCAGTTCTGCTCGCCGACGCCGCGCACCAGGTACGACAGCGGCCCGAGCGGCTGCGACTCGTCGGTGAACGACTCGGGGATCTCCACCTCGTAGGTGAGGAAGGGGTGGACGACCGGCTTCGGCTCCTCGACGCCGCCACCGGCGCCACCGGCGCCGCCCGCGCCGCCCTCGCCGCCGGCACCACCGGCGCCGCCAGCGCCGCCGCCTTCACCGCCGGCGCCGCCAGCGGCACCGCCTTCACCGCCGGCACCACCAGCGCCGCCGCCTTCGCCACCGGCACCGCCAGCGCCGCCGCCTTCACCGCCAGCGCCGCCCGCACCCTCACCGGGCTCGCCGCCGCCGAGGGCCGGCTGCTTCACCGCCTCGCGCAGGCGCTGCTCGATCTTCGCCTTGTAGCGCTGCGCCAGCGACAGCGGCTTGTACTCGGCGATCGGCGACCGGAGCTGCTGCGTGATCGTGATCTCGAACAGCGTGTCGTCGTCGTCGGGCCGCTGGCCGTCCTCGAGGATGCCGTCCGTCGCCACGTCGTGCAGGAACGTCAGCGAGATGCCGTTCAGGTCGACCGAGACGGCGTCGCGCTGCCCGTACACGTCGTACGTGAAGCGCTGCTGCGCGCGCTCGGCGTCGGCCCCGAGGCAGGTGTCGAGGAAGGTCGACCACGTCGGGCGGTCGGCCAGGTTCAGCGTGCAGTTCTGGCCGGCGACGCTCATCGCGATGTTGCCCGGCTCGCCGGGGGCGCCGTCGGTGCCGAGCACGACCGGCGCCTCCTGGAAGGGCGCCACGCGCACCGGCTCGATGTCGACCTCGATCAGGTGGCCTTCGGGGGAGAAGGCGAGGATCACGCCCGAGTCGACCATGTAGATGAGCGCGATCTGCGGACCGGCCTGCTGGCCGGTGTAGATCAGATTGCACTTCTGCTCGGCGACGCAGTTGTAGTCGGCCGGGTGGTCGGCGGGCGACGCGTTGAAGTAGTTCTGCCGCACGAACCGGTACAGGTCGGTCACGTTCGCGTGGTTGAGCCACGAGTTCGTCGCCGTCGCCTGGTCGGAGGTGCTCGCGTACTGGTCGAGCTCGCGCTCCCCCAGCTTCACGCGCTTGCGCATGAAGATGCTGACCGGGACGGTCTCCATCTCGCCGGAGGTGCGGTTCGGCCGCTGGACGGTGCCCTCCATGCCGCCGAGGTACTGGCTCGTCGCGATCAGGAACTCGACGAGCTTCGTCTCCTCGTTGATGAAGGCGATGACCTCGTTGGTCGGACCCCACGCGAGCGCGTTGGAGTAGACGTCGGGGTCGCAGAGCTTGCCGGCGCCGCTCGGTCCGGGCAGGTCGTCGGCGTGGGTCGGCGGCCCGTTCGGGCTCCACAGCGGCACCCCGCCGAGCGACACGTCGGGGATGATCGGCGCCTGCACCATCCGCTGGACGACCGCCTCGTGCTCCTGCTCGCAGCAGAAGCGCGCCTCGCCGAGCTCGTCGGCGTTGCACTCCTGGACCTCGAGCGGGACGCCGTCGCCTTGGTCCTGACTGAAGGGCGGCGTCGGCGTGTAGCCGTTCTGCGGTGCGGGATCCCCGTCGAGCGGCTCGTAGACCTGCTCCGGCCCGTCCTCGCACGCGGCCACCGCGACCGCGGTCGCGGCCGTCAGCAGCAGCAATCCTCTGCGCATGTCTTCCCCCAGGGTGGGCACCGGGCGCCGCCCCTCCGGCGGTGGCCCGGGGTGGGTCTTCTCGATCCGGCGTACCATGGATCGTACGCGCGGGAACGCGCAAGTATCAGTTTTCTAAGGGGTCAGGGGAGCTGCGCGAGCTGCCAGGTCTGGATGAGCGCGTCGACCACGCTCCGGACTTCGAGCTCGGCATCGGGGGAGGTCAGGAGGGCGGCCACGCGCGCGCGGTCGGCGGCGAGGCGGTCGGCGAGCGCGGGGTTCGCGGCGACGAGCGGCTCGAGGGAGGCGAAGAAGGCCTCGTGCAGGCGCAACTTGTGGAGATCCTTGAGGACCTGGGCGCAGAGCACGTTGTGCGTGCCCTCCCAGCTCTCGCAGACGATCGAGTCGCGGTAGAGCCGGGGCAGCACCGAGAAGTCCTCGATGGCGCCGTTGCCCCCGAGGATCTCGATGCCGTCGTGGATGACCGCCGTGGCGCGGATCGACGTCCAGTACTTGTTCATGTTGACGACGAGCCGGTGCACGGCGCGGTCGGCGTCGGTGCCCTCGCCGCGGGCGATGCGGTCGGCGATCGCGGCGAGCGCGAAGGTGCCGGCGACCGCCAGGCGCGTCTCGCGCGTGATCCGCTCGAGCGTCTGGCGCACGAGCGGAAACTCGCGGATGGGCCGCCCGAAGGCCACGCGGTGCTCGGCGTAGGTCGTCGCCTCGATCTCGACCCGGCGCATCGACCCGCACGACGCCACCGCGTTGTAGAGGCGGCTCGTGTTGAGCACGATGTCGACCACCCCGTTGAACGCCGTGGGGTCATGCGGATCGCCGACGGGCCAGGCGAGCGCGTCGTCGAAGTCGGCCTCGCCCGAGGCCATGCTGCGCGTGCCGAGCTTGTACTTCAGCCGCCGCACCGTCACGCCGTTCGGCGCGCCGTCGGGCAGCCGGCGTGGCACCACGAAGCCGGCGAGGCCCCGCGTGCCCCCCGCCGCGCCCTGCGGGCGCGCGGTGACGAGGTACAGGTCGGCGTCGATCACCGAGCAGAACCACTTCTCGCCGGAGATGCGCCACTCGTTGCCGTCGGACCGGGCGACGCAGGCGTTCGAGCCGACGTCGGACCCCCCCTGGATCTCCGTCAGGAACTGCGCCCCGTGGAAGTGCGCGGGATCGTCGCGATCGAGGTGGAACAGCCCCGGCAGCAGGCGGTCGCGCAGCTCGGGAGTCGCGCGCTGCTGCAGGATCTTCACGAGGCCGGCGGTGCAGGCGACGGGGCACAGGTGCCCGGCCTCGCCGTTCATCCCCAGCAGGTAGCAGTAGGCGAGCTGCAGCGTCTCGTGACCCGGCTCGGCGTAGCGCGCGATGAGGCCGGTGCGGTAAACGCGCCGCCCCAGCTCGTGGTAGGCGGGGTGGAAGACGACCTCTTCGGTCCTTCGGCCGATGCCGTCCCAGCGCCGCAGCACGGGGAGGTTCTCGTCGCGGTTGGTCTCGATCGCCAGGGTGTCGATGACCGTCGCGCACTCCTCGCCGAAGGCGGAGAGGGCGGCGCGCTCGCGCTCGAACCGCGCCTCGCCGAGGTGCCGGCGCAGCACGGTCTGCAGGAAGGTGTCACCGTCGAAGAAGTTGGCGGCCTTCGCCGCCCGCCATGCCGCCAGTGCGGCCCGCGCGTCGTCGTTCGCTCGCATGGGTCGCAAACTAACACGGGCCGCGGTCGGATGGCTCCGCCGTTCGGCGGTCAGAGCTTGAGAGGCAATCGGACGCCTTGGCGAGCGGGCCGATGCGTCGTGCCAGCCAAGGAGCTGGGTGCAGGAGAATCCGAGGTGTACGGAGGTACACCGCAGGCTTCGGGGCCGCGAAGCCGCAGACCCCTTCGGGCAGACCGGCCGCCGCAAGACTGCGGCCGGCCTGTGGCGGCGAGCGGCGGGCGAAGCCCTGCCGGCGACGCCGGATGGCGGGCGCAGCGGCAGGCGCAGCCGGCAGACGATTGCTTACGAGCTCTCAGCCCTGGATGGGGATGCGGCGGCGGCGGACGGCGGCGTGCTTGGGCAGCTCGACGCGCAGGACGCCGTTGTCGAGGTTGGCCGACACGCGCTCGGCGTCGATCTGCGGGCTCACGTTGAAGGCCCGCCGATAGGTGATCGTGATCGCCTCGCCGTCGGGCGTCCTCCAGGGGCGCCGGGCTTCGATCTTCAGGAGATCCTTGTCGAATTCGACGTTGAGACCGTCGGGCGCCACGCCGGGCAGGTCGGCGAGCAGCAGCACCTGGTCGTCGTTCTCGAACACGTCGACCGCCGGGGTGAGCACCGGCCCCTTCTCGAGGCCCTCGGCCCGCGCGCGCTCGACGTTCGTCACCTGCGTCGTTCCGTTGGTCTTGCTCATGGCGCGTTCTCCTCAGGCCTTCGTCACGGTGATCTTGCGGGGCCTGCTCTCGGGCGACTTCTCGAGCGTCAGCGTCAGCACGCCGTCGTCGATCGAGGCCCTCACCTTCTCGGCGTCGACCCGCGTCGGCAGCGAGAAGCTGCGCGAGAAGCGGAACGGCGCGCGCTCCTGTCGGTGTACGGCGTAGCCTTCGGGCGTCGGCGTCTTGCGCTCGGCGGTGAGCGTCAGCGTCTGGTTCTCGAGCGTGACGTCGACGTCGGCGGCGTTCACGCCGGGCAGGTCCGCGGTGAGCACGAACGCGTTTCCCTTGTCCTCGAGGCGCAGCCCCGACCAGCGGCTCGCGGCCTGCCCGCGGGTCAGGCCGCCGGTCTCGTACAGGCGGTTCGCCTCGCGCCGGAACTCGTCGAGGAGCTGGAACGCGTCACCGAAGTCTTCGAAGCGGAAGAACATGGCTCTCTCCCTCTCGAACGATATGAGATCACTCGGTTTTCCGTCGGCGCCCGGCCGCGCGCCGCGGTCACGCCCAAACTGGTAGGCACGTCATTTCGGGTGTCAAGCGGCGGGCGCTTGCGCAGGATTTTGCACGGCGGCGAAGCGTCTCCCACAATCGGCGCGGAGACACACGACCGATGGCCGAAGACACCTGCCCGTACTGCCTGCGGTTCGATGGCATGGCGGCGGCGCGCGCGGAGGGCGCGCGGTATTGCCCGGGCTGCGGCGCCGAGTGGGACGCGCCGGCGCTCGAGCAAGTCGACGAGGAGCGCGTCGTCCTGCCGGGCGCGCGCGCGACGCCGGCGGCGGCGCCGGCGGTGAGCGCCGCGCCCGCACCGGGACCGCCCTGGTGGGCGACGGCGGGCGCCGTGCTCGCGCTGCTCGGCGCGGGCCTCGGCGGCGTGCTCCTGTATGGGCACCTGTCCTCGACGGCGCCGCCGGCGTCCGTGGCCGTCGCCCCGCCGCCGAGCGTCGCCGAAGCGCCCGTCGCCGCGGTCGCCCCGCCGCCGAGCGCCGCCGAAGCGCCGGCCGCCGCCGCGCGGGAGCACGTCGTCCTCGAGGGCGAGAGCCTCTACCTGCTCGCCTCGCGCTACTACGGCAACGGCACGCAGTGGAAGCGGATCTGGGAGGCGAACGCGCGCCCCGATCCCATGCGCATCGGCATCGGGCGCGCGCTGCTCATCCCGCCCGCCGCGGGCGGTCAGGCGACGGTGATGGCGGGGTCGAGGTAGACGTCCTGCAGGGCGTGCAGGAGCTGGATGCCCTCGTTCAGCGGCCGCTGGAACGCCTTGCGCCCCACGATGAGCCCCATGCCGCCGGCGCGCTTGTTGATCACCGCGGTGCGCACGCCCTCGGCCAGGTCGCTCTGCCCCGTGCTCTCGCCGCCGGAGTTGATGAGGCCGATGCGCCCCATGTAGCAGTTCGCCACCTGGTAGCGGCACAGGTCGATGGGGTGCTCGCTCGTCAGCTTGTCGTAGACGGCGGCGTGCGTCTTGCCGAAGTTGACCGCTTTGTAGCCGCCGTTGTTGGTGGCCATCTTCTGCTTGATGATGTCGGCCTTGATTGTGACGCCGAGGTGGTTCGCCTGCCCGGTGAGGTCTGCGGACGTGTGGTAGTCGACGCCGTCCTTCTTGAAGGCGTTGTTGCGCGTGTAGCACCACAGCACCGTGAACAGGCCGAGCGCGTGGGCCTCTTCGAAGGCCTCGCTGACCTCCTGGATCTGCCGCGTGCTCTCCGACGCGCCGAAGTAGATGGTGGCGCCGACGCCGACCGCGCCCATCTCGAACGCCTGCTTCGGGCGCGCGAACATGATCTGGTCGAACTTGTTCGGGTACGTCAGCAGCTCGTTGTGGTTCAGCTTCACGATGTACGGGATGCGGTGCGCGTACCGGCGCGCCGTCGCCGCGAGGACGCCGAGTGTGGAGGCGACGGCGTTGCATCCGGCCTCGATCGCGAGCTCCACGATCGCGTTCGGGTCGAAATAGCGCGGATTCGGTCCGAACGAGGCGCCCGCAGAGTGTTCGATGCCCTGATCGACGGGCAGGATGGAGAGATAGCCGCTGCCACCGAGCCGCCCCGTGTTGAACATGGACTGCAGGTTGCGCAGGACGGCCGGCGTGCGGTCGGTGTGGACCATCACGCGATCGATGAAGTCGGGTCCGGGGAGCTGCAGGCTCTCGGCAGGGATCGTCTTGCAGACGTGGCCCAGCAGCTTGTCGGCGTCGGCCCCCAGCAGCTTGTCGGCGGCGGTCATCGGCTGTCTCCTCCCTGTGTGTCGCACGCGGCGGCCGACGCTAGCAGACTCGCGGGCCGCTCGTCACGCGGGCTTCCGGGTCGGGGATGCCGGGCCCCGGCCGATGGTCGCGGTTGCGGGCCGCCACGCGCGTCCTTATGTTGGCGCCGCAACCGCGCGAGGTGTCCGCCGTGAATCAGCAGCGCTACGTCTTCGATGTCACCGAGGCCGACTTCCAGCAGAAGGTGCTCGTGCGCAGCCGCGAGGTGCCGGTGGTCGTCGACTTCTGGGCCGAGTGGTGCGGGCCCTGCAAGACGCTCGGGCCGATCCTCGAGGCGCTCGCCGCCGAGTTCAAGGGCGCCTTCGAGCTGGCGAAGGTCGACGTCGACAAGTGCCCTCAGCTCGCGGGCATGCTGCGCATCCAGAGCATCCCCACGGTGTACGCCTTCGTCGACGGGCAGCCGGTCGACGGCTTCCAGGGCGCGCAACCGCAGAAGGTGGTGCGGCAGTTCATCGAGCGGCTCGTGCCCCCGCCCGAGGAGGACCCGCTCGAGATCGCCGAGCAGGCGATGGCCGCCGGTGACACGGCCCTCGCCGAGAAGGCCTTCCGCCGCGCGCTCGAGACGAAGCCCGACCTCGGCGTGGCGCTGCTCGGCCTGGCGCGCGTCGCGCTGTCGAAGCGCGACACGAAGACGGCGGCGACGTACCTCGATCGCATCAAGGACGACGATCCGGCCTGGCAGCAGGCCCAGCGCGTGCGCGGCGTGCTCGCCTTCGGCCAGCAGGCCGGCGACGAGCGCGAGCTGCGGCAGCGCCTCGCCGCCGAGCCGCGTGATCCCGAGGCCTGGTACGCGCTCGGCGCGACGCTGGCCCTCAACGGCCGTCACGACGAGGCGATGGACGCCTTCCTCGAGGTGGTGAAGGTCGGCCGCGCGTGGAACGACGACGCCGGCCGCAAGGCGCTGCTGTCGCTCTTCGACCTGCTCGGCGCCGACGACCCGCGCACCATCGCCGCCCGCCGCCGCCTCGCCTCCCTCCTCTTCTAGTAGTGGGTTGCCCCCGAAGTTCGCGCGGCCGAGGCGCGAGCCATCGGGGGCACCCCACTCGTCCCGAGCTTCGCCATTTCGGCGTCGACGAGGCCGAGCAACGACCGAGTCGCAGCAAGGAGCAAGGCGAGTTTCGGTCGAAGGCGTGCTTGATGCACGTCGAGACCGAAATGCGCCGTGCGACGCAGCGGCGGCCGGTCGGGGCCGGCCGCAGGCAGCCGAAAATGGCGACACTCGAGCCTCGTGGTCTGAGCTTCGACCGTGGCGACGCAATCAGCGCGAGTCCTCGAAGACGACGTTCTCGACACGCCGCACGGGGCCGCCCTGGCGGGGCGCGCGGAGCTCGGCGGCCAGGCGCGGGAACGACCACGCCGTGCGCTCGCCGGGCCGCTCGAGGTCGAACGTGCCTTCGAGCGCGGCGGCGACACGACGGATGGCCTCGCGCGGCGCGCGCGCGAGGGCCTCGAGCGCCACGGGGGCCGCGCCGTGCTTTCGGGCGTGGGCGACGATGGCGTCGAGGATGGCCGCCCGTTCGCGACGTCGGCGCGCGATGGCGAGGCGAATCCAGTGGAGCGGCGCGCGCAGCGCCCAGAAGGCGAAGATGGCCGCGGCGAAGACGACGGGCAACACGCCGCCGGCCCAGTAGGCGACGTCCCAGAGCTTCGGGAACTCGGTGCCCGCCGCGACGTGGCGCCCGACGAAGTGCGCGACGACCAGGCCGACGCTGGCGTTCAACAAGGCGAAGGCGGCGATGAAGGCGTCCTCGCGGGTCGCGTTGCCCGTCAGCATCGGCAGCGGGACGCCGCGCTCGTGCGCCGTGCGCGGCTCCGGCGCCGGCGGGGTCCGGCCGCCGGCGGTGTCGAGGATCGGCAGGCGGAACTCGAGGACGGCGAGCGCCGCGGCGTCCCCGGCGTCGTGCGGAGGCGAGGCCGCCGATCGCTTGCGGGTGCCGCGGCGCCGGGGGACGGCGGCTTCGTCCGGGGGGACGAGCGCCGCGTCACCGTGGTACTCGGCCGAGAGGCGCGCCGCCTGACGGTCCGCCTCGGCGTACGTCAGCCCGAGCCAGGCGACGAGGTCCCCGGCGCGCAACACGCCGCCGCCCTCCCGCACCCGGTGCAGGACGCGCCGCTCGTCGGCGTACGCGTCCTCCGGCGCGCGCGGCGCCTGCGGGCCGAGCGCGAAGTCGTTGACTTGATGGATGAATCCGGCGAGCCCGCCCGCGCCGTCCGGCTCGCGGCCGACGACCGCCAGCAGCACGTCGCGCTGCTTCTTCAGCACCCGCCAGATGCAATAGATCATGCAGCCGGCGACGAAGAGCACCGCGAGCCAGGGCTCCGCCAGCAGCTCGAAGACCGATGCTTCGCCCTCGAGGAGCGCCCCGACGACGAGGACGACGGCGAGGCCGACGCCGAGCACCGCGCCGATCACCGCCGAGATCGGGGTGAGGATCAGGAAGGTGTAGACGATGAGCTGCAGCGCAAGCAGGGTGCGGAACGCGGCCCGCAGCGCGCGCACCGTCTCGCGCGCGACGACGGTGGCCGTGCGCACCACGGCCCGCAGCACCGGGCGGTGCGCCCGCCGCGGCCGGAAGCGCCCGCCGAGGCCGCGCGCGAACCGATAGAGCAGGACGCCGCCCTCGCCGACCGCCAGCGTGCTCTCGAAGCGCACCGTCAGCCGCTCGAGCGCGCGCTCGACCGCCGACTGCGGCAGCGCGACCGCCACGACCACGTCCGCGAGCGTCGCGACGCCGTCCCGCGCGCGGAGCGCCGCGAGCACCGCGCGGTCCGCCTCGCGCTCGCCGATGTCGCGTTTGTTGCCCACGCGGGAATCGTGAACTAATTCGCCGCTTTTTCCAGCACGGCGACGAGAAAGCCGCCGAGGCGGGCGGTGGGCGGGAAGTCGCGCGCGGCGCGCTCGGCGACGCGGAAGACGTGGCGGACCACCGGGATCTTGTGGACCTGGGCCACCGGCGTGAACACCCGGATGCCGCGCACGTCGCTCAGGCGCAGTGAAGGCGGCAGGTAGCGCCGCACGTCCTCGATCGAGTCGTAGCGGGTGTACACCTGCTCGTCGGTCGTGCCCGCGGCCACCTTCTGGGCCGGCTTGAGCCGCTTGACCACGTAGCGCAGCGATCGCTTGTTGTAGAACTCGAGGACGGCCTTGCCGCCCGGCCGCAGCACGCGCGCCACCTCGGCGAGCGCCTGCTCGATCTCGCGCACGTGGGCGAGCACCTTGAACGAGTAGACGGTGTCGAAGCTGTCGTCGGCGAACGGCAGCTCGGCCGCCGAGCCCTCGACCACATTCAGGCCGCGTGCCTTCGCCCGCTCGAGCATGCCGCGGCTGATGTCGATGCCGACGGCGCTGCGGGCGATCGGCGCGATCTCCTTGAGGATCAGGCCGGTGCCGCAGCCCACTTCGAGCACGTCGCGCCCCTCGCAGAGCGGCCGCGCCACGCCGATTTGAAGCTGGTCGAGCAGCGCGTGATAGCCGTGGTGCCGCTCGCGCTCGTACCAATTGGAGAACTCGTCGTAGTAAGTGCGGTTGTCCTTCACCGTGGTGCTCCTCGGGGGCGAGTCACAGCCGCTCCCCCGCTCGTATTGGTGCTTTTGACTTGCCCTCGGGTCGCCCATAGCCTAGCAGCGCGGCTCGAGCGGGAGGGTGGATGAGCGGGACGAGGGTCTGTCCGACTTGCGGCTACGTCGGCGAGCAGGTGGACTGCCCCCACGACGGCGACCGGCTCGTGCACCCGGACGAGACCGACGCGACGCTCGCCGGCACCGAGCCCACGGGCGCCCCGCCGCCGGTCGAGCGCCGGGCCCACGCGCCCGCCGCCGACGCCGACGACGCGCTGCGCGGCGAGGACTTCGGCAAGTGGGCCGAGCCGCAGGTGCGCAAACCGCAGCGCGACCCGATGGTCGGCCGCCTCATCGCCGGCCGCTACGAGGTCATCGGCCTGATCGGCCAGGGCGGCATGGGCGCCGTCTACAAGGCGAAGCAGCCGGCCGTCCAGCGCGTCATCGCCCTCAAGGTGCTGCTGCAGGAGTTCGCCGAGAACGAGACGATCGTGAAGCGCTTCCATCAGGAGGCGCTCGCGGCGAGCCGGCTCACCCACCCCAACACCATCAAGGTGTTCGACTTCGGCCAGACCGACGACGGCGTGCTGTACATGGCCATGGAGTTCCTGCGCGGCGAGAGCCTCGCGCAGGCGCTCTCTCGCGGTGGGGCCATGCCGCCGCGGCGCGCGATGCACATCATGCGGCAGGTCTGCAAGTCGCTGGCGGAGGCGCACAAGGCCGGCATCATTCACCGCGATCTGAAGCCCGACAACATCTTCCTGACGGACATCGAAGGCGAGCGGGACTTTGTGAAGGTCCTCGACTTCGGTGTGGCCAAGCTGCGCGAGTACGAGGGCAAGGAAGGCACGCTCACGCAGGCGGGCATGATCTTCGGCACGCCGAAGTACATGTCACCGGAACAAGCGCGGTCGGGCGACCTCGATCCACGGTCCGACGTGTACGCGCTCGGGGTGATTCTGTACGAGATGTTGATGGGAAAGGCGCCGTTCACCGGTGACAACCCCCTCAGCATCCTGATCGCGCACGTCAACGAGCGGCCGCGGCGTTTCTCTGCGTTCAACCCCGACGCCGACGTGCCCCCGGCCATCGAAGCGGTCGTCTTCAAGGCGCTGCAGAAGGATCGCGAGTACCGGCAGCAGAACGTCGAGGAGCTGCTGTCCGAGCTCGACGCGTGCGAGGAGCTGCTGCTCGGCGCGCCTTACGACCGCGTCGCCGACCGCCTGCCCGCGATGGCGCCGGGGGCCGACGGCTCGCCCTCGCTGCTCGGTCCGGGCATCGTCCCCGCCGGCAGCGATGGCACGGCGCCCGGCCCGGCCGTCGCCCGGGGCGGCGGCACGCTCGTCCTCGACGAGGGCTTCGAGCCGCGCACACCGTCCATCGAGGGCGAGGGCGTCGACGTCACGCGCGACCTCGAGACGCGCAAGCGCAGCCCGCTGCCGTGGATCCTCGCCGGCCTCGGTGTCCCCGCCGCGGCCGCCGCCGCGTGGTGGTTCGTCGGCCGGGAGCCGCAGGTCCTCAAGCCGGACGCCGGCATGCCGCCGAGCGTGGCCGCGCTGTCTTCCGGAACGCAGGCGCCGCCGCCGCCCACCGAGGCGCCGAGGGTCGCCGACGCCGGCGTGAAGGTCGCCGGCAGCGAGCCCGGACCCGACGCTGCGGTGACGGTGGCGGAGCCGCAGCGCCCGAAACCGCCGGTCAAGGGCGTCGAGTTCGTCATCAGCACCCAGCCCGACGGCGTGACCGTCTACGACGAGGGCAGCGGTCAGCGCCTCGGCGTCGCCAAGCCGACGCTCCACGTCCGCGTCGGCGGACCGACCACCTACGTGCTGACGAAGAGCGGCTACCTCGACCAGCGCCTCACCATCCGCCCCGACCAGGCGCAGAAGGTCGTCTCGGCGCGCCTCAAGCCCCAGCCGATCGCCGAGCCGGAGCGGCCCGTCGCGATCGAACGCCCGCGCCCCGAGACGCCGCGTGCGCCGGCGACCGAGGCGCCGAAGCCGCAGACCGACATCACCCTGCAGTGATTCTCTGGGAAGCGGGTGCTCAGCGCCGCGGGCAGCGCTCGGTGCCCGCGTCGTAGGCGCAGCGGAAGCCGATGAAGGGCGAGGGATCGCTGCCCTTCCGGGCTTCTCGGCGCGTGGTGCGCACCCCACAGGCCGCCGCCTCCTGGAAGTGCCCGCCGCGCACGACGTGGATACCGTCGAGCGCGCCGCTCTGCACGGCGACCGGCGCCGTCGCCTCGAAGGGCGACCCGCCGCCGCGCACGCGGCAGATGGGCTGCGGCACCGACGTGTTCTGCTGGGCGACCGTGGAGACGTTGATGCAGGCCCGGGCCACGTCGGCGGGCCCCGCGCACCGCCCCTCGCAGCCGAGCGTGTCGGCGATGCACGTCTGCACGCACTCGCCGCCCGAGTCGCCGGCGCTGCCCGACGCGACGCACGCGCAGTACGCCTCGCAGGTGGCGTCGCCCGCGCACGCGTCGCAATCGACCGTCTCGGGCAGCCCCGGATTGTCGGCGCGGCAGGCGGCCTCGTGCTCCTCGGCCCACTTGCGCTGGCCGACCACCACCGTCGGATCCCCGCGCCACGCTTTGCTGCACACGTTGGTGCACTCGTTGAAGCCGGCGACGCACGCGTCGACGCAGCCGGCGTCCTCGACGAGCTGCGTCGGGACCGAGGCGTTGGCCGCCGGCTTGCGGCGGAACGAGCTCACGTTGACCTGCTGGTACAGGTCGTCGATGTCGACGCCGCCCTGGTCGGCGGCGCAGTAGGCGAGGAACGAGAACTCGTCGGCCACCCACTCCTGGGCGTTGCCGGCCATGTCGCGCACGCCCTGGACGGTGACGTCGAGGTCGGCGGCCTTCACGCGCTGGGGCCGACCGTCGACGCAGGTGCCATAGGCGACCTGGCCCTCGTTCCCGTCGCAGGCGGCGACCGGGTTGTCGCCCTCCCACAGCAGCACCTCGCGGCCCGAGGCCCCGCGGCTGCGGGCGGCGAACTCCCACTCGACCTCGGTGGGCAGGCGCCCGCCGTGGAACGTGCAGAACTCGCGCGCCTGCTCGACCGTGACGCCGAGGACCGGGAATCCGCCGTACTTGCCGTGGTTGCGGTAGTAGCGGCTGATCGAGCGGTCGTCGTCGGTGTCGCCGGCGTTGGTCGCCTTGGGATCGCTGCACTCGTCGCGGGCGACGCAGTGTCGGTACTGGTCGATCGTGACCTCGTGCTCGTCGATGCAGAAGTCGCGGACCTCGACCTGGTGCTGCAGCAGCTCGGACTGCACGCGGGCGTCCTGGCAGCCGATGCTCTTCAGGCCGCTCTCGCCGACGATCTTCGAGTTGTCGCAAGGGTCGGGGTCGGACCCGCCCATCGTGAACTCGCCGCCTTCGATGAAGATGGCCTGCGTCTCGGCGGGCGGGTCGATGCCCTCCGCGCAGCCGGCGGCCAGCAGCGGCAGGGCGACGAAGGTGCGGCGCAGCATCAGAACGTCCCTCCGAAGCCGACCGAGGTGCCACCGAAGCCGAAGTTCATCGTGCCCGCGGTCGGCGGCGGCTTGACGGGCGCACCGTAGCCCGGGTTGCGGTGCTCGGGCGGGACGACGTCGCGCACGGCGTCCCAGATGACGAGGCTCGTGCCGGCGAGCAGCAGGCCGCCGCCGATGCCGTAGCCGAGCTTCTCGTAGAGCGCGAACTGGTCGAACTCGTCGGTGTCGTTGAACTTGTCCTCGGAGAGCTGCCAGGCGGCGATGCCGCCGCCGATGGCCAAGAGGCCGAGCACGTTGGCCGTCCAGCCGACGGGCGTGCGCCAGCTCGACGGGGTGAACGTGGGCACCATGTTGGCGTCGACGGTGGCGACCTTGCCCTTGTCGACGCCGATGTGCTGGTCGAAGCGGGTGTAGCCGTCACGGTCGACGACCACCTGGTGGCGCCCGGCCGGGTACGCGAGCGGCTCCTTGAAGGGCGTCAGACCGACGTTCTTGCCGTCGATGAACACCGTCGCGTCGATGATGTTCGCGTCGACGTAGAGCCAGCCGACGTTCTGCACCTTCTGCATCTGCAGGTTGAGGCGGAAGGGCTCCTTCGTCTGGACGTCGATCTCCTGCTCGACGGGCTCGTAGCCCGGCAGCTCGACCCACACCTTGTGGCGGCCGGGACGCACGTACGTCGTCACGGGCGTCGAGCCGATCGAGCGCGTGCGCTCGTCGAGGTAGACCGTCGCGCCCTTGGGCTCGGACTCGATGCTGAGGCGCTGGTCCTGGACGATGCGCGCGTCGCAGCTCTTCAGCGTGTTCTCGGCGCGGTCGCGCTTCGGGCCCGGCGGCGCCTTCTCGAGGTAGCGCTCCATGTTGGAGACGCACTCCTGCCAGGCCTCGAGCTGCTGGTAGGCGACGGCGATGCTGTAGAGCAGGTTGGCGTCGGCGGTGATCTCGTACGAAAGGCGGTACTTCTCGATCGCCTCTTTGTAGCGACCCTCGCCGTACAGCTGGTTGGCCTCCTGCTCGAGCTTCGCGGCGCGCGCGCGGTCGGCCTCGGAGAGCTGCTGCTGCGCCTCGGGCGTGAGCACGACGCGCGGCGACGGCGCGGCCTCCGTCGCGGGCGCTGGCGCTGGCGCTGGCGCAGCCTCGGTGGCGGGCGCCGGCGGCGTTGGTGCGGCTTCTGTCTGGGCCAGGACGCCTGCCGGCGACGTGGCGCAGACGATCGCGAGGAGCAGACGGGCCGGGCGGTCGAGGAGCGTCATGATCGGCGCTTCTCCCTACGTGGCGTTGGGGCGCGGCCACCATAGAGCCGCCCGCGCGAGCGTGTCAACGAAGGGTCGCGGTGCGACGAACCTTCGGTATAGGATGCCCGGACCCTCTGACAGCAAAGGAGCCGCTTCTACCTGATGGGAGCCTTCGAAGGCGGTCTGACCTACCGGCGGTATCAGGTGCGTGAACCCCTCCCCGAGGGCTGGCGCGACCTGTTCCAGGCACGCATCCAGCTGCACACGCTCAAGCCGATCCCCGTCGAGTCCGAAGAGGAGCGCGCGATCGGGTGGTGCAGCCCCAAGTTCGCGCTCGACACCGAGCTGTTCCCCGAGCACTACCTCTACAACGATTACCTCTGCCTCGGCCTGCGCATCGACACGCTCAAGGTGCCCGGCCCGCTGCTGAAGCTGTTCACGCAGAACGAGTCGCGGCGGGTCATGCTCGAGCAGAAGCGCGAGTCGCTGTCGCGCTACGAGCAGGCCGAGATCAAGGAGATGGTCCGCAAGAACCTGCGCAAGCAGCTGTTGCCGGCGATCAAGACCGTCGACGTCGTGTGGAACCTCCAGACGGGCGTCGTCCGCTTCTGGAGCACGAGCGAGAAGCTCAACCTCGAGTTCACCGAGCTCTTCGAGCAGACGTTCGAAGTGCTGCCGATCCCCGACGGCGCCTACACGATCGCGGCGAGCGGCCTCGTCGCCGACGACGAGGTCGAGAAGCTGCTCGACGTCGAGCCGGCGATCTTCTGCGACCCCGACGGCTTCGCGCGGGAGGCCAACTGATGGACCTTCTCGACCGCATCCACCGCGCCGCCTTCCTCGGCCCCGAGTTCCTGACCTGGCTCTGGTACGAGAGCGACCGCCGCGAGGGCATCTTCGACCTCGGCGGCGACATCGGTTCGTTCGAGCTGTGGTTCGACGACAAGCTCGTCGTCTCGTCCGCGGCGGTGAACGCGCAGGAGAACTTCTTCAAGGGCGGACACCCCACGAGCTCCCTCGAAGCGAAGATGGCCCTGAAGCTGGGCAAGATGGCCGTGGAGGCCAAGCTGCGCATCGTGCGCGACGGGCAGGAGTGGTCCTTCAGCCTCAAGGCGCACGATCTGGGCCTCTCCGGGGTGAAACTGCCCACGATCCTCGCGCGTGAGGACGAAGAGAAGTTCTATGAGCGCATGACGCTGCTGGAACAGCTCGAGGACATGATGCGGGGCGTCTACGGCCAGTTCCTGAAGAAGCGCCTCTCGCCGGAGTGGGAGACCGAGCTCGCGTCGATCCGCGAGTGGGTCGCAGCCTAGTCGAGGAGACCTTCCATGTATGCGGTGGTGATGGCGGGCGGATCGGGCACGCGGTTCTGGCCGCTCTCGCGCCGCGCCCGCCCCAAGCAGTTCCTGGCGATCGGCACCGAGAAGCCGCTGCTCGTGGAGACGGTCGAGCGCCTCGCGCCGCTCGTCTCCGCGTCGCAGACGTACGTCGTCGCCGGCGAGGCGCACGCCTCCGAGGTCGCGGCGCTGCTGCCGACGCTCCCGTCCGACCAGCTGCTCATCGAGCCTTGCGCGCGCAACACCGCGCCCGCCATCGGGCTCGCCGCCATCCACCTCCGCCGCCGCGATCCCGAGGCGGTCATGGCGGTGCTGCCCGCCGACCACCACATCGGCGACCGCCCCGGCTTCGTGCGCCTCCTGCGCGCCGCCGAAGAGCGCGCCCGCGCCGGCGAGATCGTGACGATCGGCATCCGGCCCGACCGCCCCGAGACCGGCTACGGCTACATCCACTACGACCGCAAGGAGACCGTCCCCACGAAGAACGGCGTCGACGCCTGCCGCGTGCTGCGCTTCGTCGAGAAGCCGCCGCGCGCCACGGCCGAGCGGTACATCGCCGAGGGCGGCTACCTCTGGAACAGCGGCATGTTCTTCGTGACGGTGGCGCGCATCCTCGCCGACATCCGTCGCTTCCTGCCCAACCTCGCCGCGGCGCTCGACCGCGTCGACGCCGCCATCGGCGAGCCGTTCTACGAGAAGGTGCTCGCCGACGAGTTCAACGACCTCGAGAGCATCTCGATCGACTACGGGGTCATGGAGCACGCCGACAATGTGCGCGTGCTGCCCGCCTCCATCGGCTGGAACGACGTCGGCCACTGGGCGGCCCTCGCTGATTTCGCCGAAACCGACGCCCAGGGCAACGTGTCGGCGGGGAACGCGATCCTGGTCGACGCCCACCGCAACATCGTCCACGCCGAGGGGCGCGTGGTGGCGGTGGTCGGCGTCCGGGACCTCGTGGTCGTGGCGACGCCCGACGCGGTGCTCGTCGTGCCGCGCGACCGGGCGCAGGACGTGCGCCACGTCGTCGATCGCCTGCGGGAGCAGGGGGAGGAGGATCTGCTGTGAACCCCGAAGTCTTTCGGCAGTACGACATCCGCGGCCGCGCAGAGACGGACCTGACCGACCCGTTCACGACGGCGCTCGGCCGGGCGTTCGGTACGCACATCAAGCGTCGCGGCGGCGCGCAGGTCGTCATCGGCCGCGACTGCCGCCAGAGCGGGCCCCGGCTCGTCGAGGCGTTCCGGCGCGGCGTGCTCGACGCCGGCATCGATGTCATCGACATCGGCGAGGTCCCCACCCCGCTGATGTACTTCGCGCTGCACCACCTCCGGCCCGACGGCGGCGTGGTGATCACCGGCTCGCACAACCCCCCGAACTGGAACGGCTTCAAGATGTGCGAGGGCACGGCGTCGATGTACGGCGACGGCCTGCTCGCGCTGCGCGACCTCATCCAGAACGAGGACTACGAGTCGGGGCGCGGCACGTCCGAGGC
Organism: Myxococcota bacterium; assembly: GCA_963169045.1. Lineage (GTDB taxonomy): Bacteria > Myxococcota_A > Bradymonadia > UBA7976 > UBA1532 > CAUJDF01. The sequence continues at coordinate 124,338 of CAUJDF010000074.1, forward strand.
GCGCGACGTCATCGGCCCCTACATCGACTACGTCGTCGGCAACATCCGGCTCGGACCCAAGCGCTTCCGTGTCGTCGTCGACGCCGGCAACGGCATGGGCGGCCTCGTCGCGGTGCCGCTGTACCGGCGCCTCGGCTTCGAGGTCGTCGACATGTACTGCGAGCCGGACGGCCGCTTCCCGAACCACCACCCCGACCCGACCGTCGAGGCCAACCTCGCGGAGCTCAAGCAGAGAGTGACGGGGACGGGGGCGGCGGTGGGCATCGCGTTCGACGGCGACGCCGACCGCATCGGCGCCGTCGACACGCGCGGCCGCGTCGCGTGGGGCGACCAGCTGCTGACGTTCTTCTCGCGGGCCGTCCTCGCCGAGTTCCCCGGCGCGTCGATCGTCGGCGAGGTGAAGTGCAGCAAGGTTCTCTTCGACGACGTCGCCGCCCACGGCGGCAAGCCCGACATGTGGAAGGTGGGCCACTCCCTCATCAAGGCGCGCCTGCGCGAGACGGGCGCGAAGCTCGCCGGCGAGATGAGCGGCCACATGTTCTTCAACGACCGCTGGTTCGGCTTCGACGACGCCATCTACAGCGGCGCGCGCCTCCTCGAGCTCCTGTCGAGGACCGACGAGACCCTCGCCGACATGATCGAGGGCCTGCCGGCGACCGTGACGACGCCGGAGCTGCGCGTCCACTGCCCGGACGCCGACAAGTTCGCGGTGGTGTCACGGGCGGCGGCCCACTTCCGTGAGCGCTACCCGGTCCTCGACATCGACGGGGTACGCATCACCTTCCCCACCGGCTGGGGCCTCATCCGGCCAAGCAACACCCAGCCCGTGCTCGTCATGCGTTTCGAGGCCGACAGCCAGGCCAACCTCGATCGGTATCGCGGCGAGGTGGAGGCGTGGCTGCGTGCCCACGCGCCCGAGGTCGATCTGGACGCCCCGACCGACCATTGAGTAGGGTGTTGCCGTTCCTGCCGGAGGTGGTCGTGAAACGATTGGCGGCGCTCGTGCTCCTGGCCGGCTGCGGCGGCGGCCCCGACACGAATGCAGATCCGGACTATCGCCGGCACCTCGCCAAGCCGTTGCCGCTCAACAAGGTCTTCACCGACTCGATCACCGCTAAGGGCGAAGATCGCGACGACTGGAAGATCTTCAACGTCGACGCGCCGGGATTCCTCACGGTGACCGTGCACTTCGACGAGCAGGGCGGCGACTGCGAGGCCTCCCTCGCCGACAAGTACGGCGCGAAGGTCGCGCGCGAGGTGCAGTCCGCGAACCCCTACGTGAAGCTCGAGCGCCGCGTCGACGCCGGCCGCTACTTCATCTGGGTGCACGCCAACGACAAGTGCTCGACGCAGTACTCCGTCGAAGCTCGCCTCGATCCTGATTGACACCCGCAGTCCGGCTTCCTGGCCGGTCTGCTCTCGGCACCCAGGCGCGACGCCCGGGTGCCTCCGCCGGCCCTGCGGGCGGCGAGCGGTCCTCCTGGACCGCGGGGAGCCGGATGAAGGTTCGATTCGAGAGCGCCGCGGCGACCGACGTCGGACGCGCGCGCGACGTCAACGAGGACGACCACGGCATGGTCCCCGAGCAGCACCTGTGGGTGCTCGCCGACGGCATGGGGGGCCACGCGTCGGGACAGGTCGCGAGCGCCATCGCGGTGCAGGCGATCACCGACTTCATGGTGCGCTGGCGCCGCCAGCCCGACTTCGAGTGGCCCTTCGAGATCATGGAGAGCCGCGGCTTCGACGAGAACTCGCTCGTCAACGCCGTGCGCGTCGCCAACGTCCGCATCTACAACCGTTCGCAGGTCGATCCCGAGTGCGAGGGCATGGGAACGACCGTGGTGGCGCTCACGTACGCCCCCGAGATCGGGCTGATCGTGGCTCACGTGGGTGATTCGCGCTGTTACCGCCTCCGGCACGGCGAATTCGCCCAGATCACCGAGGATCACTCGCTGGTCAACCACCTGATCCGCAACTTTCACCTCAGCGAGGCCGAGGCGAAGCAGCGGGCGGGCAGCAACGTGATCGTGCGCGCCGTGGGCCTCGAGGACGACGTCGAGCCCGATCTCAACGTCGACCAGCCCATGCCCGGCGACATCTACCTCGTGTGCTCCGACGGCCTGAGCGATCTCGTCGAGGACTGGATCATCCAGCAGATCCTGCTGGGGCACATCGACGACCTCCCGGGGGCGGCCACGGCCCTGGTGCGCGCCGCCAACTCCGCCGGCGGCACGGACAACATCACCGTGATCTTGCTGCGTGCGCTGAAGGCCTGAACGCCTCCACGAGCGCGCCGACCCCGATCGCGTAGTCGCCTTCGGCGAGGCGGGCGTGGGCGACGACGCGAAGCCACAGCGGCCGGGGCAGGTCGCGGGCGGCCTCCTCGGCGCCGAGCGTGTCGCCGCAGGCGATGCGTGCCGCGGCGCGCAGCCAGGCGGCGCGTTCACTCCACGCGCCCGCCTCGCGCAGCGCGGGCGCCGTCTCCAGCAGGACGACCGCGCGCTCGGCGTCGCCGAGGTTCAGCCGGCAGATCGCCTCGGCGAGCACGAGCGCGGGCGCGTGCGGCGCCGCGCGCGACGCCGAGGCGAACGACTCCGCCGCCGAGCGCCAGAGGCCGCGGCGCGCCTCGTCGTGGCCGTCGGCGACGTAGGCGTCCAACTCAGTCGAACTCGAGCTTCTTGAAGCGGTTCGAGAGGGGGCGGGAGCTGTCGGCGGTGGGCGCAGGCGCCGGCTCGGGCACCGGCGGCGCCGGTGGCGCGGGCGGTGCGAGGGGCCGGCTCTCGGCGGCGGGCGCCGCCGGCGCCGGCTGGGGCGCCGGGCGCGCGGCGGGCGGCGATCCGGTCGCGCGGATGACGCGCGGGCCGTCGATGTCGACGATCACGCGCCGGCCGTCGACGCTGAACAGATTCATCTCCGGCAGGCGCACCGTGCGCTTCAGGTACGAGACGAGCGCGGGAAAGTCCATGGCCGTCAGGTCCGGCGCGGCCGCCTGCTCGGGCGTGCCGGTCGGCAGCCCGCGCTCGATGACGTACTCGCGGATGAGATCGCGCAGCAGCGCCACCAGCTCGGGGCGGCTGAAGCTCTCGGTGGCGGTCTCGAGCCGCGCGTACAGGGCTTCCCAGTCGTGTGGCACGTGAGCTCCTATCGGCGGGCGTCGGCCCAGTCGGTGCGCTCGGTCCGGCAGTCGAGCAGGACCGCGCCCGTCAGGTCGGCGCCGTCGAACAGGGCGTCGGAGAGGTCGCACCGGATGAGCACGGCCCCTCGCAGATCGGCGTTGTAGAAGTTGGCGGCCCGCAGGTCGCACTCGATGAGGAACGCGCCGCCGAGCTTCGCGCGCATGAGCGGCGCGCCGCCGAGCCGCGGGTTGGCGAACCGCACGCGGATGAGCACCGCCTTCTCGAAGGCGACGTAGCCCACCTCGCCCCCCTGGACGTCGACGTCGCGCCAGCGGGTGCCAGACAGGTCGGTGCCTGCCAGGTTGCACTCGACGAGCTGCGTCTGGCGCCAGCGCAGATCGCCGGCGCGCAGGCGCGTCAGGTTGCAGCCCTCGAAGCGCCCGCCGCGCAGCCGCGAGCCGCGCAGGTCGACGCCCTGCAGATCGCAGGCGACGAGCTCCGCGCCCTCCCAGACCGTGGCGGAGAGGTCAGCCTCGGCCAGGCCGACGCGCCGCAGCGAGACGCCCGCGAAGCGCGTGGAGCGCAGGTCGCCGTTGCGCAGGTCGAGCGACTCGAGGCGCGCGCCGGTCAGGGTGCCGCCACGGCAGGCGAGGACTTCATCGGGGGACTGCACGTTCGCTGCGCTACCAAACGGACGTTCTTTCCCGTAATACCAGAATCCGACCGTGGGGTCGTGAACCTCTTCGCCGCCGGCCCGGGCGAGGCGTTTCTTGTTAGGGATCGGGCCTGTGGCTATAGTCGACCGTCTATCGCACGGCCGTTCCCGCTTCGGAGTCCGCGAATGCCACGGCAGGCCAGACTGATCTACCGGGCCCCCGACGGGCATGATCAGGAGGTCGCGCTGTCGGAGGGTGGCGAGGAGGTCGGCGTCGGTCGGCACCCGCAGTGCGCCCTCACGGTGCAGCAGCCCTCGGTCTCGCGGCGGCACGCGCGCTTCTGGTTCGAGGGCGGGTCGTTCCACGTCCAGGACCTGCAGAGCTCGAACGGCACCTACGTCAACAACCAGCGCATCAACCAGGCGCGGCTGAGCGACGGCGATACCGTGCGCTGCGGTGACTTCGTGATGTCGTTCCGCGAGGTGCCGACGACGCCGGCGCGCGCCGAGGACGGCGCCGCGAAGCGCGCCACGAGCGACGGACCGCGGCTCGTCGGCCGGCTGCCGCCGCAGCGCCGCCCGCTGAGCGTCTCACCGAACCCGAATCCGAACCCCGGCCCGATGCGTCCGCCGCCCCTGAGCGAGGCGCCGTCGCGTCCCGAACCGCCGCGGATGCCCGACGCGGCGCTCGACCGGCGCTCGATGCCGACGATGAAGCCGTCGGCGTCGGAGCAGGCCGCCGCGATGCGCGACGCGGGTCCCTTCGGGACGCCCTCCGCGCGGCGCGCGCCGACCGAGCCGCCGACCCGCTCGGCGCGCCCGACCTCCGATCCGGCCCGGGCGGTGCCCGACGCCGAAGAGCTGCGCCGCCTGCGCGAAGAGGTCGCCCACTGGAAGGCCCAGGCCGAGGGGCGCGCGTTGCTCGACAACAAGCAGGCCTCCGCGGCCGAGGCGGAGCTGGCCGTCGCGCGCGCGGAGCTCGACGCGCTGCGCGCCGAGGTCGAGGCCGCGCGCGCCACCGCCGCGCAGGCGAGCGAGGCCCGCTCCACCTTCGAGAAGGACGTCGGCGACGTCCGCGCCGACATCGAGGACAAGAAGCGACGCATCCACGAGCTCGAGCAGTCGAACCTGCGGGCCGAGGAGCAGATCCGCACCCTCACCGACAACTCGCTCAAGCTCAAGGATCAGGCGCGCACTCAGCAGAACCAGCTCGAAGAGTACCGCCGCGAGAAGGTGGCCCTCGAGGTGGCCCTCGTCGAGGCCAGGGAGCGCATCGCTCAGTTCCAGGCCAACAACGAAGCGTCGATGCGGCGCGAGGCGGAGCAGGCCGACGCGATCAACGACCTCAAGCGCGAGGTGCGCCAGAAGGAGAAGGCGCAGAAAGAGGTCGAGAAGCAGCTCGAGGTCGCCAAGTACGATCTGCAGGCCGTCCGCGAGATGAACGAGAACCTGCGGCTGGCCCTCGGCACCGACGACGAGGACCGCAGCAAGACGAACCGCCGGCTGCAGGAGCTCGAGCAGGTGCTCGCCGAGAAGGAGGCGATCATCGAGACGCTCGAAGCCGAGGTGCGGCGGCTCGAGCTGCGCCTGCAGCAGGGCGAGGCCGAGGTCGTGTCGCGCTTCGAGCAGCGGGCGCTCGCCGCCGAGAAGGGGCGTCACGACGCCGAGGCGGAGTCGCGGCGGCGCGAGGCGACGCTGCGCGAGCTCGCCGAGCAGGTGAAGCTCCTGCAGGCCGAGCTGAACGAGGCGGACCGCCGCGCCGAGAAGGCCGAGGCGAACGCCGGCGAGGGCGGCGATCTGCGCCGACGGCTGACGGAGGCCGAGACGGCGCGCGACGCGCTCGCCGCCACCGGGCGGGACCTCCAGGCTCGCGTCGCCGCGCTCACCGACCGCTCCGCCGCGCTCGAGCGCGACCTCGCCGCCGCGGAGCAGCGTGCGCGCGACCACGAGTCGCAGGGCGCGTCGAGCCGCGAGGTCATGGCGCAGCTCAACGACCTGCGCCGTCAGAACCGCGACCTGCAGTCGCGCACGGTCGAGCTGACCGAGCGCGCCGCCACGCTGGAGCGCGAGCTGGCCGCGGCGGAGCAGCGGGCCCGCGACGCCGACGGCCGCGCGCGCGACACCGAGGCCCAGGGTGGGCGCGAGGCGATGTCGCAGCTCAACGACCTTCGCCGCCAGAACCGCGAGCTCAAGCACCAGCTCGAGTCCCTCGAGGCCGACCTGGCGCAGCTCAAGGCCGGCACGGCGGTGCACTCGATCGGACCGGCGGCGTCGGTCGACACGAGCGGCTACGACGAGCTGCGCGACCGCGCCGTGGAGCTCTTCGAGGCCATCAACGACGTCGCCAGCGACCTGAAGACGAACGTCGAGCTCGTGGGCGGCTACCTGAGCGATCTGCGGCCGATGGTCGAGACGGCGGTCAACATCGCCAACGACGGCGGCGACGACCGGCTGCGCGAGGCCGTCGAAGAGATCGACGCCGCGGTGACCATCGACTCCGCCGAAGAGGTACTGTCCCAGGCCCGCGAGGCCAGCGACAGCTTCAAGCGATCGCTGCGCGCCTTCCGCGAGGTGCTGCAGCGCCACGGTTACGGGAGCTGAACGAGTTGAGCGTCGACAGCCGCACCGAGCTCAAGCACCTGGTCCGGGCCGAGTACCCGCTCATCTGCATCAACAGCAGCGAGGAGGAGCGCGTCGAGTCCGCGCTCAACGCCATCCGCGACGAGCTCAACCTGCGCACCGACGCGCCACGCAAGCTGCTGCACTGGTCGATCACCGAAGGCTTCACCGGCGACGAGGAGCACGACCTCCGCGATCCGATCAAGGCGTTGGAATTCCTCATTCGTTATGAGGACTCCGCGCTCTTCGTGCTCCGCGACTTCCATCCGTACCTGAAGGATCCGGTGGTCGTCCGGCGCCTGCGCGACTGCCACCGTCTGTTCAAAGAGGCGAAGCGGCGCAAGACGGCCTTCCTGCTCTCGCCGGTCGTCAAGGTGCCGACCGAGCTCGAGAAGGAGGTCGCGGTCGTCGACTTCGCGCTGCCGAACCGCGCCGAGCTGCGCCAGCTCGTCACGCAGTGCTGCGTGGCCTACGACCTGGGCTACGACGACCTGCAGATCGACGTCTTCACCGAGGCAGCGCTCGGCCTGACCTACGAGGAAGCGAGCAACGTCCTCGCCAAGAGCCTGATCCAGCACAAGGGCAAGCTCGAGGTCGAGACGATCCTCTCCGAGAAGAAGGCGATCATCCGCAAGTCGGGGCTGCTCGAGTACTACGAGACGCGCGAGAAGTTCGGCGACGTCGGCGGCCTGACCGTGCTGAAGGAGTGGCTCGTCAAGCGCCAGGGCGCGTTCACCCAGCGCGCCCGCGACTTCGGCCTGCCGCTGCCGAAGGGCATCCTGCTGATCGGCATCCCCGGCTGCGGCAAGTCGCTGACGGCGAAGGCGGTCGGCGCGCTGTGGCAGATGCCGTTGCTGCGTCTCGACGTCGGCAAGGTGTTCAGCGGGCTCGTCGGCTCCTCCGAAGAGAACATCCGCAAGGCCATCCAGACGGCGGAGGCGGTCGCGCCGGCCATCCTCTGGCTCGACGAGCTCGAGAAGGGCTTCAGCGGCGTGCAGTCCTCGGGGCAGAGCGACGCCGGCACCACGGCGCGCGTCTTCGGCAGCTTCATCACCTGGCTGCAGGAGAAGTCGACGCCCGTCTTCGTCATCGCGACGGCGAACGACGTCTCGATGCTGCCGCCCGAGCTGCTGCGCAAGGGTCGCTTCGACGAGATCTTCTTCGTCGACATGCCGACCGAGCAGGAGCGCAAGGACATCTTCACCATCCACCTGCAGAAGAAGAAGCGCCCGCTCGAGCGCTTCGACCTCGGGCGGATGGCCTCGGCGGCAAAGGGCTTCAGCGGCGCCGAGATCGAGCAGGCCGTGGTGAGCGCGCTGTACGACGCGTTCTTCGACGGCGCCGATCTCAGCACCGAGAGCGTCGAGAAGGCCTGCGGCGAGATCATCCCGCTCGGCCTCACGATGAAAGAGAAGATCGACGACCTGCGCGAGTGGGCCCGATCGCGCGCCCGCAGCGCCAGCGGCCTGCCCATCGGCGCGGTCGCCGAGGAGGAACCGGCGGACGGCGGCGCGCCGACGCCCGCGCCGAGCAAGGTCCCGTCCCGGCTGCGCAAGCTCGAAATCGAGGGCGACTGATGTCCCACTTCACGACTGTCGCGACCAAGATCAAGGATCTGGTCTGCCTCAAGGCTGCCTTGAAAGACCTCGGCTACGAGTTCGCCGAGGCCGAGCAGGGCGTCGAGGTGCGCGGCTACCTCGGGCAGAAGGAGCTGGCCGAACTTTCGATCCGGGCCAGCAAGACCTACGATGTCGGCGTCAAGAAGACCGCGGAAGGCTACGAGTTCGTGGCCGACTGGTGGGGGGTCGAGACCACCCGCGGCGTGACGCAGGAAGAGTTCGTCAAGTCCGTGACTCAGCGCTACGCCTACCACAAGGTGCTCAGCGAAGTGGCGAAGCAGGGTTACACGATCGAGACGGACGAGGTCCGCAGCGACAAGACCATCGCCATCACGGTGCGCAAATGGCAATGAGGACCGAGATCGACATCGAGATCACGCCCGAAGGCGAGGTCGTGCTCAAAGTGCGCGGAGCCGGGGGCGACAAGTGCCTCGAGCTCACCCGGGCCCTCGAGCAGGAGCTCGGCATCGTGGTCGATCGTGAGATGACCTCGGAGTACTACCAGCAGTCGGTCGACGCCGATCGCGTGGTCAAGGTCGGCGGGGAAGAGTGATGTCGATCTGGCAGAAGGTCCTCGGGTTCTTCCGCTCCCTGTTCGGGGGCAAGCCTCCGCAGCTCGAGGCGCCGCCGCCGGCCGAGACGGCCCGGTCGGCCGCGCCCGCGACCCGCGAGGGGCCCGCGAGCGTCGAGCCCGCCAGGCCGGCGCCCGCCGTCGAGGCGCCGCCGCCGTCCACGCCGGAGCCGCGGGCGCCCGAACCGCCCGTCGCCGCCGCGCCGGTGGCCGAGACGGCGGCCGCGCCCGAGCCCGCCCCGAGCGCCGCCGAGTCGGTGACCGAGGCCGCCGAGCCGACGCCGGCGCCGGCAGGCGATCTCGCGGGCGAGGACTCGCAAGTCGACGAGGGCGACGAGGGCGACGAAGAAGACGAGCGCGACGGGGCGTTCCCGAAGGACGACCGCGAGCGCAAGCTCCGCAAGGCTCAGAAGCGCAAGCAGCGTAAGCAGCGCCGCCAGAAGTCGAAGCCAGCGGCCGCGCCGTCGACGCCCGAGGTGACCGCCGACGAGGCGGCCGCGCTCGACGCGGTGAAGGACGAGATCCAGGCGGCGTCGGCGACGGGCGAGGGTGACGCGCTCGACGCCGTCGCGACGGTGGCGATGCCGGCGGTCGACGCCGCGACGCTCGCCGCGGCTCGCGGCGGGGCGCAGCGTGAGGTCGAGGCCTCGGAGCCGGAGCTGCCCCCGGCGCAGACGGTCGCCATGATGCCCGCCCTCGAGCTGCCCTCGGCGCCCGCGCCGGAGGCCTCAGCCGCGGAGCAGCCCGAAGTCCCGGTCTCGACGCACACCGTCGCGATGCCGGCGCTGGCCTTCGCCACCGCCGCCGCGCAGGCGACGCAGCAGGCCGTCGGTTCGGTCGAGGACGCGAGCGCCGCGGCCGAACGCGAGGCGGCCGAAGCGACGGAGAAGGCTGAGCGCGCCGCGGCCGAGCAGGCCGCCGCCGCCGAGGCAGCGGCCGCCGAACGCGCTGCTGCCGAGGCCGCCGCTGCCGAGGAGGCCGCCGCCGCCGAACGCGCTGCTGCCGAGGCCGCCG
>CAUJDF010000075.1 GCA_963169045.1 Myxococcota bacterium
CCGCCGCCGCCGGACATGGCGCCGCCGCCGCCGGACATGGCGCCGCCGCCGCCGGACATGGCGCCGCCGCCGCCGGACATGGCGCCGCCGCCGCCGGACATGGCGCCGCCGCCGCCGGACATGGCGCCGCCGCCGCGCCTCCCGTACGGCGCCCCATGCGACCGCGCCGTCGACTGCGAGAGCGACCTCTGCGTCGGCGATCCCGCGACGGGCCGTGGCCGCTGCACCCGCCGCTGCGCCCTCGCCGCCGACTGCCCGGACCTCGACACCTGCCTGCCCGCCGACGGTGGCGTGAACGTCTGTTTCCGCAATGAGACCGGCACCGCCTGCCTCAACGGCGCCGGGTGCATCGAGGGCATCTGCCTCACGCCGCCCGATCCGGTGCCGTGGGTCGTCGTCCAGCCCATCTGCATCTCTCGCTGCCGCGACAACCGCAAGTGCCCGGCCGGCTACCGCTGCGACGTCGTGCAGACCAACCGCGGGCCCGAGCGCGCCTGCACGCCCGACGTGGAGGTCATCAACACCTGTCCGAACGGCTTCATCGAGGAGTGCGTCGGCACGTGCGCCACCCCGCCGAACCGCGACGAGCTCGATCTGACGGTGTGCCTCGGCCTGGGCGATGGGGAGCCGGGTTACTGCAGCTGCACCTGTGCCACCGCCGCCGATTGTCCCGATGGCTTCGCATGCAGCCGCGTCGGGCTGAGCCACGACGGGACGCGGCCCGGCGTCTGCCTGGCGATGTCGGGCTATCGCTGTCCGCTGCAGGGGCGCCCCGGCGTGCCCGAGCAGTGCCTCTCGCTGACCTGCGCCACGCCCGATGAGGAGGAGGGCGGGCAGGCGGCCTCGTTCTGCACGGCGCCGTGCGTCCGCGACGTCGACTGCCCCGCCGGGCACACCTGCGAGTTCTTCGACGGCGAGGGCGCCTGCGTGCCTGCACCCTGAACTCGCGCGCGCGCCCCGACTCGCCGATGCTCTCCACGATGGCCACGCCGCTCGAACGACGCTTCGAAGACCTCGCGCTCCGGATGGCGGCCGCGCCCGGCGGCGTGCCGGGGCTCGGCATCGCGGCCCGCGTGCCGCTCCCGCCCCTGCGGACGCTCGAGCTGCTCGGCGAGCTCGCCCGGCGCGGGCCGCTCACGGTCGAGGAGCGCGACGGCATCCGGCACTACCGCGCCGAGGGCACGCCCCCCCGCGCGGATGCCTGCCCCGGGTGCGCGCGCCCGCTGCCGCCGGCGGCGCCGATCTGTCCCGAGTGTCGCGCGGGCTTCGGACGCTGCGCGGAGGCGGAGCACGCGGTGCTCGCGGCGCTGGCGGCGGCGAACGGCGAAGAGGTCACGCTGGCGACGCTGGCGGCGGCGAGCGCGCTGACGGCGCGCGAGACCGAGGACCTCATGACGGCGCTGGCCGGACGCGGCGCCGTCGCCGTGTCGGCGGACCCCGGCCGGGTCGCGTGGCGGCCGCCGGTCTTCGAGGCCCCCGCCGCCTTCGTTCAGGCGTTTCGGGCGCAGCCCGGGCGCCGGCGTCCGCACCTCGGCCGCGCCCTGCTGCGCCACCACCGGCGCATCGTGCTGACGCTCGCGATCACCTGGGCCGCGGTGACCGCCGTCGGCTACCTGCACTACTCGAGCACGCGAAAATCCGCGGCCAACGCCTACTGGCGCGCGTTCTTCACCGTGAAGAACCATGAGGAGCTGCTCGCTCGCTACGTCGACCGCATCCCCGGCCTCGACGCGGCGCGGGCGCGCGCCGACCTCGCGTCGATGGCCGAGCTGGACGTGAAGCCGCGCCTTCGTCGCGACTACCTGCTGCACCGGATGGTGTATCTCGTGCACAAGGACGGCGGCCACGAGGACGCCGCCGAGGTGCTCCAGTCGCTCGCCGACTTCGAGCAGAAGTGGGCCGAGGAGAGCGCCCGGTACGACGAGCGCGCCCGCGCCCACCGCGCCGCCGTCCGCAGCCCTTGGGGGCGGGTCGCCGGCTGGCTCTTCCGCGTCGAGACGCTCTACGACCCGCTGCCGCCGGACCTCTTCGGCCCCGGCGCCGACAACACGAAGTAGAGGCCCAGCAGCAGCGCGGCGTGGACGATGAGGAGCGGTTTGTCGGCGCGCTCCGCGGCCATCCGCTCGAACTTCGCCTGGTCGACGTAGGCGTAGCGGAAGCACAGGGGGTCGGCCACGCCGCGCTCGGCGGCCAGGCGCGCGACGTCTCGTGCGTAGATGCTGCCCGACGCGGGCTGTAGCGTGCCCCGCAGCCGGAGCCGCGCGTCCGGCACGTCGCAGAGCCAGAGGCCCGGGCGGCCGTCGGCGCCGGTGATCGGGACGGCGCACGGCAGGTCGCATGCGCGCTCGGCGCCGAGCCGGGCGTCGGTGAGCTCCACCCACCAGGGCGGATCGGCGAGCGCCTCGGCGACGGTCGCGGATCGGGCGCCGCGCGCCCAGAGCTGGAAGCGGTCGTCGAGGAAGCGGTCGGGCACGTCGGCGATCGAGAGGCCGAGCAGGCCCGCGGCGAGCAGGCCCACGGCGAGCGCCATCGCGCGGCGCTGGTGCGCCGGCAGCGCCCGCCGCCCCGCGTACCAGACGATCGTCGCGCCCGGCAGCAGCAGCGCCAGGACCGGGGTGACCGGGCCCGTCGCGTCGAGCCAGAGGTGGAAGTCGGCCCAGACGACGACGAGGAGCGCCCAGCCGAGCGCTTTCGCCCACCGCCGGCGCGCGGGACTCTTCGGTTCGGACGCGGCGGCCATCGGTCGGTCAGCCAAACACATCGGCGGCGTCGAAGATAGTGCCACCGTGCAGGTGGGGGACGGCGACGCCCGCGCGGGAGCGGCCGTCCAACGCCCGACGTCGCGCCCTGATCAGCGGTCGGCGAGCATCACGAGGCGCGGCACGTCGATCTCGATGACGCGCGCGACCATGGCGGCCAGCGTGCCCACGCCGGCGCGGTCGGCGCCCGCGTCGAAGGCGTGCATGCGGACGAGCAGCACGTCGGGGCGGACCCACTCCGGCACGAGGTCGAGGCGGATCTGCGTCCGCCCGCCTTCGTGCTCGAGGTAGTACTGCAGGCCCACCGACCGGGGGACGATGCCCGGCGCCACCCACGGGTCGAGGCGCGCCGCCGAGGTGAGTCGGCGCAGCGGGCCGTGCCAGCGCGCCGGCAGGTCGTAGAGCAGGCGCAGGTCGTAGGTGACGTGCGGCGCCAGCACGGCGTGCTCGGAGACGCTCTCGAGCAGGCGTCGCGCCAGCGCCAGCGCGTCGTCGAACGCCATGCCGTCGTCGAAGTCGCCCCAGAAGCCGTCGGGCCCGACCGCGCCGCTGAGGGAGCCCACCCGAAAGCCGCCGGTGGCGTCCTCGGCGTCCCAGAGCACTTCGGCGTCGTCCTCGCGGCGGCGGAGGCCCTCGAGCCAGGCGCGCCAGTCGCGGACGCCGGTCGACGCGTCGCGGTCCTCCCACGTCGCCGAGATGCGGAGCTCTTCGACGGAGACGTTCACTGCGCCGGGGGCTCCGTGCGGTCCGGCGAGAGGCCGAGGCCCGGTCCGTGGGAGGGCACGGCGCGCCCCTCGAACATGGGCGCGATGAGGTCGAGGTTCTCGTCGAGCGACAGCGACACGAGCGTGCCGATCGAGAAGAGCTGGGTGATGGCGTTCAGGCCGGCGTCGCGCTCCGCGGCGGTGCGGATGCGGCGCGCGAACGCGACGTTGACCACGGACAGTCGCGCGTACAGGTCGCGCAGGCCGTCGAGCTCGAAGTCGGGCGCGGCGCCGCGGCGCGCCACGAAGTACTGCTCGAGCAGGTAGGCCGAGGCGGTGCGGAAGATCGTCTCCTCGATGCTCGCGAAAGGGAGGTGCGTCCGCGCCATGGGCTTCATGCGCGACAGGATGGGGCAGCCGCTCGTCGCCATCACGAGGCCGACGAGCGAGCCGAGGCCCGTCTGCACGTCGCAGCGGCGCATGTAGGTGCGCTCCTGCGTGACCACGTACACCGTGGCGCGCGCCGTCGAGTCCACGTCGCGGAACGCCTGGAGGATGTGGAGCAGGTCGGCGGCGGCGGGGCAGCGCCGGCACGAGGCGGTCTCGAGCGGGCAGTTGTCGCACTGCTGGTACTCGAGCGCGACCCAGTCCGGCTCGCCCGGCGTGCCCTCCGGCGCGTCGGGCGGCGCGGGCGTCCGCTCGGGGTCGACGTCGAAGCGGACGCGCGTGTCGTTCTCGAGCTCGAAGACGTACTTCACCATGCGTCGGGCCTCAGTTCGTGTCGTCGCCGTGGCGGCGGGGCCGGCCGTGATGGGGCTCGGGCAGGACGACGCGGTCGCGCCGCAGCACCACGCGCTCGGGCTCGCCCTCGCCGCCGCGCAGCACCCACAGCTCGACGTCGGTGCCGATCTCCCCGCGGATGGCCTGCGCCGCCCTGCCGATGTCCCGCGGTCCGATGCGCTCGCCGCCCACCATCACCACCACGTCGCCCTCGGCGAGCGCCGTGGCGGCGGGACCGCCCTCGATGATCGACTGCAGGCGCACGCCGGCGGGGTGCGGGCCGAGGACGGCGCCGATGCCCGTGAGCTCCGTCGCGGGGATCTCGTTCCGCGGCTGCGGCGACAGGCTGAAGTCGCGGACGATCCGCTGGCCGGCCCGGCCCTCGACGCCGCCGACGAGCAGCGGCCGGTAGCCGTCGGCGCGGACGTCGATGCTCGTCCGCAGGCCGGGCAGGGCCCGCAGCGTGTAGCGGCCGTCGTCGTCGGTCACGGCGCCCACCGACTCCGCGAGCGCGCCCGAGTCCCACTCCGCGGGGACCACCCAGGCGCCGGCGATCGCGCGCCGCGTGATCGCGTCGGTGACGCGCCCCGTCAGCGTGGCCGACGGCTGGAGCTTCAACACCACATCGCCGCTGGTCTCGCCGGGCAGGACCTGGACGCGCTTGCGCTCGGCCGGCTGGTAGCCCTCGGCCACCGCCCAGACGACGTGGAGGCCGGGCGCGACGGGGCCGAGGCGGAACGCGCCGTCGCCCGACTCGAACGACTGCGCCGGCGGCCCGCCCGTGCCGCGGGTGAGCGACGAGGCGCTCACGGTGAACGACTGGACCGGATCGCCCTCGGGATCGACCACGCGGCCTTCGATGAAGCCGCCGCCGGGCAGGTTCAGGGTGACCTCGCCGGGGGCGTCGACGTCGAGGGCGGCGTTGCCGTGCTGGCCGTGCACCGCGACCACCCGGTAGGGGCCGGCGCGCTTCGGGTCGAGCGCGAAGCGGCCGCTGCCGTCGCTGTAGGCCGCCGCGAGCGGCGGCACCCGGGGGCCGTGCGGGGTGGGCGCGCGCAGGTAGATCGTGACGAGGGCGCCGGCCGCCGGCTCGCCGCCGACGAGCACCACGCCGTGCACGCCGGCGGCAGGCTCGAGCACCACGTCCCAGCGCGCGCGCGGCGCGGCGGGGAAGGCGGGGCGGTCGAACCGCCTCGGCGCGTAGCCGCGGGCCGACACCTCGAGCCGGGTGGCGCGCGCGGGGAGGCGGTCGATGGTGAACGTCCCGTCGGCGGCGGTGCGGACGAGCCGGTCGGGCGTCTTCTCGGCCACGAGCCGGACGCTGGCGCCGGCCACCGGCTCGCCCGCGCGGTTGCGGACGGTGCCGTACAGCGAGCGCGGCGCCTCGACGGGCCGCGCCGCCGCCGTGGCGGGAGCGGGCGGCGCCTCCTCGGCGGGGGGCGACGCGTCGCGCGTCGCCGCCGCCCGCGGGCCTGCGTCGGGGGCGCGCGGCGCGCCCGCCGGCGTCACCACCAGATGGACGAGGCCGGCCAGGGCCAGCAGGAGGAGGGCCGCCGCCAGGGCGAACGCGGAGCGCTTCATCGTCGCGACTCTATCGGCGCGCACGCGGCGGCGCCATCGCCCAGGGGGAGCGCTTCAGGGCGTGGTGCCGGGGGCGGGCGCGCTGCCGGGACCGGGGAGCGTGCCCGGCGCGGGCAGGGTGCCCGGCGCGGGCGGGATGCCCGGCGCGCCGTCGGTGCCCGGCGCCGCGCCGGTGCCCGGCGGAGGCGCCAGCGTCGCGGGCGCGGCGGCCGTGCCGGGCAGCGGCGTCGACGGCGCCTGGGCGATCGACGCCGACGGCGGCGGCAGATCGGGCAGCGCCATGCCGCGCGTCGGCGCGGCCTCGGACATGAGCGAGCGCTGCAGGTACAAGTAGAACCCGCCGACACCGGCGATGGCGACGAGCCCGATGGCCACGATGACGTGGATGCCACGCATGACGATTGACCCCTCCCAGGGAACCGAGATCTACCGACCTACCCCGATCGCGGGCCGCGCGCAAGAACGGGTCGGCTTCGCGGCGCTCCTGGCGGCCGGACTGGCGCTGTCGACGGCGCTCGCGTGCGAGCCCGAGGGGGGCGGCGCGGAGGTCGCGGACGCGGCGGCGAGCGACGGCGCGGCGAGCCTCGACGACGCGGACGCCCGCGACGCCGCGACGCCCGACGCCGAGACGCCCGACGCCGAGACGCCCGACGCCGAGACGCCCGACGCGGCGGCGATCGACGCAGCATCGCCGGACGCGGCGGCGACCCCGCCCGCGCTGCGCCTGGACCTGGGCCGCCACGCACCCGGGGACGAGATCGCGTTCGAGGTCCCGCCGGGTTACGACGGCCTGCTCCTGCAGGCGCGCGGACGCCCCGATGGCCTGTATGCCTTCGTCGACGTCGCGGGGCCCGGCGGCGCATTCGTCGGCCCGACGCCCGAGGTGGACGCGCCGCTGCGCACGAGCCTCAACCCCGAGGTCGCCGTCGCGCTCGTCCCGAACGGCGATGCGCGGGGCGTGCGGTTCGTGCCGGGCGCGTGGCGCGCGCGCATCCACGCGGACCGCCCCACGCCGCCGATGCCCGTGGAGGCCTGGCTCACCGCCGGCGGCGACCGCCTCCGCGTCGACGTGCTGTTGCCGCCCGCCACCGGCCGCCACCCCGACGACCTCGCCGTGCAGGCCATGGCCGACGCCCTCGCCGGCCACCTGCGCGCGCGGCTCGGCCTGCGGACGGTCGACGTCGTCCCGTCGCTGCTGGACGCCGCCGCGCCGCCCGAGCTCGTGATCGACTCGCAGATGTCCGATTTGTCTGGACTTTCGGCGCTCGGTCTCGCAGCACGCGGCGCAGGGACGGGCGTCGACCTGTACCTCGTCGATCAGATCCGCGACGGGGACACGACGCAGGGCGGCTTCAGCGGCGGCCTGCCGGCGCCCTTCGGCCTGCGCGGCACAGCGGCCGCCGTCGCCGCCGTGCGCACGCCTCTGCTCGACGACTTCCCCGACGCCGTCGCCGAGCTCGCCGCCCACGAGATCGGGCACGCGCTCGGCCTGTACCACACCACCGAGCCCTACGCGGACCGCTTCGACCCCATCGCCGACACCCCCGTCTGCCCCGAGCGCTGCGATCGCGACGGCGACGGCCTCGTGCTCGCCCGCGAGTGCGGGGCCCGCGGCGAGGGCGAGCCGCCGTGCCGGGGCGCCGCCGACAACCTCATGTTCTGGACGCTGGGCGGCGACCGCGACGTCACGCCGGGGCAGCGCCGCGTCGTCCGCCGGCATCCGGCGATCCACTACTGATGGTTCCGAATCTCCGTTGTTGCCGGGGGTTCGGCGACTTACCTATGCTCGGTCGAAACGTCCCGGGGGGGTGTGATGCGGGTCCGTGCTTGGTGGATCGCCGCGGCGATCGCGGGTCTCTCGGCGTGCGGCGAGACGGGCGGCGGGGGCGACGGCGCCGACGCCGGCCTCGCCGGGCAGTGCGACGACGCGGTCGACAACGACGGCGACGGCCGCGTCGACCTCGACGACCCGGACTGCCAGAGCGCCGACGATCCGTCCGAGGGCGGCGACCGCGCGGACGGCGGCGCGCCCGACCCGCAGTGCGCCAACGGCCGCGACGACGACGGCGATGGGCGCATCGATGGCGCTGATCGCGGCTGCCAGGGCGCCGGCGACGACGACGAGTCCGACGATCCCGCCCTGCCGGCGTGCCACAACGGCGTCGATGACGACGGCGACGGGCAGATCGACTTCCCCGCCGACCGCGGCTGCGCCAGCAACCTCGACGACGACGAGGCAGACGACCCCGCGCCCGCCCAGTGCGCGAACGGCCTCGACGACGACGCCGACGGCGTGAGCGACTTCCCCGGCGACCTCGGCTGCGGCTCCCCCGAGGACGACGACGAGAGCGGCGAGATGGCGCCGCTGCCGCAGTGCGGCGACGGCCTCGACAACGACGGCGACGGGCGCATCGACGGCGCCGATCCCGGCTGCGGCAGCGCCGCCGATCCGCGCGAGCAGGACGGGGACGAGGTGCCCGCCTGCTCGAACGGCCTCGACGACGACGGCGACGGCATCGTCGACTTCCCCGGGGAGCCGGGCTGCTCTTCCGCCGGCGACGAGGACGAGGCCGACCCGGCCCAGCCCCCGGCGTGCGGCAACGGCCTCGACGACGATGGTGACGACGCGGTCGACTTCCCGTTCGATCCCGGCTGCCAGGGCGTCGGCGACCGCGACGAGTCCGATCCGCCGGTCGAGCCGCAGTGCGCCGACGGCCGCGACAACGACCGCGACGGCCAGACCGACTTCCCCGCCGACAACGGCTGCGAGTCGGCCGCCGACGGCAGCGAGCTCGGCAGCTGCGGCGAGCGCTACCAGCCGGTGAACCTCGAGGCCGGCCGCACGATCCGCGCCGACTCCAACGGCGCGCCCTTCGGCGCCGAGGGCTCGTGCGGCGGCCGCGGCGCGCCCGAAGCGGTGTTCTTCTACCGCGCCGTCGAGCCGCTCGACGCCCTCATCGTGCGCACCGACGGCGAGGGGAACGAGCTCGAGACGGCGATCTACGTGCGCCGCGGCTGCCTGGACGCCGGCACCGAGGTCGCGTGCGCGCGCGAGCCGTTCGGCGAGGGCACGGCCGCGAATCGATTGGAGATCCCGGACGTCGACGCCGGCGACTACTACATCTTCGTCGACGGCGCGGCGGGCCGCGGCGGCCGATTCGCGCTCACGATCGAGGAGGTGCCGACGGCGGCCTGTCGCAACCTGCGCGACGACGACGGCGACGGCCGCGCCGACTTCCCGGTCGATCCCGGCTGCCGCGACCCCGACGACCGCGACGAGACCGATCCGGAGGTGCCGCCGCTGTGCGCCGACGACGCCGACAACGACGGCGACGGCCTCGTCGACTTCCCGCTCGACCAGGGGTGCCGCTCCGCCGCCGACGACGACGAGGTCGACCTGTGCGGCGCGGGCATCCGCTTCGACCTGTACCCGGTCGACCAGCCCTTCGTGCTCGGGAACCTCGAGATGGAGGGCAGCAACAACTTCAACGGCAGCTGCGGCGGCGCGAACGCCCGCGAGAAGGTGTTCCTCTACGAGAACCGCGTCAACGCGCGCCTGACGATCAGCGTCCTGCACGACGAGACGACGGCGCCCACCGTCGTGTACGTGCGCCGCGCCTGCGCCGACGTGGGCAGCCAGCTCGGCTGCGACGCCGGTCAGCAGGGCCAGCCCGGCGTGCCCGCCCGCGGCCGCCTGCGGCTCGACCGCGTCTCGCCGGGCGACTACTTCATCTTCGTCGACGCCGCCTTCGGCAACGGCGGCCCCTTCAAGCTGTCGGTCGATGTCGAGCGCCTGCCGCCCGGCTGCTCGGACGGCGTCGACGGCGACGGCGACGGCGTCATCGACGGCGACGACGTCGGCTGCAGCGCGCCCGACGACGAGGACGAGCGCGACCCCGACGCGATGGAGCTCGCCGGCGTGCTCTGCGACAACGGCATGGACGACGACGGCGACGGCCACGTCGATTATCCCGAGGACCCGGGCTGTGCCACCCGCGGCGACACCGATGAGGCCGATCCGGCCGAGGCGCCCGCCTGCGCCAACGGCGTCGACGACGACGAGGACGACCTCGTCGACTTCCCGGCCGACATCGGCTGTGAGGCGCGGGGCGACGACGAGGAGCGCAACCCGAACCCGCCGCCGGCGTGCAGCAACCGCATCGACGACGATCGGGACAACCGCACCGATTTCCCCAATGATCCCGGGTGTGTGGCGCCGGGTGACCGCAGCGAGGCCGATCCGCGCGTCCGGCCGGCGTGTCTGAACGGCGAGGACGACGACCGCGACGGCGTCCTCGACTTCCCGTTCGAGCCGGGTTGCGCGTCGTCGGCGGACACGAGCGAGGACGACCCCGTCGACCCCGCCGCCTGCAGCAACCGCGCGGACGACGACATGGACGGCCGCACCGACTTCCCGCGCGATCCCGGCTGCGAGTTCGCCGGCGACGACGACGAGACCGACGGCCGCTTCGCGCCGCAGTGCGGCAACGGCATGGACGACGACCGCGACGGCCGCACCGATTTCCCCGACGACCCCGGCTGTCGCTTCGCCGCCGATCCCGAGGAGACCGACCAGGGTCCGCTGGCGCCCCGCTGCAGCGACGGTGTCGACAACGACGACGACGGCGCGATCGACCTGGCCGATGTCGGCTGCGAGGGCGTGCGCGACAACGACGAGATCGACCTCGACGTCGAGCCGTATTGCGCCGACGGCATCGACAACGACGAGGACGGCATCGTCGACTGGCCCGAGGACCGCGGCTGCGCGGCCCGGGGCGACCTCTGCGAGCAGCCGGGTTACGGCCTGTGCGACGGCGAGTGCACCGATCTCGTCGCCAACGAGCTGCACTGCGGCCGCTGCAACCGCGCCTGCGACGCCGGCGTGCAGTGCATCGACGGCCGCTGCGGCTCGCTGCGCGAGGTCGTGATGCGCTGCGGCGGCTCGGCGCGGCCCGTCCAGCAGTTCCTCGTCGGCGAGCTCGCCGACGCCGAGCTGCGCGTCGCCGACGGCTGCGCCCCCGACGACACCGTGCAGGCGCTGCTCATCACCCGCGGCGGCATCAACGAGGCGCGCCAGCGGGCCGCGCTCATCCGCGACTACGTCAGCGAGGGCGGCAACGTCATCACCGAGTACAACATCAGCGACGACGTCTACAACGCGCTGTTCAACGCCCAGGTGCCCCAGGGCGGCAACAACGGCAACTGCCAGGACAACGTCCAGCCCGCGGTGCAGTTCAGCCCGCAGGACCCGTTCTGGATCGACAACGTCTTCGTCCCGGTGCCCGCCGGACAGGCCGGCTGCGGCTTCGACATCAGCCGCATCCCCGGCCTCGTGCCGCTCGGCGGCTGGAACGCCAACGCCGTGTCGCTGGGCTACGTCGAGCTCGACGCCGGCCGCCTGTGGCTCGTCGAGGCCGACTGGCAGGACAGCGAGCAGGCCTTCTCCGACATCAGCCGGCAGCTCATGGCCTACATGATCGCCGGCGGCGGCGCGGGCGGCCGTCTGCCGCCCTGCCTCGACGGCCGGGACAACGACGAGGACGGCGACGTCGACGCCGAGGACACCGGCTGCGCCGCCGACGACGACGAGGCGGAGGGTGAGCCCCCGCCGGGCGCGCCGCCCGCCTGCGGCAACGGCCTCGACGACGATGGGGATGGCGCGGTCGATTTCCCCAATGATCCCGGTTGTGTGGCCGCGGGTGACACCGACGAGGCCGATCCGGACGTCGTCCCGGCGTGCCACAACGGCCTGGACGACGACGGCGACGGTCGCCCCGACTACCCGCTCGACCCCGGCTGCCTCGGCCGCGGCGACCGCGAGGAGCGCGACCCGCCGCGCCGCCCCGGCTGCGGCAACAACCGCGACGACGACGAAGACGGTCGGACCGACTACCCCGCCGATCCCGGCTGCGTCGCCGCCGGCGACCAGGACGAGGCCGACGATCCGGCCATCCCGCCGGCGTGCGCCAACCGGCTCGACGACGACGGCGACGGCGTCGCCGACTGGCCCTTCGACCGCGGCTGCGAGGCGGCGATCGACGGCGACGAGGCCGATCCCGCCTTGGCGCCAGCCTGCGCCAACGGCGAGGACGACGACGGCGACGGCGTGATCGACTTCCCCGCCGACTGGGGCTGCGCCTGGGCGGCGGACCCGACCGAGGAGAACCGCGGCGAGGCCCCCGCCTGCGCCAACGCCGTCGACGACGACGGCGACGGCCAGATCGACTTCCCGCGCGACCGGGGCTGCTCGTTCGCCGCCGAGAGCGACGAGACCGGCGACGCCGACCGCCCGCCGGCCTGCGGCGACGGCATCGACAACGACGGTGACCGCCTCGCGGACCTCGCCGATCCCGGCTGCCGGAACCGCGAAGACGGCGACGAGGCCGACGGCGAGGCCGCGGAGTGCGCCAACGGGCGCGACGACGACGAGGATGGCCTCGTCGACTGGCCCGCCGACCCCGGCTGCCAGGCGCGCGGTGACGGCCCCGAAGTGCAGGCCTGCGGCGCGGACGCGCCCCTCATCGAGCGCAACGGTACGGTCCGCGGCGCTACGGTCGAGGGCGGGGCCGACGGCTTCCGCAGCCTGTGCGGCGGCCGCGACGCCCCCGACGCCGTCTTCAAGTACGTGCTCGAGCGGCCGGCGCTGCTCGAGATCGCCGCCGACGAGGCGGGGACCGACTTCCCGGTGGTGCTGTCGGTGCGTCGTGACTGCGAGGAGCCGCTGTCGGAGCTGACGTGCACCGGCAACCGGCGCCGGCCCGAGCCGCGCATCGCGCTCGAGCAGGCGCAGCCCGGCGAGTACTACATCTTCGTCGACGGGGCCGGGCAGTCGGTGCTCGGCAGCAGCGGCGCGCCCATCGCCATGCCCGCCGAGCCGCGCGAGTGGGTCGTGCGGCAGGACCTGAACGCGAACGGCTGGAGCGACGGCGGCAACGACGCCTTCGACGGCTACGGCCAGCTGCGCGTCAGCCACGGCGGCGTCGAGCAGCAGCTCGACTCGTCCGCCGGCCAGCGCGACTACAACGTCGGCGCGTACAGCTTCCGCATGGTCAGCGAGTTCGCGGCGCAGAACGTGTGGCGCGTGCGCCTGCTGCCGACCGTCGAGGGCGACGAGCGCGAGGTCACGTTCACGCTCACCGGCAATCTCGGCAGCGACGGCGCCACCGTGGCCCAGCGGCCGATGGTGAACGTCCAGGGCTTCCCGTACACCTACCTCTACACGACCGACAACATCCCGAGCGACCCGCCGGTCACCCACTTCGTCGTCCCGGGCGATCCGGAGCAGCGCGACCGGGTGCGCTACGACATCAACGTCGACAACCCCACGGTCGTCGCCCGCGACGTGAAGCTGCCGATCACGATGTACGTGGGCATCAGCTATGCCGCCGCCGACCAGGTCATCGCCGCCATCGCCCGCGACCTCGTGTTCGAGGGCGGCGCCGGCGGCCCCGACGCCGCCTCGTTCGGCAACTTCCAGATCACCGTCACCGAGCGCTGACCCCCGGCGGGGCCATCCGCCCCGGCCGCGGCATCCCGCCTCGAAGGCCTTCGCGCACCGCCTGCGCCGCCCGTGGCACCCCCCTTGCGAGCCGATCGCCGGAACCCCCTCCGAGAGGCATCCACATGGCCACGAGTCGCAGCCGCACCGAACCCACCAAGGCCGACATGACGCGCTACGACGTCAAGCCGCAGGAGGTGCGCAAGCACCCCGACGCTTACCAGCGCGACCTGAACCCCGACTGGATGGCGGGCCAGAACCTGCGCGAGCGCGCCGAGGACGTCGAGCCCCGCGTGCGAAACGCGAGCGAGATCAAGGAGATCTCGCGTTTCCTCCAGGACTTCGACGTCGACGAGCTCCGAGAGATCCCCATCCTGCCGACGGGCGCGCGGCTCGAGCAGGGCGCCACCTACGTGAACCTGCGCGACCCGGCCCGCGAGCCCTTCACGGCGACGGCCGAGATGGCCGCCCGCGACGAGGAGTGGCTCGTGCCGAAGAACGAGGTGCCGTATCCGTACTGGAATCGCTTGACGCACGCTTCGCCGGCGTACCGGCGACGGTGACGCGGATCAGGCGCGGCCGCCGCGCAGACGGTCGCGCCAGTCGGCGAGGGCGGGCCGGACCTCGTCGAGGCTCCCGCCGAGGGCGCCGAACGCGCTGTCGACGTCGTCGAGGCGCCCGTCGCGCCCCATGTGCTCGAGGACGCGGCTGAGCTGCACGGCGCGCCGCGCGCCCATCAGGCCGAGCGCCCCCGCAAGCTTGTGCGCCGACTCGCGGACGCCGTTCGCGTCCCGGCGCCGCACCGCCTCGCCGAGCTGCGCCCACTCGGCGGGCAGCTCGTCGAGGAACGTCTCGACCAGCTCCGCGGCGAGGTCGGCGCAGTCGGCGGTCACCCCCAGCAGGACCCGCTCGTCCACGGGCGCCGTCCGCCCTTCGATCGCGCCTCCCGTGCCGCTCGTCGCCATCGGACGCTCCTTCGGCTCCCCTGAACAGGGGATCGGGTCATTCGCGCGTCGAGTCAACTTCGCGGGTCTCTCGGTACCCGGAGGGCGAGACAGGAGAGCGGTCGGTGGGGTCGGCGGGGCGCCCGGCCCCGGTCGCGGGGCCGGGCGGGGCTCAGATCCTCGGCGTCGTGGGCCCCCGTCCGCGGGCGAGGCCGACCACCAGAGAGATCAGGAAGAGGGCGAGGAAGACGAAGAAAAGGATCTTCGCGATCCCGCCCGCGGCGGCCGCGATGCCGCCGAAGCCGAAGATCGCCGCGACGATCGCGACGACGAAGAAGATCAAGGCCCAGGTCAACATCGTGCGACTCCTTCTCGACAGTCGTCATTCGCTGCCTGGAAGAGAGGTAGCAACGCCCGTGCCGGCAACTCCGGAAGCCCCGATGCTGGCATGTGCCTTGCGATTCCGTGGCACCGAGGAACACCGTGACCCCATTGGAGGTGAACCATGAGCTGGGTCGGACTTCGCCGCGCAGGCATCCTGAGCCTCGGACTCCTCGGCCTCGCCGCCTGCACCGTCGAGGAGTTCCCGGACAACGAGCCGTCCTTCGGCCAGCTGAACGACCGCATCGACAGCCTGTCGGAACGCGTGAACCAGGTGGAGGGCCGGGTGAGCGAGGTCACCGCGACGGCCGAGCAGGCGCAGCAGGACGCGCAGCAGGCGCTGCAGATGTCTCAGCAGGCGCAACAGACGGCCCAGACCGCGGCTCAGCAGGCCGAGGACTCGGCCCGCCGGCAGGAGGTCATCTTCGAGAAGTCCGTGGAGAAGTAGCCCCGTCCTCCGGGAGCGTCCCGACGTGGATCGGGACGCCCCGGGCTTCTTCGAGCGCCGTCCGTACCGCCTCCGGGTCGATGTGCGGCAGCCAGCCGAGCGCCTCCGGAAGCCGGAGCGCTTCGGCCTCGGGATCGCTGACGCGCCCATAAAGATCCGGGTGCGCCTCGAACCAGACCTCCCGTCCCTCGATGCCCCACTTGTACGGCTGATAGATGATGCGCACCGGCGTGCCGCTCGGCGTGCGCTCGAACAGGCTGCGGACCTGGTCGTCGTACATGCGCACGCAGCCGCTCGTGGCCATCCGCCCGATGGCCCAGCGGGTGTCGGTGCCGTGCAGGCCGTAGATCGTGTGGCCGAGGCGCATCCAGCGGCTGCCGAGCGGGTTGTCGGGGCCGGCGGGGACCTGGGCCGGCAGCTGGGGCCGCTCGCGGCGGATGCGTGGCGGGACGTCCCAGATCGGGTCGATCTCGCGGTCGGAGATGAGGAATCGCCCCACCGGCGTGGGGATGTCGCGGCCGCCGACGGCCACCGCGTACACGTCGGGCCCGCCCTCGACGCGGAAGTCGTAGAGGCGCATCTCGGGGATGTTGATGACGAGGTGCTCCGGCGCGACGTCAGGCAGCACCAGCCACGTCGGCAGATCGACCGGGGTGCCCGGCGCGGGCAGCCACACGTCGACACCGGGGTTGAGGCGCCGCACCGCGTGGAAGCCGAGGCGGTGTCGCCAGGCCACGTCGAGCAGCGTGTCGCCGGGCTCGACGACGGTACGCTGCGCTTCGCCGAGGAGGGTCCGCGGCTGCGGGCGCCCGGCGGCGGCGGCCGGCAGTGCGAGGAGGGCCGCGACCGCGAGGGTGGCGCGGCGGACGCAGGGGTGTCGGTTGCGCATACCGACGAGTCGTGGCATCGGTCGTGCCAGCCGCCCCCGTGCGACTTCGCGGCGCACCCCTTGATCGCCGGCGCCGCTTCGCACACATTGTGCGCCAGCCGCTTTTTCCGAATCGTTCCGGCGGTGTGGAGGTCCGATGCGAGGCTCGGGGGTCCTGCTGGTGCTGCTGGGCGCGTCGATCACGCTCAACGTCGTGCTGTTCTTGCGCAAGGGCGAGGCGCCGCCGTCCGCGCCGGCCGCGGCCGCGGCCACGGAGGCGGTCGCCCCGGCGTCGGCGGTCGCCGCCGACGCGCCCGAGGCGCCCGCCGCCGAGGCACCGGCGGCCGCGCCCGTCGCCGGCGACTGGACGGTCGTCCGCACGACGGTCGAGCACTCGATCGCCCGCACCATGGCCGCCGTCGCGGGCGAGCACGGCGACGCGCTCTCCGCCGAGCTGGCGCGTCTCTTCGTCTGGGATGTCGACATGAACCGCGACCTGCAGAAGGGCGACGCCCTCGAGCTCGCGTGGCGGCTCGTACCGCCGAAGGACTACCAGGTCGCGGTCGCGCGCTTCACGTCCGGCAAGCTCGGCAAGACGTTCACCGCCTATCGCTATCAACAGCAGGGCGACGACTACCCCAGCTACTGGCGCCCCGATGGCACCGAGGTGCCGCTCTTCCTGGTCGACGGGCCGCTGAAGCAGTACGAGCAGATCACGAGCCTGCTGAAGGACCGCCCGACCCACAAGGGCATGGACTTCAAGGTGAACACGGGCACGCCGGTGTATGCCCCGAAGGACGGCACGGTCCTGCGCACCAACTGGAACTGGAGCTCGAACGGCAACTGCGTCGAGCTGCAGCTCGAGGACGGCACCATCGCCAAGTTCCTGCACCTGTCGGACACGAAGGTAAAGGCGGGCGAGCGCGTGGCCCGGGGGGATGTCATCGCGCTCACCGGCAACACGGGACACACGACCGCGCCGCATCTGCACTATCAGCTCGAGCGCGGCGAGGGGAAGATCGTCGACCCGCTCGACTACCACCGGACCGACCGCCGCGCGCTGGGCGACGCCGCCCGGGCCGCCTTCGACGCCGAGGCCAGGCGCCTCGACGCGCTGCTCGCCGCCACACCTTGAAAAGTACGCTGAAACGGTAACTCCGCGCGACGCTTCCTACAGACCCGCATCTCCTCCATCCTGTGTCCGCTTCCGCAGGCGTGCGGGCATTCCCCGGGCCAACCAGCCCGGGCAACTTTGGGGAGGAGTTCTGGATGGACAAGCTCGACAAGTGGCTCGACACCGCGATCGAGATGGTCACCGCGGTCGGCCTCAAGGTCCTCGGCGCGGTCGTCATCTGGGTGGTCGGCCGCAAGCTCATCTCGGTCGCCCGCAAGCTGACGACGCGCGCGCTCGAACGTCAGAAGATCGATCCGACGCTGGTGCGCTACCTCGACTCGACGCTCGGGGTGGTGCTCGACGTCGTCCTCGTGATGGCCGTCCTCGGCCTGTTCGGTGTCGAGACGACCAGCTTCGCCGCTCTCATGGCCGCCGCCGGCGTCGCCATCGGGATGGCGTGGTCCGGTCTGTTGTCGAACTTCGCCGCCGGGGTGTTCATGATCGTGTTGCGTCCCTTCAAGGTCGGCGACTATGTGCGGGTCGGCGGCCTCGAGGGCACGGTCCACGAGATCGGTCTGTTCGTGACGACGATGAACACGCCGGACAACGTCCGCACGTTCATCGGCAACTCCAAGGTGTTCGGCGACACCATCCACAACTTCACCGCCAACCCGTACCGCCGCGTCGAGCTCACGGCCCAGCTGGCGCACGCGGTCGACATCCACGATGCCATGCGTCGCCTGCGGGCGCGGCTGGCCGCCATTCCCAACGTGAACGCCGAGCCGGCGCCGAGCGTGACCGTGCTCACGTTCACGCTCGCCGGCCCGGTGCTGGCGGTGCGGCCGTTCTGCCACAACGATCACTACTGGCAGGTGTACTTCGACACCAACGCGGCGATCCGCGAGGTGGTGGGCGAGGCGGGCTACCCGGCGCCCGAGCAGCACGTTCGTCTGATGCAGCACATGAACTGAGGGATGGGGGAGATGTACTTGCGTCCGTTGTCATCGATCCTCTTGCTGGCGTCGCTCGCCGCGCCGGCACTGGCCCAGGAGCCGCCGAAGGACTGGGTCCCGCCCGAGGAGGACGTCCAGAAGAAGGCGCTCGACGAGGCCGCCGCCGAAGAGAAGAAGGATGGCTGGTTCCCGAAGCTGTCGCTCGGCAGCAACATCTCGTTCAGCCACAACTCGAACGTCGTCGGCAGCGAGGAGGGCACCACCGTCAACGTGGGCGTGCTGCTCGACGGCGGGCTCGAGCTGCGCAGCGGGCCGCACGAGTGGGGCAACACGCTTGCGCTCCGCTACCAGGAGACGCGCACGCCCCTGATCGACCGGTTCGTCAAGTCGATGGACCAGCTCGAGTTCCAGTCCATCTACTTCTATCACCTGCCCGCGCTGCCCTGGGTCGGTCCCTTCGGACGCTTCCGCCTCCAGACGCAGATCCTGCCGAGCGAGCTCGTGCGGGCCGAGGTCGTCGACGTGGTGAGCACCGACGGCGCCGAGGTGCTGCGCGCCGGGCTGCCGGCGCGCACGGGCTTCGACCTGGCGGGCGCGTTCGAGCCCCTCATCCTCCGCGAGTCGCTCGGCGCGTTCGTCAAGCCGTACGACCAGAAGGAGATCAAGCTGCTGGTCAAGCTCGGCGCGGGCGCGCAGGAGATCCTCACGCGCGGCGGCTACGTGATCGCCGACGAGTCCGAGACGGCCGCCATCGAAGTACAGCCGCTCGAGGACTCCACCGAGATCGGCGCCGAGGCCGAGGTCGAGGCGACGGGCGCGGTCGACGACAACCTCACGTGGACGGTGAACGCGAACGCTCTCTATCCGTTCGTGACCACCACGGACGTGGAGCTGGAAGAGTCGCCGTTGAACGTGGAGTTCCTGGCGAAGGTCGGGTTCAAGGTCACCGACTGGGGCGCCATCGAGTACGTGTTCTCGGCCAAGCGCGTGCCGCTCGTCGTCGAGGAGTGGCAGATCCAGAACGGCCTGCTCTTCAGCCTCACCCTCAACGTCCTCTGACGAGGCGCGGCGGCCAGACGGGCAGCCGCGCGCGCAGCGCCACGAGCGACTCCGACAGGGGACGGGCCGTGTCGAGGACGATGTGTTCCTCGGGCGGCAGCTCGGTCACCGCCTCCCAGCGCGCCACGAAGTCGTCGAAGATCTCGAGGCGGCCGTCGCTCACCGACGGGCCGAGGGCGCGGCGGCGCAGGCGGGCGCGGCACACCTCGGGCGCCGCGCGGCACTCCACGAAGGCGAAGCGCAGACCGCGCGCACGGGCGAGGTCGCGGACGTCGGCGCGCTGGCGGGCCGAGCGGAAGCTGGCGTCGACCACGACCGGGCGCCCCGAGTCGAGCACCGCGCCGGCGCGCCGCAGCACCTCGGCGTAGACGTCGGCGGTGAAGCGCGGGTCGTAGGCGCCGCTCCACGCGCCCTCGTGCACCGGACGGGTCGGACGCACGCCGAGCAGGTGCTTGCGCGTGCGGTCCGACTCGACGACGGGCGCGGCCATCTCCGCGGCGAGGTGCGCGGCCACGGTGCTCTTGCCCGAGGCGATGTGTCCCCCGACGGCGACACACGTGGCCGGCAGCAGCGAGCGGCGCTCCGATGCCAGCGACAACAGATAGGCGCGGCGCGCGTCCTCGCGGGCGGCGGCGCGGACGGCGGGCGCGGCGTCGGGCGCGGTCGCGAGCATCGACCGCACCTTGCCGCGCACGAACGCGCGGTAGCTCTCGTAGAAGTCGACGAGCGGATAGAGGTCGTAGTCCTGCGCCTCGCTGGCGTACGCGGCGAGGAAGCGCTCGGCGAGGTCCGCGCGGCCGAACGCCGCGAGGTCCATGGCGAGGAAGGCGACGTCGGCGCACACGTCGCCGTAGCGGAAACGATCGTTGAACTCGATGCAGTCGAGGATGGTCACGCGCCCGTCGTCCTCGAAGTAGACGTGCTCGAGGCGCAGGTCGCCGTGGCCGTCGCGCACGCGGCCCGCGGCAATGCGGGCGTCGAAGCGCGCGGCGTGCCGCCCGAGGAAGCCGAGCTGCCAGGCCTCGACCTCCGCGGCCTGCGCCGGTGATAGGAATTCCCCAATTGTCGCGCGGGTTTGTGTGAAGTTCTCGCGCACGTTGACGCCGACGGCGTCCGCGGTGCCGAAGCGCGCGGTCTCGTCGTCGCAGCGGGCGTCGGCGTGAAAGGCGGCGAGGGTGGCCGCCACGCGCTCCAGATCGGCGGCGTCGAGGCGGCCCGTCCGAAGACGCACGTCGCCGCGCTGCTCGTCCGGCAGTCGGCGCATGTGCACCGCCCAGTCGACGGCGGGTCCGTCGCCGCCCAGGCGGTGCCGGCCATCGGGGCTGCGCGTGATCGGCACGACGCCGCGGTAGACGTCGGGCGCGAGGCGCCGGTTCAGCCGCACCTCGGCCTCGCAGGCGAGGCGCCGCTTCTCGGGCGTCGAGAAGTCGAGGAAGCCGAGGTTCGCCGGCTTTTTCACCTTGTAAGCGGAGTCACCGTCCAGAAACACCCAGGACGCGTGCGTCTCCGCCCGCTCGACCGCCGGTCCGCCCAGATCTTCGACCAGCTCGCCCATGGACGCGCCTCCGCGTAGACAGCGGTGTACGAGCGGTGCAAGTTTCGGGCACGCCACCGCGCCGAGGGCGGCGCCGTCACGGAGGAGAGGGCGATGAAGCGGGTCGCGTCCGCGTGGCTGCTGACGATGTGGGCCGGGCCGGCGCTCGCGTGCTCCTTCAAGAGCTACCGGACGCACGAGACGGCGCCCGATCCCGAGGACGAGGCGCCGCCGGCCCAGGTGCGCGATGTGAGCGTCGACATCCGCCGCGGCCGCGGCCCCGAGGGCGGCGGCTGCGAAGGGGAGTCGTCGACGTCGTGCGACGATCTCGGCCGCGTGGCGCTCCACGTCGTGGCGCCGGCGGACGACCGCACCGGGCCCGAGGCGATGGGCTACCGGCTCGAGCTCGTCGACGGCGAGCTCCCCGACGGCGTCACGCTGCCCACCGCGCCCGTCCGCCCTGAGGGCGGCGTCATCGGCCTGACCTGGGGGGACGGCGCCGACGACGCCCAGGAGTCCGTGTCGTTCGCCCTGCGCATCATCCCGGTCGACGCCTCGGGGCGGGAGGGGCCGCCCTCCGCGCCGATCGAGGTGTCGGACCCGGGCCGTGAGGTGGCGTGCTCGTCGACGGGCGCCGCGGGCGGCGCGCCGCTGTGGCTCCTGGTGGTCGGGTGGGGGCTGTGGCGGCGGGCCGGCGCCCGAAGAAGGTGAACGACGGACGCGGGGCGCCCGTCGTCCGGGGCGCAGGGGGCCTCAGGCGCGGCGGCGGCGGACGCGGAGGGCGAGCAGGCCGAGCAGCCACGGGAGGGCGGCGCTCGAGCCGCCGGTGGCGTCGCAGGCGCAGCCCTCGCTGACCGGGTCGGCGCCGGTGGGGGCGGCGTCGGCGTGGGGGCCGAGGTCGGCGTTCACCACGTTGCGCCCGCCGTCATCGAGGCCGACGACGTTCGCGTCGGTGTCGACGCCGCCGTCGTTGCCGCCCACGCCGCCGTCGGTGGGCGTCTCGGGCGACAGCCAGTCGGCCTCGCACTGGGCCTGTCCGTCGCGGACGACACACGCCTCGGCCGGCGGGCACTGGACGCCGTGGCAGGGGTCGTGGCCGCACAGGCCGTCCGCGCAGTGCTGGCCGGGTCCGCACTCGATGCCGGCGCACACGTCGGGGCCACACCGGCCGTCGCGGCACACCTCGCCGTCGGGGCAGGAGGTGGCCACACAGGCGTCGGCCACGCAGACGCCGTCGCGGCACGACTCGCCGAAGGGGCAGCTCACGTCGGCGCACGTCGGCACGCAGCGTCCGTCGCGGCAGAACTCGCCCTCGTTGCAGAACAGACCGACGCAGGGATCGGGCTCGCAGACCGAGTTCACGCACCGCTGGCCGTCCGGGCAGCCCGCTTCGTAACAATCGTCGCGCACGCAGTCCCCGTCGCGGCAGACCTCGCCGGCGCCGCACTGGACGCTCTCACAGGGGTCGACGCACGCGCCGCCGCGGCAGACCTGACCCTCGCCGCACTGCAGCAGGTCGCAGGGATCGGCGCAGTAGCCCTCGGAGCAGATCTGATTGCCGGCGCACTCGTTGGCCGCGCAGCGCTCGACACAGTGGCCCCAGCGACAGATGAAGTCGTCGGGGCAGGGGGCCTCCTCGTCGGTGGTGCCGTCGCAGTCCTCGTCGACGCCGTCGCAGGTCTCGGCGGGGGCCTCGCCGCAGCGGCCGCAGGCGTTGCGGACGCCCTCGTCGACGCGGCCGTCGCAGTCGTCGTCGAGCCGGTTGCAGCGCTCGGCGTCGGCCTCGGCCCCCGGCTGGCAGCCGAACTGGCCGCCGACGCAGGCGCGGCGACCCTCGGCGCACACGCCGGGCTCGCCGGTGGCGCAGGCCTCGCCGTCACCGACCACGTTGTTGTCGGGGATGCCATCGCAGTCGTTGTCGAGACCGTCGCAGATCTCGCCGCCGCGCGCCACGTCGGACAGGCACACGACGCCGCCGGCGTCGCAGGCGAGGTGGCCGGGCGCGCATGCGCCGGGGATCCCGCTATCGCAGGGATCGCCGACGCCGGGCACGTCGTCGATCTGCCCGTCGCAATCGTTGTCGAGGCCGTCGCAGACCTCCTCGCCCGCGTCCTGAAGCGGCTCGCAGCCGATCCGGCCGTCGGCGCAGAACGTCCGGCCGTTCCCGCACAGGCCGGGGCGGCCCGTCTCGCACTGCCGGCCCGCCCCGGGGTCGCCCTCGTCGATCGCGCGGTCGCAGTCGTCGTCGCTGCCGTTGCACTCCTCGGGGCGGGGCACGCACTCGCAGGCGTCGCCGCGGCCGTCGCCGTCGTCCCGGCCGTCGTTGTCGGCCTGGTCGGGGTTCGCGTCCTGCGGGCAGTTGTCGCAGACGTCGCCGACGCGGTCGCCGTCGCCGTCGGCCTGGTCGGGGTTGGCGACGGCCGGGCAGTTGTCGTCGACGTCGCAGATGCGGTCCTGGTCGGTGTCGACACAGCCGCCGCCGACGGACCGCTCGAGCACGAGCAGCGCGTAGGACTGCGCCGAGTACTCGTTCCAGCGGCTGTTGCCGGCCGGCGGATTGAACTGGCCGTTGCCCGCCTGCTGCGTCATCAGGGTGTAGGCGTAGTCGTAGTACCAGCGCGCGGGCTCGTGGATGCTCGCGTAGTAGCCGGCGCCGTCGCCGCCCATCTGCGGGACGCGCGGATCGCCGTTCGGATCGCGGTGCAGCTGGCGGCCGCCGAACCCGGGCGCGTCGCCGGGCGGCAGCATGCCGAGGTCGCTGGTCGTCAGGTGGCCCGGCTGGGGGTTGACGCCGGAGTCCTCGATGAAGGTGTAGGCCTTCGCCGACGACCACAGGTAGTAGTAGTACGAGTGCTGCCAGCCGCCGTTGGCGTGGGCCGTCGTGGCATAGCTGTAGCGGTTGCGCAGCCACCGCAGGTAACCCTGGACCGATCCGTCGTTCAGATCGGCGCCGCCGATGATCTGACCCCAGAGGCCCGAGGCGGTCTGCTGGTAGCTGCTCGCGTTGCCGGCGTTGTAGCCGTGGCCGCGCTCCACGCCGTCGAGGGCGCTGTCGTTGCGCCCGTTGTTGGCGTAGCCCTGGCGGCAGCGGGCCGCGGCCGCATCGAGCTGGGCCAGGCGGCCGGCGTCGCCGAAGTTCCCGTCGGCGAACACGCCGCGGGCGGCGGCGATGCCGGCCATCGTCAGCTGCGTCGTCGAGGAGTCGTTGCAGCCGCCGTTGTTGTAGCACCAGTAGCCGGCGTTGTTCTGGTTGGCGACGATGCGGTCGAAGACGTTGCGGATGGCGGCCAGCGCCTGGTCGCGCTGGGGACCGCCGCTGCGCACGTACACCGACAGCGCCATGAGGTCGCCGCCGTCGCGGTAGGCGTAGAAGCCGGCGTTCGTCGCGCGGTTGATGATGTACGCCATGACGCGGTCGAGGCGCTGGCGGTCTTCGGGGGTCGCGTTGGCGTAACCCACCGGATCTGCTCGCAGATCCGCGCTCTGCCGCTTCTCGAGCAGCGCGAGTGCCGTCAGGCCGGCGGCGTCGCCGGCGCTGCTGGGGTTGTTGAAGGCGCCCGCCGCGTCGAGCCAGCCCAGCCCGCGGTCGATGGCGGTGGCCACGTCCCGGCTGAAGTTGGTCTCCTGGGCGAGGGCGGGCGACGCGCTGAGGGCGAGACAGAGCAACGCGAGCGTTCGACGCATGAGCACCCCCGATGGTGACCCGTAACTCTACCTCATCTCCCCGGTCAGAAGCTCGTCCCGTCGAGACGGGTCCCCGGCGAAAAGACCGTCACGGGATGAGGCACGAACGGGCCGGCGACATCCGGATCGCGTGTGTAGGCGCGGTCGGCGAGCGTCGGCAGGCAGGCGGCGCAGGCGTCGCCGTAGGCGAAGGTGAAGACCTCGCGCCACCCGGCGTCGAGCAGGCGCAGGACGTCGCCGGCGTCGTCGAGGTTGAGGCCGTTGCTGAACGCGGGATCGGCGGCGTTCGCGACCGCGAAGGTGACGCCGGGCAGGGCTTCGAGCGCCTCGGACGGCGTCCCGCCGCCGAAGACGACGATCGCCTCGCCCGGAGCGAGGCGCGTGCCCTCGGGGAAGACGTGGCGCGGGACGCCGAGCAGGTCGGTCTCGACCAGCAGCCAGCCGGAGAGGTCGGCGGCGGCGTCGCCGGCGTTGACGAGCTCGACGAACTCGTCGTCGGTCCGGTCGATGTCGCCGTCGCCGTTGGCGTCCTCGTCGGCGGCGCCGTCGATGAGGATCTCGTTGAGCACGACGACGCCGGCGAGCGGGCTCGGTTCAGGCTCGGCGCAGACGCCCTCGAGGCAGCGGCGGAAGCCGAGGCAGTCGGCGTCGCGGGCGCACTCGGCGGGGGCGGCGTCGGGGGGCGCGGCGTCCGGCAGCGTGGCGTCGGGCGTGGCGCCGTCAGCGGGGGCGGCGTCGGGGGGCGCCGCGTCGGCGGGGGCGGCGTCGGGCGCGGCGCCGTCGGCTGGGGCGCCGTCGGGGGGCGCCGCGTCGGTTCGGGTGGCGTCGGGCACGGCGCCGTCGGGGATGGCACCGTCGGCGGAGGCGGCGTCGGGCGGAGGCCCTGCGTCGCGGCCCGGTCCGGCGTCCACCGCCGCGTCGGCCGGCGGGAGCGCCGCGTCCACCGCCGCGTCGGCCGGCGGGAGCGCCGCGTCCGCCACGCGCGCATCGCCCGCCGCCCCGTCACTCGTCGCGGCCGCGTCCCGTGCGCCGCCGCCACCGCCCCCGTCGTCGCACCCGCCGGCCAGCAGCAGGGCCGCCATCGCCCATTTCCGTCCACGCATGCCGGAGACGCTAACGCATCCCCCGAGCGCCGACGAAGCGGATCCGCCCGATCCCTGCCGCTTTCTGGCGCTCCCCTGTGTCACTAGACTGTCGGCGCTGTGACGACGGAACGGAGCGAGACGGCATGGCCAGCGTACCCAAGGGCAATCACGTCAAGCGCGTGGGCATCATCTTCGCGGGTGGTCCGGCGCCCGCGGCCAACGCGGTCATCTCCGCCGCGGTGTCCTCCTTTCTCGAGGACGGCCGCGAGGCGATCGGCTTCTTCCACGGCTACTCGAACCTGCAGGACTACCACCCGATCTCGCGGCGGCTGCTGCCCGACGTGCACTACCGCACCTTCCGGCCCGCCGACGTCTCGGGGCTGCGCAACACGCGCGGCATCATCATCGGCACCGCCCGCGCCAACCCCGGCAAGGGCATCGAGGGCCCGAAGGACCTCGACGACCCCGAGAAGACGAGCCGGCTGCGCAACGTGTACAACGCGCTCGTCGACCTCGAGATCGATGCGCTGATCTCCATCGGCGGCGACGACACGCTCAAGACCGCGAACCTGCTGCACAATTTCCAGAAACATCTGCCGGCCGAGGCCCGCCGCGTGCAGATCGTCCACGTCCCCAAGACGATCGACAACGACTATCACGGCATCGACTTCACCTTCGGGTTCTTCACGGCCGTCGACGTGATGGCCAAGGAGCTCGAGAACCTGCGCGCCGACGCCAAGTCGACGAGCTCCTACTTCGTCGTCGAGACGATGGGGCGCAAGGCGGGCTGGCTGTCGTACGGCGTGGCGATCGCCGGCGAGGCGAGCCTCGTCATCGGGGTCGAGGACGTCGACACCGACAAGCCGCTCGACCTCGTCGACCTCGCCGACCGCATCGTCAACGTGATGATCACCCGCGAGCGGCGCGACAAGCACTACGGCGTGATCGTCATCGCCGAGGGTCTCGCCGAGCTGCTCTCCGACAAGCACCTGAAGGACGTGCCGCGCGACGAGCACGGCCACCTCTCGCTCGGCCGCATGGACCTCGGCAAGCTCGTGGCGAAGACGGTCGCCGAGCGCTACCTCGAGCGGACCGGCAAGGCGAAGAAGCTCACCGGCCTGCAGATCGGCTACGAGTCGCGCTGCGCCGCGCCCCACGCGTTCGACGTGATGCTCGGCAGCCAGCTCGGGATCGGCGCCTACCGCGCGCTCGTCGAGGAGGACCTCGACGGCCACCTCGTCAGCATCGTCGGCCAGCTCTCGCTGCACTACGTGCCGTTCGCCGAGCTCGTGAACCCCGACACGCTGCGCACGCAGGTGCGTTTCATCGAGCGCGGCTCCGACTTCCACCGCCTCGCGCGCTTCCTCGAGACGCGCTCGGACCCCGTGGAGCCCTGGCGCCCCGGTCCGCGCAAGGAGCCCGCCGCGCCCCCCCGCAAGAGTTGAGGTAGAGTCGTCGCCTCCACACCCGAGAGGAAGACGACGAATGGCGTTCCTCAAGCGCCTGGCGAACCCCGGCGTCGAGAGCACGGGGGCCTCGATCGGTCTGTTGCTGTTGCGGCTCGCGATGGGCGGCATGATGGCCGCCGGGCACGGCTGGTCGAAGCTGGCCGCGTTCGGCGAGAGGGCGGCGAGCTTCAAGGATCCGCTCGGCGATCCGCTCGGCCTCGGGCCGCAGGTCATGTACGGGGCGCTCGTCTTCGCCGAGTTCCTGTGCGCGGCGCTCGTCGCGGTCGGCCTCCTCACGCGGGTGGCCGCCGTCCCGCTGATCGTCGCGATGTGCGTCGCGGGGTTCGTGGCGCACGCCGACGACCCCTTCGGCACGAAGGAGAAGGCGCTGCTCTACCTCGGGGCCTTCACGACGCTGTTGTTCACCGGCGCCGGTCGCTTTTCGGTGGACGGGCGCCTCGGAAAGTGATCAGCGGGTGGCGCGGCGGGACGTCTGGGCGAACAGGTAGTTGCTGAACGACGAGCCGCACGCGCCGCAGCGGTTGGACGACCCGAGCTCGATCGTCAGCGGCAGCTCGCAGCGCGGGCAGGTGCCGTTCGTCAGCAGCTCGCCGAGCGCGGTGTCGAAGGCTTCCCACTCCACGTCGCGGCGGTCGGTCGCGAGGTCGCTGCGCTGCTCGGAGACGAGCAGGAAGCGCAGGTGGCCGAGCATCACGCGCAGGCGCACGTCGCGCGGGCGCTCGCGCGCCAGGGTCTCGAGCAGCGCGCAGGCGTGCTCGAGGCGGCCCTCGTTGACGAGGTAGACGGCCTGGTCGAACGCGAGCGCGCGCTGCCCGTCACCGCGGCGTCCGGCGCCGGCGCGGTCGGGCTGGCGCCGCTCGCGGCCGGGGCCGCGGTACGACACGCCGCGCGCGCGCAGGTAGCGCAGGGCGCGCAGGCCGCGCCCCTCGGGGACGAGCAGGCCGTCGTCGGCCAGGCCCTTGAGCATCTCGGCGAACCGCGCCGGGCTCAGGTCGCGGCCGAACTCGCGGCGGAAGGCGGCCGCCAGCTCGGCGAACGTGCGCAACCCGTCGAGCTGCAGCAGCACGAAGCGCGCGGGCTCGTCGACGCGCAATCGCTCGGCGCCGGTGCCGTCGACGACGACGAAGTTCGTTCCGTCTTCACCGGGCGCGGCGGCCCGGACCTCGAGGGTGTCGTGGAGTCGGGGAATCATCGGTGTCCCATGATGCACGAGTGACCCACCCCCGCCAACGGGGTTTCGGGGCGGAACGCCTCACATTCTTCTCGTGGACCGCTGGCACTTCGGTTGCTCCGGCATCCCCGTCGGCGGCCGGTCCTGCGGAGGGGAACGCGCATGGGTCCTGCTCTGATGGTCGTGGGGCTGCTCTCGGTCGTCGCGCCGGAGGCGCGCATCGTCGTGCGCCAGCCGCCGGGGCGCGTCGTGTACTGGGTGCTGCCCGGGGCGCGCGCGCTCGAGGAGGCCACGTTCGGCACGCCTGCCGATCCGCGCTTCACCGCCGAGATCCCGTCGGCGACGCCCACGGACGTCGCCGACGTGCTGCGCCGCTGGCCGCTGCCCATCGGCGTCCCGCTCGCCATGCGGGGCACCAGCGCCGACGGCCTGCGCTACACCGCCACCGCGGTGCCCACGCCCGCCGGCGACCACGCCGTCCCGGTGAGCGGCGCGTTCGAGGTGAAGCTCTACGACCGCATCGGCTTCGACCGGGAGGGCGCCCGACTCGACGACACGCCGGACGCGGCGCTCGCCGACATCACGTTCACCGACCCCGACGGCCGCAGGTATCGCGTCCACCCGAAGCGCACGGTGATGCCGCCCTTCCCACGATGGGAGACGCAGGGCGGCATCCTGCGGGGCGCGCCCATCCACGGCGACACCGGCACCGGCCTGCCGCTCCTGCCGAAGATGTGGGCCTACGCGGCCTGGTGGGCCGTCGCCGACCTCACCGTCGACGGCCGCGTCGTCGACCGCGACAAGCTGGTGTGCCTCACGACGACCCAGGCCACGCGCGACGAGACCTACCGGCTCGTCTCCGGCGCCGAGCTGCCGCTGCCGCCGGAGCGCACCGTCACGCGCGTGCGCCACCACACCCGCCTGCAGGTGCTTCCGGTGCGGATCAACAGCCACGGCGTCGCCTTCGAGGCCGTCGAGACCGCCTACCGGCCCGGCGGCCGGGCCACCCAGGACTTCATCGAGATCTCGTTCGAGCAGGACGAGATCGTCGAGGGGCCGCCCTACGCCGGACCGTGACGGCGCCGCCGGATCCCGGTCCTCACGTCGGATACGATGCGGCATTCTTTACGTCCTTCTTTGCGTCCTTCCGGGGAGGTCTCCGTCTACGGGGGTAGAAGGAGGTCGAGAGATGAAGAACGAATCGCCCGACGAGATCCGTGACGCGGTCCGGCAGCACTACGCGCAGGTGGCCGGGTCGAGCGCCTGCGCGCCCGGCTGCTGCGGCGCCAACCCCGCCGCGTCGCTGGACCTGGGCTACAGCGAGGAGGACCTGGCCGCGGTGCCCGAAGGCGCCAACATGGGCCTCGGGTGCGGCAATCCGCAGGCCATGGCGGCGCTGCGCGACGGCGAGACCGTGCTCGACCTGGGCAGCGGCGGCGGCTTCGACTGCTTCCTCGCCGCGCGCCGCGTGGGCCCCGGGGGTCGCGTCATCGGCGTCGACATGACCGCGGAGATGGTGGCGAAGGCCCGCGCCAATGCGCGCCAGCTGGGCCTCGGGAACGTCGAGTTCCGCCTCGGCGAGATCGAGCACCTGCCGGTCGAGGACTCGACCGTCGACGTCATCCTCTCCAACTGCGTGATCAACCTGTCGCCGGACAAAGCGCAGGTCTTCCGCGAAGCGTGGCGGGTGCTCAAGCCCGGAGGGCGCCTCGCCGTCGCGGACGTGGTGGCGACGGCGGACCTGCCCGAGGCGCTGCGCGGCGAGGTTTCGGCGCTCACGGGCTGCGTGGCGGGCGCGGCCAAGGTCGCCGAGCTCGAGGCGATGCTGCGCGCGGCGGGCTTCGCCTCCGTCCGCGTGGCGGTGAAGCCGGAGAGCCGCGAGGTCATCGCCCAGTGGTTCCCCGGCCGCGGGCTCGAGGACCTCGTCGCCTCGGCGACCCTGGAGGCGCGCAAGGCCGAGCAGGGCTGCTGCGGGCCGAGCTGCTGCGCATGAACGCCTGCGCCCCCGCGCCCTGGGAAGCGCTGACCGCGCGTCTGCGGCCGTTCATCGCCCGCCGCGTCTCCGGCGAGGCGGACGTGGACGACGTGCTGCAGGAGGTGCTCCTACGGATGCACCGCGGGCTGCCCGCTCTCGGCGACACCGAGCGCCTCC
Source organism: Myxococcota bacterium (assembly GCA_963169045.1). Classification (GTDB taxonomy): domain Bacteria; phylum Myxococcota_A; class Bradymonadia; order UBA7976; family UBA1532; genus CAUJDF01. The sequence goes on from CAUJDF010000075.1 coordinate 30,185, forward strand.
CGGCGTGGATGTACGCGGTGGCCCGCAGCGCGATCGCCGACCACGGCCGGGCGCGGGCGCGGCACCCGCTCGCGGCCGCGGCGCCGGCCGAGGCCGTGGCGCCGGCCGACGAGGACGACGACGTCGTGGCCGCGGAGCTGGCGCGCTCGCTCTCGTACTTCGTGGCGCTGCTGCCCTCGCCGTATCGCGAGGCGGTGACGCTCACGGAGCTCGAGGGCCTGACGCAGAAGCAGGCCGCCGAGATGCTCGGCCTGTCGCTCTCGGGCATGAAGTCGCGCGTCCAGCGCGGCCGGGCGAAGCTGCGCGCCATGCTCGAGGCGTGCTGCGCGATCGCGCTCGACGCGCGCGGTCGGGTCGTCGCGTGCGAGCCGCGCCCCCTGGGCGACGTCCCCGAGGATTGCTGCGGCTCGTGAGCCGCGGGCGGCGCCGCCGGGTCGTCGTCCCCGTTGACGATCCCGCTCGCCCCGACTATCGATCAGGTCCCGTGAGCGACGCCGCGCATGCCACGGGTCTTTCCGACCTCCGGGTCCACCTTCGTCACTTCTCCTTGGCTTCCGAGGAGATCCAGGCGCGCGCGCTCACCATCTACGAGGCTTTGCTCGCGGGATCGCGGCACCTGGGCAGCGGCGACTTCCGGCGCATCGCCCCTGAAGACCTGAGCCGCCTCTTCCGGCTGTACGACGACACGTTCTTCGCCGGCCACCTGAAGCGGGCGCTCGAGGGGCCCGGCGGCGGGCCGCTCTTCCTGCGCCTCTCGCAGCGCATGACGCGGGCCGGCGGGCGCACGACCGTGTATCGGCGGCGCGGGCGCGAGGGCGAGCTGCGCGAGTTCGAGATCGCCGTGTCGACGACGCTGCTGTTCCAGACGTTCCACGACGTGCATCGCACCGTCACCGTGGTCGGCCTCGAGTGCCACGACCGGCTCGACGCGCTGCTGCGGATCTTCGAGCACGAGCTCATCCACCTCTGCGAGTTCCTCGCGTGGGGGGCGTCGAGCTGCGAGCGTCCGCGCTTCCATGACCTCGCCGCCCGCCTCTTCGGCCACCGCGGGTTCACGCACGAGCTGGTCACCGCCCGCGAGCGCGCGCTGGCGCGCCACGGCGTGCGGCTGGGCGACCGCGTCGCCTTCCGGTGGGAGGGCCGGCGCCTCACCGGCTTCATCAACCGGATCACCAAGCGCGCCACGGTGCTCGTCGAGTCGGCGGACGGCGCCCGCTACGACGACGGCCATCACTACCGCAAGTACTACGTCCCGCTCGACGAGCTCGAGCCGCCGGGGTGATCAGCGCGGAGTGGCGGCGGCGAGAGTGGTCGCGGGGTCGTCGAAGCGCAGGGCGTGGCCGGGGTGCCGCTCGCCGGTCGGCGGGGGGGCGGACGCGTCGCCGAAGCGGTGTTCGAGGCGCGCCAGCACCTCGTGCTGCCGGTCGATGAGGGCCGCGAGCCGGCGCTCCGTGTCACCGACCTGAGCGGCGAGGGCGCGGCCTTCTCCGCGGGCGGCATCGCGCGCTGCCGCCACCGAGGCGGTCGCGGCCTCGATGGCGGCGAGGCGCTCGCGGACGGCGCGGCCGGTGTCGGCGTCGGCGAGCGGCGCCGGCGCGTCGGCGACGACCAGCAGGTCGGCGGGCGGCTCGCCGGTGGCGCCGCGCAGCTGCGCGAGGGTGGTCGCCGTCGACGCGTCCGCGCGCTGGAGCTCATGACGCAGGCGCTCGCCGACGAGCCGCTGGCCCTCGAGCGCCTCGTCGGCCGCCGCGACGCGCCACGTCTGCGCGGCGAAGGCGACCACCGCCAGGAGCGTGGCGAGGGCCGCCGCCGTCGAGAAGCCCCGCCGGACGCGTCGGCGTGGCGCGGCCGGCACCTCCCGCCAGCGTGCCGTCGGCGCCGGCCGCATCGGCGGCGCCTCGGCCTGCCGGGCGGCGCGCAGGGCCCGCGCCGCCGGTCCGTCGCGGGAGATGCTGGAGTGGGGCGCATCCAGCGACGTCGGGCGACGGCGCCGGTGTGGCGGCGCCGGTGTGGCGGCGGGCGCCTCGGCCAGCGCGACCTCGCCCGCCGGGGTGGACGCGGGCGGCGTGACGGCGCGGGGCGGAGCCGGGGCCGGCGGCGTGACGGCGCGGGGCGGGGCCGGGGCCGGCGGCGTGACGGCGCGGGGCGGGGCCGGGGTCGGAGGCGTGACGGCGACGGGCGGGGCCGGGGTCGGCGCGGCGCCGCGGGCCCGCACCGGCGGCGCGCCGTCGCGCAGCGCGCGCAGCCGCGCCGCCGGACCCTCGTGCGAGGGGCGCCTGGGCCCACCGTCTCCCGGCGGCGCCGAACCGCTCCCCGCCGGCGGCGGCCCGCCCGAGGACGCGGCGCCGCCCGTCGCCCGCGCCTCGAGGGGGACGGGCGTCGGGGCGCGGCCGAGCGCCTCGCCGATCGCCTCCGCCGTCGCCCGCGTCGGCGGCTCCTCGATCAGCACGACGTCGGCGGGATCGAGCCACACGACCGGCAGTGGCGGCGTCTCGTCCCAGGGGAGCGCCACGTCGCAGAACGCCATGGGCGCGCCGTCCGTCGCCGGCGCGGAGGGCGGGAGCGTGAAGCCGGGCGGAATCTCGTCGCCCGCGAGCGTCCAGAAGTCGTCCAGTCGATCCACGCCCTCGCCCTCCGTCGCCGCCGATGCGGTCGCGGAACGGAAGGGCGCGGCGCCGGGTCGAGCCTCCGGGTCAGCGCATACCCACTGCCGCCTCGACCTCGTCGGGCGCCTTGGGGACGGCCTCGGTGAGGACCTCGGCGCCGTCGTCGCGGACGAGCACGTCGTCCTCGATGCGGATGCCGCGGACGTCGGCGAACTGCGCGAGGCGGGCGCGGTCGAGGCGGTCGCCGGCGGCGCGCAGGCGCTCGGGGTCCTCGAGCAGCGCCGGCACCTGGTAGAAGCCCGGCTCGATCGTCACCGCCATGCCGGGCGAAAGGTCCCGGTCGAGACGCAGGTAGCGCAGTCCGAAGCGGTCGGAGCGCGCGCGGCCCGGCGCGTATCCGGCGCGGTCGCCGAGGTCCTCCATGTCGTGCACGTCGAGCCCGAGCAGATGCCCGATCCCGTGGGGGAAGAAGAGCGCGTGGACGTCGTCCTCGACCAGCTCGGCGACGTCGCCGCGCAGGATGCCGAGCGCCACGAGCCCCGCCGCGAGCGCGTGGCACGCCGCCAGGTGGACGTCGCGGTAGCGCGCGCCCGGCCGCACCGCCGCGATCGCCGCGCGCTGCGCCTCCAGCACCACCCCGTAGATCTCGCGCTGCGTCGTGCTGAAGCGCCCCGTCACCGGCCACGTCCGCGTCACGTCCGCGGCCCAGCCGCCGCCGGTCTCGGCGCCGACGTCGGCCAGCAGCAGGTCGCCGTCGCCGAGCGTGTGATGGTGGACGTCGTTGTGGAGCACCTCGCCGTGCACCGTCACGATCGGGTTGTAGGCGTGCGACATGCCGCGGCCGACGATCTCGGCCTCCATCGCGGCGCGCACCACCCACTCCCGGGCGCCGGCGGTCGTCGCGCGCATGCCCGCCCGGTGCGCCGCCGCCGTGGCCGCCGCGGCGCGCCGCAGCTCGGACTGCGCCGCGGGGTCGTGCACGAGCCGCAGCGCGATCATCGCGTCGAAGAGGACCTCGTCGGTGGGGAAGGGCGGGTCGACGGCGAGCGGGTGCCCGACGTACGCCATGAGCACCTCGGCGGTCGCGGTGTCCGGCGGCGGCAGCGTCGCGGTGGGGCGCTCGCCGATCGCCGCCGGCAGCTCCGCGAGCGGCCGCACCGGACAGCCCGTCGCCGCCTCGACTGCGTCGGCGCCGGGCGTCGGTCCGTGCCAGAGCGCGTGGTCCGGCGCGGCCGGCTCGGCGTAGATCGTCGCGTGGTCGCCGTCGACGAGCACGAACGCGCCCGGCAGCGATGCCCCCGTGAGATAGAGGAAGTGGCTCGAGGCCCGGTACGGGTAGACATTGGCCCGGTAGTTGCGCGGACGCGGCAGTCCCGCGGCGACGAGGGCCGGCCGCCCGCCGAGCAGCGCCGCGAGACGCCGGCGGCGGGCGACGTACGGCGCGGGATCGTTCGTGTCGGGCAGGCGGATCATTGCGGGTCCTTTCGTCGTCCCACCAAGATGGAGGCGCATTCTATGCGGGAGGACTCATGAAGCGTATCGCGGTGCTGACGAGCGGAGGCGACGCGCCGGGCATGAACGCGGCCATCCGGGCGGTCACGCGCGCGGCCCAGGAGAGGGGCTGGGACGTCCTCGGCGTCGAGGGCGGCTTCGCGGGCCTCATGGCGGGCCGGATGCGGGCGCTCGGCGCCCGAGACGTCGGCGGCATCATCGAGCGGGGCGGCACCATCCTCGGCACCGCCCGCGCCCCGGAGTTCAAGACGCCCGAGGGCCGGCAGCGAGCGGTGCACGAGCTCGGCGCCCACGACGTCGACGCGGTGGTCGTCATCGGCGGCAACGGCTCGCAGACCGGCGCCCACGCCCTCTGGAAGGAGGGCGTGCCCGTCGTCGGCGTCGCCTCGACCATCGACAACGACCTGCTCGGCTCCGACATCACCATCGGCGTCGACACGGCCCTCGACGTGGCGCTCGAGAACATCGACCGCCTCAAGGTGACGGCGTCGTCGCACCAGCGCGCCTTCCTCGTCGAGGTGATGGGGCGCGACTGCGGTTACCTCGCGGTGGTCGCGGGCATCGCCGGCGGCGCCGAGGCGGTGGTGATCCCCGAGGTGGAGACCTCGCCGGACCGCGTCGCCGAGGAGCTCGCCGACGCCTACCGGCGGGGCAAGGCGCACGCGCTCGTCGTGGTCGCCGAGGGCGCCAGCTGCAACGCGAGCACGCTGGGGGCGCACTTCAAGGCGCACAAGGAGCGCATCGGCTTCGACCTGCGCGTGACCATCCTCGGCCACGTGCAGCGGGGCGGGCACCCCGGCGCCTTCGACCGCCTGCTCGCCAGCCGCCTCGGCGCCGGCGCCGTCGACGCGCTCGCCCGCGGCGAGCAGGGCGTCCTCGTCGGCCTCGTCCGGGGCCAGGTGGGCACCACGCCCCACGACGAGATCGTCGGCCGCACGAAGCCGCTCGACCTCGAGCTCTTCCGCCTCGCGCAGGTGCTGGCCAGCTGAGGCACCGGCCCTCCGGCCGGGGGTTGGCCGCGGCGCCGGAGCGTGTTACGACGGGACGTCTCGCGCGACGGAGGGGACGCCCATGTCGGTGCTCATCAAGAACGGCCGCATCATCACCGCGGTCGACGACTACTACGCTGACGTCTACATCGAGGGCGAGAAGATCGCGCTGATCGGCCGCGACCTGAAGGTCGGCGCCGACACGGTGATCGACGCCACCGACCGCCTGGTGATCCCGGGTGGCATCGACCCGCACACGCACCTCGACATGCCGTTCGGCGGCACGGTCTCCGCCGACGACTTCGAGAGCGGTACGCGCGCCGCGGCGTTCGGCGGCACGACGACGATCATCGACTTCGCCATCCAGACGAAGGGGCGCTCGACGATCGAGGGCCTCGACGCGTGGCATGCCAAGGCGGAGGGGAAGGCGACGATCGACTATGCCTTCCACATGATCATCACCGACATGCCCGACGAGCGGCTGCCGGAGATGAACAAGCTCGCCGACGAGGGCATCACCAGCTACAAGCTGTTCATGGCATACCCCGGCGTGCTCTACGCCGACGACGCCACGCTCTATCGCACGTTCCGGCGCGCGGGCGACAACGGCACGCGCATCTGCATGCACGCCGAGAACGGCATCGTCATCGACGAGATCATCAAGGAAGCCATCCGCGACGGCAAGGTGTCGCCGCGCTGGCACGCGCACACGCGGCCGACGCGCATGGAGGCCGAGGGCGTGCACCGCGCCATCTCGATCGCCGAGGTGGCCGGCGTCCCGCTGTACATCGTGCATCTGTCGTGCGCCGACGCGCTCGAGCAGGTCAAGCTCGGCCGCATGCGCGGCATCGACGTGCAGGCGGAGACCTGCCCGCAGTATCTGTTCCTCGACATCGACCACTACGACGCGCCGGGCTTCGAGGGCGCGAAGTACGTGATGACGCCTCCGCTGCGCGAGAAGTGGAACCAGGGCGTGCTCTGGTCGGGTCTCAAGTTCGGGCATCTGTCGGCGGTCGCCACCGACCACTGCCCCTTCTGCATGAAGGACCAGAAGGAGCTCGGCCGTCACGACTTCACGAAGATCCCGAACGGCGCGCCGGGCGTCGAGAACCGCATGAGCCTCATCTATCACGGCGGTGTGGTCGAGGGCCGGTTCTCCCTGAACCGCTTCGTGGAGCTGACATCGACGGCGGCGGCGAAGACGTTCGGTCTGTTCCCCAAGAAGGGCACGATCGCCGTGGGCAGCGACGCCGACATCGTCGTCTTCGATCCCAACCGCAAAGAGACGATCAGCGTGAACAACGAGTTCACGCATCACATGAAGGTCGACTTCAGCACCTACGAAGGCATCGAGATTCAGGGCTGGTCGGAGACGGTGCTCTCGCGCGGTCGCGTGGTGGTCGACAAGGGTCGGATGCCGAAGACGGGCGGCGGTCAGTTCATCCGCCGGGCGCGCGTGGGCGAACCCCTGCGCTGACTTCCGGGGCTCAGCAGTCCATCGCAGTACTGTCGCCGCAGGACCCCGGCGCCGCGTCGGCCGGCGCCGCGTCGGCGGCGCTCGCGGCGTCGTCGGGCGCGGCGTCGTCGGGCGCGGCGGCGTCGCCCGGGGGCGCGGTGCCGAAGTCGCGGCGCGCGTCGACGACGGGCACGTCGGGGAACGTGGCGTCGGTGGGGGTCGCGTGGCGCGTCTCGTCGCACGCGGTCAGCAGGAGTCCGAGCAGCGGCAGGGCGAAGGTGCGCATGGGCGCGTCTTGTATCACAGCCGCGCGGGATCCGTGACCGTCGGGAAACACGTCCGCGCGTTTCGGCGCAACCCTGATTGTCGGCGCGAAGTCGATGCACTATGCCCCCTGTCCTGGAGGTTGGGGGAGCAAAGCGCGAGACGCTCGACCGGCGCACCAGCGCCACTCAGGAGGCAGCGGGCATGTTGACCACCCATCCCGGCGCGACGGACGTTCCACCGCCGGCCGGCGCCCACGTCCACCGTCGTGGCGACGAGCCGGCGTTCGTCGCCCGGTCCGAAGTGATGCGCCGGCTGCTCGCCGACATCGACGCCGTCGGCCGCAGCGACGCCACGGTGCTCATCCTCGGCGAGAGCGGCAGCGGCAAGGAGCTCGTCGCGCGCGCGCTCCACGATCGCGGGCCCCGTGTCGGCGGGCCGTTCGTGGCCGTCAACTGCGCCGCCTTCCCCGACACGCTGCTCGAAGACGAGCTGTTCGGGCACGAGCGGGGCGCCTTCACCGGCGCGATCGGGCGGCGCGTCGGCCGCTTCCAGGCCGCCCACGGCGGCACGCTGCTGCTCGACGAGGTCGGCGAGCTGTCGCAGATGGCACAAGCGAAGCTGCTGCGCGTCCTTCAAGAGGGCTGCGTCGAGCCGCTCGGCGCGAGCCGGCCGGTGCGCGTCGACGTCCGCGTGCTCTCGGCGACCCACCGCGACCTGCGGCGCATGGTCGCCGAAGGCCGCTTCCGCGAGGACCTGTACTACCGGCTCAACGTGCTCGACCTGCACGTGCCGCCGCTGCGCGAGCGGCGCGAGGACCTGCGTCCGCTCGTCGAGCACTTCCTCGAGCGCTACGCCGGTGGCGGCCGCGTCCCACGCATGACCGACCGCGCGTGGCGGGCGCTCCTGGCGCATGCCTTCCCAGGGAACGTGCGCGAGCTCAAGCACGCCATCGAGCACGCGGTGGTGCTGGCGCGCGGCGGGGACGTGGACGTGGAGCACCTGCCGTCCGAGATCGGCGTCCGCGCCGACATGCCGCCGCCCAGCCTCGACGGCGACGCGCCGGCGCCGCTCGCCGACGCGGTGCGGCACTTCGAGCGCGGGCACCTCGTGCGCTCGCTGCGGCACTGCGGCGGCAACCGCACGCGCACCGCCCGCATGCTGCAGATCTCGCGCAAGAACCTGTGGGAGAAGATGCGCGCCTACGACATCCGCCCGGCGGAGTTCGTGGACCTCACCTCGCACCACCGGAGCAACTGACCGGCCGACGGAGGTCCGATGCGCTCGCTGCTCTCGTCCCTGTTGCTGCTCGTCGTGACGAGCGCCCCCGCCGCGGCGCAGAAGCCCGCGGCAGACGGCAGGATCGCCGTCACCTGGCTCGGCCACGCCGCATTCCAGATCGTCTCGCCCGGCGGCACGCGGCTCCTCGTCGACCCCTTCCTGACGCAGAACCCCGCCACGCCGGCGGAGCGGAAGAAGCTCGACGGCTACAAGCTCGACGCCATCCTCGTGTCGCACTCGCACCCCGACCACGCCGCCGACGCGGCGCCGCTCGCCAGGGCCACGAAGGCGAAGGTGATCGGCGTGTTCGAGCAGATCGAGCAGCTCGACGTGCCGGCGGAGCAGAAGGCGGGCGGCAACGTCGGCGGGCGGTTCGCGGTCGGCGACGTCGTCGTGCACCTCGTGCCGGCGCTGCATTCGAGCGATCCCGGCGGGCGTCCGGTGGGCTTCGTCGTGAAGTTCGCCGACGGGCGCTCGATCTATCACACCGGCGACACCTGGATCTTCGGCGACATGAGCCTGATCCAGGAGGTCCACGCGCCCACCATCCTGCTCCTCCAGGCCGGCGGCGGTCCGTACAACCAGGATCCGACGACCGCGGCCCTCGCCGTGAAGAAGTACTTCCAGCCCAAGGTCATCGTGCCCATGCACTACGGCACGTTCCCGGTCCTGGCGGACGAGGCGGCGGTGGCGAAGGCTTTCGCCGGCGACAAGCGTCTCCGCCTGATGAAGCCGGGCGAGACCGCCGAATTCTGAGCCGCGAGCGTCGTCGGCGCGGAACAGCGCGCGTCCGGACACGTGTTTCATGCGCGCCGGCAGCGTCCGGCGCCGCCGCGGAGCGCCGGGGCGGCCTGTCGCGGGCGCCACGGCGTCGCGGCGGCGGGGGCCTGAAGCCGCCCGGACGGCGCGCGGAGGCGGACGCGACTTGCACGACCTCAGGGAAACACGCAATACCCGTGACCCCATGTTTTGCACGCGAAGATGGATCCTGGCGCTCCTCCTCGTGCCGGCGCCCGCCGCGGCCGAGCTGACGCTCGACGCCTGTCGCGGCTCGGCGCGCACGCAGCACCCGCAGGTGGCCGCCGCCCGCGCGCAGGAGGCCGCGGCCGCGGCGCGCCGCGCGATCGGCTTCTCCGGCTTTCTGCCGACGATCTCGGCGGAGGCATCGGCCAGCGCCGTGCACGGCGGCTTCGCGGGCGCGGCGCGCGCGGGCACGAACAGCTTCACCGGCGGGCTCGAGACGTGGACGGCGGCGATCACCGCCCGGCAGACGCTCTGGGACTTCGGGCGCACGCTGAACCAGTTCCAGGCGGCGCGCGCGGCCAACGAGGCCGCCGACGCCGAGGCGCAGGTGGCCAGCGAGCGGCTCGAGGTGGAGGCCGAGGCGGCCTTCCGGACGGCCATCGCCGCCACGGAGCTCGTCCAGGCCGCCGAGGAGGCGCTGCAGCGCGCCGACCTGCAGCGCAAGCGGGCCGACGCGCGCGTGCAGGTGGGGCAGCGGCCGCGGTTCGACCTGTCGCGGGCCGACGTCGAGGTGGCGAACGCGCGCCTGGCGCTCGTGGCGGCCACCAACGGCCGCGCCCTCGCCATCGCGCAGCTCGCGAGCGCATGCGGCCTGGCGGCGCTGCCGGCGGGGACGACGCTGGCACCGCCGCCGACGCGCGCGCCCGCCGAGCTGCCGCCCGTGGACGCCGCGCGCCAGCGGGCGCTCGAGCGGCGCGCCGAGATCCGCGCCGCGCGGGCCCGCCTCGAGGCCAGCGAGCAGGCCGTCGAGGCGGCGCGCGCGCACTACTGGCCCACGCTCTCGGCCAGCGGCAGCGTCGGCTTCCGCGGACCGGAGCCGGGCGACATGGAGTCCGGTTGGCAGGCGCTCGCGCAGGTGACGGTGCCGATCGTGGCCGGCGGCGCCGATGCGGCGCGGGTGCGGGAGGCCGAGGCGCTGCGGGACGCCACGGCCGCGAACTTCGAAAATCTGAAGCGATCCGTGGTGTTGGAGGTCGACGCCGCGCTGCTCTCGGCCCAGGAGGCGCAGAGCCGCCTCGACGCGGCGACTTCGCTCGAGCGCAGCGCCGACGAGGGGTTGCGCCTCGCCGAGGCGCGCTACGAGACGGGCGCAGGCGACGCGGTGGAGCTGGCGGACGCGCAGGCGCAGCTCGCGCAGGCGCAGGCGACGCGGGTGCGGGCGGCGCTCGACGTGGCGGTCTCGTTGGCCAGGCTCGACCGGATTGTGGGTGGGCGGATCCTCGACGGGCGGGAGGCGACCCGGTGAAGCGTTTGCTGTTCCTGGTGCTGCTCTTCGGTTGTGGTGGCGGCGGCGAGGCGCCCAAGGGCGGCGGCAAGCCCTCGGGACCGGTCGTCGTCCGCACCGCGCCCGCGCGGACCGAGGAGATGGCACAGGTCGTCGAGATCAGCGGCACGCTGGCCGGGGCCGAGGAGGTCACGCTCGCCGCCGAGGTCGAGGCGCCGGTGGAGGCGATCGTCGCCGACATGGGCGACCGCGTGAAGGCCGGCGATCCGCTCGTGAAGCTCGACGTCGAGGATCTGAAGCTGCGCGCCGACCAGGCCGACGCCGAGCACCGGCAGGCGCGTGCGCGCCTCGGCGCGGCGCCCGGCCGGTTCGATCCCGAGGCCTACGCGGGGGTGCGGCGGGCGCGGGCCGACCTCGACGAGGCGAAGCGCAACCTCGCGCGGGGCGAGGAGTTGATGCGCCGCGACGTGTCCTCGGCGGCGGAGCTGGACGCGCTGCGGACGCGCGTGGCGACCGCCGAGGCAGCGCTCCAGTCGGCCCTCGAGGAAGCTCGGGGCGCCGTCGCCACGGTCGACGCGCGCCGCGCCGCCGCGGAGATGGCGAAAAAGCGCTTGCGGGACGCGGTGATCCGCTCGCCGATCGAGGGCGCGGTCAGCAAGCGCCTCGTCGCGCCGGGCGAGTTCGTGCGGGTGGGCCAGGCGGTGGCGCGCGTGGTCGTCACCGATCCGCTGAAGCTCACCGGCGAGGTGCCCGAGCGCTACGCGGGCGTCGTCAGGCCGGGCGCCGTCGTGCGCGCCACGAGCGACGCGCTGCCCGGGAAGACGCTCGAGGGCACGCTCACCCGCGTGGCGCCCGACGTGAACGCCACCTCCCGCACGTTCTCCGTCGAGGCGCGCATCCCCGATCCCGAGGGGCGGCTCAAGCCGGGGCTGTTCGCCCGCGCCGAGATCGCGCTGGGCGCCGCGGAGCAGGTCTTCGCGGTGCCCGAGCCGGCGGTCGTCAACGTCGCCGGCGTGGTGAAGGTCTTCGTCGAGCAGGGCGGCCGCGCGAGCGAGCGCAAGGTGCGCGTCGTGCGCAAGCGCGGCGGCGACGCGCTCGTGAGCGGGCCGGTGCAGGCGGGCGAGCCGGTGATCATCACCGGCGTGGCGCGGCTGTTCGACGGCGCGGAGGTGCAGGTCGACACGGGCGCGCCGGCGGCGCCCGCCTCGGAGGCGGCGAAGTGAACCTCGCCGAGGTCAGCGTCAAGCGGCCGGTCTTCGCCACCATGATGTCGCTGGCGCTCGTGGCGCTCGGCGCCATCTCCTACACGCGCCTCGGCGTGGCCCTCCTGCCCGACATCGAGCGCCCGACCGCCACGATCTTCACCACGCTGCCCGGCGCGAGCCCCGAGGAGATCGAGACCGCCGTCACCCAGCCGATCGAGGAGCAGCTCAACACGATCGGCGGCATCGAGGAGATGCGCTCGGTCAACCGCGAAGGCCGCTCGATGGTCTTCCTCACGTTCTCGCTCGACCGCGACATCAACGCCGCCGTGCAGGACGTGCGCGACAAGGTGGCGCAGGTGGTGCGGCGGCTGCCCGAGGGCACCGACCCGCCGTTCATCTCGACGTTCGACAGCGAGTCGACGCCCATCCTCGCCGTGGCGCTCGCCGGGCCGCAGTCACTGCGGGAGCTCACCGAGTTCGCCGAGACGCGCCTGAAGGACAGCATCGGCACCGCGCCGGGCGTGGGACAGGTGACGGTCGAGGGCGGGCGCCGGCGCGCGATCAACGTCTGGCTCGACGCCGACCGGCTCGCCGGCTACGGCATCACGGCCACTGACGTGAAGCGGGCGCTGCAGGCGCAGAACGTCGAGATCCCCGGCGGGCGCATCACCCGCGGCGAGCGCGAGGACGTGCTGCGCACGATGGCGCGCGTGCGCAGCGTGGCCGAGCTCGAGGGCATCGTGCTCGGCACCGCGCCGCAGACCGGCGCGCCGATCTTCCTGCGCGACGTCGCCTCGGTGGAAGACGGCACCGAGGAGGTGCGCGGCGTCGCCCGCCTCAACGGCCGCGAGGCGGTCACGCTCGTCGTGCAGAAGCAGACGGGCGCGAACATCGTCGAGACGGCCGACGCCATCCAGAAGCGCCTCGACGGCATGCGCTCGCTGCTGCCGCCCGGCGCCGACATGCTGGTGCTGCGCGACAGCTCGGTCTTCGTGCGCAAGAGCGCCGACGAGGTGCGCGTGCACCTGGTCCTGGGCGGCATCCTCGCGTCGCTCGCGGTGCTGCTCTTCATGGGCTCGGTCGTGTCCACACTCATCGCCGCGGTGGCCATCCCTGCGTCGCTGATCGCCACGTTCACCGTGCTCCACGCCCTGGGGTTCACGCTCAACAACATCACGCTGCTGGCGCTGACGCTGGCGGTCGGCATCGTCATCGACGACGCCATCGTCGTCATCGAGAACGTCCACCGACACATGGTGGAGCGGCGGATCTCCGCCATGCAGGCCGCCGTCGAAGGCACCAAGGAGATCGCGCTCGCCGTCTCGGCGACGACGCTCTCGCTGGTGGTGATCTTCCTGCCGGTGGCGTTCATGAGCGGCGAGATCGGGCGCCTCTTCAACAGCTACGGCGTGACCGTGGCCGTGGCGGTGCTGGTGTCGCTGTTCATCTCGCTCTCGCTGACGCCCATGCTGGCGTCCCGCTTCCTGCGGGGCGGCGATCACGCGCACGGCGGGCGGCTGTCCCGGTTCGCCGACCGGCTGACCGGGTGGCTCGACGCGCGCTACGTGCGCCTCGTGCGGTGGTCGCTCGACCACCGGCTGATCGTCGTGGTCGCCGCGCTGGCGATCGTCGGCACCACCATCCCGCTCTTCGGGAAGGTCGGGCAGGACTTCATGCCCGAGGACGATCAGAGCGAGTTCGAGATCACCATCGAGCACCCCACCGGCACCGCGTTCGACGGCGCCGACGCGGTCATGCGCGAGATCGAGGCGCAGGTGGCGAAGCTGCCGGCGGTGCAGGACGTGCTGATGACCATCGGCGACAGCCGCGGGTCGGGCGTCGCCACGCGCGCCAACGTCTACGTGGCGCTGAAGCCGCTCGAGCAGCGCGCGGTCTCCCAGACCGACGTGATGAACAAGGCGCGGCAGCTTCTGCGGCGCTACCCCGATGTCCGCGGGACGGTGCGCTCGCTCAACACGAGCGGCATCGGCGGCGGCGGATACGGCGGCAAGCTGCGCCTGGCGCTCCGGGGCCCCGACCTGCCGACCCTCGAGGTCACGCTGCAGAAGCTGCTGAAGGAGCTGCGGGCCGATCCGAAGTTCGTCGACGTGGGCAGCCCCAGCCTCGACCGACTGCCCGAGCTGCACGTCGACATCGACCGGCGCAAGGCCGCCGACCTCGGCATCGAGGCGCAGCAGGTGGCCGAGGCGCTGCGCACGATGGTCGGCGGCGAGGTGGTCTCGGCGTACCGCGAGGGCGACGAGCGCTACGACATCTGGCTGCGGGTGCGCGCCGAGGACCGCGCCGGCATGGAGTCGGTGGGGCGCCTGCCCATCCGGTCGCGCAGCGGCGCCCTCGTGCCGCTCGAGAACTTCGCGCAGATCGCCGAGGCGAAGGGGCCGACGCTGATCCTGCGCTACAACGGCGTCCGCCAGGTGTTCGTCTCGAGCAACCCCGCGCCGGGGGTGGCGCTCGGCGACGGCGTGAAGCGCGTCGAGCAGATCGTCGCCGGGCTGAACCTGCCGCCGGGCTACGACGTCCAGCTCATGGGCGACGCGAAGGTGATGGAGGACACGGGCCGGGAGTTCCTGCTCGCGCTCGCGCTGTCTCTGCTCTTCGTCTACATGGTGCTCGCCGCGCAGTTCGAGAGCTTCCTGCACCCCGTCACCATCCTCATGGCGCTGCCGCTGACGCTGCCGTTCGCCCTGCTTTCGCTGCTGATCACGCACGAGACGCTGAACGTCTACTCGGTGTTCGGCCTGTTCATGCTGCTTGGAATCATCAAGAAAAACGGAATCTTGCAGGTCGACTACACCAACACGCTCGTCCAGCGGGGCATGGCCACGCGCGACGCCATCCTCGAGGCGAACCGCGCGCGTCTGCGGCCCATCCTGATGACCACGCTCACGCTGATCGCCGCGATGGCGCCGATGACGATCGCGGAGGGGGCGGGCGCGGCGTCGCGCGCGGCGCTGTCGAAGGTGATCGTGGTCGGTCAGGCGCTGTCGCTGCTCGTGACGCTGCTCATCGTGCCGGTCGCCTACTCGTTCTTCGACGACCTGCGCCGCGGGCGCCGCGGGCGCCGCAAGCCGGTCGTCGCCCCCACCGACGACGCCCCGGAGGAGCTGCCGGTCGAGGCGGCGAGCCGGTCCCGCCTCACCTGAGCAGCTCGGCCAGCGCCGCGTACAGGTCGGCGCGCATCGCCGGCGGGATGGCGTGGCGCACGCCGGGATAGGCGCGCAGCGTGACGTCCGCGCCGGCGGCGCGCAGGGCCTTCACCGTCTCGTCGCCGGCGGCGAACGGAATGACGTCGTCGGCCTCGCCGTGGAACGCGCGCACGGGCACCGACGGGGCGCGCGCCGGACGAAGGGACGCGGGCAGCGCGCCGGCGACGGGCAGGGCGGCGGCGACGGCGTCCGGGTGGTGGGCGGCCACCGCGAAGCTCAGGATGCCGCCCTGGGAGAAGCCGGTGATCACGGGCTTGCCGCGCGTGGGCCGGTGCGCGGCGAGCCAGCGGGCGAGCTCGGCCAGCTTCGCCGCGCTCTCGCGGATGCCCGCCTCCCGCGCGGGATCGTCGGGCACGGGCGGCAGCTTCGCCACCGGGAACCACGCGTGGCCGCGGCCGCGCGGCGTCGGGCCCCGCGGCGCCACGACGCGCGCGGCGAAGGGCAGCTCCTCGAGGAGGCGGACGAAGCGCTCCGGGCGATCGCCGAGGCCGTGCACCGCGATGACGAGGGGCAGCGTGTCCTCGGGGCGCCCGCCGGCGGTGACGCGCTCGACGTACTCGAGGGGAGCGGGCGCGTCGGCGGACGGCGGCGTCGGAGCGGCGCCGCCGCCGGCGTCGGCGAGGCGGCACGCGGAGACGAGGAGGAGCCACAGCGACGTCACGAGGGGGCGCATGGGCGGCATCGTATCGGAACGAGTTTGCGGGCGTCTCCACGGCGGTCGCACACTGAGCCGGTTCGGTGGACGGGGGAGACGATGCGGACCTTCAGACGCGCGTGGGGCCCGGCGCTGGGGTTGTTCGTCGCCGCTTGCGCGGCCGAGGACGGCGTGTCTTCGGGCGGCGCCGGTGGCGGCGGGGCGGCGCCCGTGCGCGACGCCTCGGTGACACGTCCCGGTGACGCGGGACCGGCCGCGGACGCGGCGCCCCCGGTCGTCGACCCCGACGGCGCCCCGGCGGACCCCGACGCGGCGCCCGGCTGCGAGCGAGACGACGCCTGCGCCGAGGGCGAGTGGTGTCAGGGCGGGGGCTGCGTCGCCCGGCCGGCGGGCGGCTGTCGCGCCGACGCGGACTGCGCGGCGGGCGAGACGTGCGCCGACGACCGCTGCGGGCCGCGCATCCTCCAGTGTGTCGAGGACGCGGACTGCGACGCGGGCGAGTCCTGCGCCGACGGCACGTGCGTGGCCGCCGCGCCGCGCTGTGCGGGCGACGCCGACTGCGCGCCCGGACTCCGCTGCGTCGACGGCGCATGTACGCCGTCGGTGGCGGGCTGCGCGGGCGACGCGGACTGCGGGGCGGGCGAGGCGTGCCGGCAAGGCGCGTGCGTCCCCGGCTGCATGGAGCCGGCGGCGTGCGGCGAAGGCCTGGTCTGCGCCGGCGGTGCCTGCGTGCCGCCGTGCGCCGGCGACGACGGCTGCCCGGACGGCGAGGTCTGCCGCGCCGGCCTCTGCGCGCCGTCCTGCGACGCGGGCTGCGGCGACGGCCTGGTCTGCGACGGCGGCGCCTGCGTGCCGCCGTGCGCCGGCGACGACGGCTGCCCGGACGGCGAGGTCTGCCGCGCCGGCCTCTGCGCGCCCGCCTGCGTCGTCGACGCCGACTGCGGCGCCGGCCTCTGCCGCGACGGCGCCTGCGGCCCCGCCGAGTGCGCCGACGACGCCGGATGCGCCGCCGACGCGCGCTGCGAGGCGGGGCGCTGCGTCCCGCGCTGCCCGCTCGGCCCCGGGCCGTCCTGCGGCGACGACGGCGTGCTCTATGTCTGCGACGTCGACGGCCCCCGCGCGCTCGAGGTCTGCGCCCACGGCTGCGAGGTCGACCGCTGCCGCCCGCCGCCCTGCGCGGACGACGCCGGCTGCCCCGCCGGCCGGACCTGCGCCGGCGGCCTCTGCAGCCCCGTGCCCGGGAGCGCGTGCGACGCGCCGGTCCGCCTCGACCACCTCGGCGAGTACCGCGGCTCGACGCTGCGGGCGCCCGCCGCGACCCGCGGGACGTGCGGCGGCGACGCGCCCGAGGCCGCCTTCGTGCTCGACCCCGCGCTCGGACCCGTGTGCCTCAGCACCGCCGGGTCCGCCTTCGATACGGTGCTCTACCTGCGCGGGACCTGTGACGATCCGGCATCCGAATTCTCTTGCAACGACGACCGACCCGAGGTCGCGCCGCAGTCGCAGGTCTTCATCCACCCGTTCGACAGCGCGCCGATCGTCTTCCTCGACGGCGTCGCCGCCGACGCCGCGGGCGACTACGTCCTGACGGTGAGCGCCGGGGCGTGCGGCGCGCCGCCGCCGGCCTGCCCTGGGGGCGACGGCCTGCACTGCGGCGACGGCGCCGACCGGCCGCGCGGCACGCTCTTCTGGTGCGCCGCGGGCGCCTGGGCGCCCGTCGAGGTCTGCGTCCACGGCTGCGAGCGCCTCGCGGACGTCGACGACCGCTGCCGCGCCGAGCCTCCGCCGGGCTGCGTCGCCGACGCCGACTGCGCCGACGGCGAGCGCTGCCTCGACGGCGCCTGCCAGCCGGGCTGCGCCGCCGACGCGGAGTGCCCCGCCGGCCACCTGTGCCTCGGCGGGCGCTGCGTCCCGGCCCCGCGCTGCGACGACGACGCGGACTGCATCGCCGGCGAGCGCTGTCTCGAGGGCGCCTGCGTCGTCGCGCCGCCGTCCTCCTGCGACCGCCCGGCGCCCATCGGCGACTTCGGCGTGTTCCGCGGGACGACCGCCGGCGCGCCGTCCGCCGTGAGCGGCACCTGCGCCGGCGCCGGCCCCGAGGTCGTCTTCGCCCTCGACCCCGCGCTCGGGCCCGTCTGCCTGAGCACCGCGGGGTCGGTCGTCGACACGGTCCTGCACGTCCGCAGCGACTGCGGCGCGCCGGCCTCCGAGCTCGCCTGCAACGACGACACGGCCGGCCTCGGCCTCGCCTCGCGCGTCGACGTGGCGGCCGGCGCCGGCCTCGCCTACGTCTTCGTCGACAGCTTCGGCGCGCCGGGCGGCGCCTTCTCGCTCGACGTCTCGCCGGGCCCGTGTGGGGCCGGTCCGGGCGGCGGCTGCGCCGACGCGATCCCGCTGCCCGCGGGCGGGGGCATCATGCAGGGCACCACCGACGGCCGCGCCAACGCGCTCGCAGGACGATGCGGCGGCGGGGCGGCGCCCGACATCGTCTACACGCTCCGCCTCGACGAGCGATCCGACGTCGCCGTCGAGGTCGTCGGCTTCGACACGGTGCTGTACCTCCGCGCGGCCTGCGCCGACGCCGCCACCGAGCTCGGCTGCAACGACGACAGCGATCCGCCCGGCGGCTTCGGATCCGGCCTCTTCGGCACGCTCGAAGCGGGTCTCTACTTCGTCGTCGTCGACGGGTACGGCGTCAACGGCGGCCCCTTCACGTTGAGCGTCGACGTCGCCGCCGTGGGGGCGGGCTGCGCCGACGGCGAGCTGCGCCTCGCCGACGGCGTCGACGCGACCGAGGGCCGCGTCGAGGTCTGCCACCAGGGCGAGTGGGGGACGGTGTGCGACGACGGCTGGGACGACGCCGACGCACGCGCCGTCTGCCGCCAGCTGGGGCTGCCCGATGCCGACGCCGTCGCCCTTTCGTTCGCGGGCTTCGGCCCCGGCGAGGGGGCCATCTGGCTCGACAACGTCGCCTGCGGCGGCGCCGAGGCGCGCCTCGATCAGTGCCCCCACAACGGCTGGGGCATCCACAACTGCGGTCACTTCGAGGACGCCGGCGTCGTCTGCCAGTGACCGCGGGCCGCGCGCCGCGCACCCGGCCGTCGTCGCCGGCCACCGCCGCGACGCCGCGCCGCGGGCGTCCGGCGGCGGCCGCTGGCCGCGGCGCGGCCTTCCGTGTACGAGCCGCCCCACATGATCGGACAGGCCCTCGCAATCGGCTGCGCCGTCTCCTGGGCGCTCTCGGTGGTGCTCTTCAAGCGCGCCGCGTCGGGCGTCACCGCGCAGGGGATGAACCTCTACAAGAACGTGGTCGCGCTCGCCCTCCTCGGCGCGACGCTGGCCTTCCTGGGGCGCGGCTTCGACCTCGGGCGCGACCCGTGGGACTGGGCGGCGCTCGCCGTCAGCGGGGTCGTCGGCATCGCGGTGGCCGACTCGCTGTACCTCGCCGCGCTGCGGCGCATGGACGCCGGCCTGCTGGCCATCCTCGAGTGCGTCTACGCGCCGGCGGTCATCGGGCTGTCGGTCTGGTGGCTGCGCGAGACGCCCTCGCCCCTGTTCCTCGCCGGCGCCGCGCTCGTCATCGGCGGCGTCGCGCTCGCCCTCGGCGCGGGGCGACGGAGCGCGGCCGCGCCCCTCGGGGCCGTGGCGCAAGCGCTCCTCGCCGTCCTGTGCATGGCCGTCGCGGTGACGATGGCCAAGCCGGCGCTGAACCGCGGCGACCTCATCGAGGTGACGACGGTGCGCCTGCTGGCCGGCACGGCGGCGCTCGCCCTCTTCGTCGGCGCCCGCCGCGACCGCGCGCGCCACTTCGCCGCGCTGCGCCCCGGCGGCGCCGGGCGCGGGCTCTTCGCGGCGGCGGTCGTCGGCACCTACGTGTCGATGATCCTCTGGCTCGGCGGGCTCAAGTACACCGACGTCCACACCGCGGCGACGCTCAACCAGCTCACGACCGTTTTCACGATTGGTTTTGCGAGGTTGGGGCTCGGTGAGCCGCTGACGCCGCTCCGCCTCGCCGGCGGCGCCGCGTCGCTCGCCGGGGGACTCCTCGTCGTCTCGGCCAGCTGACGCACCGGCCTGTCGCACAGCGGGCGCGCCTCGTCTATGCTCGCGGCCGTGCAGACGCCCGCCCCCCGTCGCTGGACCTGGGTCCCGGCGCTCATCCTCGTCTCGACGCTGGCGCTGACCGCCGTCTCGGCCTACTACACCGCCAACGCCGCGCGCGAGCGCGATCACCTCCGCTTCAAGAACGACGCCGAGGGCGTCGTGCGCGCCGTCGATGCCCGCCTCGAGGCCTATGTCGCCATGCTGCGCGCCGGGCGCGGCCTGCTCGCCGGCGACGTCGAGATCACCCGCGACCAGTTCCGCGACTTCGTCGCGAGCCTCGAGCTTCAGGCGCACTACCCCGGCATCCAGGGCCTGGGGTATGCCGTCCACGTCCCGCCGGAGCGGCTCGACGCCTTCGTGGCGGCAGGACGGGAGAAGCTGGGCGAGGGCTTCCGGCTCTGGCCGCCCGGCCCGCGCGAGTCCTACACGGCGATCGTCTTCCTCGAGCCCATGGACCGCCGCAACCTGGCCGCCATCGGCTACGACATGTTCTCGGAGCCGGTGCGCCAGCAGGCGATGGCGCGCGCGCGCGACAGCGGCGAGCCGGCGGCCTCCGGGCGGGTCACGCTGGTGCAGGAGATCGAGGGCGAGAAGCAGCCGGGCATGCTGCTCTACCTGCCCGTCTACGAGGGCGATCCGCCGGCGACGGTCGAGGCGCGCCGCGCGACGCTGCGCGGCTACGTGTATGGCGCGTTCCGCATGTACGACCTCCTCCAGGGCATCGTGCCGGGCGCCGCCTCGTCGCCGCTGGCCTTCGCCGTCTACGACGTCGCCGATGGCGAGGACGTGCTGCTCTACGACTCGCACCCCGAGGCCGACTCGCCCGACACCCGCGTGGAGGCGGTGTCGCTCGCGGTGGCCGGCCGCCAATGGCGCCTCGTCTTCCGGGCGCGCCCGAGCTTCGAGGCGGCTTCGGGGCTGTGGCTCGTCCCCTACGTGATCGGCGTGGGGACGCTCTCGGCGCTGCTGCTGTTCCTCGCCGCCTGGGCGCTGGCGCGCGAGCGCGCCGCCGCGGTGCGCATCGCCGACGAGCTGCGCGTCTCCGAGGGCGCGCTGCGTGAGAGCGAGCGGGCGCTGCGGCGCCTGGTCGACGCCGAGGGGGCGGCGCGCGTCGAGGCCGAGGCCGCCAGCCGCGCGAAGGACGAGTTCCTCGCCACGGTCTCCCATGAGCTCCGCACGCCGCTGCAGGCGATCCTCGGCTGGGCGGCGCTGCTGCGGGAGCCCGACGCCGACGCGGCCATCGTCGCCCGCGCCGTCGAGACGATCGAACGCAACGCGCGGGCCCAGGAGCGCCTCATCGCCGACATCCTCGACGTCGCGCGCATCGTCAGCGGCAAGCTGCACCTCTCGGTGGAGGCGGTCGACCTGCGCCGCACCGTGCAATCCGCGGTCGAAGCCCTACGGCCGACCGCCGACGCCCGGGGCGTCGCCCTCGTCATGCGGCTCGACGAGGTCGGTCGGATCGCCGGCGATCCCGCGCGCCTGCAGCAGGTGGTCTCGAACCTGCTCACGAACGCCGTCAAGTTCACGCCGCAGGGCGGGCGCGTCGACGTCGACCTGCGGCGCGAGGCGGGCCGGCTGATCCTCGAGGTGCGCGACACCGGCCAGGGGATCGCGCCGCGCTTCCTGCCGCTGGTCTTCGATCGCTTCCGGCAGGCCGACGCGTCGGCGACCCGGCGCCACGGTGGCCTGGGCCTCGGCCTGGCCATCGTGCGGCACCTGGTGGAGCTGCACGGCGGCACGGTGAGCGCCGCCAGCGAGGGCCAGGACCGCGGGGCGACCTTCACCGTGGCGCTGCCGTTCGTCGAGGCGGGGCCCGAGGCGCAGCGCCCGCCGACGGGCGAGCCGCCCGGCGCGATCCCGTCGCTCGTCGGCGTCTCGGTCCTGGTGGTCGAAGACGAGCGCGACACGCGCGACGTGCTCGCCCGGATCCTGGGCGACTGCGGCGCCGAGGTCACGACGGCGGCCTCGGCGGCGGAGGCGTTCGCCCTCGTCGAGGCGCGGCGCTTCGACGTGCTCGTCGGCGACATCGGCATGCCCGGCGAGGACGGCCTCACCCTGATGCGGCGCGTCCGCGCCCTGCCGCCCGACCGCGGCGCCGTCCCGGCGGTGGCGCTGACCGCGTTCGCGCGCCCCGAGGACCGCCACGACGCGCTCGCCGCCGGCTTCCAGGTGCACCTCGCCAAGCCCGTCGACGCGATCCGCCTCACGCGTACCGTCGCCGGACTCGCCGGGCGCGGCGGTTGACATCGGACGCCGTTCTCCCCGAATTTTCTCCGCTGCAACCCGACGAAGCGCATGGCATGACCAGACGGATCCTGATCGTGGAGCGGGACGGGGCCGTCACCCGGACCCTCGGGGCGCGCCTCGCGGCCCTCGGCTACACGGTCGCGAGCGCCGCCTCCGCCGACGAGGCCGGGACGCCCGACCTCGTGCTGCTGGACGCCGCGCTCCGCGACGCGCCGCCCGCCGTCGACGCCCCCGTCGTCGTCGTGGGCGCCGACGAGGGGGTCGCCGACGTCGCGCCGTCCTTCGGCGACCGCGAGCTGGCCACGACCCTCGAGCTGGCGCTGTGCCGGCACGTCTCCGCCCGCGCGGCCCACGACGTCGAGGGCTTCTTCGCCGTCTCGCGCGACCTGTTCTGCTTCCTCGACTTCAGCGGGTACTTCCGGCGCCTGAACCCGGCGTGGGAGCAAACGCTCGGGTTCACGCGCGAGGAGCTCATGTCGCGGCCGTTCGTCGAGTTCGTGCACCCGGACGACCGCGCGCGCACCCTCGCCCAGAACGGCGCCGTGCGCGGTGGCGGCCAGGCGGTGGACTTCGAGAACCGCTACCGCTGCAAGGACGGCTCGTACCGCTGGCTCCTCTGGAACTCGGCGCCGCGGACCGACGAGCGCGTCATCTACGCCGTCGCCCGCGACATCACCGCCCGCAAGCAGGCCGAGGAGGAGCGCGCCCACCTGCTCGCCGAGCTGCAGGCGTCGCTGGCCGAGGTGCGGACGCTGCGCGAGATCCTGCCGATCTGCGCGTACTGCAGGAAGATCCGCGACGATCAGGACTACTGGTCCTCGGTCGAGAGCTACATCGCGCGCCACACCCGCACGCGCTTCACCCACGGCATCTGCCCGACGTGCATGGAGACGGTGGTCGAGCCGGAGATCGCGGCGCTCGAGCGCGAGTGACGCGCCGCGTCACGGAACGGCTCGCGACGACATCGGCCGAACGGCATAATCCGCCGCGGACAACGAGCGGAGGCTCACCATGCCGGTTCGACTGGGCGACACCGCCCCCGATTTCACCGCCGAGACCACCGAGGGCACCCTGCGGTTCCACGAGTACCTGGGCAGCTCGTGGGGCATGCTCTTCTCCCACCCCAAGGACTTCACGCCCGTCTGCACCACCGAGCTGGGCGCGTTCGCCCGGCGCAAGGCCGAGTTCGACCACCGCGACGTGAAGCTCATCGGCATCAGCGTCGACCCGATCGAGTCGCACCGCGGCTGGATCGGCGACATCGCCGAGACGCAGGGCGCGGCGCTCAACTACCCGCTCATCGCGGATCCCGAGCGCAAGGTCGCGACGGCGTACGACATGATCCACCCGAACGCGAACGACACCTTCACCGTGCGCTCGGTGTTCATCATCGGCCCCGACAAGAAGGTGAAGCTGATGTTGACGTACCCGGCGAGCACCGGGCGCAACGTCGACGAGCTGCTCCGGGTGATCGACTCGCTCCAACTGACCGCGAACCACGCCGTCGCCACGCCGGTCGACTGGAAGGACGGCGACGACTGCATCATCGTGCCGTCGCTCTCCGACGCCGACGCCAAGACGAAGTTCCCCAAGGGCTGGAAGACGCTGAAGCCCTACCTGCGCGTCACGCCCCAGCCGAACAAGTAGGCGGCGCCGGGCGCGGAGCTCGCGATGGCGGCGGGGTTCCTCCGCAGTCGCTGACGGTGCGGGGGGGCCGCCGCGCGGGAGAGACGGTGTACGCCGACGTCTCGCGCCCGTAGAATGCGCGCGGAGGATTTCGATGACCTCGATGTACATGCCCCTACACGACGCCCCCACCCGCAACCCGCAGCTGCTCGATTGGGTCGCACGCTCGGCCCAGATGACGCAGCCCGACCGGATCGTATGGATCGACGGCTCCGAGGCCGAACGGCAACGCCTCACGGAGCAGGCGGTGGAAGAAGGCATCCTGTTGCCGCTCAACCCCGAGAAGCGCCCGGGGTGCTACCTGCACCGCTCCAACCCCAACGACGTGGCGCGCGTCGAGCACCTGACGTTCATCTGCACGCCGAACAAGTCGGACGCCGGCCCCACCAACAACTGGATGGAGCCGGAGGAGGCCTACACGAAGCTCGGCCTGCTCTTCAGCGGGTGCATGAAGGGCCGCACGATGTACGTGGTGCCCTACGTGATGGGTCCGCTCGGCAGCCCGTCGGCGAAGGTGGGCATCGAGATCACCGACAGCATCTACGTGGTGCTGAACATGCGCATCATGGCGCGCATCGGTACGCCCGCGCTCGAGACGCTCGGCGACTCCGACGACTTCAACCGCGGCCTGCACAGCACCGGCGACGTCAACCCGGACCGGCGCTACATCTGTCACTTCCCGCACGACAACACGATCTGGAGCTTCGGCTCGGGTTACGGCGGCAACGTCCTGCTCGGCAAGAAGTGCCTCGCGCTGCGCATCGGCAGCTTCCTCGCCCGCGAAGAGGGCTGGATGGCCGAGCACATGCTCATCCTCGGCGTGACGAGCCCGAAGGGCGAGACGACCTACGTGGCGGCGGCCTTCCCGTCGGCGTGCGGCAAGACGAACTTCGCGATGATGATCCCGCCCGCGGAGTACGCCGGCTGGAAGATCGAGACCATCGGCGACGACATCGCGTGGATGCGTCCCGGCCCCGACGGGCGCCTGTATGCCATCAACCCCGAGGCGGGTTACTTCGGCGTGGCGCCGGGCACCAATCACAAGACGAACCCGAACGCGATGGCCACCATCGCCCGGGACACCATCTTCACCAACGTCGCGATGACGGCCGACGGCGACGTGTGGTGGGAGGGCATCGACGGGGAGGTGCCCGAGGAGCTCACCGACTGGCAGGGCCGTCCGTGGAAGCGGGGCAGCCTCGAGAAGGCGGCGCACCCCAACAGCCGCTTCACCGCGCCGATGACGAACAACCCGGCGCTCAGCCCCAAGGCCAACGACCCGATGGGCGTGCCGATCAGCGCCATCATCTTCGGCGGCCGCCGCTCGAACACCGTCCCGCTGGTGCTCCAGGCGTTCAACTGGACGCACGGCGTGTTCCTCGGCGCGACGATGGGCAGCGAGACGACGGCCGCGGCCACCGGCAAGGTGGGCGTGGTGCGGCGCGATCCCATGGCCATGCTGCCGTTCTGCGGCTATCACATGGGTGACTATCTCCAGCACTGGCTGGACATGCAGAAGCTGATCACCCACCTGCCGAAGATCTTCCAGGTCAACTGGTTCCGGCAGGACAAGAACGGCAAGTTCCTGTGGCCGGGCTTCGGCGAGAACATGCGCGTGCTCGAGTGGATCGTGAACCGCGTCCACGGCCGCGTGCCGACGCAGGAGACGATGCTGGGCTGGGTGCCGCGCCAGGGCGACATCAACACCCGCGGGCTCGACCTCTCGCCCGACGCCCTGGCCGAGGTGACGGGTATCAAGACCGAGGAGTGGCGGGCCGAGCTGAAGAGCCAGGCGGTGTTCTTCGAGCAGCTCGGCACGAAGGCCCCCGAGGCGCTCACGCTGCAGCGCAAGCTCCTGCTCTCCCGCCTCCACCACTGAGCCTCACGCCGCTCGGGCGCGCGCGCGGCCGAGCGTCAGGGCCGCCGCGCCCAGCGCCAGCGCCAGCAGCGCGCCGAACACCGAGTTGTTGATCGACTCGCGGATGCCCGCCGCGAGGATGTCGGCCCGCTCGGACGCCGCGAACGTCTGCGCCGCCGCCGAGGTGCTCGCGAGCCCCGCCGAGAGCCCCACCATGCCCAGCGCGAGGCAGGCGAACGCGCCGCTCGCCGCGATGCGCGCGCCGTTCGACGCCCGCCGCGCGATCGCGCCGGCGCACGCGCCCAATGCGACCGCGAGCATGACCCACATGAACAGACCGCCTTCGCGCATGAACTCCATCGGAGCCTCCTTCCCCGGCGCCGTGCCGGCGAAGTCGGGGAATCGCACGCCGCGTGCCACGCGTAAGTTCGCGAAATCACGAGAGAGGGTGTCCGGTGGAGCGGACGGGGGCCCCCGGGAGCGTCGGGTCGGGCGGACGGCGCCCGGGTCCGTGCGCGGTGGGCGGTCGCCCGAGCGCGGGCCGGATTACGGCGCGAGGCGGGGCGTCTCGGGGAGGCGGGCGGCGATCTCGTCGAACGACGCGTCGGCCGCGGGGGCGAGGGCGGCCGCATCGCCGGTGGGGCCGAGGGCGATCGGGAGGGCGCGCAGGTCGTCGGGCAGCACGAAGGCGGCGGCGGCGGAGGCGCGCGGGTCGGGCGGGGGACCGGGGCTGTAGAGCACGTCGACGGTACGCGCGCCGAGGTCCCGCGCCAGCGCGAGCACCGGGCGCAACTCGGACCACGGCACGCGACGGTCGACGGCGAGCACGAGGTCGGGCGGGTCGCCCTCGGCGATGCGGGCGGCGAGGGCCTGCGCGACGACGGCACGGCCGGCCTCGGAGGCGAGCGCCGCGCGCGCCGCGACGCGGACGCCGTCGAGCGACACGTCGCCGCGGCCGATCTGCAGCGTGGGGCCGACGCGCGCCGGTCCGGCACCCTCGCCGGCGGGCGGGTCGAGGCCGCGCCAGAGGGAGAAGCGCCCGGCGAGCTCGTCCCACAGCGGCGCGCGCTCGCGGGCGACCACGGCGACGAGGCCGGCCGCGCCGAGGAGGAGCGCGGCGACGGTGCCGAGGCGCGGGCGGCGGGCGCGGGCGAGGGCGACGGCCACCGAAGCCGCGAGCGAGACGGCGAGCGCCAGGCGGGCGCCCTCGGCGGCGACGAGCGCGTCGGCGCGCGCGCCGCGGGCCAGGCCGTCGCCCCAGATCCCCGCCGTCGCCGCCTCGTGCCGCACGACCACCGCCGCCGCGAGCAGCACCACCGCCCCCGGGGCGCTCCGGCCGAGCGCGAGCGCCGCCGCCGCGAGCCCCGCGACCACGAGCGCCCCGGGATCGAGCGTGGCCGCGGCCAGCGCGAGGAGGGCGACGCCCGCCGCGATCCGCGCGGTGCGCGGCGGCGGCGCGGGAGGGGCGGGCCCCGCGAAGGCCCGTCCGGCGAGGACGGCGGCGGCGAGACCGAGGCCGAGCCACGCGTTCGCGAGCGACTCGGCGAGGCCGACATGGAAGATCACGAAGCGTTGCGCCGCGTCGCTGGCGGCGACGGCGCGCATCGTCGCCGCGAAGCCCGCCGCGGCGCCGAGCAGGCCGGCGACCGCCGGGGCCACCGACCACACCGGCCAGCGCAGGGCGAGCGCCGCGAGCGCGACCGGGACCGGCGCCAGCAGGCCACCCTCGCGGAGCCAGGCGCGCGGGTCCGACGCGCCGTGGAAGCCCAGCGCGACGAGCGTCGCGACGATCCCCGCCGTCGCGAGGAGCCGCGCCGGCACCCGGGGTCGCCGCCCGAACGCGGCGTCGCCCGCGGCCACGAAGGCGGCGACGTCGGCCGGCCGGTCGGCGGGCTCGCGGGCGAGGCTCCGGGCCACGAACGCCTCGACCTCGGCGGCGACCCCCCCCACGGGCGGCGGCGCTCCGGTGGCCACCGTGTGCAGCACCGCGCCGGGATCGTCGCCGGCCCACGGCGGCCGCCCCGCCAGGAGGTCGTAGAGCACGGCGGCGAGGCCGTAGACGTCGGTGCGGACGTCGGCGGGCGCCCCCCACCATCGCTCCGGCGCCAGGTACGCCGGCGTCCCGACGACCGCGCCGGACCGCGACGCGTCGCCCTCGGCGCGGCCGAGCCCGAAGTCGAGGACGCGCACGCGCCCCGACTCGTCGAGCAGCAGGTTCGCGGGCGACAGGTCGCGGTGCAGGACCCCTGCGGCGTGGGCAGCGGCCACGACCTCGGCGGCGCCGCGGACGAGCCGCCACGCCTCGGCCGGGGGCACCGGGCCACGGCCCGCGAGGCTCGCGCCGCGGACGCGCTCCAGCACGAGCGCCGCGCGCCCGTCCGCCGTGGTCGTGGTGCCGTGGAGGCGCGGCACGCCGGGGTGACCGACGCGCGAGAGCAGCCTCGCCTCGCGCTCGATGCGCGCCGCCTCGCCGTCGCGCGGGATCTTCAGCGCGACCGGCCGCCCGCCGGCGTCGACCGCCGCCCACACGCGCGCGGCGCCGCCCTCGCCGAGCAGGCCCTCGACCACGTAGCCGGGCACCCGCGGCGGCGCCTCCGTCACGGCCGCCGCAGCTCGAAGGCGCGGATGAGCTCGTAGAGGTGGGAGCGCGCGAGGTCGAGCCGCCGCGCCGCCTCGGTGACGTTCCACCCCGCCTCGCCGAGCGCCTCGAGCAGCAGGCGGCGCTGGAACGCGCGCGTCGCGCCGGCGAACGTCGCCGCCTCCGCCGCGGTCGACGCGCCGGGGAAGAGGTGCGCCGGCTCGACCTGCGCCGCGCCCTGCGCGCGGATGAGGCCCGCCTCGACGACGTTGGCGAGCTGCCGCACGTTGCCCGGCCAGTCGGCGGCGGCGAGCGCGGCCACCGCCGATGGCGACAGGCGCGCGCGCGGCAGGCCGTGCCGCTTCACCGCGCGGTCGAGCAGCGCCCCGGCGATGGGCGCGATGTCGGCGCGACGCGCGTCGAGGCCCGGCAGCCGGACGGGCAGCACCGCCAGGCGCCAGTACAGGTCCTCGCGAAACGTCCGCGCGGCGACCGCCTCCTCGAGCGCGGCGTTCGTCGCGGCGACGATGCGCACGTCGGCCTCGAGCGGCTTCGTGCCACCGAGCCGGAAGTAGCGGCGACTCTGCAGGAACTGCAGCAGCTTGGCCTGGCTCGGCAGCGGCAGCTCTCCGATCTCGTCGAGGAACAGCGTGCCGCCGGCGGCGGCCTCGACCTTGCCCTCGACGCGGCGGTCGGCCGCGGAGTGGGCGCCCTTCTCGGCGCCGAACAGCTCGCTCTCGACGAGCGTGTCGGGCAGCGCCGCGCAGTTGAGCTCGATGAACGGGCCGCGGGCGCGCCGGCTCGACGCGTGGATCGTGCGCGCCAGCTCCGTCTTGCCCGCGCCGGACGGCCCGAGCAGCAGCACGGTCACGTCGAGCGGGGCCACGAGCGCCACCCCGCGCAGGACGTCCGCCAGCGCCTCGGATCGGCCGGCGAGCGCGTCGGCGCCCTGCAGCTGCGCGCGCCACGGCGCCGTCGGATCGGGACCCGCCTCGCCGAGCCGGTCGGCCCAGGGCGCCACGGCGCGCGCGAAGTCCTCGAGCAGCCGGCGATCGGCCTCGGAGAACGGGCCGGGCGCCGGCCGCTCGGCCACGTACACCGCGCCGGCCCCGGCGATCGGCGCGCACATCACCGCGGCGAGGCGGCCGGCGGCCACCGACCGCCGCGACGCGAACCGCGGATCCTCATGGGCGACGGCGGTCGAGATGGTCTCGCCGCGCGCCAGCGCCTCGCGCACGATGCCTCGCGACAGCACCGCGTCGACCTCGTCGGGGTCGCAGGCGTGCGCGAGCAGGAAGCGCGGCGCGCCCGGCTCCCCCAGGGCGAGGTAGCCCTGGCGCGCGCCCACCGCGGCCACCACGCGGCGCAGCGCCTCCTCGAGCAGCGGCCGCGGATCCTCTGCGCCGGCCAGCGCGAACAGGCCCCGGTACAGGTCCCGCTCCGCGGTGAGTCGGGCGTCGGCGCGTGCTTCGGTCACGTCCGGCAGGATCGCCGCGGCCGACCCGGGGGTCAATTCGGGCGAGTGACGCGTCACCGCGCGGGGGGCGCGCTCTCCTCGCCGGCCGGCGGCGGCGGGGCGCAGCCGCGGAATCGCTCGTCGTCGCCGCCGCCCTCCTCGAACACGACCTTGCCGAGGAGCGCCTGCATCTCCGCCAGGTGCCCGTCGAAGTAGGCGGCTGGCGCGCTCAACGTCGCGACGAAGAGGCTGGTGCGCCACTCGTCGTCCTCGAGCAGCTGGGTCCGGTCGTCCTGGTTGAGGGCCCCGCGCCCCACCACCAGCCGGACGCGGCGCATCACCGCCTCGGGGTCGACCTCGAGGTGATCGAGGTCGATGAAGTCGAGCGTCGCCCCGACGGCGGGCCGCCCGCCCACGGTCGACGTGTCGAAGGTGGACTGGCGGACCGCGAAGCGCCGGTGGACCTCGGCGCCGCTGGCGTGGCCCGCGTACGCGAACGCCGCCCAGGTGGACCAGGTGCCCCGCATCGCGTCGATGCGGCGGCTGAGCAGCACCTCGAGCGCCAGCTCGGCCGTCGTGGGCCGGGCGGCGATGGAGACCAGCTTCATCGTGGCGCCGGTGCGGCGGTGCTGAAGCACCAGGCTCTCGTTCTCGTTCTCGTGCGCCCAGGCGTCCTTCCTCGCGTCGCGCGGGCGCTGCGGCGCGAACTCGGTCTCGGTCCGCCACTGCCGCGCGCGCCAGTTCGACACGAACCAGTCGTCGTCGACGAAGATGCGCCGCCCCTCCACGCGCGTCGTCAGCGGCGCCCGCCAGCAGGCGGTGGGCTCGGCGAACTCCTTGGCGCCGTTCTTCTCGGTGAACGTCGGGCGCTGGCTCGTCACGCATGCCGTCGCGCCCGCGAGCAGGGCCGCTGCCGCGATCCGGTTCGCTCCCCTCATGCCTCCCCCCGGCCGGATGTGACGGCCCTGGTATCACGCCCCCGGGCGGCTCGCCAGGGCGGCGGGGCGGCGGGCGTCGGGACGTCGCGGCGGCGACTTCCTTTACTTCGGCGGCGGAACCCGGTCTGAATCTCGCCCATGCGCTCGTCCGGCACCGACGACCTTCGGCGGCGCGCGCCTTCCTCACGGGGGGCGCCGTGAGCCCCCTCGGCGTCCAGCTCCTCGCCGACCTCCACGCGTGCGACGCCGCCGTGCTCGACGACGTCGAGGCCGTGCGCGCCGCGATGCTCGAGGCGGCGCGTCGCGCGGGGGCGACCATCGTCTCGGAGTGCTTCCATCGCTTCAGCCCGCACGGCGTCAGCGGCGTCGTGGTGATCGCGGAGTCGCACCTGGCCGTGCACACGTGGCCGGAACACGGCTTTGCGGCGGTGGACCTGTTCACCTGCGCCGACGACCTGCGCAGCGATCACTGCATCGCGTGGCTGGTCGAAGCCTTCGGCTGCGGCCGACACACCACGACGCGCGTCGAGCGGGGGCGCCTGCCGGCGCCGTGAAGAGCGCCGCGTCGGCCGTTCGCGCCGTCAACGCAGGCCGGCGCGTCGGCCGTGGCGCATCATCAGCCGGTGCTCGATGGCCACGAACGGCGCGATGTGCGGGACGCGTCCGCGCACGCGCTCGCCCTCGTCGGCGTGCCGGCGCAGCGTCTCGAGCGCCGACTCGGCGAACGCGCGGTCGCGCACGCAGGCGCCGAGCTCGTCGTAGACGCCGTGCGAGAGCGGCGTGAAGTTCGCCGAGCCCACGTCGACCACCTCGTCGTCGATCACCGTGATCTTGCTGTGGATTTCGGACGGATGCAGCACGATCTCGAGGTGCGGCGGCGCGCCCGTCTCGCGCGCCACGTAGTCGAGCTCGCGCCGGTTGAGCCAGCGCAGGATGGTGGCGCGGCGGCCGGTGACGAGCGTCGTGCGGACGCCGCGGCGCACCGCGCGCACGAGCGCATCGCTGAAGCGGCGGTCGCCGAAGTAGGCCATCTCGACGACGAGCGAGCGACGCGCGGCGTCGAGGAGCGCGAGGCGGTCGTCCCGCATGGGGCAGGGGCCGACGCCGTGGGCGGCGCGGTCGTGCAGCAGGAAGTCGAGGCGGCGGCGCGGGTCGAACGGCGCGCGGCCGGCGCGGCGCTCGCGGTAGCGGCGCACGGCGTCCTCGCCGTCCACCTCGAGCATGAAGTCGAGGACGCGGTGGCGCGCGTCGTCGCCGATGCCCATGCCGCCGAAGAACAGGCGCGCGTCGTCGAAGACGAAGGCCTTGGCGTGGTCGAACAGCGCGCGATCGTGGCGCACGTCGATGTGTTCGTGCGAGAGGAGCGCCGTGGCGAGCGGATGCGTCGGCTGGTGGCGCCAGCGCGGTCGCAGCTCGTAGGCGGCGCCGAGGAAGGCCGTCTCGAAGCGCGCCCGGGCCGACATCTCCGGGTGCAGCAGGCTGCGCCCGCCGCCCTCGTAGTACTCGTACGAGGCGGCGTCGCGGTCCTTGGCGATGCGCACGCGGACGCCGCGCCCGGCGGCCTCGAGGAGCGCGCGGGCGACGGCGCGGCCCGTCTCGTCGTTGCGCCAGACGTAGGCGCGTACGTCGACGCGGTCGCGCGCCTCGCCGATGCGCCGGAGCAGGTGGTCGAAGGCGGCCTCGCCCGACGTGGCGAGGCGCAGGCGCAGCGGTCCGTTGGCGTCGAGCTCGATGGGGGTCACCGCGGCATCCTGCCCGGGCTCCGAGGGCGCGGCAAACCCCCGGGCAGTTCTCCGCTGACTTCGTGCGCAGGAGCGCCCATGCTGTCGACATGTGGCGCCCCCTGGCACTCCTCCTCGCGCTGCCGTCCGTGGCGGCGGCGCAGAACGTCGTCACCGATCCGTTCCCCGGCGTGCGCGTCACCGAGCGCGTCGCCGACGGGCAGCGCATCTACATCGTCGCCGTGGACCTGTGCCAGGCGGGCATCGCGGTGCGCGGCACGCGTCCCGAGGAGCGCGGCGCCACGGTGCCCGCCTGGGCGGAGCGCGTCGGCGTCGACGTGGCCGTCAACGGCAACTTCTTCACGCCCGGCAACTTCGCCGAGATCGACGGCTGGGCCGCAGGCGACGGCCAGCGCTGGGGCGGCGCGGACCACGGCTACGTCGCCGCGGTGGCTTTCGGCCCGGGGCGGGTCGACACGTGGGCGCACGAGGAGGAGCTGGGCCACTTCTGGGGCGACTGGACGCAGCAGATCGTGAGCGGGCACCCGACGCTCGTCGCCGAGGGGCAGGTGCGCGACAACCAGGGCGACGGGACGCTGTGCCCGCGCCACCCGCGCACGGCCGTCGGCTTCAGCGAGGACTGGCGCACGCTGATCATCGCCGTGGTCGACGGGCGGGACGCGCCGTCGGCGGTGGGCATGACCTGCCTCGAGCTCGCTCAGGTCATGGCGTTCATCGGGGCGCGCAACGCGGTCAACCTCGACGGCGGCGGGTCGTCGACGCTGTGGATCCGCGGGCGCGGCGTCGTGAACCGCCCGTCGGACGGCCGCCCGCGCACCGTGTCGACGCACTTCGGCGTGTACGCGCGCGGGCAGGGGGCGGCGGCGCACTGCATGCGTCCCCAGGCGCCCTGCGACGCGCAGCCCGACTTCCGTGGCTGTGACGGCAACTTCATCACGTCGTGCCATCACACCCAGCTCGACCGCGGCGACTGCGGTGTGTTCGGCCTGACGTGCTCCGATCGCGGCGGTCCCGCGCGGTGCGTCGATCCGCGGTGCGCGACGGGCGACCGCACGTGGTGCGCGACGCCGGCGGTCATCGGGACGTGCGCGGGCGACGTGTACAGCGAGGGGAACTGCGGCATGTTCGGTGCGTCGTGCGGCGAGGACGCCGCCGGCGCGTTCTGCGTGCACCCGTTCTGTCCGGCGGCCGATGGCACGCTGTGCGTGGACGAGCGTGTGTTGCGCACGTGCCGGCGCGGCCAGCTCGAGGAGACGGCCTGCGCCGCGGACCGGGTGTGTCGCGGCGGCGCGTGTGTCGATCCCGACGCGCCGCCACCGCCGGATGCCGCGACATCGGATGCGGCGCCGCCGGATGCCACGGCGCCCGATGCCACGGCGCCCGATGCGGCGGTGAACGACGCGGCGGCGCCGGACACGGCGCTGGCCGACGCGGCGGTGGCGCGCCCGGACGCCGCGCCGGCGGCGCCCGACGCCTGTGGTGGCGGAGCGTCCGCCGAGGGCGGCTGCGGATCCGCGCCGCCGGAGGCGCCCGGCGCCCGTTACGTGGACCAGCAGGGGGGCTGCGCGGCGGTCGCGACGCCCGGAGCTCCGTGGATCGCCGCGCTGCTCCTGCTGGGGCGCCGCCGCCGGCGGGGAGCGCGCGCGTGAGCGCCGTAGTCGGGGTCGTCGACAGCCTTCGGAAGTGAAGCGTCAGCGGAGCTGCGAGCGCAGAATGGTCATCGTGCGCAGCTCGCGGCCGCCGCCGTCGATGATGCGCGCGACGATGCGCGGATCGTCTCGGGTGGTGTCGAAGTCGAGCTGCATGAACGTCGGCGCGGCCTGCGTGCAGTAGGTCTGCGCGGCGTCGGGCTCGGCGGCGTCGCGGCCCGGGCACGTGCCCTCCTGGTGCGTCGCGAGGCCCGACGACACCAGCTCCGGGATGTCGTAGTGGGCGCGGTGGATCCACCGGAAATGGCTGCGGTGGACGTCGCCGGCGAGGAAGACCACGCCTCCGATGTCGTTCGCGCGCAGGAAGCGGAACAGGCGGTCGCGCGACGCCGGGTAGTCGAGCCAGGTCTCCCCGCCGCCCCGGCTGAAGATCGAGCCCGACGCGATCACGCGGAACGTGGCGGTCGAGCGCCGCAGCGCGTCCTCGAGCCAGGCGTGCTGCCCCGCGCCGAGGATGGAGCCGCCGTCGGTCCCGGGGCGGTCGCGGTGGTACCGGTCGTCGATGAAGAAGAAGTCGACGTCGCCGTACGACGTCTCGAAGAAGACGCCGCGCGTCTCGCGCGTGCCGTAAGCGGGGTTCGCCCAGTAGTCGGCGAAGGCGCGCAGCGCGCGGTCGCGGCCGGCGGCGTGCCGGTCGCTGTTGTTGCCCGTGAAGTCGTGGTCGTCCCACGTGGCGAGCGTCGGCGCGGACGCCAGGAGCGCGGCGCGCGCCGGCATCTCGAGCGTGCCCCGATAGCGCCACCAGAGCGCCTGCAGGTTGCCGGTGTTGCCGTAGTGGTTGTCGCCGAGGAAGAGCATCAGATCGGGGTCGCGCCGGTCGATCTCGGCGAAGATCGGCTGCGTCGGGAAGTTCGTGTCGTTGGCGCACGAGCCGAACGCGACGCGGAAGGCGCTGGCGGCGCCGGCGCGCGGGGCGGTGCGGAAGGTGGCGGCGCGGCCGAGGCGCGTGTTCCCCACGTGCACGTCGGCGGTGTAGCGCGTGCGCGGGCGCAGGCCGTCGAGGTCGAACACCGTCGTGTAGTCGTCGCGCGGCGACGGGTAGCGCGGTCCGAAGGCGGTCGCCGGTCCGCCCGCGGCCTCGGCGACGTGCAGCGTGACGGGCCGCGTCGCGTCGGTGCGGACGAGGACGCGCGCCGTGTCGGGCCCGACGGCGCCGACGAGCGGGCCGTGGGTGAGGCGCGACGGGTAACAGGTGGTGCAGCCCGCGTGCAGGCCGTCGGGATCGCGCCAGCGCGTGCGCTCGCCGGGGCCGTCGCCGATGCGAACGGTCATGCCGTCGCGGCAGTGCACGGCCTCGCCGTCGAAGCGCACCTCGACGCAGGCGGGCTGCCACGCGTCGGCGCCCGCGGTCCAGCGCAGCTCGACGCGGTCCACGTCGGCGCGGGGGAGGGCGACGTCGTCGAAGTGGTAGACGTCGATCTTGCCGCGCCGGAAGTCGTTCACGTCGGGCACGTCGAGCGGGAAGCAGCGGGCGTCGTTGAGGCACAGCTCGACGCGGATGCCGTCGGAGCCGGCGTTCTCGCCGCCGCCGGTCCGCACGGCGAAGGAGAGGCGGTCGATCGTATCCGGGAAGTCCGGGCGGTCGTCGGGCGCGGGGGCGGCGTCCGGCGCCCCGTCGCCGGCGGCGGCGTCGACCGCGGCGTCGCGGGCTGGCGCGCTGTCGGGCTCCCAGGCGTCGGCGGCGGGCGCGGCGTCGGCGGGGCGCGCGTCGGCAGGACGAGCGTCGGCCGCGCGGGCGTCGTCGACGCGCGCGTCGCCGGCACGGGCGTCGGGGTCGCGGGGGCGGGCGTCGCCGCCGGGCGCGGCGTCGCCCTCGGGCACGCACCGGTCACCCGCACGCCGCGTGCCGTCCTCGCACCGCGGCGGGTCGTCGGCGCAGCCGGTCAGCAGCACGAGCGAGGCGAACGGCACGGCGAAGAGGCTGCGCATGGCGGCCATCCTCGCGGCAACGCTTCGCCGGGCGCAAGCTCGCGCGCCGCCCCCCGTCGCCGGGCCGGCGCGATCGGCCCGGGGCCCGTTGGGGCCCGTGGACGGCCTCGGGTGGACGCCGGCACCGACGTCGAACATCATGCGCGCCATGTTCAAGAAGGTCCTGAAGTGGGTGGGGCTCGCGCTCCTGTTGGCGGTCGTGGGCGGGAGCGGCTAGGTCTACTGGCAGGTGCGCGCCTTCGGCCAGAGCATGGAGAAGGTCTACGACGTGCCGGCGCCGGCGGTCGCGGGCGGCTCGGTCGAGCGCGGCAAGCACGTCGCGGAGTCGATCGGCGGCTGCGCCACGAGCGACTGTCACGGGGTCGACCTCGCCGGCGGCAAGTCGATCGACATGGGTCCGCTCGGGACGCTCACCGGGCCGAACATCACGCCGGCGGGCAAGGTGATGGCGGGCTACACCGACGGCGAGCTCGCGCGCCTCATGATCCATGGCCTCCGGCGTGACGGGCGCTCGGTCCGGTTCATGCCCGTGCACGAGCTCAACTGGCTGCCCGACGAGGACGTCGCGTCGGTCATCGCCTACGTCCGCGCGGCGGCGCCGGTGGAGAAGGCCGACGGCCCCTTCGAGCTCGGCCTGCTCGCCAAGGTGCTCGACCGGCAGGACGCCGTCGTCATCGACGTCGCGCGGCGCGTCCCCCACGACCGGCGCGACACGGCGCCCGCGCCGGCGCCCACGGCGGCCTACGGCGCCTTCCTCGCCAAGGGCTGCATGGGGTGCCACGGCGCGACGTTCTCCGGCGGTCCCATCCCCGGCGCCCCCGGCCACCTCGCCGTGCCCACCAACATCACGCCGCACGAGACGGGCATCGGCGCCTACTCGTACGAGGACTTCACGAAGCTGCTCGCCACCGGCGTGCGCCCCGACGGCCGCAAGCTCGATCCCTTCATGCCCTTCGAGGCGCTGGCGAAGATGGACGAGGTCGAGAAGCAGGCGCTCTGGGCCTACCTGCGCAGCCTGCCGCCGAAGGCATTCGGCGGGCGCTGACAGCGGCGGGCGTCCACGTTGGCGACGCCTCGCTCGTCCGGCGAGGCGATGCCGGCGTCTTGCGGCTCGCCGGGCTCCTGCCCGGCGCGAGCCTTCGTCAACTGGAACGCCCGCCGCTGTGAGCCGGC
Organism: Myxococcota bacterium; assembly: GCA_963169045.1. Classification (GTDB taxonomy): domain Bacteria; phylum Myxococcota_A; class Bradymonadia; order UBA7976; family UBA1532; genus CAUJDF01. Next base: position 67,051 of record CAUJDF010000075.1, read on the forward strand.
AATGGGGGCGGGCCGGGCGCACCGACGCGATCCCCTCCAGCTTCTTGCCCTTCTATTCGCGAGCGCCCTCAAGGCGGCCACCCCGAGGAGACGTTAGAAATGTTAGAAGGTGGTGCCGCCGAGGGGAGAGCGGGATGCGCGGTCTGTCGAAGATGCGGGGGCGCGAGGGCTTCACCCTGATCGAGCTGATGATCGTCGTGGCGATCATCGGCATTCTCGCTGCGATCGCCATCCCGGCGTTCGTGAAGTACATCCGGCGGTCGAAGACATCCGAGGCCACGGTGAACGTCCGCAAGCTGTTCGACAGCTCGGTGGCGTACTTCGAGGCGCAGCACTCCAACCGCGACGGCACCCTCCTGCCCCGCCAGTTCCCGAGCACCGCGGCGAAGACGCCCGGCGCTGTCGCCTCGGCCTGCGACGCCGGCACGAGCAGGAAGATCTCGCCGGTCGCCGCCGCGTGGCGCGAGGCGACCTGGCAGGCGCTGAACTTCTCGGTCGACGACCCCCACTACTACGTCTACAGCTACGACTCGACCGGCACCGGCACCGACTCGGCGTTCACGGCGCGCGCCAGCGGCGATCTCGACTGCAACGCCGCCGAGTCCACGTTCGAGCGCGTCGGCAGCGTCGACGACCGGAACAATGTGAACGGCGGCGCGGGTCTGTTCGCGGCGAACGAGCTCGAGTAGCCCGCGCCGATCGCCGATCCCGCCGGGTTCACCGCGCGCGTCCGGCGGATCTCGGCGCCTTCAGCGGCCGTTCTGCCAGGACTCGGGGCCCGTCGCGGCGCCCTCGACGGCGGGGAAGCCACGGCCGGAGCCATCCCATGCCTCGAGCCGCATGAGGTTGACGCGGACGCGGGCGCCGGGCGCGTCGCTGCGGATGGCATTGCCGGTGAAGATGCGCAAATCGCCGTTGTAGCCGTCGACGCGGGCGTCGCGGGCCGCTGCCTCCGCCCACAGGCCGGTGACGCCGTGCGGCGCCTGACCCTGCGCGGCCCAGTTGGCGAACGTGGCGCTCGAGCCCGCGCCGGTGACGAGGTACGCGCGCGCGCCGAAGATGTCCTGGTCGACGTTCCAGAGGCGCAGGTCGGTGCTCGGGCGGCCGCCGGCGCCGGATCCCAGGACGAGACCCACGCCGTAGCCGATCGAGAAGACGTTGGAGAGCTCGGCGCCGGCGCTGCGGTCGAGCTGGAAGGCGACGCCGCGCGTGAACGTGTACTGGTTCACGAGGGCGCCGGCGCTGCCCGCCGCGCAGTCGAGGAAACACGCGTGCCAGAACGGCCAGAAGTGCACGTCGTTGACGCGCGCCGCCGCGTCGGTGTCCAGGCGCAGGCCGACGGCGATGGGGCTGCCGAAGACGCGGTCGATGAGGACCGGACCGGCGCCGCCGCTCGCGACCTCGACACCGCGCGCGGGGTTGAGCAGGAAGACGTCGCGCACCACGACGTTCGTGCCGGTGACGCGGATGGCCCAGCCGAACGGGGCGGGGCCCTCCCAGCCGGGGCCGATCGCGCCGTGCTCCCAGTGGAAGGCGAGGTTCTCGAGCGTGGCGCGGTCGCCGAGCCGGACCACGTCGTCGCGGTTGCCGGCGGCGACGCGCAGGCGCGCGCCGCGGCTCGCGGTCACGTTCCAGCCGACGCCGGTGAGGGCGACGCCCGGCAGCACCCGCAGCGAGCCCTCGATCCGGTAGTCGCCGGCGGGGACGAGCACCGCGCCGCCGCCCGCCTCGGCCGTGGCGTCGAGGGCCGCCTGGAGGGCGGCGGTGTCGTCGGTGCGGCCGTCGCCGCGGGCGCCGTGCCGCGTGACGTCGGTGCGCGCGGCGGCGGGCCGGAACGCGCTCTCCGCGAAGCCCGTCGGCGCCGGAATCCGCAGATCGAACGCGGCGTTGGCGGCGTTGCCGTCGACCTGGACGCGGCCGGGGCCGCCGGTGTGCGGGCTGCCGCTGCCCTCGAGGCTGCGGAAGAGGCCGACCTTCAGCGTCGCGTCGCGGTGGGCGGCCTCGAGGGCGGGGAAGCCAGCGCCGGCGCGGTCCCAGTCGCGGACGGTGAGCTGGTTCACGAGGAAGTGGGCGTTCGGGGCCTCGACGCGGACGGCGTTGCCCTCGATCTCGCGCAGGTCGAGGTCGGCGGCGCTCACGCCGGCGCCGGCGCCGGTGATCCAGAGGCCGGTGGCGCCGCAGCGCCGGCCCCAGAAGCGCGTGAACCTGCCCGTCGTGTTGCGGCCGTCGATGACGACGCAGCGGCGGGCGTCCGTGACCCAGGTGTCCATGAGGGCGAACTTGGAGGTGGGCCCGGCGGGACGGTGCGGCGGCATGGCCTCGTCCTCGCCGAAGCGCAGCCCGATCGCGTAGCCGGCGACCTTCACGTCGGCGACCTGCGGGTTGTCGTTGCGCAGGCTCTCGATGGCCGTCCCGAGCTGCGCGGTCACCGCGGGGTGCGACGACCAGACGGGCTGGCCGTCGGCGGTCCAGTTGAAGCGGATGCGGCGCAAGCGGACGACGTCGTACGCGTAGTGGATCCGGATGCCGGTGCGGATCGGCTGACCCTGGACGTCCTCGATCGTCACGCGGCCGATGCCGCGGATGCCGAGCGTGGCGTTGGCGAGCCACACGTGGCGCACGAGGGTGTCGGGGTGGCCCATGTCGATGGCCCAGCCGAAGTTGCGCGGCTGCCATCCGGCGCCGGGGGCGGGCTGCTCGTGCCAGAGGCCGAGGTCGCGCACGGCGGCGCCGGCGTCGGCGAGCGTGATGGCGTTCGCCTCGAGCAAGCCGGCGTCGACGAGGATCCACGCGCCGGCGAGGGCGTCGCCGCGCGGCGGCTCGAAGCCGTCGCCCGCGAGCGTGATGGCGGCGCCGACGGTGAGCGCGCCCGTGAGCCGGTAGCGGCCGGCGGGGAAGTGGACGACGCCGCCGCCCGCGGCGTCGGCGGCGGCGATGGCGGCGCGCAGGGCGGCGGTGTCGTCGGCGACGCCGTCGCCGCGGGCGCCGTGGGCGCGGACGTCGAAGACGCCCCGCAGGGCGGGCGCCGGCGCGGCGGCGTCGGGGTCGGGGCCCGCGTCGGGGTCGGCGCCGCCGTCGGGCGGGCCGCCGTCGTCGGGCGGGCCGCCGACGTCGGGCGGGCCGCCGTCGTCGGGCGGGCCGCCGACGTCGGGCGGGCCGCCGCCGTCGGGCGGGCCACCGTCCCGTGTGGGCCCCTCGTCCGGCGTCGCGCCGTCGTCCACAGCGGGCGTCGCGCCGTCCCCGGCAGGCGTCGCCGCGTCCGCGGCCGGCGCCCCGTCGCCGCCGCCCGTCCCGGCGCACGCGCCCAGGCCGAGCATCCAGAGGCACACGACGAGGCGGGCGCGGCGCCCGGCGACCGGTGTTGAGCTGCATGTCATGGAAGCATTCGTATTTCCGGAGGCGACCGGCGGTCAACGAACCGAGGCCGGCGGGTCGGGTGCGTGGTAGCCTCCGCCCGTCCCAGTCACGTGGAGGACCGATGCGGGCCAGCGGCACCAGCCAGGACCCGGCGGCGCCCGGCGCCGGCCCCGAGGGACCGTTCGGTTTCCTCTCCCGGCGGCGCTTCCTCAAGGTCGCGCTCGGCGCCGGCGTCGTCGTCGCCGGGGGCGGCGCGGGTCTCGTGGCGCTGCGGGGCACCGCGCCCCCGGTCGAGGGCCTGCGCTTCCTGAGCGCCCACCAGTACCGCACGCTGACGCTGCTGGCCCACGCCTTCCTCCCGCGGGGCGGCGCGTTCGCGATGGGCGCGGAAGACCGCGATCTGGCTCGGGATTTCGACGCGTTTCTCGCCGGCGAGCCTGAGGCGAACGTGACCGATCTCAAGCGCGGCCTCCTGCTGCTCGAGTACGGACCGCTGTTCTTCGAGGGTCGGCTGACCACGTTCTCGCGATTGGACGAGGCCGGGCGCCTCGCCCACTGGGAGGGCTGGGCCACGAGCGGGCTGCTGCTGCGCCGGCAGCTCGCGGTGGCGTTCCGCCGCTTCCTCACACTGGTGTTCTACGACCACCCCGACGCGTGGGCGGGCATCGGCTACCCCGGGCCGTCGTTCGGGAGCGGGCGATGATCGTCGACCTCTCCCGCACGCCGCCGCCCGCGCCGCCGACCTGCGACGTGTGCGTGATCGGGTCCGGGCCCGGCGGGGCCACCGCCGCGCGCCTGCTCGCCGAGGCCGGCCGCGACGTGGTGGTGCTCGAGGAGGGCCCGGACCGCACCGGCGCCGAGCTGACGCAGCGCGACGGCGAGATGTACGACCAGCTGTACATGGAGCGCGGCGGGCGCGCGACCGACGACCTGGCCGTGGCCGTGCTGCAGGGGCGTGCGCTCGGCGGCGGCGCGGTCATCAACGCGTGCGACGTGGTGCCCATCCCCGACGGCGTCCTGGCGCACTGGCGGGCGAAGCACGGCCTCGCCGAGCTGACGCCCGAGGCGCTCGCGCCCCACCTCGAGGCGGCGCTGGCCGACCTGTCGGCGAACCCGATCGGGGAGCACCAGCTCAACCTCGCCAACCGGCTCCTGCGCCAGGGCGCCTCGGCGCTCGGGCTGCGCGGCGAGGTCATGCGCCACAACCGCGTCGGCTGCGCCGGCCTCGGCACGTGCCTCATCGGCTGCCCCGCCAACGCCAAGCGCAACCCGCGCTTCGTCGCCATCCCCGCGGCCATCGCCGCCGGGGCGCGCTTCTTCGTGCGGGCGCGGGCCGTGCGCATCGAGGACGGCGGCCGGGAGATCAAGCGCGTCCGCGTCCGCACGCTCGACGACCGCGGCTACCACGAGCGCGGCGAGTGGGAGGTGCGCGCGCGCACCGTCATCGTCGCCGCGAACGCCGTCGCCACCCCCCAGCTGCTGTTGCGCTCCGGCCTCGGCAACGGACACGTCGGCCGCCACCTCATGCTGCAGCCGCAGCTGCCCGTGACGGCGATGTTCGACGAGCGCATCGACGCGTTCCGCGGCATCCCGCAGGCCTATGCGATCACCGCCGGCGAGGTGGAGGACGATCCGCAGCACGGCCTGTGGGGCTTCCGCATCGAGGCGATCATGGGCACGCCGGGCATCTCGGCGTCGCTGCTGCCCGGCGGCGGCGCCGAGGGCAAGCGCCTGATGGGTCGCTACGCGTACATGGCCTCGGCGCTGCTGCTCGTCCCGGACGCGCCCTCGGGCGAGGTCGAGCTGTGGGGCGACGGGCGCCCGCGCATCCGCTACACGCAGCGCCCCGATCACAAGGCGCGGCTGCGCGACGCGGTGCGCATGGCGGCGCGCGTCTACTTCGCCGCCGGTGCGCGCGAGGTGTGGGTGCCGGTCTCGCCGCCGATCGTGTTGCGGCCGGGCGACGATCTGTCCGCCGTCGACGGCCTCGACTTCGCGCCGGCCCGCGTGCCGCTCATCTCCGCGCACCAGCAGGGCACCGTGCGCATGGCGCCCTCGGCGAAGGCGGGCGCCGCCGATCCCGACGGTCGTCTGTTCGGCGCGCGCGATGTGTTCATCTTCGACTCGTCGCTGTTCCCTTCGAGCGCGTCGAGCCACACGATGACCCCGATCCTGACCATGGCGCGCTGGCTCGGCGCGCGGCTCGCGGTCTGAACCGCGCCGTGCGGATGCGCCGTCGCCGAGGCCTCGCGTGAGGCGCGCCGGCGCGGGGCGGTCGCGCCCGTGACCGCCACGTCGCTCCTCGGGTGTGTCGTCCAGGCGTTGACCGCGGTCGGGGCGTTCGTCGCGCTCCACCGCCTGGCGGAGTTGCCGGGCTGGGCGGCGCTCGTGGCGGCGGTGCCGGCGAGCATGGTCGCGACGTGGCTGCTCATGGCCCTGTTCGCCGTCCTGCGGCGCGGCTGACGGGCGCTCGCCGTCGGTCGACTGCGCGCCCGGGTTGTCGCGGTCGTGCCTTTGCGTGTATCGGGGAGTGTCCGGACACACAGGGGGTCGCTCGATGGTCCGAGCTCGGTGGGAGTTGGCGGCGCTCGTCGCGCTGGTGCTGGCGGCGTGTGTCGAGGCCCAGGACGGCGCCGGGAGCGGTGACGACACCGACGCGTCGACCGGGGCCGGCGGGACGGGTGACGGCGGGCCGGACGCCGGTGGCGCGGGTGGCGCTGGTGGCGCGGGCGGTGCCGGTGGCGCGGGCGGCGCCGGCGGCGTCGGTGGTGCAGGCGGCGTCGGTGGTGCCGGCGGCGTCGGTGGTGCAGGCGGCGTCGGTGGTGCCGGCGGCGTCGGTGGTGCCGGCGGCGTCGGTGGTGCCGGCGGCGCAGGCGGTGCCGGCGGCGCAGGCGGTGTCGGCGGCGCAGGCGGTGCCGGCGGCGAGGGCGGTGCCGGCGGCGAGGGCGGTGCCGGCGGCGAGGGCGGTGCCGGCGGCGAGGGCGGCGCCGGCGGCGCCGGCGGGGAGGGCGGCGCCGGCGGCGCGCCCTGCGTCCCGGAGCCGGACGGCGAGATCTGCAACGAGCGCGACGACGACTGCGACGGCGAGACCGACGAGGGCTACGCCGTCGGCGATCCGTGCATCGTCGGCGTCGGTGCGTGCGCGGTCGCCGGAGTGCTCGCCTGCGACGAGCTCGGCGGCGCCCTCTGCGTCGGCGAGGCCGGCGTCCCGAGCCCCGAGGCTTGCGATGCCATCGACAACGACTGCGACGGCGAGACCGACGAGGGCTTCGGCGTCGGCGAGGCCTGCCGCGCCGGCGTCGGCGAGTGCGCCGCCCCGGGCGTGGTCGTCTGCGACGCCGAAGGCGGCGCCACCTGCGACGCGCAGCCGCTGGCCGGCAGCCGCGAGGTCTGCAACGAGCGCGACGACGATTGCGACGGCCGGACCGACGAGGGGCTCGGCCTGGGCGAAGCCTGCGAGGTGGGCGTCGGCGCCTGCCGCGCGGCGGGCGTCCTCGTCTGCGGCGCCGACGGCGAGGCGGTGTGCGACGCGCAGGGCGGCGGCGCCGGTGCCGAGGTGTGCGACGGCCTCGACAACGACTGCGACGGCGAGACCGACGAGGGCTTCGCGGTCGGCGAGCGCTGCGCGGCCGGCCTGGGCGCCTGCCGGGCGGTCGGCGTCCTGCGCTGCGACGACGCGGGCGGCGCGACGTGCGACGCCGTGCCCGGCCCCGGCGGCCGCGAGATCTGCAACGACGTCGACGACGACTGCGACGGCGAGACGGACGAGGAGCTCGGCCTCGGCGAGCGCTGCAGCGTGGGCGTCGGCGCCTGCGAGGCCGACGGCGTCGTGGTCTGCGGCGCGGACGGCGCGGTCGCCTGCGGCGCGGTCGCCGGCGCGCCCGGCGCCGAGCGCTGCAACGACGTCGACGACGACTGCGATGGCGAGACGGACGAGGCGCTCGGCCTCGGCGACGCGTGCGTGGTGGGTGTCGGCGCGTGCGCCGCGCCCGGCGTGGTCGCTTGCGACGCCGCGGGCGGCACGCGGTGCGAGGGCCGGGCGGGCGTCCCCGCGGTCGAGGTGTGCGACGGCGTCGACAACGACTGCGACGGCGTGATCGACGAGGGGCTCGGCGGTGGCGTGTGCGTGCGCGAGGAGGGCGGCTGCCGCACCGAGGGCACGCTGCGCTGCCAGGGAGGGGGCTTCGTGTGCGACGCGCCGCCGGCGGTGCCGGCGCTCGACCTCGGCGACGGCTCCGACGGCGAGCTCGTCGTGCGCGGCCGCGTGTCGCTCCCCCCGGGCGCCTACGACTTCACCCGCGTGGTGGTGCTCGAGGGCGGCGTGCTGACGACGACCGCGTACAACGGCCAGACCGGGGGCCGCCTCGAGCTGCGCGTCCGCGAGGAGCTCGTCGTCGCGGCCGGCGGCACGATCGATCTGGGCGGCCTCGGCTTCGCCGGCGGCGCCGCCAATCCGAAGGTCGTGCGCAACTATGCGGGCCAATGGACGAACGACGGCGGCTCCACGGGCTTCCACGGGCAGGGCCCCGGCGGCGGCGGCGGCGGCTGGGCGGCCCCCCAGGCGACGGTCGGCGCCGGCGGCGGCGGCTCCTACGGCGGGGCCGGCGCCGACGGCGTCCGCTGCGGCGCCGACGGGCGCGACTACACCGTGTGGGACAGCAACGACGGCGTCCCGCGGCCCATCGCCCAGCCGCCGGCGCGCTTCTCCGCCGCCGGTCCGGTCAACGGGCAGCCGACCCTCGAGCAGCCGACCTACGGCTCGGGCGGCGGCAGCGGCGGCAACAATTACGACGGCGGCGCGGGTGTCGGCGGCGCGGGCGGCAACGGCGGCGGCATCTTGATCGTGAGCGCGCGACGGCTGATCGTCGCCGGTCGCATCTCCGCCGACGGCGCGCCCGGCCAGCCCGGCGTGAACGGCGCGTACGTCGGGGGCGGCGGCGGCGGCTCGGGCGGCGCCATCGTGCTGCGCGGCGCGACGGTGGAGGTCGGCGGCACGGTGAGCGCGAACGGCGGCGCGGGGGCGGCGGGCTCGGGCGGCAGCACGGGCGGGAACGGCGGCGCGGGGCGCATCCGCATCGACCGGGTGGAGGGCGCGCTCGACGGCGTGATCTCGCCGCGGCCCCACCTCGCCCCGGTCGATTGCGCCCCCCCCCTCGCGCTGACCGGCGTGCAGACGAACCTCGCCGAGCGGACGCTGCTCGACGGCGGCTTCCGCGAGTGCTTCACCGGCCTGTACGACGTGAACGTGCCGGTCGCGCAGATCGCGGAGCGCTGCACCGAGGGCGTGCTCGTGATGGCGTGCCGCCCGGTCGGCCAGCGCGACCTCACCGTCGCGGCCATGGGCGAGCGCGCCGAGGTGTTCCGCGAGGTGCCGGCGGAGGCGGGCGCGCACCACGTGCACAACGGCGTCGCCTGGTACTTCACGCCCGGCTTCTCGTGGGGCTTCGCGCCGACCGGCGTGGCCCTCGCGCGCGGCGAGTGCGACGTCGCCGGCGATCCCGGCAGCGCGGGGCGCCTTTGCTGGCACACCCTCCGCGACGGCACCGGCGGCTACCGCTGCGGCGCGACCCAGGGCCTCAACAGAAGCCAGGAGTGGGAGCGCGTCTTCTACCAGCGCGCCGGCGCGCTCGCGCCCGTCCGCTGACGCCGCGCGTGCACCGCTCCCCACCTCCCGCGTAGACTCGCCCCGACTGGGGTGAGGTCCGATGAAACAGCGACGAGTGGTGGGCTGGGCCCTGTGGGCCCTGCTGGCGATCGGGTGCGCCGAGGACGCGAGCGAGGGCGGTGACGCGGCGGACGCCGCCGCCGACGGCGCGACGGGGCTCGGTGACGCGAGCGCCGACGCGGCGGGCGGTGCCGGCGGCATGGGCGGCGCGGGCGGCGGAGACGCGGCGCTCGCCGACGCCGCGCCCGTGGACGCGGCCCGCGACGCCGCGCCGCCCGACGCGGCGCCGTTGCCCGACGGCGCGCCGCCCACGCCGGTCGAGTCGTGCGAGGACGCCTGCGCCCGCTACGCGGCCTGCGACCGCCTCGAGGAGCTCTTCGGCAGCGAGGAGGCGTGCCTCACTCGCTGCGCGCGCGTCACGCGCGACGGCCAGCGCCCAGGCTTCTGGTGGGACTGCCTCGGCGTCGAGTCGTGCAACCTCGTCCACCTGTGTCGTCCGCCGCAGCCCGAGCCGCTCGCCTGCGACGCGATCTGCGCCCGCGCCGAGGGCTGCGGCGTCGAGCTGCCCGACTGCGAGGCCGCCTGCGCCGAGTCGGGCGAGCCCTTCCGGCTCTGCGGCGAGGCCGTCGCCGAGGCGTGCGACGCCGCCGCGCTCGTCGAGTGCCTCGGCACCAACGTCTACACGAGCTGCGACCGCGCCTGCGACGAGGCCGTCCGTTGCGACGCGGTGCCCGCCGAGGGCTGCCTGCTCGGCTGCGTCGGCGCGCTCGCCGACGCGGACCCGCTCTTCCGCCTGCGCGCGAGCCAGCGCAACGCCTGCATCGCCCGCGCGAACCAGGACTGCGGCCAGATCGCCGCCTGCATCGATCCGGCCGAGCCCGGCGAGCCGCCGCTCGTGACGCCCGACCAGTACTGCGCGCGCTGGGCCGGCTGCGGCTTCGACGACTTCATCCCTTGCGCCGCCGTCCTCGAGCGCTTCGGGCGCGATGCGGCGTTCCTCACCTGCGGCCTCGAGCAGATGGAGCGCGGGTGCCCGCGCGATCCCGGCCCGCTCCTCGAGGGCTGCGAGAACGGCGGCGTCGACCCGCGCTTCGAGTCGTGCAACCGCCTTTGCGAGGCGCGGGGCGTCTGCGGCCTGCTCGAGGGCGGCCCCGTCGCCCGCGCCGAGTGCGTGCAGAACTGCACCGGCGGCCAGAACGCCGACCCGGACGAGCTCGAGCGCGCCTCAGCCTCGCTGGTCTGCGGCGGCGTCGACCGGTGCGACGCGTTCGTCGCGTGCCTCGCGGAGACGGGGCCGGCCGTCGAGTGCCGCGACCACTGCGCGCGCCTCGCCGTGTGCGGCCTCGCCGACGCCGACTGCCAGGCCGCGTGCGACCGCGACTGGGCCCGCGACCGGCAGGCGGCGACGCGCGCCTGCGTCGCCGAGGCCGCCGACTGCGCGGCGATCGCCGCCTGCGCGCCGCCGCCCGCCGCCCCCTGCGCCGCCTACTGCGCCCGCGCCGTCGAGTGCGGCCTCGAAGCGGCGCCCGGCTGCGAAGCGCGCTGCGACGATCGGCACTTCGCCGCGCCGTCGCCGGAGCTCCTCTACGACGCCTGTGTCGTCTCGGCGCCGGTCTGCCGCGCCGAGAACCGCAACGATCCCGCGGCGGCCAACTGCCGCACGCGCCCGGACGACGGCGCGGCGTGCCTCGCGTTCTGCCGCTTCGCCGCCGATTGCGGCGGCGGCGCCGACCTCGGCGCGTGCCTGCGTGAGTGCGGCCGCGGCCTCGTCGGCGACGACGGCCTGCGCTTCCTGAGCGGCCGCGACTGCCTGCGCCGCCAGCCCGCCGACGCCGCGTGCGGCGCGCTCGACGCGTGCATCCCCGACGGCGTCGACGCCGACTGCCCTGCGTTCTGCGCCGGCGCCGCCGCGTGCGGCGTCGAGCTCACCGAGTGCGAGGGCGCCTGCGCCGAGGACCCGCTGTCGCGCCTGCGCGTCCTGCAGCGGGCCGAGTGCCTCGGCGACGCCGGCGAGGACTGCGGCGCCGTCCGCGCCTGCCTCGTGCCCGCCGTGGCGCCGCCGGACCCGGACGCCGTGCGCCCCGTCGACGACGCCACCTTCTGCGCCGCCTACGACCGCTGCCGCTACGAGGAGTTCTTCGGCCCCTGCGAGAACGCGCTGCGCGAGTTCGCCGCCGATCCCGGCGTGCGCCGCTGCATGTACGACCTCCTCGCCGGCCAGTGCCCGGCCAACATCGAAGAGGTCTTCATCTGCCTCGAGGGCGGCCAGCCGGCGCCGAGCCCCATCGCCGCGGAGTGCGCCGCGCTCTGCGAGGCCCAGGCCTTCTGCGGCGACCGCGCCGCCGCCGACCAGGTTGCGTGCCGGCGCGCGTGCGAGGCGCAGATCCCGGCGAACGACCCCGACGCCGTCGCCCGCATCGCGCCCCGCATGGCCTGCGCGCAGTCGTGGTCCTGCGCCGATCTGTCGGTGTGCCTCGCGAACAGCAGCCCGCGCGCCGTCTGCGCGGAGCACTGCGGCCGCCTGGCCGGGTGCGGCGCCGTCGCCGACCGCGCCGTCTGCGAGGCCGCGTGCGACCGCGACTTCGCCCGCCTGCGGCAGTTCCCGTTCCGCGATTGCGTGCGGCGCGCCGCCGCCTGCGAGGACGTGCGCGCCTGCGCCCCAGCGGCGCCCATCCCGTGTGCCGACGCCTGCGCGGCCCTCGAGGGCTGCGGCCCGGTGGCGCCCGCCTGCGCCGCCGAGTGCGACGACCAGCACTTCCGCGAGCCGCTCGAGACCGCGCTGCAGGTGGCTTGCATCCTCGGCGCCGAGGCCTGCGAAGGGGAGGGTGGCATCGCCGCCTGCTTCGAGGATCCGGGGCCCGGCGCCCGCGCCTGCCTCGGCTACTGCCGCGCGATCACCGAGTGCGATCCCGCCGCCGAACAGTCGCTCGTCGACTGTCTCAACGGCTGTGTCGCGGGTTACGACGACCGCAACGGCCTGCGCTTCGCCGCCGCCGAGGACTGCCTGCGCGCGGTGGCGCCGGACGCCGCCTGCGACGCGCTGCGCGCCTGCCTGCCCGACGCGCTGAGCGTCGACTGCGACGCGCACTGCGCCGAGCTCGACGCGTGCCGCGTGCCCGCCGAGGGCTGCGCCGCCGCGTGCGCCGGCGGCGACGTCTCGCTCGACGAGGGCGGCTGCGTCGCTGACGCCCGCCGCGCCGGCGGCGGCTGCGCAGCCGTCGCCGTCTGCGTCGGGCACGCGCCCCCGCCCGCGAGCGCGGCGTGCGTCCGCGCCTGCGAGCTGCGCGGGACGTGCGACCGCGAGGTCGACGAGTACCTGTGTCGCCTCGACTGCACCCCCGCCCCCGCGGCGCTGCCCGTCCACGTCGCCTGCGCCGAGCTCTTCGACTGTGGCCGCGACCGCGACGCGTGCTTCGACCTGCCCGCCGACCGCGACCGCGCCTGCGTCGCCGCCTGCGAAGGCGCCGCCGCGTGCGCCGGTCTGTTCGCCGACGCCGACGCCTGCGCCGCGATGTGTACCGGCCAGGTGGCGAGCGAGTTGCCGCTGCCGGGCTGGGCCGATGCCATCGGCGCCTGCCTCCGGGGCGCCATCGACGGCGATCGCTGCGACGAGGACGCCGCCCGCCAGTGCTTCGAGGTGGGCGTGCGCCTCGGCCTCAACCAGGGCTACGGCCACCACGGCTCGTGCGAGACGTTCAACGCCTGCAACGACGCGCGCACGTGCGCCGACGCCGCCTGCCGCTTCCACGGCCACGGCCCCGCGCTCTCCTGGGAGGAGGGCCTCTGCATGGACCTGAACATGTCCGTGCCCGGTGGCATGGACTGCAATCTGTTCGCCCAGCTGCCCAACAACCTGGACGATCAGTGGCAGGGCTTCTGCAACATCCCCGTGGCCTACGACATCGTCTGCCGGCCCTGACGGCCGGTCAGTCGATCGGCATCACGGCGTCGAACAGGGCGCTCGCCGCGTCCTGCAGGCGCCCCTCGTACCAGAAGGCGTAGTCGCCGGGGAGCGGCGCCAGCGTCGTCTCCTCGAGCAGGTCGTAGACGTCGTCCGGCATGTCGGCGCCGTGCAGCATGCCGAGCGCGAGGGCGCCCGCGCTGCGCTCGAGCAGGTCGTCGGACGACGCGGCGGCCCGCAGCGGCGCCTCGTCGACGGTCGCGCCGGCCCGCGCATGGCGCGCCAGCGCCAGGACCGCGCTCGCGCGGACGCGCGCCACCGGATCGCGCGCCGCCGCCTCGAGCGCCGCGGCGGGTCCGCCGGCGAACACGCCCAGCAGCTGCGCCGCCGCGGCGCGCACGCCGGCGTCGCCGTCGCCCAGCATGCGCAGCCACGTCGGCGTCGCGTCCCGCACCGCCGCGGCGACCGCCCGCTCGGTGTCGACGTCGAAGCCGGGCCGCTCGATCGCCTCGAGCGAGAACGGCGTCGCGCAGTAGTCGGGCAGCGCGAACGTCGCGAGGTCGCGCAGCAGGCACAGCGCCGCCGCGCGACCCGCCGCCGCCGGCGACGCCGCGATGTCGACGAGGCGCGGCACCGCCGCGAGCGTCGCGTCGAACGCGCCGCTCTCGTCGCGGTCCAGCAGCCCGACCTCGAGCGTCGTCGCCGCCTCGCGGGCGCGCGCCGGATCGGCCGCGGCGAGGTCGTCGAGCGCCGCCGGCACCCAGTCCGCCGGGCCGGTGCGCGACCAGAGCGCGCCCCAGTCCACGTCGGCGGCCATCAGAGGCGCCGGGAGCGCCCGCCGCGCGGCTGCCCGCCGTCCGCCGCCACCGGCACGTCGCCTTCGACGGAGCCGGCGGCGCGCGGGCGCTCGAGCGCGGCGAGCGTCTGCGTCACCTGGTCGATGCGCTCTTCGCTCTGCGCGCGCGCCCGCATGTCGTGGCCGTAGCCGGCGAGGTCGGTGGCGCCCTCGCGCAGCGCCAGCGTCCCGAGGACGACGTCAATGATCGACTTGGGGTCCTCGACGCGCAGGATGTTCTCGCGCGGGATCACGCTCGCCCACTGCGCCAGGATCACGTCGTCGCTGTACTGCGCGTACTTGTCCTGCTTCGGCTGGTCCGGCTTCTCTGCGCCGCGCTGCGCCGGGTCGTAGACGAAGTCCCAGATCAGCACGTTGCTCGCCTCGCGCGTCTCGCCGTTCGGCGAGATCGACGCGGTGAAGTGACGGATCTCGCCGTTCACCTCCACCTCGACCTTGATCTCGGTCGGGCGGCGGTCCTCCTCGTGGAACGCGAAGTTCTGCACGTAGATCTGGTAGCGGCCCGGCTTCGCCTGGCCCTTCGCCCAGCGCACGTTCTCGACGGGCTTGTAGGTGTCGCCGCGCACGTTCATGTCGACGTCGAGCCACCCGCCGCACGAGGCCTTCTTGCTGGCGTAGTAGATGTGCTCGCCGGACGGCGTGATCACGTGCAGGTCGAGGTCGTTGCGGTTGTTCCAGAGCAGCGAGGCGCGCACGTCGACGCCCTCGTACATGCCGCCGGCGGCCTTCACGCGCTGCTGGATCTCGGCGTCGATGTCGGACTTGCGCTGGTCGAACGTCTTCTTGGGATAGACGAGGAAGACGTTGAACTTCTCCTGCAGACGCCGGAAGGCTTCGGCCGCCGGCATGTCTTCGGTCAGGTCGTCTCCGATGATGCGCTTGACCTGGTGCCGGTCGACCTTGGGATAGAAGCCCTCGTCGCCGACGAAGAAGAAGTAGCCCTTGCGGCCGATGCCCTTCGCCAGCCGCACGCAGTTCGTGCGCGAGTAGAAGTAGGCGGCGAGCTCGTAGGACTCCTGGCCCGTGCCGCCGCCCCCCTCTTCGATCCAGATGCGCTCGAGGACCTCGTCGAGGCGGTTGTCGGCCTCGAACTGGCCCACCTGCAGCGGCGCCACGTCGGCGTCGGCGTCGCCCACCGCCGCGAAGCTGATGCCGGGGTTCTTCACGTAGCCCTTCAGCTCGATCTGTCCCATGAGCATCGGGAGCTTGTCGTACATCAACTTGGTGTCGTCGCCGCGGGAGCGCGTGACGTCGAGCGCCACGACGATCGGCGTCTCGTTGTTGACCTCGCGGCGCTTGCCGTACGGGTTCAGCGCCGGGTGCACCGAGCGCGGCGCCGCCGCCTGCGGCGCCGTGTACGAGAACGCGTCGCGGTTGGTCGAGCGCGCCTGCTGCGCGACGTCCTGGCTGTAGATGCCACCACCCATCTCTTCTCTCCTACACCTCGAACTCGATGAACTCGTGCCGGCCCCAGATCTCGGCGCGCAGGCGGTCGAGCTGTGCGTACAGCTCCCAGGCGTCCTGGGCGCGGCCGCGCTGGCTCCCGACGACCATGAAGCGCAGGAAGCGCTGCAGACGCTCGTCCATGACCTCGGGCAGCGTCTTCTCGGCGGGGTCGCCGCCCGCCGCGAAGATCATCGTCATGCCGAGCGAGTACAGATCGGACGAGGGCATCGGCGGCTTGCGGGCGGCCACCTCCGGCGGTCCGTACACCTCGTTCAGGCACCGGAAGCCCTGGCCCGTCTGCGCCGGGTTGACGATCGCGCACGTCCAGTCCACCAGCCACACGTTGTGGTCGCGCGGTCGCACCATCACATGGGCCGGATCGAGGTTGCCGTGCAGCATGCCCAGGGAATGGGCGCGTCCGAGCACGCTCAGGCACCGCCGCATCAGCCAGATCATGTGTCGCGGGGGCACGCCGCCGGGCAGCCGCTCGCGGATGGTCGTCAGATCGAGGCCGTCGATGCGCTCGAAGACGGTGCCGAGGCGGCCGTCGGGCGTCTCGAACTGGTCGAGCACCACCGGCAGGTGCTTGAGCTGCGGGCTGTCTTCGCCGCGCAGCATGCGCAGCGCGCTCACCTCGGCCTGGATCAGGTCGTTGTCGGCGCGGTCGTCGGCCACCTTGACGACCACGGGCAGGCCATCGGCCGCGCGCCGCCCGCCGAACACCGTCGACAGATCGCCGCGAGCGATGTGGCCGTCGACCTGGTACTGGCCGCTCTCGCCCTTGACCGTGAAACGAGGGGCGCCCGCGCGCGGCCGCGGCGCCTGGGGCAGGGGGAGCGGGCGCAGCGGCACCGGATGCCAGACCGCGTCGTCGGAGACGAGGCCGCCCGCCGCCGCGACGGGCGCGAAGCTCGACCGGCTGTTGTCGACCACGCGCGCGCTGCGCTGGTCGACGTGCACCACCGAGATGCGCGGCGCGTCGCTCGCCCCGCCGACGCGGAAGCGCACGCCCTCGAACCGCGCCGCGCTCCGTTCGCCGGCGAGGTCGACGGCGTGCAGCACCCCGCGCAGCTCCTGGAAGCCGGCGACCCGCGGCACGAGCCACACCGTCACCACCTCGGCGCGCCCGGGGAAGAGCGTCTCGAGCGTGGCCGGCGGCAGCGCCTCCTCGCCGAAGACCTCGGGGTACACCTCGAGCCGCTCGAGCGCGAGCTCGCCGTCGTTGTGCACCTGCAGGCGCACCATGCAGCGCGCCCCGACCTCGAAGTGCCGGATGGTCGAGGCGTCGACGGCGAGCCGCAGCCGCACTGTCGCCTCGGGCGGCGTCGCGATCTCGTCGACGAGCAGGTCGTGGGTGTGCGCGCGCAGCCCCAGGCGGCCGCGCAGCGCCCCGAGCTGCTCGAGCTCGGCGGCGTCGAGCGGCCCGTCGGCGAGGAAGCGCTCGAGCACCTCGCGGTAGCGCGCGACCGCGCCGGGGTCGTCCTCGGCGGCCGCGCCGCATGCCCCGCAGAAGTTGGCGCCGGCCTTCAGCGGCGCCCCGCATTGCAGACAGACCGGGTCCATCGCCGGGGATGATGCACCACTCGCCGCCCCGTAGCGAACGTCAGCGGAGGTCGGCGCCGTCGAACGCCTCGGCCAGGCCGGCGACGGCGTCGTCGTCGTGGCCCGCGACGACGATTACGTGCCGGCCGCGCGCCCGCACGAGCGGCGCGGGGTCTCCGGCGAGGGGGGGCGTCGCGGCCACGGTGTCGGCGAACGCCCGGGCGTGCGCCTCGAGCGACCACGTGCTCGCGAAGAGCGCCAACGGGTCCGCGGCCAGCGTGACGAAGAGCCGCACGCCGGCGCCGCGGCTGGCCTGCGCGAGGTCGAACGCGGGCGCCGCGCCGAGCTCGGCGGCGACGCGCAGCGCCGCGTCCCACGCGGTCAGGTCGCGCTCGCCGAGCCAGAGCAGGCCGACGTGCGCGAGCGTTTCCTCCCGCGGCGTCCAGACGGGGATCGGCCGCGCGTCACCGGGGAACGTCCCCGTCGCGAGGCCCATCGCCGCGGCGAGCGAGCCGGGCGGCTCGGCGAACAGGAAGTCGAGCGCGGCCACGTCGTGACCGAAGTCGACGAACCGGTTCGCCATGACCGCGAGGCCGAATACATAGGGCGCGGACATGCGTTCGGTCAGCCACGGCACCTCGGCGGCGTCCACGCCTTCGAAGTAGTGCGCGCGGACGTCGCGGGCCCAGCGCGTCCAGTCGAGGCGGTCGAGCGGCAGGCCCTCGACGTCGGCGCGAAAGAGCGCCTGCACGAAGTCCGCGTGGCCCTCGACCACCATCGCGCGCGCGGCCCGCGCGTCGGCCCCTTCGACGCCGGCGTAGAACGCCTCGAGCGAGACATTGGCGTCCTGCCAGGCGTGCGCCAGCTCGTGGGCCAGCGTGTCCATCTCCGGCGCGGGCGCGCGGTCCTCGGCGCGCGGCGGGATCACGAGCTGGACGCGCCGCTGCCCGGACCGGTAGCGCCCGGCGAAGCGGCGCGCCTCCCCGACCGCGTCGTCGACCGAAGGGAGCGCCGCGCGCACGAAGCCGAGCCAGCGCAGCGCGTCGCTCCACGCGGCGTCGTGGAGCTCCGAGCGCGCCCACCGCGCCTCGGCGTCGTCCTGTCGAAAGGCCTCGAGCGTGGCGACCTCGTACTCGAGCTCGCCGATGGGGCGTCCGCCGAGCAGGGCCTCGACGGCGGTGGCGATGCGCTCGCGGCAGCAGGCCAAGGCGACGTCGCAGGTCTCGCCGCGCGCGAACGGCTGCTCGCACGGCGGCGCGGCGTCCGGATCGCACGCGGCGAGCGCGGCCAGGGCCAGCGCCGGCGCCCACCTCACGGCCGCGCCTCCCGCGCCCGCTCGAGATCCGCGACGAAGGGGGCGAGGTCGACGCCGGGGGAGCCCTGCACGACGAGCACGTCGCCGGACGCCGTGGCGGCAATGGAACGCTCGGCGGACAGGACGGCGGCGGCGAGCGCGTCGAGGCGCGCGGCGAAGTCGGCCGCCGGCGCGGCCGCCTCGAAGCGGAACAGGTCGGTGCGCACGACGCGGCCGCCGTCGCCGGCGAACCAGGCCCGGCCCACGTGGCCGCGCACGCGCGCCGCGAGCGCGAGCAGCGCCGCGCGATCCGCCTCGGCGGCGCCGGCGCGCAGAGCGAGGTGGTGCAGTTGCGCCTCGAGCGCCTGCGGTGGGCTCTGGGCTGCTCCGAGGACGGAGAACGCGCCCACCGGTGCGTCGTGGAACGGCAGCTCGAGGACGACGCAGTCGCCGCCGGCCGCCGGCGCGAGGTGGCGGGCGCAGAGCGTCGGGTCGTCGAGCGTGGCGACGAGCGCGGCGGCGTCGTCCGGGTCCTCGAGGCCGCGGGCCGCGTCCTGGACGTACGCCCACGCGTCGGCGCGCAGCAGGTCGATGTAGGGCGACCGCCCCGGCGTCCAGTCGCCGTCGAGGGCCCGCTCGCGGTCGGCCTCGGCCGGCGGCGTCCCCCCGCCGGCGCGACGCTCGACCACCGCCAGCACGTATTGGGCGACGGCCACGCGGAGCGCCCCACGGGCGTCGCGGAAGGCGGGCCACGGCGACGGCTCGTCGAGGGCGTGCCCGCCGCGGAGCGTCTCGAGCACGCCGGCCATCAGGCCGAGGCGCAGGCGCGCCGACAGGCGGGCGTCACCCTCCGCCGCGTCCGGATACCAGAAGCGCAGCCGGTCGTGCGCGCGGTCGTCGATCACCGTCCCGAGCGGCTCCACGAGCGGGCCCTCGGCGAGGGACGGATCGAGTGCCGCCGGTGGCCGGTCCGCCGCGCCGAAGAGGTCCGGCGCCTCGGGGACGAGGTCCCAGAACGTCCGCTCGAAGGCAGGCTCGGGCGCTGTCGGTCGGGCCACCGCCTCGACCCGCACGCGCTCGTCGAGCGGCAGGCCGGCGACCTCGGCGGCGGCGCGGGCCAGCAGTGTGCCGCAGCCCGGAGCGCGCACGTCGCAGGCGGCCACCGTGGCTGGGATCTCGGCCTCGCCCGACGGTTCGCCCTCGCCGCAACCCGAGGCCAGCACGCACGCCAGCACGCGCGCCGCCGTGAGTCGCCCCCCCTCCATGCGTCGCATGCCACCATGTCTAACCCGTGGCGGCCGGGGTGTCCACGACGCCGTGACGCTCGACGCCGCGCGCGCCGAGTTCCCTCGCCGGGGCGGATTGGCTTAGTCTCGCCCGCATGGCGAACGTCGATTGTCCCCGGTGCGCGCGCCCCAACGAGCCGGGCGCGCGGTTCTGCGAGCACTGCGGCGCCGGCCTCGCGCCGCGCGTGCACTGCCCCGCGTGCAACCAGCTGCAGGCGCTCGGCGCGCGCTTCTGCACGAGCTGCGGCGCCACGATGCGCGACGCCGGACCGCACGTCGAGGGCGGCGCGGCCTCGGGCGCCGTCGTCGACGGCGTGTGGCAGCGCGGCGACGACGAGTTCATCCGCCGTGTCGACCCTGAGGACACGCGCACCTTCCTCGGCAACCGCGTCGTGCGCGTGCCGCCGGGCACCGTCGGCGTGGTGGTCGTCGGCGCGCAGGTCGAGCGCCTGCTGCCGCCGGGCGAGCGCACCACGGCGACGCTGTTCGAGCGCGTCACCGGCTTCTTCACGGGGCGCGGCGGCGAGAACGCGTTCTATCTCGCGGATCTGCGGCCCATCCCCATCCCGTTCACCGTGCAGACGCGGCCGACCGCGGGTGGCCGCACGGTGCAGACGCAGGTGCTGGCGACGTTCCGGCTGCCGCGCGGCGACAAGGACGCGCTCGGCGCGTTCATCACCAACGTCCTCGGATCGCGGTCCGGGTACGCCGCCGGCGACCTGTACGACCTGCTGCGGCCCGACGTGACGCGCGCCGCCACCGCCGTGCTCGAGCGGCTCGCGCGCGAGGGCGAGGTCCGCTACGTCGAGGCCGAGAGCGAGGTTCGGGCGGAGCTGGCGGCGCTGCTCGGGGCCCGCTACGGCCTCGAGGTCGACGTCAGCCTCGCGCCGCTGGCGTCGACGGCCAGCATCGACGTGCGCCTCGGCACCGGCGTCGCGCCACGGCTGCGCCAGTGCGCCGCCTGTCAGGCCGAGGTGCCGGCGGCGGTGAAGTTCTGCGAGGCGTGCGGCCACCGGCAGCCCACGCTCACCACGCCGGACCGCCGCTGCGCCGGCTGCGCGGCGCTCGTCCCCGACGGCGACCGCTTCTGCAACGGCTGCGGCCAGGCGTACACCGCGCCGCCCGCCGAAGCCGCCCCGCTGTTCACCGCCGATGGCGAGCAGGTCGAGGTGGACCTCGTGGTCCGCGTCCAGGGCGCGCACGAGGACTTCGGCCCGGCCACGCTGGCCCCGGCGCTCGCCGCCGGGACGGCGGCCCACCTGCGCGACGTGGCCTTCGCGGACCTGTCGACGGCGGGCGGCTTCTCGGCGCTCGAGGCCGCGCTGCAGGCCGACGTGACGGCGCTCCTCGCGAGTCACGGCCTGCAGCTGCTCGCGCTCTCCGTCGTCGACGTGCGCTCCAAGTCGGGGCAGTGGGTGCTCGGCGCGCGGGCCGACCTCGAGCGGACGAAGGCCGAGCTCGAGGTGAACCGCGAGTGGTTCGCCGCCGCCGCGAAGGAGATCGAGATCGCCGAGCTCGGCCAGGCGCACGCGCTGCGCCGGCAGCAGGTGGAGCGCGACGCGCGCTTCGCCGAGCGGCAGGCGGCGCTCGACGACCGTCGGCGCGCGCAGGCCCAGGCCGACGCCGAGGCGGCGCTCGACGCGGCCGACGCCCGCCGCGCGGCGGACCGCGAGGTGGCGGCGGCGCAGGCGCGGCGCACGGTCGAGGGCGACGCGCGCGCCGGGCAGCAGTCGGTCGAGCTCGACGCGCTGCGCCACGACATGACGAAGGAGCGCACCACCGCCGAGCACGAGGCGGCGCTCACGCGCGAGGCGATGGCGCTCGAGACCGAGAAGCGGCGCCAGCAGGTGGCGCTGCAGTCCGAAGCGGCGCGGCAGGCGGCCGAGGACGCGGCGTTCGCGGCGCGCGCGCGCAGCGAGGCGGAGCTCGACGCGCGGGCGCGCGGCGTGGACATCGACCAGCAGGTGGCCGACCGCGACCAGGCGCGCCAGCTCGAGAAGCTGCAGGCGATGGCCGACATCGACCGCGAGATGGCCGAGCAGGAGGCGGCCGAGGCGCGGGCGCGCATCGAGTCGCTCAAGGGTCTGTCCGAGCGCGAGATGATCGCCGCGCAGGCCGCCGAGCTGGCGAAGAGCGAGGGCGGCGGCGCGGCGTGGGCGCAGGCGCTGTCGGGCCAGGACGTCGCGAAGGCGAAGGAGGAGGAGCTCGCGCGCATGCAGTCGCTGACCGAGCGTGTCCTCACGCTCGCCGGCGAGCGCCAGCGCGACGCGGGCGCCGCCCAGGTCGTCGGGCAGGCGCTCGACGCCATGGGCCGGGTCGCGGCGGCCAAGGCCGCGCCGGCGCCCGTCGTCGCGGTGCCCGCGGCCGTCGAGACGGTGAAGTGCGCCGCGTGCGGCGCCACCGGCCGCGCCGACGCGCGCTTCTGCGGCGAGTGCGGCGCGTCGCGCTGAGCGCGCCCGCCGTGCCGCCCGGCGGTCCGCGCGCGCGGCAGGCTGCGTGCTCGGCGTCGCGGAGGCGGGCGTGGGCGGTCGCGCGTCGCCGCTCGCCCGCGTCGGAGGTGGGCGCGGCGGTCGCGCGTCGTCGCCCGTCCTTGTCGGAGGTGGGCGCGGCGTTCGCGCGTCGCCGCCCGTCCGTGTCGGAGGTGGGCGCGGCGTTCGCGCGTCGCCTCGCGCCAGTGTCGGACACTGGCGCGGCGTTCGCGCGTCGCCTCGCGCCGGTGTCGGAGACTGGCGCGGCGTTCGATTGTTTCCGCGTACCAGTGTCGGAGACTGGCGCGGCGTTTGATTGTTTCCGCGTACCAGTGTCGGAGACTGGCGCGGCGTTCGATTGTTTCCGCGTACCAGTGTCGGAGACTGGCGCGGCGTTCGATTGTTTCCGCGCGCCAGTGTCGGACACTGGCGATGGCGTTCGCGCATCCTCTTGCGCCAGTGTCGGACACTGGCGAAGGCGTCGCGTGCGCATCGCGGTCCGCCGCGGTGGCCGGTGCCGCCGACGACCACGACCACGGACGCCGGCGGCTCGGTGACCGCTGTTGCGCGAGGCACGCCGATGACCGCTGACGAGACGGAGCTCACCGGGGTGGTGGAGATGCGCGTCGTGAATGCCGGCAGCCACGCCGAGCACCGCGCCCCGGTCCTCGTGACCGCCGAGGCCGCGCACCGGCTGCACCTCCCCGGCGAGAACGCGTTCGAGGAGCCGACGCTCGCCGCGCTGCAGGGCCGGCGCGTCACGGTCGTCGGCACGTGGCGCGCCGGCGTCCTGCGCGTGCGCGAGGTGCGCCCGTGAGCGCGTGCGCCCGCTGCGGCGCCGCGCTGCGCTCCCACGCCCGCTTCTGCGGCGCGTGCGGGGCGGCGGCCGACGACGACTGCGCCGGCTGTGGCGCGCCCCTGCGGCCCGGCGCGCGCTTCTGCGGCGCGTGCGGCGCCCCGACGGCGGCCGACGGCGGCACCGTCGTCGCCCCCGCGCCGGCGACCGCCCACGGCACCGGCCCCTTCCTCTACGTCCTGCCCGCGGGCGCCGCCCCCGCGCTCGTCGCCGCGGTACCGGGCCGCGTCCTGCAGGCGGCGCCCGGCGACGCGCTCGCGGCGGTCCAGGCCGCCCTGCGGGCCGACGTCGGCCTCGAGGCCGTCTGCCTGGTCGGCGACGACGAGGCGCTGCCGTTCTCGCGCGTCGAGGACCCCTGCGGCTACGACGACGCCGTCCTGACCGACGTCTTCTACGGCATGCGGACGACGCCGACCGCCGCCGAGCGGATGGCCGGCGACGTGGTGCCCGACGTGCCGGTGAGCCGCATCCCCAGCGACGACCCCGCGCTCGTCCGCCGCCTGCTCGGCGCCACGCTCTACCCCTCGTGGAGCGGCGGCCTGGGTGTCTCCGCGGCCGTGTGGCGCGAGGCCACCACCGAGGTGCTCTCCCGCATCGGCGCCGGCCTCGAGCCGCACCTCTCGCCGCCGCGCGCCCGCGCCGAGGTCGAAGCGCACCTGCGCGCGCGCCCCGGCCGCCTGCTCTTCAACGTGCACGGCACGCTGCAGGAGCCCGCCTGGTACGGGGAGGGGGACGGCCGCTTCCCCGAGGTCCTGCGGCCGTCCGGGGTCGAGGTCGCCGAGGGTGCCGTCGTCTTCAGCGAGGCGTGCTACGGGGCGACGCTCGCCGACGGCGCGGAGTCCATCGCGCCGACCTTCCTCGAGCGCGGCGCCGGCTGCTTCGTGGGCTCCACGGTCATCGCCTGGGGATCGAGCCGCGGCGGCCCGCCCCTCCTGGCCGACGACCTCGCGACCCATTTCTACCGCGCGCTCGACGAGGGACGCCCCGGCGCGGTCGCCCTCCACGAGGCGCGCCTCGCCCTCGTCGAGGCGGCGGGCGGCGGCCTGTCGGCCCCCCTCCACAACACCGCGATCTCGTTCGTGTATTACGGCGCGCCGCAGCAGGCGGGCGCGCTCGCCCGGGCGCGCGCGCAGCTTCGGGCGCGTCTGACCCCGGGCGCCTGGCAGGTCCTCTCGACCGGGCGCGTCGCGATGCGCGCGCTGTCGGGCGAGGTGCGCGACGCCGACGCCGTGGCCCGCCGCCTCGAGCAGCTGCTCGACGCGCGGCCCGCCGACGCGCGCGTCGTCCGCTACGGGAGCGGCGCGGCCAGCGTGCTCTGCGAGGTCGGCGCCGGACCCGTCATGCGCCGCGCCGGCGTCGACGTCGACGCCACCGGCCGCATCCTGCGGGGCTTCGTCAGCCGGTGAGCCGCGCGTGGATCGTGGCCGGCCTCGGCTTCGGCGACGAGGGCAAGGGCTCGGTCGTCGACTGGCTCGCCCGCCGCTACGGCGCCACGGCCGTCGTGCGTTACAACGGCGGCGCCCAGGCCGCCCACCACGTCGTCACGCCCGAGGGCCGGACGCACTGCTTCGCCCAGTTCGGCGCCGGCGCGTTCGTCCCCGGCGTGCGGACGCACCTGTCGCGGTTCATGGTCGTCGACCCGCTGGCGCTCGCCGCCGAGGCGCGCGCGCTGGCGCTGGCCGACGCATACGCGCGGCTGAGCGCCGATCCCGGGTGCGTCGTCGTCACGCCGTTCCACCGACTCGTGAACCGGATTCGCGAGGCGGCGCGCGGGGATGCACGCCACGGCAGCTGCGGCCTCGGCATCGCGGAAGCGCGGCTCGACAGCGAGCGGGCGGGCCTGCCGGTGGTCCGCCTCGGCGACGCGCTCGACCCCGCGCGCCTGCGCCGGACGCTGCGCCTGCTCTGGCACGTCAAGGTCGACCAGGCCGAGCAGATCCCCGGCGCCGACCCCGACCTGCTCGACGACCTCCGCCGCCCCGACCGCGCCGACGCGCTTGTCGAGGCCTACGGCGACATCACCCGCCGCTTCCGCCTCACCGACGCGCCCGACCTCGGCGAGCGCGTCGTCTTCGAGGGCGCCCAGGGCGTCCTGCTCGACCGCGAGCACGGCTTCTGGCCGCACGTCACGCCGAGCGACACCACGTTCCGCCAGGCGCTCGAGCTCGCCGCCGGCGCGGAGGTCGAGCGCGTCGGTGTCCTGCGCGCGTATCACACGCGGCACGGCGCCGGCCCGCTCCCCAGCGAGGACGACGGCCTGACGCGCGCCCTCCCCGACGCCCACAACGCCGACCACCCGTGGCAGGGACGCTTCCGCATCGGCTGGTTCGACGCCGTGCTCGCGCGTTACGCGCTGCGCGTCGTCGGCGGCGTCGACACGCTCGTGCTCACGAACGTGGACCGCCTCGCCGGCCTGCGTGCCCGCGTTGCCACCGCCTACGAACGTCCCGTCGATCTCGACGACCGCGCGACCCGCACGGACGCGCTGTTCGCCGCCCGGCCGCGGCTCGTCGAGACGGACGCGCCGGTCGCCGCCATCGCCGAGGCCCTCGGCCGCCGCGTCGACGTCGTCTCGACGGGACCCACGGCGCGAGACAAACGCGTCGCTTGACCGGACCCGCCGCGCTGGCCGACGCTGCTTCCCATGCGGCGGGCAGCCTTCACCATCGCGTCCCTGCTGGGCGGCTGCTTCGCCGATCCCGAGTCGGCGGCCTGCCGCGACGACGCCGAGTGCGCGCCCGGAGAAGCCTGCGCGTCCGGCTTCTGCGTCGCGGGGGACGACGGCGCGCCCGACGCGCGCGTCCGCATCCAGACGAGAGGCGACGCCGCGACGCCGCGCGAGCGCGACGCCGGTCCGCGGCCGCCGCGTGACGCCGCGCGCCCGGCGCCCGCGCCGCCCGACGCATGGCTGCCGCCGGACATGGACGTTCGCGACGCCACGCCCTGCGAGCGCGCCTGCACGAAGCTCTTCGACTGCACGCAGGTCGGCGGGCTCTGCGTCGCCCTCCACGAGGACGAGCGCCGCGACTTCCTCGCCGACTGTGCGCCCACCTGCGAAGGGAACCCCGCCCTTCGTGCCATCGTCGAGCAGCAGAACGACTGCGAGCAGCTGGTGAACACGCTGCGCGGGCTGTCCGCCGACTTCGAGGAGATCTGCCGCGGCGGGTGACGCCGCCGCTTCCGTTCCCTGCGGCCCGGGCCAGGGGCCCGCGTGCGGTTGTCACCTGCTCCGGAGGGCGGCCAGCGCGGCCTCGAGCTGGCGGCGCTCGTCGGGCTCGAGATCCTCGCTGCGCAACTTCGCCTGCAGCTCGAGCATGCCCTCGAGCTTGCCGCCGAGCGCCGCGTTTGCGAAGGCGCGCCCGATGTGGAGCGCGATGACGTCGGGGTGCTTCTCGATCGCCGCCTCGTAGAGGCCGAGCGCGCCGGCGGCGTCGCCGCGCGCCATCAGTGCGGCGGCGGCCTCGAGCTCGGGCGCGGCGATCTGCGTGAGGAAGTAGCGGCGCGTCTGGAAAGGGCTCATCAGCAGCCCCATGCCGTCGCTGGGCTGCCCCTCGCGGTTCACGAACGGGATGAGGTTGAGGGCGGCGCCGACGACCGCCGCCAGCGCGACGCTCTGGGCCACCAACATGCCGATCGCGTCGCTCGAGGACAGCAGCGCGCCGAAGCCGACCACGGCGCCGATGCCCGCGGCGACGACGAGCTCCGCGCCGGGCCCCGCGGCATAGACGAACGCCTGCGACAGCCGCGCGCGGCGCAGCGAGGTGGGCTGCGTCGAGACGAAGCCCACGATGGGCACCGCGCGCACCTCGACGGGCACGCCGCGCACGGTGAGCCGCTTCACGACCGGCCCGAGGCCGATGCCGACGCGCCGCACGCGCCAGCCGCACAGGCGGGCCGCCAGCGCGTGCCCCGCCTCGTGGACCGGAACCAGCAGCGCCCAGGCGACCACGAAGAAGAAGAACGTCAGCTTGGTGCGGTCGAAGTCGCGCAGCAGATCGGCGACGAAGCCGCCGAGGACGAGGAGGAGGAAGACGAAGACGAACCGCCGCTCGCCGGGCGCGAGCGGCTTGTCGCGGAGCTGGCCGTCGACGTCGAAGGGCACGTTACTCGCGGCTCGACCCGGACAGGCGCATGACGAGCTGCAGGATGTACCAGAAGAGGAGGGCGATCGAGGCGAACAGGGCCAGCGAGGCGGCCACGTAAGCGTCGGTCGGGTACCGGAGCATCACGTTCGAGGTGTGGTAGAGGACGTAGCCGGCGGCGATCACGACCATCGCGGCCGAGAAGAGCGTGCCGAGCGTGAAGCCGAAGATCATCGAGACGACGATCAGGCCGAGCGCGGCGAAGCTGGCGATGGTCAGCGCCTTGCCGAGGAAGCCGAAGTCCTTCTTCGTGAGGAAGACCGTCGCGCTCAGGCCGCCGAAGGTGGTCAGCGTGAGGATGCCCGCCGTCGGCAGCACCTTGGGGCCGGCGTAGAACGCGGCGATGTACATGATCGGCACGAAGATGATCGCCTCGGCGACGACGTAGAGGCCGAGGCCGGCGTACTGCATGCCCTTCGTCTGGGCCGTCTGCGCCCAGCGCTCGGCGATGTGGCCGACGAACATGAAGGCCGCGAGCACGATGAACCACATGAAGCGGCTGCCGGACAGCATGCGCATCATCGCCGGCGCCAGCGGCGACTGGATCAGCGCGCCGGTCAGCGCCGTGAAGGCGACGATGGCCACCCCCAGGTGCAGATACGTCTTGCGGATGAACTCGGAACGGGCGGCGGCGTCGGCCTGCGCCGCGGCGACCGATTGCTGTCCAAAGCCGTAATAGGACATGGGCCCTCCTGTCGTCTGCGCGGCATCGTAGTGCGTCGTGCGCGCGTTTGCCGCTAAAACCGAGGATGGGAGCCGGCGCCTTCCGTCGCGCGGCGTTTTTTCGGGGAGACGGTGGGGATGGCGGGTCGCGGGGGGCTGTGGCTGGCGGTGGGGCTCGTCGCGGCGTGCGAGGCGGGGGGGCCCGGCCAGGGGCCCGCGCCGGACGCGGGGCGGCTGCGAGACGCCCTCGCGCCGGGCGATGCGACAGGCGACGCGACAGGCGACGCGACGCCGGGCGATGCGGGTGGCGACGCGATGGCGCCTCCCGACGGCGCGCCCCGCCCCGACGCGGCGCCGGACGCGTCCCCGCTCGACGCTTCGGCGCCCGATGGCGCGGCCGACGCGTCGCCGCTCGACGCCGCGCCCCTCGACGCGGCCGACGCCGCGGCGCCCGACGCCGCCGACGCCGCGCCGCCGGCCACCACCCGCCTCGACGACGCGGGCCGCCTCCTCCTGCTCGGCACGGTGCCCCTGCGCGCCGCCGACTGCGACTGCGCCGACGACGACCGCGACGGCCTCGCCGACACCTGGGAGGCCGAGGCGCTCGACCGCCTGCGCCCGCGGCTGCGCTTCGACGAGCTCGAGCCCCTCGTCGACGACCCCGAGGCCGTCGTGGCGATGGTCGGCCGCGTCGCGCCCGCCGGCGACGACGAGCTGCGCGTCTTCCTGCTCGTCGGTTACAGCCGCGACTACGGCAGCTGCCTCGGCATCAGCGCCCACGACGGAGATCCGGAGCGCGTCGCGCTGCGGCTGGTCGTCCGGCCCGATCTGGGGCCCGGCGCGGCGGAGGTCATCGGTGCCTATACGGCGGCCCACGAGAACACGGTCGGCGACCACAGCGCGCGGTACGAGGGCGACGAGCTCGCCGCGCTCGTCCACGAGCCGGACGCGGGCGGCCCGCGCTGGGTGGTCTTCCCGTCGCGCGGCAAGCACGGCACCTACGCGACGGTGGAGGCGTGCGAGTCGGTCTCGCCGATCCCGTGCGTGGACGAGGACTGCGCGCCCGACGGCGTCGACGATCCCGCCCGCTTCGACCGCCTGCCTCCCGTCGTCAACGCCGGCGAGCCCGAGGCGCCGCTGGTCGACGACCTCGCCGCCGTCGGCTTCCCCGGCGACCGGGCGTGGGCCGACCAGCCGTTCTGCGGCGGCCGCGCGCGCCGGAACTGTTCGGCGACCGTCCGCGGGAAGCTGCTCGCGGACCCGTTCGAGTGATCCGCGCCGATGACGGCGCGGGACCCCGAGGGCACGAGCGGCGACGCGCCCCTGCCGCCGTCGCTGTGGCCATGGCGCGAGCGCGGCCTGGCCGTCGACGCGGTGCCGGCCGAGGCCGCGGCGCTCGTCCGCGAGCTGCCCGGCTTCGCCTCGACGGCGGAGTGCGCGGCCCTGCGCGCCGACCTTGGGGCGCGCCTCCCCGCCGAGGGCGACCACGGGCGCGTCGTCCCCCGCGGCCCGGTCGCCGAGGCGGTCGAGGCGCGCATTCTCGCGATCCTGCGTCGCATCTACGTGCTCGACGACCTGCTCGGCGACCACGCGGTGCTGCTGCGGCTCGAGGTCGGGCAGTTCCACGCGCTGCGGGCGGACGACGCGCTGCGGGACGATGACGGCTGGCGGCCGCTGCCGCAGGGCGCGCGGCGCGACGTGTCGGCGTTCCTGTACCTCGACGACGCGGGGGCGGGCGGCGAGCTCTGGTTCCCGCAGCACGGCCTCGTGGTGGCGCCGGCGACGGGCCTGCTCGTCACGTACCCGTCGAATCGGTGCTTCCTCCACGAGGTGCTGCCCGTGGCGGCCGGCGCGCGGCACGCGCTCCAGGTCTGGGCGCGGCGGGCATCGCCCGCGGCGGGTTGACGGCCCGGCGTGCCGGCGGCGCGGCGTCGAGGGCGGCGAAGCGCTCGGCGGCGAAGGTGCGCACCTCGCGCAGGACGCGGCTCCGGCCGAAGTGCGCGACGTGGCTGCCCGGGAACCAGACGATGCGCGGGCGCTCCCAGTGCTCCCAGAGCGAGACCACGTGCGCCGGCGGGCAGATGCGGTCGCCCAGGCCGGCGACGATGAGGCGCGCCTCCCGCGGCACCTGGGGCGCGTGGTGCAGCGGCGTGTGCACGGCCATCACCTCGCGCAGCGCGTCGAGCGTGACGCCGCGCGCCTCGGCGAGCCGCCGGGCGGGCCGGCCCTCGCCGTGGATCCACATCAGGTCCGCGATCGAGACCGCCGGGATGATCGGCACGGTGAAGGCGAGGTCCGGCTCGAGGGCGGCCATCAGCGCCGTCGTATAGCCGCCGAGGCTCATGCCCATCATGCCCACCGGGCCCGCCTGCCGGTCGCGCAGCCACGAGAGCAGACCGCGCAGGTCCCAGATCGCCTGGCCCATGCCCTCGTTCACGGTGTGCGGCAGCGTGCCGGGGAAGAGCTGGCCGCCGAAGCGGCTCGTGGCCGGCGTGCGCGGTCCGTGGAACGGCAGCATGAACAGCAGCACGTCCATGCCGGCGCGGAACATGGCCTCGGCGCCGAACAGCAGGCGCTGGAGCGGGAACCAGCCCGTCGCCCACGAGTGGACGCAGACCACGACCGGGTGGCCGCGCCCCTCGTGCCGCAGCCACTCGGCGTAGCCGTGGCCATTCGCTTCGTGGCGGTCGAGCTCCGCCTGCCAGTCCGGGTCGAAGCAGCGATAGCCCGACGGCCAGCGCAGGCGCTCGACGGTCCAGGCGCGCGTGCGCCGCCGCGAGGTGACCTCGATGTCGGGCACGCACGGCGGCCGGAAGAAGAGGCGGGGATCGGTCCGCAGGTGGGGATCGCCGTACACGCGCACGGCGGTGTCGTGCCGCGCGACGGCGTCCGGGGCGTTGGGATCGCCGCCGCTGAGCAGCATCGCCTCCATGATCCGGAGCGCGGCCCGGTCGACGAGCGCGCCGCCGGCGACGAGGAGCCGGTGGGGCAGGAGCATCCGCGGAGTCCTCGCTTTCCGGCCGTCCGCCCGACCAGGAGTTCTGCAAGGCCCGGACCGGCGGCCTGGCGGGCGTTCGCGCGGCGCCGCGCCGGGGCGTTGCGTCGCGGATCGCCCCGAGCGCATCCTGCGGTCATGTCCGAAAAGAGCCTTCAAGACACGTACGCCCCGGACAACCGGTGCTTCGGCTGCGGGCCGGCGAACGAAAAAGGGTTGCGGATCAAGAGCTTCCCTCGCGGCGACGAGCTGGTCGCCACGTTCGTGCCCGAGCCGCACCACCAGGCGTTCGACGGCATCCTCAACGGCGGCATCTGCGGCGCCCTGCTCGACTGCCACTCGAACTGGGCCGCCACGTACCACCTGATGCGGCGCCGCGGCGAGGCCACGCCGCCGTGCACCGTCACCGCGGAGTTCGCCGTCAAGCTGCGCCGCCCCACGCCGATGGACGCCCCGATCACGCTGCGCGCTCGCGTCGTCTCGTCCGACGACGACCGCGCCGTCGTCGAGGCCACCCTCGAGGCCCACGGCAAGGTCACGGCGAGCTGCACCGGCACGTTCATCGCCGTGAAGGAAGGCCACCCGGCGTATCACCGCTGGTGATCCACCTCCATGCGGCGAAGGCGGCGGGCCTCGGCGAGGTAGAAGGCGAGGTGGTCGAACGGCCCCTCGCGCACGCCGGCGAGGTGGCCGACCTGGTCGAGGTGGTCCGCGGGCAGGATGCCGAGGAACTCGCCCCAGCGGGCCGAGGAGACGGCGACGATGCCGTCGTTGAGGCCCTCGAAGCCGTCGTCGGCGTAGCGAAGGCGCGCGATGCCGTAGGTGGCGGCGAGCGGCGTGAAGATCACCTCGTCGTCGAAGCGCGCGCGGCAGGCGGCGTCGAGGCGCAGGCAGGTGGCGCCGCCCCACGAGTAGAAGGGCACGCTCGGGTCCGCGGGGAAGCGCGCCGCGAACTCGCCGAGCATGTAGTCCTCGCTGAACGGCATGCCGACGAGGTCGCCGGCCTCGGCGGCCAGCAGGCGCACGCCGCGGTGCGGGCTCGACACGCTGGTGGCCGAGGCGACCCGGTCGCCGTAGCCGAAGCCGCCGAGCAGCACGCGGATGTCGACGCCGCCCTGGCTGTGCCCGATGAGGTGGACGCGGGCGGCGCCGGTCTCGGCGAGCACGTCGTCGATCACGGCGGCGAGGTCGACGGCGCGGCGCTCGGAGGCGCCGACGGGCGTCAGCGCCGGCGTGTAGACGACGTAGCCGCGCGCCGTCAGCGCCTCGCGTACGCCGAGCCAGTACTCGAGCACGCCGAAGTAGACGTCGGTGCCGAACGCGCCGTGCACCAGCACGATGGGCGAGCGCGTCGCCTCGAGGTCGCAGCCGGCGCGGCAGGCGAGGCGGGCCACGTAGCGGGTGTGCCCACGGATCGGGGCGGCCGGTGTCAAGCGAAAGCGGACCTCGCCGGCGGCGGGGGGGCGGAACTCGACGGCGCCGTCGCCCGCGGGCAGGTCGGCGGCGGCGAGGGGCGCGTCGCGGACGTCGAGGACCTCGGCGCGGGCCGGCACGGGCAGGCCGCGGACGGCGAAGGTGAGGTCCTGGCCGGCGGCGGCGACGCCGAAGTGGTGGAGGGGCGCGCAGGGGGGCGCGTCGAAGGGCGTCCACTCCGCGTGCACCTCGCCCTGGTGCGCGGCCTCTCGCGCCTCGGCGCCGCAGCCGGCGTCGGCGCAGGGAGGCGCGCCGGGTTCGGCGCAGTCCTCGGGGTCCGCCGGCGGCGGTCCGCAGTCCTCGCAGGCGGCGGCGTCCGGTGACGGCGCGGCGGCGTCGGCGGGCGCGGCGGCGTCGGCGGGGGCGGCGGCGTCCGGTGACGGCGCGGCACCGTCGGCGGGCGCGGCGGCGTCGGCGGGGGCGGCGGCGTCGGCGGCGGCGTCGGCCTCGACCGCCCGCGCCGCGTCCGGCGTGGGCCCTTCGGCGTCGCCCGGCGTCGACGCCGACCCGCAGGCCGTCACGACGAACGCCACCAGGATCGCCCACCCGCATCGTCCGTTCATCGTCGTTCCCCCCGGCCGGAGCATCTCATCTCCGGATGCGGCAGGGGAGACGCCCGTGGCGCAAAGCCACGAGCCGGTCGCCCGCGCGGCGACGCGCCCCGAGCCTGCGGCAGGGAGGTGTTTCATGGGACGGTTCCGGGAGGCGGACGCGTGGGCCCGCATCGGTCGGGCGGCCGGCGCGTGGATTCCCTGACAGCCCCGCATCCCCGACCCCCCGGTCGCAATTCGCCGCAGCCGGGCCCGCCGCCCCATGGCCCCAGGCCGCCCTCCGGCGCTGGCAACCCCATTGCATACGGGAATTCGCGTAGGCCGCGTGGAGCGGACGCGAAATCGAGAGGGAGCCACGGGATGAACACTCAGTTCCAGGATCGGAAGGACGCCGGACAGCGTCTGGCCGGCCTGCTCGGGCACTATGCCCATCGCGACGATGTCGTCGTGCTGGCCCTGCCCCGTGGTGGGGTGGCGATCGCCTACGAGATCACCCGCGCGATCTTCGCGCCCCTGGACGTCTATCTCGTCCGCAAGGTGGGCGTTCCAGGTCAGAAGGAGATGGCGATGGGGGCGGTCGCCTCCGGCGGCGTCACCGTCCGCAACGAGGACATCATCGCCTCGCTGCGGATCTCGGAGGCCGACTTCCAGGCCGTGGCCGACGCCGAGCGGCGCGAGCTGCGGCGCCGGGAGGAGGCCTATCGTCCCGACCGGCCACCGCACGCGCTGCGCGACAAGACGGTGCTGCTGGTCGACGACGGCCTGGCCACCGGCGCGACGATGCGCGCAGCCATCCACGCCGTGCGCCGCCTGGATCCGCGCGGCATCGTCGTGTGCTCGCCGACCGGATCGGCCTACGCGTGCACGGAGCTGCGTCGCGAGCCATCGGTCGATGAAGTCGTCTGCTACACGACGCCGCAGCCCTTCCACGCGGTCGGGCAGTCGTACCTCTCGTTCCCGCAGTGCACCGACCAGGAGGTCCGCGACCTGCTCGCCCGCGCCGAGCGCGACTTCCGGCCGTTGCCCGGCATCGGCGTCGGCCCCGAGAGC
This sequence comes from Myxococcota bacterium, assembly GCA_963169045.1. Taxonomy (GTDB): domain Bacteria; phylum Myxococcota_A; class Bradymonadia; order UBA7976; family UBA1532; genus CAUJDF01. The sequence continues at coordinate 100,596 of CAUJDF010000075.1, forward strand.
CGCGTCAACAACTAGGCTCGAGCGGCGGCCGGTGCCCGCGCCGCCGCAACGCGTTGACGGCGCGCAGGACGGAGCGCCGGCCGAGGATGGCACGCACGACGCGGTGTTTGCCGGGCAGGTCCGAGAGGATGGCCGCGGCGAGGATCGTCAGAAGCCCCTGTCCCGGCAGCACCAGCATCAGCACCCCCGCCACGCCGACCACCACCGCCATGCCATTGCGGATGACGTGCAGCGCGCGGCGGGCCCAGGTGTCGGCCGGGCGCCGCTCGCTGGCGACGCGGTGCAGGTAGTCGGGCGGCAGCCGCAGCAGGATCCACGGCAGCACGGCCACACTGGCCAGCAGCATCACCAGCGAGGAGACGGCGAGGCCCGCGACGACGGGCGCCCAGTCGACGCCCTGCAGGGCGGGGAAGTAGGTGGACAGGTCAGGCACCGTCTTCAGGATGCCGGTGGGGCCTATTTCGCCGCAGCGGGTTCCGCCGGCACCTCGACCCGGGGGTTGTACTTCGCCGCCCGGGCGAACGCCTGACGGGCCTTGTCGGGCTCGCCGAGCGCGGCGTGCGCGTGGCCGAGCGCCTCGAAGTACTCGTCGTAGCGCAGCGGGGAGCGGGCCGCCTCGCCGACGAGCAGGCGCGCCTGCGCGGGATCGGTCGGCGCCAGGGCGCGCGCCGCCTGGAGCAGCGACATCGCGTCGCGCCGGACCTCGAGGTTGAGCTTCGCCCACTTCGCCGCCTCGGCGGGGTCCGGCTTGTCGTCGAGCCAGAAGCCGATGGCGTGGGCCGCCCACGCGTGCGGGTGCTTCGCCAGCCGCGCCTTCCACTCGCGGTCGGCCTCGAGGAGCGCCGCCTCCGCGCCCGGCGCGTCGCCCTTCGCCCGCAGCGCCTCGCCCCGCGCGGCGATGAACTCCGGCAGGCGCGTGCGCTTCACGATGTCGTCGTACAGCTTCAGCGCCGCGTCGACGTTGCCGAGCAGCAGCTCCGTCTCGGCGAGGTGCTCCGCCGCCACGATGTAGTCGGGCAGGCGGTCGGTGGCGGCGGCGAAGAACGCGCGCGCCTCGGCCCATCGGCCCGTCCGCAGTCGCACGTGGCCCCGGAGGAAGTCGATCCAGGCGAGCACCATGGGGTGCACGTCGTCGTAGGCGGCGTAGGCGCGTCGCAGCAGCTGGTCGGCGTTGTCGGGGTCGCCGGTGACGAAGGCGATGTGCGCGCGCTGCGCCCAGTCCTCGTGGGACAGCGGCTCGGGCAGCGGCAGCGCGAGCAGGCGCGCCCCGTCGAGATAGCGGCCCGTGTTCCAATACAGATCGCCGAGGGTGTTCTGGATGCGCGCGTCGTCGGGTTTCGCCGCGAGACGCTGCTTCCAGTACGCGATCGCCTCGCCGAAGCGGTGCAGGTGGGCCTGGATCGCGGCGCGCCGGGCGCCGACCGCCTCGTCGCCGGGGAACTTCTTCTCTGCCTCGTCGAGCAGCGCCAGCGCCGCGTCCGCGTGCGCGAGGTCGCCGTCGAGCTGCGCCTTCTCCATCTCGAGCGCCGCCAGGCGGGCGAAGTGACCCGGCGTGGCCTGGGGCGTCCGGATGCGCTCGCGCAGGCTCGCCTCGAGGGCCTCCTGGTTGCGCTTGTAGATCGCGGGGCTCGTCGACCGCACCTTGCCCGGCCCCTCGGGGCCGAGCTTCGGCCCGGCGGCGGGCGGCACCGGGGCCTCCGACGCCGGGACCGCCGCCGAAGCGACGGCGGGTGCAGGCGCCGCCGGAGACGGCTCGCGGTTACAGGCGACGGTGGCGGTCAGGCCGAGGAGGGCGATGAGACGACGAGTGTCCATGGCGGCGCATCATCGGACGACCGCCGCACGGACGCAATCGGGCTCACGTCAGTGCGGGGTGGCGAGGAAGGGGAAGGTCATCGAGAACTCCTTGTCGTTCTCGCGGATGCAGTCCCAGTCGGTCGTGCCGAGGTCGGCCAGGCCGATCCCGCCGACGAGCGCCGACAGGGTGGTGTCGATGACGTCCTGGCCCATCCAGCGGCCGCCCGAGGTCGACATGTTGTCGGGGATGATCCCGAGCAGCACGAGCTCCCGGTGCAGGTAGCCGTTGTTCGCGAAGGGCTTGCTCGAGTCGAGGACGAGCCAGTCCTGCGCCAGCGCGGGCGCGACGGCGGCGGCGTTGAAGCCGGCGCCCTCGAGCACCGTGTTGCCCACCGTGCCGTCGAGCGCGTCGGCGCCGGTGAGGCCGGCCTGGATCGTCGCCGACCAGTTCTCGGCCCACGCCGCGGGATCAGCGTCGCGGTTGTACGCGTCCTTCTGGGCGGCCGGGATGAGCGCGGTGTTGACCGCCGCGCGGCCCATGCGGTCGATCTGGCCCTCGGCCATCCCGCCGCCGGCGCCGCCCTCGCCTCCCGCGCCGCCCATGCCGCCGGCGCCGCCCTCGCCGCCGGCGCCGCCGGCGCCGGTGCAGCTGTCGGAGAACGCCGGCGACAGGCCCTTGAGCGTGTTGACGAGCTGCGTGCAGTCGTTCTGCTGCTCGACGATGGGGCGCAGCGCGGGGTTGTCCGCGCACGTCGGGATGCAGCCCTCGATGAACGCCATGCGGTTGGCCTCTTCGAGGCCCGGGCACAGGTCGGCCGGCGTGTCGATGATCGCGCAGTTGAACAGCTTGGTGCAGGCGTTCTCGCAGGGCGTGCCCATCATGCCGCCCATGCCGCCCTGACCACCGGCGCCGCCCTGACCACCGGCGCCGCCCTGGCCGCCGGCGCCGCCCTGGCCGCCGGCCGCGCCGGCGCCACCGGCGCCATCGTCGTCGTCGTCACCGTCGTCGCAGCCGGCCGCGAAGGCGAAGGCCGCGAGGACCGCCGTCAGGAGGAGCGTGCCCCTGGATTCAATCGTCTTGCGCATCGCTCAGCCCCCCTCGCCCATGCGGGCGGTGCTGCCCCAGATGCGGAGCTGCGGGTTCGCCTGGTCCGCCCACAGGATCGTCCGGTCGAGCTCGAGCACGATCGCCAGCGTGTTCAGGCCGGCGAAGAAGTCGGTGCCGGTCTGGTCCATCTGCACGCGGCAGAGCGGATCGGCGTTCGGGTTGGCCCCGACGACGGCCAGAAAGCCGTTCAGATCGAAGAAGAACGGATCGTCGCGCAGGCCGGCCCACGCCTTGATGCTGTCGCCGGTCGCCGGCTCGCCGCCGACGGTGCCGCTCGCCACCACGCCCGGCGGGCCCGAGCAGGTGTAGGCGTCGTCGGCGCCGAAGGTGCACACCACGTCGCGGCGGGCGTTGCCGTCGGCGATCTGCTGCACGTTGAAGCGGTACTCGACGGCGTCGCTGAAGGCCGCGTTGGCGTCCGCCTGCGGGAACACCGTCATGATGACGATGACCTTGTTCGGGTTCTCGGGCGAAACGAACGCGTAGACGTCGTTGATGTCCGCCGCCGGGTCGGCTTGCACGCCGGGGCCGTCACGATGATCGGCTGCCCAGGCGGAACCCCCGGTCACGGCGAGCAAGAGCGTAAGAAGCCGCGACGCTCTCCTCATGACCAACTCCCCTGTCGATGTCGGTGCCTCGGGGGCACCCCCCCTGTCCTGCTGGAACGCTGCGAACTATACCGATTCCCGTCCCACAAGGAAGTTGCAGTGAGACGAAATCGAGACAGATGCCGCGGCGGCGCTTGCGGCAAAGACGCCGACCGCCGATCATGCGGCGTCGTTCCGCCCGCACATTCCGGAGGAAAACCGTGGAGATCCGGCCTCTCACGCTGCTCGCCGACGACGAGCGCATGTTCTACGACGCCGTCCTCGACTACGCCCGCCACGAGATCGGCCCGCACGTGTCCGCGATGGATCACGCCGGCCAGTTCCGCAAGGAGCTGCTGCCTGGCCTGTTCGGGCTCGGCGTGATGGGCATCGAGATCCCCGAGACGTATGGCGGCTCGGGCAGCAGCTTCTTCAACGCCTGCCTCGCGGTCGAGGCGTTCGCCGTCGTCGACCCGTCGGTGTCCGTGCTGGTCGACGTGCAGAACACGTTGTGCATCAACGCGGTGATGCGCTGGGGCAACGACGAACAGAAGAAGCGCTACCTGCCACGCCTGGCCCGCGAGTGGGTCGGCGCCTACGCCCTCTCCGAGCCGTCGTCGGGCTCCGACGCCTTCGCGCTGCGCACGCGCGCCGAGAAGCGCGGCGACAAGTGGGTCATCAACGGCGGCAAGCTGTGGATCACCAACGGCGCCGAGGCGTCCGTCTTCATCGTCCTGGCCAACGCCGACTTCGAGAAGGGCTACCGCGGCATCACCGCCTTCCTCGTCGAGCGCGGCTTCTCCGGCTTCACCGTCGGCAAGAAGGAGGACAAGCTCGGCATCCGCGCCTCTTCGACGTGCGAGCTCGTCTTCGAGGACTGCGAGGTGCCGGCGGCCAACGTCCTCGGCGAGGTGGGCATCGGCTACAAGATCGCCATCGAGACGCTCAACGAGGGGCGCATCGGCATCGGCGCCCAGATGGTGGGCCTCGCGCAGGGCGCCTTCGACGCGGCGATGAAGTACATGCTCGAGCGGCAGCAGTTCGGCAAGCCGATCGCCGACTTCCAGGGCATGCAGTTCCAGTACGCGCAGCTCGCGGCGGACATCGAGGCGGCACGCCTCCTGGTGTACAACGCGGCGCGCCTCAGGGAGGCGGGTCGGCCGTTTCTCAAGGAGGCGGCCATCGCCAAGCTGTTCGCGTCGCAGGTGGCCGAGCGGACGGCGTCGCAGTGCGTCGAGTTCTTCGGCGGCGTGGGCTTCACCAAGGAGTTCCCGGCCGAGAAGTTCTATCGAGACGCCAAGATCGGCAAGATCTACGAAGGCACGTCGAACATGCAGCTCGGCACGATCGCGAAGCTGCTTCAAAGTGAATACAAAACGCGGGGTTGAATCTCTGGCGACGACCCGTTTCGAGACGCATCCTAAAGATGAGTCAAGGAGGTGACACCGTGGCCAGGACCGCCCGTGTTCCACGCATCGAGACACGCGAAGACCCCGTGGTCGGCCTGCTCGGCTACCTGCGGGTGGCGGCGGTGCAGACCGACGCGCGGGGGCGCATCCTTCACGTCAACGACTCGGCGCGCACGCTCTTCGGGCGCGGCGCCGAGGAGTTGAACGGGGAGCGTCTCTCGGCGCTCGCCCGCTTCCGCAAGGGCGACGTCGAACGGCTGCGCGTCATGGTCGAGCGCCCCACGACGCAGCGCGAGACGCTCACGCTGCGCTTCACGGGCGGCTCGGGCCGCACGTACCGCGTCGAGGTCGACGCCGTCGACGATCCGCGCAACGACCGCCGCCGGCTGCTGTTCTTCTACGACGTCACGGAGCTGCACGAGCTGCGACGGCTCCGCGAGTCGCTGTCGCGCGCCATCGCCCGGTGGCGCAGCGCCATCGGCGAGCGGCCCCCGATCTCGTCGGCGCCGCAGTCGGCGGTCAGCTCCCCGGCGGCCCGCCCCACCGAGGAGGACGAGCGCCAGCGCATCCGGGCCGCGCTCCGCGCCGCCGGCCAGAACCGCAGCGAGGCCGCGCGCCTGCTCGGCATCAGCCGCGCGACGTTCTACCGGCGCCTCGGCGCCCTGGGCATCGCGCCCGACGAAGAGGCCGGGTAACCGGCAACCCACCACGGGTCAAGCAGCGCCCGCCCGCTCCCGTTTTTCGGGGTGATGAAGATCGCCTCGAACCGAGAAGACGCCGTCGGGTCCGGCCCGTCGGCAGGCGGGCGCATCATCGACGGCCGGTACGAGCTGGTCCGGCGCCTCGGCGCCGGCGCCGGCGGCAGCGTGTATGCCGCCCGCGACCTGCTGGCCGGGGTCGATGTCGCGCTCAAGCTCGTCCCCCACTCGGCCGGCGATCCGGGCGAGGAGTTCCTGCTCGCCCGGACGCTGGTCCACCCCAACGTCGTCCGCGTGTTCGACGCGGGCCGCGCCGGCCAAGGCGAGAGCTGGTTCACGATGGAGCTGCTGGCGGACGCCGACCTGCTCGACGTCCGCGCGCGCCATGGCGTCGAGGGCGTCCTGCGGGCGGCGATGGGCTGCGCGCTGGCGCTCGACTACGTGCACGGCCGCGGCTTCATCCACGGGGACATCAAGCCGGCCAACGTGTTGACCGTCGCCGGCCCCGCGGGCGTGGACGCCCGGGTCATCGACTTCGGCCTCGCCACCGGCGACGGGCTGCGCGGCACGCCCGCCTACATGGCGCCGGAGCTGACGCGGGGCGGGCGCCCCGACGCGGCGGCGGACCTGTACGCGCTCGGCGTGACGCTGTACGAGGCGCTCACGGGGCAGAACCCGTTCCGGGCGGCGACCGTCTCCGAGACGCTCGACCGGCAACGGGCGCTCGTCCCGCCGGCGCTCGAGGACGTGCCGCCGCTGGTGGCGGCAGTGGTCGCGCGCCTGCTGCAGAAGAACGCGGACGCGCGTTATCGCGACGCGCGGGCGCTGCTCCATGCGCTGACCGACGCCGCGCCGCCGGCGGCCGCGTCGCTCGCCTCGGGCGGTACGCCGATGCCGCCGGGCTGCGGCCCGTTCTTCGGACGCGACACGGAGCTCGCGGCGCTCGTGAAGCGGCTGCCCCCGGCGGGCGGGGGGCTCGTGGCCCTCGGCGGCGGGCCGGGATCGGGCAAGACGCGGCTCCTCGACGAGCTGGCCGCGCGGGCGCGCCTGCGCGGCCTGCGCGTGCTGCGGGTGGACGGCGCCGAGCCGGCGCCGCTCGCGACGCTCGCGCGGGCGCTTTACCTCTCGGAGGGCGGGCGGCCGCGCGCCGCCGACGAGACGCCGGCGGCGAGGGTGGCCCAGGTGCCCACGCTGCTGCTCATCGACGGCCCCGAGCGCGCGGACGCGACGGCGCGGGCCTTCCTCGAGCAGCTGGTGGCGAAGACCCGCAAGGCCGAGCACGTGCTGGTCGTCGTCGCCTCGCGCGCCGTGCAGACGGCGCTGGGGCCGCTGAAGCTCGAGGCGTTCCGTTCGCTCCTGGCGGCGACGCTCGGCGCGCCGGACCCGGAGGGCCGCCTCGCCGGCCTGCTGCACCGCGCTGCGGACGGCCGGCCGGGGCGCCTCGAGGCGATCCTCGCGGCGCAGGTCGCGGCGGGCACCATCGCGTGGCGCGAAGGGCGCTGGACGGTCGATCCGCGCCTCCTGCGCGCCGAGCCGGCGGAGCTGGCGCAAGCGGCGACGGCGGCGAGCGGGGCGGAGGGCGCAGCGCGGCTGTCGGCGCGCGAGCGCGCGCTGCTCGAGCCGGCGGCGGTGCTCGGCGACGGCTTCGCGGCGGCGGAGCTCGCGGCGTTCTTCGCGCAGGACGAGGCGGCGGTCGGCGCGGCGCTCGCGGCCTGCGCGGCGCTCCAGCGCGAGGACGAGCGGTGGCGCTTCGCCGAGCCGGGGCTGCGCGAGGCGGTGTACGCGGCGCTGGCGGCGGAGCGGCGTGGGGCGCTGCACGCCCGGGCGGCCGAGATCGTCGCGCGTCACCGGCCCGTGGACCACGAGGCGCGGGCGCGGCACCTCGAGGGCTGCGGCCGCACCGAAGCGGCGCTCGAGGCGCTCGAGCAGGCGGCGGCGGGCGCGGCGGCGGGCGGGCGTCCGGACCGGGCGGCGCGCCTCTTCCGTCAGGGCGCGTCGTTGGCGACGGCGCCGGCCTCGTGGCACGAGCGCGCCGGCGACGCGGCGATGGTGGCCGGCGCCTTCGACGCCGCCCGCGAGGACTACGGGAGAGCGGGGCGCGCGCCCCGTGTCCGGCGCAAGCTCGGCTGGGCCTTCACCGAGGAGGGCCGCTTCGCCGACGGCCTGCCGATCGTGTCCGAGGCGCTGGCCGCCGCGCTCGACGCCGGCGAGACGGAGGAAGTCCTCGCGTGCCGCTTCGCGACGGGCTGGACGGCGATGATGTCCGGCGACTATGCGCGCGCCGCCGAGGAGGCCCGCCTGGGGCTCGAGGCGGCGGCGGACCGGGATCTGCCATTCGTGGCGCGGCTCTGGCGCCTCGAGGGGACGATCGCCTGGCACAAGGGCGACGCCGAGCGGGCCATCCGGGCCTTCGAGCGCGGCATCGACGTGGCGGGCCGCACGGGCGACGCGGCGGCCAGCGCCGACTGCCAGATGGGTCTCGGCACGGCGCTGCGCATCCGCGGCGATCTCGACGGGGCGGTGCGCGCCTACGAGGCGGCGTCCCGCGACAACGAGCGGCTCGCGCGGCTGGTGCAGGTCGCCAAGTGTCAGAACGGCCTGGGCATCGTGCACTACATCGCCGGCCGCTGGGACGACGCCGCCGCCGCGTGGGAGCGGTTCCGCGATACGTGCGTGCGCACCGGGGACCGCTCGGACCTGGTGATGGGCCACAACAACCTCGGCTTCCTCTTCAAGGACCGGGGCGAGCTCGAGCGGGCGGAGATCGAGCTCGAGCGCGGCCGCGCGGTGGCCGAGGCGGCGGGCTTCACGCGCGGCCTCGCCATGGTGACCGGCAACCTGGGCGAGGTGCTGACGCGGCGCGGCCGCCCCGCGGACGCCCGCAAGCGCCTCGAGGAGGCCTGCCGGCTCGCGGCGCAGATCGACAGCCAGGACGAGCTGCTCGAGAACCGACGGCGCCTCGTGGCCCTCGCCGTGGTCGAGGGCGACGCGGAGCGCGCGCTGCGCGAGGCGGACGAGGTGCTGGCCCTGGCGCGCGAGCAGAACAACAAGGGCGAGGAGGGGCATCTGCTCCAGGCGCGCGGCGACGCCCTGCTGGCGCTCGGGCGGCCCGACGAGGCGGCGCGGGCGCTGGCCGAGGCCCGGGCGCTGCTCGGCGCCCACGGCGGCGCGCTCGACGCCGCGCGGGCCTCGCTGCGGCTCGCCGACGCCGAGCTGCGGCGCGATCCCGACGGCCCGGCGCGCCTCGTGGCCGACGCGCGGGCCGCCGGCGTGAAGTTCGGCGCCGCCGACGTGCTGCGCGACGCCGATCGTCTCGCCGAGGCGCTGCGGGCGCGCCAGCAGTCCACCCAGGGCGCGCTCGACACGGTGCTCGCCGTGGCGCGCGACCTGTGCCAGGAGCTGCACCTCGACCGGCTGCTGTCGCTCATCGCCGAGCGCGCGCTCGACGTCACCGGCGCCGACCGCGGTCTCGTGATCCTGTACGAGTCGAACGGCGAGGTGCGCCTCGGCGGCGCGCGCTGGCGCGACGGCGAGGACCGCGACGGCCTGGCGCTGCGCATCAGCCGCACCATCGCCGACCGGGTGCACCGCGAGGGGCGCGCCGTCGTCGTCACCGACGTCGAGAGCGAGTCGGACCTGCGCCAGCAGGCGAGCATCCTGGCGATGCAGCTGCGCACCATCGTGTGCGTGCCGCTCGCCGTGCGCGACCAGTCGCTCGGCCTGCTCTATATCGACAGCCGTCGGCCGCAGCAGCGCTTCGACGGGCCCGAGCTGGCCATCCTCGAGGCGCTGGCGGCGCAGGCGGCGGTCGCGGTGCAGAACGCGCGCCTCTTCGAGGCGGAGCGCCGCCGACGCGACCTCGTGGCGATGATGGCCAACGACTTCCGGACGCCGCTGAACGCGCTGAAGCAGGCGGTCGACATGGTGGTGCACACCGCGGTCGACTTGGACTTCGACCTGCGCCGGCTGCTCGGCACCGTCGCGGAGCAGATCGGCCGGCTCGACCGCCTGAGCAAGGACGTGGTGGACCTCGAGCACCTCGACGACGGCGACGTCCCCATCGAGCCGGAGGACATGGACGTCGGGCAGTTCCTGATGCTCGCGACGTTCTATGTGGACGCCATGGCGCGCGAGGCCGGCGTGGAACTGGTGGTCGACGAGATCGCGGGCGTGCCCGAGGTGCGCGCCGACGGCGATCGCGTGAGCCAGATCCTGTCGAACCTCGTCGGCACGGCGCTCCGCTTCGTCCCCGCCGGTGGGCGCGTCCGCCTGACCGCGGACCTGCTGGACTTCGGCGGCGCCGGGGCGCCGTCGGCCCAGGACGGCCTCGGGTGGTCGCTGCGCCCCGCGCTCGACGGCCCCTGCGCACGGATCTCCGTCATCGCCGAAGGGGCGAACGTGTCCGCCGAGCAGGCCGCGCGTCTGCTCGCGAGCCGCCGCGTCAGCGACGACGCCGGCAACGACACGCTGGGCCTCGCCATCGCCCGCGAGCTCGTGCAGCGCCAGGGCGGCGAGGTATGGGCCAGCGATGGCCGCGGGCTCGGCACCGCCTTCCACTTCACCCTCCCGCTCGCCCGCGGTGCGGCCTGACCCACCGGGTCGCGCCGCCGGGTCATTCTTCTCCCGCTTCGTTTCTTTCTCTTCGACGCGCCGATTTTCGAGAGTGTGGGGCCACCGCCCCCGAGGAGTCGGTGCGATGCAGACGACGAAGAATCGCAAGGTGATGCGGCGGGTGGCGGTCGCCCTCGTGGCGGGCGCCGGCGCCGTCGGCGGGGCGGCGCTGCTCGACCGCGCCGACGAGGCGCTCGGCCTGAGCGCCGCGACGCCGGCGACCAGCGCGGCGGGGGAGATCGCGCGGCAACGGTCGCTGACCCCGCTGCCGGCCGTGCGGCAGGCGCCGTCCGCGCCCCAGGCGACGCGGCTGCCGGCGGCGGGCGAGGACCTCGCCCCCGGCGCGCCCGAGCCCGAGATGCTCGACCTGGGCGGCGGTCGTGTCCTCGAGGTGGCGCGCGGCGAGGTGCTGCTGCGGTTCGCCCCGGCGACGCCGGACGAGGCGGTTGCCGAGGTGGCGGCGCGGCACGGCCTCGACGTGGTCCAGCGCGGGCGCGGGACGTTCCGGGCGCGGGCGCGCGGCGAGCTGCGCGCGGCGCTCGCGGCGCTCGCCGCCGACCCGGCCGTCGCCTCGGCCACGCCCAACGCCATCGCCCGCGGCGCGGGCCGCGGCTCGGGCCGGGGCGCCGACGTCTGGCGCAGTCTCGAGTGGGAGACCGCCGGTCGCTCGCCGGGCACGCGCTGGTGGAACGGCGCGCGGGGCCACGCCCGGCGCCAGCCCCTCGTCGCGCTGCTCGACTCCGGCGTCGCCTACGAGGACCACCGGGACGCCGGCGGCCGCTACGCGCTCGCGCCCGACCTCGAGTGCACGCCCTTCGCGGCCGGCCACGACTTCGTCAACGCCGACGCGCACCCCAACGACGACCACCAGCACGGCACCCACCTGGCCACGCTGCTCGCCGCGGAGCCGGACTGCGGCAGCCCGCTGTCGGGCTACGCGCCGGGGGTGACCCTCCTGCCGGTGAAGGTGCTCGACGCGGACCTCGCGGGCACCGAGATGATGCTCGTCGAAGGCCTGCACTTCGCGATCGACCGCGGTGCCGACGTCATCAACATGAGCCTGGCGTTCGGCGACGGGTACTTCCCGAGCCCGGCGCTCTCCGAGGCCCTGCTGCGCGCCGCCGAGGAGGGGGCGGTGCTCGTGGCCGCCGCGGGCAACGACGGATCGGCCAGCGTGGCGTACCCCGCCGCCGCCCGCGACGTGATCGCCGTCGGCGCGTTCCGCCTCGGCGACCGCCCGGGGCGCGAGGAGATCGTCGCCGACTACTCCCAGCGCGGCCCCGGCCTCGACGTGCTCGGCCCCGGCGGCGACGTCGACCGCGACGAGAACGACGACGGCCGGCCCGACGGGCTCGTGGCGCAGTCGTTCGCGCCCGGCAACCCCACCGAGTTCGGCTACTGGGCCGGCGCCGGCACGTCCCAGGCCGCGGTGGCCGTCTCGGGCCTCGCCGCGCGCGCCATCGCTCGCGGCGTCCCGGCCGCCGAGGTCCGGGCGCTGCTCGTGCGGCACACGGACCGCGCGGCGTTCACCGAGGCCGCCGGCCGCGGCGCCGTGCGGCCGGACGAGGCGGAGCGCGCCGCCGACCGCGGCCGCAGCCAGGCGCTCCCCGAGGCCTTCGTCAACCTCGTCGGCGCGCTCGAGAAGGCGGGCGACGATGTGCGCGCCCGCGTCGCGCTGCAGGTCGCCGGCGACGACCTCGCGCCGCTCGCCGGCGTCGCGGTGCACGGCCACTGGATCGGCGCCGCGTCGGGCAGCGCCGTCTGCGTCACCGACGGCGAGGGGGCGTGCCACGTCGTGTCGTCGCCCATCGACGTCACCGGTGCCGGCGTGCTCGCCGGCTTCCACGCCGACCGCGTGGTCATCGCCACCCGCGACGGCGACCTGCCGGTGGCGCCGCTCGGCTTCTTCCGCATGGGCGAGGCCCAGGCGGAGGCCATCGGCGAGGCCTTCAACGGGCAGGGGACGCTCGCGTTCGCCGTCGACCCGGGCGACGCCGCCCAGCGCGCGCTCTTCGGCAGCGAGGACCTCGTGCCGAGCGCGATGATTCGGGATCTCGGCCCGGCCACGGCGGTGACGCCCTTCGTGCTCGTGCTGGACCCGCCGTTCGGCGCCCGCTTCGGCCTCGCGCACCCGGTGGACGTCGAGGGCAGCGGGCTCGGCGCGAGCTCCTTCGATTACGGCTGGTACCGCCAGTGGCGCATGAATCCGACGTTCGGCGGCAGCGGGCTCGGCGCCAGCTCGCTGACGTGGAACTGGTACGGCATGTGGGGCTGGAACTTCGGCGGCAGCGGGCTCGGCGCGAGCTCGCTGAACCTGGGCTGGTTCCAGCAGTGGTCGTCGTTGTTCGGCGGGTTCTCCGGCAGCGGGCTCGGCGCCAGCTCGCTGGCGTTCCCGTTCGGCGGCTGGATGTTCCGCGCCGGCTTCGGCGGGGCGGGCCTCGGCGCCAGCTCCATCGTCGTCAACGACTACCACCGGCTGTTCTCGCCCGGCGCCGGCTTCAACTGGTCGGCTTGGGGCAGCGGCCTCGGCGCCAGCTCGCTGAACGGCTCCTTCGGCATGCTGACGATGAGCCCGTCGTTCCGCGGCCTCGGCGAAGGCATGAGCCCGCTGCGCGGCGCCTCCATCGGTCTGCGATTCCTCGGCCGCTGACCGCGGGGTTGCGGCATCGGACTCCATCGGGCAGCTTGCCGCCCGAGAGAGGTCCCGATGTCGCACCCCACCGTCGTCCTCAAGTTCGGCGGCACCAGCGTCGCCTCCGTCGAGCGCTGGCGCACCATCGCCCACTGCATCGTCGACCGCCTCGGCGAGGGCCTGCGCCCCGTCGTCGTCTGCTCGGCGGTCGCCGGCATCTCCGACCAGCTCGTGAAGGTCGCCGACCTCGCCCCCGAGGGACGGCACGAGGCCGTCGTCCAGGCCATCGCCGAGCGGCACCGGGCGCTCGCCGCCGAGATGGGCGTCGATCCGGCGCCGCTCGAGCAGGCCCTCGCCGAGCTCTCGCGCCTCGCGCTCGGCGCCTCGCTGACCGGCGAGGTGAGCCCGCGCCTGCGCGCCCGCCTCATGGCGTGGGGCGAGCTGACCTCGACCCGCCTCGGCGCCGCCTGGATGGCCGCGCAGGGCATCGACGTGACGTGGCTCGACGCCCGCGACCTGCTCACGTCCGCCGATCCGCCAGGCACACCCGCGGCGCGCCGCTACCTCTCGGCGACGTGCGCGCACGACGCCGACGCGGGCCTGCGCGCGCGCGTCGGCGCGCTGTCCGGCGCCGTCCTCACGCAAGGCTTCATCGCCCGCGACCGGGCCGGCGACATGGTGGTGCTCGGCCGCGGCGGCTCCGACACCTCCGCCTCGATCCTCGCCGCCCGCCTCGGGGCCGTCCGCTGCGAAATCTGGACGGACGTGCCGGGCATGTTCACCGCCAACCCGCGCCAGGTCCCCGCCGCGCGCCTCATCCGCGCCGTCGACTATGACGAGGCGCAGGAGATCGCGTCGACCGGCGCCAAGGTCCTGCACCCGCGCTGCCTGCCGCCGGTGCGCGACGCCCACGTGCCGCTCTTCGTGAAGTGCACCGAGCAGCCGGACCTGCCCGGCACGGTCGTCGCCGACGCCGACGTGGACCGCCCCGCCGGGGTGAAGGCGATCAGCATGCGCTCCGGCCTCGTGCTCGTCTCCATGGAGACGCTGGGCATGTGGGGCCAGGCCGGCTTCCTCGCCGACGCCTTCGCCTGCTTCAAGGCGCATGGCGTCAGCATCGACCTCGTCAGCACCTCGGAGAGCAACGTCACCGTCTCGCTCGACCCGGCGACGCAGGTGCTCGACGCCGCCACCCTCGACCGGCTCGTCGCGGACCTCGCAGCCATCTGCCAGCCGCGCCTCATCCGCGACTGCGCGAGCGTCAGCCTCGTCGGCCGGCACATCCGCCGCATCCTGCACCGCCTCGCCCCGGCGCTCGAAGCCTTCGAGGAGCAGCGCATCCATCTGTTGACGCAGGCGGCGAGCGATCTGAACCTGACCTTCGTCGTCGACGGCGACCAGGCGGACCGCGTCGTCCGCGACCTGCACGCCCATCTGTTCGGCGCCGATGCCATGGCCGTCGATGCCTTGGGACCCACGTGGACGGAGCTCTCCGGCAAGGGCGCGCCGGCGCGGCCGGTGGGGGAGGGCCGCTGGTGGCGCCACCGCCGCGACGACCTGACGGCGATCGCCGCGCAGGGCACCCCCCGTTATGTGTACGACGGCGCCACGCTCTGCCGGGGCGTCGCGGGCCTGCGCGCGCTGACATCGGTCTCGCGCGTCCTGTATGCCGTGAAGGCCAACGCCAACGCCGATGTGTTGCGCCGTCTGTTCGACGCCGGCGTCGGCGGCTTCGAGTGCGTGTCGCCGGGCGAGCTCGCGCACGTCGCCGGTCTGTTCCCGGACCTGCAGGGCCGCACGGTGCTGTTCACGCCCAACTTCGCGCCGCGCGCCGAGTACGAGCGGGCGTTCGCCGCCGGCGCGACGGTGACGCTCGACAACCTGCACCCGCTCGAGGCCTGGCCCGACGTCTTCCGCTTCCGCGAGGTGTTCGTGCGCCTCGATCCGGGGCGGGGGATGGGCCACCACCACCACGTGCGCACCGCGGGCACGGCCTCCAAGTTCGGCATCGCCCCGGACCAGCTCGGCGCGCTCGCCCGCCTCGTCGCGCGCGCCGGCGCCCGCGTCGTCGGCCTGCACGCCCACGTCGGCAGCGGCGTGCGCGAGCCCGAGGCGTGGGCCCGCACCGGCGCCTTCCTCGCCGACGTGGCGACGAACGGCGGCTTCGCGGCGCACGTCCGCGTCCTCGACCTCGGCGGCGGCCTCGGCGTGCCCGAGAAGCCCGGCGAGCCGACGCTGGACCTCGCCGCGCTCGACCGCGCGCTCGCCCGCCTGCGCGGCGCGCACCCGCACCTCGAGCTGTGGCTCGAGCCCGGGCGCTACCTCGTCGCCGAGGCCGGCGTCCTGCTCGCCCGCGTCACGCAGCTCAAGCAGAAGGGCGACGTGACGTACGTGGGCGTCGACGCCGGCATGAACAGCCTCATCCGCCCGGCGCTCTACGGCGCGTGGCACGAGATCGTGAACCTCACGCGCCTCGACGAGGAGCGCACCGCCACCGTCCACGTGGTCGGCCCCATCTGCGAGAGCGGCGACACGCTCGGGCATGATCGCCGCCTGCCGCCGAGCCGCGAGGGCGACGTGATCCTCGTCGGCGTGACCGGCGCGTACGGCGCCGCGATGGCGTCGCGCTACAACCTGCGCGAGCCGGCGGCCGAGGTCGTCATCTGACGCGGTCGTGCGCGGGCGTCAGCGAGGCTTCGGCTTCCCTCGTCCGCTCGCGAAAGTGAAGTCTGGCTTCAGTTTCGTGCAAGAGGTGGAAATGAGCGAAGCGCTCGACGATCTGATCGCACGGCTCGACGTCCGCAGCGACGCGTTCAAGGCCGCGTGGGTCGACGCGGCCCTCGAGCGCTTCGACGAGGTGGCGCCGCGCCTCGTCGCGTACCTCGAACAGGCGGTGGCCGACCCCGTGGGGTTCGACCGCTCGCGCGGCGCGGCGCTCGGGCACCTGTACGCGCTCGCGGTGTTGGCGCACCGGCACGAGGCGCGCGCGCACGACGTGGTGGCCGACCTGGCGTCGCTGCCGCCGGACGTGCTCGATTCGCTGCTCGGCTGGTTCGTGATGGAGGGGCTCGCGGGCGCGCTGGCGGCGACGAGCGGCGGGCGCACCGACCGGCTCGTCGCGCTGCTGGCCGACGACGCCGCCGACGAGTACGCGCGCGGCGCGGCCGCCGACGCGCTCGCCTTCCTCGCCCACCGCGGGGAGGCGGACCGCGCCGCCGTCGTCGAGCGGCTCGCCGGCCACCTGCATTCGGCCTCGTCCCACGTCGCGGCCAGGGCCGTCGTGGCGCTCGTCGACCTGCACGCCGTGGATCGGCGCGACGCCATCGAGGCCGCGTATGCCGCGGGGACCGTGGAAGAGGCGACGTTCGGCCCGGAGGAGGTCGAGGCGCTGTTCGCCGAGGGCCCCGAGGCGGCCGCCGCGCGCCTCGAGCACCGGCTGACACGCGAAATGCCGCAGGATCCGCGCGGCGTGCTCGGCGGCATGTACGACCTGCCCGACCTGCCGCCGCCGCACCGTGATCGCGACGAGGCGCGGCCGGCGGCGCCGCGAACGGCTGCCCCGCCACCGCCGCGGAGGGATCCGGCAAAGGCCAGGGCGAAGCGGAAATCGGCGAGGGCGGCGCGAAAGAAGCAGCGCAAGCGGTAGCCGGAACGAGCGGCATCGGCGCGAGCCGCCGGCGCGTCAGCGCGCGGGATCGGTGCGAGCCGCCGGCGCGTCAGCGCGCGGGATCGGCGCGAGCCGCCGGCACGGGGGCGACGAGACGGCCGCGCGTCAGCGCGCCGGCGGCGGCGGGCGAGCGGGGCGAGCAGCAGCGACGGCCGCGCGTCAGCGCGCGCGGCGTCGGCGGCGGCCGAGCGGGGCGAGCAGCAGCGACGGCCGCGCGTCAGCGCGCCGGCGGCGGCGGCCGAGCGGGGCGAGCAGCAGCGACGGCCGCGCGTCAGCGCGCGCGGCGGCGGCGGGCGAGCGGGGCGAGCAGCAGCAGCGCGAGCCACGCGGGCGCGGCGCCGCCCGTGCGGCAGCCGCCGTCGTGCGCGGCCGCGGACTGGCGCGTCGGCGGGGCGAAGCGGGCGTCCCCCGTCGCGGCGTCGGCGGGCGCCTCCTCGGCCGCGTCCACGCCCGCGTCCGGGTCGCCGCCGCAGTCGTCGGCGCAGGGCGCGGCCGCGTCCGGGGGCGGCGGCGGCGCGCCGGCGTCGGGTCGGGGCAGGACGTCCAGCTCGGCATACGCCTGCAACGGCCGTCCGAGCGTGTTCGTCGACGGCGGCGCGTCCCACGCGTCCTGGTCGCCGTACACGCCGTCGATGTGGCGCACCCATCCGCGCACGTCGGGGTGGTCCGCCTGCCCGACGCTCGGCGGCCCGGCCTCGAGCGTCACCCGCACGCGCTTCGCCTCGCCCGCCCCGAACGCGTACATCGTCAGGAAGCCCGCCTGCTCCATCGCCGCCTTGGGCGGGTTCTCCGGCGCGCCGTCGGCGTCATTCGTCATCCACGTCGCCCGGTCGCGGGCGGGGTGGTCCGTCTCGATCACGTAGTCGACGGCCCGGAGCCACGGCTCCTCGATCCAGAAGCCGGCCTGCACGCCGCGGATGGGACCCTCGGACCGGTTCTCGATGCGGATCTCGGCCTCGAAGCGGTCGCCGGGGAACACGTCGGCGCGACCGTCCCCGTCGCGATCGGTGACGCCGAGCCAGCGCACCGATACGTCCACCTCGGTGCGCGGCGGGGGCGGCGGCGCGCCCCCGTTTCCGGCGCGACGCAAGAGCTCGTCGAGCTTGCCGAGCAGGTCGCCGCCGGGGCACTCGGTGCCCTGGCCGGGCCACTCCCGGTGGCCCTTGACCACGCTGCGCTCGAGCGGGATGCCATACGTGCGCGACACCCACCCGACGATGGCCGCCGCCGCGTTCAGCTGCGCCTCACCGACCTGCTGCTGCTGGAAGTTGCCGATGAGGCAGACGCCGACGTTGCCGCTGTTCTGGTTGCCGACGTGGGCGCCCGGCCGCCGCTCGTCGGAGCGCCCCTGGAACACGAGCCCGCTCTGGCTGACCACGAAGTGGTAGCCGATGTCGCACCAGCCGTTGCTGTCGATGTGGTAGGCCTGGATCTGTCGCAGGCGCGCCGCCGGATCGCCGCCGTCGTCGGCGGGCTGGGCCGTGTGGTGGATGCTCATGCGGTAGGGCGCCACCACGTCGCCGCAGACGCGCCCGGGATCGCGCGCGCCCCACTCCGCCCGGGGGATGACGAGGTCGCGCGGCGCCAGCGCCTGGCGCCGCGTGCCGTAGGGCAGCTCGCGCGTCAGCGGGCCGTCGCCGGCGCGCCGCTCGTCGTAGAGCTCGACGCGCGCCACGTCGAGGCCGGCGCCGCCGCGCAGCGCGACCGACACCGCGCGCCGCGGCAACACGACGCGGCCGACGTGCAGCCGGCCCTCGCTCCACGTGATCTCGACCGGCGCCCACTCGCTCTCGCCGCCGTCGGCCCACACGGCGCGCCAGGCGAGCCCCGCGGGATCCCCGTCGAGCATCAGCCCGACCTGGGCGGCGTCGCCGTCGAGCCGCACGCCGGCGGCCAGCTCGGCGCCGCTGAAGTGCGCGAGGGGGCCGCCGTGGTCGTGGTCGTCATGGGGGGGGGCGCAGGCGGCGAGGAGGAGGGCCAGGGCGAGGGCGATGCGCATGGGGGTCATGACAGCACGCCGCGGCGCGCGATGCCAAGGCTCAACGCAGCCACGACGACACCGTGAAGAGCGTGGCGCGCTCCGCCGCCGCGGCGCGCGCGAAGAAGGCGCGCAGCGAGACGAACCAGCCCCAGACGTACTCGAAGTCCTCGTCGGTGAGCGGCTCGCCGTACGCGTCGGGATCGAGGGCGAAGTAGCGGCCGCGCAGGTCGTCCTCGCCGAGCTCGGCGAGGAAGGCGGCGACGTCGCGCACCTCCGCCGGCGCGAGGTACGTCACGACGTGGTCGCCCCCGTGATACAGGCGGCGCCCGCCGTCGAACGCCCGCGCGCCCGGGCCGCCGCTCAGGCTGCGCTGGATGGCGTCCCATGCGAGATCGGTCTCCTGGCGCCAGTCGTCCTCGCGGACGGCGAGCTCGTCCAGCGCGATCTCGAGCACCTCGTCGTCGCTCTCCGCCGTGAGCAGCCGCGTCGCGTCGCTCGCCTCGAGCGCGATGTGGAGACCTCGACCCCCCATGCGTCGCCTCCCGGTCACCGCCCGTCCGGGCGCGATTCTGCGCCCTTCCCGTGCGGGAGGGAACGGCGCCGACGCGGACTCGGGGGATCGATTTCAAATCGGCGGAGGTCGCGAAGACGGACTTCTGGGCGCGGTCAGCGCGGCGACACGACCGTCTCGGGCAGCGTCGCGCCGCCGGACGCCGAGACGGTGTGGACGAGGCCGCCGTGCTCGAGGTCGTACTCGACCTTCCACGAGAGCCGGACGTCGCCGATCGTGGCGGTGAGGGCGTCGTTCCAGTTGTGGTGGGTGTTCGTGTAGTCGAACGCGTCCCAGGCATCCGCCAGGTACGTGCGCCCGCCGAACGTCAGCGCGAACGACACCGGCGCGTAGATGGCGCTCTGACCGACGCCCTGCGCGCCCCAGCGCCGGACGAGCGTCATCGAGACGCCGCCGTCGGCGCTGCGCGCCTCGAGCACGTCGTCCGGGAAGTGGCGCGGCGCGTCGTCGATCGGCTCGGCGAGCGCATCCGTCACCACCTCGCCGCCGGCGTCGAACACCCGCACGAAGTACCAGCGCTCGCCGGCGCGGCGCGTGACCGTGACGCGGTGTCCGCCCACCGTCGCCTCGTACCCCGCGCGCCCCTCGATCGTGACCGGGCGGATGGCCTCGCCCTCGAAGACGGTGCCCACCGCCGCCGGCTCGACGGCGAGCTCGAGCGGGACGAGGCCGACGAGGATGAAGCCGGGGGCGGCGTCGCTCGCGCAGGTGAGCAGGCGCGCCGAGCCCTGCCACCAGCCCAGCGTGGTCACCGCCGCGCCCTCGCAGCTGCCCTCGATGCGGCGCAGCAGCGCGCTGCGGTCCACCCGCGTCCAGGGGCCCACCTCGGCGAGCTCGAGCGTGCGCTGCGCGTCGGTCTCCATGTGCTGCAGGACGACCCGGGCGCGCGACGTCGCGTCGACGGGGTTCAGGTCGACGAGCTCCACTGAGCGCACCACCTCGCCGGCGAAGCGGTCGATCTGCGGGCGCGCCCCGAAGTACAGCGCGTGGTGGACGAGGTCGCGCGTGAAATCGAGGTGCGTGTCCTCGTTCCAGTTGTGGTGCTCGGCGGCGTAGGTGAACGAGAAGGGGCCGCGGGCGGCGAAGGTCTGCGCCGGGACGTCGCTCAGCGCGACGACGTGCTCGTGGATGAACATCGGTTCCGAGCCGGCGCTGAACTCGCCGCTGCTGCCGCGCCGGAAGCGCCGCACGCTCAGCGTGCGCGGCCCGTCGCGCGCCACGAGCACCTCCTCGACGTCCTCGAGGTCGGGCGTGCCGTCGCAGCCGCGCAGCTGTGCGCCCTGGCCCTGCGGGTCGGCGCCGGCGGGGAACCACGCCCACATCACCTCGCCGTCGCCGGCGTCGAGGTCCGTCGTCTCGCCTTCGGCGCGGAACACCCCGATCGCCTCGAACAGCGTGCCGGCGGGGCCGAGGTCGTGCTCGATCCAGGCGTTCAGCAGCGTGCTGCCGTTCGGCGTGGCCTGCACCTCGAAGTGCGTCACCGTCGGCGTGTCGGCGGGCGCGTGCCAGCGCTCGCCGGCGAACGGCCCGTGCTCCGCGACGACGCCCTGCAGCGGGCGCCCGACGTCGCGGCGGCGCAGCGTGCCGTCGGGCTGGGGCGGCAGCGTGACCCGCACCTTGCGGGCGCGCTCCTCGTCGAGCGAGGCGTATTCGGTGAAGGCATTGCAGAGCTCGAGCGGGCGGGACCACTTGAAGGCGATGCCCTCGAGCGGCGTGCCGTCGATGGGATCGGGGCCGCCGGCGTCGGGCGGCGGACCGGCGTCGGGAACCGGTCCGCCGCCGTCGGGATCGGGCCGGGCCGCGTCGGGATCGGGGTCGCCCGCGTCGGGGCCGGGACCGCCGCCGTCCGGCGCCGCCGCGTCCGGCGTCGCGCCGCCGTCGGGGCGGGGGTCGGCGCCGTCGCCGGCGCCGCCGTCGTCGCACGCCGCGAGGGACACCGCCAACATGAGGGAAAAGAGCTTGCGCATCGCGGAGTTCCTAGGGTTCGAGGTTCACGTAGGGGCGGACCTGCTTGAGGGTCACGCGGCCGTCGCGCTCGATCTTGACCTCGAGGTCGAGCCGCAGCGGCCGCACGTTCGGGTAGACCTCGGCCTCGAAGTGGTCCTGCACGGAGAACAGCAGGGACGCGAGCAGGCCGAGGTCACCCTCGGACCAGATGCCGTCCGGCGCCAGCGACGAGGCCACGAGCACGCGCGGATCGGCGAGCGCGTCGCCGTCGCGGCGGAACGTCAGCACCTCGGGCACCGCCGTCGGGTCGACGGGCCGGACGACGCTCTCCTCGCCGGCCTGCGAGACGACGCGGTACAGCGGCAGGCCGGCGTCCGGCGCGAGGTTGGTCACGACGACGGCGCTGGCGCGCTCCTCGACGAACGCCGGGTTCACCGCGAGCCCCATGAACACCTTGCCGTGGTCGATGCCGTAGAACTCGCGCTCGTCGAAGGCGCGCTCGTTCCAGAGGCTCGCCCAGACCTTGCGGACGGCCTTCGCGACGGGCTTCTCGTCGGTCAGGTCGTCCTCGATCTCGTCGATGACGTCCCGCAGCCAGTCGCGCTCGGGGTGGGCGGCGAGCTCGGCGCGCTTCTCGGCGAGGCGCGTCCGCAGCAGCGCGGCGTCGGCGTCGGCGAGGCAGCGCGACGGGCCGTCCTCGTCGCCGTCGAGGTCGTCGGCGAGGCAGCCGCTCTTCGAGTCGTACAGCCCCGCGCCGGAGAGCTCGTCGAGGTCCTCGGCGTTGGTGCTGCTTCGGAAGCGCATCTTGCGCGTCGGATCGCCGATGTGGCCGGCCAGCGTCTCGAGGAACGACGCGGGCAGCGGCGCGTCCTCGATGCGGTCGCGCAGGTCGTCGAGGGCGGCGCGCTTCCAGGCGCGGTCGGTGCGCAGGCGCGGATCGGCGAGCAGCGTCGCGATGCGGGCCTCGAGGCCGTGCGCGGCGAGGAAGTCCCGCGACGCCGCGAACGGCACGGCGAAGCCCTCCGTCCGGTGCGCGGACGGCAGCACGTGCCACAGCTCGGCCAGGTTCGCCGCCTTGGCGCCGTAGGCGACGGCGTCGGCGGCGTGCAGATCCGCGAACCGCGCGATGGCGGTCACCGACAGGTCGGCGCGCGGCTCGCCGACATGCGGGCGGTGCGCGGCCCAGAACGCCTCGGCGTCCTCGAGGCGCGCCGGTTCGAGCGTGACGCGCGCCTCCTCGACGACGAGGTGCACGAGGGCGCCCTCGAGCGCGCGCACGAGCTCGCTGTCGTAGACGAGCGGCACGGCGGCGTTCGGCACGCCCTTCTCGCGCAGCCGCAGGTTCACGTGGCTGTGCAGGTTCTGCGGATCGGCGGTGACGAGGCCGGCGACGAGCGAGATGTCGTTGGGCGCCGTCCGCACGACGACCACGTCGCGCGGGCCGTAGTCCTCGAGCCGCTGCCCGGCGGGCACGACGTTGAGGTAGCCGTAGCCCTCGCCCGGGCTGTACGCGATCGACGGAAGGCCGCGCACGAGGTCCTCGGGGAAGAGCGTCGCCACGCCGCGCGCGGCGAGCGTCGCCCGCTGCGCGCGCGCCATCTGCTGCTGCCGCGGATCGGTGGGCACGAAGACGAGCAGGTCGCGCGCGAACGGGGCGCAGCCCTTCAGCGTCGCGTCGACCTCGGCGATCTGGTCGACGGTCAGGTCCTCGCCGGGCGCGTTGGCCGAGTAGAGCGTGTAGGTGACGACGCCGAGGCGGTCGCCGGCGGGGTGGGGGACGGCGGGCCACAGCTGCGCCGCGCCGGCCCACCAGGCGCGGGTCGCCGCCCGCAGCACGAGCTGCTCGTAGGCGGTGGTCGAGAGGTCGGCGAACTCCGCGAAGCTGCGGAGGAACTGCAGATGCCACTCGAAGCGGCGCATGTCCTGGAAGTAGCAGGCGTCCGTGAGCGGCGGTCGCGCGGGGCGGCCGGCGACCGGGAGCAGGAACTTCACCTCGCCGCCGGTCGCGGCCTGCAGGTCGGCATAGTCGGCGGGCGTGGCGAGGGTGGTCCGGTAGCGCGGATCGGCGGGGGACGGGCCGGCGTCCGGATCGGGCGCGGCGTCCGGATCGGGTGACGCGTCGGGCGCGGTCGCGTCCGGCGGGTCGGACGCGGGCGCGCCGTCGTCGCAGGCGGGGGTCACGAGCAGCAGCAGGAGCGCGGCGCGGCGAAGCATGGAACCTCCGATGCGTCGCGGCGATTGCACGGCGGGTGCCACGGGCGCGGGGCGCGGTGGGATGGGCGGAAGTCAGGGATTTTCGAGGATCCCCTCGGCGGTCGGTCTCGGATTTTCGGCGGCGATCTTGGGCGCAACCCACATCCCCCCGGAGCATCCGACGCCTCAGGGGATCCGAAGGGGAGACGTTCCATGCCCGGCACCCAGGCGACCGCCAGCACCCGCCCGCTCTGGCGGCGCTGTGACGACGAGAATCCCTTCGCGCCGCTGCAGCACGACCTCGACGTCGACGTCGCGATCGTCGGCGCCGGCATCACGGGCATCACGCTGGCGGCCCTGCTGAAGCAGGGGGGGCGGCGCGTCGCGGTGATCGAGGCGCGCGACGTGGGCGCGGGTTGCAGCGGGCACTCGACGGGGCACCTGTCGCCCCTGCTGGACTCCGGGGTCTGCCAGGTCGAGCGGCTGTTCGGCGAAGAGGCCGCGAAGCTGCTCGCGCGCGCGACGATCGAGGCCATCGACCTCGTCGGCACGCTGGTCGACGTCCACCGCGTCGAGTGCGGCTACCGGCGGATGCCCGGCTACCTGTTCACCGAGGACGAGTCGGGCGTGCGCGAGCTCGAGCAGGAGATGGAGGCCGGCGTCCGTGCCGGGCTCGACATGGCGCTCGTGCGCGAGACGCCGCTGCCGTTCACGGTGCGGCTGGCGCTGCGGACGCAGGGCGGCGGGCAGCTCGATCCGCGCGCCTACGTGACCGGCATGGCGCGCAGCCTGGCCGCGCAGGGGGTGGCCATCCACCCTGCGACGCGGGCGCTCGACGTCGAGCCCGGCGCGCCCTGCCGCGTCTTCACGGAGCGCGGGACGGTGCGCGCCGCCGACGTCGTCCTCGCGACGCACTCGCCGATCGGCGTGCACCTGGTGCAGACGGAGCTCTTGCCGTACTCGTCGTATGCCATCGCGGCGAAGCTGCGCGGGGTCGCGCCGCCGGAGGGCCTCTTCTGGGACACGGCCGACCCCTACCACTACCTGACGCGCCACGTGTACGACGACGGCGTGTACCTCGTCGCCGGCGGCGCCGATCACAAGACCGGGAGCGTCGAGGAGACGGGCCGCCACTACGACGCGCTCGAGGCGTACGTGCGCTCGCGCTTCCCGGTGGCGGCGATCACGCACCGCTGGTCGTTCGACTTCTTCGAGCCCGCCGACCAGCTGCCGTACGTGGGCCGCACGCCGCTGGCGAACCACGTCTGGTTCGCGACCGGGTTCAGCGGCGACGGCCTCGTGCTCGGCCCGGCCGCGGCGCGCCTCCTCGCCGACCAGCTGCTCGGCCGCGCCTCGCCGTACGAACGCCTCTTCGACGCGCGCCGCTTCAAGCCCCGCGCGAGCGCGAAGCGGGTCTTCGAGGAGGGGCTCGACGTCGCGCGGCACTTCATCGGCGACCGCATCGGGAACGGCGGCGGCGCGCCCGAGGACCTGGCGCGCGGCGAAGGGCGCGTCCTCGTCGCGCAGGGCGAGCGCCTCGCCTGCTACCGCGACGAGGGCGGCACGCTGCACGCGTTCTCGGCCGTCTGCCCCCACATGAAGTGCATCGTGCACTGGAACGGCGCCGAGAAGAGCTGGGACTGCCCCTGCCATGGCAGCCGCTTCAGCGCCCTCGGCGAGCTCATCGCCGGCCCGGCCCAGCGTCCGCTCACCCGCAAGCCGATCGACTGACCGCGCCCTCGCCGGGTCAGACCTCGTCGGGCACGGGCGCCGGGCGGCGCGGCAGCTCGAGGCGGAAGCACGCGCCGGCCCCGGGGGCGGCGGTGGTCGTCACGCGCCCGCCGTGGCGGCGGGCGATGCGGTCGACCGTCGCCAGGCCGATGCCGGTGCCGGGGTAGTCGGCGTGCAGCCGCTGGAAGGGCCGGAACAGGCGCCGGACGTGGTCCATGTCGAAGCCGACGCCGTTGTCGCGCACCTCGATGACGTCGAGCCCGGCCTCGGGCCCGCCCGTGACGCGCAGCGCCGCGTCCGCCCGCGCCCCCGTGAACTTGAAGGCGTTGGAGACGAGGTTCTGCAGCGCGACACGCAACAGGTCGCGGTCGCCGTCGGCGACGAGGCCGTCCTGGATGTGCACGCGCACCCGGCGGCCGGGGCTGGCGGCAGCGACCTCGGCGGCGACCTCGGCGGCCAGGGCGGACACGTCCTGCGGTTCGCGGCGCAGCTCGGCGCTCGAGACGCGGGCCAGGTCGAGGAGCGCGACGATGAGGGCGCCCATGCGGTCCGCGGCGCCGGCGGCG
This sequence comes from Myxococcota bacterium, assembly GCA_963169045.1. Taxonomy (GTDB): domain Bacteria; phylum Myxococcota_A; class Bradymonadia; order UBA7976; family UBA1532; genus CAUJDF01. The sequence goes on from CAUJDF010000075.1 coordinate 126,094, forward strand.
CGCGTCAACAGATCGCGGCCCTCGTCGTCGAGCGAGGCGCCATGCTCCTCGAGGACGATCTCGATGAGGCTCCGGACGCCCCGCAGCGGCACCTGCAGGTCGTGGGAGACGGCGTACGAGAAGCTCTCGAGCTCGGCGAGGGCGGCCTGCAGGTGCTCCGTCCGCGCGGCGAGCGCGTCGTGGGCCTGTTGCAGGCGGCGGTACAGGCGGGCGTTGGTGATGGCGAGCGCCGCGTGGTCCGCCAGCCGCTGCAGGAACTCGACGTCGTCGCCCGTGTACGGCGCGACGGTGCGGTCGCGCCACACGGACAGCGCGCCGATCACGCCGTCCCGCGTGCGCAGCGGGACGCTGATCGCGCTGCGCACCGGGAAGCGGTCCATGTAGGCCTGCACGGGCGCCGCGAGCAGCGCGCGCAGGGCCGCCGGATCGACGGACGGGTAGAACGCGGGCCGTCCCGTGCGGACGACGCCGCCCGTGACCCCTTCGGACACGAGCGACTGGGCGCCGCGGGCCAGGCCCAGCGCCAGCTCCATGGCCGCGGGATCGGGGTGGTGCAGCGCGACGGGGATCAGCGCGCTGGCCTCGAGGTCGAGCAGCTCGACGAGGCAGGCGTCGCCGAGCAGCGCGGCGACGCGCGCCGCCAGCGCCCGCAGGACCGAGGCATAGTCCACGCCGGTCTCCGCCAGCAGGCGGGACAGCTCGGCCAGATCGGAGGCGCGCGTCTCGCTCACGGGCCGACGGTACACCGCCTCGCCGCCGGACGTAAGTCAGGCCTCGCCGCGCTCGATCCAGGCCCGCCGCGCGGCCTCGGCCTCGGGCGTGCGCGGACCGTCGCAGAACAGCGCGAAGAGGGGGTCGATCTGGCCGGCGCGCGGCGCGCGGCCCGATGCCTGCCATATCCGGAAGGCGCGCTGGGCGGCGGTGCGTCCGCCCTCGCCGAAGGTGGCCGAGACGAGGCGCGACACGGTCTCGCGCCGGCGGCCCAGCGCGGCGGCGGTGTCGCTGACGTTGAAGTCGTGGGCGGCGAGCAGCGCCAGCAGCTCCTCGGGGGAGGGCGGCCAGACGGGGGCGGCCTCGACGGCGGCGACGGCGACCGGCGGCGGTGGGAGGGAGACGCCGGCGCCGCGCTCGGCGTGCGCCTTCACCATCGCGGGCGTCGGCGCCTCGCCGAGCGCCACGCGCCGCGCCAGCGTCTCGAGGCCGCGCACGTTCTCGACCCATGACGCGAGCAGCAGCGCCTGGGCGACCTCGACACTGCGGACGACCGGCCCCTCGACGCCCGCCGCCGCCAGCGCGGCGTCGAACATCGCCAGCAGGTCCTCCCGCCGGGCCCGCAACGGCGGCACGACGAGCTGTCCGACCACCATGCGGCTGAGCAGGTCGTGGCGCAGCGCCCCCGCGGCGGCGAGCGCGAACACGTCGCGGTTGGTCGCCGAGACCAGCCGGCACTCGGTGCGCAGCCGCTTGGCGCCGCCGACCGGCAGGAAGCCGGGATCGAGCGGGTCGAAGGCGTCGAGCAGCTTGGCCTGCGCCGGGACCGGCAGGTCGGCCAGCTCGTCGAGGAAGAGCGTCCCGCCGCGGGCCCGTGTCAGCAGGCCCGCCTGCTCCTTGACCGACGGGATGAAGCCGCCGACGACGCCGAACAGCGTCGCCTCCTCGAGGTTCACGGGCAGCGCGCTGCAATTGTGGCTCACGAACGGCCCGTTGCAACGCCCCGAGCGCTCGTGCAGCAGCCGCGCGACCCGCGTCTTGCCCGTGCCCATCTCGCCGAGCAGCAGGACGGGCAGGTCGCTCGCCGCGAGGGACAGCACGCGGTCCCAGAGCTGACGCATCCCCCACGAGCGGCACGAGAAGTCGGGCGGCGGCGGCGACGCCGGCGCCGCGCTGGTGGTGCCGACCACGAAGAGCGAGCCGCCGATCTGCAGCACGGCGCCGAGCGGGGCGACCGTGCGCTCCGTGATGCGGCGGCCGTCGACGTACGTGCCGTTGCGGGAGCCCAGGTCCTCGACGACGACGCCCGGCTCTCCGCCGTTGCGCGGCACGAGGCGCGCGTGGCGACGGCTGAGCCAGCCGTCGTCGCCGACCGCCAGGCCGCCCTCCGGCGCGCGGCCGATCTCGAGCCCGGCGCCGATCGCGATCACGGCGTCGGTCCGGGCCGACGGCGCCTCGGCGAACACCCAGCGCACGTAGGGCGCGCCCCCCGGCGTCTCGCCGCCGCCGTCGGCGAGGCCCTGCGGCCGCGTGAGTGTCGTCCCGCCGTCGATCACGGCGGGCATCATAGACCGTCACGCCGCCGATCACACCGCGTCACGCCCGATCACGCCGCCCGGACGACCTCCGCCACGCGCCCCCGCGGTGCGCGCGTTGGCACGTGCGTTGCGATGGGCCCCGCCCCGCGAAGGGGGAGAGGCGATGAAGCGACACGGAAGCATCGGCGCGGCGGTCATCCCGGTGGCCTTGCGCGCGCCCGTCGCTCTCGCCTGTCTGGTGCTCGCGCACGGGCTGGCGCTCGTCGCCGTGCTCGCCTTCGTACGCCTGCGCGTCGGCGCCGGGCGCGATCGGCGTTGAAGGCGTCGCGCGCCGCCCGGCGCGCGTGCGAGACTGGCGCCTCCACCACCCGACGGGGATGTCGTGACGCCGCGCCGGTCGCTCGCGCTGCTGTCGAGCCTGCTCGTGGCCTGCGGCGAGCCCGTGGCGCCGGACGCCGGCGGCCCCCCCGACGCTGCGGTGACGCGCCCGCCGGACGCGGCCCCGCCCGACACCGGCGAAGCCGCGGACGCCGCGGCGGGGCGCCCGCCCGACGGCGCGCTGCCCGACGCGGCGCCGCCGCCCCCGCCGCTCCTCCGCATCAACGAGGTCGACTGCCGCGACCCGGCCCACGTGGAGATCGCCAACGCCGGCTCCGCCGCCGCGGACCTCGCCGGCTTCACCGTCGTCGCGGCACAGCACCCCGGCCGCGTCCTGCGCCTCGACGGCCGGCTCGAGGCCGGCGCCCTGCTCGACGTCGCCGCGCCACCGTTCGCCGTGCACTGCGGCGCCACGACGGTGACGCTCCTCCGGCCCGACGGGACGGAGGCCGACCGCGTGGACGTCCCGCTCGGCCCCGCCGCGGCGACCTGGGGGCGACTGACGGACGGCTGGGGGACGACGGAGCCCACGCCCGGCACGCCCAATGTCCCGCTCTTGCCGCCGGCGCCCGAGCTGTTCGACCCGGCCGTCGTGCACGAGATCGCGCTGACGATCGCCCCGGACGCCTGGCAGGTGCTGCGCGACGCAGGGCACATCATGGTGGACGCGGCGCTCGCCGCGGAGGGCGACACGACGCCCGTCGGCGTCCGCCTCGGCGGGCGCGACGGCCGGTACCGGCGCATCGATCAGAAGCCGTCCCTGCGGCTCGCCTTCGACCACCGCGCTCCGGAGCGGCGCTTCCGCGGCCTGCAGGGCCTCGTCCTCGATCCGGCGGGCCTCGATCCGGCGGTGCTCACCCGCTGGCTCGCCGGCGAGGTGCTCCGCGCGGCGGGCGTCGTCGCCCCGCGCGTCGGCTTCGCGCGCCTCGCCGTGAACGGCGAGGACTACGGCCTGTACCTGGTCGTCGAGGCGTGGGACGCGGGGCTCGCCGACCGGCACTTCCCCTCGACGTGGCATGTCTACGAGGGCGCCGGCCTCGACCTCGTGTCCGAGCACGTCGAGGCCTTCGACGTGGAGGTCGGCGAGCCGGCCGGCCGCCGCGGGCTCGTCCCCGTCGTCGCCGCGCTCGAGGCGGCGGGCGCCGACCTCTTCGGCGCCACCGCGGATTACGTGGACTGGGACGCCGTGTTGCGCGCGATGGCCGCGGAGGTCTGGATGGGCAGCGTCGACGGCTACGCGGTGGGCCGCCGCGCCGTCGCGCTCCACATCGACGCGCTGCCGCGGCTCACGCTGCTGCCGGCGGGGACGGATCTCGCCTTCCGCGCGCGGTCGCCCGTCCACGCCGGCGCCGGCCGCCTCCTGACGGCGTGCCTCGCCGACGCCGCGTGCGCCGCTGCGTGGGACGCGACGCTGGCCGACGTCTCCGCGGCGCTCGCCGATCTCGAGCTCCTCCCCGCGGCGCAGGCGCTGGCCGCCCGTTTGCGCCCGCACGTGGCGCGCGATCCGCGAACGCTGTTCTCGGTCGAGATGTTCGACGCCGACGTCGCCGTGATCCTCGGCTTCCTCGCCGAGCGGCCCGCGGAGATGGCCGCGCTCGGAGCGTGCCTGCGCGACGCCGCCGACGCGGACGGCGACGGCGCAGTGTGCGACGCCGACTGCGCGCCGGACGATCCCGCCGTCCACGCGGGCGCGGCCGAGGTGTGCGGCGACGGCGTCGATCAGGACTGCAGCGGCGTCGCCGACGACGGCGCCTGCCCGGTGTGTACGCCGCTCGATCGCGGCGGGCATGGCTACCTCGTGTGCCCCGGCAGCTGGACGTGGGCGGACGCGCGCCGCGTGTGCACCGATCGCGGCCTCGACCTCGTCGCGATGGACGACGCCGGCGAGAACCGCTGGCTGCGGGCGCGCGCGGCGGCGGTGCGCCGCCAGGACTGGTGGCTCGGCCTCTCCGACACGGCGCGCGAGGGCACGTTCGCCTGGGTCGACGGTCGGGAGCGCGGGTTCGCGAACTGGGGCGGCGGCGAGCCCAACGACTACGGGGCCGGCGAGGATTGCGCCCAGCTCCGCAGCGACGGCGCCTGGAACGACCTGCCCTGCGACGCCGGCCTCGGCGCGCTGTGCGAGGCGCCGTGCGATCCGGCGACCGACGCCGACGGCGACGGCCACTCCGCGTGCGGCGCCGACTGCGACGACGCCGATCCGCAGGTGCACCCCGGCGCGGTCGACGTGTGCGGCGACGGCGTCGACCAGGACTGCTCCGGTGTCCCGGACGACGGCGCCGGCGAGGGGGACTGCGACTGCGCCGCCTTCGAGCGCGAGGGGCGGCGCTACCTCGTGTGCCCGCGGCCGCAGCCCTACGCCGCGGCCCGCGAGCTCTGCCGCGCGCACGGCGGCGACCTGGTCGTGGTCGGCGACGCCGCCGAGAACGCGTGGCTGTTCGCCACCGCCACCGGCCTCGTCCCGCAGCGCTACTGGATCGGCCTCGACGACCTCGCCGTGGAGGGCGCCTACCGCTGGGTGGACGGCACGCGTCCGCGCTTCGTGGCCTGGAGCCGCGGCGAGCCCAACGACTCGGGGCGCGCCGAGGACTGCGGCCACTTCTGGGAGGACGCGCCGCGCTGGAACGACATCGGCTGCGACGCGGCGCTCGGCGCGATCTGCGTCCTCAGAACGGCAGACTGATCGCCGCGCACAGGAACGAGAGGTAGTCGCGCGTTCGCTCGAACCGGCCGGCGAGCTCGTCGACGACGGCGGGTGAGCCGAACACGACGGGATCGAGGTCGCACACGGCGATGAACGAGGTGCGCTTCAGCTCCTCGGCCAGCGGGTGCGTCGCGTCGAACCCGCGCGGCACGCGCTTCAGCTTGTCGCCGCCCTGGCGGAACGTCTCGGCGAAGGCGGGCTCGCCGAGGATGGCCGCAAAGCGCTCGCCCTTGTCGGCCACCTGCTCCCGGAGGCGCTGCAGCACCGCCGGCTCCGGCCCCCACAGGCCGGCCCCGAGGAAGCACCCCTCCGGCGCGAGGTGCACGTACAGCCCGGGCGCGTGCACGTCCTTGCCGGCGTCGTGCCGGAACTGGATGCCGACGTTCGTCTTGTACGGCGTCTTGTCCTTCGAGAAGCGCGTGTCGCGGTGGACGCGCATCAGCGAGCCGCCCACCTTGCGGTCGTCCGCCACGAAGTGGGGCGACAGCGCCTGCAGGCGCGGCTTCATCGCGCGGATGAACGCCCGCGCCGGCTCGCGCACGTCGCGCTCGTAGCGATCGCGGTTGGCCTCGAACCACGTGCGCTCGTTGCGCAGCGAGAGCTCCTCGAGGAACTCGAGCGTGCCCGCGGGGAAGCCGTCGAACGTCTCCATTGCCCCCTCCCTCCGTCGTCGGAGCGGGGAGCGTGGCACACTCAGCGCGGGCGGACCACCAGCCACGTGCGGCGGATTTGACGCGCCTCGATGCGGCCGCCCTCGCCGAAATTCGAGTCGAGCTCGCCGCGGCGCACGCGGGCCACGGTCACCTCCACGCGGCAGCTCTCCTCGCCGTGGGCCTCGAGGTCGCCCGGCTGCACGACCAGGCCGCCGCGGTCGTCGTGGATCACGCGCTCGAAGGGCCAGATGCAGTCGCCCTCGAGCCGCACCTCGACGGGATCGCCGGCGGCGCGGTCCCACGTGATGCGCACGCGGTCCTCGCCGGGCACGACGAGCGCGCCGGCCCGCGGCGACGTCAGCCGGAACGGCTCGGGCAGCGACACCGTCGAGTCGTCGGCGTCCTCGCCGTTCTCGGACGGCCGCTCGAACGCCACGCGGAACTCGGTGTCGGCCTCGTCGCGCGAGAAGGCGGCCAGGTAGTGGACCTCGTCCCAGACGTTGCGGCTCGCGACCATCGTCTTCGTCTGCGCCTGCGCCGTGGCCAGCAGACGGTCGCCTGCGGTCAGCTCGAGGTAGGTGTTCGACGAGTCGCCGCCGGGGCGCAGCGTCGTGCGGACGATGCTCTGTCCGTCGCCGTGCGCCTCCACCTCGATCTCGGCGTACACACCCGAGGTACGCAGGTCGGCGGAGTCGAGCGTCTCGCAGGCGGCGACGGAGAGCAGGCTGACGGCGACGGCGATCTTCGCGGAACGATTCATGATTCTCCCCCGGTGTTCGTGTGTTTCGCCGCGGGATGGAGCAACGACCGTGCCGAGGGCGGCGGGCCCGCGGCGATGGCGGTCGGGCGTGCGCCGTGTGAACGCGCGTTCATGCAGTCGCCGACCGCCGTGCACAGGGGGGCGCCGTCCGGCGGGCGGCCCGCTTGCGTCATTCGGGGACCTGCCCGCACAATCGGGCCGTTTCGCGCCCCGGGGGGCGTCTCGACTCGTCAAGTCCATCAGAGGATGTCCATGCGTAGGGTCACTTCGCTGACGAGCCTGCTGTGCCTTCTGTTCATGTTCGGCTGCACCGGCGAAGGCGGGGGCGGCGGTGACGGAGGCTCGGGCGGTGCCGGTGCTCAGGGCGGTGAAGGCGGCGCGGGCGGCTCGGGTGGCGAGGGCGGGGCCGGTGGAGAAGGCGGCGTCGGCGGCCAGGGCGGCGCCGGCGGCCCGGGCGGCGCCGGCGGCCAGGGCGGCGCCGGTGGACAAGGCGGCGCCGGCGGACAGGGCGGCGCCGGCGGTCAAGGCGGCGCCGGCGGTCAAGGCGGCGCCGGCGGTCAAGGCGGCGCCGGCGGAGAAGGCGGCGCCGGCGGAGAAGGCGGCGCCGGCGGAGAAGGCGGCGCCGGCGGAGAAGGCGGCGCCGGCGGAGAAGGCGGCGCCGGAGGTCAGGGCGGCGCCGGAGGTCAGGGCGGCGCCGGTGGCGCCGGCGGCCAGGGTGGCGCCGGCGGCGCGGGCGGTGAGGGCGGAGCGGGCGGCGCCGGCGGTGCGCCCGAGGTCGTCCTGCAGGGGCTGACGGTCGCGCCCGACGCCCTCCAGCTCGTCGCCGGCCAGACCGCGTACCTGCGCGTCGCCGGCACCTTCAGCGACGGCGACGAACGCGATCTGACCGACACCGCGGTCTGGCGCAGCGCCAACGGCGCGATCGTCGCCGTCGGCGCCCTCGGCGACGAGGGCAAGCAGGTCGTCGCCATCGGCGCCGGCCAGACGGCGATCACCGCCCGCGTCGGCGACGTCGTCAGCGGTCCGGTCGTGGTCACCGTGGCCGAGGTCGAGCCCGTCCGCATCGTCATCACGCCCGACGAGGCCACCGTGCCCGCCGGCGACTTCTTCGAGTTCACGGCGACCGCCGAGTTCAACGACGGTAACACCGCCGACGTGACCGAGCTGGCCGAGTGGCGCACCAGCAACGGCATCGTGGCCGAGATCTCCAACGAGCCCGGCGAGCGCGGGCGCCTCTCGGCCCACGTGGCGGGGGCGACGCAGGTCACGGCGATCTACGAGGGCCTGGTCTCGGCGCCGGTCCGCGTCGACGTCGCCGAGGCCGTCCTCATGGCGATCGACGTCTCGCCCGCCGATCCGACGGTGGCCGTCGGCCAGACGGTCTCCTTCACCGCGACTGGCACCTACAGCGACGGCGACGAGGGCGACGTCACGGCGCTGGTGCAGTGGACGTCCTCCGACGAGGCCGTCGCGACCTTCGACGGCGCGCAGGGCGTGGCGCGCGGCGTCGCCGCCGGCCGGGCGCAGGTCGTCGCCCGCATCGGCGACCTCGCCAGCGCGCCGCGCACGATCAACGTCACGGCGGCGCGCGTCGTCGCGCTCGCCGCGCGCGGCGAGTCCGCCGAGGTGCCGGTCGGCGCGAACACACGCTTCCACGTCACCGCGACCCTGAGCGACGGCAGCGAGGTCGACTACTCGGCGCAGGCGGAGTGGCGCTCCTCCGACGCCGCGATCGCGCGCATCGTCGCCGGCGGCGTCGCCACCGGCGTGGCGCCCGGCGACGTGCAGATCACGGCGCACGCCGGCAACGTCGCGAGCGCGGCCCTGCCGCTGCGCGTCGTGCCCGTGGCGCTCACCGCGCTCGCGGTCGAGCCCGACAGCGCCGACCTCCGCGTGGGCGAGGTGACCCGCCTCGTGGCCCGCGGCACGTTCAACGACGGCTCCCGCGCCGACGTCACCGCGCGGGCCCAGTGGCGCAGCGCCAACGGCCTGATCGCCAGCGTCGGCGACGCCGAGCCCGACAAGGGCGCGGTCCGCGGCGTCGGCGCCGGGCAGACGCGCATCACCGCTTCCCTCGACGGCCAGGCGGCGGTCGCCACGGTCAACGTCCGCGCCCTCGCGGTCGCCCGGCTCGAGGTCGCGCCGGCCCAGGCCGAGGTCCCGCTGGGCGGCGAGCAGGCGTTCACCGCCACGGCGGTGCTCGAAGACGCCTCGCGCCGCGACGCTACCGCCGAGGTCAGCTGGCACAGCAGCGACGAGGGCGTGGCCACGGTCGACAACGAGGGCGAGGGCCGCGGTGTCGCCACCGGCCGCGGGCGCGGCCAGGCGTCGATCACCGCCCGGCTCGGCGCCGTCGTCAGCCCCGCGGCGACGCTCACCGTGACCGAGCCCGAGCTCACCGAGGTCTACGTCACGCCCGACGAGACCGAGGTGATCGTCGGCGAGACCGTGCAGTTCGAGGCGACCGCGGTGTACTCCGACGGCACCGAGCTCGACGTCACCGAGCAGGCGCGCTGGACGATCGAGCCCGCCGAGCTCGCCGACATCTCCAACGCCGAGGGCACGCGCGGCGCGGCCACCGGCCAGCGTCTCGGCGTCGCCGACGTCTTCGCCTCCTTCGACGGCGAGCTCTCCGGGGCGGCGTCCCTGACGGTGCTGCCCGTGCCGAACCGCGCGCCGATCGTTCAGCTGCAGTGCCCGGAGTCGGGCCGCGAGGGCGACGCGCTCGACTTCGGCGCCGTGGGCACGAGCGACCCCGACGGCTCGATCGCCCGGCTGCTGTGGAACTTCGGGGACGGCTCGCCGGCCATCGACATCGGCGACGGGCGCGCCGTCTCGTACACCTACGACGCCTCGGGCCCCTTCACGGTCGAGGTGACGGCCATCGACGACGAGGGCGCGCGGACGATCGCGCGCTGCAACGTGACCATCCTCAGCGCGAACGCCCCGACGGTGCGGCTCGTCCGCCCGCAGGGCGCCCGCGACACCACCCAGGGGGAGGTGATCTCGGCGCTCGTCGACGCGCGCCCCGGTCCGGGTCGCAACATCCGGCGCGTGGCGCTGCTGCTCGACGGGGAGGAGGTCGCCTTCGACGCCGACCTGCCCTACGAGATGGACTTCACGGTCCCCGCCGACGCGGCCACCGGCGCCACGCTGCGCCTCGTCGCCCAGGCGACGGACGACCGCAACGAGTCCGGCATCTCGGCGGCCACGCTGCTCAACGTCGTCAACGAGCTGCCCACGGCGACGTTCGTGGCCGTACCGTTCGCCATCCGCCAGGTGCGCGTGGACGCCGGCGGCGTGACCGACGACACGACGACGACCGCAAACCTGCAGGTTCGTTGGGATTTCCAGAACGACGGCGTCTGGGACACGCCCTTCGCCGCCGAGAAGACCGCCACCTTCGAGTACCCGGCCGTCGGCGACTACACCATCAAGATGGAGGTCCGCGACAACATCGGCCAGACGGCGTCGACGACGCGCGAGGTGCGCTTCCGCGACCAGCAGGTGGTGTTCGGCGACATCGAGAGCCAGGTCTGGTTCGGCACGATCATCGTGACGGGTGACGTCCGCGTGTTGCCGAACAACACGCTGACCATCGCCGCCGGCACCCGCGTCCTCGTGACCAACGTCGACCAGGACCGCAACAACATCGGCGACTACACTTTGCAGGTCGACGGCCGCATGGTGGTCGAGGGCGAGCCGACGAACCCGGTGGTGTTCACCGTCTTCGGTGACGCGCAGCGGGCGGGCGCCTGGGACCGCATCATCCTCGCCGGCGCCGGCAGCACCATCACCCACGCGGTGGTCGAGTACGCCGACGTCGGCATCGAGGCCCGCGCCGCGGCGACGCTCTCCAACGTCACCGTCCAGAACACCCGCTGGGACGGCATCTGGATCAACCGCGGCAACAACACGGCGCTGACCGACGTCACGGCGCACCACACGCGCAGCGGCGTCTCCGTCACGAACGCGACGGGCGTCCAGATCACGCGCCTGACGAGCCGTGAGAACGGCCAGGTCGGCCTCTACGCCGCCGACTCGACCGCGACGGTGGCCGACTCGGTGTTCCAGCAGAACGCGAACGACGGCGTCTACGCGGAGCGCAGCAGCCTGACGTTCACCAACCCGTCGATCACGCGGAACGGCGGCAACGGCGTGCAGCAGTTCGACGGCACGCTCAACCTTCGCGACGGCGCGGTCGGTCGCAACGGCGCCGTCGGCATCGCGGTCCGCGGCGCCGTCAACGGCACGATCCAGCGGAACAACATCACCGAGAACGCGTTCGAGGGCGTCTCCGTCACCTACCACCAGGGCCGCAACCCGACCGTCGCGGTGACGCGCAACAACATCCACTCGAACGCGACGACGCGCAGCCACGTCTACACGGTGATCACGGCGGGGCTGCCGTCCGCGAGCGACAGCTCGCGCGACGGTGTGCGCGTCACGTCGCAAGTGTGGACGCCGCCCGCGGGACACACGCTGCTGTTCGTCGAGGCCGACTACTCCGGCAATCAGGACGACTTCGGCGAGCTGCAGGACGGCACCGGCCGCGTCATCGATACCTTCCGGCCCGGCGCGAGCGCGCGCGTCTATGACCGCAGCAGCGCCGAGCAGCGCCTGCGCGTGAGCGCCTGGGACGACGACTGCTGCACGGCGTCGACGATCCGCGTCGCCCGGGTCGTGACGCGGAGCAACGGGCAGCGCGGCCAGCTCGTCGTCGCCGCCACGGCGGGCGCGATCAACGCCCGCGAGAACTACCTCGGCGTGTACCCCGACGTGCTGAGCGCCGTCTCCATCTCCCCGGCCATGGCCGCCGACCTCCAGGGCTTCGTCGGCGTCCCCTTCGACAACACGTGGAACACCGGGCCCTACTACGGCGGCGCCCTCGCGGCCGACACGACGTGGTCGGGCACGATCTTCGTGAGCGGCGACGTCACGGTGCCGGCCGGCCGGACGCTGACGGTCGAGGCGGGGACGCAGGTGCTCGTCGCGCCGATCGACCAGGACGGCAACGGCATCGGCGACTACAAGGTCGAGAGCAGCGGCGCCCTGGTGATCGCCGGCGCCCAGGGCAACCCGGTGAACTTCCGGGCGGACGACGCCGCGGGCGCCGTCCGGGACTGGGAGGGCATCCGCGTCCTCGGCGGTGGCTCGTCCGCGCGCTTCGTCACCGTGGCCGACACCGACACCGGTCTGCACCTCGCCGGCGCCGGCGCCGTCGTCGAAGACGCGACCATTCGCCGCGCCCACGTGGGCGTGCGCGTCGCGGGCGGCAACCCCACGCTGCGCCGCCTCCTCGTGCGCGACAGCGCGAGCCACGGCGTGCACGCGCAGCAGGCGGTGACGATCGAGGTGGCGACGGCGCGCAACAACGCCGGCAACGGCTTCGTGCTCGAGGGCGGGGCGGGTCGCCTCTCCGACATCTACTCGATCGAGAACGCCGGCCACGGCATCGACGTGCGCAGCCAGGGCAACAACGTGACGTTCTTCGAGTCGAGCGGCAACGGCCAGCAGGGCGTCCACCTGTACGCCGCGGCGTCGGGGACGTTCTCGGACTGCCTCGTCACGCTGAACGGCGGTGCCGGCTTCTACTTCGGCTCGCAGTACGACAACCACCCGCAGGCGACGGTCACGCGCTGCAACATCCTGAGCAACGCCAGCGTGGAGGGCGGCGGCGTGACGACGGCGACGGAGGCCCTCAACGTCGTCTCCGCCACCGACAGTGCGCGCGACGGCGTCCGCGTCACGTCCGGCGACTACAACGCGCCGTTCCCCATCTACGAGGCGAGGGTCGCGACCAGCGGCAACCAGGACGACTTCAGCGAGCTGATCAACTCGGTCAACGGTCAGTCCTTCGGCGCGCTGTCGCCGGGCACGATCCGCTGGTACGACATCGCCAGCCTCATGCGCCTCCGCGTGTCGGCCTGGGACGACGACTGCTGCACGGCGAGCTCGATCACCGTGACCAACGTGCGCATGTACCGAGCGGGCCAGCAGAACCTCGACCTGGTCTCGAACGCGTTCGCCGCGAACCGCATCAACGCCCAGAACAACTTCTGGGGCGTCTTCCCGAACGTGGCGGGGAAGATCCACGAGGGTCTGGCCGGCTCGGTCGATTACCGCGGCTTCCAGCCGAACGCGTTCCAGAACGTGGGGCCGCGGCAGTGAGCCGCTCGGCGCTCGCGCTGGCGGCGCTGCTGCTGGCGGCGTGCGCCCAGGTGGACGGCGGCGGCGTCGCCGAGGACGACGCCGCCCCTGCCGCCGACGCCGCGCTCCCGTCCGACGGGGACACCGACGGCGCCTCGCCCGACCTCGGCTGGCTCGACGACGCCTTCCGGCCCCTTCCGCCCCCCCTCGACGGCGCCGTCCGCCCGCCCGATGCGGCCCTGCCGCCGCCCGACGCCTCCGAGTCCGAGCCCGACTCGAACCCGCCGCCGCCCCCGCCGCCTGACGCGGCGCCCCCGCCGCCTCCGGTCGTGCAGTGCGTCTTTCGCGCCGTCGACTTCGACGGACCGCAGCGCGAGTACGACGTGATGGGGCGGTCCGACGAGCGATTGCGCTTCACGATCAACGACCTGCCCGATCCGGCGAGCGTGCGCCGCGCGGTGCTGACGTTCGATACGTGGGACGCCGACCACCCCGGCGAGGAGGGCCGCCTCTGGCTCAACGGCCAGGGCCCGTGGGACATCCCCGCCCGCGCCGACGGCGACAACCAGCCCGGGACGGGCGAGGTGGACGTCACCGGCGCCACGATCGCCGGCAGCAACCGCGTCGAGTTCGGCAGCAGCCTCACCGAGGCGCGCACCTTCTACCGCATCGGCCGCGTCGCCCTGCGGCTCGACGTCCAGGCCGCCGCCTGCCCCGACGGCCCGCCGCCGCCCCCGCCGGACGCGGTCGTGCGCTCGCTCCACTACCGCCGCGCCGAGTACACGCAGCGCCGCAACTGGGTCGTGCGTTGCAACGACTATGCGTACACCGGACGCGGCGAGGAGCACCTCGAGGAGGACTGCGACGGCCTCTTCCGCCCCGACGGCTCCCGCCGCGGCACCGCCATCTTCCGCTTCCCGGCGGTGGTCGAGGCCGAGTACGAGGTGCGCATCCGCTCGCGGCACACCGTGAACCGCAATCCGCGCGGCGCGCTGTTCGTCGTGAACGGGGTCGAGGGCCGCGTCGCCCAGAACGACGACCGCGACCGGGTCGAGGACGTCTGGGGCCGCATCCGGCTCGGCGGCGACGTCACCGTCGTCCTCGACAGCAGCCGGGACGACGGCAGCGACAGCGTCATCGAGGTGCGGCTCGTCCCCGTCCGCTGACCCTCCGAGGCTTACTCCCACACGTGCAGGGCGCCGGGGGCGCGGCGCGGGGCGGCCAGCGCCCGGAGCCGGCGGATGCGCTCCGCCGTGCGCGGGTGCGTCGAGAACAGCGACACGACGCCGTCGACGCCGGCGAACGGGCTCACGATGAACAGGCTGGCCGTCGCCGGCGACGCGTGGTGCGGGACGACCGCCTGGGCGCCGCGCTCGAGCGTCGCCAGCGCGCTCGCGAGCGCCTCGGGATCGCCGGTCAGCTTCGCGCCCGTCTCGTCGGCCAGGTACTCGCGGGACCGCGAGATGCCGAGCTGGATCAGCGTCGCCGCGATCGGCGCCACGATGGCCAGCGCCAGCGTGGCGAGCGGCGAGGGGCCCTCCTCCTCGTCGTTCGCGGCGCCGAACAACCCGCCCGTCCACGCGGCGATGTTCGCGATCCACGAGACCGCCGCCGCCACCGTCGCCGCGATCGACGACACGAGGATGTCGCGGTTCTTGACGTGCGCGATCTCGTGCGCCAACACGCCGCGCAGCTCCCGCGGGCTCAGCAGGTGCAGGATGCCCTCGGTCACCGCGACGACGCCGTGGGCCGGGTTGCGGCCGGTGGCGAACGCGTTCGGCTGCGGATCGGGGATCACGTACAGCCGCGGCTTCGGGATGCCGGCGCGCGCCGCGAGGACCGCCACCTCCTTCTCGAGATCCGGCAGCTCGCCGGGCTCGACCGCGCGAGCGCCGTGGATGCGCAGCACGAGGCGGTCCGAGAAGAAGTACGCGCCGACGTTCATCAGCACCGCCAGGGCGCCGAACGCGTACACGTAGCCGGGACCGAGCAGGCTGCCGAGCCCGATGAGCACGGCGGACAGCGCGCCGAGCAGCGCGATCGTCTTGAGCTGGTTCTTCCACATCGTCGTCACCTCCATGGCCCACACAGATAGGGCCGCGATGACGTGTCGACAATGAAGATAGTTCGGACGTAATCTGTCGAAATAGTCGACGGAATGGGCGCGCGATGGAGTGGCTCAACTACCACCACCTGCTCTACTTCCGGACGGTGGTGCGCGAGGGCGGCGTCGCGGCCGCCGCGCGCAAGCTGCGCCTCGCGCACCCCACCGTCAGCGGACAGATCCACGCGCTCGAAGATGCGCTCGGCGTGAAGCTCTTCGCGCGCAGCGGCCGACGCCTCGTCCTCACCGACGACGGCCGCCTCGTCTACCGCTACGCCGAGGAGATCTTCTCGCTCGGCGGCGAGCTGCTCGACGCCATCCGTGGTCGTCCCACGGGGCGGCCGTTGCGCCTCGACGTCGGGATCGCCGACGTCTTGCCGAAGCTGGTGGTGCACGAGCTGCTGCAACCCGTGCGGCACCTCGAACAGCCCGTGCGCCTCGTGTGCCGCGAGGACAAGCCGGACCGCCTGCTGGCGGCCCTATCGCTCCACGAGCTCGACGTCATCCTCGCCGACACGCCCGTCCCGCCGGGCAGCACCGTGCGCGTCTACTCCCACGTCCTCGGCGCGTGCGGCGTCACCTTCCTCGCCACGCCGGCCCTCGCCGCCGCCCGCGGCCCCGACTTCCCCGCCTGCCTCGACGGAGCGCCCGTGCTGCTGCCCACCGACAACACGCACCTTCGGCGCGCCCTCGAGCCGTGGTTCCAGCGCGTCGGCGTGCACCCGCAGGTCGTCGCCGAGTTCGAGGACGCCGCCCTCATGAAGGTCTTCGGCGCCGACGGCATGGGGGTCTTCCCCGTGGCGACGATCATCGCCGACGTGGTGATGCGGCAGGATGGCCTCGTCGAGGTCGGCCGCCCCGAGGGGGTGGTGGAGCGCTTCTACGCGCTGACGGCGGAGCGCCGCCTGAAGCATCCGGCGGTGGTGGCGATCTGCGAGAGCGCCCGGCAGGAGCTCTTCGCCTGAAGACGAAGGACCCGGGCCGACCGCGTGGGTCGCCCGGGTCTCGGCGGCGGGATTACTTGACGTTGACCGTCGCGGTGACCGACTTGCCGCTCGGCTCCGAGGCGGTGATCGTCGCGCTGCCCGCGCCGACGGCGGTGATGGTGCCGTCGGGGCCGACGGTGGCGATCTTGTCGTCGCTGGTGGCGAACGTCACCACGAGGTCCGCGATCGCGGTGCCGGCGGCGTCGACCGGGGTGACCTCGAACTTCGCCGTCGCGGCGGGGGCGAGGTCGAAGGTCGTCGTGGCGGCGTTGAGCGCGCTCGGGCCGGCCGGGGAGACCTTCACGGTCGCGGTGCCGGTCAGGCTGCGGCTGGTGGCGGTGATCTTGGCCTCGCCGGCGGCGACGGCGGTCACGTTGCCGTTGGCGTCGACCTTGGCGACGTTCTCGTCGCTCGAGGACCAGGTGATGGCGGCGTCACCGATGGCGGCGCCCGCCTCGTCGGCCACCTCGCCCTTGAGGGCGCCGAGATCGCCGACCTTGGCGTCCCAGCTCTCGGGGGTGACCTTGAGGGTCTGATAGATCTTGATGGTGACCGGGATCTGCTTCTTCACCTCGCCGACCGACGCCGTGATGGTCGTCTTGCCGGACTTCTTGGCGAGGACCTCGCCGCTGGCCGAGACCGTCGCGATGTCCGCCTTGTCGGACGCGAAGGCGACCTTGGCATCGGCGATGGGCTTGCCTTCCGCGTCGACGACCTTGGTCTTGAGGGTGACCTTCTCGTCGGCCGAGAAGAGGTTGACCGCCGCCGGATCGGACTGGATGTCGTGGGGCTTCTGACCGCAGGCCGAGAGGGAGAGAGCCGCGAGGAGGCTCACGCACGCTACCTGAACCGAACGAACGCCGCGCATCTGACAACGCTCCTGGTGAAATGGCCGGATGGGTCTCCCCCGGCCCTGAAAGCGCGCGGAGAAATGCGCCGACTCCTGTGCGCCGTCAAGATCAATTCCGTCGATCGACGGAATTCCGAACATGCTGTGACTACGAAGGATTCAGCCGGCGAGGGCCCGCACGACGTGGAACCAGACGGGGTCGTGACCGGGGGCCTGGAGGCGTCCGAAGGCGGCTGTCTCCATCTCTTCGCCACCCACGTCGCTCCAGATGGCCTGGCATCGCTGGCGGGCGGACTCCTCCTGCCATCCGCCGCCGACGAGCACCGTCGCGATGCCGTCGCGCCGCGCGCGCGAATCGCCGAGCTCGGGGCGACGGAAGTACTCGGACTGCTCGAGCACGAGGTGCGCCGCCTTCTGGACGCCGCCGGCGAGGCTCCGGCCCCCGTGGACCTCGCGGAACGGCACGCCCGGGCCGATGCAGACGGCGGCGCGCACGGCGATGCCCGCGTCCAGCGCGGCGCGGTAGACATCGCGGGCGAAGCGCGCGACGTTCGTCCAGTTCACGGGGGTCACGTCGTTGCGCACCACGACCGACAGGCTGTCGGCGACGCGGCCGTGGTCGACCGAGGCGCCGGCGAGCCACCCCTCCGCGGCGGCGATCGCGGCGGAGAGCGTGCCGAAGATGCGCCCGAGGTCCTCGCCCTGGACCGCGAGCGCGCCGATCACGTTGAGCTCGACGTAGCCGAAGACCTCGGTCTCGGCGCCCCCGGGCAGCGCCGGCGGGAAGAGCGACTGGAGCGCGTCCCGCAGCCGCCATGGCCCCGGCTCGGCGCGCAGCACCAGCTCGTGGAGCAGCTGGACGGCGCCGGCGGGCGGCATCTGCCGCGGGCGCGCCAGCAGCGCCTCGACGACCACCGTCGCCACGCGGAACACCTGCCGCATCGCAGAGGCGGTGCAGCCCTCGCGGGCCAGGGCCGCCACGAGCGCGTCGACGTCGACCGGCATGGGCCCGCCGAGCTCGTCCGGCGCGCCGAGCGCGTCTGCGGTGAAGCGACGCGGCGAGGCGCCGCCGTCGCCATCCGTCGGCGCGTCGGAGGCGAGGGCTTCGCGCAGGTGCCGCAGGTCGCCGGGCTCGCCGAGCGGGCGGTACCAGGGCGGGACGAGGCCCGGGCACACGTCCTCGGGGAGGACGGCGACGGCGAGCGGGTAGGGGCCTTCGTCGGGGCCGCCGGTGAGGGCGACGATGCGGCCCGTGAGCTGCGTCCGCGACTCGACGTGCTCGGGGTGGAGCAGGCACAGCGCGCGCACCGGTTCGACCTCGCGCGCCCCGTCGACCCACAGCGGCGGCAGGACGCCGGTCACGGTGGCGACCGCGGGTCGCAGCACGCTCCACAGGCTCGTCTCGACCCACTTCACTGCCTGCGCGGGCCCGCCGCCGGCGGCGAGCAGGCGCTCGACCTGCCGGTCGATGCGACGGAGCGCGCGCCGGCCGTCGTGGTCCGCCTCCGCGCGGGTCAGGCCGTGCTCGTCGGGCGACTGCAGGCGGCCGCGGGCGACGCGCAGGGCCGCGAGCAGGTCGCGCCGCGCGTCGGGCGGCAGGCGCGCCGGCGTCGGCAGGCGTTCGGCGACGTCGAGGGCGGCCTCGAGCACGTGGGTGCGGCAGATCATGTCGGAGCTGCCGGCGATGGCCCGCCGGAGCGACGCGTCCGTCGTCGCGAGCGCGTCGGGCGGCAGGCCGGCCTCGATCCACCGCGACGCGCTCGGGCGCCACGCGTCGACGTACGCCGCCGGCAGCGGCAGGACCATCGTGCGCAGGTCGAGCTCCGTGCGCGCCTCGACCACGCCGGCGTGGCGCCCCGCCTCGGGAATGCCCGGCAACACCTCGGCGAGCGCCGCCCGGTAGCGGGTCGCCTGCCGCCCCACCCAGCGCGTGCGCGCCTCGAAGTCGTCGGCGGCGTCGGCGCGCAGCCGGTGCCGCTGCGGGGGCGCGAACGGGGGCGCCAGCGGTGCCTCGCCGGGGCGCACCGGGCACGCCTCGAGCAGCGTCGCGACCACGTGGGACAGCGGCCCGCCCACCGACGTCGTCAGGCAGTGGACGGGCTCGGCGACGCGCGTCCAGTCGATGTGCTGCGACGGAGACTCGGTGCGCACGTACGGCGTCTGCCGCAGCAGGACGTGCGTCGCCTTCGCGATCTGCACCAGGCCCGACGCCGCCAGCGCGTGCCCGAACGCGGTCAGGCCGCCGTACGGGTTCGGCCAATAGGAGCGCGCGCGCCGCCACGCGTCGTGGGGCGTGCAGCCGAGCGACAGCAGGAACGCCATCTCGATCGACGGGAAGGCGTCGTGCAGCACGAGGAACGCCGAGGTGCGGAGAAAGTCATCGTTCGTGCCCGTGCTGCGCCGCACTTCGACGAGCGCCTGGCGCACGGACTTGAAGTAGGCGAAGGGCTCGGCGCGCATCGTCACACGCGGATCGGCGTCGCCCTCGCCCACGCCCAGCACGCGCACGATGCGGCGCTGCTGCCGGTCGGCGAGCCAGTCGCGCACGAGCGCCTCGTCGGTCGTCAGCAGCACCGCGCAGGCGCCGTTGCTGGCCTGGGCGGTATGCCATCCGCGCAGCCAGCGTCCCATCGGCCGGGAGCGCTCGTACTCGTCGAGCTGTCGCTGGACCGACTCCGGCCTTCCGGGATCGACGTACCGCTGCGCCGCCCGGTACTCGTTGGCGAGCCCGAGCTTGTACATCACGACCTCGCGCAGCCAGGCTTCGACGTCCGGCGCCCGCGAGGCCGGCCGCGCGCGCCCCGCCACGCGCACGCCCTCGGACCACGCCTGACCCAGCCCCTCCTGCCGC
The DNA here is from genome assembly GCA_963169045.1 of Myxococcota bacterium. Taxonomy (GTDB): domain Bacteria; phylum Myxococcota_A; class Bradymonadia; order UBA7976; family UBA1532; genus CAUJDF01. The sequence continues at coordinate 145,779 of CAUJDF010000075.1, forward strand.
AGCCAGTGGCCGTACAGGTCCACGAGCATGTCGCCGACGCCGATCATCGTCAGGCCGAGCGTCCGCTCCGCCTCTTCGAGGACCTGGGCGACCGTGTCGATGGCGCGCCGCCCGCCCGGCAGCACCTGCCCGGCCACGACGAGCGCCGTCGCCGGCGCGTCGAGCCCGCGCAGCTGGCGGACGGCCGAGGCGAAGAGCGCCGCGCCGGCGTCGGACGAGCCGATCTCGAGGCGCGCCTGGCACCGGTCGCTCAGGGCCAGCGCGCGCTTGAGCCGGTTGGGCAGGTTGATCGCGCGCCGCGAGATCTCGCCCTCGAGGTCGGGCATCGTGGTGACGAGCAGGTGGTTGATCGCGTGGCTGCAGCGCGGTCCGAGGCCGGTGGAGCCGAGCGCGCGCCGGCCGGCGTCCAGCATCAGCGCCTCGAGGCGCCGCCCGTTCTCGCCGGGGGGCTCGTCGCCGCTGCGGGCCTTCTCGAATACGCGGGTCAGATCGCCTTCGGGCGCGCCGGGCCGCTGCGAATACTCGCCGGCCAGCACGTAGACGGTGCGCGTGGGGTCCAGCATGCGCGACACATTAACAAACAGTCGTCCGCGGTCACGATCCCCACGGTCGACCGTCGCCGTCGATCAGACGAGGCGGCCGGCGCGACAACGGTAAAGGGCCCCGCGGACGACGGCGTCGAGGACGGCGTCGACGGTCTTGAGGCCGGCGAGCGCGGCGGACCGGTAGATCGGCGCGCCCGGGTCGAGGTCGGGCGTGGTGTCCGCCTCGAGGCACCAGACGCGGCCGTCGTCGGTGACGCGGAAGTCCACGGCCCCGAAGTCGCGCAGGCCGAGCACCTCCACGGCGCGGCGCGAGAGGCGGCGCAGCGCCGTCGTCTGGTCGACGCTCAGGTCGGCGGGCGTGCGCGTCTCGAGGGCGGCGTGCCCGCGGCGGCGGCGATCCTCGTCGAGGATCGGCCAGCGTCGCCCGGCGGCGGCGGGGTGGACGATCTCGCAAGGGGGCAGGATCCCTGCGGTTTCGGGTGAGGCGCCCCGCACGAACGGCACGACGACGTCCCGGCCGTCGACGTACTCCTCGACGAGCACGCCCTCCCGATGCCGCGTCAACAGATCGGCGAGGCGCGCGCCCAGCTCGTCGGTCCGCTCGACGACCGACTGCTGCGTGACGCCGGCGGAGCCGTCGCCGAAGGCCGGCTTCAGGATGACCGGGAAGGCCAGGCTGAGGTGGGCGACCTCGCCCATGTCGCGCAGGACGGCGGCCCGCGGGGTGGGCACGCCCACGGCGGCGAGCGCGTGCTTGGTGCGGCCCTTGTCGGCGGCGAGCGCGCAGACGAACGGATCGGCGCCGACATAGGGCAGGCCGAGCTCTTCGAGCAGCGACGGCAGCAGCGCGCGCCCGAAGCCGCCGCGCCGGCCGGACGCCGCCGGCAGCACGAGGTGCGGCCGCGCCGCCTCGAGCCGCGACACGTCCTCGGCGAGACGGCCCGTCCAGGGCAGCGCGATCACGTCGTGTCCCGCGCGCTGCAGGGCGGCGATCACGAGCGCCGCCGTCCCGTCGCCGTCATGGCGCGGCGCCTCGTGGACGAACGCGATCCGCATCGGTGTTTTTCCCCGTTCCGGCCTCGGCGTCCGCTCCTGCAAGAGACGTCGCGCCGCGCCGGCGCGGGGCGTCGCGCGGTCGGGGCGTGGCACGCTGCCCTCGCGGCCGCCCGCCCGGGGCACGATGCCCCGCCGCCACGCGAAGGCGTCCGCCTGTCTCTCCGCGGCACGTCCCTTGCTGACCTCTCGCCGAGACCAACGGGGGCGGACGATGGACGCAACGCTCGGCAACTTCCTGGGGATCGCGCTCGTCGTGCTGGTCGCCATCGGCATCGGGATGCTCATGCCGGTGCTGGCCCAGGCGAAGCGCACGCTGTCCGTCGCGGAGCGACGCTTCGATCGCATCGGCGCGCAGGTCGAGGAGGTGCTCGACGACACCCGCCGCGTCGTCCGGCGCGTCGACCGCATCACCGAGGACCTCGAGGACTCGGGCGTGCCGGCGGCCCGCCTCGTCGAGTCGATGGCCGGCCTCGCGAACACGCTCGAGGCGGTGCGCGACCGGGTCGGCACCGTCGCCGCCATCGCGTCCACCGTGGGGCCGGTGGTCGTCTCGGCGTACCGCGCGTGGCGCGGCAACGGCCAAGACGAGCACGCCGACTTCGACGACCTGCCCCCGGGCGACGACGGGCCGCGCAACTGACGCCGCTTTCTCGCAAAAGCCTCCCCACTTCGCCCCATTTCGAATGAAATGCCGGGCGTCCGCCGTCGGTCCGGCGAACGCGACAGGGGAGGTGCGGGTGATGGGGAAGCGGGCCGTCTTCGTGATGGCGATGTTCTGGGGCTCGGGCTGCGTCGTCGTGAGCGACGGCGGCGGGGGCGCGCCGCCCGGCGACGCCGGCGACGACGCGTGCGCCGAGGGCTGCGAGGCGCTCGACGCCTGCGGCCTGTGCCTGCCGGACGGCGCGGGCGGCTGCCTCGACGTCTTCTCGTGCGCCGACCAGTGCCGCGCCACCGGCGAGGACGAGCTCGGCGGGTGCCTGGCCGGCGCCCGCTGTGACGACGCCGCCGTCGCCGCGTGTTACGACGCGACCGACATCGGCGACGACGCCTGCGCGCAGGGGTGCCTGGCGCTCGACGCGTGCGACCTCTGCGCCGAGGAGGGCGAGTGCCTGACGCCGCGCCAGTGCGCCGAGGTCTGCCGCGAGGCCGGCGACGACGACGTCTACGCCTGCGTCGCCGAGGTCCGGGGCTGCGGCCAGGAGGCGATCGACGCCTGCTTCGATCGCGACGCGATCGGCGACGACGCCTGCGCGCAGGGGTGCCTGGCGCTCGACGCCTGCGACCTGTGCGAGACGGGCGACGGCGACGAGTGCCTGACCCCGGCGGCGTGCGCCGAGGCCTGCCGGGAGGCGGAACTGGACGCGCGCTTCGGCTGCCTCGCCGAGGTCGACGCGTGCGACGCCGACGCCATCGACGCGTGCTACGACGACGCCCCGCCGGCGGACGCGTGCGCCGCGGGCTGCGCCGCGCTCGACGCGTGCGACCTGTGCCTCGAGGACGAGGAGGGCGCCTGTCTGTCGATCGACGCGTGCGCCGAGGCCTGCCGCGCCGGCGGCAGCGCCGCGAACAGCGCCTGCGTCGCCGAGGTCGAGGGCTGCGATGCGGACGCCATCGAGGCGTGCTTCGCCGAGGCGCCCGCGCCGTCGTGCGACGTCGTCTGCCAGCGCGTGGTCGAGTGCGCTCAGCCGGCGGACGCCGACGCCGCGCTCGCCGCCTGCGTGGCCGACTGCGCCGAATTCACTGACGAGACGCGCACTTGCGTGGTCGACGCCGCCGAGTGCCCCGCGGTCGGGGCGTGCGTCGAGCGTGACTTCGCCTGCGAGGCGGTCTGCGCCGGCCTCGACGCGTGCGACCTGGGTCAACCTGGAGGCTGCACCTGCGCCGGCTTCTCGCCCGAGGCGCGCGCCTGTCTCGACGCCGCGATGGACTGCGAGGTGCGCGCCGCGTGCCTGAACCCGGCGCCGCCGGCCCCGACCTGCGCGGACGCCTGCGCCCGGCGCGCCGACTGCGACATGGTGCCTGGCGAGGAGCGCGACGCGGCGGTCGCCGAGTGCGTGGCGAGCTGCGACGGCGAGGACGCCGCGCGCCTGCGTTGCGTCGTGGAGGCTCCGGCCTGCGGCGACGTGCCCGCGTGCGACGCGCCGGCCGAGTGCGCCGCGATCTGCGGCCGCGCCGCCGAGTGCGGCGACGCCGGCGAGGGCTGCGCGGAGGCGTGCGTCCGCGACACCGGGCCCGAGCTGCGTGCCTGCCTGCTGGCCGCCGCCGACTGCGAGGCCGCGGCGGCCTGCGAGCGCGCGGCGCGGTGCGAGCTCGTCTGCGAGCGGACGGCCGGCTGCGGCCTCGCCGTCGGCCCCGACTGCGCCGCCGAGTGCGCCGCGACCCTGACCCCCGAGCAGCTCGGCTGCGCGCTCGAGGCCGAGTGCGCCGACCTGCCCGCCTGCACCGAAGGCGCGTAGCCCGGCGACTACCGGCAGGCGGAGACGCAGGGCCCGTCGCAGGGCGGCGCGACGACGCCGTCCGGGCGCCAGAACGCGTCGGTCTGGACCTGGATGGTGTCGAGGCGGCGCACGCCCTCGTGCACGCAGTTCTCCTCGCGCGGGATGAACGAGCGCAGCGTCGGATCGGGGTCGATGCCGAAGTCGACCTCGACGACCGCGGACACGTCGGCGCCCTCGGGCGGCAGCGCCAACGGCTCGAGGCCCGCGATGGGCCGCGGCGCCGGCTGCACGTGGCCGAGGCCGAGCGCCCGCGCGTGGAGCTGGCTGGCGAGGTTGGGCACCGACGTGTCGCCGATGCCGATGTGCATGAGAATGCGGCGGCCGTCCGGGCTGTCGGGGTACGGGTCGTCGAGCACGTGCGGCGCGTAGGTGATCGGATCGATGCGGTCCATCACGGGCGAGACGAGCGCGATGAACTTCTGGACGTCGAGCGGATCGTTGATGCCGACGCGCACCAGGGTCAGGAACCGCGAGAACGGCACCGCCCGCGACATCATGAAGCCGAAGGACGCGCCGCCGACGCCGAGCACCGCGCGGCGCACGTGCGGCGACAACGCCATGTAGGTCCCGCCGAGGATGTGCCCCTGGCTGATGCCGTAGAAGTAGACCTCCGCCGGATCGAAGGCGGCGCGGCCCTGCACCTGCGTCGAGGCGTCCGTCGCGAGCGGCCCGCGCAGCGCGTAGGTCAGCGCGATGAAGTTCACCATCCCCTGGTGGACGCGGTCCGTGAAACGCAGCGCGTCGCTCGGCGCAATGATCAAGGCTTCCGAGACCTTGGCGGCGTCGGGCGTCGACATGCCCCACCAGTCGACGGCGGCGACGACGAGGCCGAGCCGGTCGGACATCTCGCGCACGAAGCCACCCTCGATTTCGGCGCGCCCGCCGAAGAAGCCGTGTCCGAACTGCAGGACGCGGGCGGGCGCAGCGCCGTCGGCCACGGAGCGGGGGATGAGCAGGGTGAACTCGACGTCCGCCTCGCCGTTGGCGGCGGGGCGGCCGTCGGGGCCGCGGTGCAGGGTCGCAAAGGGCTCGGCCGACTCCATGTAGAGCGGCACGCGCAGCCGGCCGCGGACGCGGCGCGCCGTCGGCTCGTCGGGCGAGGCGGCGTCCTCGACGGCGTCGATGGTGACCGCGGGCGGCGCCGCCTCGAAGCGGCGGAGCGCGTCCTCGCGGACGGCGAGCATGTCGCCGGTGACGCTCGCCTCCGACTGGACGGTGAAGTCCCACGCGAGCAGCACGTCGCCGCGCGCCAGGCCGAACGCCTCGAGCTTCGGGAAGATCTCGCGGTCGTAGCGCTCGGCGAGCGGCGCGAGCACGGCGTCATCGCCCGCCTCGCCGTCGCGCAGGCGCCGGAAGCCCTCCGGGGCCGCGAGCGCCCCGCCGTCCGGGCCCCGCAACCCATGGAGCGCCACGATGTAGCGCGCGCCGTTCCGCAGCCGCACCATGGGGCGGATCTGGATCGCCCGCCTGCCCTCGGCCTCGTCGAGCGCGTCGAGCTCGGCGAAGTGCAACACCGGGGCGCCGGTCTCCGCGTCGAGCAGGGTCGTGGGGCTCGCGGCGGTCAGCGAGCCGGACGGGTCGGTGTGGAACACGAGGCCGGCGGGGTCGATCTCGCCGCCGAACCAGGCCAGGAGGAGCGGATGGTGCGAGAAGCCGTCGGCCGCGTGCACCCGCGTGGGATCGACCGCCTCGCCGTTCTTCGTCTTCGGCAGGGCGGCGTCGGGGATGGCCAGGCGCCGGCCCGAAGGCTGCGAGGGGTCGTCGGTCAGGAAGACGTCGCTCGGATAGGGCAGCAGGCAGTCGTGCTCGAACGCGAGCGGGTTGCAGCCCGGCGGCACGATCGTCTCGGCGGCGGGCGGCGCGGCGTCGGCCTCGGGCGGTTGCCCGCCGCATCCCCCGTCGGCGAGCGGCGCCGGGCAGGGCGGCGCCGCGTCGGGCGTCGGGCCGGCGTCGGCGAGCGTCTCGGTCGGCACGTCGACCTTCGACTCGCTGTCGCACCCCAGGACGAGCAGACAGAGCAGCCACGCGCGCCGCATGCGCTACCTCCCCACGGTTTCTCCGGAAGCGCCGAGGGTAGCCGAGCGGGCGAGGCGTGCGCCACGTGGGGCATCCTGTCCGCCCGCGAGGCGTGCCGCCCCGCACCGGCGCGACTCGGGGCCGCGCGGGCTGGAACGGGCGTTGCTGTGCATCGGGCGTCGGTGCGATCGCCCGGTGAGGGTTTGCCCGTGTGGTCACGCTGGATGCCGCTGGTCCTGCTGTCCGGATGCGTGCCCGACCTCGCGAGCGAGTGCGTCGGCGAGGGCGACTGTCCCGCCGAGCGACCGATCTGCCTCGCCGGCGTATGCAGCGCCGAGACGGCCGAGACGGAGCCCGGCGCCCCCGATGCGCTCGACTTTCTGAGCCTGCGGCCGCGGGCGTCCGACGCCTCGCCGCCCGACGCCGCGCCGGCGCCCGACGCCGCGCCGGCGCCCGACGCCGCGGACGCCGCCGGAGAGGCGTGTGCCCCCGAGCGCTGCCACGGCCGCGACGACGACTGCGACGAGCGGCGCCGCGAGTGTCGCGACGACCGCCGCGGGCGCGGCCACGGCGACCACTGCGACGAGGACTGCGACGAGGAGTCGGACGAATGAGCGACATCGACCGGCTCGCCCCCACGCGCCGTCCGCCCGGCTCGGCCGCCGGCACGCAGAAGTGGCGCCACCTGCTCTTCGCGCACTGGCCGGTGCCGGTAGAGGCGCTGCGGCCGCTGGTGCCGCCGCGGCTGTCGATCGACCTGCACGAGGGCGTGGCATACGTGGGCCTCGTCCCGTTCGCGATGGAGGCCGTGAGGCCGTCCTGGCTGCCCCGCCGGCTGGCGCTGGATTTCCTCGAGACGAACGTGCGCACCTACGTGCACTTCGAGGGGCGCGATCCCGGCGTGTGGTTCTTCTCGCTCGACGCCGCGTCGCGGCTGGCGGTGCGCGCGGCCCGGCTCGGCTGGCACCTGCCCTACCACTACGCGCGGATGGACCTGCGGCTCGGCGAGGATGGCATCCACTACGAGTGCGCGCGCGCGACGCCGGCCCGGCCGCGGCTGCGGGTGCGCTACCGGCCAGGCGATCCGCTGCCGGCGAGCGAGCCGGGCAGCCTGCAGTTCTTCCTGCTCGAGCGGTACGTCCTCTACGCCGCGCGCGACGGGCGGCTGTTCACGGGGAGCGTCCACCACCGGCCGTACCCGGCCTACGCCGCCGAGGTGCACGAGATCGAGGACGGGCTCGTCGCCGCCGCCGGCGTGCCGCGTCCCGCCGGGCCGCCGCCGCTCACCCACTACTCGCCGGGCGTCGACGTGGAGGTCTTCGCGCTGCGCCGCGCCGTGTGATCCGACCGGCGCGTCGCCGACGGATCAATCGACCGGTTCGTCCGGGGCGTGCAGCACCTGCTCGACGAGGCCGCGCGGGCCGCGCCGGACCAGGGCGACGAGGGCGAGCGCGCCGAGCGCGACGGCGCACGCGACGGCGAACGGGCCGCCCGCCGCGATCGGCGGCGTCGTCGGCAGCGCCTGGACCACGACGCCGGCGACCACGGCCACGGCGACCACCGTGGCGCCGTACGCCGCCGCGGCGCGCCCGCCGTACAGGGCAGCGACGCCCCGCAGCACGCGCCACGCGGCGACGGGGGCCACCACGAGCCACGCCGCCGCCGCGCCCGGCGCGAGCCCCGCCGCCACCAGCGCCGCCACCGCTGGCGCGAGCCCCGCCACGGACATCCAGAGCGTCAGGCCGAGCGCCGCCGCCAGCGCGATGCTCGCCGGCGCCCCGAGCGTGGGCAGCGCCACCTCGTGCCGTCCGAGCAGCGCCGCCAGGCAGAACCCCACCAGGATCCAGGGGATGGCGTGCTCCGTGGCCGCGAACAGGCCGGCACGGAAGCCGGACGGGCCGTGCGCGTGGGAGTGGGGGTCCGCCGCGGCGGGCGCGCGCCGCGCCAGCGCGCCCGCGGCGACGGCGGCGGCGAGCGTCGCGACGACCGCCGCGGCGACGCGGGCGCCGCCCACCGCCGGCCCGAGCATCGCCAGGGACACGAGCACCCCGTCGAGCGCGAGGGCCGGCATGGCGGCCAGCATCGCGAGCGTCGCCGCCGGCGCGGCGCCCTCCGCGGCCTCCCGGCGGCAGGTCGGCAGCGCGGAGCCGGCCATCGCCGAGCCCGCGACCCCGCGGACCAGGCCGGACCCCGGGCCGCCGGGTCGTCCCGCGGCGCGCCACCGCGCGAGCAGCCCCGCGCCCACGATGCCGGCGACGATCCACGGCGCGGTCGCGAGCGCCTGCTCGATCAGATGGACGCCGAGCCCGTGGTCGCCGTGCTCGGCCTCGGTGACCTCGAGGAAGGCCAGCAGGCCGACGGCGAAGAGCGCGCCGAGCGCGCCGCCGATCTGGAGGCCGCCGGCCTCGGCGACGTCGTGTCGGTGGTGGTGCGCGTCGTCGTCGTGGGCCTCGACGGGGACGCCGGCGGGGTGGTGCAGCAGGATGTGCAGGAGCGACCCGGCGACGAACGCCTGGAACGTGCCGAGGGCCCCCTGCGGCAGCGCGCGCAGGTTGTTCTCGCCGATCGCGAAGCCGAGCACGGTCGCCGCCGCCACCAGCAGCAGCAGCCCCACGGCCCAGCGCGGCCCCTGCCACGGGCGCACGATGAGCCAGATGGCCAGGCCGTCGGGCACGCGGTGGAAGATCACGCCGAGCGCCAGCAGCTCGTCGGCGCCTTCGCCGTGCCCGGCCAGCGCCGCGCCGTCCATGAGGGCGTGCAGCGCGAGGCCGCCGAGCGCGCCGAGCAGCACGAGACGCGCGCCGGGCGACGCCTCGGCGGCGCGCAGGCGCTTCTCGACGAGGCCGGGCAGCACGAAGCCGACGACCGAGGCGAGCACGGCCCAGGCGCCGGCCTGCTCGACCGCGTGGGGCAGCACGTGGAGCGCCATCAGGCCGCCGACGGCGACCAGCGCGAAGCCGTCGAGCGCCGCCAGCACCGACCGGTGGCCGCCCACGAGGCCCGCCACCGCGGGCCCCGCCCCCAGCGCCAGCAGGCTCGCGAGCAGCTCGAGCATTCGCCCCCCGAGGTCGAAAGGGGCCGCAGGGTAGAGGCGAGCGTCCCGCGATACAAGCTGCGCCGCTCTTCGGCGCGCCCGATTTCGCGGGGGACACGACAGACGCTATCCAACGACCGGCCTTTGCCCGTAGAGTCTCGCCTTCGGTGGGGAGGACGTCTCGATGGGCGGTCTGATGAACGCGTGGAAGTGCTTGAAGTCCCTCGCGATCCCGGCGATCGCGGCCGCGGCCCTGACGGCCTGCGGCGGCGACGACGGCGACGGGTCGGGCGGGGCCGGCGGCGCCGGCGCCGCCGGCGGCGAAGGCGGCGCCGGTGGCATGGGCGGCATGGGCGGCGCCGGCGGCGAAGGCGGCGCTGGTGGCGTGGGCGGCGCCGGCGGCGAAGGCGGCGCCGGTGGCATGGGCGGCGCCGGCGGCCAGGGCGGCGGCCCGCAGGGCGAGTGCGGCGACGACGTGACGGTCATCGACTTCAACGCCGAGGCGACGCCCGACGGCGCGGCGCTCGCGTATGCCGGCGAGACCGGCACCAGAGACGTGTTCGCGGCCAGCTGCTCCGGTGAGACCGAGGGCTCCGAGGCCGTGCTGCGCTTCAGCGCGCCCGAGGCGGGCTTCTGGGTCTTCTCGACGGCCGGCGTCGGCTTCGACTCGATCCTGTACGCGCTCGGCGACTGCAACGACGGCTTCACCGAGCTGGCCTGCAACGACGACATCGCCCAGGACGACCTCAGCAGCCGCATCCTCCTCGAGCTCGAGGCCGACGAGACGGTCTACCTGTTCGTCGACCAGCTGCGCGGCACGTCGGCGACGCCGTTCCGCGTGACGGCGGAGCGCATCGACGCCGAGCCGCCGGTGATCAGCGAGTTCGAAGCCTTCTTCAACCCCGCGTTCTCGTCGGTGGGCATCTCCGCCACCGCGACCGACGCCGACGGGGACATCACGCGGTTCCGCTTCGGCATGATCGACACCGAGGGCATGCCGATCCCGCTCACCCAGGCGAGCGACGAGTTCGAGGCCGGCTTCGACGAGGTCGACTTCTTCACCCTCACGCAGAACGGCGACGGCACCTACGCCGTCGAGGGCACGGTCGTCTTCGATGCCCTGCCGCCCGTCGGCCAGCTGACGCTCGCGCTCGGCGACGCGAACGGCCTGTGGGGCGAGACGGCCACCGCCGCGGTGATGGCGCCGACGACCGAGCGCGCCGCGGGCGAGGCCTGCGACGGCGGACGCGCCCGCGACCTCTGCGCGGCGGGCACGGCCTGCGTCGACCGCGACGAGGACGACGCCTTCACCTGCGAGGTGGCCACCGCGCCCGTGCTCGGCGAGAGCAGCGCCTCGGTCAACGGCGACGAGGGCACCGTCGGCCTGCACCTCGTCGGCACCGACGCGGAGAGCGACGTGGCCTTCGTCAAGCTCACCGCCCTCGATGCCGGGGGCGCCGAGATCCCGTTCGGCGCCGAGCCCGGGCCGTCCTCGATCGGCTTCTACCGGCTGCGCCAGGCCGAGGGCGCGTTCGACGGTATCGTGTCCTTCTTCGCTTTCTTCCAGAGCTGCCTCGACCGCGCGCAGGCGCAGTTCGACGAGTGCATGGACGACGAGGAGACGTGCGTCGACGCCGCGAACGCGACGCTCGACGCGTGCAACGTGGAGACGGCGGGCCGGATCGCGACCCTGCGTGTCGTCACGGTCGACGACGCGCTCCTCGAGTCGGCGGCGGTGGATCTCGCGGTCGGGCCGACGCCCGCGGCCGAGGCCGGCGGCATCTGCGAGCCGCTCGGCGCCATCGCGTCCTGCCCCGAGGGCACGGCGTGCGGCGACCTGCAGGGCGGCGACGTGTTCGAGACCTGCGTCGCGCCGGTGACGGCGTGCGCCGAGGTCTGGGGCGCCATCGAGCTGACGGCGGAGGGCGACGCGTTCGTCCACACGGGCGACAGCACGGGGGCCGAGAATCACGGCGGCGCCGGCAGCTGCGGCGGCGGCGGCCCCAACGTGGTGCACCGCTTCACGGCGCCGGAGTCGGGCACCTACCACGCCGAGGTCACGGGCATCCCCGAGGACGGCGACTCGCTGCTCTTCGTGCGGAGCCACTGCGGGTTCGCCGGCGCGGCGTTCGAGCTGGCGTGCAACGACGACATCGACACCCAGGGCGGCGAGCTCAACAGCGCCGTCGACTTCGAGCTCGAGGCGGGCGCCGAGGCGTTCCTGTTCGTCGACGGGTACGACGGCGCCTTCGAGGGCCCGTACACGCTGACCGTCACCCGCACCGACGACTGAGGAGCGCGCCATGAAGGTCTGGACGGCGCTGGCGCTGCTCGCGCTCGCCGGCTGCGGCGGCGAGGGGGGCGGGAACGACGGGGCGGCCGGCGGGGCGGGCGGCGCGGGCGGCAGCGTCGCGCCGGCGCCCGACGCGGCGGGCGGTGGCGGAGGCGGCGGCGACGCACCGGACGCGGCGCTCGAGGCCGCGGTCACCGGCCTGCGGCTCGGTCCTGCGGAGCTCACGCTGAAGCGCGGCGCGGAGGCACGGCTCGTCGTGACCGCCCTGCGCGACGACGGCAGCGAGGTCGACGTCACCGACCAGGCCGCCTTCGAGACCTCGAACGCCGACGTGGCGACGGTCGCCGCGGGCGGCGCGGTGACGGTCCTGCGCGGCGGCGCCGTCACCCTCACCGCCCGTGTCGGCGAGCACACGGCGACGCTCGAAACGCGGGCGGCGTGCGACTACCCGCGCTTCGCCAGCGCCATCCGCTACGGCAGCGTGATGCCGCCCCTCTTCTGGCAGGGCGCCTTCCACCGCGACGGCGCGCCCTTCGACTTCCGCCTCGAGGACGTGCACTGCGACGTGGCCTGGAAGGACACCAAGGTGGTGTTCTTCATCGTGAGCGCCGGCTGGTGCGCGCCGTGCACCGTCTACGCGCAGCGCCTCCGCCCCGACGCCGCGGCGATCGAGGCGGCGGGCGGCCTGATCGTGTTCCTCGAGGCCGAGACCGAGGACTTCGGCCCCGCCGACAACGCGTACGCGCAGCGCCACATCGATCACATCATCGGCGACGCCTATGGCATCCGGCTCGGCGACGACGAGGCGCAGCCGCGCCGCAACTGGCTGCACGCGCAGCCGATCGTGACCGGCTTCCCGACGGTGATCGCGGTGCGCACCCGCGACATGCAGGTGATCACCGACAGCAACCACAGTCAGTACTATCTGCCGCTCGAGCAGATCGCCGCCGATCCCGAGGCGGACTGGTCGAACCCGGGCCCGCCGCCGTTCAGCAACCACTGCGCGCCCGGCGACGAGGAGGCGAGCGAGCCCAACGACGCCGTCGCCCAGGCGGCGCCGCTGACGCCCGGCGAGATCGGCGCCGGCATCTGCAACGAGAGCCCCGACTTCTATCGCATCGACGTCGCCGGCGAGTGGCGGGTGACCGTCGACTTCGATCATGATGTCGGGGACATCGACGTCTTCGCATGGAACGAAGCCATCAACCAGCCCCTCCAGGTCGGGCAGAACCTCGTCGGCAGCAACGGCACGGGCGACCGGGAGACGTTCGCCTGGCGCGGGCCGACGACCATCGCCGTCATCGGCTACCAGGGCGCCAGCGCGCCCTACCGGCTGACGCTCGAGGCGCAGTGAGGCGGCTCGCGGCGGCGGCCCTCCTGCTGTGGGGCTGCGGGGGCGGGGCGGGGGACGACGCCGACGCGTCCCCCGCGACCGACACGGGCGGCCGACCCGCGGACGCCGCCTCCGCGCCCGCCGACGCCGCGCCCGCCGACGCCGCGCCCGACGCGACGGCGGCCGACGCGACGCCCGACACCGACGCGCTGCCGCCGCCGGTCGACGAGGACGTCGACTGGACGCCGGCCACGCCCGCCGCCCTGCACGCCGACATCCCGGGCGCGCCCACCGACCGGCCCGCCGCCTGCGGCGACCGCTGGGTCTCGGTCGTCCGCGGCTGGGTGGCGGCGCCGGGGGGCGCCCCCGTCCCCGGCGCCAAGGCCCAGTTCTGCGTGCACACGGTGCCCGGCGACGTCCTGGTCTGCCTGCGCCCCGCGACCGCCGGCGACGACGGCGTCTTCACCGTCGAGGTGCCCGAGAACACCCGGTGCATGAGCCGCGCCGCGCTGCGCGTGCTGCTGCCGGGGACGGGCAAGGCGACGACCTACTGCTCGGTGCCGCTGCCCGAAGGCGAGGCGGTGGTGCGGCTCGAGGCGCCGTACGTCGTGTTCCAGACCCGGCCGGCGGTGTCGCTGCCGCCCGCGGGCGACGACGCGGCCACGCGTCCCATCGCGTTCGACGACGGCCTCGTGATCGACTTCACGCCCGAAGCCTTCTACAGCGGTGGCGGCGACTACGCCGAGCTCGGCGGCCGCCGCGTGCCGGTCTCGGCGCGCGGCCTCTGCTTCCTCGAGGGCCAGCCCGCGCCCGACGGTCTGTACGCTTTCTTCCCGGAGGGCAGCTTCAGCGGCAGCGGCGCGCCCGTGCACATCCCGAACGCGACCGGCCTGCCCGCCGGCGCGCGCGTCGAGCTGAACGTACTCGGCGGCCTCGACTGCCGCCGGCCCGACGGCCGCATCATCCCCGAGGCGTCCTGGGAGGCCATCGGCACGGGCACCGTGAGCGAGGACGGCGCCCGCATCGACAGCGATCCGGGCGTGGGGCTGCCCTGCCTGACCTGGCTCGGTTACCGGAGGGCCGAGTGAGACACCTGTGTCTCCTGCTGGCGCTGCTGGGGTGCGACGCCTACACCGAGAAGCGCGAGCGCGGGGCGCCTGCCGACGCGGGGACGCCCGGCGACGGCGCCGCCCCGGAGGCCTGCGTCGACGTCCGCGCGGGCTACCCCGCGGGGCCCTACGGCGAGGGCGAGGGCGACGTGATCGCGAACCTCGCCTTCACCGACGCCGAGGGCGCGCCGCTCGACCTCGCCGCATTGCACGCGCCCTGCGCGAACCGTCTGTTGCTCGTCAGCACCTCGGCGGGCTGGTGCACCGCCTGCCGCGAGGAGCAGCCCAAGCTGCGCCAGCTCCATCAAGACTTCCGGGGCGACGGCCTCGTGGTGATGGTGGCCTACTTCGAGGACGACAACTACGAGCCGGGCACCGTCGAGCTCGCCGCCGGCTGGCGCGACCGCTACGACCTCTCGTTCCCGGTGGTGCTCGACGCATCCTTCGCGTTCGGCGACTACTACGACCGCGAGCTGACGCCCATGACCATGCTCGTCGACCTCGAGACGATGGAGATCGTCAAGATCATGACCGGTTACGACGACTCGGTCGTCCGGTCCCTCCTCGGAGCGCGACTGTGATGCTGCGTGCCATCGCCCTGTGTGTGTCGCTGCTCGCCGCCCCCGCGCTCGCGGACGACGCCCCGCGCCCGCCGGTGTCCGACTTCGGCCTGCGCGCGCTCGGCGGCGAGCGGGTGAAGCTGTCGGGCCACGCCGGCAAGGTGGTGCTCGTGGCCTTCTGGGCCACGTGGTGCAACCCGTGCAAGCAGGAGCTCGCCTTCCTCGACGAGCTCGCGAAGAAGTACGCCGACCACGGGCTCGTGGTGCTGGCGATCAACACCGACGCGCCGAAGAGCCAGGCCGAGGTGCGGCGCTTCGTGAACGCGCGCGGCCTGTCGCTGCCCGTCCTGCTCGATCCCGAGGGCGAAGTGGCGGGCCGCCTCAACCCCCGCGCGTCGATGCCCTTCACGATCTACGTCGACCGCGCCGGACGCCGCGCCTACGAGCACGAGGGCTTCACCCCCGATGAGCCGGCGAAGATCGAGGCGCGCGTCGCGGCGCTGCTCAAAGAGGCCGCGCCCCGGTGACGAAGGCCGCGTTCCTGCTGCTCCTCCCGGCGACCGCGGCCGCCCAGGACGCCGCCTTTCGCTTCGACGAGCGCCTCACGCTCGAGGCCCGCGGCGACAACGGCAACCGCCACGACGACGACGACGATTACGGCGCGGTCATCCAGCGCCTCACCCTCAGCGGCGACGCCGACCGGCTGAGCGTCGGCACCGATGTGGACTTCGACGCGTTCGTGAATGCGCCGTCGGACGCCTTCGAGAACGACGTCCGCCTCGAGCGCGTCCGCATCGCCTACGCCGCCGACGCCTGGAAGCTCGAGCTGTGGGACTTCCACCGCCAGCTGGGCCGCGGAATCATCCTGTCGCTGCGCAAGGTGGACGAGCTCGGCGAGGACGTGACGCTGCGCGGCGGCGACATCTCCCTGACCCTCGAAGACCACGAGGCCGACTTCTTCGCCGGCCGCACCAATGCCAGCAACCTCGACGCCGTCTCCCGGCAGCACCTCGACGACCCCGAAGATCTGATCGTCGGTGGGTCCTATGCCTTCCGCGGTCTGTCGTCGCTCACCGTCGGCGTGCACGGCCTGCACGTGCGCGTGAACGAGAGCCTCGTCCCCGAGGCGGGGCAGGATCACAGCGCCGCCCTCGGGGGCTTCGTCGAGACGCCGGCGCTCGGCGACGTGCTCGCGCTCTACGTCGAGGTGGACTGGCAGGGCAGGCACGTGGCCGGCAACGGCACCCAGGCCAAGGCGGCCTATGCCACCGTCGACGTGGCGCTCGGGCCCGTGAGCCTGCTCGCCGAGGGGCTGCTGCTCGACGACTTCTTCGTGCGCGGAAGCCCGAACACCGCGCTCCGCAAGCCGTTCGACTACGCGGCCCCGCCCACGCTCGAGCGCATCGACCAGGAAGTCATCGACAACACGAACACCCGCGGCGGTCGCCTCAAGGCGTCGCTGGCGCTCTTCGGCGGCGACCTCGTCCTCTACGGCAATGGCATGCGGCGCCAGAACGACCCCGACACCGACGCGCAGCTCGACCAGACGCACGTCTACGCCGGCTTCGAGTCGACGTGGGGCGCCGGCCGTCTGAACGCCAGCGGGGGCTTTCGCCGCGAGGAGCAGGGCGGCGAGCAGGTCAAGGCCATGACCCACGCCGAGGGGGACTGGCTGCAGCCGGTCGGCGCCGGCTACGCCGTGCACCTGGCCGTCAACCACGAGTGGCGCACGCTCGAGACGAACGACTACCTCCGCGGCACGTCGCTGCTCGGCGTCGAGAAGGGTGGCCTCGGATCGGTCACCGCGGAGCTCGGCTACGACACGCAGGATGACGCCGACGAGGTGCGTCAGGTCTTCGTGGCGGGCCATGTGTCGTGGGAGGTCTCGCGCGTTCTGACGTTGCGCGCGCTCGGCGGCAGTCAGCGCGGCGGTCTGAAGTGTGTCGCCGGGGTGTGTCGCGACTTCCCGGCGTTCACCGGAGGCCGCCTCGAGGTCCTGGCCCGCGGCGATCTGCTCTGACGCGCGCCCGGGCGCGCGGCGGTCACTGCGGCGTGATCGAGGTGTTGTCGACGAGGACGTCGCCGCCGCGGTCCGAGATGAGCACGAGGCGGAAGGTGCCGGTGAAGTTGGCGGGGACGGTGAACTGGCGGGTGTACTGCGTCCAGCCGCCGACGACCGCCGTCGAGAACTCCTGGCCGGCGAAGTCGTAGTTCGAGGCGTTCGCCCCCAGGCGCACGCGGAAGCGCCCGCTGTTGTTCTTGTACCAGAGCGACAGGTTGTAGGTGGCGCCGGCCTGGACCTTGATGCCGAGCTGCTGCACGCCGCCCTGCGCGAGGTGCAGGCTGCGCGCGCCGGCGAAGACGTCGGCGACGACCTTCTCGAGCAGGCCGAGGACGGCGGTGTACTTCGTCCAGGCGCCGACGCCGGGGGCCTCGGCGTTCCAGTCGGCGAGCAGCTCGAGCGGCTCGAGCTTCACGTCGTCGATGTAGCAGACGCCCGTGCACCGGACGACCAGGCGCACGTCGCCGACGATGTTCGCCGGCATCGTCACCACCCGGGTGTGCAGCGCCCAGTCCGTCCCCGACGAGGTGGAGAGGCCCCCCCCGAAGGAGTCCGCGTTCGAGGTGTTCAGGCCCATCCGCACGGCCAGCGTGCCGCTGTCGCGCTTGTGCCGCACGGAGAGGCGGTACTTCCCGCCCGCCTCGACGGGCAGGAACCGCTGCTGGAAGCCGCCGGCGTTCACCGCCATCGCCTGGCTGCCGTTGAAGACCACGTCGCTCTGCTTGGTGTAGTTCCCGCCGCCGTAGGTCAGCCAGGCCGCCGTGCCGTCGGCCTCCATGTCGCCGTCCTCGATGGCGGTGTGCTCGGCCAGCGTGACGTCGTCGACGTACGCCTCGCCGGTGCCGTAGACGACGACGCGCACCGTGCCGGCGAGCACCTCGGGCAGCGTGAAGACGCGCGTGTGGAAGCCCCACGCGTCGGGCGAGCTGGAGGTCTGGAACTGCAGGCCCTGGAAGTCCGTCGTGTTCGTGCCGATGCCGACGCGCACGCCGAACGTGCCGGAGACGCGGCGGTAGGCGACGCGCAGCTTGTAGGTGCGACCCCCCTCGACCGGCAGCCCGGCCTGAAGGAACCCCGCCAGCGCGCCCCCGTTGTCGATGCGCATGCTCTGCGAGCCGTTGTAGGCGTCGTCGCTCGACTTGGCGAACGAGCCGCCGACGCGCCACGCGGACCAGCCGGCGACGTCCGCCGCCTCCATGTCGCCGTCGGCGATCAGGTTGGCCTGCGCCCAGGCCATCGAGCTCGTGAGCAGCGTCAGCAGCAGCGCCGCCGCGCGCATGGAAGCGACCATCTCTCCTCCCCCGGTGGATCGTCGGGAACTCACATTCAACCGGACGATATTGGACCTCGGGGGGCGACTTCCAATTTCAGTCCGAGCGTACGTTTGCGGCCCGCGCCGGCGGCGGAGTTGCGGCGATCGCGGGGCCCGCGGTTATTCTCCCGCGGCCAGATCACGAGGAGGCCCGATGAGGCTCGCAGTGTTCGCCCTGATCGTCCTGTGCGCCGCCGGCGCGGCCGCCCACCCGGTCCAGGTCGACGGCGCGTCCGAAGATTGGCTCGCGCTCCCCGCCGCTTCCGACAACCTCGGCCGCATCACGCGCGACGCCGACGGCCGCGGCTCGTACGTGTGGCGCGACGCGCCCGCCGACGTGCGCACCGATCTGCCGGGCAGCGAGGCGGACGCGAACCTCACGCGCTTCGTGGTGACGGGCTCGCCCACGCACCTCTACCTCCTCGCGGTGACGGCGGCGGCGCCCGGCGACACGACGCAGCTCCAGGTGGCCCTCGACTTCGACCGGGCCCCCGGCAGCGGGCAGAGCTTCCTCGCCGCCTTCGCCGACACGACCGTCCGCGACGACGCCCGCTGGGAGTTCCTCGTCCAGACACGCTTCGGCAGCGGCGACGCCCCTGCCGTCTACGGGGCCGACTTCAACGTCGTCGGCCCCGCCGAGGTCGCCCGCCAGGGCAACAACATCGAGATCGCCGTCCCCTGGAGCCGCTTCGGCCTCGACGGCCCCCCGGTCGCGCCCATCCGCTTCATGGTGGCCACGTTCCGCGCCGGTCCGGACGACCGCACCGCCGACATCGGCGGCCCGGACGTGTCGAACGTGCTCGACGCCGTGACCGACTACGGCGACCCCGCCGCGGGCGCCTTTCCCAATACTTTCAGTGAGGTGGGTGACGACGTCCTCGACTACGCCTTCGAACTGCACTTCGACGGGCAGGGCGAGGTCTACGCGCCGATGCTGGTCACGCACTTCGTCTCCGACTCGCTGACCGCCTCGAGCAGCGGCGAGTGGTTCGCGCTCCGCAACGTCTCGCGTGTCTCGCTGCCGCTCGCGCACTTCAAGGTGGGCGACGAGGAGACGCCGGACCAGGGCGAGGGCATGGCGCGCTTCCCGGAGAATGCCGGCGCCCTCGCGCCGGGGGCGACGATCGTCGTCGCCGAGTCCGGCCAAGCGTACGCGCGGCACTTCGGCCGCAACCCGGACTTCGAGCGGACGCCGACGCTGGCGGCGGTCCCCGACCTGCTCGTGTACCTGCCGTGGGCGCCCGGCGGCATCAACCTCGCCAACGGCGGCGACGAGCTCATCGTGCTCGACGGCGCGAACACGTTCGTCTCAGTGGACGCGTACGGCAGCGGCACCTACCCCGGCATCGAGGACATGCCCGCGCCCGCCCGGGACGTCGTCGCCGTCCGCACGCCGCCGACGCGCGACACCGACAGCACCGCGGACGACTTCGTACGGCGCGGCGCCAGCTGCCGCGACGACGCGGCGTGCGGCGGTGGCGGGTGCGTGGCGTGCGTCCTCAACGCGTGCACGCCGCACGAGGCCGGCACGGCCTGCCTCGACGCCGACGTGTGCAACGGCGCCGAGGCCTGCGACGGCGCCGGCGCGTGCGTCGCCGGACCCGCGCTCGACTGCGACGACGACAACCCCTGCACCGCCGACGCGTGCGACCCCGCGGCGGGCTGCGCCTCGCAGCCGGAGGCGCCGGGCACCGCCTGCGCCGACGACGACCTCTGCAACGGCGACGAGACCTGCGACGGGCAGGGCGAGTGCCGTCCGGGCGAGGCCCCGGACTGCGACGACGACAACCCCTGCACCGCCGACGCGTGCGATCCGGCGCTCGGCTGCGGGTCCGCGCCCCTCGAGGCCGGCACGGCGTGCGTCGACGACGACGTGTGCAACGGCGACGAGGTCTGCGACGGCGACGGCGCCTGCCTGCCGGGCGAGGCGCCGGACTGCGACGACGACAACGCTTGCACGGCGGACGCGTGCGATCCCGCGCTCGGGTGCGGCTCCACGCCGCTCGACCGCGGCGCGCCCTGCGTGGACGCGGACCGGTGCAACGGCGACGAGACGTGCGATGGGGCGGGCGCCTGCGGACCGGGCGCGGCGCCGGACTGCGACGACGGCAGCGTGTGCACGGCGGACGCCTGCGACGCGGCGCTCGGCTGCGTGAACGTCCCGCTCGAGCGCGGCGTGCCCTGCCTCGACGCCGACCGCTGCAACGGCGACGAGGCCTGCGACGGCGAGGGCGCGTGCGCCGCGGGCGAGGCGCCCGCGTGCGGCGACGAGAACCCCTGCACCGCGGATGCCTGCGACGCGGCGCGGGGTTGCGTGAACGACCCGGTCGAGCGGGGGACGCCGTGCCTCGACGCGGACCGCTGCAACGGCGACGAGGCCTGCGACGGGGCGGGCGCGTGCGCTGCGGGCACGGCGCCCGACTGCGACGACGGGAACGTGTGTACGGCGGATTCCTGTGACGCGGCGCGGGGTTGCGTGAACGATCCGGTCGAGCCGGGCGTGGCCTGCGGCGACGGGGACGTGTGCAACGGGGACGAACGCTGCGACGGCGACGGCGCGTGCGCGGCGGGCGCCGCGCCGGACTGCGACGACGACAATCCGTGCACGGCCGACGCGTGCGATCCGGTGGAGGGCTGCGTGCACGTGCCCGTCGAGCGCGGCGTGTCGTGCGCCGACGCCGACCGCTGCGACGGCGCCGAGGCATGCGACGGCGACGGGCAGTGCGTGGCCGGCGAGGCGGTGGACTGCGACGACGGCGATCCGTGCACCGTCGAGGCCTGCGACGGCGCGACGGGCCAATGCGCGCGCGACGCCGCCGAAGAGGGCACGCCGTGCAGCGACGACGACGCCTGCACCGAGGGCGACGTCTGCCAGGCGGGGCTCTGCGCGCCGGGCGCCGACGTGTGCGACGCCGACGGCGACGGGCTGCCCGACTCGACCGAGCGGGCGCACGACCTCGACCCCAACGACCCGGACACCGACGGCGACACCATCGCCGACGGCGAGGAGTTCGGCGACGACCGGACGCCGCTCGACACGGACGGCGATCGCACGATCGACGCGCTCGACGACGACAGCGACGGCGACGGCGTGAGCGACGCGGAGGAGGCCGGCGACGCGGACCTCGGGACGCCGGCCGTCCACACGGACGACGACGACGTGCCCGACTACCTCGACCTCGACGCCGACGGCGACGGGGTGCCCGACGGCACGGACGTGTGCCTGCGGGTCGCCGATCCCGACCAGGCGGACGGCGACGGCGACGGCGTCGGCGACGCGTGCGACGACGGCGGCGCCGGTGGCGCCGGCGGCGGAGGGGGGGCCGGTGGCGAAGGTGGCGCCGGCGGCGAAGGTGGCGCCGGCGGCGAAGGCGGCGCCGGCGGCGAAGGCGGCGCCGGCGGCGAAGGCGGCGCCGGCGGCGAAGGCGGCGCCGGCGGCGAAGGCGGCGCCGGCGGCGAAGGCGGCGCCGG
>CAUJDF010000076.1 GCA_963169045.1 Myxococcota bacterium
CACGACGCGCCGACCGCGCACCAGCACCCCGCCGCGCGCGCGCGCCGCGTCGGCTACGACGCGCTCCCCCTCGACCGGCGCGCCGTCGGCGACGAGGCGCGCCTGTCCCGGCCGCAGGACGACCTGCCCGCCGGGCGCGCCCTCGAAGACGACCGGGTGGCGCGAGAGGAAGGGATCGGCGAGCGGCCAGGCGCGCCCCGGCACGGTCGGCGCCGTGAACACCGGCTCGACGCGGGAGAGCGCGGCGCGGCCACCGTCGAGCAGCGCGGGCAGGCGCGCCTCGTCGCCGACGCGGCGCGGATCGGGGTGGTGCAGCACCGTCAGCCCCGGGATGCCGCCGTCGCCGCGCACCGCGCCGAGCGAGCCGGAGTCGAGCGTCGCCGCGTCGAGCGTGGTCAATCCGGACACATCGCCTCCTCCGCCGTGCCGTACGGCCCGCCGTCCGTGTCGAGATGCCAGAGGCGCGGCGCGCCGCCGGGGCCGTCGCAGGTGGCGTCGGCGCACCGCGTCGCCGCGAGGGCGAGACCGCCGGCGGCGGAGCGCGCGAGCGCGACCCGATCGGCGCCGCCGTCGGTCAGCGGGCCGAACGTGCGCAGCCACGTGGTGCGCCCCTCGGCGTCGAAGCGGGCGAGCCAGAGGTCGCGCGCCTCCCAGCCGCGCCAGCCGGCGGCGGCGAAGCCGTCGTCGAGCGCCACGAGCGCCACGGGCCGGGTCGGCGCGACGCCCCCCGCGCAGAGCGGCCGGGCCGGCGTCGCCCATCGCCCGTCCGTGCCGAGCAGACGCACGAACGCGCGGTTGCCGCCGTCCTCGCCGGCGACGGCCACGCGGTCACCGGCCAGGGCGAGCGCGCCGACGCGACCGCGCGCCATCTCCGCGTCCGGAAAGAGGTTTTCGCGCTCGATGCGCCCCTCGCCCGTCACCGCGAGCAGCCAGGGACGCTCGGGCTCGCCGTAAGCGACGGTGGCGCTGCCGCCGACGAGGAAGCCGCCCCCGGGCCGCGCCAGGACCGCCCAGGCGGAGGCGTCGATGGCGCCGGGCGGCAGCCACGCGTCCTCGGCGACGGGCGACGGGCCGGCGTCGGGATCGAGGAGCGCGAACCACAGCGCGTTCCGGCTGCTGCCGTCGACCTGGACGTGGGCCGCGCCGGCGAGCGCGACGCCGCCGCCCGCGAGCAGGCCGGCGCGGACGGTCTGGCCGCTGCCGACGGCGCCGCTCCACGCCTCGGTGCGGTCGGGGCCGACGCGCATGGCGCGCGCGCCGCTCGAGTGCCCGTAGACGAGGCGGTCGCCGCCGGGCAGCACGACGAGGCCGCTCGCGCGCTCGAGCCGGTGGGCGTCGACCGACATGACGGCGCCGTCGGCCGCGGCGCCGAGCACGACCGCGGTGCGGGCTTCGCCGTCGTCGTCGAAGCGCGAGCCGGCCAGCGCGAAGCCGTCGCCATCGGGGACGACGCCGGCGACCTCGTCGACGCCGTCGAGCGTCGCCTCGGCGTCGAGGTAGACCGGCTCGAAGGCACAGCCGGCGAGCACGAGGGCGAGGAGGCCGCGCTTCACGGCGCCTCCAGGAGCCAGAGGATCGCGCCCGTCGCGAGGGCGACGCCCGCGGTGATCGCCAGCGCGAGGCCCGGATCGCGGCGGCTGGTATACGCCTCCTCGGCGGCGGCGGCGTCGCTGCGGAAGACCTCGGGGCGGCGATGCGCGTCGGCGTCGAGCAGGAGCAGGCCGCCCGCGGCGCCCGCGGCGGCGCCGGCGCCGAACGCGACCCACTTCCACGCCGGATGCGGGCCGGCGGCGGGCGCCGCGTCCGGGTCGGGCGCCGCCGCCGCGAACGGGCCGGGAGGCGTCGCCGCCACGGACGCCGCGCCGGCCGGCGTCGCGGACCCGCGCGTCGCGCCGGTCGGCGCCACGGCCCCGGACGCCGCGCCGGTCGGCGTCGCGGACCCGCGCGTCGCGCCCGTCGCGCCGGCCGGCGCCGCGGCCCCGGACGTCGCGGCGCTCGCCGCGAGGGGGAGCGACGCGAGGCGCACGGTTCGCGACGTGCGCGCGCCGATCGGGTGCGCCCAGGGCTCGTCGAGGGTCGCGTGACCCTCGCGCGCGACGACGAGCCTGCTGGTGGCGCGGCGCAGGATCGCGCGCCCCGACGCGGCGAGCGGCGCGCCGTCGAGCGTGACGCAGGCGTCGGCGGGCTCGACCGTGAGCGCGAGGAGCGCATGGTCGGCGAGCAGGACGTCCTCGATCCGGCGCTGCTCGGCGTCGACCTCGCCGGCGTGCTCCGGCGGCACGCCGTGCGCGCGCGCCCGCTCGCACGCCGCCCACGCTTCCGCCGGGCGCCCGAGGAAGGCGAGCACGCTGGCCTGATTGAACGCGTACTTCCACTGCGGCGCGAGCGCCTCGGCGCGCGCCCACAGCGCGAGCGCCTCGTCCCAGCGCTCGGCTGCAGCCGCGGTGTTGCCCTGGCGGTACAGACCGTCGGCCTCCCCCGGCGTGGCGGGCGCGTTCCAGAGTCCGACCAGCAGCAGCAAGCGGAGCATGGGCCTCGGTCAGTCCGTGAAGATGCGCGGCAGGCGCCGCAGTTCGACATCGACGGTTGCCGGATCGCCGGGCGTCACCGTGAGCGTTCGGTTCTCGTGGCCGGCGAGCCGCAGCTCGAGACGCAGCGCGCGCCCCGCGGGCCGCGGCACGTCGGTCGGCGTCTGGCCGCGCGCCGCGCCGTCCACGAACAGCAGTGCGCCCGGCGGGCGTGTCGCGACGTGGAGCGGCGCCGTCGCGGTGCGCGCGGTCCGCGGCGGCATCGCGGACGTGCGCGCCGCGCCCGTCGGCGGTGCGGCAGCCACGGCTGCGGCCGGCGCCGTCGCGGGCGCCGCGCCCGTCGGCGGTGCGGCAGCCACGGCTGCGGCCGGCGCCGTCGCGGGCGCCGCGCCCGTCGGCGGTGCGGCAGCCACGGCTGCGGCCGGCGCCGTCGCGGGCGCCGCCGCCGTCGCCGGTGCGGCAGCCACGGCTGCGGCCGGCGCCATCGCGGGCGCCGCGGCCGTCGCCGGTGCGGCAGCCACGGCTGCGGCCGGGGCCGTCGCGGGCGCCGCGGCCTTCGGCGGTGCGGCAGCCACGGCTGCGGCCGGGGCCGTCGCGGGCGCCGCCTCGGGCGTCGCCGGCGCGCCCACCTCCGCGCGGAGCCAGAGGGCCCAGACGAGCGCGACGCCTGCCGCGACGACGCCCGCCCCCGCCGCGACGACACGCCCGCGTCCGCGCGCCGGCGCGGCGTCCGGCACGGACAGCGGAGCCATCTGCGTCGCCGCCGGCGACGACGCGGCCGACACCGTCGCCGCCGGCGTCACCGCGGGCAACGCCGAAACGGACAACGTCGACCGCTCCAGCTCGTCGCCGGACGAAACCACCGGCGCCGGCGCGCCGAGCCCCACCGCGGCGAGCATCGCGGCCTTGAACGCCGCCGCCGTCGGCGGCCGCTGCGCCGGCACCTTCGCCAGCGCCCGCCCGACCACCTCGGCCAGCGCCGCCGGCACGCCCGGCGCCGCGATCGAAAGCGGGATCGGCGCCTCGTGCACGTGCGCCATCATCATGCGCAGCGGCGTGTCCGCCGCGAACGGCAGCCGGCCGGCCAGCATCTCGTAGACCGCGACCCCCAGCGAGTACACGTCCGCCCGCGGATCCACCGCCGCATCGAGCGCCTGCTCCGGGCTCATGTACGCCGGCGTCCCGCACACCGTGCCGGACCGCGTGATCGACGCGCCGTCGGGCAGCGCCTTGAGCCGCGCCAGCCCGAAGTCGAGCACCTTCACGAACTCGCCGAACGGCCCCGCCCCCGAAATCACGAACAAATTCCCGGGCTTGAGGTCACGGTGCACCAGCCCCGCCTCGTGCGCCGCCTGCAGCGCGTCGCACGCCCCCGCCGCGAGGCCGACCGCGCGCGCCGGCGCCAGCGCGCCCTCGTCGGCGAGCACCTCGGCCAGCGTCCGCCCTTCGAGCAGCTCCATCACGAGGTAGAGCTCCCCCTCTTCGCTGGCGCCGAAGTCGAGGACGGTGATCACGTTCGGGTGCGCAAGGCGCCCGATGGCGCGGACCTCGTGCGTGAAGCGCCGCAGTGCGGACGGATCCTCCATGAGGCCGGCGCGCAGCACCTTGATGGCGACGGGGCGCTCGAAGGCGGGCTGCACGGCGCGGAACACGACGCCGACGCCGCCGCGCCCCACCACCCCGAGCACCGTGTACTTGCCGCCGAACGTGCGCCCGATCAGGCGGCGCTCCCGCTCGTGCAGCGGCACCAGCGTGCGCCCGTCGTACGGACATACGCCGGCGCCGCCCTCGAACGTGGCCTGACAGCGCGGACAGACCCCTGAGACGAACGCGGCCTCGAGCACGGCCGCGAGCATACTACGCGCCGATCCGGCGGCGGAAAGTCGCGCATCACACGAAGCCGAGGTCGCGCGCCGCGAAGCGCTCGAGCGTCGGGAAAGCCCACGCCAGCGCCGCCGGCGACGCGCCGAACCAGCGCCCCAGCGTCGCGCCGAGCTGCGCGGTCGACGTCGTCGGGATGAACACGCCGCGGTCGTTCGCGTCGTCGGGTCCGCCGAGCGCCAGCGTCGGCATCTCACCGTAGATGCCGCCGCGTACCGCGCCGCCGAGCACCAGATGGTGGCTGCCCCAGGCGTGGTCCGATCCGCTGCCGCTCGGCTGCAGCGTGCGGCCGAACTCCGACTGCGTGAACGCGACGACCCGGTCGCCGAGCCCGGCCTCGGCGATCTCGTCGTGGAACGCGCGCAGCGCCTGCGCCAACGTCGAGAGCAGGTGCCAGTGCGTCCAGTCCTGTGCGCTGTGCAGGTCGAAGCCGTCCATCGAGCAGAAGAACACCTGCCGGCCGGGCCCCATCCCGGCGCGCACGCGGACGAGCCGCGCCACCTCGCGCAGCTGCCGGCCGATGTCCGTCCCCGGGAAACGCCCGGACGGCGCCGCGGGGTGCGCCGCGAGCGTGTCGCCGAGCGCCAGTCCGTCGGCGAGCGCACGGTTCGCCGCGCGCCGCACCGGGTTGCCACCGTCGAGCCCCAGCAGCCGGTCGAGCGCGCGCCGCCGCGACTGCGCCTCGTGCGCCGGCCAGAAGCTCATCCCCGCGAGGCGCAGATCCTGTCCGGGCGGGATCACGTTGCCGCCGCTCTCGGACCCGCGCAGGAAGAGCGCCGGCCGCGACACCGACACCGCCGCCAGGCTGTCGGGCCGGCCGAAGCACTCGAGCAGCCGCCCGCCCCAACCCGTGCCGTCGGGTGTCGCCATGCCCGTCTGCGCCTGCACCGTCTGGTCGGAGTGCGAGAAGAGGTTGGTCGGCGCCGCCGCGCCCGCTCGCAGCTCCGCGCGCGTCAGCGGCCGGTCCAGCGTCCCCACGTTGAGCACGAACGCCAGCTCGCCCGCCTCGTACAGCGGGTGCAGCGCCTCGAGGCCGAAGTGGAGCCCGTACGGGTTGCCGTCCGCGTCGCCGATGGGCGGGAGCAGCGCCTGCGCGCCGAGCGCGAGATCGCCGCGCGCCCGCTGGTACGCCGTGTATCGCTCGGCGTCGAGCGGCACGATCACATTGTTCCCGTCGTTGCCACCGGACAGATACACACAGACCAACGCCTTGTAGTCGTCGAGCGCCTGCGCCGCGGCGCGACGCGTCCCGAGCGCCACGAGGCCGAGCCCCGCCAGCTTCGCGCTCAGCGTCAGGAAGCGCCGGCGGTCGTGCGAGCCGTTCATGTCCCCCTCCCTTCAGAAGCCGGTGTGGACCGCGAGCTCGCTCGAGATCGCGGCGAGATACAGGGCGCCGAGCGCGCGCTGCCGCGGGTCGGACACCGACGCCGCCGCCTCCACCAGCACGTCGCGCAGCGCCGGTGACATCCGCCCGAAGAGCAGGACCGCGTCGACGTGGTCCACGAGCGCGTCGGGATCGCCGGCGAGCGCGACGAACGGCGCCAGGTCCACCGGGAAGGCGGATCGGAAGTCGCCGTTCAGCAGCGCATACGTGAAGTTGGCGCGCTGGACGGCGAGCGCCGGCGTGTAGATCTGGAACTCGGGCCCATAGAGATCGGGGCGCCCGGGCAGCGGGCCGAGCGGCGGGTAGAAGCCGAACACGGTGGCCGGCGAGAGCACCGCCTGCCCGAGGTCGGCCATGACATACATGAACAGACCCGGATCGCCGATCTCCACGCCGAGCGCGCGCGCGAGGCCGATGACATGGAGCACCGGGTCCTTCAGGCGCCCGTCGTCCGCGCCCTCGAGCGCCGCCTCGTCGTCGGTCAGCAGGGCGACGAGCACCGCGCCGAGGTCACCGCGCACGCCGTCGCCGCGGTCGGCGAACACGGCCGCGATCCGCGCGACGTAGCCCGGGCTCGGGTTGCTCGTCACGAGCGAGCGGATGAGGCGCGTGGCCACGAACGGCGCCGTGTTCGGGTGGTGGAACAGGGCGTCGATCACCCCCTCGAGGTCCTGCTCGACGGTCTGTCCGGCGGGCAGCGTCACCCCCGGGAACAACGTCTTGGCGCCCGTGTCGTGGAGCTGGGGGCGCGGCTCCATGCGCCCGGCGAAGTGCTCCGGGTTGCGGGAGCGCGGCGTCTGCCCCGGCGCCGTGGGGTACGTCCAGCCGGTCAGCGCGCGCGCCACCTCGCGCACCGTCTGCTGGTCGTAGGTCGGCACGAGCTCGCCGCGCGCGTCCGTCACGTACGCGCCGTCCGGGTTCAGCGCCCACAGGCCGATGGTGAACAGCTGCATCAGCTCGCGCGGGTAGTTCTCGTTCGGCGCGCCGCCGTCCATCGCCCGCGTGCTGTTCGCCAGATCGAGGAACTTGCCCATCGTCGGGCTCAGCGTCACCTCGCGCAGCAGGTCGCGGTAGTTGCCGAACGCGTGGTCCGACAGCAGGCGGACCCACGGGATCAGCTCGTATCCATTGACGTTCTTGCTCGTCGACACCACGAGGATCTGGCCGAGCGCGAAGGCCATGCGCTGGCGCAGCTGGTCCGGGCCGTGGGCCATGTTCAGGAACACCCGGGCGCGCAGGCGGTTGTTGTCGAGGCCGTCCGGCACCGGGCTCGCCGGCACCCGCCGCTGTTCCGCAAGCCAGCGCGCCGCGCCGAGCGCCTGCACCGTCGCCATGTCGGCCGCCGTCGGCCCGAAGGTCGCCTGCTGCAACAGACGCTCGGCGGTGAGCGCGTCGACCGGCTCGATCGGCGGCAGCGGCGCGTCCACGGGCGGCAGCGGCGCGTCCACGGGCGGCGGCGGCGGCGGCGCCTCCACCATCGTCACCGTGTACCGGCTCACCTCGCGCCAGCCCTCGTAGACGACCACGCTGAAGCCCGTGCGCCCGTCGCACACCCACGCGTTGCGCGTGGCGCCGCTCGCCGTCTCGGTGCTCGCGACGTAGAGCCGGTGCGCCGGGTTCGCGACGGTCGCCGACACCGGCACGGAGCACGCGCCCGTCCGCGGCGCGGTGTACGCCGTGACCGCGGGATCGAACGCGGGACGCAGGCCGTCCACGCGCAGCTCGGCGAGGCGCGCCGCCGCGCTCCCCGCCACCAGCGGGGCGAGCGCCACCGCCCACGATACGGTCGTCCATCTCATCGGTTGGGACCTCCACTCCGGTGCCCCCCCCCATCGCAAGGCGCATGCCGCGGCCCAGCCCTTGCGGGACGGGGCTCCGCGCGTCCGTCCGCTCGCCGCCGACGGTCGGTCGACGGTCGATCGACCGTCGGCGCCGCGAGGGCCCCCACCCACCGATGGCATCGCTCTTCGCATGTCGCGGCCGGGTGGGACGTCGGCGCCACACCCTCCCGCCCCCCCCCTGTCTCACACGCGCCACGCCGCGCCGCGTCCTTGCGCGCCCGCGCCGCCGGCCCGATGCTTGCACACGCAGGCCGGCCGGCGGAGGGGAACGGATGGGGCGATTCACTCGTGTGCTGGCGTTCGTGAGCGCCATCGGGATGTTCGGCAGCTGTGCCATCGAGGGCGAGCTCGACTCGTCCGGCGGGGGCGGCCAGGGCGGCGACGCGTTCGACCCGGACGCCCCCAAGGCGGGGGAGGCGCGCGGCGGCCCGGCCTTCCTCGCGCCCACCGACGACCCCTGCCGCACGCTGCGGCCCACGAGGCCCTTCACCGACGGCCCCGATGTCATCGAGGGGACCGAGGGCCGCGACGTGTTGTTCGGCGGCGGCGGCGACGATGTCATCCGCGGCCTCGGCGGCGACGACGTCATCTGCGGCGGCTACGGCGAGGACACGATCTACGGCGGTGACGGCGCCGACTACATCGACGGCGGCTTCGGGCGAGACGTCATCGAGGGCGGCGGGGGCAACGACCTGATCCACGGCCGCAGCGGCGGCGACGAGCTCCACGGCGGCGGCGGCCACGACGTCCTGTACGGCGATCTGCTCGACGACAAGATGTGGGGCGACGAGGGCAACGACCTGCTCATCGGCGGTCATGGCACCGACACGATGGACGGCGGTCCCGGCGACGACTGGCTGCGCGGCGACACCAACCGCGACGACTTCGAGGGCGGTCCCGGCAGCGACACCGCGAGCTTCATGACCGCCACCCCGCCGGGCCAGGGGCTCGCCCCGCTGGCGAACGTCGACGGCGTCGCGGTCCACCTCGGCAACGCCCAGGCGGTCGGCGACGGCGCCATCGAGGCGATCCGCGGCATCGAGGTCGTCGTCGGGTCGGCGTTCGACGACCACCTCGTCGGCGGCGGGCGCCTCGTCGGCGGCTACGGCGACGACCGGCTCGAGGGCGGCCAGGCCGAGGACGGCCCCGGCCGCGCGGCGGGCCCCACCGTCTTCCTCGCCACGGGACCGGCGGACCTCGGGCTCGTGCTCCTCGGCGGCGACGGCGACGACGCGTTCGCCGTCTCGACGGCCAACGGCATCGTCTATGTCCGCGCCAACGTCGCGCTCGCGCTCGGCGAGGGTTGCGGGCCGGGCGCGAACGACAAGGAGGCGCACTGCCCCCTCCCCTCCGAGCTCCGCTACATCACCGGCTGGGGCGGCCCCGGCAACGACACGCTCGTCATCGAGGGCGGCGGCTTCCCCCGCGACCTCGAGGCGACGCTGGACGGCGGCCCCGGCAACGACGTCCTCGAGGGCCACGGCGGGCAGGACATCCTCTTCGCCGGCGCCGACGGCAACGACACGCTCATCGGCCACGAGGGCGACGACGCGCTGCTGAGCCTCAGCGGCGACGCCGACGAGATGGACGCCGGCCCCGGCGACGACCAGCTCGTGACCAGCCACCCGTGCGGCGGACACCACTTCGTCGGCGGCCCGGACCGCGACGTCGGCGGCTTCGCCCGCGTCGGCACGAAGATCGACGACCCCGGCGAGCGCCACCGCCTGCGCATCCACGCCCAGCTCGGTCACCGCGGCTACCAGCCGGAGCTGTGCGCGCGCGAGCAGGGGACGTGGCTCGAGGCCGACATCGAGATCCTCGAGGGCGCGGGCGGCAACGACGAGCTCATCGGCCGCGCCGACGGCGACGACATCATCTGGGGCTGGGGCGGCAACGACGTCATCCGCGGCCTCGGCGGCAACGACGTCATGGAGGGCCACGACGACAACGACACGATCTACGGCGGCGAGGGCCGCGACATGCTCCGCGGCGGCGACGGCTTCGACCACCTGTACGCCGGCGACCGCGGGGCCGACGCGTCGATCGACTGCGGCGAGGGCGGCGGGCGCATCGAGTCGAGCGATCCCGAGGACCCGCGCGCGACGCGCTGCGACAACGGTCCGGGGGCCGGCGGCGGCGGCGGCGACCGGGGATGCGGCGGTCCCGGCGAGACCTGCTGTAAGAACGGCCAGGCCTGCCCGGACGACACCCTTGCCTGCTTCGAAGGCAGGTGCCGGCGCTGTGGCATCCCCGGCGAGCGCTGCTGCCCCGGCGACAACGCCTGTCCCCAGGAGGGCGTGCAGTGCATCGAAGGTCTCTGCCGCGGCTGCGGGCACGACGGGCAGCAGTGCTGCCCCGGCGGCGCCCCCTGCCCGCAGGACGGCGTGCAGTGCATCGAAGGCACCTGCCGTCGCTGCGGCGAGGCGGGTCAGCAGTGCTGCCCCGGCGGCAGCCCCTGCGCCGAGAACGGTGTGCAGTGCGTCGAAGGCACCTGTCGCCACTGCGGTGGCGCCGGCCAACAGTGCTGCCCCGGCGGCAGCCCGTGCCCCGATCCCGGCGTCGCCTGCGTCGGCGGCACGTGCCGGCCCTGCGGTGGCATCGGCCAGCCCTGCTGCGGCGGCCAGAACGCCTGTCCGGATGACGGCGTGCAGTGTGTCGATGGCATCTGCCGCCGCTGCGGCGGCCCCGACCAGCCATGCTGTCCCGGCGGCGACGCCTGCCCCGGCGTCGGCCTGGCTTGCTTCGACGGCACCTGCCGCCACTGCGGCGGCGCCGGCGGGCAGTGCTGCCCGGGCCCCAACTTCTGCCATGAGAACGGCGTGCAGTGCCTGAACGGCGCCTGCCGTCACTGCGGCGCCCCCGGCCAGCCCTGCTGCCCCGGTGGCGATGCCTGCCCCGGCGGCGGCAACACCTGTGTCGACGGCACGTGCCGTCCGTGCGGCGGCGCCGGCCAGCCGTGCTGCGGCGGTCCCAACTTCTGCCACGAGGGCGGCGTCCAGTGCCTCGGCGGCACCTGCCACCACTGCGGCAACCCCGGCCAGCCCTGCTGCCCCGGCGGCGACGCCTGCCCCGGTGGCGGCAACCTCTGCCTCGACGGCACCTGCCGCGCCTGCGGCGGCCGCGGCCAGCCGTGCTGCCGCAACGACAACCCGTGCCCCGGCAACCTCACCTGCCGCCAGGGCACCTGCCGCTGATCACACGCCCCGGTCGTCGGGCTCGCGCGCGACGTCTCGCTCCCTCGAGGGGAAGCCGCGCACGAGCGCCTCGTCGAGCAGATCGAGCTGCCGGACGAGCGCCGGGCGGCGGTCCGGCGGCGCGACCGTGAGCAGGTCCTCGAGCCCCGCGCGCAGGCGGCGCACCACCTGGAGCGACGACTCGCCGTACTGCCGGATCTCGTCGAACGCGAGGTGCACATATGCGTCCCAGCCCGTCGACGGCACCACGAGGCGGACGCGCCCCTCGGCGTCCGCGTGGCTCGCGGGCGGGATGCGCCGGACCGCCAGTGTGCGCAGCAGGTCGTGGATGGCGTCGAACGCCTGGATCGCCGTCGTCGGATCGTTGAGCGCTGACGAGAGCGCCTTCTCGGCGATGTCGACGAGCTGCCGGAAGCCGAACGCCGGGTCCTGGTGCGCGGTGCGCTCGACCGTGAGCATCACGTGCGCGCAGGGGTCCGGTGCCTCGCACGATCCGTCGCCCCAGACGCGGAAGAGCGGCGCGCCCGCGGGCACGAAGGCGCCGACCTCGGGGATCATCTCGATCACGAGGTCCCGCGCCCGCGCGTAGGCCACGAGCGACTCGCAGTCGACGCTGGCGACGACGCCGCCGCCGCAGCGGTTCGTCAGGATGCGCGCCTCGTCGGGGGGCGGGAGCGCCGCCGCGGCCTCCGGCGGGTCGACGGCATGCTCCGGGAACATCGCCTCGAGCGTCTCGCGAGCGTCGATCGCGATGCGCCGCACGACGTTCACCGCCCGGATCGAGTGCGCCATGTGGTGGATGTAGCGGACGAAGACCCCCGTCCCGAACAGCACCACGACGTAGGCGACGAAGACCGCCAGCGCCGGCACGAACTCCTCGCGATCGGGCGTCGGCCCGTGGACCTCCGGCAGGAGCGCGATCGCGTAGACGAAGCTGCCGATGAGCGCGCCGAGCGAGAAGCGCGTCAGGCGGTCCTCGAGGAAGGTGCGGATGACGCGCGGCGAGAACTGCGAGCTCGCGAGCTGGAGCACGACGATGGTGATCGAGAAGACGACGCCGGTCAGCGTCATGAGCGACGAGGCGATCGCGGAGAGCAGCGCGCGCGCGCTGTCCGCCGACCCGGTAAAGAGGTACCAGCCTTCGGCGTCCTGCGGGATGTGCCGGTCGATCCGCGTCAGCGCGTTCACGAGGCCGATCGCGGCGAACGACGCCGTCGCGGGCGCGAGCCACAGGCTCGACTGAAGGCGCAGCATCCACCGCTGCCAACGCGCCCGCGTCATCGAGCTCCCCTCCGTGTCGGCGGCTCCCTTCTTCGGATGCGACGGCGCGCGCGAGGGCGTCGGCGAATGCGGCGCCCGGTCCGCCCGCCCCGGCGCACGTCCCGAGACGTCCCGGGCGTCCGTCCGCAGATCGCGCCGCCGTCTCGCAGCCCGCTCTTCCGGGACGTCCGAGGTGGTGTTACGGTCCCGGCCCAGCCTGTCCCGCGCGGAGATCGTACGTGTCTCACGCCTGCATCCACCGCGTCCTGCGACACGCAGGGCGCCCCGGGGTGGCACTTCCGCGGCGGGCGCTGCCTGGAGGTGCTCGATGAGGGCCGACGCGCTGGCGCGGTTGTTCGCGGTGCGGCTGGCGGCGGGCGCGCAGGCGCCGAACGGCGGCCCGGCGCCGCGCGTCGTGTGGAACGACGGCGGCGACGAGCTGCTGCTCCACCTCGACTCGCTGCGGACGCGGTTCAGCCGCGACGCGCTCTCGGTGGGCCTCGACGTCGAGACGGACCAGACCGGGCGGCAGCCGGTGCAGGTGGTGTTCTCGCTCGCCGGGGACGCCGGCCAGGCGCTCGTCGCGGCGACCGAGGAGCTGCCGCGCGGCGACGAACGCGTCGTGGCCCGCTGGGGCCGCGCGCTGCAGGACGCGCTGTGGGCGGTCCTCGTGGGCGCCGCGCAGCAGCAGGCGGCGGCCCAGCCGGGCGCGCGCCCCGTGATGGCGATCGAGCGCGGGCAGATCCGCCTGGCCCGGAGGTTCGACCGATGAGCCTGGATCTCGGCCTCCCCGACGAGGCGAAGCGGCTCGGACAGGCCCTGGGCCTGCTCGACGAGGATGGCAACATCCGCCCCGAGTGGTTCGCGCACCCGGTCGGCGAGCTGCGCAACGTGCTGCGGAGCGAGACGCAGCGCGAGGCGCTGCTGGATCTGCTGGCGCTGGTGGCGCCGGTGGACGGGTCGGGCACGCCGCGGCGTCACCGCCTCCTGCCGGCCGGGCACCCCGGGCAGCTCCACCTCGTCGTCGAGCCCCTGGGGTCGGGCGTCCGCCTGGGCCTCGGCGCGGCGCTGACCGTCGAGGCGCCGGCCGCCATCCGGCTGCAGGCCACGGTCCCGCTCATCGACGCGGCCGACGCCGGTCTGACGGTGGTCGCCGCCACCGCCGGCGCGCCGCTGCGGCTCTCGATCGAGGCGGACCTGCCGGCGCTGCCGGCGCCGCTGCGCCTGCGGACGATCGGCGCCCACGCCGACCTCGTGCTGAACGGCCCGGTGAAGGTCGTCCCCCGCCTCGATCTGCTCGGGTTCGCGCTGGGCACGGCGGCGCCGCGCGATCTGCGCTTCGACCCGACGAACCTCGGGCCCGAGACGGTCGATCTGGTGCTCGGGCTGGTGCGGGACGCCCTGAACGCGCTGGGTGGGGCGCAGCTCGCGCACCTGGCGGGCGTGCTCGGCCTCGATCCGGGCATGCCGCGCTTCCCGCTGGAGCAGCTCGGCGACGCGCCGGGCGCGCTGCGCGGCTGGATCGAGTCGCTGCGCGCCCAGGACCGCTTCGGCGACTGGCTGCGGGCCGTCGCGCAGCTCGTCGGCTTCGCCCCGGGCGCCGTCTCGGGCAACGGCACGGCGGCGCTGCCGTTCCGGTTGCAGCTCGTGGGCGACGCGAACCTCGCGCTCTCGCTGGCGGTGGTCCTCGAGGCGGGGCGGCTGCGCCCGGCCCTGTCGCTGCGCGCGGGGCCCGCCGCCGGCGCGCACCTCCTCGCCGAGGCGACCCTCCTCGACCTGCCGCTGTCCGGCGACGCGCCGGTGGTGCCCCTGCCCGCCGCCGAGGTCGTCGTGCGCGCGGGCGGGCCACCGTCCGTCCCGGCGATCACCGTGGGCGAGATCCGCGCCGGCGTGCGGCTCGCCGACGGGGCGCCCGCGCCGGTGCTCGAGCTGCGGAACGTGCGGTTCCAGGGCGCGACGCACCCCGTCCTCGATCTCACGCGGCTCGAGACCGCCGCCGACCTCGCCTCGAACGTCGTGGAGCAGGCCCTGCGCGACGCGCTCGGCAGCAACGCGATGGCGACGCGGCTGCTGGTGGCCGTCGGCCTGGCCGATCCCGCGTCCGCCCCGGGGTGGCCGCACCAGCTCGACATCCTGCGCTTCGTGGGCGATCCGCTCGGCGAGCTGCGGCGCTTCTGGCGCGGCGTGGCCGACGACGCCGGCCACGCGATGCGGACGCTGCTCGCCGAGATGCTCGGCCGGCCGGGGACGGGCGCCGGGACGGGCACGCCCGCGGATCCGTGGCGCGTGGCGATCGCGACGACCGGGCCGCTCTCGTTGCAGGTGGCGGCGTGGCGGCCCGAGGGCGACGCCGACACCGTCCTCGTCGCCCTGCGCGTGGCCGTGGCGTCGGCGCCGTTCACGCTCGCCGCGGCGGCGACGCTCGTCTCGCTGCACCTGCCCGCGGCGGGCGCGCCCGGCGTCTCGCTCCCGCTCTCGATCGACGCGCGGCTCGACGTGGCGCCGCTGCTCCCCGCCGTCCCCGTCGGCGGCACCGGCCTCGAGGCCGCTTCGTTCGCGGCGCGCGTGGCGTGGACGCCCGGGCAGGCGCCCGCGTGGAACGCGACGCTGTCGGGCCTGCGCCTGACGGTGGCCGGCGAGGCGCTGCCGGCGGTGAACCTGAGCTTCCCGTCGTCGGTCGACTTCTCCAATCCGGCGGCGGCCGCGGCGGCGCTCGGCCTCGGCGCCGCGCAGCTCGAGGCGTTCGCCCGCGGGCTCGTGGCGCGCGCGGCGACGAAGTGGGGCGGCGTGCCGGGCGCGGCGCTCGCGGCGCTGCTCGGCCTGCAGCGCGTCTTCGACCTGCCCGCCGATCTGCCGGTGCTGACGGCGCCCGCCGGCCGCAGCCTGCTCACCGATCCCGGCGCGGCGCTGCGCCCGTGGCTCGCCTCGCTCGCGCGCACCGTCGACGCCGCCGGGCGGCCGGCGCTCGAGTCCGTGATCACGCTGCTGCAAGCGACGCTGCAGGGCGCGCTGCCGGCGATGCCGCACCACCCGCTGCCGGCGTTGCCGCTGGCCGGTCGCGGCACGCCCGCCGAGCCGTGGGCCGTCGCGGTCGGTCCGGCGAGCCTCCTGCTCTGGCTCGGACCGGACGGGCCGCCCTGGGCCGCCGCGCGCCTCGCCGGGGCCGACGCGTCGCCGCTCGCGTTCGCCGGCGCCGCGGTGTCGGCCGCCGCGTCGTGGCCGGCGCTCGCCGCGCGCGTCGAGCACAACCACCGCGATCGCCTCGCCGCCGGCCTCGAGGCGCTCACCGCGTTCCTGGCGGCGAGCGACGGCGTCGTGCCGCTGCTCTCCGCCTCGCCGCCCGCCCCGGACTTCACCGCCGGCGGCCCGTTCGCCGCGTCGCACGACCGCCTCCCGGCCCACCCCGACGCGATCGCGGCGGTGCTCGCCCAGGTCGCGGCCTGGGGCCCGGACGCGCTCGTCGTCCTGCTCGGCACGGCGGCGACCGACTGGACGGCGCTGCTCGCCGCGCCCGCGCGTCCCGGCACGACGGCGCCCGGCGCGCACTTCGACTTCCGGCTCGCCGACACGCCGCCCGACCGCGTCGACCTCGACGTCGTGACCGACGTGGTGGACTGGTACCGCGCGACGCTCGTGGGCACGGACGCGGCCTCGCTCGAGGCGCAGGTGCGGCGGATCCTGAACCGGATCGCGGCGTTGCAGCCCGGGCGACCGGTGGTGCTCGTCGCGCACTCGCTCGCCGGGCTCGGCGCGCGCCGGGCCGCGGCCGGGGTGCGCGGGGTCGTGACGCTCGGCACGCCGCACGTGGGCGCGCGGCCGCCGTTCGACGACGTCTCGGTGGCGGCGGCGATGTCGCTCTACCGGCTCGTCCGCGCGCAGGTGCCCGCGGGCGCGCTGCGCGACGCCCTCGACTTCGCGGATCGCCTCGGCGAGCTGCTGCCGGCGGAGGTGCCGACCGAGCCGTCGCTCGCGACCGGCGGCGTGCCCGTGCTGGCGCTCGCCGGGCGGCTCGACGGCGAGCCCGTCGCGGCCTTCGCCGCCGCGCTCGCCGCGCTGGCCCCCGGCGCGCCGGCCGGCGCCGCCCTCCCCACCGCGCCCGACCGCGTCGGCCTCGGCTTCGAGCTCACGGTCGCCGGCGGCTTCGGCGACGCGGTCCGGGCCGAGGCCTTCCTGCGCCTCGACCTCGCCGAGATCGGGCTGGACGGCGTCCTCGTCCCGACGCGGCGCCTCTCCGCGCGCCTCGAGCTGGACCGCCCCGGCGGCTGGCTCGTGGGCCAGCCGGGCCGACCCGGCCCGCGCCTGCGCAGCGCCACCATCTCGCTCGATCTGAGCGGCGGCGACACGGCGCTCGACGTGCGGCTGAACGACGCCGCCCTCGACGGTCCTCCGCTTCCACGGACGCTCGCCGACGCGGTCACGCCGGCGCTGCTGGGCGAGGCGATCCGCGCGATCGCGCCCGACGCGGCGGCCCCGCTGCTCGACGCCCTGGCCGCCCTCGGCCTCGTGACGACCGGACCCGACGCCGTGCGCTCACTGGCGCTCGACGCCTTCGAGGCCCTGCGCCACGAGGGCCTGGCGTGGCTCGCGCCGCGCCTCGGCGACGCCCTGAACGGCGTCGCCAGCTTCGCGGGCCTGCGCGCCGCCACGCACCTCGACCTCGGCCCCGTGCGCGCCAGCGTCGACCTGCCGGGCCGCGCGCTGGTGCTGTCCACGCTGCCCGACGGCCTGACCCTGTTCGAGCCGCTGCGCCTCGACGCCAGCGTGCGCATCGCCCTGCCCGACGTGACGCCGAGCGTCACGGCCACCCTGTCGCTCGGCGAATTCGGCGTGCGCTGGGCGTCGTCGCAGCTCGCGCTCACCGCGCCGAAGTGGATGGACGACCTCGTCCTCTTCCCGGCCCCGGCGGACCTGCCCGCCCAGCTCGGGTCGCGCCTCGGGCGCCTCGTCTTCTCGGCCGGCGCCGCCGAGGCGCTGTCGGGCCTGCTCCCGGCGGGCATGCGCCTGCCGCCGCTCGACGCCTTCTTCGGCGGCCGGCCGCGCTCCGGCCCGCCCGCCGCCGACGCGCCGCCGCTCCCCGCCGAGCCCATCGCCGAGCTGCTGCAGCTCTTCGACC
Organism: Myxococcota bacterium; assembly: GCA_963169045.1. GTDB lineage: Bacteria > Myxococcota_A > Bradymonadia > UBA7976 > UBA1532 > CAUJDF01. The sequence continues at coordinate 17,202 of CAUJDF010000076.1, forward strand.
GGCTGCTGGGGCACGCGCCGGGCGACGGCCTCGCGCTCCCGGCCAACATCGAGATCACTGCGATCGAGGACGCCGGCGCGACGGTGATCCGGGCGCGCACGACGGCGCCGTTCGGCGGCGTGCTCGACCTGCGCCTGGGGCTGCGCCTCTCGGCGGGCGGCCGCATCGACCCCGAGGTGCGGGTCGGCCTGGCGCTCCCGCTCGACGGCGCCTGGAGCCCGCTCGGCGTGGAGTTCGAGCTGCGCGCCGCCGGGCCGGCGTTGGCGCTGATCCTGCCGGGGCCGACGCGCGTCGAGCTGTTCCCGACGTTCGGCGGCCTGACCGCGCTGCTGAGCGGCGGCGCGGCCCTGCTGCCCGCAGCGCTCAACGCGCTGCTCGACGCGCTCCCGAACCCGCCCTCGGCCGTCGAGACCGCGGCGCTCGGCGTGGCGCAGGCGTTCGGCCTCTACGATCCCGTCAACCGCTTCGCGACCCACGCCCCGCAGTTCCAGGATCTGCTCGACGGCGGCCTCGACTTCGCCGATCCGGCGACCCGGACGCAGGTCGTCAACGCCATCGCCGCGCTGTTCGGGCCCGGGCTGATCCCGCTCACGGTCGTCCCCAGCGGCGCGAGCCTCACCTGGTCGACGCCGGTGTTCGGCCACCCGCTCACCGTGGCGTTCGACTGGGGCCAGCCGGTCCCCACGCTGTCGCTCGACGCGACGTTCGACTTCGGCGGGGCGGTGCGCGTCACCGCCGACTTCGAGGTGGGGCCGGGCGGCGTCGCCGCCAGCGCCGGCGTCGGCCTGCCGCAGCCGCTCGGCCTGCCATTGCACCCGCGCCTGCGCGCCGCCGTCGGCGCGACCGGCATCTCGCTGCAGCTCCGCCCGCTCGCGCCCGACGGCGTCGGCGACGGCCCGCTGCGCGTGGACCTGCTCCCGACGCCGGGCGTCACCGCCGACGCCGACCTCCCGCAGAAGCTCGCGCTGGACGTGCTGCTGCCGCTCGCGGCCGAGCTGCTCGACCGCGCGATCGGCACCACGGCCCTGTGGAGCGCCCCCGGGGCGCCCACGCTCGGCGAGCTCGTCCAGGCCACCGGGCTGTTCGACGCGAGCTGGCGCCTGGTGGATCCGCTCCCCAGCGTGCCGGACGTGGTCATCGGCCTCATCGAAGAGCTCGGCGTGTCGATCCCGCTGGGTCCGCTGACGCTGATCCTGGGCGACGTCGGCGCGGACCAGTTCGGCGTCGCGCTGAGCGGGACGCTGGACATCCCGCTCGGCGGCGACCTCGAGCTGCGCCTGATCTTCGGCCGGACCGCCGCCGGCAGCCCCGGCGCGGCGCGCGTCGCGGTGATCCTGTTCCAGGGCGGCGCGTTCGCGCCCACGCTCGACGCCCACGGCCTGGGCATCGGCCTCGGCGGCGCCACCGGCCCGCTCGTCCGCACCGACATCGTGCGCCTGGGCGGCGTCGACGCCTTCACGTTCTTCAGCGTCGATTTCCACCCCACGTTCAGCGCGGACTTCGCCGGGGCGGGCCTGCTGCTCGACGACGTGTCGCTGCCCCTCGGCCAGCTCGGCGGCGGCGGCGGCAACCCGGTCGTCGGCTCGCTGCTCGGCGGCGGGCAGCCGAGCGGCGACCAGGCCCCGGCGCAGCCCGGCGTCGACGTCGTCGCGAGCTACTACCGCGGCACGTTCGACCTGAGCTTCGAGGGCGAGCAGGCGCTGTGGATCGGCGTGCGCGCCGCCTTCGGCCCGCTCTACATCGAGCAGGTCGGCCTGCGCTCCTTCCCCGGGACGAGCCCCACCACCGCGATCGACCTGCTCGTCGACGGCGGCGTCACCATCTCCGGCCTCAGCGTGCAGGTCGACGACCTCAGCCTGCGCCTGCCGCTCGCCACGCTCGCCGACCCGTCCACCTGGTCCGTCGACCTGCAGGGGCTCGCCATCGGCTTCAGCGCGCCCGGCCTCCAGATCGCCGGCGGCCTGCGCAAGTCCGAGACGCCGGAGGGCCTCGAGTACTCGGGCATGCTCCTCGTGAAGGTGCAGTCGTTCGGGCTCGTGGCGCTCGGGAGCTGGGGCACGTTCCACGACGAGCAGGGCGACTTCGACACGTTCTTCCTGTTCGCCGGCCTGTTCGCGGTCATCGGCCTCCCGCCGCTGCTCGAGATCCGCGGCCTCGGGCTGGGCTTCGGCTACAACCGCCGCCTCCTGATCCCCGAGGACATCGAGGCGATCCCCGACTTCTTCCTCGTGGCGGCGCTCGACGACCCCGGCCGCCTGACCGCGTCGCCGCTCGACGTGCTGCGCGAGATGAAGGAGCAGGTGCCGGCGCGGCGCGGCAGCTTCTGGTTCGCGGTGGGCCTGCACGGCACGACGTTCTCGCTCGTGCACCTGACGGCGGTCGTCTACGTGGCGCTCGACCGCGGCGTCGAGGTGGGCCTGCTCGGCGTGGCGCGCATGGCGCTGCCCTCCGACGACAGCGCGCTCGTCAGCATCGAGCTGGCGATCAAGGCGCGCTTCAGCAGCGAGGAGGGCCTGCTGTCGGTGCAGGGGCAGCTCACCGACAACTCCTGGCTCCTCAGCCGCGACTGCCAGCTCACCGGCGGCTTCGCCTTCTTCTCCTGGTTCAAGAAGGGGCAGTTCGTCCTCACCATCGGCGGCTACCACCCCAACTTCCAGCGGCCGCCGGAGTTCCCCGAGGTGCCGCGCGTCGGTTACCGCTGGCAGCTCTTCGACGCCCTCGTCATCAAGGGCGAGAGCTACTTCGCGCTGACCAACTCCTGCGTGATGGCCGGCGTGCGCTTCGAGGCGGTCTACGACGTCGGCTGGCTGAAGGCGTGGTTCATCGCCTGGGCCGACTTCCTGCTGTCGTGGGACCCCTTCCACTACGACATCTCGATCGGCGTCTCGCTGGGGGCGCGCTTCACGATCGAGATCGACCTGTGGGTCGGCACGATCCGCATCTCGTTCAGCGTCTCGATCGGCGGCTCGCTGCACGTGCTCGGCCCGCCGCTGCACGGCACGGTCACCGCCGACCTCGGGCCGATCTCGATCACGGTGCCGTTCGGGCCGGACCCGGACGACGAGCCCGATCCGCTGGACTGGGCCGAATTCGCTGGGAAATACCTGCTGGGCGGCGAGGCGGAGGCGCGCGCGGTCTCGGCGCAGGCGGGCGGCGGGCTGCTGCCTGTCGAGCCGCCGGGATCGCGGCCGGCGCCCGGCACGCGCGACCAGCCCTGGCGCTTCGCCGCGGAGTGGGACCTGCGCACCGAGACGCGCATGCCGGCGACCTCGGTCGAGGCGTTCGGCATGCCGCTGTCCATCCCGAGCTACGTCCTCGGCATCGCGCCGATGTACGCGCCCACCGTCGCGGCGCGGCACGTCGCGCGGCTGTTCCGGCGCGAGCCCGGCGGCGGCGAGACGCCGCTGCGCCTGGGGCCCGAGCTGGACCCGGACCGCATCCAGATCGCGGAGCGCGAGGGGCAGTTCCCCGAGGCGGTGTGGCGCTACGCGGCGCACGAGCCGCCCGCCGCCGCGTCGCGCAACGTGGCCGGGCTCGCCGGCCTCGACGTGCACGGCGTCGCCGAGTCGATCAACCCGGTCGGGCCGATCGACATGACCAAGCTGAAGGATCCCGGGCCCCGCCGCCCGCTGCCCTTCGCGCGGCACCGCGGCCAGGACATCGGCGCGGTGCGCACGGACGGGCTGCGCGCGCGCGAGCTGGTGGCCGAGGTGCGGCCGTCGCTGGCCGTGGCCGAGGCGATCACCGGCGCCGAGTGGGACGACGTGCGCGTCGCGCTCGGCGTCCCGGGCGGCGGTGTCTCCGGCAAGAGCGTGCCCGCGCTGCGCGGCCGCGCGAGCCCGCCGGTCGTCGCGACGCTGTCCGAGGGCCTGACGATGGACCCGGTCACGTCGGCGCCGCGCGTCGAGGTCGCGCGGCCCGCGCCGGTCGTCGCGCTGGCGCTCGAGGCGCCGCGTCTGCTGATGGCGGCGCGCCTGCCGGCGGCCCCGACGACGGCCGCGCTGCCGGCGCTCGCGACGACGGTGAGCAACGCCCCCGAAGCGCCGCGGGTGCGTCCGCCTGGCCTGCCCGCGGGCGCGACGGCGCGCCTGATGCGCGTGCCAGCACCCGGCGCCGCGCGGCCCACCAAGGCGGCCACCGGCCTGCGCGTCGACCGCCACGCGGCGCTGGGCGTGGCCCTCTCGCCGAAGCGCCTGCGGTTCCGCGACGAGCAGACCGAGCGCTTGCTCGGCAACGGCCTGCTGCTCGCGCCGAACGTGGCGCAGGTCTGGTCGCTGCCGGTCCCCGATCGGCGCGACGAGCAGGCGGAGGCGCTCGCCGACCGCCGCCACCTCGACGAGCGGGCGGAGGCGCACGCCGGTCGCCGCCGCGTCGACGAGCGGGCGGAGGCGCACGTCGGTCGTCGCGCCCTCGACGAACGCGCGGAGGCGCACGCCGGTCGCCGCGTCGACGAGCGGGCGGAGGCGCTCGCCGGCCGCCGCCACCTCGACGAGCGGGCGGAGGCGCACGTCGGTCGCCGCGCCCTCGACGACGCCCTGCGCGAGCGTGTCGAGCGCGAGGGGATCGACGGCGCCGCGCCGTCCGACCACGTGCTCCGTGTGGACGGCGGCGGCGCGCTGCGCGTCGTCGCCATGACCAACGCCGGCGACGTGCTGCTCGACGTCGAGACGTGGATGCCGCGCGGCGGCGAGGTGCCCCTGCCCGCCGGCACCGCCCACCTCGCGCTCGTCGCGCTCGGCCGGCCCTCGGCGGTGCCCGGGGCCGCCGCGGTCGCGGAGATCCACCGGGCCAACGTCCCGCGCGTCGCCGCGGGCTTCGGCCTGCTCTCCCTGTTCAGCGGCGCGGTGGGCTGGCAGGCGGAGTCGGTGCTGCTGCCCGTCGCGCGCGGCTTGTACCTGGCCCGCGGCGCGCGCGTCGCGGTACGGGACGAGCGCGCCGTGGCCCTGCAGGGCGTCCCCGCCTCGGCGCTGCTGGCCCGCACGGGCACGGTCGAGACCTGGCTGCCCGGGCGCATCCGGACGCTCGCCGTCCGCCTCGACGTGGCCGCCGGCTGCGACCTCGCGCCGCCCACCGTCGCCGTCCGCGGGGCATTCCTCGGCGAGCCCCTCCGCGTCGAAGGCCCGTCCGGCCCCACCTGGCTGTTCCCGGTGGGCAAGGGCGGCGCCGAGGGCATGCTCGTCACCGTGCAGAGCGGCAAGGCGCTGCGCGTCGTCGGCGTCGCCGGCCTGCAGGGCCGCGCCGATCTGCACGCCCGCCGCATCGCCAACGCCGTCGAGCGCCCGCTCGTGCCCGACGGCCCCTTCACGCCGGACCACCCCGTCCGCGTCCGCCTGGGAGCGTTCGAACGATGAGCGACGTCGCGCGCGGCCACATGCGCCTCTGGGACCGGATGGATCCGCCGCTGCCGCAGGGCCGCTACCACCTGCAGGTCGACACCGAGGTCACGGTGGGCAGCGCCGACGGCCCGCTCGAGGCCTCGGACCACTACTTCGACGTCGAGGGCCCGCGCTTCTCGCTCGCGCCCAACGAGGTCGCCGGCGTCTTCCCGCCGCGCAACGCCCGGGGCGCCTTCGACGACTCGCTGCCGCAGGTCGCGCTCGGGCGCCGCACGCTGCCCTGGGAGCGGCCGATCGACCCGCCGGGGACGTTCCCGGCCGGACCGCCCGTGCCCGCCGATCCGCCGCTGCCCGCCGGGGGCGCGCCCTGGATGGCGCTGCTGCTCTTCACCGAGCAGGAGGCCGAGGTCCGGACGAACGTGGACCTGAGCACGGTGCTGCCGTCGGACGTCCACGCGGCGCTCCGGCCGCCGTCGGGCCTGAAGGTGGACGCGCTCGAGGTCGATCTCGACCTGCTGCAGGACGTCCTGCCCACGCTCGACGAGCTGCAGATGTTGACCCACGTGCGCGAGGTCAACGTCGAGGACCGCGAGCTCTCCGCCGGCGACAGCGACGGCTGGTTCGCGGTGGTGATGGCGAACCGGCTGCCGGCGCCGGGCCTCACCTGGCGCGCCTGCCTCGTCTCGCTCGAGGGCCGCGCCGACGTGTACCGCCCGCGGCAGCGGCGCCCGCCCGCCGACGCCCACGTCTCCGAGGGCCTTCTCGAGCTCGTCGCCGGCGGCACGATCTTCGACCCGGACACCGCGCCGGCGCCGTCCTTCCCCCTGCGCGAGGCCGACATCGCGCGGCCGAACATCGAGGTGAACCCGGAGGCACGGTTCGAGGGCGTCCTGCCCGCGCCGGCCGAGCTCGAGGCCGCGGGCCTGCGCTACATCCCGCCGCTGCTGCTCGAGCGCCCGAAGGCCCGCCTCGTGCTGCTGCACCACTGGAAGTTCGAGTGCGTGCCCGGCAAGTCCTTCCAGGAGCTGTGCCGCGACCTCGACGTGGGCCTGATGGGCGAAGTGCGGGGCGACCGCGCGCCGCTCGTCACCGATACGGGCCACATCGCGCTCGAGATGCGCGACCGCGCCGGCGCCGAGCAGACGGTCTGGTACCGCGGGCCGCTCGCGCCGTACCCGGTCACCCGCGACGAGCGCGGCCCCTACCACAGCGCCGACCAGGCCCGTCGCGTCAGCCCCGAGACGGGCCTCGAGGACATCTCGTACGCCGCCGCCTTCGAGGTCGGCCGCCTGCTCGCCGCCGCCGACGCGCGCCTCGCCCAGGAGCTCATGCGCTGGCGCCGCCGCAGCTACCGCCGCTCCGCCCTCGCGAGCCTGCGCCGGGACCTCGCGCGCGTCCTCGAGATCGGCGCGATCGACGACCTGCTGTTGCGCGAGGACCTGCTCGTGCCGCTCGTCGCGTCGCAGCTCACGCGCCGCGTCCTCGACCCTTCGCGGCCGATCGCCGATCCGTACGACCGCCGCCTGGTCGAACGCGCGCCCGGCCTGCGGCCCGAGCTGCTGGCCCGCGCCTGGCGCCTGGCCTCGCCCGACGTCGCCGCCACGCTGCTCGCCCGCCACCCGGGCATCGTCACGAACGACGCCGCCCCCTGGCCCGATCGCGTCGCCGGCGCCGGGGCGCCCGACCGCGACCTGAACGTCGACAGCCGAACGCTCGCCCGCCTGGCGTTCGCGCGCCGCACGGCGCTCGAGAGCGCCCGCCTCCGGGAGGTGCACCGATGATCCGCCCCTGGCTGCCCGCCCGCGACGCGCTCGCCGAGCGCCTCCGGCAGAGCGCGCAGGTCGAGACGCAGGCCCCCGAGGTCGAGCTGCCGCCCTACCTCGAGTCGTTCCTCGCGCACCTGCGGCTGCTGGTCGGCGTGCCCTTCCAGTACCTCGTGCCCGACGCCCGCCTGCTGCCCGACGAGTCGATCCGCTTCTTCTACCTCGACCGCTCCTGGAGCGACCGGCTCGTCGACGGGGCCATCGCCGTGGGCAAGACGGGCTCGCGCGAGCTCGCGCACTACCAGGCCCACGCATCGTCGGTGCACGGCACGCTCGATCGCACCGAGCGCGCCGTCCGCCCCCTGCAACGCCGCGTCGTCACCGACTTCGGCCAGGCCAAGATGAGCCGGTCGCAGGCCGACGCGAACATCGCGACCGGGTTCCTGCTGCGCTCGGCGCTCGTGTCCGGCTGGCCGCACATCGACGTGCGCGCCTACCGCGAGCCCGTCCCGGGCAAAGCCGATCCGGCGCTGGTCGTCGACAAGCAGCTCGAGACGCTGCGGCTCGAGCGCCTGTCGCCCTCGGTGATGATCGGGCTGTGGGAGGGCGTGCCGGCGCAGGTGGTCTTCGACGAGCCGTCCCACGGCGTGCAGTTCGGCGTGCGCCGGGGCGGCGGCCAGGGCGGGGACACGCCGCAGATCTACCTGCGCAAGAACGACGGCTGGCCGGTCGAGACGGGCGGATCGACGGAGACCCCGGTGGACGTGCCGATGCGGCCGGGCGGCAAGGGCGTGGTCGACGTCGCCGCGCTGCGGCGGGCCATCGAGCAACGTCGCCAGGCCCTGCCCGAGGCCGACCGCGACGCGACGCCGCCGCAGCGGGGCGGCGGCAGCTTCGCGCTCGAGGTGCTGCTGCCCCCGTGGCGCCAGCGCTTCGAGGGCACGGTGGACGAGGCGCAGGAGGCGACACAGGCCGGCGATCAGGTCGCCGTGCGGCCGTGGCTCGTCGACGGGGTGCTGCGGGCCCGCGTGGCGCGGCTGGAGGACCTCTGATGGCCGACTTCGGCTTGAACATCGCCCACCGCATCACCGAGAACGTCGCGCGCACGTGGAACCCCGCGCTGCCCCGCGACCTGCGCGTGCTCGTGCCAGTGCACGTCGACGCGCTCGTCGTCCGCGAGGCCGGCGGCGACTGGGCCGACTGCCGCCTGCGCGACCCCTCGCCCGACGCGCCCGAGGCGGACAGCGCGCAACGCCTGCCGCCGCCCTTCGCGAACCTCGACGGCGGCCGCGCCCCCGGCGTGTACCTGCACTGGGCGCTGCCCGATGCGCTCGCCCGCGTCGGCGGCGCGACGACGCCCGAGGTGCCCTCGGCGCCCGACCGCTGGCTCGTCCTGCGCCTCGCGCCGAGCGCCGACGACCCCTCGCGCCGCCAGGTCCGCGGCTGGGTCCTGCGTGGCGGCGGCGCCGGCTTCGCGCCCACCCCGCTCGAGGCGTGGGTCGAGCCCGGGGCCGACGGCGGCCGCCTCACCGCGCTCGGCAGCGGCGACCCGGCGTGGGCCGCCTACTACGACAACGCCGCGAATCGATTGGCTTTCTACGACGACCTCGACGGCGTGCCCCGCGGGCCGGTGGGGTACGTGGTCTGCGGCTGGTACGCCGATCCCGCGGCCGACCCGCTGCACCCGGCGAGCACGCGACGCGAGCTGGCGGCGATCCTCGACCGGCTCGCCTGGTCCGTCGCGGGCTACGACCTCGGCAAGGCCGACGAGAAGTCCCGCGACCGGCACGACGCCGTCGCCGGCCAGGCGCTGCCGATCCGCGAGACCGTGCTCTCCGAGACCCTCCGCACGGTCATGGAGGAGCGCCCCGACTACCTCGAGGCCGGCCGGCTCGAGCGCCTCCGGGACCCGATCCCCAACCAGTGCCTCTTCCACGGCAGCGCGGTCGACCTGGCGTGGCCGCGCCCCGACGACGGGGAGCGCGAGGTGGGCGGCCCGCCGCCGGCCGCCGACATCCGCGTCGTCTTCGGCACCAGCGGCCCGGACGCGTTCGGCGCGCTCGTGGCCGCCGAGACCGGCATCCCCGAGCAGGCGCGCCTCGTCGCAGCGCTCGCCCTCGGCGGCCTCCACGAGCTCGAGGAGCCCGACGGCCGCGCCCGCGTCGACGACCGCCTCCACGCCGCCGGCTTCGCCGCGCTCGACCTCGACCCGCCGACCACCGAGCGCATCTGGCAATCGCCGGCGCAGGGCTACCAGGTGCCGAAGGCGCCCACCGTCTCGAAGCCGCCTCGCCCGGGCGTCCGCGTGGGCCCCACCGGCGTCAAGACCGCGGAGATCAAGGCGAAGTTCGCCGTCACGCCCGCCCCGAAGGTCGTCGCCGGCGACCGCTTCCAGATGAAGCCGCCGGTGGCCGCCCGGCCCGCGCCCGAGGCCGGCCGCTACGTCGACGTACAGCGTGCCGCGCCGCGCTTCTTCACCCCCGCCGACCCGGTGCTGCTGGTGCAGGGAGGCGAGCGCGCCTTCAAGCACAACGGCGACCACCGCCTCGACGGCGAGGGCAAGCTGCGCTGCCGCGTCACGGGCACGACCGTCGACGAGATCGCCACCTACCTCGAGGACGGCGCGCGCTACGGCGTGCGCGGCGAGGACCTGCTGGTCGGCAACGTCGCGAGCGGCGCCGTCCCGCCGGAGTGCCAGGAGATGCTCGAGGAGCTGGCGGTCCTCGACCCCGGCTCGGCGCTGCCGATCGCCGTGCGGGCGCGCCTCTCGGCCCGCGCCGAGAACCCGCGCGCCTTCCCCATGAACCGCATCGCCGCGCTCGACGCGCGCGTCGCGCCGGGCATCGCGCGGGCCCGGGTCGACGCGCAGGCGGCGATCGCCACGGTGCGGGCGGAGCAGACGGCGTGGTGGGCCACGTGGCACCCCGCAGTCGATCCCGGCCCGCTGCTCGCGCACAGCGGCCTCCGCGGCACGCTGCCGTCGCCGATCGCCGTCCGGCCGCCGCACCGCCCGTGGGTGCCGCTGCACGCCGACTGGGAGCTCGAGTACCTGCCCTCGCCGGGCCGCGCCCGCGACTGGACGTCGGGCGAGGTCGACTTCGAGCCCGCGAACCGCGACGCCGGCAAGCCGCGCACGATCGCCGGGCGGGCGCTGCTCTCCGGCGGCCTGGCGACGTCGGTCGCGCTCACCCTGCAGCGGGTGACCGAGCAGGCGGCGCGCGCCGGCGGCACCGAGCCCGCGCCGGTCCGCACGCCGACGTCGTTCCCGTCCGAGGCCGCGCGGCGCGCGCTGCGCTTCCTGGCCGAGAGCGCGGGCGAGCGCGTCGACGAGCAGGCGCTCGGCGACCTGTCCGAGGCGCTGGCGAGCATGGACGTGCTCGCCGGCGCGCTCGAGCACTTCCACCACAAGCTGCGCGGCGAGGCGCCGCTGCCCCCGGCCGCCGCCGTGGCCCCGCCCGAAGGCTTCACCGGCCTGCGCGCCGGCTTCGTCCGCCTCAACCGGCTGCGGCTCGTCGACGCCTTCGGCCAGTACGTCGACCTCGTCACGCCCGACGCGCTCCTGTCGCCCGTCGTCTTCTCCGAATCGATGGCGCTCCCCGACGAGGCGCGCGTCGCCGCCTGCCCGCCCCGGCTGACGGGCGCGGCGCGCATGCACTTCCGCTTCCTGCAGGCCGGCGGGCGCGCGGACGCCGACGCCGGAAGCGGGCCGGTCTGCGGCTGGCTGCTGCCCGACCACCTCGACCGCGCCTGCGAGGTGTTCGACGCCGCGGGCGAGGCGCTGGGCCAGGCGCGCCGCGACCTCGAGGCCGGCGTCCTGTGGGAGAACGCGCCCGGCCGTCCGAGCACCGTCGGCGGGCGGCCGCGGGACGCCATCCCCCACCCCGACGTCGCCGCGATGATGCAGGCCATCGTCGACCGCGGCCCCGGCGACCTGGCCGCCGACCGCGAGACCGCGCTCGACGCCCTGCTCCGCGTCATCGACAGCACGCTGTGGTCGGTCGATCCCTTCGGACACATCGGCGAGGAGCACCTCGCGCTGCTCATCGGCCATCCCATCGCCGTCGTCCGCGCCGAGCTCCGCCTCGAGCTGCGCGAGCCCGTGCAGGACGCCACGCTCGACGTCACGCGCATCCCCGTGCGGCTGGGATCGCTGTCCCACTGGCAGGACGGCCTGATGGGCTACTTCGTCGACGGCGACTGGCACTCGCTGCGCCCGACGCACGCCGCCGCCGCGCGCCTCGCCCGCCCCGCGCCCGCCCAGGGCTTCCTGGGGCCCGTCGGGGACGTGCCCGCCTACGCCGCCGACTTCGCGGCCGACGTGGACGCGCCGGCCTCGTCCGTGGCCAACCCGTACGTCCACGAGGACGGTCTGTTGTGGGTCGTCCCCAACGTCACCCACCGCCTCACGCTGCTGCTCGAGCCGCACTGCGTCGTCCATGCCACCGCCGGTCTGTTGCCGCGCAAGGAGATCGGCCTGCGCCGCGAGTGGATCGCGCCGCCGCTGCGGAAGATCGCGCCGACGTTCCGCTTCGGCCCCGTCCTGCGGGATCCGCAGCAGATCCGCATGCCGGTCGCCGCCGACCTGGGCGGCGGCTGGACGTGGACCCATCGCGCCGACGTGGACCAGTGGCTCGAAGAGGACGTGGTGCACGCGACGCACGAGGCCCTGCTGCCGCCGGACCCGGCCGTGGCGCAGGAGGGCTGGCTCAAGATGAAGCCCGAGGCTCCGCCCGAGGAGGAAGGCAATGGGTAGGCGCGCCCGACGTTCGCATGGCATCGCGCAGGCGCCGCCGGCGTGGTCCCACCGGCAGGAGCGCGACGCGGCGATGGCCATCCGCGCCGACCTGCGCAACCAGGGCATCGCCGACCTGTGGACGCTGGCGCTCGAGACCCGCTACGAGTGGATCCCTTGCGGCCCGGCGGGCATCAGCCAGCCGCCCGGCGGCGAGCACTGGCAGGGCGCCGATCCCACCGCCGGCCTGGTGATGGACATCAGCGTCGACAGCGCCGGCAACGACCTGCACATCGCCACCACCGACGGCGGCGTCTGGCACTCCGCCGACGGCGGCGTGAACTGGACGCCGCTGACCGACCGCCGCCGCGCGCTGGGCGTGGGCGCGGTCGCCCGGTCCACCGGCGGGGCGAACCCGGTCCTCTTCAGCGGCACCGGGGACCCGCACGACGAGGGCGCCTTTCGCGCCCACGGCGGCGGCCTCGAGCGCTCCATCGACGGCGGCAGGACCTGGCACCGCATCGGCGGCCGCGGCGCCGCCAACCTCGCGCTGCGCGACGTCAACGCCATCGTCGCCTTCGACGAGAACCGTCTGCTCGTCGCCACCGACGCCGGTCTGTTCTACTCCGCGGACGGCGGCATCAACTTCGGCGCGGCGCCCGCCTACGACGACGGCACCCCGGTCGCCCCCGGCCTGGTCAATTGGCTCAAGGCCAGCGGCACCGAGTTCTGGTTCTCGGTGGCGACCGATGGCATCTACAAGGGACAGGTGCCGCCCACCGCCGCGAACATCCAGATCGTGCACCGCCCGGCGTCCGTCGTGCCCGCCACGGCGGCGACGCCCATCGGCAACATCGTCTTCGATCGCATCCTGAACGCGGGGACGGAGCGGTTCCTGGCCTCGACGGCCCGGCAGAACCCGAGCGGGACGCAGTACCACAGCATGCAGGTGGGCTTCGGCGGCACTTGGCGTCGCCTGCCCCACACCGCGCTGGACCGCAACCAGACGGCGTACAACCACTGCGTGGCGCTGGATCCGGCGGACCCGCGCGTGGCCTACGTCGGCATGGTCAGCATGTACGCGGCCACCAACTTGAACACCACGCCCAACCCGCCGACGTGGACGCCCGCGAACGTCAGCAACAGCAAGCTGCACGCCGACCAGCACCGCCTGCTCGCCGACGCCAATCGCGGCGGCCCGCGGACGCGCATGTACGCCGGCAACGACGGCGGCGTGTACCGCACCGACAACGCGGGCGGCGCGTGGTCCGGGCTCAACCGGCGGCTCGAGACGAACCTGCTCTATGGCATCGCGCTGGCGCGCAACGCCGCCGGCAACCTCGAGATGGTCGCCGGCATGCAGGACACCGGCACTGCCGACGGCTCGACGGCGGTCGCCGATCCCAGCGTCTCGAGCGACTGGACGTGGGCCTATGCCAGCGGCGGCGACGGCGGCGCGGTGCTCATCGACCCCGCCGACCCCGACAACGCCTGGGGCTGGGCCAACGAGACGCTCATGCGCCGCCGGCTCGTCGGCGGCAGCCGCCGCTGGACGTCGACCGGCTTCAGCGTCACCGGGGATGCCTTCGCGAGCCTGCTCGCCCTGGGGCGCAACGCCGCCGGCAACTGGCGGGATCTGTACGTCGCCGCGTTCGTGCGCCTGCCGGGCAACACATGGCGCGGGCGCCTGTACAAGAGCACCAACGGCGGCGCGTCTGCCCCGGCGCTGAAGAAGACCTTCCCCCTCCGCATCACGGCGATGACCGTCGCGCCGACCGACGCTTCGCAGGAGACGAACGCCTCGCCGCCCGCCTGGAAGGACGTGTGGCTCGGCTTCATCGACGGCACGGTGCAGGTCAACCGCAACGGCGGCACCGGCGCCTTCACGACGTTCTCGCCCGGCGGCGCGGGCCCGGTGCTCGGCATCGCCGTGGATCCGACGAACTCGCAGCGCGTGGCCGTCGTGTACGCGGGCTACACCGGGCTGCCCGGCGTGAACCGCACGCAGCACGTCTACCTCACCGACGACGGCGGGACGAACTGGCGCGACATCGGGGGGCAGGACGGGAGCGGCCCGGCCGGCAACGTGCCCGACCTGCCGTGCCTCGCGGTGATGTTCGTGCGCTCCAACCCCGGCCTGCTGCTCGTCGGCCTCGAGGGCGGCGTGGTCGCCACCGAGGGCCCCAACTACGGTCAGGTGTGGCGGCGCGTCGCGCTCGGCCTGCCCAACGTCGCCGTCACCAGCCTCGCCCAGGTGGCGAACGCCCCGGGGAGCGCCGCGCCCGCGCTCGGCGCCGCGCTCCCGCCCATCGTCGCCGGCACTTACGGCCGCAGCGTGTTCCGCCTGCGCCGCACGACGGGCCGCCGCCTCGTGATCCACGGCGAGCTCGGCTTCGAGCCGACCACCGCCGGCGCGCCCGCCGAGCGGCGCCGCCTCGTCCTCGCCAACCCCGGCGACGCCGAGCTCAGCCTCACCACCATCGGCAGCCCGGGCGGTGTGTTCCGGGTGGTGAGCCCGCCGGCGGTCCCGCGGGCCATCCCCGCCGGCGGCAGCCTGCCTCTCGAGGTCGAGGTCGACCCGACCGGCGACGGCCGGCACACGGCGGTGCTCGTCCTCGAGTCGAACGACCCCGCGAACCCGCGCATCGAGGTGCCGATGAGCGCCGACGTGCGCCTCGACGCCGTGCCCCACCTCGCCCTGTCGCACCGCGCGCTCAACTTCGGCCCGGGCCCCGGCGGCGCGCGCACGCTGCCCGTCGTGCTGCGCAACCTCGGGCGGCCGCCCCTGAACGTCACCGCCATCGACCGCACCGGCGACGCCTCGTTCTCGATGGTCGCCGCCGACGGCACGACGGCGCTGACGTTCCCGATCGTGCTCGGCCCCCGCGAGACGCGGACGGTGCGCGTGCGCTTCGACCCGGGTGAGAACGGGGAGCGTCAGGCCCGCTTCACGGTGCGCAGCAACGACCCGACGTCGACGGCGACGCCGGCGGTCATCCGCGTCGCGGGGGAGCGCGTCAGCGCCGGCCTGAGCGCAGGCGAGATCGCGCTCATCGTGGCCGGCGTGGCGGTGGTCGTCGGCGCCGTCGTCACGGTCGCCGTCGTCGCCTCCCAGGACTGACCCGGCTGCCACACCGCGGCGAGGGTTGACCGTCTCGCGGGTCCCTCGTACGTTCTCGGCATGGCGAGACAGAGCGCGTTCATCTTCGTGATGCTGGCCGTCGCCGCCGTCGGCTGCGAGACGAGCGGCGAGGACGGAGGCACGAACGGGAGCGACGCCGCGGTGGCGGGCGGCGACGCGTCCGTCGGCGGCGGGCTCGGCTGTGCCTGCACGACGAACGCCGACTGCACCGCCGGCTTCTGTAGCGATCTGCGGGTCTGCACGACGTCCGACGCGGTGGAGTGCCAGTCGGACGCCGATTGCGACTGCGGCGCGCGATGTGTCGTCTTCGGCGACAACCGGAGCTGTCAGATTCCGTGCGCGGCGACCAGCGACTGCCCGGGCGCGCTCGAGTGCCAGCCCCTCGACCCGCCGTGGACGACGACCGCCGGCGCCGAGCTGGTCGGCGGATGCGTCGCGCCCACGGGCGGGGGCGGCGGAGGCGGTGGCGGCGAGGGCGTCACCTGGGACGGTGACATCCAGCCGATCGTCCAGCAGGCGTGCCAGGGCTGCCACCTCGGCGGCGGCACCTCGGGCGGCGTGCGCTTCGACACCTACGCCGACACGCAGGTCGTGGTCGACAACTGCCCGCCGGGCACCTCCAGCCGCGTCGCCGATCTGATGGCGCTCAAGGTGTCACCGGACCCGCCCTGCGGCGCCCGCATGCCGCTCGTGGGCGGGCCGCTCTCCGACGCGCAGGTGCAGCTCTTCGCCGCCTGGGTGGCGGCGGGCGCGCCGGAGAACTGACGCCCGGGGGCGTCACTCCAGCTTCCGCGACCACTTGTAGGCATCCTTGGTGACGAGCTTGTCCTTGTAGGACGCCCACTTGCCCACCAGGGAGGGCCCCTTCTCGCCCTTCTCGATCGTGTAGACGGCCACGCCGAGGTTGCCGCCCGTCGGGAAGTCCCAGGCGACGGCCAGGCGATCGCCCTCGCGGATGGCGACGCCGATCCAATTGCCGGCCTTCGTCCGCCACAGCACCTGGTACACCTCGCCGTTCTTGAGGATGGCATAGTCCTCGCCCTCCTGGATGCCCGGCCAGGAGTAGTGGCCGGTGATGTCCACGTCCTTGGCGTCCTGCGCCTGCGCCGGGGCGGCGAGGCCGAGAACGAGGCACAGACCGGCGATGAACGACAGGGTACGCATCGCGACCTCCTGATGACGCTCGCGCGTCGGGAATCCGTGACATGCCACAGGTTCGCCCGGCTTTCCATGCTCGATTGCCGACGCGCGGCCGATCAGAGAACCTCGGGGCTTCTCACGACGCGCGATGACGCTCAGAATCGGGGCCGCGACGCGGTCGGCGAGCCGACCGGCGGTTTGGCTGATCCCAGAGGAGCTCATGTCTTCCGATCTCTACAAGTTCACGGTCGAGTACCTCGGACCGCCCTCGGGACGCATCGACGCGCTGCCGATGCTCACGCCGGGGACGCGCGCGCTCGCGAAGTGCGCGAAGCTGGCGGACGCACAGTCGGGCCCGGTCGAGGCGCTCCTCGAGACGCTCACCGCCACGCTGCAGCAGGCCGGCGCCAAGGGCGCGCGCACCGCCATCCCGGCGGACAAGAGCGCAAAGAAGAAGGAGAGCGACATCGTCCGCCAGGCGCTGCTGCACCGCCTCTACGGCGACGCGTTCCCGCCCAAGCTGACGCTGGCGATCTTCGACGTCGAGGCGCTGCAGGGGCAGGTCATCCCCACGCGACACAGCATCGGCGTGCTGCTCGCGCGCTTCCTGTGGGAGACCGATCCCGAGCACCCGCTGCGCGCGAAGTACACGCAGGAGAAGATCTTCGCGAAGAACTTCTACGTGCCCGAGACGCTGGGCGTCGAGTACGGCGCCCTGACGTCGGGCAAGACGCGCGGCAAGCTCTGCCTCCTGGCGCCGCCCGTGTGGTTCGCGAACCTCTCGGCCGGCACGACCTACGGCACCGTCGCTTTCGCCTGACGAACACCCGGCCGGGGGGGCGGCGTGGGCGTGAAATGGTACATGTGGCTCGTCATCGCGGCCTCCGCGGTCGGATGGTGGTTCGTCGCGTACCTGAACGAGCGCCGGTGGCGGTGCCGGTGCGGCGGCCGCTTCGAAGAGAAGCAGTACGCGCGGCACTGGCGCGACGAGCTGAAGGACGTCGCCGCCGGCGCCGCCTTCGTCGCAGGGCTCGCGTTCGGCGTGCCACTGCACGCGCAGGGCGGCGCGCCGGCGCAGAGGTACTGGCAGTGCGACCGCTGCGGCGCGAAGACCGGCCCGCGGCCGCCCATCCTGATCGTGCGTCTCCTGATGGCGCTCGGCGGCCTGCTCGGGATGGCGCTCGGCCTCGCCATCCCGATCGGCATCATCTATTTCTTCTATCGGCTCGTCAGCGGCGACTGACAGCGGCGGCCCGTTCGTGGCACATTCGCCCGCGGCCGGCGGGGTGCCGGCGGGGGGACGTTGACGGCGACGCCACCACGGCTGCCGCTCGCGCGCGGGGTGACGCTGCTCGAGGCCAGCGCCGGCACGGGCAAGACGTACAGCATCACCAACCTGGTGCTGCGCCTCGTCGTCGAGCACGCCCTGCCGATCGACCGCATTCTCGTGGTGACGTTCACCGAGGCGGCGACGGCGGAGCTGCGCGACCGCATCCGCACGCGGCTGCGTGACGCGCTCGCGCACTTCCTGCCGGGGCCGCCGCCCGTCGCCGACGACGAGATCCTGGCGCTGGCGGCGAGCGTCGACCGCGACGCGGCGCGCAAGGCGCTCGAGCGCGCCATCGCCGGGTTCGACGAGGCGGCGATCTCGACCATCCACGGCTTCTGCCGCAAGGTCCTGCAGGACAATGCGTTCGAGAGCGGCGCCGACTTCGACGCCGAGCTCGTCGCCGACCTCGACGACCTGCTGCGCGAGGTGGTCGAGGACTTCTGGATCCGCGCGGTCCACGAGGCGTCCCCCACCTTCGTGCGCCACCTCGCCGCGCGTCGGATCGGCGTCGACTCGCTGCTCGACCTCGCGCGCAAGGTGGCCGCCGATCCCGATCCGGACGTGCGGCCGGCGCCCCGCGACGGGGACGTCGACGGCGCGACGGAGCGCTACGAAGCCGCGCTCGACCACGCGCGCGGGCTGTGGCGCGCCGAGCGCGCCGCCATCCTGGCGACGGTCGCCGCGGCGGGCGACCACCTGTACGCGCGGCATCCGCTCTTCGGTCCCTCGAAGCTGGACGCCGCCGCCACACGGCTCGACGGCTGGTTCGCCTCCGCCGCGTCCCTCTCCGACGACGTCGCCGCCTTCTCGCAGGACCGTTTCGTCCGCGAGACCAAGGTGAAGGCGAAGGCGCTCACGCCGCGCCACGCCTTCTTCGAGGCGTGCGACGCGCTGTGCGCCGCCGCGGCCGCCGTGGCAGGCGCGCTCGACGACCGCGCGCTCGCATTGCGCCACGCGCTCGTCGCCTACGTGCGCGAGGTCCTGCCGCGGCGCAAGCAGGCGATGCACGTCCGCTCCTTCGACGACCTGCTCGCGCTCGTCGCCGACGCGCTCACGCGTCCCGACACGGGCGGCCGCCTCGCCGACGCGGTGCGCGCCCGCTACGACGCCGCGCTCATCGACGAGTTCCAGGACACGGACCCCGTCCAGTGGACGATCTTCCACCGCCTCTTCGGGGACGGCGCCCGCTGGCTCTACCTGATCGGCGACCCGAAGCAGGCGATCTACGGCTTCCGCGGCGCCGACATCTTCACCTACCTCGATGCGAAGACCGCCGCCGGCACGCAGCAGGCGCTCGGCCGCAACTTCCGCTCCGACGGGCGCCTCGTCCGCGCCGTGAACGGGCTGTTCGAGCACGGGCGCGGCGGCGAGCCGTTCCTGTACGAGGGCATCCCCTTCCACCCCGTCGACGCGCACCACGCCGGCGACCGCCTGCGCTGGCCCGACGGCGCCACGCGCGCGCCGCTCCGCCTGCGCGTCCTCACGCGCGCCGAGCCTGACGCCGACAAGCCGATCAACAAGGGCGAGGTCGAGGAGACGCTGCCGCCGCTCGTCGCCGCCGAGATCGCGGCGCTGCTCGCGAGCGGCGCCACGCTCGAGGACGGCCGCGCCGTGCTCCCGCGGGACGTGGCCGTGCTCGTCCGCAAGAACAAGCAGGCGCGCGCCGTCCAGGAGGCGCTGCGCGCGCGCGGCATCCCCG
This sequence comes from Myxococcota bacterium, assembly GCA_963169045.1. Classification (GTDB taxonomy): domain Bacteria; phylum Myxococcota_A; class Bradymonadia; order UBA7976; family UBA1532; genus CAUJDF01. The sequence goes on from CAUJDF010000076.1 coordinate 36,344, forward strand.
CGGTCATCCAGGGCGGGGAGAGCGTGTTCGCGGCGCCCGAGGCGCTCGAGCTGCTGCGCGTGCTCACCGCGCTCACCGGGACCTCCGACGCGCGCCGCGTGAAGGCCGCGCTCGCCACGGACCTCTTCGGCCTCGACGCCGCCGCCCTCGCCGCGATGGAGACCGACGAGACGCGCTGGGAGGATTGGCTCGACCGTCTGCGCGCCTGGCGCCGGCTGTGGGCCGAGCACGGCTTCATGCGCCTCTTCCGCGCGCTCCTCGCCGACCTGGGCCTGCCGGAGCGCCTGCTCGCGTGGCGCGACGGGGAGCGCCGCCTCACGAACCTGCTGCACCTCGCCGAGCTGCTGCACGCCGCCGCCGTCGAAGAGCGGCTCGAGCCGTCAGGGCTCGTCCGCTGGCTCGCGCAGCAGCGCATCGAGCCCGACGCCGGCAACGAGACGCGCAAGCTGCGCCTCGAGACGGACGCCGACGCCGTCGAGATCGTGACCATCCACGCGAGCAAGGGCCTCGAGTACCCGGTCGTCTTCTGCCCGTACCTCTGGGACGGCGTCGGCCGGCGCGAGGACGCCCACCTGCGCTGCCACGACGCCGGCGAGTCCATCCTCGACGTCGAGATCGATCAACGTTCTCCAGACCGCCGCGCTCACCTGAACATGGCGCGCCGCGAGGAGCAGGCCGAGAACATGCGCCTGCTCTACGTGGCGCTCACGCGGGCGCGGCAGGCGTGCGTCGTCCACTGGGGCCTCGTGAACGAGTGCGGGACGTCGCCGCTCGCGTACCTGCTGCACCGCCCCGCGGGCGCCGATCCGCTCGAGGACACCGCGGCGCGCGTCAAGGCGTGGAAGGGCGACGACGCCGAGATGATGGCCGAGCTGGAGGCGCTGGCGGCGCGTTCCGACGGCTGCATCGCGGTGGAGCGCGCGGTGCTCGGGCAGGTCGACGCGGCGCGCTACGTGCCCCCGCCGGCGCCGCACGTGGAGCTGCGCACCTCCGAGTTCGACCGGACGCGGCCGCTCGACACGCTGTGGCGCCGCGCCAGCTTCAGCCAGATGAAGCACGCCGGCCGCGAGGACATGCCCGCGCTGCTCGCGGTGACGCGCGACTACGACGCGGCCGAGGCGGCCTCCGCCGAGACGCCGGCGGCGGCGGAGGGCGACCTCATCGCGACGGCGAAGGTCATGGGCGGCAACGTGTTCGGCACCGCCGTCCACAAGGTGTTCGAGGACCACGACTTCCGGGACGCCGACCCCGAGTCGCTGCGCCGGCGCGTGCTGCGGACGCTCGTGCGCTACGGCGTCGACCCGGAGGGCGCCGAGCCGGTGACCGCCGCCATCGCCGCGTGCCTCGACACGCCGCTCGACGCGTCGGGCCTGCGGCTGCGCGACATCGGCCGCGCCGACCGCCTGTGCGAGCTGGCGTTCGACTTTCCGGTCGGCGGCCGCGACGAGACGGTCACCCGCGACGCGCTCGTCGCCGCGATGCGCGCGCACCGCGCCCCGAACGTGCCGCCGGACTACGTCGACCGCCTCGCGCGCCTGCGCTTCCCGGCGCTGCGCGGCTACCTGACCGGGCACATCGATCTCGTGTTCCGGCGGGACGGCCGCTGGTACGTCGTCGACTACAAGACGAACTACCTCGGCGACCGGACGGGCCACTACGCGCCGGCGCGGCTCGTCGCCGAGATGTCCGCGCAGCACTACTTCCTGCAGGCCGCGATCTACGCCGTCGCGCTGCACCGCTACCTGCGCTGGCGCCTGCCCGACTACGACCCGGCCACGCACTTCGGGGGCGTGTACTACCTGTTCGTGCGCGGCATGGACCCGGCGGCCGGGCCGTCGCGCGGCGTCTACGTGGACCGCCCGACGCCGGCGCTGATCGAGGCGCTGTCCGCCGTGTTCGACGCGAAGGCGAACTGACGTTCCCGAGCCTCGGGAACGCCACTTCGCGGCATCGGAACGCGGCCCGCGGTCACCCGCCGGGCGACGGGATGCGGAAGAAGTCGCGCGCCGTCCCGCCGAGAATGCGCGCGAGGTCGTCGGGCGGCAGCCCGCGCTCGACGAGGATGCGCAGCTCGCGGTCCCACGCGTAGGGCAGGTTCGGGAAGTCCGTGCCGTACATGACGCGGTCGGGCCGCGCGGTGACGAGCTCCCAGGGCACGTCGCCCGGGAAGTAGCCGGCGACGAGCATCGTCGTGTCGAGCCACAGGTTGTCGTGGCGATCGAGGAGGCGCCGGTAGTCGGCGTACTCGTCGGCGCCGAAGTGCGGCACGCACAGGCGCAGGTCGGGGAAGCGGCGCAGCACGCGCTCCACCCGCGACGCGGCGCAGATCGCGTGCGGATCGCACTTGTAGGCGGGGCTCTTGGGCTCGCGGCCGGCGTGCATCACCAAGGGGCGGTCGAAGCGCGCGCACGTCCGATAGACCTCGTCGAGCGCCGCGTCGTCGGGCGCGAAGCACTGCACGTGGCAGTGCAGCTTCACGCCGCCGAGGCCGAGCGCGAATGCCTCCTCGAGGATGGCGCCCGCCTCCGGCTCGCCGGGCATGACCGTCGCGAGGCCGGTCACCCGCGCCCGGCCCTCGCAGAACCCGGCGACGAAGCGGTTGAGCTGCCGCGCCATGCCGGGCTTGTGCGCGTAGTGCAGCAGCACGAGGTGCTCGATCCCGCGGCCCAGCAGGAAGTCGACGACCGCCTCGGCCCGCAGCTTGTAGCGGATGGGCCAGCCGTTCTCCTCGAACCACGTCCACAGCGCCTCGAATACGCGCTCGGGGAAGGCGTGCACGTGCGCGTCGACCACCGGCGGCAGCCCGGGCGGCACCGCCGCCCCCTCCGCGTCGTTCAGCGCCGGCAGCGGGCTGGCCAGCATCCCGTCGAGGCAACCTGCGCCCATGCGACCTCCCGCGGGCACCATACACCGGATTTTCCCCGCCCCGCCCTCCCCGCGTAGAGTCCTGGTTCATGCGAACGACGCCACATCCAGCCCAGATCAGAATCGTAACGTGCTCGTTCGACACTCCACATGCGCCACACACGCCAATGATGGCACGTCTCGTCCACAATCAACGAGACGGTGAAGGCACGCGGTCGCCGCGGCTTCGCCCACGGGAGCGTTTCCGTGAGACGTGACCCGACGAAACGTTTCGTGACACCATCGCGGTTCCGCAAGTGGGGGCAGGGACCGCCCGTGGAGCAGCTCGACCTGTTGACGGAGGCGCGTCCGCCGCGCCCGGCGCCGCCGCCGCCGGAGCCGCTCGAGGCCTTCCGCGCCGCCGGCGTCCTCGACGCGCTCGACGTGCACTTCGCCCGCGCCGTCTGCCGTCTCGGCGGCGCCGACGATCCGTGCCTGCTGCTGGCCGCCGCCTTCGCGAGCCGTGCGCCGCGCCTCGGCCACGTCTGCGCCGAGCTGGGCGACCTGCCGGCGACCGTGCGCCTCGAGGGCGAGGCCGCCACGGCGCCCCTGCCCTGGCCCGATCCCGACGCGTGGCGGGCCGCCGTCGCGCAGAGCCCGCTCGTCGGCGACGAACGCCCGCTCGTGCTCGACGGCGATCGCCTCTACCTCGCGCGCTACTGGCAGTACCAGCGGCGCCTCGTCCAGACGCTGCGCGCCCGCGCCGCCGAGGCCCCGCAGCCTGTCGATCCCGCCCGGCTGTCCGCCGCGCTGCAGCGCCTCTTCCCCGCGAGCGACGGTCCCGACCTCCAGATGGTCGCCGCCGCCACCGCCGCGCTGCGCTCGCTGACGGTCGTCTCCGGCGGTCCGGGCACCGGCAAGACGACGACGGTGGTGCGCCTGCTGGCGCTGCTCCTCGACCCGCAGCTCGACCTCGGCGCGCGCCGCGTCGTCCTCGCCGCGCCCACCGGCAAGGCCGCCGCGCGCCTCGTCGAGGCGATCCGCGACCGCAAGCGCGACCTCGAGGCCGGCGGCGTCGCGCCGGAGATCATCGCGCGCATCCCCGACGAGGCGTCGACGCTGCACCGCCTGCTCGGCTGGCGCCCGGACCGACCGACGCACTTCCGCCACGACGCCGAGAACCCGCTGCCGGTCGACGTGGTGGTCGTCGACGAGGCGTCGATGGTCGACCTCGCGCTCATGGCGAAGCTGGTCGACGCCATCCCGCCGCGCGCGCGCCTCGTCCTGCTCGGCGACCGCGACCAGCTCGCCTCGGTGGAGGCCGGCGCAGTGCTCGGCGACATGTGCAACGCCGGCGGCGCGCCGCGCGGGCGCTCCGCCGCGTTCGACGCCGCGCTGCGCCGTGCGCTCGGCCCCCGCGCGCCGGCCGACGAGGGGCCGCCCGAGGCCGGGCCCGGCATCTGGGACTGCGTCGTCCACCTGACCCGCACCTACCGCTTCGGCGCCGACTCCGGCATCGGCACGGTGGCCCGCGCGGTGAACGCCGGCGAGGCCGAGGCGGCGGTCGCGCTGCTCTCCGGCCGCGGCGCGCGCCGCTTCGCCGACGTGGCGCTGCACGACGAGGCCGACGACGAGGCGCGCCGCCGCGCCCTGCGCGCGCTCGTGGTCGGGGCCTACGCCGGCGCGGTGACCGCCAGCGATCCCGCCGCAGCGCTCGACGCGCTCGGCCGCTTCCGCGTGCTCTGCGCGCACCGTCGCGGCGAGTTCGGCGTCGAGGCGCTCAACGTCGAGATCGAGCGCTGGCTCGGCGCCGCGGGCCTGATCGACCGCCACCGCGACTGGTACCCCGGGCGGCCCGTCCTCGTGACGCGCAACGACCACGCGCTCGGCCTGTTCAACGGCGACATGGGCGTCGTCCTGCCCGGAGAACGCGGCGCGCTGCGCGCCTGGTTCGCCGATCCGCGCGGCGGAGAGCCCCGCGCCTTCCACCCCGGCCGCCTGCCGCCGCACGACACCGTCTACGCGCTCACCGTGCACCAGAGCCAGGGCTCCGAGTTCGATCGCATCGCCGTCGTCCTGCCTGCGGAGCCCTCGCCCATCCTCACCCGCGAGCTGCTCTACACCGCGCTGACGCGCGCGCGCCGCCACGCCACCGTGTTCGGCCCCGCCGACGTGCTCCGCCGCGCGATCGCCGAGCGCGTGCGCCGCGCCTCGGGCCTGCGCGCCGCCCTCTACCCGGGCTGACACACTTTTTTTTTCCGACATTCGCGACGTGTCTCGACGTCCTCGACTCGTTGCACGGGAGGCGCTAACCTCCCCGCGTTCTGTGTTTCACGAGACCGCCCGGCCACGGAGGTCGGCGGTGATGATTCGGGGGTGAACATGACCCGTCGTTGGTACATGGCCGCGGCCCTGCTCCTCGCGGCCTGCGGCGCCGAGGGCGTCGACGACCAGCCTGCCAGCCGCGTGGGGCCCGAGGGCGCCACCAGCGTTCGCACGATCAACCTGACCGAGGACGGCGCCGCCTACGTGGTCGACGTCGAGGGCGGCCGCACCGACGACGGCATCGACGTGATCGGCCGCGACGGCGGCCGCGTGCCGGCGAGCGACTGGCTGCGGGAGACGTCGCACGGCATCCAGGTCGACATCGCCCGCTACGACGGCCCGGTGGTGGTCTTCACCGGCGTCGAGCGCATCCTCGACATGAGCGAGTTCGACGATCGCGCCGTCGACGTCCTCGACGAGGCGCGCGGCCAGGGCAACTGCCCGCCGACCTGCATGCACTGCCCGGAGCAGGCCGTCGCCCTCTGCTCGAGCATGTGCGGCTTCCGCTGAACGACCCCCCGCCCTCAATTCTCTCCCGCCCCCATCCGTAGTTCAGACGACGGAACCGACCATCCGGTCGGCAGGCGGGGGGCCCCATGTCGGCGACGAATCTTTCGCCGCGCGAAGGCGCGCACGCGAGTTGTCGCGAGCTCGCGCTTCTCTTCGAGCTGACCGGCGTACTCGGCGAGTCCCTGGACGTACAGGACTCGCTCGACCGGTTTCTCGCTCGGCTCGCCGGCGCCAGCGGCGCCGACGTCGCCGCCATCTTTCTCGACGAGCACGGGGACGCCCGCCTCGAGGGCGCCCCGCTGCGCGTCGCCGTCGGTGTGGCGCGGCCGCTTTGGGGCGAGGCCCACGTGCCGGCGTCGCTCGCCGAGGAGCTGCTGACCGCGCCCGAGGGGCTGCGCGAGTCACGGCGGGAGGCGCCGGCGACATGGCATCGCGGCGTCTTCCCCTGGCTGGGTCGCCGCCTGTCGCGCATCACGGTCGCGTGCATTCACACCGGCGTCCGGGCGCTCGGCGCGCTCGTGCTGGCGCGGCTCGACGACGCCCCCTTCGGCGCCTGCACGCCGCAGCTCCTCGGCCGCGTCGCCCGCCGCGTCGCGCTCATCGTCGACCACGCGCGGCTCTATGCCCAGCTCGCCAACGCCCGCCTCGTCACCGCCGTCGAGAACGCCGCGGATGCCATCGAGATCACGGACGCCGACGGCCGCATCCAGTATGTCAACGCCGCCTTCGAGACGATGACCGGCTATCGGCGCGAGGAGGTCATCGGGCACACGTCCGTCGAGCTCATGCGCAGCCAGCGCCACCCGCGCGCCTTCTACGACGAGATCAGCCGTACGATCGGCGCGGGGCGAGTCTGGCGCGGCCAGCTGTTCGGACGCCGCCGCGACGGCAGCGTCCGCGAGCAGGAGGCGGTCATCTCGCCGGTGTTCGACGAGCGCGGCCGCATCACCAGCTACGTCGGCGTGAAGCGCGACGTCACCGAGCGGCGCAAGCTCGAGACGCGCCTGGCGCAGAGTGACCGCCTCGCGGCGCTCGGCACGCTGGCTGCGGGCGTGGCCCACGAGATCAACAACCCGATGACGTACGTCGTCGGCAGCCTCGAGGTCGCCGAGCAGCTGCTCGCGAGCGGCGCGCTCGAGCGCGATCCCGCCGGCGCCGTCGCCGAGCTGCGCGAGGTGCTCGGCGACGCGATCGAGGGTGCCGAGCGCGTGCGTCACATCGTGCGCGGCCTCAAGGACTTCGCGCGCCCCGCCGACGGCGAGACCGGGCGGGCGGTCGTGGGCCGCGCCGTCGCGACCGCGGCGCAGATGGTGCAGAACGAGATCCGCCACCGGGCGCGCTTCGTGGTGCAGTGCGACGAGACGGCGACCGCCGCGATGCGCGAGAGCGCGCTCGTGCAGGTGCTGCTCAACCTGCTGCTGAACGCGGCCCAGGCGATCAAGCCAGGCGCGGTCGAGGACAACGAGATCCGGGTGACCTGTCGCCTCGAGGGCGAGGGGCTCGTCGCCCTCTCGATTCGAGACACAGGAGCAGGCATGGACGCGGACACCCTGGATCGCATCTTCGATCCCTTCTTCACCACGAAGCGCGTCGGCGAAGGCACCGGCCTCGGTCTGTCGGTCTGTCATGGCATCGTCAAGTCGGTCGGCGGCGAGATCGACGTCGAGAGCGAGCCGGGGCGCGGGTCGACGCTGACGCTGACGCTGCCATCGGCGGGACCGGCGCCGCTCATCGTCCCGTGCGAGCGCGACGACGAGGTGGCGACGCGGCCCGCGCGCATCCTGCTGGTGGACGACGAGCCGCTCATCGGCCAGATGATCCGCCGCGTCCTGCGCGACCACGACGTGACGGTCTGTACGAGCGGGCGCGAGGGCCTGGCCGCCTGGCTGGGAGACGAGCCCTTCGACCTCGCGCTGTGCGATCTCATGATGCCCGACCTCACGGGCATGGAGTTTTACGCTCAGGCGCGCCAGCACGCGCCGGGCCTCGAGGACCGCATTCTGTTCATCACCGGCGGCATCTTCACGCCCGAGGCCGAGGAGTTCGTCGCCGGCCTCGCCCGCGCGCCGCTCGAGAAGCCCTTCGCCGCCGCGCGCCTGCTGGCGCTCGTGCAGGAGCAGCTCCGCCGCAACGCCGGCCTGCCGGAGACCGACGAGCTGCAGCTCCTCGAAGAGACGGCGCACTCCGCCTTTCGCTGATCACCCCGCCGGCTCGACCTTCACCTCGACGTCGAAGCCGTCCCGGACGCTCTGGGTCACCACGCAGAAGTCCTCGAAGTCACCGAGGCAGCCCGAAAGCAGGGCCGGATCGCCGTCGATCTCCGGACGCAGCACCACGGAGACGGCGCCGATGCGCAGGCGCTTGCGCTCGTTGCGGACGAGCGTGACGTCGGCCTCCGCGGTGATCCGGCCGATGGGCACCTTCGCGCGCCGGGCGCAGAACAGCAGGCTCGCCGCGAGACAGTTGCCGATCGCGGCGGCGAGCAGACGCGACGGGTTGGGCCCCGCATCGTGGCCGAGCGGCGGCGGCTCGTCGGTGCGCAGCTCGCCCATGGACTCCTTGTCGAAGCGGATGCGGAACTCGTACCCGTCGACCAGCTCGAGCTGGATGCGGAAGGCACCCGCGTGGGCGGCGGGCGGCGTCGCGGCATCGGTCATGGATCACCTCCGTGGCGATCCGAAGAGCAAGGTGCGTTCCATGGCGCCGCAGCGGCCGCTTGCGGGCCGCCCGTCACGCTCGGGTGACACGGGCGCCCGGACGCGTCACTCGCGCGGCAGCGCCTCGATCTTCGCCGCCAGCACGAAGTCGTTCTCGGACAGACCGTCGATGGCGTGCGTCCAGACCTGGAAGTCGAGGCGGTCGTAGTGCACGCAGAAATCGGGGTGGTGGCCCTCGGCCTCGGCGAGCGCGGCGACGCGGTTGACGAAGGCGATCAGCGCCACGAAGTCGCGGAAGCGCAGCTCGCGGCGCAGTCGGCCGCCCTCCACGCGCCAGCCGGGCACCTGCGGCAGGAGCTCGCAGACCTCGCCCTCGCCGAGCGCCGCCACGCCGCCCTCGCAGGGCACGCACCTCTTCGTCGTCAGGTCTTCGCTCATGTCCCCTCCGTCCCGGTGCTTCTACGCGGCGCGGCGCGACGGGGCAACGGGCGCCGCCACGGAATGCGCCACCGCGCCCCCGAGTCCGCCGGCGCTCGCGGGGCACAGCCCTTGCTGCCCGGTCGGGCAAAACGAGGAGGTACCCGCATGAGGACCGTCGACAGCCACGCGCTGCTGCAGTTGATGCAAGGCACGCCGGACATGGTGCTCGTCGAGGTGCTCGACCACGGGCCCTACGAAGACTGGCACCTGCCCGGGGCCATCAACATCCCCCTCGACGAGCGCTTCGAGGAGCGCGTCGGGATCTTCCTCCCCGATCCGGACCGCCTCGTCGTGGTGTATTGCGGCGGGCCCGCCTCGCCGACATCGCCCGAGGCGGCCGAGCGCCTCGAGCGCCTCGGGTACTCGCGGGTGATGCACTATCCCGGCGGCAAGCGCGCGTGGCGCGACGCCGACCTGCCGATCGAGCGTTAGGCTCGAGTTTCGCCATCGGCTTCGGCTGTGGGAGCAAGCTGCGGCGGCCGGTCGGGGCCGGCCGCAGGCAGCCGAAAACGGCGAAACTCGAGGTCGGGCTCGGGTCAGGGCAGGCCCTTGAGCTTGCGGCGCAGGCGGCGGTGCATGCGCTCCGCCTCCTCGCCGCCGACGGCCTGCGCGCGATCGCGGGCGTCGTCGTAGTAGCGGCGGGCGGTGTCGTACTTGCGGTCGGCGGACTCGAGGTCGCCCTGCCGCTCGATGAGCGCCGCGAGGCGGCGCGCCGGCTCGGGCTCGCCCTGGCGGCGCTTCGCGAGCGTCTGCTGCACGTGCACCGCGCGCTCGAGATCGATGCGCGCCCCCGCCACGTCGTCGATGCCCACGCGCACGTCGGCCATGCGCCCGAGAAGGTCCACGATGCGCTTCGGGTGCTCGTCCACGTCGGGCTCGAGCGCCTGCAGACGCTCGGTGACGAGCCGCTCCTTCTCGAACCAGTCGAGCGCCGCCTTCGGGTCCCGCCATTGCGGGTTGGCGCGGTCGCGCGCCCGGAAGCGCCCCAGCCAGCCGTAGGCGTCCGCCAGCGCGCGCAGGTGGGCCACCTCTTCGCCCAAGGCGAGCGACTCGAGGATGGGGATCGCCTTCTCGTAGTGCGAGAGCGCCGTGCCCACCTCGCGCCGGTCGAGCGCGATCTCGGCCATGCGCTGGCGCTGCCGCGCGAGCGCCGCCCGCAGCAGCTCGTTGTCGGGGGCACCCTTCAGCGCGCGGTCGAGCTCCTCGATCACGCCGCCGGCGAACGCCTGCCGCGCGAACTTGCCGCCCTCGCCGGGAAAGCGCGTGAAGAGGTCGTCGGCGGCGTCGGCGATGCGACCCGCGATGCGCAGCACCTCGTCGGCGTTCATCTCGGCGCGCACGCCCTCGCGGTCGGCCACGCGCCGCTGGCGCTCGGTGGCGCGCACGAGCTGCTGGGACTCGAGCAGCCGCCGCTCGGCCTCGTGACGCTGCTTCTCCATCGACCCGAGCTGTGTCTGCCAGCGCCAGTTGACGTGGTTGGCCGCCGAGAGCTGCGCGCGCAGGTCCGACTGCTCCTGAACGAGGTTCAGCGCCCACGCGAGCGTGCCTGCCAGGGCCATGGACAGCGCGGCGACGATCGCCCGCATGCGCCGGCGCCAGGACTCGCGCTGCGACACCTCGCGGCCCGCCCGCGCCCGCTCCGCCGCCTCCGCGGCCTCGCGCTCGGCGCGCGCCCCCTCGCTGCGCTTGTCCTCGGAGCGCCGCGCCGCCTCGACGAAGTGGCGCGCCGCGGCCCCGAGCAGCGCCGGCAGCTGCGCCTGCGTCTCCGGCGGCAGGTCGTCGCCCTCGAAGTGCGCCAGCTGGCGTCCGGCGGGCAGCGCCTCGGACGGCGAGCCCGCCGAGACCCAAACCCGCGACGCGCGCTCCACGTCGTCGCGCCGCTCGAGCGCGGACCGCTCCGCGTCGACCCGCCGCCGCAGCCCGTTCCAGTGCAGCAGCAGCGCGTCGTGGGCGAGGCGCACCCACTCCTTCGGTTCGTCGCCGGCGGACGCCGCCGGCGCGTCCGTGGGGCCCTCGGGGCGCTCCCCGCGCTCCACGAGGAGGAGCGGCAGCGTCCCGTCCTCGAGGAGGCGCGTGAAGAGCCGCTGGGCGCGCGGTCCGCCGCCCGCCGTCGTCAGCGCCTCGCCCACACCCACCGCCCGCGTGCGGTCGCGGGCGCCGCGCCCCGGCCGGACGAGCGAGATGAGCAGGCGCCACGCGCGCTCCCGCTCGTCGTCGTCCATGGCCTCGAGCACGCGGTCCGCGGCGGCGTCGAGCGCGCCGGTGACGCCGCCCAGCGACTCGTAGGTCGCGATCGACGAGCCCTTGTCGCTGCGCCACAAGGCCCGCAGCAGGTGCGCCAGCGCCGGCAGCGACACCCCCGCCTCGGCGGCGTCGAGCAGGATGCGGTCGCGCAGCGCGTCGGGCCACGGCCGCTCGAGCAGCCGGCACGGACCCGCGATCGCCTGCGCCAGGCCCGTGCGGCTCATCGCGCCGAGCGCGTAACGCGCACCGGTGTCGGCCGCGACCGCGGCCAGGCGGGGCAGCAGCGCGTGGACGCGCGCCCGCGCGTCGCCGCGCACCGTCGAGATGAGGAAGAATCTCCGATCGAAATCGGCGAGCGCCTCGGCGAGGCGCCGGTCGAGCACGTCGTACCCCGGCCGGTCGTCGACCTCGCCGTCGATGGCGTCGTCGAGGTCGTCCATGACGACGAGCAGGCCGCGATCGGCGGGCAGCTGCTCGCGGATGAGGTCGACGAGGCCGCCCTCGCTGCCGAGCGCCTCGAGCACCTCGCCGTACCAGAGCAGGCCGCCGAAGGCGCGGGTGAGCGCCAGCGCCAGGTGGCCCACCGGGTGGCGGCCCGGGCGGCAGGCGGCCACGGCCCACTCCCCCGGCGCGCCGGCGACGGCGCCGCGGTGGAACACGGGCACGAGGCCGGCGAGCGCCAGCGACGACTTGCCCGCGCCGGGGCCACCCTCGATCTCGAGCCAGCGCCGGAACGATCCGCCCACCTCGCCCAGGCGCGACGCGGCCTCCGCCGTCTCGGCGTCGCGTCCGAAGAACCACGCCGCGTCGCGCGCCTCGAACGCGCGCAGGCCCGGATAGGGCCCGTCCGTCCGCCGCATCGCCAGCGCGGTCGCCGGCGCCGCCAGCCCCTCGCGCAGGTTGTGCACGAGCTCGCGCAGGTCGCCCTGCGCCAGGTTCTTCGTCTCGGGGAGGCCGACGACCGGCAGGCCCGGCGGCAGGCGCGCGTCGCCGCGCACGAGCGCCACCACCTCAAGGCCGGGAGACGCGGCCGTCAGGCGGGCCGCCGTCGCGACTTCGGCCTCGAGCCAGGCCTGGGGTGTCTCCTCGGTCACGACGATCACGAGCTGCCGCGCGCGCCGGAGCGCGGCGTCGGCCACGGCCAGGGGGGGCGGCGCCGCGTCCTCGTCGCCGCCGGCCTCGACGAGCGACAACCCCGCGGATCGCAAGAACTTCTGGACGACGCGCCCCAACGCACGGTCGGGGCGCGAGGCGCTCACGTGCACTTCCTGGCCGGGCGCTCGCTCGTTCATGCCTTACGCTGCTAACAAAACTCGCCGCAACTCGCCAAGAAACGCGCCACAATCGCGCCGCCATGCCTCGATGTCTCGCCCTGCTCGCGTGCTCGTTCGTCGCCGCCTGTGACGGCGGCGGCGCCGCCTCCGACGACGCAGACGCCGGTGTCCCCGCCGCCGACGCCGCCGCGTGCCGTGGCGATTGCGACGCGCGGCCCGCCGACGCGGCCCGCGGCGCGGGTGACGCCGCGCCCTGCGGCGCCGGGCGCGGTGATTGCGGCACCGAACCGCCGGCGGACGCCGACGCCGGCGACGCCGCGCCCTGCGGCGCCGGACACGCCGACGGTGACTGCGGCACGCCACCGCCGGAGCCCCCCGACGCCGGGCCCCCGCTCGCACCGCAGAACGCGTGGGGACCCGCCGCGCGCCTGGGCGCCCTCGGCGTACCCGCCGACGCGCCCTCGGCCCGCCGCGCCGGCTGCGCCGTCTTCGGCAGCAACGTCGGCACCGGCCTGCACAACCTCGTCCTGCTCGCCGGCGGCATCGACCGCTACGTGCGCCCCGACGCCCGCGGCCGCGTCCCGGTCGTCGTGCTGCTGCGCGCCGCCGGCTGGCCCGAGGGCGCGCGCGTCGCCGAGCTCGCGCAGCTCGACCTGACCGTCGTCCGCGGCGCGCAGAACGAGGCGAACGAATTCGTCGTCGATCCGCAGGGTTGGAACGCCCCCGCCAGTTTCGCTGCCACGCGGGTGGCGGCGGGCGGCTGGCTCGAGGCCCCGCCCGGCGGCTTCGAGCTGCCGGTGCCGGTCCCCGGCGGCTTCGTCCTGTCGCTCCCGGTGCACGAAGGACGCATCGCCGGTCGCCTCTTCGTCGACGGCCCCGGCTTCGGCGTCGCCGACGGCCTGCTGACCGGCTACGTCGCCGACGCGACGCTGCTCGCCGAGATCGGCGAAGTCCGCGCCCTCTGCGCGGGCGAAGGCGCGCCATCGGTCTGCGCGCTGATCGGCGGCATCCTCTCGAGCCGCACCGACGAAGAGGTCCGCGACCTCCTCGTCGGCCAGACGGGCGGTTACGACGTCCACCTCGACGATGCCGGCCACCCGTACGCTTGCGATCCCGATCGGCCCTGCAACGCCCTGAGCGTCTGCCTGCAGTTCGCCGCCGAGGGCGTGGTCGTCGCCGGCGAAGAAATCCCCCAGCCCTGACGTCGGAGCCTCCGATGCAACCGTTCGTCCGCCCCCGCCGGCCCGCCACCGTCCTCGTCGCCGACGCCGGCGACGCGACCGGCCTGACCGGCCTCTCCGCCGCCCAGCGCGCCCTCGCGGCCCTCGCGCTGCGCGCCGCGCCCGTGACCACCGCCGTCGGCTACACCACCGCCGACGGTCGCTGGCGCGGCGCCGCGCTGCCCGAGGCCGCCCTGCGCCGTCAGATCGAGGGCGCCCGCGAGGCCGCGCCCGTCGACGCCGTGCGCACGGGCTGCGCCGGCAGCGAGGCCGGCGTGCGCGCGCTCTTCGAGATGCTGCCCGAGGGCCTGCCCACCGTCGTCGACCCGGCCTTCGTGGACCGCGGCGGCGACGCGCGCCTGGCCGACGACGCCGTCGGCGCCCTCCTCGGCCGCCTCTTCGCCCTGGCGACGGTGATCACGCCCAACATCGACGAGGCGACGCGCCTCACCGGCCGCACCGTCAACAGCGTCGGGTCGATGCGCGACGCCTGCCGCCGCCTCGCGGACTTCGGCGTGAAGAACGTCCTGATCACGGGCGGACGCCTGCAGGACCACGCCGTCGACCTGCTCTGGGACGGCGCCGGCTTCGTCGAGTTCGGCTGCGACCGGCGCGCGGACGGCCACCTCCTACGGGGTGTGGGCGAGACCTTCACCGCCGCCGTCGCCGGCCACCTGGCCCGCGGCCGCGCGCTGCCCGAGGCCATCGACGCCGCCAAGGGGCTCGTGACGCGCGCCCTCGACGCCGCGACGTCGCCCGCCGGCGGCCACCGCGCCGTCGAGCCGCTGGCGGCCGCCTTCGAGGCGCTCGGCCTCGATCCCAGCCCCATCGAAGTGCCCGAATCCGAGGGAGGCTCCCCATGAGGTTCCGCTGGCTCGCGACGCTGGCGCTCTTCACCACCACCGGCTGCGCCGCGGGCATGCTCATCACGCCCGCCCAGGAGGTGCAGATCGGCCAGGGCGTCGACAAGCAGATCGAGGGCGAATACCGGATGGTCGACAAGAGCGACCCGCTGCACGGCTGGGCGAACAAGCTGGTGCAGCGCATCGCCAACGCCTCGAATCGCTTCCGGAGCTCGAAGGAGTTCGGCGGCTACAAGGTCGAGGTGATCGCCGACGACAAGCTCGTCAACGCCTTCGCCGCGCCCGGCGGCTACGTCTACCTCACGACCGGGCTCATCGCGTCGGCCAACTCCTGCGCCGAGATCGCCGGGGTGATCGGCCACGAGCTCGCCCACGTCACCCAGCGGCACAGCGTCAGCCAGATCGAGCGCGCCTTCGCCGCCGAGACGCTGGCCGGCTTCTTCCTGAGCGAGGGCCTGGCCCAGGACGCCGCGCTGACGATGTTCTCGTTCCTGCAGTCGACGACGTTCAGCCGCGAGCACGAGGCCGAGGCCGACGCGGTCGGCCTGCAGATCGCCCACGACGCCGACTACAACCCGTTCGGCCTCGCGGACTTCTTCCGCGTGCTGCTCGCGCAGGAGAAGGGCGGCGGCCGCGTGCCCACCTTCCTCAGCTCGCACCCGGCCACCAGGGAACGCGTGCGCGACGTCGAGGCCGCGATCAAGCGCCGCTACGGCGACGAGGTCGTGAAGGGCAAGACGCCGAACTACGACTGCGTCGGCACCGAGTGGAAGCTCGACGACGCCCAGCAGCACATCAAGTCGGGCAACGTGAAGGTCCGCCAGGGGACCGGCAGCAAGCCCGCGCGCAGGGGCTGAACGCCCCGCCCGGGTGACACCGCGATACAGAGCGGTGACGCCCGCCCCACCCCGCCCCGCGCCCGCCGTGCGCCGCGCTCCTGGCGCGCTTCCTGCTACTTCGTCGGTCCGTACGACAGGCGGGAGGTGCGCATGTCCATGAAGGAAAAGATGGAGAACACCCTGCTCGTCGAGCTCGCCCGCGAAGGGGCGCTGGGCCTGCGGCGGGTGCGCGACGAGATCAACCTGCGCATCCACCTCGCCGGCATGGAGGCGAACGACCTGTGGAAGAAGACGCTGCACACACGTCTGCACCGGGTCGAGCAGAGCCTCGAGCGGCTCGGGGAGCGCGCGATGGCCGCCCCCGGCCAGGCGGAGGTGCAGTTCCACCTGGGGGTGCTCGAGGCGCAGGAGCGCTGGAACGACATCGAGGCCGAGGTGGCGCGCGTCCTCGACGAGCTCGAGAAGGTGCCGGAGGCGGCGCGGCGCGTCGTCGACCGCACGCGGGTGCAGGCGCACCTCGCGAGCCTCGAGGCGCCCGACGACGCCTCGCTGCTGGAGCGCGCGAAGGCGAAGCTCGAGGCGCTCGGCACCGCGGCGGCCACCGAGTCCCAGGGGATGCTCGATCGCCTCGTCGCCGTCGTCCGCCAGCTCGGCACGCGCCTCGGCGCGCTCGAGGACAAGCGGTAGCCGCAGGGGACGGAGGCGACTCGCGCATCCGGCGGCGGCTCCACGGGAGCGGTCGCCCCCGTCCCCTGTCTTTTCACCGGTGCGTCAGGTCGAACGTCAGGCGCATCCCCGCGAACAACATCACCGAGTCGCCGCCGGCGACCGTGATCGACTGCACGCCGACGCGCCCCGAGACGTCCCCGAAGAGCCACGGATCGAGGAACCAGAGCACGCCGGGCCCCGTCTCGACCCCCGCCGCCCATCGCAAGCCGGCGGCGTCGCTGACGCGCTCGGGCGGGGCCTCCCTCGGGAACACCGGGCCCGCTTCGGCGAACGCGCCCAGCATCCAGTAGAAGAACTCGGGGCTGACGGCGCGCAGCTGAAGGGACACGCCGGCGTCCAGGTGCGTCACCGCGGTGCGCCCCGCCTCGCTCGCGGTGGCGCCGGCGGCCAGGTAGGCGCCCACCGACCGCCTCCCGTGACCGTCGAGGTAGAGCCGGTAGCCGAGGTGGCCGACCACCGCCGTCGTCGGCGTCGTGGAGACGCCGGACAGGACCGCCCGCTCGATCGCCGAGCGCGCCTCGACCCCCAGCGTCACGGCCCCGCGCAGCTCCGGCACGAAGAAGACGACGGTGCGGTCGTCGGCATGGGCCGGCGCGGCGGCGAGCAGCGCGAGGAGGGCGGCGAGGTGTCGCACGGCGCAGCATTTTGCACGGCGGCGCTCCGATGGCACACCCTATCCTCCTTCGCACGGAGGTACGGCATGCGGGGGAGCTTTGGGCTGCGGTGCGCGACCGCGGCGTGGCTGTGGGGCGGCGTCGCGGCCGCGCAGGTGGCGCCGGGCGCGCCGACCGTCGACGGCGGGCGCGTCGTCTGGCGCGACGGACGCGCGGCGATGATCACCGGCCTTGCGACGGAGACGAGCGGCGCGACGCCCGCGGAGCGCGCCCAGAGCGCCCTCGCGCGCTGGCCCGGCCTGTTCGGCCCGGGGCTGTCGGTGGCCGACGTCAGCGAGACGAAAGGACGCACGACGGTGCGGTTCGTCCAGCGGCACGGCGCGGCGCCGGTGCGCGGCGCGTCGGTGACGGTCGTGCTCGACGGGCAGCAGCGCGTCATCCGGATCGTGAACGACTCCGAGCCCTTGAAGCGCGTCGAGCCGGCGACGATCGACGGGGACGCGGCGCGCGCGCTCGCGACGAAGGCGCTCGCGGGCACCGCGCTGGCCGCGCGTCCCGTGGTGATCCCCGCCGGTGACATCGGCGTCGAGGGCTTCGAGGTGACCGTGGCGCGCGTGCCGATGCTCGAGCACCTGGTCGTGCTGGTCGACGCCCACGCCGGCCGCGTGATCGGTGTCGAAGATCGGGTGGTGCGCTGATGCGGAAGACACGCGCGATCCTCTCGGCGGCCTTGTTCCTCGCCGCGTGTGGCGAGGACGGCACGAAGAACGACGGAGACCTCCCCCTCGCCGACGCGGCGGCGAACGACGCGGCCGCCGACGGGGCGACGCCCGATGCCCGGACCGCCGACGCCGCGGCGGCGGACGCGCGCGCGCCCGACGCGCTGACGCCCGACGCGGCGCCGCCGCCGCACCTGACCGAGCCCCGCGCCCGGATCTACGCCGGCGACCCGATCACCGACGACGGCCAGCTCACCGAGGTCACGCTCCCCGAAACGAACAACCCGGAGGGCCGCCTCACCAACGCCTGGGCCAACGTCCACAACTGCATCAACGAGCCGGGCGGGCTGACCGCGACGCCCGACCTCGGCGGCCTGCGGATCACCGTCTCGCTGTGCCACGAGGTGCAGACGGCGCGGCCCGACGCCGACGGCCACTACCTGAGCATCGCCCCGCCCGCCGACGACGCCGATCCCAATGACCGCTTCGCGGAAGTGATGATGTACTTCCACGTGAACCGCGTGCACGACTTCTTCAAGGGCACGTTCGGCTTCACGGGGCGCGACGACTCGCTCTACTCGCTCGTGAACGTGCAGTTCAAGACGGAGCCGCGCCTGCCCATCCCCGGCCTCGACATCGGCCCCGACGGCTGGATCGCGTTCCCGAACGCCGCGTACTTCCCCGAGGAGAGTTGGAACGAGCTGGCGCAGAGCTTCGGCCTGCCGCCGCGCGAGGGCGACTCGATCATCTTCGGGCAGGCCAGCGTCGACTTCGCGTACGACGCGCGGGTCATCTACCACGAGTACACGCACGCGGTGATCGGGACGTCGCGCCTGCAGACGCGCGTGCTCGACGCCTACGGCCTCAACGACGACCCGCGCGCGATGAACGAGGGTCTCGCCGACTACTTCGCGGCGTCGATCGCCGGCGACGCGGTGATCGGCCGCTACGGCCTCGGCGAGCTCGACGCGACCGCGGTGCGAGACCTGTCCGTCCCTCGCCGATGCCCCGCGGACCTCGCCGACGAGGTGCACGCCGACGGCCGCATCATCGGTAGCGCCACCTGGGCCATCCGCGACGCGATCGGCGCCGAGGCGGCCGACCGCATCATCTTCCGCGCGCTCGAGCAGTTCGGGCCGAGCACGACGATGCCGCTCGCCGGCGAGCTCATCCTCGCCGAGGCCGCCGGCGAAGGGGCCGAGATCGAGGCGACCGTCCGCGGCATCCTCCGCGACTTCGGAGTGATCGAGTGCGAGCGCGCGCAGCGGCTCACCAACTGGCGCGCGACGCTCCTGCCGCGCGTCGTCGAAGGCACCGCCAGCGCCGGCGTCGCCGGGCTGCGCGCCTTCGTGCCCGGCTTCGCGCAGCACTACGTCGACGTGCCCGCGGGCACCGCCGCGGTGCGCCTGTCGTGGACCGTCGTCGGCGGCGGCGGGCTCGGCGGGCTCGGCGCCGTCTTCGGCGGCGGCGGCCCGGCGCAGCTCGGCGTCGCCGTCCGGCGCGGTGCGCCCGTCGGCATCGCGGTCGAGGACGGCGCCGCCGTGCTCACGCGCGACGCCGAGATCGATCCGCCCGCCACCCGGGACGACCAGGTGTATCGGCAGTCGGTGGTGCTCGGGCCCGAGTGCCTCGGCGATGCGGCGCGCCTCTACCTCATGTTCCTGAACCGCCAGGAGAACCCGGCCAACATCCTCGCGATGAAGGCCGAGCCGCTCGACGCGCTGCCGGCGGAGGATCTCGAGACGTGCGGGGCGGTCGGGCCGGACGCGGGCGTCGGGTCCGACGCCGCGCCCGCGGCCGACGCCGGCGTCGCCTCGGACGCGGGCGCCGATGCCGACGCGGCGCCCGCCGACGCCGCCCGCCCCGCCCCCGACGCGCAGTGACTACGAGCGGCGGTCGAGCGTGACGTAGGTCGCGCCGTCGCCTTCGCGCTTCTCCGCCGCCACCCACTCCCCTTCGTCGAGCGCCGGAAAGTAGGTGTCGCCGTCGACGACGCGGTGCACGCGGGTCACGTAGATCCGCGTGGCGAGCGGGAGCGCCGCCGCGTAGAGCTGGCCGCCGCCGATGACACGCGGCTCCGGGTCGGTGGCGTACGCGAGCGCGAGCGCCGCCTCGAGCGACGGCGCGATGTCTGCGCCGGGCGCGACGTATCCTGGCGTGCGCGTCACGACGATGCTGCGGCGATCGGGCAGCGCGCGGCCGATCGACTCCCAGGTGCGGCGTCCCATCACGATGGCATGCCCGGTGGTGACGCGGCGGAAGTGCCGCAGGTCCTCGGGCAGGTGCCACGGCAGACCGCCGTCGCGGCCGATCACTCCGTTCTCGCTGACGGCGACGACGAGCGCGAGCGGCCTCACACCGCCACCGGCGCGCGGATGGCAGGGTGCGGATCGTAGCCCTCGAGCTGGAAGTGCTCGAAGCGGAAGTCCTCGAGCGCGCGCACGCCCGGGTCGAGGCGCATCACCGGCAGCGGCCGCGGCTCGCGCGCAAGCTGCAACTGCGCTTGATCCATATGGTTCCGGTACAGGTGCACGTCGCCGAAAGTGTGAACGAAGTCGCCGGGTTGCAGGTCGGTCACCTGCGCGATCATCATCGTGAGCAGCGCGTAGCTCGCGATGTTGAACGGCACGCCGAGGAACACATCGCCGCTGCGCTGATACAGCTGGCAGCTCAGCCGCCCGGCGTCGACGTAGAACTGGAAGAGCGTGTGGCACGGCGGCAGCGCGACCTGGTCGGCCTCGCGCGGGTTCCAGCCGGTGACGATGAGGCGGCGGCTCTCGGGATGGCGGCGGATCTGATCGACGACGCGGCGGATCTGGTCGACGCCGTCGGGATCCCAGGTGCCGTCGCTGCGCTGCGTCGCGCCGTAGTTGCGCCACTGGTGGCCGTAGATCGGCCCGAGATCGCCGGGGGCGCGGCCGAAGCGCGCGCACGCCTCCGCCGTCGCCCACTCGTCCCAGATCGAGACGCCCGCCGCCTTGAGCGACGCCACGTGCGTCTCGCCGCGCAGGAACCACAGCAGCTCGTGGATGACCGACTTGAGGTGCACGCGCTTCGTCGTCGCGAGCGGGAAGCCGGCGCCGAGGTCGAAGCGCATCTGGTGGCCGAAGACGCTGCGCGTGCCGACGCCGGTGCGGTCGTCGCGGTCGTGGCCCTCGTCGAGGATCCGGCGCAGCAGGTCGAGGTACTGCTTCATGGGGGTCCCCAGGCGGCGTCGCAGGCGTCGGACGGCAGGCCGTCGCCCGCCGCCTGCTCGGCCCACAGCGAGTCGGGCTGGCTGGCCGGCCCGGCGAAAGGATCCCAGAGCGCGCCGTCGGGCCCGCGCACCTCGAAGTGCAGGTGCGGCGCGGTCGAGTTGCCGCTCGAGCCGACGAGGCCCAGCACGTCGCCGCAGCGCACGCGGTCGCCGACGGCCACGGTCACGCTGCCGTTCTTCAGGTGCAGGTACTCGGTCTCCCAGCCGAGCGCATGCCGGACGTGCACGCGGTTGGCGACCTTGGGGTGGCCGTCGCACGTCACGTCGAAGTCGTCGAGGCTGCCGTGGCAACGGTCATAGTGGCCGTCCTCGACGCGCACCACCTCGCCGCCGGCCGCGGCCACGATGCGCGCCGAGCCGGCGTCCATGCGGTCGAAGTCGCCGGCGAGCATGAAGTCGCTGCCCTCGTGCTGGTCGTAGCAGAACGGGAACTGCCGCCCCGCGTAGTTGCGGCACCGCCAGCGCTCGCCGCCGCTGAAGGCTTCCGAGTCGTGGTCGACGCCGAAGATCGGGCTGCGGCGGATGTACTGGCGGTCGTCGGGGTGGATGGGCATGGCGAAGCGCGGCCGGCCGGTGGGCGCCGGGGGCGCGGCGTCGGGCGCCTCACGCGGTTGCGTTCCGCAACCACTGTCGGCGTGCGGCTCCGTCCCGGAACCGCAGGGCGCCGCGTCCGGCAGCGTCGCGTCCACCGTCGGCGCCGCGTCGGCGCCCTCGCTCGCGTCGGGTCGCGGCGGCGTGGCGTCCGGCTCGTGCGGCGCCGCCGCGTCCTCGGCCCGGCCAGCGTCCGGAGACGCGGCTTCGTCGCCGCCGCAGGCCGCCACTCCCAGCGCCATCGTCACCACGAACGTCCGCACCATCCACGCGCCTCCGCCCGCGCATGATAGCCGCGAGGACCGTGGAAACGCCCGCGATCCTGCGCTACGTCTACGGCCCTCTGCAGGGGGACATCGATGGATCGGAAGGCGTGGGGGTGGGCGCCGGTCGGCGCGTGCGTGCTCGTCTCGGCGGCGCAGGCAGCGCCACGGCAGGCCGACGTCTCGCTGCTCGGCGGCGCGCAGCTCGGCGGCGAGATCACGCCGTCGGGCTACACGTTCGAGACGGACGCGGGGCTCATGTTGTCGGCGCAGGGCTCCGTGCCCGTCACCGAGAACATGGCGCTCGGCGGCTACATCTTCTACGCCGACCAGCCGACGCCGAAGGAGGACATCGGCGGTGACGTCGGCAGCCGCGACTGCGACGACTGCGCGACGAGCGTCTTCAGCGTCGGCGTGTCGGCCGAGACGAACCTGGTCGAGACCGAGGTCTTCCGCCTGCGGCCGGGCCTCGTGCTCGGCTGGAACTTCTACTCGTTCAGCATCGGCGGCGACGACTTCAGCGGCAGCGGCGTGAACCTCGGCGCGGACGTCGAGGCGATCTACGACCTCGGCGAGCGCTTCGGCGTCGTGGCCGACGTCGGCTTCTACAGCACGCTCTTCGGCTCCCACGACGGCTCCCACGAGACGCGCCACGGCGACGACGGCTTCCTGCACGTCCCCATCTTCTTCGTCGCCGTGGGACCGCAGCTCCGGCTGTAGACGCTTGCCATCGCGCCCGGGTCGGAGTGAACTGGGCGGCATGGCCGACTCCGACTCCCGCGCCGGCGTGCGCTACGCCGACCCCCGCATCCTCGAGTGGATCGACCGCGTGCACGCGGCCCACGACGCCGGCCTCGCCGCCGCCTTCGCCGCGCCCGACCGCGAGGACATGCCCGCCATCCAGGTCGGCCCCGAGGAGGGCCGCCTGCTCACGCTGCTCATGCGCCTGACGGGCGCGCGGCGCGTCGTCGAGGTGGGCACGCTCGCCGGTTACTCCGCCATCCGCATCGCGCGCGGCCTCGCGCCCGGCGGCCACCTCTGGACGTGCGAGCTCGAGGCGAAGCATGCGGCCGTGGCGCGCGCGAACCTCGCCGGCGCCGGCGTCGCCGACCGCGTCACCGTCGTCGAGGGGCCGGCGCTCGACACGCTCGCCTCGCTCGAGACGCACGGACCGTTCGACGCCGTCTTCCTCGACGCCGACAAGGAGGGCTACCCCGAATACGGCCGCTGGGCGACGCGCCACCTGCGCACGGGCGGCCTGCTGCTCGCCGACAACGCGTACCTCTTCGGGCACCTGCTCGAGGACACGCCCGCCGCCGCGAGCATGCGCCGCTTCCACGAGGAGTCGGTGGCGCACTTCGACACCGTCTGCATCCCGACGCCGGACGGCCTGCTGCTGGGGATCAGGCGCTGACGCTGCCTGCTCTCGAGATCCGCGGCCGCCGCCTCGACGTCCCCGTGGTCCAGGGCGGGATGGGCGTGGGCATCTCGCGCCACCGCCTCACGGGCGCCGTCGCCGCCGCGGGCGGGATGGGCACGCTCGCCGCGCAGGGCCTCGGCGGCACGTCCACGCTGGCCTCGCGGACGGCCCGCGAGCGCGACGACCCGCACGGCGTCGACGTGCTCCGCACCGAGGTGCGCGCCGCGCGCGACCTCGCCGGGGACCGCGGCCTCGTCGCGGTCAACGTGATGGTCGCGATCACGCACTACGGCGACCTCGTGCGCTCCGCGGTCGAGGGCGGCGCGCAGGCCATCGTCAGCGGCGCCGGCCTGCCGCTCGACCTGCCCGGGCTCGTGGGCGACGCCGACGTGGCGCTCGTCCCGATCGTCTCGTCGCCGCGCGCGCTCTTCCTCATCTGTCGTCACTGGCAGCACTTCCACGGTGGCCGGCTGCCCGACGCCGTCGTCGTCGAGGGGCCGCTCGCCGGCGGCCACCTCGGCTTCAAGCGCGAGGAGATCGACGCGCCCGAGTCGCGCCTCGAAGCGCTGCTGCCGCGCGTCGTCGAAGAGGCGCGCCGCTGGGGCGACTTCCCGGTCATCGCCGCCGGCGGCATCTGGGACCACGGCGACGCGCGGCGCATGCTCGACCTCGGCGCCGGCGCGGTGCAGCTCGGCACGCGCTTCGTCGTCACCGAGGAGTGCGACGCCGACCCCTACTACAAGTCGCTCTACCTCGGCCTGCGCGAGCAGGACATCACGCTCGTGCGCACGCCGGTCGGCCTGTGGGCGCGCGTCGTGCGCACGCCGCTCATCGAGCGCTTCGAGCGCGGCGAGTACCCCGGCTTCAAGTGCCACTACCAGTGCCTCGCCACGTGCGTCGCGCACCAGGTGCGCTACTGCATCGCCGACCACCTGCTCGACGCGGCGCGCGGCGATCCCGAGGGCTTCTTCTTCGTCGGGGCGAACGGGCACCGCTGCCGCGAGATCCTGCCGGTGGCCGAGCTGATGCGCCGGCTGGCGTCAGGTCCAGGGTGAGACGCGCAGGACGGCGCTGATCATTGCCGCGGCGACGACGGCCCAGGGCGTCCAGCGCCAGCCGGTGACGCGGCGCGCCGCCCAGGCCGCGAGCGGGATGAGCGCGACGATGGCGGCGGCGAGCGCAGCGACGAAGCCGAGGCCCGGCGCGGCGATTTCGCTGCGCTGCAGCGTGGCCACGAAGAACACGCCGAGGTAGATGCCCATCGCGCCGCCGTAGGCCGCGAGCGCCATCGCCACGAGGACGACCGCGGCGTTCAGGGCCGTCCGGCCGGGATTGCGCGCCGTCGGCGCTGCGTTCATCGCGTCATACCACGTTGTTCAGGTGCAGGCCGCCGGTCGCCTCGACCACGGCGCCGGTGACGATGCTCGCGCGTTCGGAGCACAGGAAGGTGACGACGTCGGCGACCTCGGCAGGCGCGCACAGGCGGCGCAGCGCCGTGCCGCGCGCCAGGCGGTCGCGCGCCTCGGGGTCGTCGCCGATGCGCGCGCGGAAGCGCTCCGTGTCGACGAAGCCGAGCAGCGCCACGTTGGCGGTGATGCCGAAACGCGAGTAGTCGACGGCGAGGCCGCGCGCGAGGCCCTCGAGCGCCGCCTTCGCCGTCGCGTAGAGCGTGCCGCCGGCGATGCCCATGCGGCCGGCGACGCTGCCGGTGGCGACGATGCGGCCGAAGCGCGCGAGCATCATGTCGGGCAGCGCGAGGCGGCACAGGTGCACCGCGCTGCCGACGTCGGCCGCGAGCAGCGCCGCGGCCTCGGCGGCGTCGACATTGTGCAGCTTCCTCGGCCGGAACATCGCCGCCGCCGCGAGCACGAGGATCGTCGGCGGCCCGAGCGCGGCGCGCACCTCGCGCAGCAGCGACTCGACCTGCGCCGGATCGGCGAGGTCCGCGGTGGCCGCGTGGGCGACGGCACCCGCAGCGCGCAGCGCGTCCGCGGTCGCGTCCACCTCGGCGGCGGTGCGGGCGACGACGGCGACGCGGGCGCCCTCCGCGGCGAGCCGCTCGGCGACGGCGCGTCCCACGCCGCGCCCGCCCCCGGCGACGAGCGCCACCTTGTCTCGCAGGCCCAGTTCCATGCGCCCGCGAGGATACGCCCGGTGGCGCGCATTGCAGAAGCCCCGCGCAGCGTGCGATGCAGCGATCTGCGGATCGACGGGGGGAGGCACACATGCGATGGCTGGCGCTGGCCGCCTTCTTCGCGCTCGTCGCGTGCGACGACGGCGCGGGCACCGGGGACGCGTCGCCGCCGGGCGCCGGCGACGCATCGCTGCCGGGCGCCGATGCGTCGCCGCCGGGCGCCGACGCCGCCCCGGTCGTGCGCGGGACGTGCGAGGCGCCGCCCGTCGCCGAGGGGCTCCTGCGCAACGACGTCGCCGACATCGACTTCACCGGCGAGCCCGTCGAGGCCGAGGTGGAGCACAAGCTCGACATCGACGTCGACGAGGACGGCTGCGTCGTCGGCGCGCGCTTCCGCCTGCGCAAGGCGGGCCTGGGGTGCGAGCTGAGCCTCGCCTTCGCCAGCGCGGGCGGCGCCCCGATCGCGCTCACCGAGGCGCGCCTCGCCGCCGACAGCTTCTGTCCCGGCTGGTCCGACGACGACGAGGGCGAGTACACGCTGGCGTCCGGCGCGCCGGCGCTCCGATTCGTGGCGCGCGTGCCGGACCGGACGGCGCGCTCGTCGTGTATCGGCGCGACGACGGCGCGCTTCTCCGGCCGCGTCCGCCTCGCGCGCGCCGACGGCCGCACGATCGAGGTCGACCTCGGCGGCTTCGCCATCCGCGGCGACTTCCCGAGCGCCGGCGACACCGAGGCCGCGTGTCCGTGCGCGCCGCGGTGCGGCGAGCGGGCCTGCGGACCCGATCCGGTCTGCGGCGTCGAGTGCGGCGCGTGCCCCGACACCGAGAGCTGCACCCCCGAGGGGACGTGCGCCTGCGTGCCGCGGTGCGACGGCCGCGAGTGCGGCGACGACGGCTGCGGCGGGGCCTGCGGTCCCGGCTGCGCCGGCGGCGTCGCGTGCGATCCGGACACGGGCCGCTGCGACTGCGTCCCGGCGTGCGAGGGCCGCGAGTGCGGCGCCGACGGTTGCGGAGGCACCTGCGGTCCCGGCTGCGGCGCCGGCGACGCCTGCGACCCGGCGACGGGCCGGTGCGGCTGCGTGCCGGCCTGCGGGGGCCGCGAGTGCGGCAGCGATGGCTGCGGCGGAAGCTGCGGTCCCGGCTGCGGCGCCGACGCCGCCTGCGACGAGGGTCGCTGCACCGACGTCTGCCCCGCCGAGAATTGTCTCGCGGACTTCGCCGTCGAGGACGCGGCCGATCTCGCCGCCGTCGCGTCCTGCGGCCACATCGAGGGCAACCTCTACGTCGACGGCGCCGGCGTTGCAGACCTGTCGGCGCTCGAGTGCCTGCGCAGCATCACCGGCGAGCTCGTCTTGCGCGGGACGGGCCTCGCCGAGATCGCGGCGCTGACCCGCCTCGAGACGGCGGGCACGATCCGCCTCGAGCGCAACGTCGCCGTCCGCCGCGTCGCGTTCCCCGCGCTGCGCGAGGTCGCCGACGCCCTGGCGCTCGGCGACGCGCCGGCGCTCGTGACGCTGGACTTCCCCGCGCTGCGGACGATCGGCGGGCCCCTGGGCCTCGCCGGCCTCGACGCGCTCGCGGACCTCTCCGGCTTCTCCGCGCTGGAGTCGGCCCGAAGCTTGAACCTCGACCGCATGGACGTGTTGCCCGACCTCGGCGGCCTGGCGAGCCTGCGCACCCTCCGCTACCTGAACCTGCGCAACAACCCGCGACTGCGGAGCCTGAGCGGCCTCGATGCCCTGGACGCGCTGCCCGACGGCGGCGTGATCGT
>CAUJDF010000077.1 GCA_963169045.1 Myxococcota bacterium
GCGAGGTCCAGCGCCTGCTCGACGCTCCGGGTGAGCACGAAGCGCTCGAGCGCGTCGGTCGCCTCCGGGGACGCGTCCAGCGTCCCGACCTCGAGCTCGGGCGCGGGCAGGTCGTCGAGCAGCCCCGCCGGCGATCCGCCCCGCTCGAGCCGCTCGATGGCGCGCGCGGCCCAGCGCAGGCGCTCGAGCGCCGGCTCCGTGGCCGGGCCGCGGCGGACGCCGCACCACGCCGCCTTCGCCAGGTGCCACGCGAACATCGGCCGGTACACGAGCCGATGCTCGCCCTTCATCGGCGGTGCCAGCAGCGTGAAGGCATGCTGCAGGCGGAGGTCCGGCGCGCCGTGGACCGGCGGGAACGCGGCGCTCGTCAGCCCGCCGCGGCGCTCGATCGCCGCCCGCGTCACCGGGAGCGCGGCGAGCGCGTCCCGCAGGTCGGAAGGCACGGGCATCGGCCGCTCGCCGGCGGTGTCCCCGGCGAGCCCGTGGAGGGCGCGCAGCGCCAGGACGGCGCCCATCAGTCGGGGCACGGCGCCGGCGTCGACGCCCTCGCCGGCAGGCATGGGGACCGCCTGCATGAACGCGAAGAGATCGGCCCGTCGCTCGCCCCGCTGGGCGGCGCTCCGGAGCCTCCGCGCCGGCGCGTCGCCGGACAGCTCGGTGCACGGTCCGCCGGGGGCGGCCTGCGTGGGCCACAAGATGTGCGCCATCTCATGGAGCACGACGAAGCGGACGGCGCCCGTGAGGAGGTCCAGGCGGTCGCCCGCCGCGGCGGCCTCGAGCGCCGCCCGGACGTAGCCCTCGGCCACGCGGGCGCCGAGCGCCGTGATGCGCTCGCGGCGTCGCCCCTCGCTCTCCGGCGACAGGGCGGCCCACCCGTTCCACATCAGCACCCGCATCGCGACCGGCGGCAGCTCGCGGCGGGCGTGGCGGACGACCGCCGCCCGGACGCCGCTCCCGAGCCTCTCGGCGAGCGTCTGCGTGCCGCCGGGCGCCGAGCCGCCGCTCATCCGTTCGATCTCGGCGGCGATCTCGACCTCCGTGGGCAGGCCGAGGTGCCGGGCCGCGCGCTCGACGGCCGCCTCCAGCCCGGCGGCGAACGTGCGGTCCGCCTGCTCGTTGAGCCACATGCGCACGAGGCCGCCGCCGAGCGCGGTCCACAGGGGGTCGCGCCACCAGGCGTCGGCCGAGAAGCGCCCGACCTCGGTGTCGAGCGCCCGCAGCAGCGCCACGTCGCACAGGACGACCGGGGGCGTGAGCGCCGGGGTCAGGCACTGGCCGCGGACCGCCGCGAGCGCCGAGCCGTAGGCCGGGGCGCGCGTGGTCGCCGCCTCGACGTCGAGGACGAAGAGATCCAGGGCGATGCCGGCGGCGTGCAGCTCGCTTCCGACGCGCGACAGCGCCTCGCGCAGGCGGCGGTCGTCGCCCGCGTCGAGCGGCGCCAGGAGGCCGGGCGCGCCGTCCCGCGCCGCGCGGACCAGGCCCGTCCAGCCGGTCTGCGAGGGCGTCGGCCCCGCGGCGGGGAGGGGCTCGGCCGCGCGCAGCGCCAGCGCCGCCAGGGGCGCGGCCGCCGCGAGGAGCAGCGCGAGGCAGGTGCCGGCGCGGTTCACGGCGCCCCGCAGGCGGCGCGCGACGCCAGGGGCGGCATGGCCGCGAGGGGGCGCGCGCGGCGGGCGCGGCTGTCGGCGCCCGGGGACGGTGCGGCGGCGAGGGGGCGCGCGTGGCGGACGCGGCTCACGGCGCCCGGGGACGGTGCGGCGGCGAAGAGGAGCGCGACGCGGACGCGGTTCACGGCGCCTCGCCCGCCGCGCGCAGCGCGTCGCGGACGCGGGCGTCGATCGACGGCTCGGCCGGCCAGGTCAGCTCCGCCCGGCAGCGCCCGCCGAGGCGCTCGACGGCGCGCAGGCGGAGCTCGGTCCGCGCGTCGCCCAGGCGCACGGCGTAGCGATCCCCGTCGGCCTCGACGTGGTCGAACCGCGCCGCCAGCTGGGGGCGGAGGCGCTCGTGCAGCCGGGCGGCCTCGCAGCCGCCCTCGTCCGGGGCGTGCAGGCCCGCGCCGGCCTCGGGCGCCCAGTCCACGATCCCCGTCGCCGCCTCCGGCGAGGGCCACGCGAGCACCAGCGCGGCCGCCGCGAGCCCCGCCGCGGCGACGCTCCATGCCCACCGGGGCACGCCGGCCGGCCCCAGGGCCCGCAGCCACGCGCCGCGCGGGCGCATCCGGGCCTCGACGACCGCCAGCGCCAGCGCCGACCACGGCTCGGCGGGCGGCGCGTCGCGCATCGCCCGAAGCTCGGCGCGCAGGGCCTCGCGGAAGGCCGCCACGCCATCCGGGTGACGTCGCTCGACCGCCGTCTCGAGGCGGTCGAGCCGCGGGTCGAGGAGGCGCCGCGCGCCCGCGAGGTCGAGCCCGCCCTCGTGCTCGGCGAGCGCTTCGAAGAGGTCGGCGGCGGCGAGCGCGCCCTCGAGCGCCGCGCCGCCGTCCCGGAAACGAGGGCCGGAGCGGTCGCCGTCCCCCGGCCCGGACACGTCCCGGTCGCCGGCCGCATCGCCGAGGCCCAGGCGCGCGAGGAGGCGCTTCAGGGCGGAGTGCAAGAGCACGTATGCCTCCCGGCCGCGCGCCAGGCCCTCGAGCTGCCGGGCATAAGGCTTCACGCGCTGCATCCCCTTGTCGAAGGCCTCCACGGCCGATGCCCGCGCCTGTGGGTGCCCCGTCGCGGACTCCGCCGGGAGCACCGCGGCGCGCACGTATCTCATGAAGGCGAGGCGGTCCTCGCCGATGCCCAATGCCTCGCGTGCGGCGACGAGGAAGAGGAGGAACACACGCAGACACACCGCGTGATCCTCGCCGACCGCGAGCCATCCCTGTGATCGCAGGCGGTCCGCGAGGGCGGCGCGCGTCGGCGCGACCTCGCCCCACCCGAGCGGCCCGCCCGCCCGCTGCTGGAAGCGCCAGCCTCCGCGGAAGAAGGCGTTCTCGGCGAGCAACAGCGCGCCGAACACGTAGAACCAGCGGACGTCGGGCGGCGCCGACGGATCGATGACGAACTCTGGCCGCCACGCCGCCGGCGTCTGGGGCGCGCAGGTCTCGCAACGCGGCGGGCGGCGGGTGCTCAGCGCGCGCCCCGCCGCCTCGACGAGCTGGCCCGCGCAGCGCGCCGGCCACGCCTCGCCCTGGCGTAGCTCGAAGGTCAGCAGCGAGGCCGCCGCGTTGAGCGCCAGCAGCGCCCGATCGTCGGATGTGTCGAACAGCGCCGCCGCCGCCTGGTCGATCAGCCACTCGTGGCGCCACGGCTCGTCGAGGCGGCGCCAGCCGTCCCAGGCCGAGACCAGGACGAACGGCTCGTCGGGCTGGAACATGGGTCCTCCGGCAGAGGGCAGTATTCGGTCCGCCGCGGACGGCGGTCAAGGCCGCGCACGGGGACAAAATCGCCCCTTCTTGTCCCGGGCGCGCCGGACGGACGCCCCGTATGTTCGCCCTCGAAGGGAGGGGGACATGTCTCGAGGGTTGCCCGCCGCGTTGCTCGCCTTCGCGCTCGCCGGCTGTCTCGCCGAGGACGCCGATCGCGTCGAGCCGCGGGTCGCCGCCGGTCCGTTCGCCGAGGTCCTCGCCGAGGCCGGCGCGGGCCTCGCCGGCACGTCCCTCTGGACGCTGCTCGACGTGCTGGGCGCGGCGGGCTTCTCGCCCGACGAGGGGCAGCGCGGCTGGCGGACGTGGCCCGCCGACGACCTCGCCGTGTCGATGCTGCCGCTGCGCCACGACCACCGCGCCGACGCCGGCGTCGCCGTCCACGCGCGCCGCGGCACCCGCGGCCTCGCGTGGGCGGTCCTCTTCGATGGCGGGCGCGTCACGCTGTTCGACGGCACCGGGGGCGTCGACCTGCCGCGCGACGCGCACGAGCGGCCCGCCGCCCTCGACTATGCGGCGCTGGCGGCCGACAGGCCGGATGTCTTCCAGCCGGTCTGGGACGATGCGCCGAACGCCGAGTGTACGCCGCGCGCCGATCTCGATTGGCGCTGCGCGGCCCGGGTCGTGGCGCCGGCGGGCGACGGCTGCCTCGGCCGCCTCGCCGCGGGGTGGGCGCGGCGGCTGCGGGGCGGCGCCGCCCCCGTCGGCGTCCCCGAAGCGACCTGCTTCGCCGCCGTCGCCCGCGCGCTGGCCGCCTGCGCCACGCCCGCGGGGCTGGACGCGTGCGACGACGGCGATGCCTGCAACGGCGTCGAGCGCTGCCGGATCACCGACGCGCCCGGCGCGCGCGGCGTCTGCGACGTCTACTGCGGCGCGGATGCCATCCCCGACGGCGCCTGCCCCGCCGCGGCCGTCCGTCTCTGCCTCTCCGGCCTCGCGATCGAGCGTCCCTGCTCCCCGCTCCCGCCGGCGCTCGTCGGCCGCGGCCGCTGCCACCAAGGCATGCGGGTGCGCGTCGCCGGCGTCGACTCCGCCTGCGAGGGCTACGGCGCGCCCGGCGCCGAGGACTGCAACGGCGAGGACGACGACTGCGACGGCCGCGTCGACGAGGGCGCGGTCCGGGCATGCCACCTGGCCCGCTGCGCGCGCGACGGCGTCGAGGTCTGTCGCGACGGGCTCTGGGCGGGCTGCGAGGTGCCCTCGCCCGAGACGTGCGTCTGCGAGCCGGGGCGCGTCGAGGCCTGCTGGCCGGGGCCTGCGCACCAGGAGGGCGTCGGCCGCTGCGTGCCCGGCAAGCGCGAGTGCGCGGCCGATGGCAGCGCGTGGTCGCCCTGCCTCGGGGCGGTGCTCCCGGCGGACGAGGTCTGTGACGGCCGGCAGACCGACGCTGCGGACGACGACTGCGACGGCCGCGCCGACGAGGGCTTCGGCCTCGGCGCCGGATGTGTCGCCGGGATCGGGCGCTGCGCGCGGGCGGGGCACGTCGCGTGCCGCGAGGCGGGCGACGCCGCCTGCGACGTCGCGCCGGGCGAGCCCGCGCCCGAGGCATGCAACGGCGAGGACGACGACTGCGACGGGCGCGTCGACGAGGTGCCGCCGATGCCCTGTGGCGACGGGCCCGAGGTGGGCGCCTGCCATCGCGGCGAGCGTCGCTGTACGAACGGCCGATGGGAGGCGGCGTGTGTGGGCGAGGTCCGCCCGCGTCGCGAGGTCTGTTCCGACCACACGGACAACGACTGCGATGGAGACACCGATGAGGACTGCCGTCTTCCTTAGCCTGTGGGCCGCGACCGCGGGCTGCACCGCGCCGTCGGGCGAGGAGCGCCCGGCCACGGCGCTCGCCGACGACCTGACCGACCGGGCCCGCTTCACGGCCAGCGACCACGAGGCCGCGGTCCTGACGGCCTGGCTCGACGCCGCCGGCTTCGGACCTTGGACCGCCGCGGCGCGCCTGCGCGCGGGCGCCTTCGTCGTCCACACCGCCGAGCGGTCGGACGGCGCGCGTCGCGTCCGCATGTTCCAACACGAGGACGGCGCCGGCGCGGGTGCGTTCATCGTCGCCCGCGTTCCCGACGGTCTGTTCGTCGGGAACGCCGGCGGCGGCGCCGTCCTCGCCGGCGGGGCCGCGCGCGCGGTCGAGGGCGGCGCGGTCGCCGGCGCGCTGGGCCTCGCGCTGCCCGCGGAGATGGCGCCGGTCGGCGCGCTCGACCGCGTCTGTCTCGCCGCCGCGGTGCCCGCGTGCCTGGCGGGGGCGCTGCGCGACCTCGAGACCTGCGTCGCCGCGCTCGCCGACGGCCCCGACGCGGCGTGCGCCGGGCCCGTGCTCGAGGCGTGGACGGCGTGCCGCCGGCCCGACGTCTGCGATGACGGCGACCCATGCGACGGCCGCGAGGTGTGTGTCGCCGGGCTTCGTCCCGCCGAGGATCTCGCGGTCTGCATCGCGCTTCCGCCGCGGGGCGGCGACCCCCCCGGGCGGTGTGTCCGCGTCGAGGGCGGCGGCGTCGAGGACCCGGCGCTGGCCCTGTTGGTGGCCGGCGAGGGCCTCGCGCCCGCCGCCACCTCGCTCGCTGTGCGCGGGGCGGCGATGGACGCCCGCTTCACGCCCCTCACCGACGGGCGCCTCGCCGTCGACTTGCGCGGTCCGGCTCCGGCGGGCGTCCGCGTCGGCCTCGTCGTCGGCGGCGACGGCGCCGGGGGCCTCGTGGCGTTCGACGGGCGCGGCGGCGTCCGCCTCCGGTCCGACGGCGGCGCCGAGGCCCTCGCGTCGCTCGCGACCGTGTCGCAGGCCCTCGAGGAGGCGTGCGCGCCCGCGCCGCGGGTCGGCGAGGCCTGCGACGACCCGCCCCTCGACTGGGCGTGTCTGGTCGACCGGCTCAACGAGACGACGACGGCGTGGACGCTCGGCGGCGGCCCGCTCGTCGGCGAGCTGCTTCGGGGACGCGCCGATTGCGGGGCGGTCGTGGCCGAGGTCGTCGGCGTCCTCGTGGGCGCGGGGGACGTGCGCGCGGCGGCGAATTCCGTCTCGCTCGTGATCGGCCTCCTGGAGCTCACCTGGAACGCGCTCGCCGTCGTCCTGGATCGCGCCACCGCCGACCCGACCGACTGGATGACCGTCGTGGAGCTCGTCGCCGAGCACCTCGAGGGCCGCGCCGACCGGCGTCTGCTCGCGCTGGTCGAGCGCGCCGGCTTCGTCGAGGGCGTGGTCTCTTGCGCCCTCGATCTGTGGAAGGACCATGTCACGCAGTGTCTCGAGCGCCCCGACGAGTGGTGTGATGACGGCGAGGCGGCGAACGGCAACGAGTATTGCGCGCACGTCCCGGCGCGCTGCAACTTCGCCCCGTGGGAGTGCGCGCGGCTCGCGCAGCCGACGTGCGCCGTGCGCTGCGAGCACTTCTCCTCCGAGGGCGAGTGCCTGCACGGCGCGTTCGAGGCGCCGGACCGCGACGGCGACGACCTCGCCGACGCCTGCGATCCGTGTCCGGATCTGGCCGACCCCGATCCGCGATGCGCGCACCTCGGGTGTGTGCCCCGCGGCATCGTGTGTGACTGCGCGATCGACCCGTTCGCCTGCGTGCCGGGCAGCGCGCGCTGCTCCAGCGAGATCGACGGCTTCGCCGATCGATGCCACGATCCGCTTGCCGACGCGGAGTGGGCCGATGCCTGGCGGCTGCGGCTCTTCCCCGACGGATGCTTCCGCTTCGGGCTCCACGAACGATGCCCCGAGCGCACGTTCTGCGAGGACTGCGACGGGCCGTGCCGCGCCGGCGACGATCCCTGCCGGAGCGCCTGCGATGACTGCGTCCCGGGTGCCGTCGAGTGTCTCGACGACCGCCGCTTCCGCCGCTGCGTCGAACACGCCACGTTCCCCGGGTGCTCCGTCTGGCGCGAGGAGGCCTGCGCCGAGCGCTGCGTCGGTCCCGGCGATGGCGACCCGTGCCTTCGCCACGAATGCGAGGCCGGGGCGCGGCGCTGCGGCGCCGACGGCACCGCGGTCGAGGCCTGCGTCGACACCGAGGCCGGGCGGCGCTGGTCGCCCGCCGATGCCTGCGATCCGGGCGAGGCGTGCGAGGACGGTCGCTGCGTGCAGGGCTGCCGGAGCTGCACGCCCGGCGAGACCCGGTGCGCGGCCGGCACCCCCTCGCGTGGCGTCGAGGCCTGCGAGTGCGCGGACGCCGATCCGTGCTCTTGTGCCTGGGTCGCGCGCGAGGACTGCGCCGATCTCTCGGTGTGCGTCGACGGGGAGTGCCGGATGGTCGAGGGGGCCTGCCGCGACGATGGCTGCGCCCCCGGCGAGCGCGGCTGCGACGGCGCCCGTGTCCTCGAATGCGTGATCTCCGGCTGCGACGTCGGGTGGACCGAGGTCGAGGCGTGCGCCGAGCGTTGTGAGGGCGGCGCGTGCGTCGCCGGGCCTCCGCCGCCCGCGTGCGACCCCTGCGACGCGCCCGGCGCGCGACAGTGTCGGGGCGGCGACGCCCACGTTTGCGCCGCGATCGACGGGCGTTCGTGCTGGCGCCTCCTGCTCGCATGCGGCGGCCGCGAGTGCCGCGATGGCGATTGCGTCAACGGCGGCGCCTGCCATCCGGACGGCTACGTCTTCCCGTTCCCCGGCCAGTGCAACCCGCAGATGGCGGCGGAGTGCTGCTCCGAGGCATGCCAACAGATGGGCCGCCAGGTGATGTGCGCGGGCGGCCAGTGTGTCGAGCAGAGCACGCAGACGGTCTGTGCCGGGGATGCCGACTGCTGCCAGCCCTCAGGCTGCGCCGGCTGCAACATGCGCTGCGACCAGGCGGCGGGCCTCTGCCGCTACGGCGCGGGACACCCTTGCCTGGGCGACGCCGACTGCTTCAGTGGTCGCTGCGCCCGCGCTGGCCTCGACAGCGTTTGCGAGTGAAGGAGGTCGACCCATGATGCCTCTCCTGGCGATGGCTTGCGCGCTGACGCAGGCGCCCGATCTGACCGTGGTCCGGTGTGGCGAGGACGTCGTCACCGTCCCGGCGCGCTTCTACGCCCTGGCCGAGGGCGGCGAGGGGCGCGTCGAGCTGGCCGCGCGCGGCGACGGACTCTTCTTCCAGTGGTTCGTGGGCGGCGAGCAGCGCCCGTGCCCCACCGAGCCCGCCCCCGCCTGCGCGGTCGACCTCCCGATCGGCCACCACCCGGTGCGCCTCGTCGTGTCGCGGCCGGACTCACAGGGCCGCCGCGAGGTCCTCGCCCGGGTCGACGCCGAGGCGTGGGTCGCGGCCCCCGTCGCCGGCCTCGAGGCGACGGCGACGCCCGCCGAGTGCGTGCCCGAATGGGAAGACTTCGGATGCCAGGTGCACCTCCAGGCGCGCTGGGCCGGCGCGGCGGAGATTCAGTGGAGCGTGGGCGGATCGTGGCTCCCCGGGGCCGACCGTGTCATCGACCTGCCTCCGGGCCGCTACGAGGCGCGGGCCCTCGCGCGCTTCCCGGGCGGCTTCGCCCTGCGAAGCCTGCCCGTCCACGTCCGCCGCGGCCGCGTCGAGCTGGCGCTGCCCGTCGGCGCGATCCGGGACGAGGTGGCGCGCCGGATCGAGGCGAACACGGCGTTCGCGGTGCGCTTCGTCGGGCCGGAGAAGTGCGCCGACGGGGCGCTCGACATCGACGCGACGATCCGCGTCTGTACGCGCCTCGGCGACACGGTCCGCGTCGACGTGTTCGCGCCGGGCGGCGTCGTCGTGCGCGCGGAGGAGGGCCACGTCGCGCCCGACGCGGTCGCCGGCTTCGTCTACGCCGCGGTCGCCGCCGCGCTCCCCGGGGCGCGCGACCCGCTGCCGGCCCCGAATGCCGCCGCCCGGGCCGATCCCCGCGGCCGGCTCGTCGTCGTCCCTCCGGCGGGGGCGCCCCGCGTCGATGTCGCACTGAACGGCGTGCCGCTCGGCGCGGCGCCCCTCGACCTGGCGCTCCCGGCCGGCAGCTTCGACCTGGCGTTCACCGCCCCCGGGCATCGGCCGCTCGTGCGGCGGATCACGGTCGACGCCCGCCGGGACACGGTCGTGGACGCGGATCCGCCGCCGCTCGAGACGGCGCTCGCCCTGCGCTGCGACGGCCCCGCGACGCGCGTCCGCGTGGACGACGGCGAGCTATTCGCGCCGGCCGCCTCGCCGCGGCCCTTCGCCGCCGGCCGCCACGACGTCTTCTTCTTCCGGGGCGATGGCGCCGTCCAGCACCGCGCCGTCGAGCTCGGCGTCGGGCAGGTGGTCGAGGTCGCCTGTGACGAGGCGGCCTGGGCGCCGCGCCGCGTCTGGGTGCGCTCCACGGTGCCGGCGGAGGTGACGATCTGCCTCGACGGCCAGACGCTTCCCTGCGTCCACCGGATGGCGCTGCCGCGCGCCGAGACGCTGGGCCTGACGGCGCTCCCGGTGCTCCCGAGCGGCGACCACCTGCTCTGGTTCCCGGGCAGCCACCGCTTCGCCGCGAAGACATTCCGCTTCCGCGTGCCGGAAGCTCTCGTCGTCGAGATCGCGCTCGAGGCCGCCCCCATCGCGCCGACCGTCGAGGTCACTGAGCGCTCGCCCGCGGGGCCGGCGTCGACGCCGCGGGAGTGGGCCATCGCGGGGCTGGTCGTCGGGGCGGGCGCCTGCGCGACCTTCGGCAGCGTGGAGGCGAGTCGCGCAGAAGCCGCCGCCGCCGAGCACCGCGCCCTCGTCCGCCACGCAGGCCGGGGCGATCCGGCGGCGGCGGGCCGCTTCGAGACGGCGTCCGACCGCGCGGTCTTCCTCTATGGCTGCGCCGCCACCCTGGCGGTGGTCGGCGCCTTCACGCTCTTCACGACACCCTGACCCAGGAGGAACACATGCGCATCCTCGCGTGTCTCACGTTGACCATCAGCAGCTGTCTCGCCGACCGCGAAACGCTCTGGCCCGAGGGCACGCTCGCGGTGCACGCCGACGGCGCCGGCAGGGCCGAGGTCGTCGTCGGCCGCTTCGAGAGCGACGCCGGTATCCACCACCGGCGGTGGGGACCCGGCGCCGGCCCGCTCCTCGCCGATCTCGAGCCGGGCAGCTGGGTCGTGCACCTCGCGGCCTGCCGTTCCGGCCTCGTCTTCGCGGAGACGGCGTTCGAGATCGTCGTCGGCCGGGGCGCCGAGGTCGCCGCCACGATGCAGGCGTCCGCGCCCCGGCCGTGCGGCACCTGGCGTTGAGCGCGGGCGGGCGTCGTGGCATCGCCGCGAGCGAGGAGGCAGGATGTCGGCGCGAAACGACCGGAGGCTGGCGGTGGGGGACGATCGAACGACGGACGCGGAACGTCACCTCGAGGCGGCCCGGCGGGCCGTCGACGCGGTCGTCGCGGAAGCCATCGCCCAGCTCAACGTGCGGTTGTCGCTGGGCCCGCAGGTGGCCGTTCCGCCGCTCGCGGCGGAGGACGAGGCGTTACACCGCGCGGCGCAGGCCGCCCACGACGCGGTGGAGGCGCTCGCCCGCATCGTCGCGCCGACGCGCCGCCGCGACGCCGCCGGGCCCGCGGCGTCGCCGCGCATCCGGCACGAAGCCCAGCGTCTGTCGATGCGGCTCGCGCTCGCGGAGGACGCGCTGCTGCCCGCCGTGCGCGCGCCCGCCATCGCGCGGGACGACCATGCGCGGATCGCCGGCCTCCTCGAACACGGCGGCCTCACGGGCGACGCGGCGCTGCGCCTGCTCCCCTACGCGCCCGTGCGTCCGCCGGCCCGGCGCGACGCCGACCTCGACGGCCTTCAGCGCTCGGCGCAGGTCCACACGTCGACCTTCTGGTTCTGCCTGCGGCTGGCGGTCGACGAGCTCATCGGCCTCGTCCTCGATCGGCGGGCGTCCTCGCCGGACCGCCTCGAGGCGCTCGTCGCCGATGCCGCGACGACGCTGGGCCTCCTGAGCGGCGATCTCGATCGGGCGCGGTCGCTGGGGGCGGCGCTCCGGGCGGCGGGCGAGACACCGCCGATCTGTCTCGTCGCGCTGGAGCGTGTGTTGCCCCGGGAGGGGGCCACCTGCAGCCAGGCGCTCGACCTGCTCCGCGAGACGCTGCTGCCCTTCGCGTCGACCGTGGAATGGACCGACGAAGCGTGGGCCGGGTGGGCCGCGGCGCTCACGGCGTTCGAGCGCCGCCTGGGCTGGGTGCTGCCCGCGGCGGGCCGCCCGGGCTCAGGCGTCGGGCGTTGAGCCGACGGCCGGCCCGCTCCGACGGACGAACAGCCGCCCCGCCACGAGCCCGATCGCGTTCAGCGCCAGGACCAGGACGGCGAGCCACCCGATCTGTCCCGCCGCCGCAGACCAGGCACAGTCGAGCCATCGCTGGCCGCCGGGGCGGGGATCCGGCGCCGCGGCCTGCATGCAGGCCCGACGCTCGAGCAGGTCGCGCGCCCGCCGGATGCACTCGTCCGCTGGCACCGTGGGCCGCGGGACGCTCGCGGCGAGCGTACACGCCGCCACGTCGGGCGACACCTTCCACGGCCACCAGATGGCACCGGCGGCGAGCGTCGCGCACAACACGATGACCTTCATCTGTCCCCCCGAGTGTCGAGAGACAGCCTCCGGTTCGCCTCACGGCCTGTCAAGCCTCGCGAGCCGCGGCGGGCGCGGCGCCGGTTCAGGGCCGCATGACGTTCAGGTGCACCTCGACGGGCTCGTCGCGCTGCGCAGCTGAGTAGGGCCGCAGGTCGAGGAAGTAACGGCGCGCGGCGAAGGCCGGACCGTCCTTCGCGCCCGGCACGCGGTAGTGGGCGCCGGCGCGCGGCGCGAGGGTCAGATCGGCCACCTGCTTGCCGAGGTCGCCGAAGCCGGGGCCGCGCGCGACCACGTTGCCGGCTTCGTCGATGATGCGCGCGTCGATGCCGGGCGGCAGCGTGGCGCTCACCAGCGTCCGCGCGTCCTCGTACAGCACGTCGCCGCAGGCGATGCACGCCGGCAGCATCGCCAGCTCGCCGGGCCGGAAGACGACGCGCAGGTCGTACAGCTCGGCCTCGGGCCAGCAGCGGCCGCCGGGATACGTGATCTCGGCCTCGTCGCAGGCGCCGCCGCGGCCGTTGGCGTCGCAGTCCTGCTGGTCGCGGTTCGGCTCGTCGCGGCAGTTGTCGCAGGCGTCGCCCACGCCGTCGCCGTCCGCGTCCGCCTGGTCCGCGTTCCGCAGGCGCCGGCAGTTGTCGCCCTCGTTGGGGCGGCCGTCGTCATCGAGGTCCGCGTCGCAGGCGTCGCCGGCGCCGTCCCCGTCGGCGTCGCGCTGGTCGCGGTTGTTCGCCTGCGGGCAGTTGTCGGTCGGGCCGAGGACGCCGTCGCTGTCGTCGTCCTCGCAGACGTCGCCGGTGCCGTCGCGGTCCGCGTCCTCCTGCTGCGGGTTGGCCTGGCGCGGGCAGTTGTCGCCGGTGTCGTTGCGGCCGTCGCCGTCCAGGTCGCGGTCGCACGCGTCGCCCTGGCCGTCGCCGTCCAGGTCGAGCTGGCGCGAGTTGGCGAGCTGCGGGCAGTTGTCGGTCGCGTCCGGCAGGCCGTCGGCGTCGTCGTCCGGATCGCCGCCGTCGGCCGTGCCGTCGCAGTCGGCGTCCGCGTCGGACGCGCCCACGCCCACCGACGCCCACGCGTTGCGGATCTGGCAGAGGTCGCGCGGCTCGAAGCCGAACGTCCCGGACGCGGCCCACGCCGCCGCCCGCGACACGAAGATCGACCGCGCCTCGATGAAGCCGGTGTCGCTCACGACGCCGCCGCGCAGGACGCTCAGGTACAGGCGCCCCACCTTCTCGCGGCCGATGGGGAACACCTCGTAGCCGGAGTGCGTCCCGCCGCGCAGCAGCAAGGCCGCGACCTTGTTGGGGATGCCGCTGTTCGTGTGCACGAAGGCGTTGTCGTTGCAGGCCTCGGGATCGGTCATGGAGCAACCGGCCGGCAGCGGCGTGCCGATCAGCGTGCGCTGGCCCGCGCCGTCGCCGCTCCGGCTCGGCAGGATGTGGTCCGGGGCGCCGAGCGCCGGCGGGTTGAAGAAGTCGCGGAACGGCGGGTTGCCGAACGCCGGCGAGATGTCTTCACCCATCGTGTCGTCGTCGATGTCGAACAGATACCCGAACACGTCGGCGAAGCTCTCGTCGAGGGCGCCGGGCTCGAACTCGTAGTCGAGGTCCTCGGCGTTGTAGTCGACGCCGTGCGTGAACTCGTGGGCGACGATGTCGCGCTGCACCCACGAGTAGCCGAAGCGCATCTGGCCGCAGAAGCCCACGAACGAAGCGTTCTGGTAGCTGCCGACGTTCACGATGGCTTCGAGCTCGGCCTCGTCCCCGTCGTAAGAGCGCAGCCCGAACGAGTCATCGAAGAACGACAGGATCTCGTGTCCCAGGTCGTACATGCGCCGGCCGTCGCCCTGGGGGTCGCGGGACGCGTCGTAGCCGGTGGGGCCGTCGGCGTCGAACCAGTCGTCGTCGTCCGTCTCCCAGGGCGCGTCCCAACAGAAGTCGTCGTTGCCATCGCCGTTCACCGACATGATGTCGAGGTCGTGCCACTCGCCCGCGGTCGCCACCTCGTGGCGCCGGCGCACGACGTCGCCGCTGCGCGCGTCGATGAACAGCGTCACCGGGCCGGCGGCGCCGGCGACGGACACGCGCCAGGCCAGCGCCGCGCCCTTGCCGGGCAGCTCGACGACGCCGAGCGTGCCGCGGCCGAGCACCTTGCCCTTGCCTTCGTGGTCGGCGGCGCGCCCCTCGGCGTCCTCGCGCGACAGCTTCGCTGCTGGGAACGTCGGGAGGTCCGGCATGAAGCGACCGTTCGCGAGCGTGATGCGCTTGCCGTCGCCGTGCACGGCCAGCGAGGCGCCGAACACGGGCAGGTCCCCGTGGCGCTGCTTGAAGAAGAGATGCCACTCGCCGGCGTCGTCCTTCGTCGCGGCGCGGTCGAGGTAGAGGTCCGCCTCGGGATCGGCGAGGCCGAACAGACCGCCGGCGTCCCGGAGGAAGCGCAGCGCCTGTCGTGTCGGGTCGCTGCCGAGCTCGAACGCGAGCGGGTAGTCGACCGACACCGCGCGCACGCGGCCGCCGACCACCTCGACGCGCGGCGGCGTCCGCGACGCCTTCCGGAGCGCCGCCAGCGCCGCGCCGTCCGCGGTCGTGGGCGCGCCGGCCGCGTCCGCCTTCCCCGATTGCTGCGCGGGGCCGGGCCCGCCACCGAGGTTCACGCCGGCGTCGGCTTCGCCCGACTGCGGCATACAGCCCTGCGCCCACCAACACACCGCCGCGACGGCGCCGGCCTGAAACATCCTGCCCATGAGCTCCTCCTGTGCCGGAACGCTACGGCGCCCGGCCGGCGTGCGCGGACCCGTGGGGCGCCGCCGACCCGGGCCCGGCCGAAGCGAAACGCTGTGTCGAGGGGCGGCGCCTCGTGTATCGTCCCGCCATGGACGTGACGCGGAGACGGTTCCTGCAGCTCGCGGCCGGCGGCGCCGCCGTGGCGACCCTCGGCTGCGATCGCATGCCCGCCCTGCCCCAGGAGCTGGTCGACCGCTACGGCCGGCGCGATCCGCCCGTCGAGCCGCCGCCCCCCGCGCGACCCGACGACGACGGCATCGAGCGCACCTACGCCTTCGGCGCCGACGGGTGGCCGCGGCCGGTGCGCTGGTCGCGCGGACGCCTGTCGCTCGACCGCGGCGCCGTCCTGACCGACGAGACCGGGCGCGAGACATCGGGCGCGGTCGACGCGGACACCGTCCGCCGTCTGTTCGGCGAGACCGTGGCCACGGAAGTCTTCGGCGTCGCAAACCTCTACTTCTGACCGGGAGGCCGCGTGCCCACGAGCTACACCCTGCGCGTCCGCGGACAGCGGACCGGCGAGATCCGCGGCGACGGCCCGGACGGCGCCATCGTCGTCCACGCCTGGAACCACGAGATGACCAGCCCGCGCGACGCGGCGTCCGGGCTGCCCACCGGAAGGCGCCAGCACCGCCCGCTCACCGTGATCAAGGCGGTCGACCGCAGCAGCCCGCTGCTGATGAACGTCTTCGTGAACAACGAGAACCTCACCGAGGTGACGCTCGAGGTCAGCCGCGACGACGACCAGGGGCAGGCGGCGGTGTACTGGCGGGTGCACCTGGTCAACGCGTCGATCGCGGTCCTCCGTGACGAGGGCCTCAATACGCTGTACCCCGACAACGAGCGCTTCCTCCCGCGCGAGTCCGTCTCGTTCACGTATCAGCGCATCGAGTGGACGTACGTCGACGGCGGCGTCATGGCCGTCGACGACTGGGAGGTGCCCGTCTGAAGAGGCGCGGTCCTGGCGGGGTCACTTGCGCTTGTGCGCGTGCAGCGAGAAGACCGCGCCCTGCGGGTCCATGCAGATGGCGACGAGGTCGTCGCCCGGGACCTCCATCGGCCCGTGGAACACCTGCCCGCCGTTGGCCTTGACCGCGCCGATCGCCTCGTCGATGTCGGGCACGCGGGTGTAATAGTTCCAGTGCGGCGGCGCCTGCATCTCGGGGGGCCGCTTCGCCATGCCGCCGAGCGTCTTGCTCGAGCCGGCGGCGCGGAACATCTGGTAGGTCATGCCATCGCCCATATCCATGGCATCGGTCTTCTCCCACCCGAACAGCGTGGAATAGAACTGCCACGCGGCGTCGAGGTCGTCGGTGTAGTGCTCGTGCCACGAGATCTCGCCGGGCTTCGACGGATCGTCGCCGAGGGGCTGGGGGTTCTGGCCCTTGAAGAGCGCGATGGTGGCGCCCTGCGGGTCGCCGATGATCGCGAAGCGGCCGACGTTCGGGATGTCGGTCGGCGGGACGTAGGTGGTCGCGCCGAGCGACTGCGCCCTGGCGTTCGAAGCGTCGACGTCGTCGACCGCCACATAGCCCATCCAATGGGACGGGGCGCCCATCTGGGCGGCCTCGTCGGGCAGCGTCATCAGACCGGCGAACGGCTGCCCGTTCGCGGCCCACATGCTGTACTCCATCGGGCCCTGCCAGCTCTCGACCGTCCAGCCGGTGACCTTCGGGTAGAACGCCTTGGCCCCGGCGACGTCCTTGGTCATCAGCTCGTACCAGACGAAGCGACCGCGGTTTGCGGACATGGAAATCCCCCTCATGATGCGCGCCCCCCAGCGGGGCCCCGGCACCATGGCCGACGGCCGGCGGCCTCGCAAGCGCTTTCCGCCGGCGCGCGCCGCGGGCATGATGCGCGCCATGCCGATCTACATTCGCTACCACCCGCTCGTCGGCTCGTTCTGTCTCGTGGCCGGTCTGTTCATCATCTACGGCGGCCTCGTGAGCGGCGGCCCGCATCTGTTCCTGCTCGGCGGCCTGCAGGTCGTCGTCGGCGCGCTCTTCTTGAC
This sequence comes from Myxococcota bacterium, assembly GCA_963169045.1. Classification (GTDB taxonomy): domain Bacteria; phylum Myxococcota_A; class Bradymonadia; order UBA7976; family UBA1532; genus CAUJDF01. Next base: position 16,681 of record CAUJDF010000077.1, read on the forward strand.
GAAACCCTGGTATGTCGTTCACCCCGATCGTATCGAGGTGCGCAATCCGTTCGGCATGACGGTGCAGACGCACCGGCTCCGGTCGCTCGCCGATCTCGACGTGGACGGCGGCACCGTGCGCCTCGAGGGCGTGCCGCTGCGCGGCGTCTCGCGCGGCGTGGCGCGGCGCGAGGACTGGGCCGCGTTCATGAAGGCGATCGAGGCGGCCCGGCGCGGTTAGGTCTTGCGGCCCGTCTCGAGCTTGCGGCGCACCTCGCGGCGGACGAGCGCTGGCAGCGCCGGATGCGCGTCGACGAAGGCGGCGACCACGGCGGGCGCGCGATCGGCGAGCTTGCGCAGCGCCCAGGAGAGCGCCTTGACGACCATCGGGTGGCGATCGGCGACGAGGAGCGCGCAGACGGCGAGGGTGCGCGGCGCGTCGCCGGTCCCGCTGCGGCTCTTCTTGTTGAGCCCGGTGGTGGTCACGAGGGCGAGGCGGCGCCACCACACGTCGGGCGACGAGGCCCAGGCGGCGACGTCGGCGTCGGCGAGGTGGCCCCGCAGCCATGCCATCCCCGTCAGGTCGCCGAAGTGGTCGACGCTCTCCCAGTTGTCGAGGCCGCGGCCGAGGCGCTCGAGCGCGGCGCGGTCCAGCGGAGGCCGTCGCTTCAGCAAGAGGTCGATCGCGACGGCGCGCGCCTCGTGCACGCCGACGTCGATCAGGGCGTCCGCGAGCGCGAGTGCGTCCGGCAAGTGCTCGATCTGACGCGCGATCTCGGCGGCGAGCGCATGGAGCTCCGGCACGGGGATGCCGAGCAGGCGCGCCGCCGTCGGACGCTCGCGCGCGATGGCGGCGGCGCGCTCGGGTCGCGCGGCGGCCTCGAGGCGCCGCATCACCTCGGCGGCGACGGCGCTCGCGGCGGCGGGCGGGCTCACTCGGGCGGCCTGCGGCCGAGCAGGCGGCGCGCCGTCGAGGCGGCGAGGCCGACCGCGCCGCGCGCGAACACGGTGGCGAGGCGCAGGCCGCTCGTCTTGCGCGGGCCGAGCGCGTCGCGCAGGTACAACTCGCGGGTGAGCGCGCGCTGGCGCTTGCCGCTCGACGTCTTGGGGAGGCTGCCGGGCTCGACGAGCGCGACCTCGTCGATGGTGAGGCCGCACCGCTGCTGGACGGCGTCGAGCACCGCGGCGGCGATGGCCTCGCGCTCCGCGGGCTCCGTGGCCTTCGTCTCGCACACGAGGACGACGACATCGGCGGCCCGCGTCTCGTCGTAGACGCCGAACGCGACGGCACAGCCCGCGCGGATGCCGCGCACGCGCTCGGCCTGCAGCTCGAGGTCCTCGGCGTAGAAGTTGCGGCCGCGGATGATGATCAGATCCTTCACGCGGCCGGTCACGTACAAGCGCCCGTCGGCGAAGTAGCCGAGGTCGCCCGTCCAGAGCCAGCCCTCCTGCATCACGGCCGCCGTGGCCTCGGCGTCGCGGAAGTAGCCCTCCATCACCGAGGGACCGCGACAGACGATGTGTCCCACCTCGCGCTCGGGCAGGAGCTCGCCCTCTTCGCCGACCACGAGCACCTCGTGACCCGGCACGGGCCGCCCGACGCTCACGATGGGCACCCCGCCCGGGGACAGCTCGGCGCGGCCCTGCGCGAGCTCGTCGCGGTCCACGACCTCGTAGCGCAAGGGATCGCCGGGCGTCGTGAAGGTCACCGCGAGGCTCGACTCGGCCAGGCCGTACACCGGCAGCATGGCATCCTCGCGGAAGCCGCACGGGCCGAAGTCGCGCACGAAGGCCTTCACCGTCTGCAGGTTCACCGGCTCGGCGCCGTTGAGCGCGAGGCGCCACGACGACAGGTCGAGGCCGGCGCGCTCGGCGGCGCTCACGCGCTGGACGCAACGCGCGAAGCCGAAGTTCGGGGCGGGGGAGAGCGTGCCGCCGTGGTCGCTGATCGCCTTGAGCCACCGGATGGGACGCAGGAGGAACGTCGTCGGCGCCATGAGCACCAGCGGCAGGCGCCAGTACACGCAGAACAGCAGGACGCCGATGAGGCCCATGTCGTGGTAGAGCGGCAGCCAGCTCACGCCGACGTCGCGGTGGTTGATGCGCAGCGACTGGCCGATGGCATGCACGTTGGCGACGAGGTTCTTGTGGCTCAGCAACACACCCTTGGGATGGCCGGTGGAGCCGGAGGTGTACTGGATGAACCCCGGATCGGCGCCGCGGGCGCGGGCGTCGACGACCTCCTCGGTGCCTTCGGCGAGGCGCTCCACGGCCACGATCTCGCGCACGGAGGAGGCGCGGAGGCAGAGGTCGCCGAGCAGGGTGCGCAGCTTCTTCGTCGTGACGCACCAGCCGGCCTCGGCGTGGCCGGCGATGTGGCAGAGGCGATCGAGCGCGATCTCGGCGCGCTCGAGCAGCGCCGGCGGGTAGCTGGGCACGGGGATGGCGCCGAGCATCTGCACGGCGAAGAAGGTGGTCACGAACTCGAACGACGTGGGCAGCACGAGCAGGACGCGGTCCCCGGGGCGCACGCCACGCTCGGCCAGCCGGCGGGCGAAACGCTGCGCCTCGCGCACGAGGTCGCCGTAGCTGCGTGTCTCCTCGGGCTCGCCCTCGTTCTCGGGGACGAGCGTGATGCCGCGTCCGTCGTCGGCGCGGCCGGCGTGGATGAACGCGTGCAGCACCGTGGGGAAGAGCGGCTCGAGCTCTTTCGTGGGCCCGAGGCGCCACGAGGCGGTGCGGAAGTCGTGGCGCTCGGCGTCGGGAAACGTGGAGCGGAAGACGCGGGAGATCGTGTCGCGGGTCATGCGCACACGCGGGCCAGCGCCGCGGCGAGCGCGCGGCGGGCGTCGGCGGGCGCGACGATCTGGTCGAGGTAGCCGGACTCGGCCGCCGTCCAGGCGGCGCCGTAGCGGGCCTTCCACGCCTCGCGGAAGGCGGCGCGCCCGTCCTCGTCGGCGAGCAGCTGCGCCGCGGCGTCGGCGCCCATCGGCGCGATCTCGGCGGTGGGCAGCGCGAGGCGCACGTCGGCGTTGAACGAGAGCACGCTGGCGCCGCCGTAGCTCTTGCGCACGACGAGGCAGAGCTTCGGGACCTCGGCCTCGCCGTAGGCCGCGAGCAGCTCGGCGCCGTGCGGGAGGATGCCGCCGGCCTCCTGTGCCTGGCCCGGGCGGTAGCCGGGCACGTCGACGAGCGTGATCACGGGCAGGCGCAGGCGGTTGGCGAGGCGCACGAACGCGGCGCCCTTGCGCGACGAGTCCACGTCGAGGCAGCCGGCGTTCACCTGGGGCTGGCTCGCGAGCACCGCCACCGCGCGGCCGCCGAGGCGCGCGAGCGCCGTGAGCAGGCTGCCGCCGAAGTCGGGCGCGAGCTCGGTCGGCGAGTCGGCGTCGAACAGCGCGGCGAGCACCTTGCGCATGTCGTAGGCGCGCCGCGGAGACGTGGGGACGAGCTTCTCGAGGCGCGGCACCGCGTCGACCGGCACGGGCGCGGCGGGCGCGAGGTAGCCGAGCAGCCGCCGCACCCAGGCGATGCCCGCGCGCTCGTCGGGCAGCACGGCGTGGCAGGCGCCCGTCGTTCGTGCGTGCAGCTCCGGGCCGCCGAGCGCCTCGATCGTGACCTGCTCGCCGGTGGCGACCTGCGTCACCGACGGCCCGGTGATGAACAGGAAGCTCTGCCCCGCGACCATGCCCACGGCGTCGGTCAGCGCCGCGCAGTAGGCGGCCGCGCCGACGCAGAGGCCGCAGACCAGCGTGATCTGAAAGGACTTTCCGCGCAGGCGCACCGTGCGGCGGATCACCTCGCCGTAGGCGTCGATGGCGTCGGTGCCCTCGGCGATGCGGACGCCGTCGGAGTCGGCGAGGGCCACGACCGGCAGGCCGCGCTCGCCGGCGAGGTCGAGCAGGCGGCAGAGCTTGCGGGAGGCGGCGTGGCCGAGCGCGCCGCGCAGCACGGTCGGGTCGTGGGCGTAGACGGCGACGCCGCGCCCGTCGACGGTGGCGAGGCCGCAGACCAGGCCGTCGCCGGGGTGCACGTTGGCGGCGAGCGCCTCGTCGGCGTGGGCGTGGCGGTGCAGGACGTGGCGGCCGAGCTCGACGAAGCTGCCGGGGTCGACGAGGGCGGCGACGCGCTCGCGGGCGGTGAGGCGTCCGAGGCGGTGCTGACGCAGCTGGCGCGCCTCGCCGCCGCCGGAGTCGGCGCGGGCCTCGCGCCGCGCGTGCTCCGCGAGCAGGGCGTCGAGCTCCGCGGTCATCCCGTCGTCTTCTGGCCGATGAAGCGCACGAGCTTCTGCATCGTGTGCAGCTCGCGGTACTCGTCGAGGTCCGCCGACACGCCGAACGTCTTCTGCAGGAAGAAGACGAGATCGACGATGTCGAGCGAGTCCATGCCGAAGTTGCCCCGGAACGTGGCCTGGGGCGTGATCTTGTCGGCGGGGAGATTGAAGTTCGCGGTCAGGATGTCCCTGACCTGCCCGAAGATCTCGTCTTCGCTCTGGGTGCTCATGGCGGCCGGACTGCTCCTGTACGACGCACTCTACACGATCCTCGCCGTCGGCCTGTATGGAACGGCCGGCACCGCGGGCTGGGAGGTGGCGCGGCGACTGCCGCTGCCGGTCGCCTTCGCGGCGCTCGTCGGGGTCATCGTCTTCCTCGTGACGCTGCTCGCGCTCGTCGCCCTCGGCACCGCGCTGTGTCCGCGCCTGGTCGCCGGCTCGTATCCGATGATGAGAGGGCGCGTGTTCCATGGCTGGCTCTTCCGTTCGATGTTGCGGCGCATCCTGTTCTTCGCGCCGCTGAAGTCGCTCTACCTCACGTCGAACGTCCTGCGCTGGCTCTCGCTGCGCGCGCTCGGGGCGGAGGTCGCCTTCGCGTCCAGCATGTCGAACGACGTGGACCTCATCGACCCGGCGCTGCTGCGTGTGGAGCGCGGGGCGATGATCGGCGCGCGGGCGCTCGTCGCCGGGCACTACATCGCGGACGGGCGGCTGGTGCTCGCGCCGGTGGTGGTGGGGGCGGGCGCGCTCGTCGGCGGCGACGTGATCGTCGGTCCGGGCGCGCGGATCGGGGCGCGGGCGACGATCCAGGGGCGCGCGGCGGTGGGGCGCGGCGCGGTCGTCGGCGAGGGCGCGGTGGTGGGGGCGATGGCCTACGTGGGCACGGACGCGGAGGTCGCGCCGGGCGAGCGCGTGCCGAGCTTCGCGGCGCACCGCCGCGGCGAGTCTACTGACAGCGCCCGGCGACGCACGTAGTGCCGATCCCGGCGGCCACGCACTCCGCGTTGTTCATGCAGATCCGGCAGATGTTGTCGGTGCAGAGCTCGCCGTTGCAGTCGGCGTGGACGCCGCACTCGACACACAGTCCGCCGACGCAGACCTCGCCGTTCTCGTGGAATTCGCAGTCCGCGTTGCCCGCGCACGGCACGCACTGCTCCTGGGCGTTGCAGACCTGGGCGACGCAGCCGCGCCCGAGGTCGCGCACGCAGCGATGGCAGCTGCCGAGGAAGCACACATCGCGGTTGCCCGGGCGCGCGCTGCACTCGTTGTTGTTCTGGCACGCGCGGCACGTGAAGTCGACGGCGCCGCAGATCGGTGTCTGGCTGACCTCCGAACACCCGGCGTGGTCGTTGGCATCGCACGTCCGGCAGCGGCCGCCGACGCACTGGTCGAGGTTGCCGGCGACGGGGACGCACTGGGCGTCGTTGGCGCAGGCGACGCAGACACCGGCGGCGCTGCACACGGGCGTGGCGCTCGCGGCCCCACAGCCGGCGTAGTCGGTGGGATCGCACGCCTTGCACGCGCCGGCGACGCACTGATTGCCGTTCGGGTTCCCGTTGCAGTCCGCGTCGCTGCCGCAGGCGCGGCACGTCGATGTGACCGCGTCGCAGACGGGCGTGGCGCCCGCCGCGTTGCAGCCGGCGCCGTTCGTGGCGTCGCATGCCTTGCAGAAGCCGTCGACGCACTGGTCGAGGTTGCCGGGGCGGGCCGCGCACTCCGCGTCGTTGGCGCAGGCGCGACAGACCGCGTTCGCGACGTCGCAGATGGCGGAGGGCCCGGCCTCGACGCAGCCGGCGGCGTCGGCAGGATCGCAGGTGCGGCAGCGGCCGTCGGGCAGGCACTGCGTGCCGTTGGCGTTGCCGGCGCACTCGATGTCGGCCGCGCACGCGCGGCAGGTCGGCGTCGCGCCGGCGCAGACGGGCGCGTCGCTGCTCGCGACGCAGCCGGCGCCGTCGGCGGGGTCGCACGCCTGGCACACGTTCGCCACGCACTGGGCCCGCGCGCCCCCGCAGTCGGCGTCGCTGCGGCAGTTGACGCAGACGCCGCGCGCGTCGTCGCAGAAGGCGGTCTGTCCGCTGCACGGGGCGTTGTTGCCGCAGCGGCATGCACGGTGGGTGCACGTGTTGGTGCTGTCGACGTCACACGGCACGCCGCAGGCCTGGCAGGCGTCGGCGGGCGTCGCGCCGGTGGCCACGCACTGGAAGTCGCAGCAGAGCTGGTTGAGACCGCAGCCCGCGTGGTCGGCGGTGTCGCAGACCTGGCAGCGGCCGAGGACGCACTGGTCCTCGGGGCCGGGGCGCGCGAGGCATTCGTTGTCGTTGCGGCAGCTCCGGCACGACGTGGTGGCGGCGTCGCAGATCGGGAGGTCGACCCCGCAGGTCCCGCTGTTCGCGGGATCGCAGCCGACGCACGCGCCGCCGACGCACTGAGTATCGCCGGCGCACTCCCCGTTGTTGGCGCAGGCGCGGCACGCGAATGACGCGGCATCGCAGATGGGCGTCGCGCCGCCGCAGCCGGCGTGGGTGGCCGGGTCGCAGGCGCGGCAGCGGCCGCCGACGCACTCGTCGAGGTTGCCGGCGCGGCCAACGCACTCCGCGTCGTTGTTGCATACGCGGCACGTGAAGTTCGCCGCCTCGCAGATCGGCGCCGCGCCGTTCTCGGTGCAGCCGACGGATGTCGCGGGGTCGCACTGCCGGCAGGTCTCGCCGACGCACTCGGGCGTGCCGGCGCGGCCGGCGCAGTCGCCGTCGGCGAGGCACTGCACGCAGCGGTTCGCGGCGTCGTTGCAGACGGGCGTGTTGCCGCCGCAGGCGTTGTTGTTGCCGCAGCGGCACGCGCGATTGGTGCACTGGTTCGAGTTGGTGGCGTTGCACGAGCTGCCGCAGACGGTGCACGACGCGGGCGCCTCCGCGCCGGTGGGGACGCACGCGCCGTTGCAGCAGAGCTCGTTGGCGCCGCAGTCGTTGTTGTTGCGGCAGGACTTGCAGCCGCCGGCCACGCAGAACGGCGTCGCCCCGGCGCAGGCGGGGCCGGCGCCGCATTCGCAGTCGCGCTGATGGCATGTATCGGCGCTGCTGCCGCACGCCTGCTCGCACGCCTCGCACTGCGCCGCCGGGCCGCCGCCCGTCGCCTGGCACTGGAAGTTGCAGCAGAGCTGCTCCGCGCCGCAGCCGGCGTGGTCGCCGGGATCGCACGGGCGACAGGCGTTGTTCACGCACTGGCTGCCGCCGGGGCGCCCGTTGCAGTGGCCGTCGACGAGGCACTCGACGCAGACGCCGCGCGGGTCGTCGCAGAGCGGCGTGGCGCCGCCGCAGGGTGGTCCGTTGCCGCAGCCGCACGAGCGGGCGTTGCAGCTGCTCGTCGGGCCTTGCGAGCACGCCACGTCGCACGCCTCGCACTCGTCGCCGAGACGCGCGCCGGTGACCTCGCAGCGGGGGACGCCGCCGCGGGCGCAGCAGAGCTGGTTGCCGCCGCAGCCATCGTGGCCGTTGGGATCGCAGGCGCGGCAGGTGTTGTCCACGCACTGGCCGCCGTTCGGATTCCCCTTGCAGTCCGCGTCGTTGCGGCAGGTCACGCAGATGCCGCGCGCGTCGTCGCACACCGGCGTGGCGCCCCCGCACGCCGGGTTGTTGCCGCAGCGGCAGTCGCGGCCGGTGCAGCGGTTCGTCGAGAGTTGATTGCAGCCGGCGCCGCACGCTTCGCACTGCTCGCCCGCCGCCGGTCCGGTGGCCCGGCAACGGAAGTCGCAGCAGAGCTGGTCGGCGCCGCACGGCCCGTGGTCGGCGGGGTTGCACTCGCGACAGACGCCATCGAAGCAGCGCGTGCGGTTCGCGGGGCAGTCGGCGTCGTTGCGGCACTCCTCGCAGGCGCCGTCGACGCAGTACGGCGTCGCGCCGGCGCAGGGCGCGCCGTCGTCGCCACACGCGCAGCGCACCGGCGGCTCCGCGAAGCGATCGACCTCGACGCAACGATCGGCCGCGGTCGGCGAACAGCGCTCGCCGCAGCCCTCGCACTGGAAGCTGGCGTCCGTCGGCACGCAGGCGTTGTCGCAGCAGATCGTCCCCGGCTGCAGGCAGTCGCTGTTGCGCTCGCAGCCGAAGCAGCGGTACGCGCCGTCGTCGTCCGGCGCGCACACGGTGCCGCCGATGCACTCGGCGCTGTCCCCGCAGCGGCACTCGCGGTCGTCGCAGTGGTCCGCGACGTTCGGATGGCACCCGCCGTCGCCGCACGCCGCGCACTGGGCGGGCTCGCCGTCCGGCCCGGGCTCGGCGCGGGTGTCGGCGCAGACGCCGTCGCAGCACAGCTGCTGGGGGCCGCAGTCGTCGTTGCCCTGGCACCGGCACGCGCCGTCGACGCAGCGCTGGTCGCCGGGGCACGCGTCGCCGTCCCCGCAGCGGCAGCGGGCGCCGCCCGGCGCGAGCTCGCATCGGTCGGCGCCGCGGTCGCACGCGTTGCCACACTCGCCGCAGTCCTCTGGCGTGTCGAGCCGGCGGCAGCGGCCCTGGCAGCACTCTTCGGCGTCGCCGCAGGCCCGGCCGCACTGGCCGCAGTGGTTGCGGTCGGTCAGGACATCGAAGTCCTCGTCCAGCGCGCCGTCGCAGTCGTCGTCCTGGCGGTCGCACTGCTCGGCCCGCGGCTCGATCTCGCCGCGGCACTCCGTCCAGTCGCCGGCGATACAGGCGCGCTCGCCGGCGCGACAGCGGCCGATGTCGATCACCGCCGGATCGCCCCCGAAGCACGTCTCGGCGAACTGGTCGACGCGGCCGTCGCAGTCGTCGTCCTGGCCGTTGCAGGTCTCGGCGGTCGGGCCCACCTGGCCCTCGCACGCCCCGAGCGCGCCGTCCGCGCAGACGCGCGCCCCGGCGGCACACACGCCCACGCCGAGGGTCGCGGGGTCGTGGTCGTAGCAGGGGAGGGCGATGCCCTCGTCGAGCCGGTCGTCGCAGTCGTCGTCGGCGACGTTGCACTGCTCGTCGGCGGGGTAGACCGCGTCGGCGCACGGCGCCCAGACGCCGTCGACGCACTGCTGGCGCCCGTCGCGGCAGACGCCGCGGCCGCGCGTCGCCGGGGCGGCCTCGTAACACGCGCGCTCGGCGTTCTCGGCGCACGGCGCTGCGGGCAGGCAGGTGAAGTCGCTCGCGCGGCAGTACGGGGTCGCCGCGGGGCACCCGACGCCGGTGAGCGGATCGCAGGGCCGACACACGCCGGCGATGCACTCGCCGCGGTCAGGGAAGCCGGCGCAGTCCTCGCTGCTGCGGCAGGGGTCGCAGCCGCCGTCGGCGCACGGGCCGAGGTCGGCGGCGCCGAGATCCGCCGCGCCGAGATCCGCCGCGTCGAGATCCGCCGGGCCCCGGTCGGCGGTGCGCGCGTCGGGCGCCCCGTCGGCGGGCGCGGCGTCGAGATCGACCCGCGCGTCGCCCGCGATCGGCGCCGCGTCGGCGCAGATCCCTCCGTTTCTCGGGTCGCACGGATTGCGGAAGCGCGGCTCGTCGATCTCGACGCACCCCGCGACGAACCAGAGCGCGAGGCCGATCCGCCGTCTCACCATCGCCCGCTCCATCCCAGCGCGGCGCCGCCCTCGAGGGGCACCACCGCCGCCGAGGCCTCGTCGCCGTCGAGGAACAGCCACACGCTGGCCGCGACGCCGGCGGCGGCGGCGCCGAGCGCGACGTAGCCGAGGGTGCGGCGCAGGCGGGCGTCCTCGTCGGCGGCGACCACGTCGTCGCGGGCGCTCTCCGCGTCGTCGGCGCTCGTGGCCTCGTCGTAGCGGCGCTGGGCGGCGCGGGCGTCGTCGGCGGCGTCCGACGCGCCGAGGAGCAGCGCGACGCCGCCGGCGGCGACGGCGAGGCTGGCGCCGCCGGCGATCCACGGGAGCGGACCGGGGCCGCCGTCCTCCGCCGTGACGTCCGCCGAGACCTGGACCGTCTGGCCGGCGCCGACGGTGACGTCCCGCTTCCAGGTGGGGAGGCCTGCGGCTTCGATGACGACGGTGTGCTCGCCGGCGGCGACGACGTAGCCCGCCAGCGCGCCTTCGCCGGCGCGCGTGCCGTCGACGAGGATGCGCGCCGTGGGGTGCGGCGAGCGGACATTCAGCCGGCCGGGGGCCGCGAAGGCGACCTCCTTCGTCTCGCCGGCGGCCATCTCGACGGTGCGCTCGTCGATGGCGCGGTCGCCGGCGTAGGCGACGACGCGCTGCGGACCGGGCGGCAACCGCGAGAAGATGGCCGGGCAGGCGCTGCGGACGGTGCCCTCGAGGGCGACGAGCAGCTCGCCGCCCTCGCAGGCCACGCGGATCGTCGCCGGCAGCTTCGCGCGCAGCGCCTCGATGTAGTCCCGCGCCCGCGCCTTCGTCGTCGGCTCGTCGGGGAGCTCGAGGTAGCGCTCGAAGGCGAAGATCGCCTCGTCCGCGTGCTCGAGCTGCTGCAGGCAGCGGGCGATCATGAACCGCAGGCCCGCGAGGTCGCCGAGCGCCGCGCCGTGGGGCTCCGCCGCCCGGTAGGCCACCAGCGCTTCGACGTACCGGCCCTGGTCGTAGAGCGCCTCGGCGCGGGCGACGTCGGCGCGGGCGCGCTCCACCGCCGTGGGGGAGGCCGACGCCGCGATCACCGGCAACGTCCAGCCCAGAAGCACCAGCACGGCCCTCACCCCGACCTCCCGCCCGAAGAGAACCGCGGCCGATGATAGCCGGGGATCACCGCCGCTCGATGCGAATCGTGCCGGTGGAGGCGGGTGCGGGCGGACGCGCGGCGGGACGCGGCCGCGGCGCGGCGGTCGCGCTCGCGGTGCGCGGGCGCCCGGCGCTCACCGGCGGGGCGGCGCTCGGGGGCGGCGGGGCGACGCTCGCCGGCGGCGGGGCGGCGCTCGACGGCGGCGGGCCGATCGGGGGCGGCGCGGCGGCCAGCGCGGCGTCGGGGCGACCCGCGTCCGCGATCGTCGCCAGCGCGGCGTCGGGCGCCGGCGGCACCACGGCCGGTCGCGGCGCCTCCGACAGCGACGCACGGTGGGCGATGAACCACGTCGTGCCGGCGGCGACGGCCGCCAGCGCCACGAACGACATCCACGGACGCCACGCCGACGGTCGCGCGACCACCGGCGCCGAGACGGCCTGGCCGACGGCATTGCTCGCCGCGGATCCCTCGTCGTCGGCGGGCGTGAACGGCGGCACGGGCAGCGGCGGCGGACGCGTCCCCGCGCCGGCGGTCGCGAACGGCTCGAGCGCCGTCGCCATCTCCCAGGCATCGGCGAACCGCGTCTCGGGATGTTTCTCCAGGGCGCGCTGCACGATGGCGGCGAGCCCTGCCGGCACGTCGCGCGGCAGCGCCGGCACGGGCTGCGTGCAGGCGGCCTGCAGGATCTCGAAGGCCGTGCGTCCGCCGAAGGGCGGCTGCCCGCACAGCATCTCGAACAGGAGCACCCCGACGGCATACAGGTCGGAGCGGGGCTCGGCTTCCCCGCGCGCCTGCTCCGGCGCCATGTAGCGCGGCGTCCCGAGGCCCAGGCCGTTGCGCGTCTCGACGGTCGCGTCGTCCTCGTCGCCCGCGCCGAGCACCTTGGCGATGCCGAAGTCGAGGATCTTCACCTTCTCGTCGCCGAACGGGCCGGTGACGAGCAGGATGTTGGCCGGCTTGAGGTCGCGGTGCACCAGCAGCCGGTCGTGGGCCTCGGCGAGCGCCTCGAGGATCTGCCGGGCGATGGCGGCGGCCCGGTTCGGCGCGAGGCGGCGGTGCTCGTCGATCACGCGGCGCAGCGAGGGCCCGCGGATGTACTCGAGCACCATGAAGAGCGTGCCGTCCTCCTCCCCGTAGTCGAAGAGGCGGACGGTCGACTCGTGGGTGAGCAGGCCGACGACGCGGGCCTCGCGGAAGAAGCGCGCGCGCAGGTCGTCGAGCCCGGCGGGCGCGCCGGGGCGGATGACCTTGAGCGCCACCTCGCGTCCCATCGGCTGCTGCAGCGCGAGGTAGACCGCGCCGAAGCCGCCCGTGCCGATGACGTCGACGATCAGGTACTTGCCGCCGAACTCGCGGCCGAGGAGCGGGTCGCGGTGCCAGCGCTCGGCGACCTCGCGGCGGACGAGCACCGCCCCGTCGACGGGGCAGCGCAGATCGCGGCGCTCGCTCACGTCCTCGAAGCCGCAGCGCGGGCAGGCGAGCTCGATGATGCGGGTGGTGCGCCCGTCCACCGTCCCTCTGTGTCACGACGATGGCGGGCCGTCAATGTCGCCGGCTTGAGGCGGCGGCGTCGGCGCCGCTATCGTGCCCGCGCATGGACCGACGACTCGTGGTGATGGCGGTGTGGCTGGCGGCGTGCGCCGCCGAGCCGGAGAGTGGCGCGGGCGCCGCGTGGATCGACGACGTCGAGGCGCCCCCGCCCACCTGGCTCTCGGAGACGGGCCTCTTCGCGGACGTGCAGGCGCTCGAGCCGGCCGAGGGCCTGCTCCCCTACGCGCCGCCGTCCCCGCTGTGGACGAACGGCTCGGGCAAGCACCGCCTGCTCTACCTGCCGCCGGGCGCGCGCATCGACACCTCGACGCCCGACGCCTGGCGCTTCCCGGTCGGCACGGTCCTCGTGAAGACGTTCACCTACGGCGACCTCGAAGGACAGGACGGCGAGGCGCCGGTCGAGACGCGGCTGCTCTTCCGGCGGCGCGACGGCTGGGCCTACGCGCTCTACCACTGGGGCGTCGACGGCGCCGAGGCGCGCCTCGTCGGCGAGCGCTGGCCCGGACGCACGCTGCGCCTCGCGACGGCCGACGGCGCGGCGCGCGAACACACGCTGCCCGGGCTGCTCGACTGCCAGGCATGCCACGAGACGAACCGCGGCGAGGCGGTGATCGGGTTGTCGCGGATCAACCTCGACGCGCGCCTGCCGGCGACGCTGTTCACGCAGGCGCCGGCGCCGCCCACGCCCGCCGGCCGCACGCCCGCCGAGCAGACGGCGATGGACTTCTTCGTCGGCAACTGCGTGCACTGCCACCACGGCGAGACGCGCGGCGAGAACAGCTCGTTCAGCCTGCTGCCCGAGGACCTCGTCGCGAGCACCGTGAACCAGCCGACGGAGGCGTCGGCCAGCGGCGCCGGCATCCGCGTGATCCCCGGGGACGCCGAAGGCAGCGCGATCTTCGAGGCCGTCGTGAAGACGCGGCGCGATGGCTACCGCGGCGAGTTCAAGGCCATGCCACCGCTGGGATGGGACGAGATCGACCCGACCGTGGAGTCGGCGCTGCGCGAGTGGATTGGCGGGCTCTGACGCTACTTGCGGCGGTTGTACACGTATTCCATGAGCTTGTGCTCGGAACCGTCGGGGAGCACCTCGAGCAGGCTGGTGAGGTGGCGGTCCTTCGCGGACATGAGCGTCACGAGCTTCACGGTGAACGCCTTGCCGCTCGCGTCCTTGCCGGATTGCACCTCGGTGAAGGTGCTCGTGATGGGATCCCACGTGCCCCAGGCGTGCGTCAGGCCGCCGTGGCTCAGCGAGTCGGACCAGTAGGACTCGTACTTCTTCTCGAGCGGGTTCCAGGTGGTGAAGCCGAAGCCCATCATGGGCGAGACATCACCCATCGTCGCGTACTCGCAGGCGACGCCGAGACCGCTGAGCACGATGCGACACGTCTGCTTGCCGCGGTCGACGATCGGCGGCCCCGGCGCGAGCCAGATGCGCCGCTCCACCGTCCACGTGCCCTCCCGCAGGTGCAGCACCTCGTGCTCGCTGCGCACCGTCAGCGGTACCGGCATCGTGTCGGCGCCGGGCGGCGCTTCCTGCGCGCTCGCCGCGCCGGCGACGAGCGCGCCCGCGACCACCAGTCGCTTCATCCCCGCACCTCCCCGAAGGGGTCAAGAACACTGCGGATTGCGTCGCGATGCAAGCATTTCAGCGGGACAGCAACGCCTCGTCGGCCACGAGGAGCGCGGCGCCGGCGGTGTAACCGGCGCCTGCGGTGAGCAACAGGACGCGGTCGCCGGCCTTCAAGCGGCCCGACTCGATCACCTCGTCGAGCGCGACGGCCACCGAGGCGCCGGAGATGTTCCCGACGCGGTCGATGTTCACGTAGACGCGGTCGGACGGGATGCCCGCGAGGCGCCCGAGGCGCTCGAGGATGCGGCGGTTCGGCTGGTGCGGGACGACGAGGTCGACGTCGGCGAACGTCAGGCCGAGGGCGGCGAGCAGGCGCTCGCCGGTGCCGATCATGCCCTCGACCGCGGACATGTACACCTGGGGTCCCTGCTCCATACGGATGAAGTGCTCGCGGGCGGCCACCGTCGCGGCGCTGGCCGGCAGGCGCGATCCGCCGGCGGGCACGTAGACCTGGCGGGCGCCGCGGCCGTCGGCGAGCAGGCCGATGGCGACGAGGCCCGTGGCCGGGTCGTCGTGCGGCACGAGGAGGGCGGCGCCGGCGCCGTCGCCGAAGAGCGCGCACGTGCTGCGGTCGCTGATGTCGAGGAAGCGTGAGCGGACGTCGGCGGCGATGGCGAGCACCGCGTCGTCGCCGGTGATGACGGCGCGGGCGGCGACGTCGAGCGCGTACAGGAAGGCGCTGCACGAGGCGCCCACGTCGAGCGCCGGCACCTCGCGCAGGCCGAGCGCGCGCTGGACGAGGCAGGCGGTCGAGGGGCTCGGGTGGTCCGGCGAGACGGTCCCGAGGACGACGCGATCGACCCGTTGCGGGTCGAATCCGCGCAGCGCCGCGCGCGCGGCGGCGATGGCGAGGTCGCTCGTGGCTTCGTCGTCGGCGGCCCAGCGGCGCGTCTCGATGCCGGAGAGGCGCACGATCTCGTCGGGCGCGAGCGGCGCGCCGAGGCGTTGCAGCTCGGCGTTGTCGACGACGCGCGACGGCAGGTGGCGGCCCGTCCGGGCGATGCGGACGGGCCGGCCGAGCGCCGACGGGCGCAGGACCTTCACCGCCGGTGCTCGCGCAGGTACGCGACGTGGGCGGCGAGGCGGCGGATCGTCCCGAAGTACTCGGGCACGAGGTCGCGCCCCGAGAGGACGAGCCCGAAGCGCGCCTCGACGGCCTCGGCGAGCTGCACGACCTCGAGCGACTCGAGGTCGAGCGGGTCGTCGTCGCCGACTTCGGCGAATTCGTGTGTCAGGGCGCGCACTTCCGAGAGGACTTCGTCGGGCGTCATGGCTCCTCGAGCAGGCGGCGCAGGGTGTCGCGGCACAGCTTGCCGCGGGACGTGAGCGGGAGGGAAGCGACGGCGACGAGGCGCGCCGGGCGTCGCGCCGCGGGGAGGGCGGCGCGGGCGGCGCGGCGCACGTCGGCGAGGTCGGCGCCGGGCGCGAGGACGACCGCGGCCTCGAGGCGCGCGCCCGTCCAGCGATCGGGGACCGCGAGGGCGGCGGCCTGCGCGACCCCGGGCAGGCGCGCGAGCGCGGCGGCCACCTCGTCGAGGCCGACACGCTCGCCCGCGATCTTCACCACGTCGTCGGCGCGTCCCGCGAGGTACACGAAGCCGCGCGCGTCGACGCGGCCGAGGTCGCCGGTGCGCAGGCCGTGCGGCGTCAGGACGGTGGTGGGCTCGCCGTGGTAGCCGAGCATCACCGACGGGCCGCGCACGTAGAGCTCGCCGAGCTCGCCGGGCGCGCAGGGCGTCCCGTCGGTTCGGCGCGCCGTGACCTCGATGCCGGTGAGCGGACGCCCGACGGAGCCCGCGTCAAACGCTTCTTCGGTGTCGCCGACGGCGGTGACGCGCGGCGAGGCTTCGGTCAGGCCCCACTGGTTGAAGAGGCGCGCGCCGGGGAACCATGCGCGCAGGTCGCGCGGATCGACGGGCGCGCCGGCGGACGCCACATAGGCGAGCGGCGGGGCGCCCGCTTCGGACAGGAGGCGCAGCGACGTCGGCACCGACGAGAGGCCAGAGGCGCCGAGGCGCGCCATCGCCTCGGCCTGCGCGGCCGGGAAGCGCAGGTCGCCGAGCAGCAGGAGCGTCGCGCCCGCGGCCAGGCCGACGAGGCACTGCCCGACGAGCGCGTAGGCGTACTGCAGCGGGAGGACCACCGCGGTGCGCGGGTGCGCGCGGACCGGCAGGTACTCGAGGATCGCGGCGATGTTGGCGGCGAGGCCGTCGCGCGACAGGACGACGAGGCGCGGGGCGCCGGACGTGCCGGACGTCGCGAGGACGAGCGCGGCGCGCGGGTCGAGGGCGAGCGGCGGCGCGGCGGGCGACGGCGTCGTCGCGACACGGTCGGGCGCGGCGACGGCAGGGCGGCCGACGGGCGCCGGGTCGAGCGGGGTGGCGAGGCCGCCGGCGGACCTCACTTCGAGCGCGCCGTCGAGCGCGGCGGCGGTGACGACGAGCGCGGCGCCGGCGCGGCGCGCGACGGCGTCGTCGCGGGTCGGGACGAGGACGCCGCCGGCGGCGAGCACGCCGAGCGCGGCGACGAGGATGCCGGCGGGGTCGGCGACGGCGACCGCGACGGGCGCCGCCGGCAGCTGCGCGGCGGCGCGGGCGACCGAGGCGTGGAGCGCTGCGTACGAGAGCGCGTCGCCGGCGGATGTCACGAGCGCCGGCGCGCCCGGAACGACGGGGCCGGCGGCGAGAAACGCGGACAGGTCCGCCGGGCGTCGCGTCGGCACCGCCGACTTCCGTGCTCGCGGCTTCGCGCCGCTCAGCATGTCAGCAGGGCCGCGGCCCAGGTCATGCCACCGCCGACCGCTGCGAGCGCGACGGTCGCGCCGGCGGGGCACAGGCCGGCGGCGCGCGCCTCGGCGAACGCCACGAGCCACCCCGCCGCGCCGATGTTCGCGTGGCGCGCGACGCCCTCGCGCCAGACACGGCGGAAGCCGAGCTGCGCCGCCACCTCGTCGATCAGCGGCAGGCTCGTCTGGTGCGGCACGAAGGCGTCGACCGCGGCGGCGTCGAGGCCGGCGCGGTAAAGCGTCGCCCGCAGCGCCTCGACGTACCGCGCCGGCAGGGCCGCCGCGAGCTCGTCGGGCGACCCGCTGAGGACGTAGCCGCCGCGCGCGATCTCGTCGGGCGTGGGCGGCAGCGCGCCGGTCGTGCCGATCAGGCCGGCGAGGCGGCCGTCCGTGCGCGCGTACAGCGCCCGCAGGGCACCCGCGCCGCGCCCGAGCACGAGCGCGCCCGCGCCGTCGCCGAGCGAGACGACGCCCATCGGATGCTGCGGCGGGACCACCTTCGAGAACGTCTCCGTCCCGACGAGCAGCACCGGACCGGCGCCCGCCGCCACGTGCAGCGCCGCCGTCCCGAGCGCCGCGAGCCCCGCCGCGCAGCCGGCGCGCGCGTCCATGCAGAGCGCGTCCGCGCCGAGCGCCGCGCCGAGCGGCGCCGCCACCGTCGAGGTCATGCGGTGCGGCGTCGACGTCGCGACGAGCACGAGCGAGACGTCGCGAGGGTCGAGCGCGGCGTCCGCGAGCGCCGCCCGCGCCGCCGCCACGCCGAGGTCGAGCGTCGTCTCCTCGGACGCGTGGTCGAGCGGCGTCCCCACGAGGTGCGCCCAGGCGCGCGTCCGCACGCCGACCGTCCGCTCGAGTCCCCGCGCCGCGAACGCGAGCCGCTCCGCGTCGCGCGGCGCGCCTCGGCGCAGCACCGCCTCGTTGTCGAGCGTGCGCGCCGGGAAGGCCGTCCCCGCGCCGAGCACCGTCACGCCGTCGATCGGACCGAGCTCCATCGCCGCGAGTCTACGCCCGCGTCGCCCCGCTCGGCGACGTTCGCGGGTGCGGCCACGTGGAGACTGGCGGGGGGCGCGAACGTTCGCGGGTGGGGCCACGTGGAGACTGGCGGGGGCGCGAACGCCCGCGCGCCCTCACTCGCAGGCGGCGTTGTCGGTGACGGTCACCCGATTGCTCGCCGACACGCGCGCGGCGAAGGCCTCGGCCTCGCACTGGTCGAGCGCGCGGTTGTCGTGGATGACGATGATGCCGGCGACGCGCGCCGCGCCCAGGCCGTCGAGCGACGTGAGCAGCGCGTTGCTCTCGATGCGCAGGGCGTCGTCGATGCGCCGGACCGCGGCGAGGCCGTCGAGATCGCGCATGCGGAGGCGCTCGAGGGTCAGCGTGCCGACCGCCGTCAACGCCGGCAGCTCGAGGCTCGCGAGGCTCCCGTTCGAGGTGAG
>CAUJDF010000078.1 GCA_963169045.1 Myxococcota bacterium
CCGGGGGCGCCCCCCCACCTGGGGGGGCACCCCACTAGGGGCAGCCGGGTCGCCACGCGGCCACGGTGTCGTCGAGGTCGCCGTCGGCGGCGCCGAAGCCGGCGCGGTCGGCGCGCTCCGCGCAGTCGGCGGCCTTCTCGACGCGCTCCCAGTCGCCGAGCGAGTACTTGTAGGCGAACCAGGCGCCCCGCGGGACGTCGACCGTGCCGGCGGCCACGCCGGGCTCGTCCGTCCAGTCGAGCGGCGCGTGGGCCCAGTCCGCGGTGGAGAGCGCGACGTGGACGCGGCCGGACGTGCCGGGCGGGACGCGGACGCGCACCGCGAGGGGGATCGTGGCCGGGGCGTCGTCGAGCGTCGGGTCGAAGTCGGCCTCGAGCGCGAAGGCGTCGCGGCGGGGCAGGCGGACGAGCAGGGCGCGGTCGCGGGCGTCCCACGTCCAGTCGGCGAAGGACGCGTCGTCGAGGCGGACGGCGGTCGGCGCGCGATCCACGCGGCGGAAGCGCACCCGGAGCGTGGGATCGGCGGGCCGCCAGGCGCCGTCGGCGGGGTCGGCGACCAGGCGGGCGCCGCCCGGCCGGCGAGCGCCGCGAAAGGTGATGCGCGCCGCGGGGCCGTCCCCGTCGCCGGCGTCGTCGTACACGCGGAACGTGCCCTCGCCGGGCCAGACGTCGAGCGCGGCGAAGCCGGCCGACTCGGCGCGGTCGGCGTCGCCGGCGTACGGCACGAGGGCGCCCTCGCGGACGAACGTGGGCAGCGCGGCGAGCGGCGCGGCGACCTCGACGCGGCCCTCGTGGGCCACGCCCGAGCGCGCCTCGAACCAGCGACCCGGCGGCAGGACGACGGCGCGCGACGTGGCGCCGGCCTCGAGCACCGGCGCCACGAGCAGGAACGGGCCGACCATCGCCCGGTCGTCGGCGGCGGCCGCGGCGGGGTCGTGCTGGAACTCCCAGACGAGGGGGCGAAGGGGCGGCGCGCCGGTCTCCGCGGCCTCGGCGAAGAGCGAGTAGAGGTAGGGCAGCAGGCGGTAGCGCGCGCGCAGGAAGCCGCGCGCCGCCTGCTCCACCTCGGGGCCGAACATCCACGGCTCCTGGCCGGGCGGGCCCTGCGTCACGTGGGCGCGGAAGAACGGCGAGACCGAGCCGAGCGCCATCCAGCGCGCGTAGAGCTCGGGCGTGGCGCCGCCGGAGTAGCCGCCGACGTCGCTGCCCACGAAGGGCACGCCCGACAGGCCCATGCCCAGCAGCATCGGCAGCTGCCCGCGCAGCGTCGTGAAGGTGCTCGGCGCGTCGCCCGTCCAGACCGCGGCCCAGCGCTGGATGCCGGCGTACCCCGCGCGCGAGAGGACGAAGGGGCGCCGCGTCGGAGCGCGCAGCGCCTCCGACGTCGCCTGCGCCTCCAACATCCCGTAGACATTGTGGATTTCGTCGAGCGTGCCGCCCTCGGCGCGCAGGTCGCCGGGCAGCGTCGTGCCCCCGCCGGACTCCGGCAGCGTCGTCGGCTCGTTCAGGTCGAGCCAGACGCCGGCGACGCCCTGCCGGGAGAGGCCGCGCACGAGGTCCCCCCACCAGGCGCGGGTCGCCGGGCGCGTGAAGTCGGGGAAGGACGACGGGCCGGGCCAGGTCGGCCCGATCCAGGGGCGGCCGTCCGGGCCGGGGATGAAGTGCCCGCCGACCACGCCGCTGCGGTACACGGCCCAGCGCTCGTCGGCCTTCAGCCCGGGATCGGCGATGACGACGACGCGGAAGCCCTGCGCGGCGAGGCGGCGCGTCAGCCCCTCGGGATCGGGGAAGTCCGCGGGGTGCCAGGTGAACGTGCGGAAGCCGTCCATGTGCTGGATGTCGAGCCACAGCGCGTCGGCGGGCAGGTCGCGGTCGAGGAACTCGCGGGCGAGCGCGTCGAGGCGCGCCGCCGGCGCGTAGCCCCAGCGGCTCTGGTGGAAGCCGAGCGCCCAGCGCGGCGGCAGCGGCGTGCGCCCGGTCAGGCGCGTGTAGCGGCGGACGACGTCGCGCAACGCGGGGCCGGCGATCACGTACTGCTCGAGGCCGGGCCCGGGCACCTCGAGGCGGAGCTCGTCGGGCCGCGACGCGGCCACGTCGGCGACGAGGCGGTAGGGGCTGTCGCTGAAGACGCCGTGGGCGACGCCGTCGCGCAGGCCGAGGTGGAACGGGATCGACTGGTAGAGCGGGTCGGTGCCCGGGGCGTAGCCGCCGTGGACGACGTCGTAGGCGTCGGTGTTGAAGTAGACGAAGCGGCGGCCGCGGCGGTCGAGCGGCGCGTCGCGCTCGCCGAAGCCGTAGTAGCGCTCGCCTTCCGGCGCGCGGCGGACGAGCGTCCCGTCGCGCCAGCCGCCGGCCTCGCCGTCCTCGACGAGGACGCGGCCGGCGGCGTCGGCCACGGTGACGCGGCACGCGGCGTCGACGCGCACGGCCAGGCCGCCGCCCTCGAGGACGACCGCGTCGCCGTCGGCGCGCAGGCAGGCGTCGGGCGCGGGCGCGGGGGGCGCGTCCACCGCCCAGGAGCGCCCGGGGGCGCCGTACGTCAGGCGCGCGATGCCGTCCTCGAGGACCTCGGCGCGCAGGCAGGGCGCGACGAGGCGGTGCGGGGCGTCGCTGGCGGCCCAGGCCGGGAGGGCCTCGCCGCAGCGGGGGGGCGTCGCCATGTCCGGGCTCCCGTCGGCCAGGGCACCGGGCGAGGCGTCCGGCGAGGTCGTGTCGCCGGCGGCGTCCGGCGCGGCGTCCGGCGCGGCGTCCGGCGGCGGGGCCGTGTCCGGGACGCGCTCGGGGGAGGAGTCGCCGGCCTGCGCGGGCGCGGGCGTGTCGCAGGCCGGGAGCAGCAGGGCGGCGCACAGCAGGATGCGGGTGGTCACCGGCGCATCGTATTCGATCGCAACTCGCCGCGTGCCGATGGGTTGTTGCAGGCTCGGACTCGGACGTGGAGGCAGGCGATGCGCAGGGCGGTGCTCGGGGTGTGGCTGGCGGCGTGCGGCGGCGGGGGTGACGGCGCGGCGCCCGACGCGACGGCCGCACGGGACGGGGGCGCGCCCGACGGCGCGGCGTCCGACGGGGCGGCACCCGACGGCGCGACGCCCGACGGGGCGGCGGCGGACGGCGCGGCGGACGCGGGACCCGACGCCGGCGCGCGCTGCGCGGTCGACGTGGCGCCGGCCCCCGGCCTCGCCGTCACGGCGGAGGGCGCGGTCCGCGGCGCGCAAAGTGGTGAAACCTGGGCGTTTCTCGGCGTGCCGTTCGCGGCGCCGCCCACCGGCGACCGGCGCTGGCGCGCGCCGGCGCCACCGGACTGCCGCGACGCCGTGCTCGAGGCGACGCGCTTCGCGCCGGTCTGCCCGCAGCTCGACGGCGAGGCCTACGAGGGCGACGAGGACTGCCTCTACCTCAACGTCTGGCAACCGTCGGCGGCGACCGAGGGTCCGCGGCCGGTGCTGTTCTTCATCCACGGCGGCGGCAACGCCCAGGGCAGCACGTCCGAGGAGCCCTTCCCCGGCACCGTCCTCTACGACGGCGCGGCGCTCGCCGCGCGCACCGGCGCCGTCGTCGTGACCACCGCCTACCGCCTCGGCTACCTCGGCTTCCTGCGCCACCCCGCCTCCGGGATCGACGGGAACTTCGGCCTGCTCGACCAGCTCGCGGCCCTGCGCTGGGTGCGCGCCAACGCCGCCGCGTTCGGCGCCGATCCCGAGCGCGTGCTCGCCTTCGGCGAGTCCGCCGGCGCCCGGAACACGTGCGCGCTCGTCGCCTCGCCGCTGGCCGCCGGCCTGTTCTCGGCGGCGCTCGTGCAGAGCGGCGCGTGCACGCTCCCGCCGCCGGCGCAGGTCGAGGCCGAGAGCGCCGATCTGCTCGAGGCCGCCGGCTGCGCGGACGCCGCGTGCCTGCGGGAGAAGACGCCCGAGGCGCTGCTGCGCGCCCGCCCGCTCTCCGTCAGCGTGGCGGGCCGCTCCGCCGGCCTCCAGCCCACGATCGACGGCCACGTGCTGACGGAGCAGCCGCTCGCCGCCATCGCCGCCGGCCGCCACAATCGCGTCCCCACCGTCATCGGCGCCAACGCCGACGAGACCGCGCAGGCCACGCCGCCCATCGCCACCGAGGCCGAATACGAGCGCCTCGTCCGCGCGCTGCTCGGCCCGTTCGCCGGCGCCGCGCTCGCGCGCTACCGCGCCGCCGACTACCCGTCGCCGCGCGAGGCCTACATCCGCCTCAGCACCGACGCGAAGTTCGTGTGCCCCGCGCGCGCCGCCGCCCGCGCGCTCGTCGCCGGCGGCTCGCCGACGTGGCGCTACTTCTTCACGCACCGGCTCGAGAACGTCCGGCGCGACGCCTACGCGTTCCACGGCCTCGAACTGTTCTTCGTCTTCGACAAGCTCGCCTCGCGCGTGTACCGGCCGAGCGCCGCCGAGCGCGCCCTCGCCGCCACCATCGGCGGCTACTGGGGCGCGCTCGCCGCCCACGGCGACCCCAACGACGAGGGCGCCCCGGCGTGGCCCGCGTACGACGCCGAGACGGAGATCTCGCTCGTCCTCGACGGCGCGGGCGTGACGACCGAGGCGGGCATACGCTCGGAAGCATGCGATTTCTGGGACGAATTGACGGCCGACCTCGGCGAGTAGCGCCCCGTTTGTGTCGGACGCCGCGAACGGGTATCGATCGGCGCTCCGGACGTGGGGGACGCAGATGGCGCGAGAGCTCTGGTGGGCGGTGCTGGCGGCGGGTCTGCTCGCCGCGTGTGACGGCGACGCGGGTGGCGGCGGCGACGGCCCGGGGGACGGCGCGCCGCCGGCGTCCGACGCGGCGCCGCCGGCGCCCGACGCGGGCGCGGACACGGGCACGGACGCGGCCGCCGACGGGGCGCTGCCCGCGGCCGACGGGGGCGCCGACGCGGCCGTCCCGGCGGACCGCCTGCTGCCGCAGGACTGCGATCCCATGGGCGGGCGCTGCGGCCTCCCGTGGCCCTCCGACGTCTATCTCGAGGCCGATCCCACGGGGAAGAACCCGTCGGGCAAGTCGGTCCGCTTCCGGCCCGAGACGCTGCCCAAGTCGTTCGGGCGCCGGCCGATCCCGCTCGAATTGTTCCATGATCTCGATGGGTTCTCGCCGGGCACCGCGGCGATGACCTTCATGCCCGGCGCGACGGTGGCGGGCCTGGCGACGCCGGCGACCATCCCCACGACGGTGACGCCCGACTCGCCGACGGTGATCCTGAACACGCGGACGGGCGAGCTCGTGCCGCACTGGGCCGACCTCGACGAGTCGGCGCGGAACGCCGACCAGAAGGCGCTCATGCTGCGACCGGCGAAGCTGCTCGACACCGCGACGCGCTACATCGTCGCCATCCGCCGCGTGCAGGACGCGGACGGCGCCGAGCTGCCGCCGACCGACGTCTTCCGGGCGCTGCGCGACGGGACGGACCACGCCGATCCCAGCGTGGCGAGCCGGCGCGCCCACTACGACGACGTGTTCGCGAAGCTGACCGCGGCGGGCGTCGACCGCGCCTCGCTCCAGATCGCGTGGGACTTCACCACCGGCACCCGCGACTCGATCACCGGCCCGATGCTGAAGGTGCGCGACGCCGCGCTCGCCGTCGTCGGCGCCGACGGCCCCGAGTACACCGTCACGAGCGTCGAGCACGATCCCAACGAGCACATCAAGACGCGCATCCTCGCCAACGTCCGCTTTCCGCTGTACCTGAACACGGCCGCCTACGAGCTGAACGATCCCGTGCCGTACATGCTCTGGGACGAGCAGGGTCAGCCGATGCAGAACGGCTTCATGGAAGCCGAGGTGCTCATCCAGATCCCCAAGGTGGTCGACGAGCCGGGCCGGCGCCTCGGGGTGATCCAGAACGGCCACGGTCTGTTCGGCGGCAAGGAGGAGGGACGCAACGGCTACCTCGCGAAGATCGCGAGTTACGGCTACGTGACGATCTCGATGGACCTGTACGGGTTCGCCGAGGCCGACGTGGTGCTCGCGGTGCAGGCGCTGTCGGGCGTGCCCGAGATGCTTCAGGCGTTCGTCGACCGTCAGATCCAGGGACAGGTGAACCAGCTGCTCGGCATGCGCATGATGATCGGCCGCATCGCCCGCGACGGCATCCGCGACGCCGAGGGCAACGTGCTGCTCGAGGGCGGCGTGATCGACCCTGCCTTGCGCGCGTACCGCGGCGACAGTCAGGGCGGCATCATGGGCGCGACGTACATGGCGGTGTCGACGGACGTCACGCGCGGCCTGCTCGGCGAGACGGGCGCGCCGTACAGCCTGCTCCTGAACCGCAGCACCGACTGGCCCATGTACGGCGCCATCCTGGCGGGGACGTACACCAACGACCTCGACGTGCAGCTGATGCTGGCGCTCGTGCAGACCAAGTGGGACCGCAGCGAGCCCTCGGGCTTCGCGCCGTTCGTCAAGCGCGATCCGCTGCCGGGCACGCCGGCGCACGACGCGCTCATCCACGTGGCCATCGGCGATCACCAGGTCAGCACCTTCGGCGCGCACGTCCTCGCGCGCTCGCTCGGCGCGAAGGCGCTGCGCTCGAACGACCCGGCGCGGCCCTTCCCGCGCGAGATCTGGGGCCTCGAGGCCGCCGACGGGCCGCTCCAGGGCGAGTCGGCCATCGTCGAGTACCTGTTCGACCTGCCCGCCGAGCCGCTGACGAACCTGCCGCAGGCGCAGGGCTGCGATCCCCACGATCGCGTGCGCATCCTCGGCCCGTCCTACGAGCAGCAGGACCACTTCTTCCGCACCGGCGAGATCCGCTGGGCCTGCGACGGGATCTGCGATTGCGACCTCGGCCCCGGCGCCGAGGTCGGCTGCCCGGAGTCGTTCGAGGACCAGTGCCGCTGAGCGCTACGGCCGCTCGAAGCTGAACGGCACCTCGGCGTTCGTCGTCTTCTCGGCGGCGGGCAGGCGGAGCCGCGCCGCCAGCCGCTCCAGGCACTCGCGCGCGCCCTCGTTCTCGGGTGTCAGCGTCGCCTCGGCGCCGCTCACCCGGCCCTCCGCCGTCGCCATGAACCGCAGCGTGCCGCGCGCCCCGGCGGCGACCTTGCCGCGCTCGCCGCAGTATCTCAGCGCCGCGAGGTGCCGCTTCAGGACCTTGACGACCGTGTCGGCGGCGAGGGCGCCCGAGACCGTCGGCGCGCCGAGGCGCACCTTCGGCGACTTCGCGCGCAGGGTGTCGAGCCCGACCGGCGCGTCCGCCGTGCCGCCGTCGATCACGCCGTCCGCCTCGCTCCCCGCCTGGAACACGTCCGCGATCGCCTCTCCGCGCGGCCCGCCGAGGACGCCGATCAGGCCGCCGCCCGCCGCGGGGAAGTCCTCGTGGCTCACCTCGGCGGTCAGCGGCGCCGACCAGGCGCCCGCCGCGTCGCCGGCCTCGACCGAGTACGTGGCCTTGCCCTTCACGTCCGCGCCCCACGTGGGATCCGGCGAGGCCGGCACCGTGGCCACGTCCTCGCCGTCGCGGCGGACGCGGTAGCGCGTCGCGCCCGGCGCCGCCGGCCATCGCAGGTCGAGCCGGTAGAGCCCCCAGCGGCGCGTCAGCTCCGCCTCGTCGCGCGCCGGCTCGTCGTAGAGCTTCTGGGAGGTGCTCACCAGCAGGACGGCGTCCGCCGGCCACTTCGGCGCCTCCGCGGCCTGCGCCGCCGCCGCCTACACTCCCAACACCAGCACCGCGATCCAGCGCATGCCCGGCCTCCGTGCCCTTTCCTCGCGTGCGCGCCGTGTCCGCGTCAAGGGGCGAAAAGCGACGTCGCGACGGTGAGTTGCGGCCCTCGCGATGGTACGGCCCCTGCAGTCGAGCGACCACCGTGAACGCCGTCGCCGCCGCCGCCGCGCCGCTCGTCCTCCGCGCCGAAGGGGTCGTGAAGACGTACGGCGAGGGCGAGGCGCAGGTGCACGCGCTGCGCGGCGTCGACTTCGACCTGCGCGAGGGCGAGCTCGTGGTGTTGCTCGGCGCCTCCGGCAGCGGCAAGTCGACCCTGCTCAACATCCTCGGCGGGCTCGACGTGCCCACGGGCGGGCGCGTCTTCTACCGCGACGTCGAGCTCACCCACGCCGACGAGTCGGCGCTCACGCGGTACCGCCGCGAGCACGTCGGGTTCGTCTTCCAGTTCTTCAATCTGCTGCCGACCCTTACTCTCGCCGACAACATCGGGCTGCCGTGTCTGCTCGCCGGCCTGCCGGAGGCCGAAGTCGAGGCGCGGACGCGTGCGCTCGCCAGTCGTGTGGGCATCACCCACCGGCTCTCGCACTACCCGCAGCAGGTATCTGGCGGCGAAATGCAGCGGGCCGCCATCGCCCGCGCGCTCGTGCACCGGCCCGCGCTGCTCGTGGCCGACGAACCGACCGGCAACCTCGACTCCGCCAACGGCGCCACCGTCATCTCTCTGCTGGCTGAACTCAATCGAGAACTGGGCGTCACCATCCTGCTGGCCACCCACGCCGCCGACGTGGCGGCCGCGGCGCACCGCACGATCCACATGCGTGACGGTCAGATGGTCGATGCACCGGCAGGCATGCCGGTATGATGCGCCTCTTCCGCACGTTCATCGTGCGCCGACTGGTCATGGAGCGGCTGCGCTCCCTCACGACGATCATCGGGATCGCTCTCGGCGTGGCGGTCGTGATTGCCATCCAGCTGGCAAACGCGAGCTCGGTTCGTGGATTCGAGACGGCACTCGACACCATGAGCGGACGCACGTCGCTGGAAGTCGTGGGCAGCGTCGCCGGCATCGACGAACGCGTCCTCCCGGACGTCGGCTGGCTCCGGACGTTCGGCACCGTGTCGCCTGTCATCGAAGGCGACATGGCCGTCGTCCTTGCGGACGGGCGAACCGAGGCCATGCGCGTGCTCGGCGTCGACATCCTGCGCGACACGCCAATCCGCGACTATCGCATTCTGTCGAACACGGCGGGAGCGGCGCCAGGCGGTGTACCGGTGGCGAAGTTGCTGGAGATGCTGACGAGTCCGCGGTCGGTCGTCATCGCGGCCGCGTTCGCCGGGCGGCACGGTTATGCCGTTGGCGACTCGCTGCCGCTCATCAGCGGCGACCGCGTGCAGCCGTTCGTCGTCGGCGGCCTGCTGGCCGACGAAGGGCCGGCGCGCGTGCTCGACGGCAATTTCGTGCTGATGGACATCGCGGCCGCGCAGCTGGCCTTCGACCGGCTCGGCCGAATCGATCGCATCGACGTGCGACTGCGCGAGGATCTCGATGTGGGTGAGGCCATCGCGGCTGTCGCGGCGCGCCTGC
>CAUJDF010000079.1 GCA_963169045.1 Myxococcota bacterium
CGTGGTGCCGGATTTGGAAGCTGTTGTAGGCTCCCGTCCCGAAAACGGGGGAGCACCATGTCCATTCGACGCACGCTGATCGTGGCGCTCGGCATCGCCCTCTCCGCCTGCGGGGGCGACGACGGGGGACCGACGCAGGTCGGGGCCGGCGACGGCGGCGGCGGCGCCCGCGCCGACGGCGGGGCCGGCGACGGCGGGCCGGTGGGGCCGCCGGGCGACCGCGACGACGACGGCGTGGCTGACGGCGACGACAACTGTCCGCGCGCGGCCAACAACGACCAGGCCGACGGGGACGGCGACGGGCCGGGCGACGTCTGCGACAACTGCCCGGCGCAGGCGAACGCCGACCAGGCCGACGCCGATGGGGACGGCAGCGGCGACGTGTGCGACCTCGACGACGGCGACGGCGACGGCGTGCCCGACCGGGACGACGACTGCCCCGAGGACCCCGATCCGGCGCAGACCGACGGCGACAACGACGGGCGCGGCGACGCGTGCGACAACTGCCCGGCCGCGCCGAACTTCAGCCAGGCCGACGGCGACGGCGACGGCATCGGCGACGCCTGCGAGGTGGTGGGCGACGACGACGGCGACGGCGTGCCCGACGCCGAGGACGACTGCCCGAACCACGCCGATCCCGCGCAGACCGACGGCGACAACGACGGGCGCGGCGACGCGTGCGACAACTGCCCGGCGACGCCGAACTTCAGCCAGGCCGACGCCGACGGCGACGGGACCGGCGACGCGTGCGAGGGGCCCGACGACGGCGACGGCGACGGGCACCCCGACGGCGACGACAACTGCCCGGCGGTGGCCAACGCCCACCAGGGCGACGGCGACAACGACGGGCGCGGCGACGCGTGCGACAACTGCGCGGCGGTGCCGAACTTCGGCCAGGCGGACGCCGACGGCGACGGCACCGGCGACGCGTGCGAGTCGGTCGACAGCGATCGCGACGGGCTGTCCGACGGCGACGACAACTGCCCGACGGCGCCCAACGCCGGCCAGGAGGACGGCGACGGCGACGGGCGCGGCGACGCCTGCGACAACTGCCCCGCGCAGGCCAACGCCGACCAGGCCGACACCGACGGCGACGGACGCGGCGACGCGTGCGACGACGTGGTGCGCGACCGCGACCGCGACGACGTCGCCGACGCGGACGACAACTGCCCCGACGTGCCCAACGCCGACCAGGGGGACCGCGACCGGGACGGGGTGGGGGACGTGTGCGACAACTGCGCCGACGCCGCGAACGCGGAGCAGGCCGACGCCGACGGCGACGGCGTGGGCGACGTCTGCGAGCAGGTGGACGGCGACGGCGACGGCGTGGCCGACGGCCGCGACAACTGCCCGCGCGTCGCCAACGAGAGCCAGGCCGACCGCGACGGCGACGGCCTCGGCGACCCTTGCGACAACTGCGTGGGCGTCGAGAATCCCGACCAGGCGGACCGCGACCAGGACCGCGCCGGCGACGCCTGCGACGTGTGTCCGCGCCGCTTCGACGACCAGGCCGACACCGACCGGGACCGCGTCGGCGACGCCTGCGACAACTGCGTCGACACGCCCAACGGGGACCAGGTCGACGCCGACGGCGACGGCGTGGGCGACGCGTGCGTCGTCCAGACGCGGCCGGTGCGCATCACCGCCACGTGGCGCGGCGACTCGGACGTCGACCTGCACCTCATGAGCCCGCGCGGCTCGTGGTTCCACCTCCTCGAAGACGCCAACGCGGCGTACAACCCGTCGCCCGGCTGGGCCTCGCCCGGCGTGACGCAGTCGAGCCGCGCGCCGGGGACGCCGGAGGTCATCGAGGTCGAGGAGATGCGGCCCGGCGTCTACAACGTGGGCGCCGTCCTGCTGCCGCCCGAGATGGGCGCCGCGGCCGCCGTCGACGCGAGCGTCACGATCGAGTGCGGCGGTCAGCGCCGGAACCTCGGCCCCCAGCGGCTGACGAACCCGGTCAACGGACAGGACCCCCTCGTGCCGGGCGACGTGTGGCAGGTGGCGCGCCTGACGCTGCCGGAGTGCACGATCGAGCCGTACCAGGGCGGCGAGGCGATGGCGGCGGCGTCGTGCTTCCTGCCCCTCGGCTGCCTCTTCTGCAACGGGTGCGTCACCGGGCCGTGCGAGGGCGTGTCGTGCTCGTTCGGCACGTGCGATCCGCGCAGCGGCGAGTGCCCCGATCCGTGCCAGGGCGTGAACTGCCCTGCGGGCACGACCTGCAACCCCGACGACCGCGCCTGCTACCCGACGGGGCTCGGGCTCTGTGACGCGTGCGTCCACGCGGTGCAGTGCACGGCCGAGGGCACGGACCGCTGCCTCGAGTATCGCGAGACGCGCGAGCGCTTCTGCTCGCGGCCCTGCGGCGCCGGCTGCCCGGCCAACTACGACTGCGTCCAGCTCGACGACGCCAACGAGAGCTACTGCTCGCCGCGCCGGCAGACGTGCGTCGACCGCTGCGTCGGCGTGCAGTGCGGCCCCGACCAGGTCTGCGATCCGCTCACCGGCAACTGCGCCGCGCGGCCGTGCGGCTCGTGGGCCGACTGCCGCGCGAACGAGTTCTGCGGCGTCCAGGACCGCCGCTGCGCGCCCACCGGCCAGGGCAACGTGGGCCCGGGCGGGCCCTGCAATCGCGACGCGGTCTGCCAGCCCGGCCACGTCTGCGCGCTCGGCACCTGCGCCGCGGTGTGCGAGGACCAGAACGGCTGCGTGTCCCCGCAGTTCTGCCTGCCCGACTTCTTCAACCAGAACCGGAACGTCTGCGCGAGCTTCCCCGGCTGACCCGAGCGCGGAGGCGGCTCCAGGCCCCCGCCATCGCCGTCAGCGCCCCAGGTCGCGCAGGATGCGGCGCGCCCCGTTCCGCCCCCCGCACCCGATGACCGCGCCGGCCGGGTGCGTCCCGGCCCCGCACGCGTACAGCCCGTCGATCGGCGTGGCGTACGGCAGCCGGTCCGCGAAGCCGAACCCGTTGTCGACGTGGTGGATGTGCCCGCCCGTGATGCCGAAATGCTCTTCGATCTTGCGGGGATGCAGCGCGAACCAGTCGGCGGTGAGGTCGCTCGTGCCCGGCGCGAAGCGGTCGCAGATCGACAGCAGGTGGCGCACGTAGCGGTCCTCCTCGGCGGCCCAGGTCGTGCCCTCGAGCGTGTGCGGCACCCACTGCACGAACAGCGCGGACCCGTGGTGGCCCTCGGCGTCGCGCAGCGACGGGTCGACCGCCGTGTGGACGTACCACTCGATCGTCGGGAAGTCGGGGAGTTGCCCCGCACGGACCTGCCGGTACGCCGCCTCGAGCGCGCCGATCGGGTCCTCCTGCGGCAGGAGGTGCGTCGTCGCCCGGTGCTGGCCCTCGTCGCGCGCCAGGCAGGCGAACGCGGGCAGGCCCTTCAGCGCCAGGTTCACCTTCATCGTCGTGCCGGGCCGCCGGTAGCCCTCGACGCGCCGCACGTAGTCGTCGGGCAGGCCGTCGACGAGCTTCAGCATCGCGAACGGGTCGGCGTTCACCGCGATGACCGGCGCCGCGACCGTCGTCCCGTCGCTCAGGACGACGCCCGACACCGCGCCGCCCGTGACCTCGATCCGCGCGACGCCGCGCCCCGTCTCGATCACCGCGCCGGCGTCGCGCGCGGCCCGCGCGAACGCTGCGGCGACGGCGCCCATGCCGCCGACCGGGATCATCCACGTGCCGTCGCTGCCCGGCAGGCGGCACATGTTGTGGACGAGGAAGTTCATGCCGGTGCCCGGCGTGCTCCAGGTGCCGCACAGCCCCGAGAAGCCGTCGGTGACGGCGTACATCGCCTTCACCAGATCGCTCGCGAAGCCGAACCGATCGAGCCAGTCGCCCACCGGGCCGCGGCACAGGTCGACGAACGCCGGACGGAGCGCCGGCCGCACGTACCGCTCGGCCGTCTCCTCGATCGACAGCGGCTCCTCGAGCCACGTCGGCGCGACGTCGTCGCGGAGCGCCGCGATCTCGGCCTCCATGCGCTCGTTCGCGCGCCAGTCGGCCTCGCTGAAGAAGTCGGTGAAGCGGCGCCGCGCCGCGCCCCGGTCCGAGCCGAGGAGCAGGTGGCGGTCGGCGAGCGTGGGCAGGAAGTAATGCGGGTCGCGGCGCAGCAGCGCGACGTCGGCGCCCGTCTCGGCGAGGACCTCGGGCGGCATCGGGCCGAGCAGGTACGCGCCCGTCGACGTCGCGAGGCCGGGCGCGCGCGCGAACGGCCGCTCCGTCCGCGCCGCGCCGCCGATCACCGGCTTCTGCTCGAACACCCGCACCGACAGCCCGGCGCGGGCGAGGATCGCCGCCGCCACGAGGCCGTTGTGTCCCGCGCCCACCACGATCGCGTCGACCCGCGTCATGCAGCCCCCCGATGGTCGTTTCGCCCCACGCTGTGGCGGAGTGGGACGCCGCCTCTCGCGCCTGTCAAGGTGAAACGGGCCCGGGACGGTTGGACCGGCGGTTGCAATCCGCGTCCTTCGCCCCGGGGGGGGAGGAAGGAGGCTCGAATGCGCTCGCGCCTGGTCCTGCTCCTGTTCCTCCTGGTCCTGCCCGCGGCGGCGCCGGCCGTCACGCCGACGCAGCAGCTCGACGCCTACGAGGCGCTGCTCAAGCAGTTCCGCGACGAACGGTCGCTGAAGAACTACGACTTCGAGCTCGACCGCCTCGCCGACTGGATCGGCGAGGCGCGGCAGCACCAGGCGCGCGGCAACCGCGTCTGGATGAGCCGCACGCTGCGCCGCGTCGCCGCGCAGGCGCGCTACCTCGAGGCGCTGTCCGGCCGCACCCGCGAGATCGCCGTCACCGACCAGCGCCGCCGCGACCTCGAGGCCAAGGCGGCGAAGCTCGCGAGCCTGCACGCCGAGCTGCGCAAGCTCGACGGCCGCCCGCGCGCGACGGTGGAGGACGCGAGCCAGGCCTCGCTCGAGATCGGCATCGACCGCCGCCCGATCGATCGCCACGAAGGGCGCCACGAAGGGTTGGATCCGGACCAGGAAGGCCAGGGGGACTGACACATGCGCCGGCTGCTCGCCGTGATGCTCGCGTCGTCGCTCGCCGCATGCGGCGCGTCGCGTCTGCCCGATGACATGGAGACCTACAAGATGCTGCGCAAGCGGGACTACGCGGTGTCCGTCGAGAGGCGGTACCCGCACCTGGCCGCCGCCGCGCAGCAGCACTTCCGCGCCGCGCTCGAAGCCGATCGCGAGGGCGACGACGACCTGCGGCGCCACTACACCTGGATGGCGCTGACGATCTGGCGGACGGCGCAGACGCTGAGCGAGCGGCAGGACGCGATGGACTCGCGCCTGGCGGTCGACGGCCGCCTCGCGCTCACCGACGAGGCGTTCGAGGAGGCGAAGCGCCGCCGCGAGGCCGCCAAGGTGGTGCTCGAGCGCGAGGCGCGCGTGCGCGAGATCGCCTGGCAGTATGCGGACCTGCCGCCGCAGGCGCTCGCGCGGCCCCAGGCGGCCGAAGAGGCGCTCGAGGAGACGATCGAGGCCCTGCGGCTCGCGGCCATCGCCGGCGCGAGCCAGCACGCGAAGCAGCAGTTCGAGGCCGCGCAGCGCGCGTTCGACGTGGCGGCGCGGTCGCTCGAGGGCGGCCGCCCCGAGGAGTCGGTGGTGCGGGCCCGCGAGGCGACGAACCTGGCGCGGCAGGCGGCGGTGGCGGCGTGTCCCGGCGACGCCCACGACCGGGCCCGCCGCGCGCTGCGCCGGCAGCTGGCGGTGCTGCTCTCGTCGGCGCAGGCGATCGCCGAGGTCGCGCCGCGCATCACCGACCGCGGCGTCGTCCTGACGCTGCGCCGGGCGCTCGCGGACGACGAGGAGGGCACGAGCCTGCGGCCCGACGCGCGCCCGGCGCTCGCCAAGATCGCCGAGCTGGCGGAGTGGTTCCCCGGCTTCCGCGTCGAGGTCGAGGGCCACGCGAGCGCCAGCGGCTCGCCCACCGACGACCTGATCAAGACGCGCTTCCAGGCGCAGACCGTGGTCGAGGCGCTGCGCTCGCTCGGCGTGCCGCCCGACCGGCTCAGCGGCGTCGGCAAGGGCGCGAACGAGCCGGTGGCCGACTTCCAGACCGCGTCGGGCCGCGCGCAGAACCGGCGCATCGACGTCGTGTTCGTACCGGTGCAGGTGCCGATCGAGGCGGCGACGTGCGGCGCGCTCCCCGGCGCGACACGGCCGCAGATCACCGACACCGAGGCCAACCAGCTCGAGCTGTAGACGTCAGTCGCGCTCGATCCGGATCCGCACCCCCGCCACCGCCAGCAGCGCCTCGACCTCCGCCAGCGTCGCCTCGCGAAAGTCTTCGGAACGCAACGAGAAGAGGCGCTCCGCCCCCACGGCCGCCTCCGCCTGCGGCCCCGCGGCGACGTCGGCCAGCAGGCGCGCGAGGTCGCGGACGCCGCTCGGCGCCGGAGCGTGCGCGGCCTCGTGCTGGGCGATGCGCTCGGCGAGGCGCTGCGTGAAGCCGAGCAGCGGCCCCATCGCGCGCTCGACCTGGTCCGGCCGCAGGCCCATCGCCTCGAGCTGACGGCGGCGCGCCAGCAACTTCGCCTGCTCCTCGCGCAGCTTCGCGACTGCCTCGCGGTACGCCTCCTCGCTCTCGAACGGCTTCTCCGACATGCGCGGGAGTATGCCCGAACCGCGTCGTTGACGACGACCGCCGCCTCCAGGCACCGTGCTCCGGGGAAATGTGACCGGGGAGACGGAATGAGCTCGACGGGGAAGTGGCTCTGGCTCGCGCTGTCGATCGCCGCGTGCGGCGAAGGCGGCGGTGGCGCCGGTGACATCGACGGTGAGACGGACGGGGGAATCTCCGATGCGACGGTCGACGCCGCCCCGGTGGGGCCGGATGCCACGGACGACGCCGCCCCGCCCGACCCCGACGCGGCGGTCGCCGCCATCGCGGTGCCTGCCGTCGAGGGCTGCGAGAACCTCAACCCCCGGCACTGCATGCTGCCGTGGCCGTCCGACCGCTGGCTCGCCGCCGACGCCGAGCGCGAGACCGGCTACCACCTCGAGTACGACCCGCGCGCCCTGCCGCGCTCCCGGGCAGGCGCGCCGATCGACATCGAGCCGTACCGCCGGCTGGACGGCTACAGCCGCGCCTCCCAGCTCCTGACGATGTTCGACGCGCCCGCCGATCTGACGCGCGCGGCCACCGTCGATGCCATCGAGCGCTCGCTCGAGCCCGACTCGCCGACCGTCCTCCTCGACCTCGAGACGGGAGAGCGCATCCCGCACTGGGTCGAGAACGATGCGCGCGCCGTCGCGCCCGAACAGACGATCTTCTTCCTCCGCCCGGCGGCGCGCCTCGAGCAGAACCGCGCCTACGGCGTCGCCATCCGCGGCCTCGGCCCCGCCGGCGGCGCGCCGTTCGCGCCGGACGCCGCCTTCCGCGCGCTCCGCGACGGCGTTCCCAGCGACTCGGCGGAGATCGAGGGCCGCCGCGCCGGCTTCGACCGCCTGTTCACGAAGCTCGGCGAGGCCGGCGTCTCGCGCGGCGAGCTGCAGCAGGCCTGGTGGTTCCGCACCGAGTCGTTCGCCTCGGGCCATGACACGATGCTCGCCATGCGCGCGGACGCGCTCGAGCGCCTCGGCGACGAAGGCATCGGCTGCACGATCACCAGCGTCGAGCCCGACTTCGGCGGCGTCGCCTTCCGTCGCGTCCGCGGCACCGTCACCGTGCCCTGGTACCTCGACGCGCCCATGCAGCCGGCGGCGATCGTGCGCGACGGGGCCGGACGCCCCGTCTTCCAGCGCACCGAGGAGGTCGCCTTCACCGCCATCCTGCCGCGCTCGCTCGCCGCGGACGGCGAGACGGGGCCGCTCCTGCAGTGGGGCCACGGCCTGTTCGGCGAAGCCGAGGGCACCGTGTCCGACGGGGGACTGATGCGCCTCGCCGAGGAGGGCGGCCTCGTGCTCGCCGCCACCGACTGGGCGGGCATGAGCCAGAAGGACCTGCCGTTCCTCGCCACGGCCCTCGCGGACGTGACGCGCTTCTATCGCATCGGCGAGATGCTGCAGCAGGGGATGATCAACCAGATCGCCCTGACGCGCAGCCTGATCGGCCGGTGCAAGGACCTGCCGGAGATGACGAGCGACGGCGCGCCGCTCATCGACCCGTCGCGCCGCTGGTTCCTCGGCGGATCGCAGGGCTCCATCCTCGGCGGCGCCTACCTGACGCTGTCGCCCGACATCGACCGCGGCGCGCTCATCGTCGGCGGCGCGGGCTTCTCGTTCATGATCGAGCGCAGCATCCACTACAACACGTTCGAGCCGCTGCTCATCCCCACCTACCCCGATCGCGTCGACCGCGCGCTGCTCATGGCCTTCTCGCAGCACACGTGGGACCGCGCGGAGACCGCGAACTTCCTCGACTACGCCGAAGAGGGCCTGCCCGGCGTCGGGCCGAAGCGCTTCCTCTACCTCGTCGCCGAGAACGACGCGCAGGTGCCCAACCTGTCGTCGCACCAGGCGGCGCGCCTCGCCGGCATCCCGGCGATGCAGGGCTCGACGCACGTGCCGTGGGGCGTCGAGGTGCAGGCGCCGCCCTACACCGGCTCGGCCTACATCGCGATGAACACCGGCGATCGCCCGACGCCGCCGGGCAACGTCGCGCCCACCGCCGACGACGGCGGCCACAACACCGTCGGCCTGAAGACCGAGGCGGTGGCGATGATCGGCCACTTCCTCCTGACCGGCGAGATGGTCGTCCCGTGTACCGGCACCTGCGATCTCTCGGGGCGCTGATCGCGCTCGGCGGGACGGCGCACGCCGGCGGCTTCACGCAGCCCGAAGGCGCGCACTACGCCAAGGTCTGGGGCCGGGTGATGATCGGCCACGACGGCCACCTCGCGAACGGCGACGGCGCCGAGCTCTACATCGGCGTGCGCAGCGACGACATCGGCGGCGTCGCCTACCGCGACCTGTCGCTGAACGTCTATGCCGAGTACGGCCTGTTCGACGGCACGACGCTGATCGTGAGCGGGGTGCCCTACGGACATGCCCGCGTGAACCGGGCGCCGACGAGCTACGTGGGCCCGCTCGGCCTCGGCGCGCGGCAGCGCCTGCTCGTCGCCGGGCCGCTCCACCTCGCGATCGAGGGCCGCTACGCCTGGTACCCGGGCGTGGGATCCGACGTGCTCGCCTTCGGATGGAGCGACGCCGGCGACTGGACCTACCAGCCGACGCTCGAGGGTCATCGCGGCGACGCCGAGGTGCAGGCGGGCCTCGGCCTGCCCTTCGGCCTGTGGGCGACGGCGAGCGCCGGCGGGCGCGTGACCTCGACGGCGGGCGTCGATCCGGCGATCCTCGCGAGCGGCCAGCTGGGCTGGTCCTCGCCCGTCGGCGTCGTGATCGACGCGCACCTCGTCGCGTACGAGCCGCTCGGCCGCGTCGAGTCGCCGGCCAACGTCGCCGGCACGGGCCAGACGCGCTACCTCGGCTACGGCTTCGGCGCCAGCTGGTGGTTCTCGCCGTCTTGGGCGGTCACCATCGGCGCCGACAGCGCGCTCTACGCCGATGCCAACGCCGCCGCGCTGCCCGTCATCATCGGCTTCGAGCACCGCGCGACGCGTTGACATCCGCCGCCGCGCCGACCGAGGATGCCGCCCATGCAGATCAAGTTTGTCAGCCTGCTCGTCGACGACCAGGCGAAGGCCCTGGACTTCTACACCTCCGTGCTCGGCTTCGAGAAGATGGCCGACATCCCGCTCGGCGAGTACCGGTGGCTCACCGTGACGTCGCCCGATGGCATCGAGGGGGTCGAGCTCGTGCTCGAGCCGATGGCATTCCCGCCGGCGCGCGCGTACCAGAAGGCGCTGTTCGAAGCAGGTATCCCCGCCACCGCCTTGACGACGAAGGACATCCGGACCGAATACGAGCGGCTGAAGGCGCGCGGCGTCGTCTTCCGGGGCGAGCCCCAGACGCATGGCCCCGTCACCGTGGCGCTCTTCGAGGACACCTGCGGCAACCTCATCAACCTGGTGCAGCCGCCCGCCTGACGCGCCCGCCCGGACCGAGCGAAACGTCCGCGCATCGGTCCCCGGGCCGATACGCGGCGCCCCCCGCTTCGCCTACACGTGAGCGCTCCATCCCTGCGAGGCGTCACGTATGACGAGCGAGAGGTCGCGGCGCGTCTTTCTTCTGCCCTTGGCGGGCATCCTGTTGCTCGCCGCATCGCCCCTGCTGCCGAGGGTCGCACGCCACCCGATGATCGTCGGCACCGTGCTCGCCGCCGCCGCGCTGCTCGGCGTGTGGACGGCAGTGCTGTATGCCCGGGCGCGCCGCGGCGTCGAGTACCGCCTCGACGTGGTCCTGCGGAAGAACCACTACCTGCAGCTCGTCGTGCAGCTCGTCCTGTTCGCCTACTGGTGGATGTACTGGCCGAAGGGCACCGACCAGATCGCGCTCATCCTCGTCCAGCTCGTGTTCGCCTACGTGCTCGACATGCTGCTGCTCTGGTCGAAGCACCGCGAGTGGCGCGCCGGCTTCAGCGTCGTGCCGCCGGTGCTGAGCGTGAACCTCTTCCTCTGGTTCCACGACGAGTACTTCCCCTTGCAGTTCGCGGTGATCGCGCTGGCGTTCGTCACCAAGGCGCTCGTCCACTGGAAGCGCGAGGGGCGCTCGACCCACATCTTCAACCCGTCGGGCATCGCGCTGTGGGTCCCCGCGGTCATCATGATCGCCGGCGGCTGGTGGGGCGTCGCGCGCGCGAACGAGATCTCGTCGACGCTCGGCGCGCCGCCCTACATCTACGAAGCCATGGCGATCGCATCGCTGCTCGTCCAGTTCTACTACCCGGTCATCCTGATCACGATGTCGGCGGCGCTGACGGTCGTCGCGGCGGGCTTCGTCTACACGACCGTGACCGGCGTCTATCTGTTCATCGACACGTCCATTCCCATCGCCGTCTTCCTGGGGATGCTGCTGCTGATCACCGACCCCTCCACGTCGCCGCGGTCGTGGCCGGGCCGCGTGCTCTTCGGCGTGCTGTACGGCCTGAGCATCGCGGGCTGCTACATCGCGCTGCGCGAGACGGGGCGCCCGTCCTACTTCGACAAGCTGCTCTTCGTGCCGGTGCTGAACCTGGCGGTGCCGGCCATCGAGCGTTGGGGACGGCGCGTGGAGCTCGCCATCGGCCGGGCGCGCTTCAGCGTGCGCGAGGCGAACACGGCGCACCTCGCCGTCTGGATCGGCGTGTTCGCCGTCATGCTGCCGTGGCTCAAGGCCCACGCCGGACGCAGTCCCGAGTACTGGCAGCGCGCGTGCGCCGAGGGTCGCCACGGCGCGTGCAACAGCCTCGCGGCGCTCTACGGTGATGCCTGCGAGCGCGGCGTGGGTGAGGCCTGCCACAATCTGGGTGCCATGTTCGAGGGCGGCGAGGCCGGGCCCGCCGATCCCGCGCGCGCGCTGGTGGCCTACGAGCGCGGCTGTCGCGAGGGCGCGGCGGCGTCCTGCGACCGCGCGGGCACCATGCACGGCCTCGGCGAAGGCGTGCCGCGCAACGAGCCCCGCGCCGCGGTGTTCTATGGCAACGCCTGCACCGCGGGCGAGCCCGCCGGATGCCACAACCTCGGCGTCGCCTTCGAGAACGGGCTCGGCGTCCTGCGCGACACGGCGCAGGCGCTCTCGTTCTACGATCGCGCGTGCCACGCCGGCTTCGGTCCGGCCTGCGAGAACGGCCGCCGCCTGCGCATGCGGTGAGATCGGCCGGTCAGGCCCGCGGGATGCGCGCCTCGCGCTCGCGGCGCATCGCCGCCGCCCGCTCGCCGAGCGACGCGGCGTCCGCGTCGGGGACCGCGCGCGAGGCGAGGTCGAACAGCTCGAACTCCATGAGGGCGAGGTGCTGCCGCAATCGCGACGAGAACGCCTCGATCGCGACCTTCGCCTTGGGTTCCGCGAGGTCATGGAGCGCCGCGAACCGCTCCATGACCTCGGTAGCCTCGCGACGCCGGACCGCGGCGGCCTCGCGCGTCTCGGGCAGGACGCCGAGCAGCGGGTGGAGCAGCTCCTCTTCGATGCGCCGCTTCGTGTCGAGATCGGCGGCGAGGACGGCCAGCAAGCGCTCCCGCTCGACGGGCCGCGTGGCGCTCGTGTGCTCGAGCAGGTTGAGGGTGCGCAGCAGGTGCGCGTATTCGGCGCCCAGCGCCTCGTAGATGGTGGGCATGTCGGTCGTCCGCTCCGGTCGGTTGCCGCCTCGAAGGGCGATGCCTCACGGCGCGGGGGGGTCGCTACTTGCGGCAGGGGTCCCGGTGGGGCCATCCTGTCTCCCATGAAGGTGGCGAGCGGATCCAGCGCGGCGGCCGACGCGGAGGGGGCGGTCGGCGAGGCTTACGACCGCGTCCTGTCGGGGCTCGGCCGCGCCCCCGACCTGCTGCTCGTCGGCGCCACGAGTCGCTACGACGCGACGCGCATCGTCGCGGCGCTCGCGGCGCGGGCGCCCGGCGTGCCGGTGCACGGCAGCTCGAGCTGTCTCGGCGTGATGAGCGACGACGGCTTCGTCTCCGACTGGGGCGCCGGCCTGGCGATGCTCGGCCTCTCCGACCCCGACGGCGCGTACGGCGTCGGCGCGGTGCCGATCGGCGACGACCCGCGGGCGGCGGCGGTGGCGGCGGCCCGACAGGCGCTCGAGCGCGCGGGGCGCCCCGGCGAGGTGCCCGGCCTCGTGCTGCTGGCCGCGCAGCCCGGCCACGAGGAGCGCCTCCTCGAGGGCCTCGAAGGCTGGTTCGGCCCGAACGTGGTCATCGCCGGCGGCTCGTCGGCCGACGAGATGACCGCGGCCAACTCGTACCAGCTGGCCAACGACGCGGCGCTGCGGGACTCCGTCGTGGTGACGGCGCTGTTCCCGTCGGGCGAGGTGATGTCGTCGTTCCACTCGGGATACGAGCCTTCGGGGCACCGCGGCGTGGTCACGAAGGCGTGCGGCCGCACCATCCTCGAGATCGACGGCCGCCCGTGCGGCGACGTCTACGACGACTGGGCCGACGGCGTCTTCACGCATTGGGTCAAGGAGGGCGGACCGCTGGCGCTCATGCGCGTCACGCTCCACCCGTTCGGCCGCGTCGTCGG
Source organism: Myxococcota bacterium (assembly GCA_963169045.1). Classification (GTDB taxonomy): domain Bacteria; phylum Myxococcota_A; class Bradymonadia; order UBA7976; family UBA1532; genus CAUJDF01. The sequence goes on from CAUJDF010000079.1 coordinate 13,069, forward strand.
TAACGCCGGCGGCGCGCCGTACTACGTGCTGTCGCACGCCCAGGGCGTCACCCCCGGGAAGGGCGTCACCTTCCTCACCGAGTTCGCCGAGGGCGACGTCGTCGAGCTGCTCCGCGGCACGCGCGACGGCCTGGCGATGCGGGCGGGACGGGTCATCCAGTCGGCGCTCGAGACCGCCTCGGCGTCGATCGACGAGGTCGCCGGCGCGCTGGTCGTCTACTGCGCCGGCTGCATGCTCACGATGTACGACCGCATGCCCGAGATCGCGGCGAGCGTGCGCGCGGCCCTCGGCGGCCGCCCGTTCCTCGGCGTGTTCTCGTTCGGCGAGCAGGGGTGCTTCGTCGGCGGCGAGAACCGGCACGGCAACCTGATGATCTGCGCCACGCTGTTCGGCGCCTGAAGGGCGATGAGCGAGTCCGAGTTCCTGCGCGAGGCCCTCCTCGATCTCGAGCGCGCGCGGCTGCGGGAGCAGCAGCGGCGCATCGAGTCGACGAGCGTCCAGCAGGCGATGGCCGCGCTCACCGAGACCCACGAGCCGCAGGCCGTCTTCGCGGCGCTGTTCGAGGCGTTCCGCGGCGCGCTCGAGTTCGCCGACGCGATCGTGATCCGGCGCGGTCGCGACGGGCGGCTGCAGACCGGGGCGACCACGCTGCGCGCCTACGAAGGCCGCGTCTGGACGCCGGCGTCGCTCTTCGGACGGGTGATCGGCGGCGCGACGGCGGCGGTCTTCGACGTGCGGCTGGTCGAGGAGTGGCGCAGCCAGCCCGAGGTCGTGCGCGGCACGGTCGCCTCGGCGCTCCACGTGCAGGTGATGGCGGCGGGCCAGCCGGGCGTCCTCGTCTTCACCCACGCGAAGCCGGGCGCGTTCGGGCCGCGGCAGGCGCGGGTCGCCGAGCGCTTCGCGCCGATCGTCTCGCAGGCGCTCGTCAAACGCGGCAACGACCGCTGGGCGCATTACGAGATCCTCGAGCGCATCGGCGTCGGCGGCATGGGCGAGGTCTTCCTCGCGCGGCAGCGCCTCGTGCGCGGCGTCGAGCGCCTCGTCATCCTCAAGACCATCCTGCCCAAGCTCGCCCGGCACATGCCGTTCGTGCACCAGTTCCTCGACGAGGCGCGCGTCGCGGCGACGCTGAACCACCCGAACATCGTGTCGATCCACGAGGTCGGCGAGGCCGACGGCGAGTGGTTCATCGCGATGGAGTACATCCGCGGCGTCGATCTGCTGCAGCTGCTGCAGGCCGCGGAGAAGCTCGGCGAGCGCGTGCCCGAGGGGGTGGTGGCGACGATGGTGCGCGACGCGGCGTCGGGCCTGCACCACGCGCACATGGCGACCGACGCCCAGGGGCGGCCGCTCAACGTCGTTCATCGCGACGTCAGCCCCCAGAACCTGATGGTCCGCATCGACGGCGTGACGAAGGTGCTCGACTTCGGCATCGCCAAGTCCGCGAATCGACTTGAAGAAACGATGCCGGGCACGTTCCGCGGCAAGCTGAGCTACATGTCGCCCGAGCAGGCCGGCGGCGAGGAGGTCGACGCCCGGAGCGACCAGTTCTCGCTCGGCATCGTGCTGTGGGAGCTGCTCACCGGCGAGCGCCTGTTCGCGTCCGACAGCCCGGCGAAGACGATGCGGCGGGTCCTGGCGGGCGCGGTGGCGCCGCCGTCGTCGCACGTGCCCGGCGTCGACCCGGCGCTCGAGGCGATCGTCATGCGCATGCTGCGGCTGCGCGCGGACGAGCGCTTCGCCGATTGTGCCACCGTGGCCGCCACGCTCGACCGCTGGCTGCGCGACCGCGGCCACGACGCCGCCGAGGTCGGCCGCTTCGTGCGCCGCAGCGTCGAGGCGCTGACCGACCTGCCCCAGGGCGAGGTCTCGGGCCGCGTCACCGGCTTCGAGGACGAGAAGACGCTCGTCAGCGGACCCCCCGCCCTGGAAGACTGACTTGCGTTTCCATGCCAGCGTGACGGCCGAGGTGGTGTGTCTGTTGCGGGCCACCGGCACCGACGATCCCTTCGCGGAGCGCTTCCTGTCGCCGCCGTTCCGCGCGCTGCTGGCGGCGTGGCGGCGGACGCCCGGCATCGACGCGGCGACGCTGCACATGCGCGCGGCGGTGCTGGCGCGGCACCGCTTCATCGACGAGGCGCTGGCGCGCAGCGGCGCCGCGCAGGCGGTGCTGCTCGGCGCGGGATACGACTCGCGGCCGTGGCGCCTGCCCGGTCCGCGCTACTTCGAGGTGGACCACCCGGCGACGCTCGGATCCCGCCTGCGCCGGGCCGCCCGCCTGCCGTCCACCGGCGCCGTCCGCGTGCCCGCCGACCTGTCGCGCGCCGATCCCGCCGCTGCCCTGCGCGCCGCCGGCTTCGACGCCTCGCGGTCCTCGTTCTTCGTCTGGGAGGGCGTGTCGATGTACCTGCCGCGGTCGGGCGTCGTGCGCGCGCTGGAGCGCGTCGCGTCGTTGCTGGTGCCGGGCTCGGCGGTGGCGTTCGACGCGTGGTCCCCGGTCGGCGGCGCCGTGGAGCGCCTCGGCCTCGCGGGCGTTCGTCTCCTCGGCGAGCCGATCCGCTGTGCCATTGCGCCGGACGCGGTCCCGACGCTGCTCGAGGAGGCCGGCCTCGCCGTCCGCGAGCTGGTCGCCGCCGATGTGTTCGCCGCCCGCGCCGGCCTCGGCGTCGCCTATCCCGGCCTGTCCCTCGTCGAGGCCGTGCCCCATCCCGCGAAACAGCGGAGGTGAGACCGTCGTCGAACCCGGGTGACGGGAGCGACGCGATGAAGAAGGCGATCCTGGTCCTCCTCCTGCTCGGCGCGGGCGGCGCGCTGGCCTGGTTCTTCGCGTTCAGCGGCGGCGATCGCCTCGCCGGCGGCGGGGAGGCGCCGCGCCTCGGGCGGGCCTTCGACGCCGAGCAGACCGTGATGCTGGCCGGCGTGGAGGGCCTCGACGGGCTGGCGCGCGAGACGGCCCGCCTCGTCCGGCTGCTGCCCGCCGGCGTGCGCGCGCAGTTCCCGCCCGAGCTGATGGACCCGAAGCTCCGCGCCGAGAAGCTCGGCTTCGATCCGATGACCGCCGAAGGCTGGAAGAGCATCGGCATCGATCCACGCGGCGGCGCCGGCTTCGCCCTCGACGCCCGCTTCGCGACGTCGCCCGATCAGGAGCCGGCGCCGGTGCTCGCGCTGGCGGTGACCGATCGCGAGAAACTGCTGCCGGCGCTGAAGAAGCTCGAGGTCGAGGCGCAGGTCACGACCGATCCCATCGCGGGCGACGTCGTCGTCCTCGACGGCGATCGGTTCCTGCTGGGTCGCCGCGGCGACTTCACCGTGATCGCGCCGATCTCCGTCGGGTTGTCGCCCGAGGGCGTGAAGGCGCTGCGGCAGACGTTCGACGCGTACCTGAAGGGCGGTGGCAGGACGCTCGCTGAAGATGCCACCTTCCGCCGGGCCTTCCGGGAGATCGGCGGCGCGCCGCGCTCCGTGTTCTACGCGGCGTCCGCGCCGGGCCTGGCGCTGCTGCGCGCCCAGGGACCGATGGAGGCGCGCGAGGCGGCCATCGCGCAGTTCTACGTCGATCGCTTCCCGGGCCTGGGCGTGACGTTCGGCCCGGGCGGCGGCGGCGTGCGGCTGTTGGCGGACGACGCCGCGGTGAAGGGACTGCGCCAGGTCATCGCGCCGAAGGTGGGCGCGCCGGCGTTCTCGCGGTACGTGCCGCGCAAGGGCGCGATGGTCCTGCGCTTCAGCCTGAACCTCGCCGAGCTCTTCGACGGCGTCGTGGCGTTCGTGCCGCCCGAGCTCGAGCAGGCCAAAGGACAGATCCTGCTCGCCAAGAACATGCTGCCGCTGTTGCTCGGCGCCGCCTGGGAGGACGTCGCCGCCGGTTACTCGGGGCACTTCGCGCTGGCGACGACGCTGCCCGGTGACGGCCCGCCGCGACCCGAGGACGCGCTGTTGATGGCCGGCGTGGCGGACCCCGCGAAGGCGGACGTCGTGCTCGATGCGGTGCTCTCGCGCGCGGTGTCCCAGGTCCCCGGCGCCGCCAAGGAATCGGTGGAAGTCCTTGGAAACAAAGGATTTCGCGTCACTCTGCGCGACGTCGGCGCGACGATCGTGCGCGTCGGCGACGTCGTGATCGCGGCCACGGACGCGGCGCGCCTCGAGGCGGCGCTCGAACGGCAGGCGTCGCTGAAGGGGACGGCGCCCGGGGCGATGCTCGACGGCGAGGCGGTGTTCGGCTTCGCGATCGACGTCGACGCGATCACCGCCGGCCTGCGGAACGCCGGCGCCGACGTCGAGGGCGCCGCCGAACTGTGGCAGCCCTACGCGAAGGACGGCTACCTGCTGGGCCGGGCCCGCCTCGACGAGCACGGCCTGCTGTTCGGCGGCGAGGAGGGCGGCGGCGCCATGGTCGCCCTCCTCGCCGGCGTCGGCGCGGCGGTGGCCGTCCCCGCGTTCGTGCAGTACGTGCGGCGCGCGAAGACGGCGGAGGCCGCGCTGCACGTCCACCGGATCCACACCGCGGTGCTCGCCTACCACGCCGAGCACCGCGCGCTGCCGCCCGCGGCGCCGCTCACGCCCGTCGTCCCCTTCTGCGCGCAGGGCGACCGCTTCGCGCCCGACCCCGCCGCCTGGCAGCAGCCCGGGTGGCAGGCGCTGCGCTTCTCGATCACCGAGCCGCACGTCTACAAGTACGAGCTCGCCGTCGATGCGACCGGGTTCACCGCGCGAGCGGTGGGCGATCTCGACTGCGACGGGGTGCTCTCGACGTTCGAGCGCGGCGGCACGGTCACCGAGGACGGCGCGATCGAGAGCACACCGTTGCAGCGCATCGACGAGATGGAGTAAGTCCGCCCCCATGACGGATCCGTTCAACCCCTCTCCCGAGCACGCAGCGCTGCGCCAGATGGTCCGTGACTTCGCCGAGCGCGAGGTCGATCCCCAGGCCGAGGCCCACGACCGCGACGAGAAGTTCAACCTGCCGCTGTTCCGCAAGCTGGGCGCCCTCGGCCTGCTCGGGATCACGGTGGACGAGCGCTTCGGCGGCTCCGGCATGGACGCGACGGCGGCGGTCATCGCGCACGAGGAGCTCGCCGCGGCCGACCCCGGCTTCACGCTGGCCTACCTCGCCCATGCCATGCTGTTCGCGAACAACCTGTTCCAGAACGGCAGCGACACGCAGCGCGAGCGCTACCTGCCCGGCGCCAGCAGCGGGCGGCTCGTGGGCGGCATGTGCATGAGCGAGCCGGCGGTGGGCACCGACGTGCTCGGCATGCGCACGACGGCCCGGCGCGACGGCGGCCACTACGTGCTGAACGGCGCCAAGATGTGGATCACGAACGGCGCCGTCTCCGACACCGAGCTCGGCGACGTCTTCCTCGTCTACGCGCGCACCGGCGAGGGGCAGGGGGCGCGCGCGCTCTCGCTCTTCCTCGTCGAGAAGGGCGATCCCGGCTTCCAGCTGGGCCAGAAGATCAAGAACAAGCTGGGCATGCGCGCCTCGACCACGGCCGAGCTGACGTTCGCCGACTGCCGCATCCCTGCCGAGCGTCTGGTGGGCCACGAGGGCGACGCCGTTCCGCACATGATGCGCAACCTCGAGATCGAGCGCCTGACGCTCGCCGCGATCAGCCTGGGTCTGGCGCGCCGCTCGATCGAGGTCATGAACCGCTATGCCCGCGAGCGCAAAGCCTTCGGGCAGCCGCTCCACGACTTCGGACAGGTCCAGCGACACATCGCCGACTCCTACGCCGAATACATGGCCGGGCGCAGCTATGTGTATCTGACGGCGAACAGGCTGAGCCTCGCCTCGGGCGGGCAGCGCCTCGACTCCGACGGCGTGAAGCTCTACTGCTCGACGATGGCCAAGAACGTGGCCGATCGCGCCATTCAGGTGCTCGGCGGGTACGGGTACGTCGGCGAGTACCAGGTCGAGCGCCTCTGGCGCGACGCGAAGCTGATCGAGATCGGCGGCGGGACGGTCGAGGCCCACCAGAAGAACATGACCCGCGAGCTCTCCCGCCTCGAGTCCCTGCGCTGACGCACCCCTACCGCATGCGGCCGTACACGGTCTCGACGTCCACCGGCTCGCGGTAGACGGTCTCGCGGTATGCCAGGCCTTCACCGACGGGACCGAGCCGCTTCTGCTCGTAGCGCGCGTTTCGGCGGCGCGCGATCAGCGCGAGGGCGACGATGCCCAGCCCGACCACCAGCGAAGGCACGGGGCGGCGCCGGATGAAGTCGAACGCGCCGCGGCCGACCTTCATCGCGCGCTGCGGAGTGAGATAGCGGCGCGCCATGGCCTTGGGCGCGTAGGTCGACTTGACCGAGCGCACGTTCGACTGCACGGCCGCCTTGAGGTTGTGCAGCGTGTTGCGCAGATCCGCGCGGTCGCGGGCGATGACACGCTCCAGCGCCTGCGGATCGTCCTCGTCGAGGCGCATCAGATCATCGCGCGTGGGGTTCATCGCATCTCCTCCCGCATCATCTGCAGGGTCGTGCGCGCCTCGCGCATCGCCCGCTCCGGCTTGAGCCGCATGTGCTTCAGCTTCTTCGCGCCCGTCGCCAGCAGGGCCGCGCCGATCCCGAGGCAGGCCACGGCCACGATGAGCGCCGACAGCCACACCGGCATCACCAGGGCGAGCAGCGCGATCGCGAAGCACAGCAGCGCGAGCGTGCCGCCGATCGCGAGGCCGGCGCCCACGCCCATCGACACCGAGCTCGCCTTGGCGATCTTGACCTGGTCGCGGATCTCGGCGCGGGCCAGCGCGATCTCGTGCCGGATGAAAGTCGACGCCTCGTCGCCGAGCTCGCGCACGAGCACGCGCAGATCGGCGTCGTAGGTGCGTCCCTCGGCCACCCGGCCGTCGGTCGTCCCGAACGGGTTGGCCGTCGTCGGCTCCCGGCGGATGGGTTCCTCGAATCTCGCCATCTCTCGATCCCTCCTGCCATCGACTCTCCGGGCCAGGATTGCATCGGCCGTGCCGGGAACGACCGTTGCACCTGCCACCGGCCGGAAGCAGATCTCGAGGAGGGCCGGACCGTGAGAGTGATGCCGATCCTGCGGCACGTGAAGAAGGAGATCGGGCGCGACCACGTGGGCATCGTGGCCGCGGGGGTGGCGTTCTACGGCCTCCTGTCGATCTTCCCCGCGCTGATCGCGCTGATGATGCTCTACGGGCTCGTCGCCGATCCCGCGCAGGCGCAGCAACAGATCGAGGGTTTCTCGGCATGGCTGCCGGCGGACGCCCGCAACCTCATCGGCGAGCAGATGCAGCGCATGGCCGCCGGCGGGGGCAAGGGCCTCGGCATCGGCCTCGTCGTCGGTCTGCTGGCGGCGCTGTGGAGCGCGTCGGCGGGCATCGGCGCGCTGATCGAGGGCATCAACATCGCCTACGGCACCGAGGAGCAGCGCGGCTTCTTCAAGCGCAAGGCGCTGGCCCTCGGGCTGACGCTGCTGGCGCTGCTCGTGGCGGTGGTGATGATCCTGGCGGTGGCGGCGGTGCCCATCCTCGTCGACATGCTGCCGCTGCCGGACCAGATGAAGACGCTGCTCGAGTGGGGGCGCTGGCCGGTGCTGGCGCTGCTGCTCATCATCGGGATGGCGGCCATCGACTACATCGCGCCGTGCCGGCCCAAGCCCCACTGGCGCTGGATCACGCCCGGCGCGCTCACCGCGATCGTGCTGTGGATGGCGGCCTCGGTGCTCTTCTCGGTCTACGTGTCGAACTTCGGCAAGTACAACGAGACCTACGGCACGATCGGCGCCGTCATCGTGCTGCTGATGTGGCTGTACATCGGGGCCTGGGCGACGCTGCTCGGCGCCGAGATCAACGCCGAGATCGAGCACGCAAGGCAGCCGGAGCACGTGCCCGCCTGAGGCGATCCGCCCCGGGGCGTGCGGAATTCCCCGATGCGATCGACCGACTGGCGGCCGCCGCGGCGCCCGCGTACCTTCTGCCTCATGCGACAGACGCTTCTGTGGGTGGCGGCCGGCCTCGTCGGCTGCGGCGGCGAGGACGGCGGCGGGGGCGGCGGCGGGGCGGCGCGCCTCGGGCTCATCGTGGACACGGGCTGCGGCAACTTCCTGCCCGTCCCCGAGGGCGAGGGCGCGCCGCGCACGGCGGCGGTGACGGTCTTCGGCGTGGATCCGTCGCAGCCGAACCACCAGGTGCTGGACGGCACCGAGGTGACGATCTACGCCGGCGACGGCGAGGGACGCGCCGCGCCCGTGGGCGGCCGTTTCGCGTCGGGAGCGGCCGACGGGCCGCCGGTGAGCGGTCCGCTCGTCCTCGCCGACGCGCAGGCCAGCGATCGCTTCCAGTGCGAGTCGCCCGGCGGGGTGCTGCTCTACGCCGTCGTCGGGCGCGACGTGACGGGCGAGGCGCCCCCCGAATACCCGCCGGGCTCCGGCGACACGCCGCTCATCCGCACGCCGCGCGCCGAGGCCTTCGCCGTCGAGTGCCTGCCGGCCGCCGAGTTCGCCTCCCGCTGCCCCTGACAGCGGCCGCCGCTGTGAGTCAGCGGCGGCCCTGGACGAGTCGCAGCGGCGCCGGCTCCTCGGCGGCGTCGCCGACCGGGTGGGGACGCAGCGCATAGACGCCGGCGACCGTCGCCGACAGCAGCACGAACGCCGCCACCTGGTGGGCGACGGCCAGCGCGATCGGCACATGCAGGACCACGGTCGCGATGCCGAGGCCGAGCTGCGCCAGCACGAGCGGCGGCAAGAGCGCGACCGAGCGCGCCCCCGGCGCGCGTCGCCGCGCGAGGAACCAGAAGGCCAGCGTGGCGACCGTCACGACGTAGCCGAGCGCGCGATGGACGAAGTGGATCGCCGTCGGGTTGTCGAGCCAGTTGCGCCACGCCGGCTCGATGGCGAACAGGTTCGAGGGCACCCACTCCCCATTCATCGTGGGGAAGGTCGGATACATCCAGCCGGCGCGCGTGCCCGCCATGAACGCGCCGTACGCGATCTGCACGCACACGAGCGCGATGACCACGCGCCCGAAGCGACGCAGACGCGGCCCGGCGGTGCTCACCCGCTTCGGCCGCGTCTCGAGGGCCAGCCAGAGGATGTACTGCGCCACGAAGAACGCCAGCAGCAGGTGCGCCGCGAGCCGGTAGTGGCTGACGGCGGGCACGTCGACCAGCCCGCTCTTCACCATGAACCAGCCGAGCGCCCCCTGCAGCCCGCCGAGGAGGAACGCCACTCCGGTGCGCCACACCCAGCGCCCACGCAGGTGCCCACGAACCAGGAAGTACACCCACGGCACCAGGAAGACCACGCCGATGACGCGCCCGAACAGCCGGTGGAAGTACTCCCAGAAGAAGATGCGCTTGAAGTCGCCCAGCGTCATCCAGTCGTTGACGAGACGGTACTGGGGCGTCTGCTGGTACTTGCCGAAGACCTCGTTCCAGTCGTGCTCGGTGAGCGGCGGCAGCGCCCCGATCAGCGGCTGCCACTCCACCATCGACAGCCCCGAGCCGGTGAGGCGCGTGATGCCGCCGATGAGCACGATCACCAGGATCAGGCCGTAGAGGGTGAGCAGCCAGGCACGAACGGGGCGGAGCGATTCGAGGTTCATGACGCGGCGCGGGGAGGATTCGCGGCAGGATGGCGTCGACGGCGGCCCCGGTCAAGGGCCGCCGTCGAGGTGGGTCCGCGGCGCGACGAGCCGCGGGAGACCGCGTCAGTCGTTCACGTCCTCGCCGGCCTCCTCCAGGCCGTCCTCGGTCTTCTCGCCGGCCTCTTCCAGCTCGTCACCGGCGTTGTCGACCGCCTCGTCGATCTCTTCGCCCGTCCGCTCGGCCGGACCGTCGCGGCGACAGCCCTCCATCAGCGGCAGGGCGGCCAGGGCGAACGTGAGCCCGAGAATACGTCGAACGTTCATCGTGCACCTCCTTGGAGTCACGATGAACGGGGGAGTGCATTCCCCGGGCCACCCTCATCAGTTGTCTTCGTGGCCGTCGTCGCCGACCTTGCCTTCGGCGTAGCGCTCGAGCTTGCGGTAGAGGGTTTTGCGGTCGAGGCCGAGGATCTCGGCGGCGCGGGTCTTGTTGCCACCGACCACGTCGAGGACGTGCAGGATGTAGCGTCGCTCCACTTCGGCCATGGGCAGGAGCGAGGCCTCGCTGTCGGCGAGCGGGATGGGCTGGCCGGGCGTCGTCTCGCGCAGGTGGTCGGGCAGGTCGTCGAGGACGATGTGGTCGAAGCGGGCGAGGGCGACCGCACGCTCGACGCAGTTCTCGAGCTCGCGCACGTTGCCCGGCCACGGGGCGGCGAGCAGGCGCTCGGCGACGCCGCGGGAGATGCCCACCACCTTCGCGTTGTAGCGGTCGGCGTAACGCTCGAGGAAGTGCTGGGCCAGGAGCAGGATGTCGTGGCCGCGATCGCGCAGGGGCGGCAGGTGCAGCTTGACGACGTTGATGCGGTAGTACAGGTCCTCGCGGAAGCGGCGGGCCTGGACTTCGGCCTCGAGCTCGCGGTTCGTCGCCGCCACGATGCGCGTGTCGAACGGGATCTCGACGTTGCCGCCGACCGGGCGCACCTTGCGCTCCTGGACGGCGCGCAAGAGCTTGGCCTGGGTGCCGAGCGGCATCTCGCCGATCTCGTCGAGCAACAGGGTGCCGCCGTCGGCCTGTACGAAGAGGCCGGTGCGGTCCTGCCGGGCGTCGGTGAAGGCGCCGCGGACGTGCCCGAAGAGCTCGCTCTCGAGCAGCGTCTCCGGCATCGCCGCGCAGTTGATGGCGACGAAGTGCCCGCTTCGGCGCGGCCCCTGTTCGTGCAGGGCGCGGGCGACGAGCTCCTTGCCGGTCCCGCTCTCGCCGGTGATCAGCACCGTGGCGGTGTTGTCGGCGAGGCGCCGCACCAGGTCATAGACCCGCTTCATGGCCTCGCTGCGGCCGATGAGCGGGCCCATGAGCTCGGTGTTGCGCACCGCGCGGCGCAGCCGCTTGACCTCGTCGGAGAGCTGCCGGTGCTTGACGGCGCGCTCGGCCACGAGCGCGAGCTGGTCCATCTCGACCGGCTTGGTGACGAAGTCGTATGCGCCCGCGCGGATGGCCTGGATGGCGGAGTCGAGGCTGCCGAACCCCGTGATCACGATCACCGGGATGTCGGATCGATCGGCGGCGAGGCGCCGGCACAGCTCGATGCCGCTCATGCCCGGGAGCGTGAGATCGGTGATGACCGCGTCGAACTCCTCCTCCTGCAGGCGCTGCCAGGCGCCCTGGCTCGTGGTGACGGTGACGACCTCGAACTCGCCGCGGGTGCCGAGGTCGGCCGACACGAGGTCGCAGAAGGCGGGGTCGTCGTCGACGACCAGGAGGCGTGCGTTCATGGTTGCGCTTCGTCCACGGGGGGTCTACGCGCCCCCGTCACGCGGCCTGTAGGTTCAGGATGTCACGGACCATCGCCAGGAGCTCGTCGAGGTCGAAGGGCTTGTCGAGCACGCGCGCGTTCAGGGCGCGGGCCTGCTCGTGCGTCTCCGACTCGCCGAACGCCGTGGTGACGATGGCCGGGAGCTCGGGGTACTGCCGGCGGATGAGCGCCAGCGCGTCGATGCCGGTCATGCGCGGCATCCGGTGGTCGGTGACGATCGCGTCGGGCGGCCCGGCCACGGGGTCGAGCGCGCGATCGCGGAGCTGTTGCCCGTCGGCGGCCTCGACGACGCGAAACCCGGCCCGGCGGAGCGCGCCCACGAGCAGCGTGCGCATCTCGCGGTCGTCCTCGGCGACCAGCACGGTCGGCGGGGGCGGCGGGTCCGTGTCGTTCTGGAAGGGCAGGGAGTCGCCGGTGCGCATCAGTGCCTCTCGGGCCGGGTCCGGATGCCGCCGTGCCAAATGCAGGCCGCGTGCCGCCGGTTGTCTTGAGCACGAGATCTGCAGATGCCTCGGGTCGCTGCCGGGTCGCCGCCCCCTGGAACCCTGCGGCCGGGGCTCGGTGCTCCCGCCGGGGGGGTGGCAGAAATCCCCGCTCGTTGCGGGTTGCGGGGCATTAGGCCACACCGTTGGGGCGATCACCCGGCGCGGCAGGTCGGGATCTGGGAGGGCACGACGTTGCGACTGGCACCGAAGCTCATTCTCGCGCTGACGCTTCCGATCTGCGCGGTGATCACCGTGCACGCCATGTGGAGCATCGACGCGGTCGTGGAGCGGATGCGCCGGACGGCGGCCACCGACCTCCACCTGCGCGGTCGGACGCTGGCGCTCGCCGTCGAGGCGATGCTCGCGCGCGGCGACGAGGCCGGCGCGCGGCGTCTCGTCGACGCGGTCTCCGCCGAGTACGAGCAGAGCGAGGTGCGCTGGGTTCCGGGGGCGAGCGCCGACGTGCCCGCGCGGCCCGACCACCTCGTGCAGGTGGTGCCCGTGCACGCGGGCGCGCAGGTGCCCGGCCACCTGCTGCTCTCGGTCTCCTCGGCGACGGCGCGGGACGAGGTCCGCGAGATCGTGGTGCACACCGCGGTGACGGCGGCGCTGCTGCTCGTCGCGTGCGGCCTGATGATCGCGCTCGCGTCGGTGCGGCTGGTGGGCCGCCCGCTGGCGGCGGTGGCCGGTCAGGTGCGGCGCATCGCCGACGGCGATCTCACGGGGCGGGCGGCGGTCGACTCCGACGACGAGATCGGGCGGCTGGCGGAGCAGGTCAACGCGATGACGGCGCGCCTGCGCGAGACGCGCGAGGCGCTGACGAAGGAGGCGGAGCGGCGCGTCGCCGCCCTCGACGAGCTGCGGCACGCCGAGCGTCTCAAGACCGTCGGCCAGCTGGCGTCGGGCGTCGCCCACGAGCTCGGCACGCCGCTCAACGTCGTCGCCGGGCGGGCGCGCATGATCGCGCGCGGCCAGGTCGAGGGGAAGGACCTGGTCGAGAGCGCGAACATCATCGTCGAGCAGACGCAGCGCATGTCGAAGCTGATCACGCACCTGCTGACCTACGCGCGCCGGCGGCCCTCGCCGCGCCAGAAGCTCGACCTCGCCGCGCAGATCGACCACGCGATCACGCTGGTGGAGCCCCTGACGCGCAAGGCGCGGGTCACCCCGCGCATCGAGGCGGGCGTGGGGCCGTTCGTCGTCGAGGGCGACACGGCCCAGGTGGAGCAGGTGCTCGCGAACCTGCTGATGAACGCGACGCAGGCGATGCCCGACGGCGGCGAGGTGACGGTCAAGCTCGAGCGCGTCCACGAGGCGCGCGACGAGGAGACGCCGATCGACTTCGTGCGGGTCAGCGTGATCGACCAGGGCATCGGCATGTCGCCGGAGGTTCGGGCCCGCATCTTCGAGCCGTTCTTCACCACCAAGGACGTCGGAGCCGGCACCGGTCTCGGTCTGTCGGTGGCCTACGGCATCGTGCGCGACCACGGCGGCTGGATCGACGTGGACAGCGCGCCGGGCGAGGGCACGACCTTCCGCGTGCACTTCCCCGCCGTCGCCTGAGCGCCGCTATTCGGAGACCCTGCCTTCATCGACCGTCCACCGCCGCGTGGTGCAGGCGCGGGCGAAGCGCTCGTCGTGGCTGACGAGCAGCAGGGCGCCGGGATACGCGGCGAGGGCGGCCTCGAGGCGCAAGATGGCGGGCAGGTCGAGGTGGTTGGTGGGCTCGTCGAGGACGAGGCCCCACGCATGCTGGCCGAGGCCGCGGGCCAAGAGGAGCTTGCGCGCTTCGCCGGGGGAGGGCCGCGCGGAGGCGAGCAGGCGCTCCGGGTCGACCCCGAGGGCGGCGACGACCGAGAGCACACGCCCACGGACGGCGGGCGCCAGGGCGCGCACCCCGGCCAGGGCGGCGGCGCCTTCGTCGGGGGTGACCTCCTGCGGCAGCCAGAGCAGGCGGTCGCGGGGGACGCGGGCGGCGGCGAGCATCGCGCGGACGAGCGTGGTCTTGCCGGCGCCGTTCCGGCCGGCGACGTGCACGCGGTCGTCGCGGCCGAGCGCCACCGAGACGTCGCGCAGGAGGATGGCGTCGCCGGCGCGGACCGCGGGGGCGTCGAGCGCGAGCAGCCAGGGGACCGGCGCGCGCTCGTAGCCCGCGAAGACGGCGCGGCCGAGCTCCGGCTCCACCTCGGCGGCCAACGCGGCCTCGCCTGCCCGGTCCGCGGCGCGCCGGACGACGCCGACCTCGCGGCCGAGGCGCGCCTCGGCCCAGCCGGCGACGACCTTGGCGCCCATGGAGCGCGCGTCGCGGTCGTTGCGGTCGCGCATGCGCTTGCGGGCGGAGCGCCCGGCGTCGGCGGCCTCGCGCTCGCGGCGGACGGAGTCGAGACGCCGTTCGATCCGGCGCTGCGCCTGCTGCGCGGCGTCGCGGGCGGCGACGCGACCGCGGTGCTCCGCCTCCCACTCGCGCCGCGCGACGTCGTAGCCGCCGCTCCACTGGCGGACGCGGCCGGCGTGGACGCGCACGGTCGAGGTGGTGAGCGCGTCGAGCAGGTCGCGATCGTGGGACACGAGCACGCCGACGCCGCGGAAGCGGCGGAGCGCGCCGGCGATCACGTCCCGCGTGGCGGCGTCGAGGTGGTTCGTGGGCTCGTCGAGCAGCAGCACGTCGGGCTCGGCGGAGAGCGCGACGGCGATCTGCCAGCGCTTGCGCTCGCCGGGGGAGAGCGTCTCCCACGGGCGGGACTCGACGAGCTCGAGGCGCGCCGCCCAGCGCGGGTCGACGGGGCCGTCCGGCGGCTCGTCGATCGTCTGCGGACAGAGCAGGACGAGCGCGTCCGGCGGGTCGAGGCGCACGTGGCCCTCGGTCGGCGCCAGCGCGCCCGTCAGCAGGCGCAGCAGCGTCGTCTTGCCGGCGCCGTTGCCGCCGACGAGGCCCGTCCAGCCGGGGGCGAGGTGAAGGTCCGCGCCGGCGAACACGGCGGATCCATTGGGAAAAACGAACGAGACCCCGAGGGTCCGGAGGGATGACATGCACATCTCCACTGAGCAGGGTTGGCGACGAACAGGTCGGTGCCGGGCTCAGCGAACGATGCGCAAGGGCAGGGTCCTCCTCAGGTGTGCGTCAGGTGTGGGCCCGAGGCTACGGATTGCGGCCCTGCGGCGCAAGGCCGGGACGCGCCAGCGGGCGGTAGGGCGCCTGCCGGCCGGCGGCGAGCGCGCGCAGCCAGGCGTGGAGCGCGGCGGCGTCCTCGGCGGTCATGGGCTTGATCGCCGGCATCATCTGGCCGAGCGCGGCGGCGTCGCTCGAGCGGAACACGAGGTGCCCGTGCAACTTCGCCGGCGTGGGCCGCAGGTCGGCGGCGGGCAGCGGCTCGACGAGGTCCCAGCCGAAGCCCGCGCCGACGCGCCGCGCGCCGTGGCAGAAGGCGCAGCTCTCGCGGAAGAGGTCGCGCCCCGCCTGCGTGCGATCGTCGCCGGCGACGTCGAACTGCGCCTCGTAGGGCACGCGCTCGACGAACTCCACGCCGGCCAGGCTGTCGGCGTACAGCCAGGGCGAGAAGCCGCCGTCGGTCAGGCGCCGCGACACGTCGGGGTGGTCGAGCGCGGAGGCGACGAGCTTGTTGCCGGCGAACGTGATCGGCCGCGGATCGGAGGCGCCCTCGTTCCGCTTCGGCACGGGCGGGAAGTCGCCCACCGCGAGCAGGACGTCCGGGGGCGCGGCCAGCGACGCCGGCACGATCATGCCGTTGCGCAGGTGCAGCAGCGCCGTGTCCGTGCCGTGCGGCGGCTCGAGCGACCGCAGGAAGGCGGCCAGCGGCACGCCGCGGTACGTCCGCTCCGCGCCGTACTGCACGTCGAAACGCGTCGACTCGGTCAGCGGGAGCTTCGCCGGGTCGACGCGGGCGACGACGCCCCGGTCGGGCGCGCCGGCGGGCGGACGCAGCCAGATCTCGATCTCGCCGGCGGACGCCGCGTTCGCCGACAGAAGCAACACCATCAGGAGCAGCCGCGGGGTCATGGGACACCTCCCTCGCGACCTGGGAGTGGAGCATCGGCCGTGCCACCGCCTGTTTCGGGGCCGGCGGCGCGGCGCGGGTTACCGCGCGGTGCCGGAGGTGGGCGACGGTGTCAGCGGACGGGGACGAGCACGTCGAGCCGCGCACGGCACGCGGGGCCCGGCTCGCCGGTGCCGTCGTCGGTGTTGGCGATGCCGCCCTCGGCGTCCTGCATCACGCAACGCGCCTCGGGGCAGTGCGGCAGGCCGAGCGTGTGGCCCGCCTCGTGGACCGCCGTCGAGACGACGCGGAAGCGCAAGTGCTCGGGATCGCGCGCGTTCCGGCGGAGGCGGTGCAGGGAGATCACCGCCGCGGGGCCGCCGAGGTGGGCGAGGCCGAAGACGCCCCAGTCCGCGTGCGGGCCCTTGGTGGTCGAGATGTCGACGGAGGTCAGGCCGAGGATGCGGGTCCCGGCGGGCGCCTCGCGGAGCTGGCCGGCGAGGTGCTCGATCAGCCTGTCGGCGCGATAGCGCTTGCGCGGCGCGTAGTACGCCTCGCGCGGAAGCGGCGCGCGGCCCACCGGTGCGACGCGCACCTCGAGGGAGCGCGCGAGGCCGGCGGCGACGGCGTCGACGAGCGCGGGCGGGAAGTCGCCGAGCACGACGAGGCGCACCTCGGCGCGGGCCGGCTGGGCGCGGACGGCGGCCGGTAGGCAGAAGAGCGGCAGCAAGAGCGCGAGTCGCATGGATTTCAGTCTAGACTGCGCGCGCCAGGAGGGGTGGATGGACGATCGCGAAATCCTCGTGCTGGCCGAGACGTTCGGGCTCGGCGGCGAGTGCGTCACGGCGATCCGGCAGCTGATCGACCGGGCACAGGCGTCGACGCGGGGGGTGACGACGCCGGGCGGACCGGCGATCGACTCGCGCACGACGACCGAGCTGCACACGCTGCCGGACTCGACGCCGGCGCCGCTGCCCGATCGTTACGAGGACCTCGGCACGATCGGCCGCGGGGGCATGGGCGAGGTGCGGCGCGTGCGCGACCGCCTGCTCGAGCGCACGCTGGCGATGAAGATCGTGCTGCCGGGGCTCGGCACGCTCGACCGCGTGCGCTTCCTCGAGGAGGCGCAGATCGCGGCGCAGCTGCAGCACCCCGGCATCGTGCCCGTCCACGACTTCGGCGAGCTCGGCGACGGCCGGCTGTGGTTCACGATGAAGGAGGTGCGCGGGCGCACCCTCGCCGCCGTCATCGACGAGCTGCACGGCGCGGCGCGCGACGGCCACTGGGCGCCGACGTCCGACGGCTGGACGTTCCGCCGGCTCGTCGACGCCTTCCAGCGCGCCTGCGAAGCGGTGGCGTACGCGCACAGCCGCCGCGTCGTGCACCGCGACCTCAAGCCGCAGAACATCATGGTCGGCGAGTACGGCGAGGTCTTCGTGATGGACTGGGGGCTCGCCAAGGCGCTGGATGGCGTCGCCGCCGAAGACTGCGAGTCGCGCGTCGTCTCGGGGCCGCGCGAGACCGGCGACCTCCTGCAGACCGCCTACGGGCAGGTGCTCGGGACGGTGGCGTACATGCCGCCGGAGCAGGCGCGGGGCGAGACGGGGAGCATCGGACCGGCGAGCGACGCGTACGCGCTCGGCGGCGTGCTCTACCACCTGCTCTCGGGGCGGCCGCCGCTGACCGGTCCGTCGGCATGGGCGCGGCTGCTGATGCGCGACGCGCCGCCGCCGCTCGAGACGGTCGTGCCGGACCACGTGCCCGAGCCGCCGCCGGAGCTGGCCGAGCTGTGCCGGCGAGCGATGGAGCGCGAGCCGGAGGCGCGGCCGGCGGACGCCCGCGAGCTGGCGCAGGCGGTGTCGGCGTGGCTCGACGGCGCCCGCAAGCGGGAGCGCGCGCTCGAGGTCGTGCAGCGGGCGGCGGCGATCGAGCCGGCGATCGCCGAGGAGCGGGCGCAGGTGGAGGCGCTCCGGGCGCAGGCCGCGGACATCCTCGGGCCGCTGCCGGACCACGCGCCGGCGGCGGAGAAGATCCCGGGCTGGCGGCTCGAGGACGAGGCGACGGAGCGCGAGCGCGCGTTCCGCCGCAAGCAGGCGGAGCTCGAGCAGACGCTACAGGCGGCGCTGGCCGTCGAGCCGGAGCTGCCCGAGGCGCACGCACAGCTCGCCGACCTGTACCGACGGCGGCTCAAGGAGGCCGACGCGGTGCGCGATGCCAACGCGGCCCTGCACTGGGAGGCGCTGCTGCGGGCCCACGACGACGGGCGCTACGCGGCGTTCCTGAGCGGCGAGGGCGCGGTCAGCCTGCTCACCGAACCGCCGGGGGCGCGCGTGGAGGCCTTCCGCTTCGAGGAGCGCGACCGCCGCCTCGTACCGGTACCCGTGGGCGCGCTGGGGACGACGCCGCTGGTGCGCGCCCGCTTGCCGCGCGGCAGCTACCTGTTGCGCTTGACACTGGCCGGACACGTGCCGGTCGACTACCCGGTCGTGCTCGAACGGCAGACGCACTGGAGCGGGCGCGATCCCGACGGGCGCGTGGTGCCGGTGCGGCTGCTGCGCGACGGCGACCTGGGGCGGGACGACGTCTACGTGCCGGGCGGCTGGTTCTGGAGCGGCGGCGATCCGTTCGCGGCGGACAGCCTGCCGCGGCGGCGCCTGTGGGTCGACTCGTTCGTGATCCGGCGGTACCCCGTCACCGAGGCCGAGGTCGTCGACTTCCTCAACGCCCTCGTGGCGGAGGGGCGCGGCGCCGAGGCCGCGGCGATCGCGGCGCCCGAGGAGAACGCCGTCGGCCAGCTGCCGGTGCGCGCTCTGGCCGACGGGCGCTACGTGTTCGTCGAGGGCGCGCGGCGGGACTTGCCCGCCGTCCGGCTCGACTGGCGCACCGCGGCCGCGTACGCCGGCTGGTTGGCGCGCCGCACCGGGCTCCCCTGGCGTCTCCCGCACGAGCTCGAGTGGGAGAAGGCCGCGCGCGGCGTCGACGGCCGCTTCTACCCCTGGGGCGACCAGCCCGAGACGACGTGGGCCTGCGTCCTGAACTGCCGCCCCACGCCCCCGGAGCGCGCGCCGCTCGACGCCTTCCCCGAGGACGTGAGCCCGTACGGCGTGCGGCACATGGCGGGGAACGTCCGCGAGCCGTGCCTGAACGCCTACCGGCGCGCGGGGCCGGAGGTGGTGGGGCAGCGTGTGATCGTCGCCGGGCCCGACGACGACGACGAAGGCCTTCGCTCGGTCCGGGGCGGCGCGTGGGGCAGCACGGTCATGTTCGCGCGGACGGCGGTGCGTTTCGGCGGTCAGCCGGACCAACGGTACATGCTCGGCGGCGTGCGCCTCGCGCGCAGCGTGTGAGTCAGGGCACGAAGTTGTCGATGCAGCGGTACAGCGTGAGGCTGCCGCTGTTGGGATTGGCGATGAACTGCGTCTCGGCGGCGGCGAAGTCGCTGATCGCGCTCGTGGCATACCAGACGTACTTCGACGCCTGGCGGTCGAGGTAGCCCACGACGCTGCCGCCCTGCTTGATCTGGTACTCGACGCCACTCATCGAGTAGGTGCCGGCCGTGCCCGAGAACGTGTTGTGCTCGTGGGACACGACATGGGGTGTGTCTCCGGGCGACGTGCCGCTCGACTTGAGCGTGAAGGTGCTCGGAAACGAAGCCGACTGGGATGTCCACCGCCAGTCGATGCGGGTCGAGCTCACCGAGATGGTGCCGATGGCCTTCCCGCCGCTGTCGAAGATCACATAGCCGTTCATGCCTGGATTGAGCTCGCGCGCGACGGCGGCGGGCGCCGGGGCCGCGTCGCCTTGGACGCGGCCGTGCAGCGCGGGCAGCGCGCCTTCGAAGGCCGGGCGCCCGTCGATGCCGAGCGCGTCGAGCGACGCGCGCAGGCGGGCGAGCAGGTCCCGCCAGGTGAGGCCCGCGGCGGCGCGATCCAGCAGGGCGGTGGCGGCGAACGAGAAGGCGCCGTGCCATGCGCCGTGCACCTCGACCTCCCAGGCGGTGGCGCCGGCGGTGAGGGCGACCGCGTCGCCCGTGGGCGGGAAGGGGGCCGGCGCGGCGTCGCGCAGGGCGCGGCGACCCAGACCGCGGCCGCCCTGGCAGGCGTCGTAGAAGAGCGTGGAGGCGCGCTCGAGGACCTCGGCGACGGGCAGGGCGGCGCGCAGGTCGGGGCCCGTGTCGCCGAGGCACAGCAGCGGCCCGCGCGCGTCGGCGTCGCCGTGGCCGCAGAAGACGACGGTGGCGTCGGCGGGCAGGGCGTCGAGCGCGGCGCGGACCTCGGCGGCGGTGGGGTTCGACAGCGCGCGGGCGCGGACGCCGAGACGCGCGAACGTCGACGCCCACAAGCGCAGATCGTTCGCCGGACCGCGCAGATCGCTCGCACCGCGCGGCAAGCCCGCGCCCGTGTCATACGTAGAGTAGTCAGATACGCCGATGAGCAGCGCCTCGCTCGCCATGGCACACCTCCGGTCCCGGGATGGGATGTGCCTCAGCTGTAGCGCATCGTGAGGCACTCCGCCATCGGATTCGCGGCCGACGCGATCGCTCAGCGCGCGCGTAGGGTCGCGGTGGCCTCGCGCTGCCGGGGGAGGGGCGAGGGCTCGTCGTCCGCGAGCCAATAGACACCGAGCACGGCGGTGGCGCGCACCTCCCCCGCGGGCGTCAGGATGCCTTCGGCGCCGACGCGCGCGGCGAGGCGGCCGCCGGCGAGGCCCACGGCGCCGCAGCCATCGGGGGCGGCGAAGGCACCGTCGCTTCCCGGGAGCCAGGCGGCGAGGGCGGGGGCGGCGACGGGGCGCTCGACGCGGCCGGCGTTCGGGAGACGGGTGGCCAGGAGGAGGCGGCCGTCGCGCAGGAAGAGCGCGGAGCGGCGCAGGTCGGGCAGCCCCTGGCCGGCGCCGCGCGCCCGCTCGATCAGGACGCGCCCGAACGCGACGCGGTCCCGCGCGTCGACCAGCTGGGTGGCATCGAAGCCCTCGCCTGGAGCGCGCAGGGTCACATAGCGCGAGTGATCGACGGGGCCGCCGCCGGGCGGCTGCGCCGTGAGCGAGGCGTACAGGGCGACGTAGGGTCCCGTGATCCCGAGGATCTCGAGGCGGTTCGTCTCGTGGTGGCGCGCGCCGGATGCGTGGGCGGGGGCGGCGAGCGTGGCGGGATAGCCGTGCCAGGGGCGGGGCTCGGCGCCCGGCGCGAGCTCCTGGCCCATCAGCACGTCCCAGCGCTGGCGGACGCTGCCCGCCTCGCGCTCGTGGGGGACGAGCGCGAGGGCCCAGGCGCGGCCGCCGTCGCGGACGAAGAGGCCGGGCGCCGTCTCGGCGTCGGCCGAGCGTCCGACGCGCACCTCGGCGACGTGGTGGCCGGAGGCGGTGGCGAAGTTGACGAGCGCGCGGCAGCGGGTCGGGGGGACCGCGACGGGCGCGGGCCCGGCCAGTGCGTCGTCCGGGCGCGAAGCCGACGGCGCCCCGATGCGGAACGGCACGACGCCGACCTCGCGCCGGCGAACATCGACGAGGCGCACCGTCCAGGCGCCGGTGCGCGCGGGCGGGATGTCGCGGTGGGCGAGGACCGTGGTCGTCGCGCCGGCGGGCAGAGCGAAGTCGCGCGTGGACAGGCGGTCCGTCCCGTGATGCCACTCCACGTACAGGCGACCGGCGGCGCCGTCATTGCGCACGCGAGCGAAGAGGCGGACGCGCCCGACGTCGGCGGGGAAGACGTCGGCGGGCCCGACCGGCGCGCCGTCGGCGACGTCGGTGCACGTCGTGGCCTGGACGAGCTCGAAGGCCTGGGGCGGCGCCGCAGCGGTGAGGAGCAACGCCGCGAGCGCCAGCGCGGGTCTCCTCATCGCGAGTGCGCCTGCGGAGTGTTGCCGAAGTGGCCCTGGTCGATGCGGCAGGGCGGGACCGAGGGCGCAGGCTCGCGGTCGCAGCGCGCCACCGGGTTGCCGGCGTCGATCGAGGGCGAGTCGGGCAGCAGGCGGAAGTCGCCCTGGGCGGGCGCGGCGAACCGCGGGTTCGCCTCGAGCAGGCCTGCACCCTCCCGGACGCGCTCGAAGGATCGCAAGGTGCTTGAAAACACGTTGGAAAATGCGATCGAGACCGACCCCTGGCCGCCCGCGTCGACGCCGAAGTAGCCGACCCCCGAGAGCGCCTGCACGCCGATGTCGCCGCCGTTCGCGACGATGCCGCAGTCGATGGCCAGGTCGACGCGGTCGCCGGCGGCGATGCCCCCGGCGCGGCCGGTTCCGCCGAGGACGTTGCGCACCGTCGTGTTGGTCGCGGTGGCGAAGAGGGCATCGCCGATGGGGCGCGGGTCGCGCTGGAAGAGCAGGCCGAACGCCGCGTCGTGGGCCGTCACCTCGTAGACCAGGTCGCGCAACGAGTCGGCGCGGCCGCCGTCGTACACGCGGATGCCGGCGGCGTCGCCGCCTCCGCCCTGCGGCCCAGACGCGTAGACGTTGGTGATGGCCGTGCCGCCCGGTCCGCCGGGCGCGCCGCGGACGAAGTGCACCACGTTGCCCTCGAGCGCGACGTTGCTCGACGAGCGCACCTCGATGCCGACCGCGTCCCCGCCCGTGCCGCCCTCGCCGACGAGCGGGCCGATGCCGCCGTTGCCGCCGCGCCCGCCGTGCACCTCGGCCACGTCGTTGCCCTCGATGCGCGTCCCGTCGGAGCGGAGGACGAACACGCCGCGGGCGACGCCCCCCGGCAGGCCGATCGTGCCGATCATGCCGGTGCCGCCCGCGACGCCGCGCACCTCGCGGAGGCGGTTGTTCCGGACGAGCGCGCCGGGGGAATCGACGATCGCGATCTTGCCGACGTTGGTGGGCATCCAGCGGCCGGTGAGGACGAGGTTCTCGATGCGGACGTCCGGCTCGCCGTGCACGTACACGATCGGCTCGGCGTTGAGTCGGTTGGAGCGCGTGACGGTGTTGGCGAGGCTCGTCGCCTCGTCGAGGAAGACGCCGTAGAACGTGCCGTCCGGACCGTCGGCGCCGATGGCGACGTCATCGGCGAAGGGGTTGATGCCACGCCCGCCCGGCCCGCCCGCGCCGCCGGCGAGATCGGCGATCTCGTTGTCGATCAAGTGGTTGCCGGTGGCGGCGACCAGACGGAGCCCCGCGGCCTCGCCGCCGCGCCCGCCCGGACCCCCGAGGGCGCCGCCGGTGCCGCCGCGTCCGCCGCGCACGTCGCCGATCACGTTGCCCTCGACGCGCACGCCGGTGCTGCGGCGCAGGAGGATGCCCGCCGCCCCGCCGCCGCCGGAGCCGCTCGTCTGGAAGCCGCTGAAGTCGCCGCCGAGGGGGGCGCCGCCGCCGTGGCCGCCCTCCACGTCGGCGACGGTGTTGCCGCGGAGCGTGAGGCGCGCGCCGTCGAGCACGTAGATGCCGGCGGCCAGGTGGCCGGGGGAGGCCTCGAACGGCGAGACGAGCGAAGCTTCGCCGGCGAGGCCGACCACGTGCGAGACGCGGTTGTCGGCCACCGTCACGTCGCGGCAGCCGACCAGCGCGATCTTGCCGAGGTTGGTCGGGTTCGACGGCGCCTCGAGCCGCAGGCCGCGCACGTCGCGACACGACTCCTCGAACAGGTAGACGATGGGGTCGCCGTCGACGGTGTTGGTGTCGGCGACGAAATTGTCGAGCGCCGGCGTCGCGACGGTGAACGTCGACGGGCCGCCGGGCTGGACCGGATCGAACAGCACGCCGAAGCCCACCGCCGAGGCGCCGTCGCGCCCGGTGATCGCGGACGTCGAGCCGTCGATGGGGTTGGTGCCGTCGCCGCCGGCGCCGCCGCGGCCGCCGGTCACGCGCAGGATGGTGTTGGCGAACAGGCGGTTGTTGGCGCCGACGAGCCGGATGCCGGCGGCGAGCCCGCCGGTGCCGCCGTTGCCGTCGCGGGCGCCGTCGCCGCCGTCGCCGCCGCGGATGTCGAGGATGCGGTTGCCGGCGACGACGCAGCGCTCCGCCTGGTCGCTGAGGCTGATGCCGTAGGCCCGGCCGGCCGTGGCGCCGTTCCACGCGACGCACGGCTGCGGCGACTCGCGCAGGTCGGCGCCGCCGTGGCCGCCGGCGACGTTCGACACCGTGTTGCCGATCACGCGGCTCCCGGTGGCGCCGCTGTCGAGCAGGATGCCGACCGCGAGGCCGCCCGCGCCGGCCTTGCAGCGGTCGAACGGCGCGACGGGCACACCGTCGGCGCCGCGGACGAGCAGCACCTCGTTGTCCTCGACGACGTGATCGGCGCCGGTGGAGATGTGGATGCCGGCGCGCGCCCCACCGGCGACCGCCGGGTCGCCGACGTTGGTGACCACGTTGCCGCGCACGGCGCAGCCGCGGCCGCACAGCAGGTCGACGCCGATCTCGTCGCCGCCGGCGTCGACGGTGAGCGACTCGACGCGCGCGTAGTCGCCGCGGATGGCGAGACCGCCGTCGACGATCGTGAGGTCGCGCCGGGTGCCGCGGACGGTGAGGCGGTGCTGCGCGACCTCGACGCGGCCCGTGTACCGGCCCGGCTCGAGCTCGACGATGTCGCCCTCCCGCGCGGCGCGCAGGGCCTCGGGCAGGTCGCGGAAGGGACGCAGCTCGCTGCCGTCGGCGTCGATCCCGTCGGCGCGCGCGTCGACGTGCAGCACGCGGCCGGGCAGCTCGGCCTCGCAGCCGTCGCGCAGCGGATCCTGGTCGTGGAAGAAGTCGCGGCAGCGGCCGACGAAGCACTGGCCGCCCTCGCAGACCGCGTCGGCGGCGGGGAAGGGACCGCAGGCGGCGCCGCACGCGCCGCAGTGCCGCGAGTCGGTGAGCAGCTCGAAGCCCTCGTCGACGCGGCGGTCGCAGTCGTTGTCGGCGCCGTCGCAGACTTCGGGCGCGTCGGGTCCGACCTGCGCGTCGCAGGCGCGCCCGCCGCCCTCGGCGCACCGCCAGGCGCCCGTGGCGCGGCAGCCGGGCACCACCGCCGACTCGAGCGTGCACGGCGCGCCGACCTCGAAGTCCTCGTCGGCGCGGCCGTCGCAGTCGTCGTCCAGCAGGTTGCAGCGCTCCTCGCCGGCGGGACCCGGCGCCGCGGCGCAGGTCGTCCCGCCGGCGGCGGCGCAGCGGATCCGGCCCGAGCGCGCGCAGACGCCGAGGCCGTTCGTGCACGCGTCGCCGAGGTCGACGAAGTCCTCGTCCACGAGGCCGTCGCAGTCGTCGTCGGCGTCGTTGCAGGCCTCGTCGAGGGGCGTGCCGGCGGCGCCGGTGCACTCGGCCTCGGCGCCGACGGCGTCGCAGGCCACGATGCCCGGTCGCTCGCACGCGCCGCGACCGACGACGCACGCGTCGCCCACGCCGAAGCCCTCGTCGTTGCGCCCGTCGCAGTCGTCGTCGGCGCCGTTGCAGCGCTCGCGCTCCGGGGCGCCGCGCCGCGCGTCGCAGACGGCGGTCGAGCGGTCGCCGGCGCAGACGAGCCGGCCCGCCCGGCGGCAGGCGCCCTCGCCGTCGTGGCAGGCCTCGCCGACGTCGAAGTCCTCGTCGACGCGGCCGTCGCAGTCCTCGTCGACGCCGTCGCACGTCTCGGCGCGCGCGAGATCGGCGGCCTGCGCGTCGCACGTCGCCTCGCCGGCGGGCACGCACACGATCCGGCCCGGGCGCTGGCAGAGGCCGAACCCTGCGGCGCAGGGCTCGCCGACGGCGAGGCCCTCGTCGGTCTCGCCGTCGCAGTCGTCGTCGGCGCCGTTGCACCGCTCGGCGCCCGCGTCCGGGCAGGCGTCGCCGGCGGCGCCGTCGCGGGCGGCGTCCGGGCCGCGCGCGTCGGGCGCGCCGACGTCGGGCGGGGCGCCGTCGGGCGGGGCGCCGTCGAGATCGATGGCGCCGTCGGCGACCTGCCCGTCGGTCGCGCGGACGCAGCCGCCCCCGACGCAGCGCCAGCCCTCGCCGCAGGCCTCGTCGTCGACGCAGGGCCCCGGCGGCTCGGGGAATTCGCCACACGCCGCGAGCAGCAGCGCGAACCAGAAGCGACGCGACACGGAGCCTCCCCCGGGGTGACTTCCGAGGACTACGCCGGGCGGGGGGGAGCGGTCAACGATGGCGGTGGCGACCGGCGCTCCGGTCGTGGCACGGTACCGGCGCTCCGCACGATCGAAAGGGGTCCATCGTGAGCAAGGGTGTCCACGCGATGTGTCGGGAGGCGAACTGATGGGCTACGGCGAGTATGACTACGAGGCGCACACGGCGGCGACGCAGGCGCGCGCGGACCTCGACGCCGAGGCGGTCTTCCGGCAGGGGGCGTGCCACCCCGAGATGGTCCCGCTGGGCGTGAAGATGCGCGAGAGCCGCGACAGCGAGGCGCACCCGGCGTCGGTCGGCATGGTGTTCGCGCTGGACGTCAGCGGGTCGATGGGTCAGATCCCGCGCGAGCTCGCCACGAAGACCCTGCCCGGCTTCATGCGCGGCGTCACGGCGACGCTCCCCGACGCGCAGCTGATGTTCATCGCGTTCGGCAACACCCGCGGCGACCGCTCGCCGCTCCAGGTCGGCCAGTTCGAGAGCGACGAAGCGCTGATCGACAAGTGGCTCGCCGCGCTGCACCTCGAGGGCGGCGGCGGCCTGCTCGGCGAGTCGTACGACCTCGCGATGTACTTCGCCGCGCGCCACACCGCGATGGACTGCCTCGAGAAGCGCGGGCGGCGCGGCTACTTCTTCATGACCGGCGACGAGCCGCCCTACGTGCGGCTCGGGCCGGACGACGTGAAGCAGCAGATCGGCGACGACCTGCCGGCGCCCATCGTCATCGAGGCGATGGTCGACGAGCTGGCCACGCGCTTCCACCCGTTCTTCTTCGTCCCCGATCCGAAGCGGGCCGCGCAGGACGGCGTCGAGAGCGTCTGGCGGCGCCTGTTCGGCGACTGCTGCATCGTGCTCGACCGCCCCGAGGACACCGCGGTCGCCGCCGCCGTCCTCGTCGGCATCCGCGAGGGCCGGCTCCCCGACGTCGCCGCCGTGGAGCGCGCGCTCGAGCACGAGCTCGGCCGGACGGGCGTCGAGCGCGACCGGGTGGTGCGCGCGGTGGCCCACTACATCGAGGCCGTGGCGCGCGGCGGCGGCGACCCGCCCAAGGAGCGCGTCCCGGTGGGGGAGCGCCCGGCCACGCCGTCGCCCGGGTGACGTCGCGCGAGGCCTGGATCGTCGTCGACCTGGGATACGGCGACCAGGGCAAGGGCACCGTCACCGACTTCCTCGTCCGCGACCGCGGCGCGCACACCGTCGTGCGCTTCAACGGCGGCGCGCAGGCGGGCCACAACGTGGTCACGACCGACGGGCGCCACCACACGTTCGCCCAGTTCGGCGCCGGCAGCTTCGTGCCCGGCGTCGGGACGCTCCTCACGCGCCATTTCCTGTTGCAACCGTGGGCGATGTGTGTCGAGGCGGAGCACCTCGCGCGCAAGGGCGTGCCGGACGCGTTCGCGCGCACGCGCATCCACGAGGACGCCCGCGTCGTGACGCCTTTCCACCGCGCCGCCAACCGGCTGCGGGAGCGCGCGCGCGGGGCGGCGCGCCACGGCAGCTGCGGCGTGGGCATCGGCGAGACGGCCGGCGACGCGGAGCGCCTCGGGCCCGATCTCGTCGTCCGCGCCGGCGACCTGCTCGACGCGCCGCGGTTGCGCGCGAAGCTGCGCCGCCTCCAGGCCCACAAGCGCGAGGAGATGGCGCCGCTCCGCGCGGCTTCGCCCGAGGACTTCGCGGCGCTCGAGGACGCGGCCCGGGTCGACGTGTGGGTGGCGCAGGCGGCGCCGTTCGCGCGGCAGGCGCGCCTCTGCGACGACGAGGCGGTGCGCGCGCTGCGCGAGCGGCCCGGCGCGGTCGTCTTCGAAGGGGCGCAGGGCGTCCTGCTCGACGAGCGCCACGGCTTCGCGCCGCACACGACGTGGAGCGACTGCACCCCCGCGAAGGCGCTCGAGATCCTCGACGGCTGGGGCGGCGCCGTCACGCGGCTCGGCGTCGTGCGCGCCTATGCGACGCGCCACGGCCCCGGCCCGTTCGTGACCGAGGACGCCGCGCTGTGCCTGCCCGACGCGCACAACGGCCGGCATCCGTGGCAGGGCGCCTTCCGGGTCGGCTGGTTCGACGCCGTCGCGACGCGCTACGCCATCCGGGCGTGCGGCGGCATCGACGCGCTCGCCGTCACGTGTCTGGACCGCATCGACGCCCGATGCCGCGTGGCGTCCCGGTACGTGATCGACGGCGCCGAGGTGCGCGACATCGGCCCCGAGACCGAGCCGCTGTGGCGCGCGCGACCGCTCTACCGCGAAGGCTCGCTGCAGGTCATCGAGGAGGAGTGCGGCGTGCCGGTCCGCCTCGTCTCCCACGGACCGACCGCCGCGGACAAAGGCTGGCGCGGCCCGTGAGTCGTCTGGCAAGGTCGCGCCCATGAGGCGCCGCCTGATCGCCGTCGCGTCCCTGCTCGTGCTGGCGATCGCCGCGACGCGCCTGCCCTCGGTGCGCAGCGCGTTCGCGGGCCGCGGCGTCGACGTGCGCCCCGATCAGGCCTTCGGTGACGATCCCAAGCAGCGCCTCGACCTGTTCGTCCCGCCGGCGGCGGATCCGTCGCTGCCGGCTGTCCTCTTCGTGCACGGCGGGTGGTGGCGCGGCGGCGACCGCCGCTACTGGGCGCCGCTGACCGGGCTGTACGGCAACGCCGGGCGCGCCCTGGCCGAGCGCGGCTACCTCGTCGCCGTCACGAGCTACCGCCTGTTCCCGCAGGTCGGGCTCGACGCGATGCTCGACGACGTCGCCGACGCGGCGCGCCTCACGCTGGCGCAAGGACGCGCGCGCCTCGTCCTGGTCGGCCACTCGGCGGGCGCGCACCTCGTCGCCTCGCTGGCCACCGACCCGGCGCGGCTCCGGGCGCGCGGCGTCGATCCCGCGGCGGTCGCCGGGCTCGTCGGGCTCTCGGGCGTGTACGACGTCGCCGCGACGTTCCCGCTGGTCGACGAGGCGCTGCGGTCCGAGGTGTTCGTGCCGCTGTTCTCGACGGACGCCGCCCGGCAGCGCGCCGCCTCGCCGCTCTTCCGCTTCGGGGCGGACACGCCGCGCACGCTCTTCCTCGCCGGCAGCGACGACTACCCCGCCGCGCTGCGCGGGCTCGAGGACGCCCGCCGCGCGCTCGCCGGCGCCGCGTCCGCCACCATCGTCGGCAACACGCACGAGGACATGGTGCTCGAGATGGGCACCGCCGACGACGAAGTGACGCCGCGCATCGACGCGTTCGTCCGCGGGCGGCCATGAAGTCGCTCAGCGTCCCGGCGGCCGAGACCGCGCGCTGGCGGGCGGCGCTCGCCGAGCGCGGCTGGCTCGGCCGCACGCGCATCCTCGAGGCCGGCGAGCGGCGCCTCATCCCGCTCTCGTCCGCGGCGCCCACGCCGCTGCCGCCGCCGTTCGGCGCGCTCCCGCTGGTCGACTCGCCCGAAACCGCAGCGCCGGCGCGCACTTACGTCGATCACCTGCGCGACCTGCTCCCCGCGGACGTCGTCGCCCGGCACGTCGACGACTGGACGAGCCCCCACGACCTGCTCGGCGATCTGGTCATCGTGAAGCTGCAGGACGCGGTGCTGCCCTACGCGGAGGCGGTGGGGCAAGCGTTGCTCCGGTACCGGGTCGCAGCGCGCCTGGCGCTCCTGGACGAGGGCGTGCAGGGCGAGATGCGGGTGCGCGCGCTGCGGCCGCTGGCGGTGCGCGTCGACGGCGAGCCGCGGCCCGCGACAGGCGCCGATCCCGCGCTGCTGACGACGCTGACCCGCGTGCGCGAGAACGGCCTCGAGATCGAGGTGGATCCGGCGGTCGCCTACTACTCGCCGCGGCTCGCCAACGAGCGTCTGGGCACGCTGGCGGCCGCCCGCGCGCTGCGCGCGGTGCTGGGCCGCCCGCTGCGCGTGATCGACCCCTACGCGGGCGTGGGCCCCGGCGTCGTGCCGCTGCTGCGGGCGCCGGGCCTCGTCGCGTCGCTGTTCGCGTCCGATCTGAACCCGGCCGCCGTGCCGCTGCTGCGGGGCAACGTGCGCCGCCACGCCCGCCGCGCCGGCGTCCGCGCCTTCACGGTGCGGTGCGCCGACGCGCGCCGGCTCGCGGCGGAGCCCGCGCTGCGCGGCGCCTTCGATCTGCTGCTCGTCAACCTGCCCCACGACAGCATCGAGCACCTGCCCGACCTCATGCCGCTGCTCTCGCGCGGCGCGCCGGTCCTCGTCCGCGGCTGGGCCATCGTCTCGTACGAGGCGTGGGACGCGTCGAACGCCCGCCTGCGCGACGTCCTCTGGCCGCTCGCGCCGGACTCGCCGGCGCCCGAGCTCGCAACCGTGCGGACCTACAGCGCTTTTCAGGCGTTCGCGCGCTTCGGGGCGCGGCTGCTCCTCCCTTCGTAGATCGTCGCGCCGGGGCGCGCGTTCCCACACCCCGAACGCTGGGGAGGTGGAAACGATGACTCGCTCGCTCTGGTTGCTCGCGCTCTGTCTCTCGGCCTGCCAGGTCGCCGGCCCGCGCGCCGACGCGCCGACCGCCCCCGCGAGCGCCGCGCCGCTGACGATCGCGGCGCCGGCCTCGGTCGCGGCGCCGGCCGCCGAGGGCGCGGTCACCCTCGAGGTGCTGCCGCAGTTCGACGCGCTCTTCGCGCCCGGCCCCACCTCGCTGAACGTGCTCGTCCGCCTGAAGGGCGGGGGCCGGGCCGCGGCGCAGCGCCCGCCGCTCGATCTGGCCGTCGTCATCGACCGTTCGGGCAGCATGACCGGCGACAAGATCCGCTCGGTCAAGGAGGCGGCCCTCGACCTGCTCGGCCGACTCGGCCCGGCCGACCGCGTCACGCTCGTCTCGTACGCGAGCGACGTGCGCGTGCACCAGACGCGCCGACCGGTGGACGAGGACGGCCGCCACGACCTGCGCCGCGACATCCTCGGCCTCGACGCGGCCGGCAACACGGCCCTCGGTCCGGCGATGATGGCCGGCCTCGACCTGCTCGAGCGCGGCGACCGCGGCGACACCCGCATCGCGCACCTGATGCTGCTCTCCGACGGCCTGGCCAACGAGGGCGAGTCGCGGCCGGAAGCGCTCGCCGCCCGCGCCGCCCAGGCCTTCGTCCGCGGCGTGAGCCTGTCCACGCTGGGCGTCGGCCTCGACTACAACGAGGACCTGATGACGAAGCTCGCCGATCAGGGCGGCGGCCGCTACCACTTCATCCGCGACGGGCAGGCGATCGCCGGCGTGCTCGGCGACGAGATGTCCGGCCTCGCGGCCACCGTCGCGCGCAACGTCGAGCTCGAGCTGGCACCGCCCGCCGGCGTCCGGGTGGAGCGCGTGTTCGGCTACGCGGCGCGCCACGACGACGGCCGCGCCCGGGTCCGCGTCGGCGCCCTCGCCGCCGGCCAGACCCGCGAGATCGTCCTGCGCCTCGGCCTCGACGGGACCTCGCTGACGCTGGGCCGCTTCGACGTGCGCTTCCGCGACGTCGCCATGGGCGGCACGGAGCGCAGCCTGGGCGTCGAGGCCGCGGTCGTCCGCGCGGCCGACGCCGCCGCGATGCTCGCCAGCGAGAACGCCGCGGTCGCGGTGCGCGTCGCCGAGGTCGAGAGCGCCGAGCGCGTCGAGATCGCCGCCCGCGCCACCGATGCCGGCCGGTACGACGAGGCGCGCCAGACCCTGCGCCGCGCCGCCGAGGACCTGCGCGAGAAGCACCGCGCCGCGCCGAGCCCCAAGCTCGCCCGCAAGATCGACGAGCTCGAGGCCGCCGCCGCCGAGGTGCAGGGCGCGGCCTCGAGCACCGAGGGCCGCAAGGCGTTCACCAAGAAGTACAAGGCGCAGTCCTACGACGCGATGAAGTGACGTTGCCCGCCGGGGCCGGGGCGCGGTAGATCCGCGCTCTCCCGGAGGACGCATGTCGAAGGCCGAGTCGGATCGGGTCGCGGGGGTCCTGCTGCATCCCACGTCGCTGCCGGGGCCCCACGGCATCGGCGACCTCGGCGAGGGCGCGCGCGCCTTCGTCCGCTGGCTGGCGAGCGCAGGGATGCGCCGCTGGCAGGTGCTGCCGCTGGTGCCGCCGGGCGCCGGCGACTCGCCGTACTCCACGGGGTCGGCCTTCGCCGGCAGCCCGTGGCTCGTCGATCTGAGCGCGCTGGCGCAGCACGGCCTGCTCGACGCCGCCGACCTCGCGCCCGACCGCGACCTCGGCCGCCCCGACCGGGTCGACTTCGGCGCCGTCCACGCCTTCAAGGGGCCACGCCTCGAGAAGGCCGCCGCGCGCCTGCTGGCCAGCCCGGGGCACCCCCTGCGCGCCGATCTCGAGCGCTTCCGCGCCGCCCACCCCTGGATCGCCGACCACGCCCTGTTCTTCGCGCTGCGCGACCGCGAGCGGCAGCCGTGGTGGCGCTGGCCCGAGCCCCTGCGCGACCGCGACCCCGCCGCGCTGCGCGAGGCGCGCGTCGCGCTCGCCGGCGAGGTCGACCGGTGGATCGCGGTCCAGTGCTTCTTCGACGGCCAGTGGGCGGCGCTCCGCCGCGAGTGCGAGGCCGCCGGCGTGCGGCTCGTCGGCGACGTGCCCATCTATGTGGACGCCGACAGCGCCGACGTCTGGACGCACCGGCACCTCTTCGATCTCGACGCCGACGGCCGCCGCCGCTTCGTGGCCGGCGTCCCGCCCGACGCGTTCAGCGACGTCGGCCAGCTCTGGGGCAACCCGCTCTACCGCTGGGACCGCCTCGCCGAGGACGGCTACGCCTGGTGGGCGGAGCGCCTGGGGCGCGCCATCGAGCAGACGCACTTCGTGCGCATCGACCACTTCCGCGCCTTCTCGGCCTACTGGTCGGTGCCCCACGGCGCGCCCGACGCGCGCACCGGCGAGTGGATCGAGGGTCCGGGCATGGCGCTCTTCGACGCGCTGCGCCGGCGCCTCGGGGCGCTCCCCGTCATCGCCGAGGACCTCGGCGACATCGACGCGCCCGTGCGCCGGCTGCTCGCGGAGACCGGCTTCCCCGGGATGAAGGTGCTGCAGTTCGCCTTCGGCGGCGGCGCCGACAACCTGTACCTGCCG
Organism: Myxococcota bacterium; assembly: GCA_963169045.1. Classification (GTDB taxonomy): domain Bacteria; phylum Myxococcota_A; class Bradymonadia; order UBA7976; family UBA1532; genus CAUJDF01. Next base: position 45,940 of record CAUJDF010000079.1, read on the forward strand.
CACCACCACACCACGGGCTCGGTCGTCTACACCGGCACCCACGACAACGACACGACGCTCGGCTGGTGGGCGCACAACCCGGAGCACGTCCGTGACCACGTGCGCCGCTACTTCGGCGTGTCCGGCCACGACGTGGTCTGGGACCTCATCCGCGCCGCGTTCGCCTCGGTGGCCGACACCGCCCTCGTCCCGATGCAGGACGTCCTCGCCCTCGGCCGCGAGGCGCGCATGAACACGCCGGCGACCGCCGAGGGCAACTGGCGGTGGCGCATGGGCCAGGGCGCGCTCCGCGACGACCACGCCGCGCGCCTGCGCGACCTCGCCACCCTCTACGACCGGGTCTGACAGCGCCGGCTGTCCAAGTGGGTAACGCCTCGCTTGTCCGTCGAGGCGATGGCGGCGTTGCGACCCCTCGACAGGACGACGGCCCTGCCGTCGGGGTCGCGCCTTGCCCTCGCCTCGACGTCCTGCGCGATCCGTCACTCACTTGAACGCCCGCCGCTGTGAGGCTCGGGGACGATGCACAGCGCCGGCGGCTGGCGCTGCACGAGGCCGTGGGCCGTGCTGCCGAGCAGGCCGGGCAGGCGGGCCCCGGCGCCGGCCTGACCGACGACGACCAGCTCGATGGCGTGGTCGCGCGCGAACGCGGCGAACGTCTCGGCGATGGGGCCCACGGGTACGTGCGTGCGGCACTCGAGGCCCGGCGCGGAGCGCCTGACGACGTCCTCGCGCAGCGCGGTCAGGTTCATCTCGCCCCGCGCGCGCACGCCCTCGATCGTCACCTCGCTGCCGAGCAGCGTCGCGATCACCGCCACCGAGCGCGGCACGTCGGCCACGAACACCAGGTCGAGCGAGCCCCCGAGCCGCCCCGCGAGGTCGGCGGCGGTGGCGACCGCCCGGTCCGAGGCCGGCGAGAAGTCGGCGCCGGCGGCCACCCGCATCCCGCGGTGGGGCGGGGCGGCGTCCTCGCGGACGATCACCAGCGGGCAGGGCGGCCCGCTGGCGACCTGCTGCACGCGCGAGCCGACGAAGACGCGGTGCACGGGGCCGCTCGTCGACGACGCCATCACCAGCAACGCCGCGGCGCGCTCGCGCGCCGCCTGCGCGAGCCCGCCCGGCACGTCGCCGAAGCGCAGGTCGGGCGTCGCCGCAGCCCCCCCGGTCGCCTCGGCGTACCACCGGGCGAGCCGCTGCTCGACCACGGCCCGGCGCTCCGGCGCCGTCGCGGCCACGTCGCCGTCGGACCACCACGGGGGCTCGACCACGTGCGTCACCACGACCGGGAGCCCGAGCAGCTCGCCGGCCGACGCGGCCCAGCGCGCCGCGCCACCCGCCGCCGGGGACAGATCCGTCGCCACCAGGATTCGCGAGCCTTCCAAGACACACCTCCTCGATCGCCACCACGTGGCCGGATTCCGATGCCGCGAGCCCGCCGTCCGCCGCCCGCGCCGCGCGCTGCAGGCGCATTCTGCACGCGCGCGATGTCTCGACGACACGGGTTCGCATCGAGTAGGTAGAGAGAGCGCCCGGTGGCGCGGGGGGCGGGCCGTCCGCATGTTCGAGGTCGCCGACGAACGCTTCGTCGTTCTGCGCTCGCTGGGCGCCGGCACCTCCGGCCAGGTCCTCGAGGCCTGGGACCGCCTGCGCGACGCGCCGGTCGCCCTCAAGCGCCTCGCCCGCCTCGAGCCTGCCGCCCTCCATCGCTTCAAGCAGGCGTTCCGCGCCCTCGCCGACGTCGGCCACCCCAACCTCGTCGCCCTGCACGACCTCTTCACGCTCGACGGCGACTGGTGCTTCACGATGGAGCGCGTCGTCGGCGCCGACTTCCTCGCCTGGACGCGGCCCGGCGGCGCGCTCGACGAGGCCCGCCTGCGCGACGCCCTGGCGCAGCTCGTGGCCGCCGTCGGCGCGCTGCACGCCGCCGGCCTGCTGCACCGCGATCTCAAGCCGTCGAACGTGCTGGTGGAGCAGGCGACGGGGCGCGTCGTCGTGCTCGACTTCGGCCTCGTGGCGGCCCTGGGCGCCGGCGGCGCGATGGAGGCGTTCGACGCGCGGGTGAGCGGCACGCCGGCGTACATGGCGCCGGAGCAGGCGACGGGGCTGCCGGTCACGCCCGCCGCGGACTGGTACGCCGTCGGCGTGATGCTCTACGAGGCCCTGACCGGCGCGCTGCCGTTCGACGGGAGCGCCGCGGAGGCGATGGCGCGCAAGGCCGCCGAGCCGGCGCCCGAAGTGCCGGCGGGGGCGCCCGCCGACCTGGCCGCGCTGGCGGCCGCGCTGCTGCAGCGCACGCCGGGCGCGCGACCCGACGGGGCGATGGTCGCGGCGGCGGTGGGCGCGGCGCCCGGCGGGCGGACGGCACGCGGCGGCGCCTTCGTGGGCCGGGCGGCGGCGCTCGCGACGCTCGAGGGCGCGCTCGACGACCTCGAGGCCGAGATGCCGCGCGTGATCCTCGTCCACGGGCCGTCCGGCATGGGCAAGAGCACGTTGCTGTCCCGCTTCGGCGCGCTCGCGGCGCACGCGGGCGCGGTCGTGCTCGCCGCGCGTTGTCACGAGCGCGAGGCGGTGCCCTTCAAGGCCCTCGACGGCCTCGTGGACGAGCTGACGCGGCACCTGCGCGCCCTCGGCGCCGACGAGGTCCGCGCGCGCCTGCCGCGCGACGTGGGGGCCCTGGCGCGCGTGTTTCCGGTGCTGCGGCAGCTGCCCGGCGTCGCCGACGCCCCCGCGCCGCCCGCGCACGCCGACCCGCACGAGCAACGCCGTCGCGCGTTCGGCGCGCTGCGCGAGCTGCTGGCCCGGATCGGCGACCGCGCGCCGCTCGTGCTGCTGCTCGACGACCTGCAATGGGGTGATCTCGACAGCGCCGCGGCGCTCGGCGAGCTCCTGCTGCCGCCGGAGCCGCCGCTGCTCCTGCTCGTCGCCAGCTTCCGCAGCGAGTCGGCGTCGGCGCCGGTGGTGCGGGCGCTGCGCGACGGCCCGTGGGCCGACGCCCTCGAGATCGCGGTGGGGCCGCTCGACCTCGACGAGTCGCGCGCGCTCGCCCTCGCCGAGGGCGCCGACGAGCAGGCCGCCGTGGTCGTCGCGCGCGAGGCCGGCGGCAGTCCGTTCTTCATCGGCGAGCTGGTCCGCGCCGGGCCCGTGCCGGTCCACGACGTGATCGCCGCGCGCGTCGCCCGCCTGCCCGACGCGGCCCGGCGCCTGCTCGAGACGGTGGCCGCGGCGGGTGGTCCGCTGGGGCGCGCCGCCGCGCGCCGGGCGGCGGATCTGTCGGGCGAGGACGAGGCGGCGTCGCTGACGGTGCTGCGCCGCGAGCGCCTCGTCCGCTCCGGCGAGGGAGACGCCGTCGAGACGTCCCACGACCGCGTGCGGGAGGCCGTCATCGCCGGCCTCTCGCCCGAGCGCCGGGCGCAGGTGCACGCCGGCCTCGCCGCCGCCCTCGAGCGCGAGGCCGATCCCGAGTGGTCCGCCCACCACTTCCGCGCCGCCGGCGATCGCGCGAGCGCGCGCCACTACACCGAGCGGGCCGCCGAGCGCGCCATGGTCGCCTTCGCCTTCGAGCGCGCGGCGGCGCTCTTTCGCGACGCGCTCGAGCTGGGCGACGATCCGCGCCCGTGGCCGCTCTGGGTCCGCCTGGCCGAGGCGCTGTCGTGCTCGGGGCGCGGGCCCGAGGCGGCGGCGTGGTTCCTGCGCGCCGCCACCGACGCCCCGGAGCTGCAGGCGCTCGACCTGACGCGCCGCGCGGCCCAGCATCTCCTGCGCAGCGGCCACGTGGACGAAGGCCTCGAGGTGGTCCGCCCCGTCCTCGAGGCCCTCGACCTCGCGCCGCCGCGCAAGCACCTCGTGGCCATGGCGGCGCTCGTCGTGAACCGGGCGCGCGTGCTCGGCCGCGGCTTCGACTTCGCGGAGCGGCCCGCCGCCGACCTCGGCGCGCGCGAGCGGCTGCGCATCGACGTCTGCTGGACGATGGGCAACGGCCTGGGCGGCGTCGATCTCGTGCAGGGGGGCGAGTTCCAGGGCCGACACATGCTGCTGGCGCTCGAGGCCGGCGAGCCGTACCGCGTGGCGCGCGCGCTCGCCTGGGAGGCGGTGATCTCGGCGCTCGAGGGGCCGACCGGGGCGGCGCGCGCCGAGGAGTGCTGCCGGCGCGCGCTCGCGATCGCCGATCGCATCGGGCATCCGCACGCGAAGGCGTGGGGGCTCGCCGCTTCGGTCGTCGGCCACTGGTGCGAGGGGCGCTGGCGCCAGGCGGACGCGATCTGCGCCGAGGCGGCGGCGGCCTTCCGCGCATGCCACGAAGACATCGCGTGGGAGCTGGGCTCGCTGCACGCGTGGTGGAGCCTGCCGGCGCTCTTCTACCTCGGCGAGGCGCGGGCGCTGCGCGACCGGGCGCCCGCCGCCGCCGCCGAGTTCGCGCGCCGCGGGGACCGGTACGCGCTCACGACGCTGCGGACCTACGTCGCGCCGCTGATCCACCTCCTCGACGGCCGGCCCGACGAGGCGCGGCGCGAGTCGGCGGAGGCGATCGCGGCGTGGTCGCGCCACAGCAGCGGGTGGCACCTGCAGCACTGGTGTGATCTCGTCGCGCAGTGCCAGGCCGACGTCTACGAAGGCGACAGCAAGGCGGCGCTCGATCGCATCGCGCGCCGCTGGGTGGCCATCGTGCACGCCCAGGGGCATCGCAGCCGGATCGTGCGCATCGTCACCGGCGATCTGGCCGCGCGGGCGGCGCTCGTGGCCGCGCGCCGCCATCCGCGATACCGGCGCCGCGTCGCCGAGGAGGCCGAGCGGCTCGAGCGCGAGTCCACGCCCTGGGCGGACGCGCTCGCCCGGTGCCTGCGCGGCGGCCTCGCCGCCTTCCGGGGGGAGGTGGCCGCCGCGCGCGCCGCCTACGCCGACGCCGTCGCGGCCTTCGGCGCGCTCGAGATGCCCCTCCACGCCGCCGCCGCCGCGCTGCGTCGCGACGAGCTCGCCGGCGAGCCCCCCGACCTGCGTCCCTTCGACGACCGCGGCGTCGCCGACCCACGACGCTTCGCCGATCTGCTCGCGCCCGGCCCCGAGTCACGCCGCGACTGACACATTTCGGTCAGGCAGCCATCGCGAGACAGACGGAGACATCGCCCCCCCGGATCGGAGCCGTTGCGGGCCCCGGCGTCCCTCGCTACATTCGTCGCGATGCTGGACGACATCGATCAGACCCGTGTGCGCGAGACATTCGAGCTGGCGCTCGAGCGCGACGACGAGTTCCCGCGGCTCTTCTACGACATCCTGTTCCACCGCCACCCCGAGACGGTGCCGCTGTTCTGGCGCAACACCATCGGGGCACAGCGCACGATGGTGGGACAGACGCTCGCGGCCATCGTCGACCACCTGGGCGACGAGGAGTGGCTGTCGACGAACCTGAGGCACCTCGGTCGCGGCCACCTCGACTACGGTGTGACGCCGGTCATGTACGACTGGGTCGGCGACGCCCTGATCGACGCCGTCGCCGAGCGGTGCGCCGACGAGTGGACGCCCGACCACGGCCGCGCCTGGCGCGCGGCCTACGAGCGCATCGTCGCCTTCATGCGCGCCGGGGAGGTCGACCCGTGAGCCTCACCGAGACGATCGACGACGGCCACCTCCCATGGGAGGAGGGGCGGGGGGTCCCGGGGCCCCAGACGTCGCTGGCCATCCTCTGGTCGCTCGAGGAACCCGACCGCATCGGCGAGACCGCCGTCGTGCAGGGCGAGCGCATCCTCGGTCGCGGCGACCCGCAGGCCGACGACCCGGCCCCGCGCCTGCGCTTCGGGCGCGCGCGCCCGGGCGGCCACCTGCCCGGTCCCATGTTGCAGGGCGCCCGGCTCTCGCGGCAGCAGCTCCAGCTCTCGCCGCGGACCGACGGCGGCCTCCACGTCCGTTCGCTCGGCCGCTGCCGGCTGCTCGTCAACGGCCGCGAGACGAGCGAGGCCGAGGTCGGCGACGGCGACGTGCTGCACCTGCGCAACGCCCTGATGTTGCTGGTGATCCGCCGCAAGCCCTTCGCGCGCTCGCGCGCCTGGCCGGCGTCGCTCGAGTTCCCGTTCGGCGCCGCCGACAAGTTCGGCATCGTCGGCGAGAGCCAGGCCGCGTGGACGCTGCGCGACGCACTCGCGGTCGCGGCGGGCAGCGGGCTGCACGTCCTGCTGCGCGGCGAGAGCGGCGCCGGCAAGGAGCTGGCGGCCCGCGCGCTCCACGCCCTGTCGCCGCGCGCGAACCGCCCGCTGATCGCCCGCAGCGCCGCGACGTTCACCGAGACGCTGATCGACGCCGAGCTCTTCGGCAACGCGAAGAACTTCCCGAACGTCGGCACGCCCGAGCGCTCAGGGCTCGTCGGCGACGCCGACGGCTCGTCGCTGTTCCTCGACGAGATCGGCGAGCTGCCGCCGTCGATGCAGGCGCACCTGCTGCGCTTCCTCGACCGCGGCGGCGAGTACCACCGGCTCGGCGAGTCGCGGCCGCGGCGCGCCGACGTGCGCTTCATCGCCGCCACCAACCGGCCCATCGAAACCCTCAAGCACGACTTCGCCGCGCGGCTGATGGCGCGCGTCGAGATCCCCGGTCTCGGCGAGCGCCCCGAGGACGTGCCGCTCATCACGCGCTCGCTGCTGGTGGCGCTCGCCGAGCGCAGCCCCGAGATCGCGGCGCGCTTCTTCGAACGCCGCGGCGGCCGCCTCGCCGAGCCGCGCATCGAGCCGGAGTTGATCGAGCTGATCGTGCGACACCGCTACACGCTGCACGTGCGCGAGCTCGAGCGGTTGCTGTGGACGTCGCTGTCGAGCAGCATCGGCGAGTTCATCGCCGTGACCCAGCCGCTGCTCGACGCGCTGAAGGTGGCGGAGCCCCCGCCCCCCCGCTCGGAGACCTCACCGAGCGCCCCGCTGCCGGACCGCGGCGCCGTCGAGTCCGCCCTCGCCGCCGCCGGCGGTCGCGTCGCCCTCGCCGCCCGCAGCCTGGGCCTGTCGAGCCGCTACGTCCTCTACCGCCTCATGCGTCAGTATGGCCTCGAGGGGGCCGAGGCCACCGCCTGAGGCGACGCCCTGGCGACCACGAAGTGGCCTGGGGTCGCCCCTCAGGGCGGGCGACCACGAGGTGGTCGTCGTCCCAAGGTCGTGCCTTGGAAACTACCTACGACGTCGCGGGCCTTCCGGAGGGCGCCCCTTAGAGACGACCTACGATGTCGTGTTCGCCCGCGACGGCGCCCGTCTCCGACGACGCCGTCAGCGGCCGACGCGCGCGTTCTCGACGGCGCGGATCGCGTCGACGACGGCCTCCTCGCCGGCGGCGAACGCGGCGTCGCCGGTGCAGTCGGCCCAGTCCTTCACCGTGATCTGGCTCTCGGGCGGGTCGCGGAACGGGACCTCGGGCATCTTCGGCGCGACCTCGCCGACCCACGGCACGAGGCGCGCGGGCGCCACGCCGGCGCCGGAGACGACGGCGACGACGACGCAGGCGCCGGGCTTGCTGCCGCCGGCGACGACGGCGCCCACGGTCATCGCCTGGCAGCCGTCGCGCGGGCAGACGCGCTCCGGCGCGGGGCGGACGTCGACTGGCGCGCCGGGCACCGCCTGCTCGACGGCCGCGCGCAGGCGCTGCTGCGCGCGCTCGGCGAGCGACTGCAGCTGGGCGTCGCCCGCGGGCACGACGCGCGGCCAGAAGACGACGAAGCCGCTCGGCTCGCCGAGCGAGCGCGAGATCTCGGGCGCGTCGCGCAAGCCGCCGACGGCGGACATCGGCGCGGCCCCGGAGGGCGGCGGGGCCGCCGGCTCGGCGGAGACGGGCGCCTGGGGCGCCGGCGCGGGTTGCGGGGCGGCGCCGCCACCACAGGCGGCGAGCAGGCAGGCGGACACGAAGAGATGCGCGCGCATGCGGCGGTCATAGGCCGGTGCGGCGCTCGCCGCAAGCGCTTCGTCACCCCCGTCCGTCGTCTCGGGTGGACGGGACCCGCCCCGTGCGGCTACCGTCCGCGCCTTCGGCAGCGAGGTGCAACGTGAGGCGCACGGCAGTTCCTCTCCTGGTCACGGCGGCCCTGCTGGGCTGCGAGGACCGCAACAACGCGGCGAACGGGTCGCCCCCGCCGGGCGACGCCGACGCCGACACCCGGCCGATCGCCGACGGCCAGCCGATGCCCGACGCCGCGCGCGACCAGGGGCCGCCGAACTGGGACGGCATGGTCCTGCCCGACGCGGCGATCCCCGACGGCGACGTGACGGACGGCGGCGCCCCCGACCGCGGCCCGCTGGTCGACTTCGGCGTCTTCGACGACGGCGCGGTCCCGCTCGACCCGCAGTGTGTCGCGCCCGAGCCCGCGCCGAGCAACGCCGGCGTCGACCTCGCCCCCCGCTGCCGCGAGCGCGGCGCCGCCCTGCGCATCCGCGACCTGCGCGACCGCCGCTGCAACGACTTCCGCCAGCTCCCGACCTCGCGCCCCGGCGTCGACGTCACGTTCGAGCAGGCGATCGTCACCGGCGTCTACGGCAACGACTTCGCCGTCCAGGACCCCGAGGGCGGCCCGTGGTCCGGCATGTGGGTGTACTTCGGCGGACGCGAGCCGCCCGAAGGCATCCGGCCCGGCGCCATCGTGCGGCTCGAGGGCGAGGTCTTCCGCTTCTTCGAGCTCGTCGAGTTCATCCCCGACGGCCGCGACGGGGTCGAGGTCATCGGCGAGGCGCCGGCGCCCGCGCCGCTCTATGTACCCGATCCCGTACGGCTGGCCGACGGCGGCGACCTCGTCGAGGCGCTGCAGTCGGTGCTCGTCGAGATCCGCGACGTCAAGGTCACGAACACCGCGCCCGACTGTCCGCGCGACTTCGGCATGTTCGTCGTCAGCGGCAACCTGCGCATCGAGGACGAGGCGCCGTTCGACTACGCGCCGGCGCGCGCCGACGCCTTCCGGCGCATCGTCGGCGTCGAGCACCACAGCTTCGACCACGCCAAGCTCCTGCCGCGCAGCGACGCCGACCTCGACGTCGTGGCCTGCGGCGGCATCCCCGACAAGTGCGAGGGCACGCCGTGCCCCGTCGAGCCCGACGCCCCCGAGACGGGCGCGCTCGTCATCACCGAGCTGCAGACGAACCCGGTGGGCGAGGATGTGCCGCGCGAGTGGGTCGAGCTGTACAACCCGGGCGATGCGCCGGTCGACCTCACCGGCTGGACGCTCCAGGACTGCGCCGGCAACACGGCGCACCTCGGCGGCGAGGTGGCGCCCCACGGCTTCCACCTGCGCGCCGGCGACCCCGACCGCGACCGCAACGGCGGCGTGCGCGACGTCGACGGCGCGATGGGCGAGTTCTTCCTCCCGAACGGCTATGGCTCCGTGCTCGTGTTCGACGGCGAAGGCATGCTCGTCGACCAGGTGCGCTACGAGCCCTCGGATCCGTGGCCGCGGCGCGACACGGGCGAGACGCTCGAGCTGCGCGATCCCGCGCTCGACAACCGCCTCGGCGACAACTGGGCGAAGGGTCGCGGCAACTATGGCGAGGGCGGCGAAGGCAGCCCCGGACGCCTGCCGCGGCGCTGACATGCACGCGGCCCGGCGCGCCTCGAACCCGGTTGTGGTTCGGGCGGCGCGCTCCTAACCTCGCGTCCCGCATGACTCGGCGAAACGCCTCCTGCAGCTGCGGTCCGCGACTGCCGCGACGTCTCGCGACGCCGCCGATGCGCCTGCAGTCGGTCGCGACGTTCGGCCCCTTCGTCGAGCTCCGCGACACCCTCCCACGCGCCGAGCAGGCGTGAACGTCCTGGTCCTCGGAGGCACGCGCTTCGTCGGGCGGCACATCGCCTTGGCGCTGCTGGCCGGCGGGCACCGGGTCACGGTGCTGAACCGCGGGTGTTCGCCGGACGCGCTGCCCGATGCCGTCGAGCGGCTGCGCGGCGACCGGGACGCGCCGGCGCTCGAGGCGCTCGCGGACCGCGTCTGGGACGCCTGCGTCGACGTCAGCGGCTACACGCCGCGCCAGGTGCGGGCGAGCGTCGGCGCGCGCGTGGGCCGCTATGTGTTCGTCAGCGCGGTGAGCGTCTACGGCGACCCGCAGGCCCGGCCCGTCGTCGAGGGCCATCCGCGGCTCGCGCCCTGCGAGGCCGACGAGGTCACGGCCGAGACCTACGGACCGCTCAAGGTCGCGTGCGAGGACGTCGTCGCGGATGCCTTCGGCGACCGCGCCGCGATCCTGCGCCCGCAGATCGTCGTCGGCCCGCACGACCCGGAGAACCGGTACGCGCACTGGGTGCGGCGCGCCGCCGCCGGCGGGCCGATGCTCGCGCCGGGCGACGGCACGGACCACGTGCAGGTCGTCGACGTCCGCGACGTCGCCCGCTTCGCGCGGACCGTCGTCGAACGGGACCTCGCCGGCCCGTTCAACCTCGCGGGGCCGAGGCTCACGTGGGCCGACTTCCTGCGTGTGCTCGGCGCGCGGGACCTCGTCTGGGTCGGCGCGGAGCGCCTCGCGGGCCTGACGTTCCGCGAGCTGCCGCTCTATCGGCCGGAGCGCGGGCCGCGCAGCGGCCTGATGGACGTGAGCAGCGCCCGCGCGCTCGCCGCCGGCCTGACGCTGACCGATCCCGCGGTCACCGCCCGCGACACGCGCGCCTGGCTGGGGGACGGGGCGTGGACGCCGGCCCTGCCGCCCGCGCTGGAGGCGGCGCTCCTGGCCACTTAGGCGTCAGGGCACGCGCACGGTCGTCTCGCCGATGTTGCCGTCGTCGTCGATGACGGTGACGCCGATCTCGGCGGCGTCGGGGACGCGCGCGGCGATGTCCTCGAGCGGCAGCGTCACGGTCGCTGGCGGTTCGGCGAGGTGCTCGTCGTGGTCCACGACGTTGCCGTCCCGGTGGTACGCGACGTGGCGCAGGCCGGCGGCGCTCGAGACGTGGAGCGCGCCGTCGCGGACTTCCAGCGACGGCGGCGCGTCGACGGCGTGGACGACGGCGTCGAGGTCGAGCCAGCGGTGGAAGGCGAGGCGCACGGCGGCGCTGCGGTCCCAGCCGGCCTCGTCCTCGGGCCGGAGCGGCGCGATGGCCGGCGTGCGGGCGCTCGGCGGCTCCACGACGACGAACGTGCGGTTCACGTGGTCGAACGCGCGCGCCATGACGCCTTCGCCGCTCTCGGGGTGCGGCAGGCTCAGGCAGTGCCCGAGCTCGTGGAGCGTCGCGCCGAGGCCGGTCGCATAGTTGGCCCAGTGCGTCTCGCGGAAGGCGCTGTCGTCGAAGAGCGCGGCGGGGTCGATGCGGCGCTCGTCCGCGAAGCGCGGGACGAGCTCGTCGAGATCCTGGGCCCAGGTGTGCAGCGTGCCCGATCCGAACAGCGCCAGGCGGTCGCCGCCGAGCGCGGTGTGCGCGCGCGGCGTACGCGTCGCCCCGTCGTAGTCGGTCATGCTCAGCAGGACGACGTCCTTGGTGTGGTCGCGGTCGGGAAGCGATGCCAGCTCGCCGTACAGGCGGGACCAGAGCGCGTTGCCGTCCATTGCGCGGGCAGCGGCGGTCGTGAGCGTCTCGCTGCGGAACACCGTCACCTCGGGCTCCCCCGTCGCGTCGCGCACGAAGTCGAAGGTGCGCCGGTCGAAGCCCTGCGCGCGCATCTTCTCGGCGGTGAACGTCTGCATCAAGCGCGCGCCGAGCCGCAGGCGCGCCGCCGCGCTCGCGGCGTCGTTCGGCTCCCCCGCAGGCGCGAGGAAGGCGCCGTCGCCGTCGGATCCCACGTACCAGACGAGGCGCACGCGGCGCGGGTTCGTCTGCGGGACGTAGCGCAGGCGGAGGGCGTGCTCGAGGCCGTCGGCGACGAGCGCGATGGCGTTCTCGCCGGCGCGCAGCGGGACGAGCGCCTTGAACCGGCCGCCGACCGCGGGCCAGTCGCGGACGTCGTCGCCGTTCGTCACGGTGACCGCGTCGAAGCCGCCGTCGACGGCCCCCGAGAGCAGGGCGAGGTCGTAGCGGAGCGTCTCGCCGTCGGCCAGGTTCTCCACGCGCACGAGCGGGTCGCTGACGGTGACGGCGCCCGGCGCGCGGGCGACGACCTCGGTGCGCTCGTCGCGCGTGCGGGCGAAGACGACGTAGCGCTGCCGGGGGGCGTCGCGCGTGTCCCAGGCCACGGCGCGGCGCGTGCCGTCGGTCTCGGCGAGGCCGGTGGCGATCGCGATCTGGTCCGCGGTCGTCGCCGGATCGCCGTCGGCGTCGGCGAACAGATCCGTGGCCGCCGTGCCGTCGGGATCGGCGTCGATCCACGAGACCTGGACGGGCGTGCCCGCGAGGACGCGGACGTCGGCGGCGGGCTGCAACACCGCCACGCTGGGCGGGGCGGGGACGGCGCTGTCGTCGGGTCCGGCGTCGGGCGGCGCGCCGTCGCCGGGGGGCGCGCCGTCGCCGGGCGGCGGCGTGCCCTCGTCATCGTCGTCGGCGGGCCCGCAGCCGAGCCAGGCGGCCGCGCACAGCAACAGGGCAGCGAAGCGCATGGGCGCCATGCTGGGCGAGCGCGGCGCCGGCGCACAAGCCCGATCGCCGGGGCGGTTGCCGCCGCCGCGAAGGCGGCCTATACCTTCGGCCATGTCGAGCGAGAACTACCACGAGCCGTACGACCTCTTGTCCGACGAGACCAGGGACCTCCACCGCGCGATCCTGTCGCTGATGGAGGAGCTCGAAGCCGTCGACTGGTACAACCAGCGCGCCGACGTCACCGCCGACGCGCAGCTCAAGGCCATCCTCGAGCACAACCGCGACGAGGAGATCGAGCACGCCGTGATGGTGCTCGAGTGGCTGCGGCGGCGGCTGCCCAAGCTGGACGAGCAGCTGCGCGCCATCCTCTTCCGCGAGGGCGAGATCACCCACGGCGAGGCCGGCGCGGGGGACGACGCCGCGCGCCGCCTCATCGACGGGCGTCAGTCCACGGTGGGGTCGCTGCGCGGCCGCAAGGACGGATGACGCCGGACGACCGGGGCGTCGCCGCGTCGGCCCTGCGCGCCGAGCGCGAGGCGTCGCGCGCGCTGGCGCTGCGGGCGGCGTGCTGCCGCGATCCGCAACTCGCGGGGCTGCTGATGCGCGGCGGGCAGGGGGCGCGGGCGCGCGCCGACCGCGTGCGGGCGTGGATGTCGGGCGCGCCGGTGCTGCCCGCGCCGGACGCCGCGACGACCGCGACCGCGGCGCCGCCTGCCGCCGTCGCGACGCCGCCCGCGGTCGCCACGAACGCCGCGCCCGGCGTCGTCATCGAGCGCCGCGACGTCGGCCCGGACGTCGTCATCCTCCGCCTCGGCAAGCCGCGCGGCTTCACCCACCGCCCGGGCCAGTACGTCCGCGTGGGCCTCGACGGCGCGAGCCGCCGCTACTCGATCGCCTCCGCCCCGCACGAGCCCTTCCTCGAGCTGGCCATCGAGCGCGTCCCCGGCGGCCGCCTCTCGCCGCGCCTCCACGCGCTGCGCCCGGGCGACCGCGTCACGCTCGGCGCCGCCGGCGGCGGCTTCCTGCTCGACCCGAAGGCCGCCACGCACCTCATGGTCGCCACGGTCACGGGCGTCGCCCCGTTCGTGAGCATGATCCGGCACGCGCTCCACACCGGCGCGCCGGGCCGCTTCGTCCTGCTCCACGGCGCCAGCCACCGCGACGAGCTCGCCTTCGCCGACCAGCTCGCCGCCCTCGCCGCCGCCCACCCCGACCGCCTGACCTACGTGCCCGCCGTCAGCCGCCCCGCCGAGCCGCGCAACGCCGGCTGGACGGGCGAGACCGGCCGCCTCGGCCCGCTCGCCGCGCGCCTCCCCCCGCCCGGCGCCCGCGTCTACGCCTGCGGCCACCCCGGCCTGGTCGACGACATCCGCCAGCGCTTCGGCGCCGGCGTGCTCACCGAAGCCTACTTCTGACCGGATTTCGCGATCTTGCGGACGGCGCGGCGCACCGACTCGTCCGTCTCGATCGTCGGCAGCGCGTCGAGCGGGAACCAGCGCGCGTCCTTCACGTCCTCGCCGGCGGCCAGCGCCGTCGTGCGCGCCCGCAGGAGGACGCGCACGTCGAAGTGCTCGTGCCCCGGCTCGCCGGACTTCGGGTGCGGCGGGATGGCGTGGACGTCGAGGTCGAGCAGCCGCGGCCACGCGGGATCGACGTCGACCGCCGTCAGGCCCGTCTCCTCGGCCACCTCGCGCCGCGCCGCCGCGAAAACGTCCGCGTCGTCGGGGTCGATGTGCCCGCCGGGCTGCAGCCACCGCCCGAGCTTGCGGTGCAGGATGAGCAGCAGCGCATCGCCGTCGGGCGAGAGCACGAACGCCGACGCCGTGAAGTGTCCGGGCGCGAAGTGCGTCCGCGCGAACGGATCCGCCGCGTCGAGCAGCGCCAGCATGCGCGCGCGGTGCGCGGCCTCGGTGTCGTCGGCGGGGGCGTGGGCCGCGAGCAGGTCGCGGAGGGACGGGCGTCGGTCCATGTTCCTCGGGGGCGTCGTCGACGGCGCCGCCGTCAGGTGTAGCCCACGACCACCGCCGCGTCGAGCGCCGCCGCCCGGCGGGTGTTGACACGGTTCGGTGCCTCGCCGACGCTCGGCGCCGGGGGGAAGGCGGCATGACGGATCCCATCGCGCGGATGCGGACCGGGCCCGCGGCGAGCGGGAAGAAGGGCGGTGGCGGCCTGGGCGTGGGTCTCGCGACGGCCCTCGTCGTCGGCGCCGGCGCTGGCTACTACCGATACTCGGAGAAGCAGGACGAGAAGGACGGGAAACGCGGCGCGATCGTCTCCGCGTGCTTCGAGAGGCTCGTCGAGCGGCGCGGCTTCGAGGAGTCCGCCTACCGAGAAGCGGCACGCAAGTTCAGGAAACACGGCGACACCTACGTGAACTGCGTGGCGCTCGAGACGTGCAGCCGCACGCCCCAGGAGCCGGTCTCCTACTTCTTCGAGCTTCTGAAGGGCCGCAACGCCTGCCTCCGCGACGAGTACCGGTATCGCGCCCGCAACAAGACCGGCCTGCCCGCGCGCGACGAGCCCGCCCCGAGCGTCGATCCGGCGCTGCTCGGCGACTTCTACCCGTGCTTCGCCGAGCTCTCGGAGCGGGAGCGGGAGGTCCTGCTCGTGAGCGTCGGGAAGGGCGACGACGTCTCGTACGCGCGCAAGTGGGACGTGAAGCTCGCCACGGTCCGGCAGGACCGCGGGCGGGCGGCTCGCAAACTCAAGAAATGCATGGACGCGGACGACTGATCGCGCCTCCTCGAGAAAAACGCACGTCACGTGTCACGTTTCGCCCGCCCACGGCTGGAACCTCCGAGCCGCGCACTCTCCGCGGCTCCGAAAGGAGGTCCCCATGTCGTCGCCATTGCCCCGGACGCTGGATCGCGGCCGCTACGAGATCGTGAGCCGCCTCGGCGAGGGGTCGTCATCCCAGGTGTACGTCGTCCACGACCGCACCGACGATCGCCGGTACGCTGCCAAGATCCTCGACACGGTCGGTCCTCAGCGAGACATCGCGCGCGCCATGTTCCAGCGCGAGCAGGCGGCGCTCGACGGCTTCGAACACCCCGCAGTCGTCCGCCTCGAGCGCTGGTTCGGCGACGAGGACCGGCTCGTGCTCATCCTCGAGTTGGTCTCCGACGGCCGCACGCTCACCGACGTCCTCGACGACGTCGCCGCCCGGCGCCGCGACCGGCCCGCGGTGCAGTGGCGCGTCGCGCAGGCGCTGGCGCTCGTCGAGGCGCTGCTGGCGGCGCACGCCCGCAACGTCATCCACCGCGACATCAAGCCGGGCAACCTGCTGTTCAGCCGCGGCGAGGAGACGCTGAAGCTGGCCGACTTCGGCATCGCGCTCGTGCTCGAGATCGCCGCCGCCGCTCCCGCGGGCACGACCCTGCGCGAGTTCCACACCCTGCCGTACGCGCCGCCGGAGCAGCTGCTGCAGCAGGACGTGTCGTTCCCCGCCGACGTCCACGCGCTCGGCCTCGTCCTCGCCTGCCTCTTCGCGCTGACGCTGCCCGACGACGACTTCCGCGCCACGGGCGTCGAGGCGCTGCTCGACGCGGCGGCGCCCGACTTCGAGGCCGCCGGCTGTCTCCCGGAGGACTGGCGCCCGCTGCGTGACGTCCTCGTCCGATGCCTCGCGACGGACCCCCGCGCGCGACCGCGCCTGCAAGAGCTGCAGCCGCTCCTCCGCGCGGTGGCCGACCGCGTGGCGCCGCCGGTGACCGCCTGCCTCGCCTTCACCCGGGCCGCGCGGGACAAGCTGCGTGCCGCCGGCTTCGCCGACGAGGCCGAGCTGCTGGCGGACCTGAACGACGGCCTGCGGGTCGGCATCATGGACGACGCCACGTCGGCCACGCCCCGGATCGAGTGCCTCGGCAGGCATGCCTTCGTCGTGGTCGTGGCGGACCGCACGGACGCGCCGCTCACCGTGATCGACGCCGGCCGCGGCAAGGCGCTCGGCCACGACACGGCCCGGCGGCGCTCGGCTCCGTGCCGCATCGTGCTCCGCGAGGGGCGGGGCGACGCCGGCGCCCTGGTCCGGTTCGCCGAAGAGACCGTCAGTATCGTCCACTCCGCCGAGACGGCGCAGCTCCTCGAGACGGCAGAGCAGGTCGTGAAGCTGGAGCTCGAGCGACTGGCGAAGCTGCGGGTGCACTATGTGCTGCACGACGGAGAGAGCGACGCCCGGTCGTCCGACATCGATCGCGCCCGCGCCGCTGGGCTCACCGCCACCTGGGACGACTGCGTCACGCTGAAGGGCACGGTCAGGCTCGAGGTCGGGCGCGTCGTCCCGTGGTCCCCGCCGCGCAACAAGCCCACGGTCCGCCAGTCCGTCGACGCGCAGCTCGGCACGCGGACGGCAGCCTTCGACGACGCCGACGCGATGCAGCCGCTCGAGGGCTGGCACGAGCTCTACGAGGACCCGACCAAGGTGACGGTCGGCCTGCCGACGGCGAACGATCGCATCGAGGAGATCGGCAGCTTCGCCTGGTTCGACGAGGCGACCGGCGAGCTCACTATCGAGCTCCGCAAGAAGACGCGGCTGCCGCGTATCGGCGCGCTGCAGCTCCGCGACAAGCAGGCGGAGGTCGTCCTCAAGCGGCAGCGGGACGCCCTGAACAAGCTGCGCACCGGCGAGACCGTGCGCCGCGACCTGCCGCTCCTGCTGGCGAGGACGGGCGCGCATCGGATGGGCGAGCGTGTGCTCTGCTCTCCGCTGCAGCCGGAGCTCGCCCGGTCGCCACAGGTCGCAGATCTGGTCGAACGCATCCTCGCGGCGGAGGGCATCTTCACGCTCCAGGGGCCACCCGGGACCGGCAAGACGACGCTGATCACCGAGGTGGTCGCCCAGGCGTTGATGCTGCACCCGGAGTGGCGCATCGGCGTCGTCGCCCAGGCCAACGAGGCCGTGGCCAATGTCTTCGAACGCCTGCGCGACACACGCGCGGCGCTCAGCGCGCCCTGGATGCTGTGCCGCGACGTCCGCGACGAGCTCGCGAAGGAGGAGAACGAGGCGGAGCGGCGGCGCCTGGCGGCGCGCGGATCGATCGCGCCCGAGGACTCGCAGGTGTCCGGCCGCCGGCATGCTTTCCGGGCCTTCGCGCAGCGGACGGCCGCGGCCTCGGAGCGCGCGGAGCGCGCGCACGCGGACCTGCCCCCCGGTGCCGCGGCGGCCCTGGCGCAGTGGCGCGAAGCGCTGCGGGCGGGCGCCCGGGGCACGCAGCGCGAGTTCGCCGAGCTCGTCCAGGTGTGGGGCGTCACGCTCGTCCGATCGGCGGGCGTGCTCGCCAACCTCGAACGCCAGGAGCTCGATCTCCTGGTGGTCGACGAGGCCGCGAAGGCCTCCGTCGCCGAGACGCTCGTGCCGATGGTCGCCTCGCGGCGCTTCCTGCTCGTGGGCGACCACAAGCAGCTCCCGCCCTACCTCGACACGCTGACGAGCGACCAGCTCCGGCAGCTGCAGCGCGATCCCGCGCGGGCCCGATTCTCACTCTTCGAGCACCTGCGGGCCATCGTGCCCCGGGAGTCGCGCGACATGCTGCGGACTCAGTTCCGGATGCACCGCTCCATCGGCGACTTCGTCAGTCAGCTCTTCTACGCCGAGGAGGGCGGCGTGCGCACCGGCGTGGCCGACGACGCGCGCGACCTGGCGCCGGGGCTTTTCCGCCGCGACCACCGGGTGTTCCACGTCCACGTCGAGGGGGCCGAGGAGGCGGTCGGCACGTCGAAACGCAATCGGCGCGAGCTCGACGTGATGGTGCGCATCCTGCGTCGGCTCGACGATGACGCTGCGGCCGCCGGGGCCCGCTACGAGGTCGCGGTCATGTCCGCCTACAAGCCGCAGGTCCGCCAGTTGGACCGCCGGCTACGGGGCCTGAAGTGGCGCGCGCTGGACGTGAAGGCGGCCACCGTCGACTCGTTCCAGGGGCGGCAGGCGGACGTCGTCGTCTATTCGACGGTGCGAACGAGCGCCAGCGAGTGGCAGTTCGTCGGCGACGAGCGCCGTCTGAACGTCGCGCTCTCGCGCGCGAAGCGCCTGCTCGTGCTCGTCGGCCACCGGCAGAACGCCCGGAACACACCCATCCTGCAGCGCGCCCTCGGGCTCGTGCCTGCAGGCAACTGCCTCGAAGAAGGGAGCCTTTGATGAGCGGTGTCATCGAGACGGAGCTGAAGAAGGACGGCTTCGAGCGCGAGCACGCGGTGCCGGCGTGCCTGCCGCACCGGGTGCTGAAGGTCGACCTCGAGATCGAAGAGGACCGCGAGCTGACGGCCTCGGAGGCCACGACGCTGGCGCTCGTCGAGCAAGGCATCGGCCGGCCGGAGGTCATCGTCGGCCTGATGGGTCTGCCGGACGAGCGGCTGGTCACCCGCGTGGTCGTATCGCTGCTCGCGGGCGGCGCGCTGCGGACGGGGCCCGGGGGCCTCGAGCTCACCGAGCTCGGCGCCGTGCTCGCGAAGAAGGGCGCGCTCCGCCGTGTGGTCCACCTCGACGAGACGCTGCGCTTCGATCCGGTCCGTGATCGATTCGAGTGGCGCATCGACGGAGAGCTCGGAGCGCAGGAGCGGCCGGACGTCCAGCTCCCGCTCCTGGCCGACGTCGACGAGGCGGGCCTGCGCCGCCGCCTGCCGGAGCTGCAGGCGCTGCTGGCGGAAGAGGGGGTGCCCGCCGACGAGGAGCGCACGGACACCGCGCGCGCCTGCCGTGAGGTGCTCGCGCTGCGCATCGTCGACGCGTACGTCGCCGTCCGGCGCGTCGTCGTCGAGACGTGGAAGCACGACGAGACCGGCGAGCAGCGCCTGCGCGTCGTTCGCAGCGGCAGCGAGGACGCGCACGCGTCCCGGGCGCTCGTCGGGTGGCGCTACGACCCCCGCCGCCGCGAGCTCCGGCCGCCCGGCGCGCGCTGAGACGGCCGCCTCAGGGGCAGACCCCGCGCGGGATCACCGTGGCGAAGTCGCTCGTCGGCGCGAGGTTGAACGCGGCCGCGTCGGACGGCCGCTTGCGCGCGGCGTCCTCGTCGAAGACGACCACGAGGCGGTCGCCCCAAGCGCCGACGCCCTCGGGCTTGCCGGGCAGCGCGACGCACAGGCGCAGGGTGGTGGGGTCGGGCCGCCCGGCGGCGTCGGGGAGGGCCACGGCGAGGAAGCCGGCGACGTCCGCCGCGTTGCTGCCCGCGCCCTCGTAGCTCCACGTCAGGTAGAAGCGCTCGTCGACGTAGAGGGCGTCGCTGAGCTTGTAGGACCGCCCGTCCGGCGACATCGAGCCGAGCGAGACGAGGCGGCCCGTCTCGTCGGCCATCTTCGACGGCGTCTCGCGGCTGCCGAGCCAGAGGCGGTCGCCGACGATCGCGAGCGACTCGAGGCGGACGCCGGCGCCGAGGGCCGCCGCGCCGGGTCCGACGGGCACCGCGACCGCGCCGGCGCAGTCGACCTCGGGATCGCAGCGCCAGACCTGCCGGTCGTTGGCGTTGAGCAGGAGCAGCTGGCCGTTCGCGTCGCGCCGCAGGGCCTCCCACTTGGGCGTCACGCCGCCCGGGCGCACCGAGAACGCGCGGACGGGGGCGTTCACGCCCGGGCCCAGCGGCAGGGCATAGGCGGCGACGCGGCCGTCCTTGTCGTTCGCCACCCAGAGCGTGTCGCCGTCCACCGTGGCGCCGCTCGGCTCCCAGAGGGTGGCGCCGGCGGGGGCGCCGAGCACGTACCGGTACGGCGCCGCGGGGGGGCACGCCGGCGCCTCGCAGCCGCCGCAGTGGGCGACGTCGTGTCCGAGGTCGCCGTCCTCGTCGACCAGGCCGTCGCAGTCGTCGTCGATGCCATTGCAGCCATCGACGCTCGAGGTCGCCCGGCACAGCCACTGGCAGGCATCCCGCGTGGGGGGCTCCACCCTGCAGGATGCGTCGCATCCGTCCCCGCCGACCGCGTCGCCGTCGTCGCACGTCTCGCCCCGATGCGGCTGCGCCACGCCGTCCCCGCAGCGGGCCGGCTGGCAGTCGGGCAGGCAGTCGCCCTGCAGCGCGTTCCCCGCGCCGTCGTCGCACCCTTCGCCGGGTTGCAGGATGCCATCGCCGCAGGCCTCGAGCGTGCAGGTCGCCGAGCAGCCGTCGCCCGGGATCTGCGCGCCGTCGTCGCACTGCTCGCCGGTCTCGGCGTCGAGGCGCCCGTCGCCGCACCGCGCGAACCGCAGCAGGCGGCCCCGCACGCCGGGCGCGGCCGTGTCCGGGCTGGCGCCGCTCGTGTCCGCCCAGGCGACGAGCAGACCCGCCCCCACCCGCGCGGGGAGCGCCGGCGCCGTCTGGCTGCCGCCCTGCGTCGAGACGACGACCTGGGGCGGGCCGTCGGCGGTCCCGTCCGGGAGGAGCAGGCGCGCGCGCACGGTCCAGCCGGAGATGTCCGGCGCCACGCGGGCGTCGTCGGCGAACGCGACCAGGAACCGCCCGGGCCCGGGCAGCCAGGTGACCTCGGGCTGCGACTGGTTGCGCGCGGTCTGCTCGGCCAGCGCGCGCTCCTCGCCCCGCGCGGCACCGTCGGGCCCGTACGCCCGGCCGCGGACGTCGTAGCCCGCGGGATCGCCGGCCACGCCGTAGTCGGTGAACACGACCCAGGCGCCGCCGTCCGCACCGAAGGTCAGGTGCGGCTGGCGCTGGTCGCGCTCCGTGCGGACGTTCACGCGCTCGTCGGGCCCGAGCGCCACGTCGTCGGACCCGAAGCCCGCCAGCGCACCTGCGTGCCGGAGGCGTCGCCCTCGAGCTTGCTCGCGTCCGTGAACGCGACGGCCCACCCGCCGTCGGGGGCCACGGCGATGGCCGGCTCGCTCTGGTCGCCCACCGTCGTCGAGTTGACGTCGATCTCCGGGCCGGGCGGCGTGCCGTCGGCGCCGAGGCGCCGGGCGCGGATCGCGCCCGAGGAGGTGTCCGGCCGGCGGCGGCTCGTGTCGCGCCACGCGACGAGGAACCCGCCGTCGGGCGTGGCGGCGGCGGTCGGCGCGACCTGGTCGCCGGCGGTCGTCGCATTGACGACGAAGTCCTGCTCGTCGAGCGCGCGCCCCTCGACGTCGAAGCGGCGCCCGCGGACGGCGTACCCGGTGGCGTCCGGCGCCTGCCCCCGGTTGTCGGCCCACACGACCAGGAAGACCCCGGCCTCCGACGCGGCGACCGCCGGCGTCTGCTGCAGGCGCGTGGTGTCGGTCTCCACGGTGAAGTCGGGGCCGAGCGGCAGGCCCGCCGGATCGAAGAGCCGCCCGCGGATCGCGTCGCCGTTGGCGGCGTCGGCGGCCTGGCCGGAGCGGTCGCGGAACACGACGAGCGTGGTGCCGTCGGGCGCCGCGGCCACCGCGATCTGGTCCTGCGCGCCGGCCACCGTCGTGTTGAGGAGCATGTCCGCCGCGGCGAAGCACAGCGGCTCGCCGCACACGCCCAGCGCGGCCGTCGCCACGTCCGTCGTCGCGCCGCCGCCGCCCTGGCAGCCCCCGAGCCCGAGCCATCCCAGCAACCCGAATGTCACGCCCACCCATCTCATCGCCCACCTCCCGTCACAGAGACACCGCGGCGCGATGTTGCACGGACAGTGCCGCGCGAGAGATGCCATGTCTCGGGAGACGACGTTTCCGGACGGTGCGTCAGCGGGGACCCACGGTAACGGGGGGGCGAGGCGGCGTCGCGTCTCAGCGGCGCGCGATGACGGGCCCCGCCGGCGCGCCGGCCACCTGGCCGCCGTTGTCGGGGAACACCACCATGATCAGCCGCGAGGCCCACGGGCTCGGCGGCGCGTACGTGTAGCCCACGACCACCGCCACGTCGAGCGGGTCCGTCAGCAGCAGTTCGTTCGGCAGATCGAGGTCCTTCATGTCGTTCACCGACAGATACCAGCCGCGGACCGCCTTCTTCGTGTAGACGTTCACGCGCTTCGCCAGCTCCTGGAAGGTGTCCTCGGCGTCGTCGGTCTCCTCGAACTTCTGGCCGCCGAGGTCCTGGTGGGCGAACGACTCGAGGCTGACGAGGCGGCGCGCGGGGGCGAGGCCGCGCAGCTTCCGCTGCTTCGCCAGCTCGGCGTAGAAGGCGTCGGCGTCCCGCTTCGCCTGCTCCTTCGTCGTCGCCGGATCGATGACCGCGTAGGTGCTCACGATGGCGCCGAGCGCCGCCGACTCGTCGCGCAGGCCGCCGATGGCCACGTATGCCGCGTCGGGATCGAGCACCGCCTTCCGCCCGAAGGGCATCGCGACGAGGCGCTGCAGCAGCGCCGACGAGAGCGGCGTGTCGTCCACCCAGCCCGACGCGAAGTGGCCCTCGCGCACGAGGCCGGGCACGTCCCAGCCGGCGATCATGCCGAGGGCGACCTGGTCGGCGACCTCCTCGTCGTCGTCGCCCGCGTAGTAGTGGCCGACGAGCTCGCCGGCGAGCTTGCACTGCTCGTCGGCGAGCCGCAGCTCGGACAGCGACGCCGCCTTGCGCACGGCGTTGAGCGCGTCGAAGAGCTCCTGACGCATCGATTGCGGATCGGGCGGCGTCGCGCCTTCGGCCGGCGCCGGGGTGAACGCGGTGACCGGCTGGCCCGCCGGCCACACCTGGAACGCCGCCACGAGGTCGCCGAGCACGCGCCCCGGCTGGAAGGCGCCCACGCTGATCCAGGCCGTCTCGTCGTCGGCCTTCACCGGGCACCGCGCGACGAACTTCGGGGCGGCGACGGTGGGGTCCATCTCACAGTGGGCGTAGCCGAACGGGCCCTGGTTCACCATGAGGGCGATGCTCTTGGGCTTCGACAGCGCCTCGCCCTCGATCTTCACCCAGCCCTCGGCGCCGGGGACGCGCGCCGCCGGCTGGATCGAGGCCTCGCGCGGTGCCGAGACCAGCATCGCCACGGCGCGGCCCTCGGAGACGCCGAACCAGCCGCCGACGACGCGCGTGCCGCCGCCGCCGGTCCCGTCGGCCACCATCTTCACGAGCTCCGGCCTCCAGCGCTCGAAGACCTGCGCCTCGGTCTCGCCCTCGACCTTGCCGTGGTACACCGACGTGGCGACCGCCAGGGCGTTCGACACGCCGCAGGCGCCGGCGATGAACTCGCGCAGCTCGCGGCTCGCGTACGCCTCGTGCTTCGCGAAGTGCAGCCCGAGCTCGCGCGCGGCGCAGCTCATGCCCTCGGAGATCATGAACAATCCCGCGTGCTTGTCGGCGTCGGCCTTCACGAGCTCGAGGAAGGGCGAGGCCGACGTCGCCGGCGTGTCGCCCACCTGCTCGGGGAGCGGCCCGGCCAGCGTCCAGGGCCCCGTCGCCACCTTGCGGTCGCCGGCCTTCGCTGCGCGCACCGGGGACTTCGCCAGCGCGGCCAGCTCGTCCTTCGTCGGAAAGCGCGCGTCCTTCGCCGCGCCGCCACAACCCGTCAGCGCGGTCGCGACGACCGCCCAGAGCGCCCTGCGCATCTCTTCCCCTCCCGTCCCGAAGTGCCCTCGACCGGGAGGCTGGACCAGGTCGTGTCGAGGAGCAAGGGGCTGCTAGGATGCCGCGCGTACGGGGAGGTCCGGACATGCGGTGGTGGATGCTGGCGGCGTGCGTGTTCGTGGGGGCGGGGTGCGACGAGGGGACGTCGCCGCCGCGCCAGGTGAGCGTCGGCGACGGCGGCGCGTCGAGCGCGGACGGCGCCGTCGGCGGCGACCGCGACGTCGGGGGCCCCGCGGGGGACGCCGACGACGACGGCGTGCCCGACGACCGCGACAACTGCCCGGCGGTCGCCAACCACCGCCAGGAGGACACGGACGGCGACGGCGCCGGCGACGCCTGCGAGGGCGCCTGCGACGGCGGCGCCATCGAGGACCGGACGTGCGGCCTGAACGGCGGCGGGCAGCAGGCGCGCTTCTGCGAGGGCGGCGCGTGGGGCGCGTGGACGCCCTGCGACGACCCGGACGAGTGCGCGAACGGCGCGCGGGAAGAGGCGGCGTGCGACGACGGCGGCGTCCGCGCGCGCACGTGCGACGGCGGGCGCTGGGGCGCGTGGGCGGACTGCGCGGCCGCGCCCCGCTGCGCCGACGGCGACACGGAGCACAACAACTGCGGCGACGGCGGCACCCAGTCGCGCACGTGCGACGGCGGCGCCTGGGGCGCCTGGGGCGACTGCGTCGTGCCCGCGTGCGAGGGCGGCGAGCGCGAGGAGCGGCCCTGCGAGGGCGGCCGGCAGTCGCGCACGTGCGACGCCGGCGCGTGGGGACCGTGGAGCGCGTGCGGCGGCTGCCCGGACGGCGAGTGGGAGAGCCGCGCCTGCGCGAACGGCGGCCGCGAGGAGCGCCGCTGCGACGACGGCGCCTGGGGGCCGTGGTCCGGCTGCGGCGGCGCCGGGTGCGCCGACGGCGACGAGGAGACGCGGGCGTGCGTGGGCGGGGCGCAGTCCCGTCGGTGCGCGGACGGCCGCTGGTCCGCCTGGTCGGCGTGCGTCGCCTGCCCGGACGGCGAGCGCGAGAGCCGCGCCTGCGCGAACGGCGGCCGCGAGGAGCGCCGCTGCGACGACGGCGCCTGGGGGCCGTGGTCCGGCTGCGGCGGCGCCGACGTCTGCGCCGGCGCGACGCCGCTCGACCTCGGCGCCGTCGCCGGCACGACCCGCGATCCGGACCGCCTCGCCGCCGGCTGCGGCCGCAGCGACGGCGGCGAGGCCGTCTACCGCTTCGTGGCGCCCGACGACGGCGAGTACACCTTCTCCACCGAGGGCTCCGACGTCGACACCGTCCTGTACGTGCGCTCGGACTGCGACGACGCGGCCACCGAGCTCGCCTGCCAGGACGACGTCGACACCGCGAACCGCCGCTACTTCAGCCGGGTCGCCGTCCGGCTGCGCGCGGGGCAGGCCGTCTTCGTGGTCGTCGACGGTTACAGCGAGAGCGGCGACTACGCGCTCGAGGCCGCGGTCGAGGACGCCCCGCCGCCCGACGCGGGCGTGCCGCCGCCCGACGCGTGCGTGCCGCAGTGCGACGGCCGCGAGTGCGGCGGCAACGGCTGCGGCGCCTCGTGCGGACGCTGCGCCGCCGGCGAGGCCTGCCGCGAGGGGCGGTGCGAGTGCGTGCCGCGGTGCGACGGGCGGCAGTGCGGCGACGACGGCTGCGGCGGCCAGTGTGGCGCGTGCGGCGCGGGCACCGTCTGCGAGGCGGGCGAGTGCGTCGCCCGCTGCATCGGCCGCTGGACGGCCATCCCGCCGCTGCGCCTCGAGGGCGAGGAGGTGCCGGTCTTCGCCGCCGCGTGGCGCGACGGCGTCCTGACGGTGGTGCACGGGCTGCCCGCCGCCGACGGCCGCCTCGACGTGGCCACCTACACCGCGGCGCAGGGCTGGCGCACGTTCCGGTCCGCCGTCGACCTCGATCCGCCGGTCAGCGGGGTCATCACCTTCGCCGCGCACCCGGACCACGTCGCGATGTGGTACTACCCGCGCGCCGGCGGCGGCGGGCCCTTCCGCGCGGTGCACGACCTCGAGACGCGCACCTGGGCGGTCACCGATCCCTTCCGCCAGTGGAACCGCGACTTCATCCCGCCCTACCGCCGCGCCGGCATGGCGGCGAACGACCACTGGGTGGTCTACGCCGGCGAGTTCTTCGAGGCCGAGCGTCCGCCGCCGACGAACAACGAGTGCCGGACGCGCGAGGCCACGAACGTCTTCCCGCTGAGCGATCCCCCGACCGCCGTCGCCGGCAACCGGGGCGACTCGCCGCTCGAG
Source organism: Myxococcota bacterium (assembly GCA_963169045.1). Taxonomy (GTDB): domain Bacteria; phylum Myxococcota_A; class Bradymonadia; order UBA7976; family UBA1532; genus CAUJDF01. Next base: position 72,052 of record CAUJDF010000079.1, read on the forward strand.
GACCGCGCCTCGCCCGTCGGCGTCGGCGTCGGCGACTGGGTGTTCTTCTACGGCGGCACGCGGACGCCGCACACGCTGGCGTGCTGGCACATGTACCCGCAGATCCCGTTGTACGACGGGGCCTTCTTCAACCCGACCACCGGCGTGTGGGGGCCGCTGCTCGCGATGGGCGGCGGCGGGGTGCCGTGGCCGAGCCGGCCGCAGCTCGTGCGCATCGGCGACGAGGTCCTGCTGCTCGAGGACTTCGGCGGCGTCCTGCGCGCCCACCGGGCGGCGCCGGGCCAGGCCGAGCCGGTCACCGAGGACGCGCCGGAGCTCGTGCGCCGGCTGCAGCGCCGCCCCGACAACCGCAACGTGGCCGGCACGCCCGGCGGCGCCGTCGTCTTCGCCACCGGCGGCGAGGGCGTCGTGTTCGACGTGCTCGCCAACACCGCGCAGCCGCTCTGCGCGCCGCCCGCCGGCGTGACCGTGACGCCCGGCGCCTACGGCCTCGGCACCCCCGACGGCGCGATCTTCGTCGGCGGCGGCGACGCGGGCAGCAGCGCCGGCGCGTTCATCGACCTGCGGTAGGCGGCAGGATCTCGTCGGCGAGGCGGCCGAGGGTGGCGAGGTCGGCGACGTCCTCGCCGAGGTGCGGCACGAGGCGGACGGCGTCGCGGCCGACGGCGGAGACGAGGTTGGCGCAGGTGGCGCGCTCGCGCTCGGCCTGGACCGTCAGCGCGCGGCGGTAGCGCTCGAGATCGCCGAGCATGCGGTCGCGCGACACGGGGTGCTCGGGCAGCAGGTGGGCCACCGCGTCGACCGGCACCTCGAGGTCCCGGGCGGCCAGCGTGCGGTTGACGATGAACGCCACCGGCTGCTGGCCGTGGCGGTCGAGCTCCTTCGCGAAGGCGAGCGACTCCTCGATGCGGCGCGGCTCCGGCGCGGTCACGAGGACGAACGCCGTCTCGGGGCCGAGCAGCAGCTTGCGGATGGCGTCGCCCCGCTGCTGGAACGGGTCGATCAGCGACTCGGCGGCGCCGAAGAACTCGACGAGGTCGTGCACGAAGGCCTCGCCGAGCACCGCGCCGAGCAGCTTCGTGAACGCGGCGCCGGGGCTGAAAAGGCGGCCGAGGCCCGCCTTCCCCGCGGGCAGCAGCCAGCGGATGATGCGCCGGTCGAACAGCCGCGCGAGGCGCTTCGACGCGTCGAGGAAGTCGAGCGCGTGGGTCGACGGCGGCGTGTCGAGCAGGATCAGGTCGAAGCGCCCCGAGGCGTGCAGGTCGTACAGCCGATCGACGGCGATGTACTCCTGCATGCCGGCCATCGCGTCCTGCAGCAGCTGGAACAGCCGGTTCTCGTGCAGCTTCTTCGACTCGGCCGGATCGGCGATGCGCTCGCCGACGAGGCGGTCGAGGCCGGCGCGCACGTCGAGCATCATCGCCCACAGGCCGTCGGGGGGGACGCCCTCGGCCTGCACCGGGTGTGGCTCGGCGCCGAGCGCCTCGAGGCCGAGCGCGTCGGCGAGGCGCTTGGCCGGGTCGATGGTGAGGACGAGCGTGCGGCGGCCCATGCGCGCGGCGCGCAGGGCGAGCGCGGCGGAGGTCGTCGTCTTGCCGACGCCGCCGGGGCCGGCGCAGGCGATGACGCGGGCCTTCGCGAGGGCGGTGGCGAGCGCGGCGCTCATCGGGCCGGCACCCGGGGCGGGCCGCCGCCGAGCAGGTCGCGCAGGCTCTCGGCCAGGCGCGCCACGAGCGCCGGCTCGTCGGCGCTGTCGCGCAGCGTGGGCAGCTCGAGCAGCCGGGCCCCCGGCAGCGCCTCCCCGAGGCGCGCCACGTGGCGGCTGTCCTGGGCGGCGGCGCGCACGCCCTCGCGCACCGTGCCGGCGACCGCGCGCGCGGCGGGCGGCAGCGTGTGCGGCGGCGCGTCGAGCAGCGGCTCGAGGCCCGCCAGGTCCGCCTCGGCCACCGGCGGCGCGTTCACCCGGTTCACCACCACCACCGCCGGCGTGATCTTCAGCGTCTCCCGCGACTTCTCGTAGAGCTCGATCGCCTCGTTCACCGGCAGCTCCTCGGGCAGCGTCACGAGGACGAGGCCCGTCCGCCGAGGGTCGCGCACCGTCTCGGCGGCCTCGGCGACCGCCTTCGCGACGCGACCGACGCGCAGCGCGTGCGCCATCGCCCGCGACGCGTCGAGGAAGCCCACCGCGTGCCCCGTCGCCGGCAGGTCGACGATGACCGGGTCGAAGCCGTCGCGCAGGAAGCCGGTCAGCAGGAGGTGCACCGACGTCTCGGTCACCGCCGGCGCCGTGCGCAGGAAGAGCCGCGCCACCGGGTTGCCGAGCAGCGCGCGGGCGAGGCGCGGCGCGGGCACGAGGCCGGCGATGGCGTCGCCGAAGGCGCGGTCCTGGTCGATGTTGCAGGCCCAGAGGTTCGGTGCGACCTCGCGCGGCGCATGGCCGACCTCGTCGCGCAGCCCGAGCAGCGGCCCCAGCGCCCCGTGCGTCGCCAGCTCGCAGACGAGCGTGCGCCGCCCCTGCGCCGCCGACGCGCGCGCCAGCGCCGCCGCCACGGCGCTCTTGCCCACGCCGCCCTTGCCGGTGACGAACAGCAGGCTGCGGCCGCCCAGCGTGTCTCCGGTGTTCTCGTCTTCCGACACTCGGTGCTCCCGTGTCTCCGCAAGGCGCATCCTTACCCTGGAAAACACGCCGCTGCCAACGCTCTCATCCGCGCGCGGGACGCCCGCCGGGCCGGGCATCGCGGCGGCCGCGCGTCATGGGACCGTTTCCCGGTCGGGGGGGCGGGGCGGTGACGCGTCATGGAGCGCGCTCCGGGGGGGAGGAACGCGGCCATGGGGCGTCATCGGGCCGGCCTCCCGTCGGGATCGCGCCGCCATGAGGGCCGCCGCCAGGACGGCCCGGCACACCCGTTGCGGCGGCGCGTCCGCTCTGGTAATCGCGGGGCGACCGTCTTCCGAAGGAGCACCGCACATGGCCTACGATCCGGGAACGTCCGTCGCCGACGTGCTCGCCGGGCGCGTCCCCGTGGGCGCCACCGTCACGCTGCGCGGCTGGGTCCGCACCCGCCGCGACTCCAAGGCCGGCCTCTCGTTCATCCATTTGCACGACGGCTCGTGCTTCGACCCCATCCAGGTCGTCGCCCCCGCCGCGCTGCCCAACTACGAGGGCGAGCTGCGCCACCTCACGAGCGGCGCGGCGATCGTCGCCACCGGCACCCTCGTGCAGAGCCAGGGCAAGGGCCAGTCGGTCGAGCTGCAGGCCAGCGGCGTCGAGGTCGTCGGCCCGATCGCCGATCCCGAGGCCTACCCGATCCAGCCGAAGCCCCACAGCTACGAGTTCCTGCGCGAGGTGGCGCATCTGCGGCCGCGCACGAACACGTTCGGCGCCGTGACGCGCGTGCGCAACACGCTCGCCCAGGCGGTGCACCGCTACTTCCACGAGCGCGGCTTCTGCTGGATCCACACGCCGATCATCACCGCCAGCGACGCCGAGGGCGCCGGGGCGATGTTCCGCGTCTCGACGCTCGACCTCGCGAACCTGCCGCGCCGGCCCGACGGCCACATCGACTTCGCGCAGGACTTCTTCGGCAAGGAGGCGTTCCTCACCGTCTCGGGCCAGCTGAACGTCGAGACGTACTGCCTCGCGCTGAGCAAGGTCTACACGTTCGGGCCGACGTTCCGCGCCGAGAACTCCAACACGACGCGGCACCTCGCCGAGTTCTGGATGATCGAGCCCGAGATCGCCTTCGCCGACCTCGCCGCCGACGCCGACCTCGCCGAGGACTTCCTGAAGTCCCTCTTCAAGGCAGTGCTCGACGAGCGCGGCGACGACATGCGCTTCTTCGAGGACCGCGTCGAGAAGGGCGTCATCGCGCGCCTCGAGAAGTTCGCGACGTCGGCCTTCACGCGCCTCGACTACGCCGAGGCCGTCCGCATCCTCGAGAAGGCCGACCGCAAGTTCGAGTTCCCCGTGAGCTTCGGCACCGACCTGCAGACGGAGCACGAGCGCTACCTGACCGAGGTCCACTGCCAGGGCCCGGTGGTGGTGATGAACTATCCCAAGGAGATCAAGGCCTTCTACATGCGCCAGAACGACGACGGGCGCACGGTGGCCGCGATGGACGTCCTGGCGCCGGGCATCGGCGAGATCATCGGCGGCTCCCAGCGCGAGGAGCGCCTGTCGGTGCTCGAGGCGCGCATGGACGAGCTCGGCCTCGCGCGCGAGGCGTACGGCTGGTACCTCGACCTGCGCCGCTACGGCACGGTGCCCCACGCCGGCTTCGGCCTCGGCTTCGAGCGCTGCGTCGCCTACGTGACCGGCATGGCGAACATCCGCGACGTCATCCCGTTCCCGCGCACCCCGGGCAACGCGGCTTTCTGACACCCGCACGCGGGTCGCCGCCAACCCCCGCCCGTTCAGGGCCCGCGTCGCGGCCGCCGTTCCACGACGCACGATGTCGAACGCCGCCGCCCACCGCCGTCGCCTGCGCCCACGCCCGGCGCGCCCCGCCGCCGCCCGACGGCCGGCGTCGCCCGCCAGCGAGCTCGTGCAGGCGCTCTCCCACGACGCGTCGCACGACCTGCGGGCGCCGCTGCGCACGATCCGCAGCTACGCGACCTTCCTGCGGGACGACTACGATCCGCTGCTCGACGGCGAGGGCCGCGCGATGCTCGCCGGGCTCGTGTCGGCCTCGCAGCGGCTCGAGACGCGCGTGGCCGCGCTGACGCACCTGGCGGACCTGTACGGCGAGCCGCTGGCCGACGAGCGCGTCGACCTGCACGCCGTGCTGGTCGAGGCCCGGGTGGCCGCCGGGCTGCCGCGCGAGGCCGTCGAGGTCGCGCCCGCGCTGCCCTCCGTCCGCGGCGATCGGGCGCGGCTGGGCGAGCTGTTCACGCACCTGCTGCGCAACGCGGCGACCTACACCCGGCGCGCCGCGCCGCAGATCACGGTCGGCGCCGCGGACGGCCGCCTCTTCGTGCGCGACGACGGCATCGGCATCGCGCCGCAGCACCACGAAGCCGTCTTCCGACTCTTCCGGCGTCTGCACGGCCGCGACGAGTACGGTGGCGGCGCCGGCGTCGGCCTCACCTTCGCCCGCCACATCGCCGAGCGCCACGGCGGCCACCTGTGGATCGAGTCGGCGCCCGACGCCGGCACCACGGTCTGGCTGACGCTGCCGTCGTCCGGCCAACCGCCGTCCGACCGCCGCCCCAGCTAGCTGCGCGTCTCCCGGAACAGGATCTCGAACGTCGTGCCCTCGGGGCCCGAGCGTTCGAGGCGCAGCTCGCCGCCGAGGCGCTCGACGATGCTGCGGCTGACGAAGAGCCCGAGGCCCGTGCCGCGGCCCGGCGCCTTGGTGGTGAAGAAGGGCTCGAAGACACGGGCGCGGACGTCCTCGGGGATGCCGCGGCCGGTGTCGCGCACGCGCACGATGACCGCGCCGTCGTCGCCGGCGGCGGTCTCGAACGCGAGGGCGCCGCCGTCCATCGCGTCGAGCGCGTTGACGCCCAGGTTGAAGAGGACCTGCACGAGGTCGTCCTCGCGCCCGGTCACGCCCGGCAGGCCGGCGGCGAGGTGCGTCTCGATGCTCACCCGCCGCGCGCGCGGGTCGTGGCCGAGCAGGCGCGCCACGTCCTGCACCGACTGGTTCACCGACAGCACGGTGACCCGGTCGCGCCGGCGCCGCGCGAAGTCGATGAGCTCGCGCAGCAGGCGGCCCATGCGGTCGACCTCGTGCTCGACGATCTCGAACGTCTCGCGCGTGTGGTCGGCGTCGTCGCGCTTCGTCCGCAGGCGCGACTTGATGGCGGCGAGCGGGTTGCCGATCTCGTGCGCCACCCCCGCCGCGAGCAGGCCGAACGCCGCCATCTTCTCGTTGTGGACCATCTGCGCCTGGGCCTCGAGGCGCGACGTCACCACGTGCCCGATCTGCGCGACGGCGTCGACGGCGCCGTCCGGGCCCGGCAGCGGCCAGGTTTCGAGGTCGACGACCTCCTGCTCCCCGCCGATCTTCAGCGAGATCTCGACCATCTGCGGGCGGCCGGTCTCGAACGTGGCCCGCACGGGGCAGGCCTCGGGCGGCTCGTCGCGGCCGAACAGGACCTGCGGCGACGAGCGGCCGACGAGATCGTCGCCGAAGAGGTGCCGGGCCGCGGCGTTGGCCTTGACGATGCGCATGTCGGGGGCGACGACGATGACCCAGCGCTCCATCGACTCGAGCAGAAGCTCGGTCAGCCCCTGGCTGCGGCGCAGGGCGAGCGTGCGCTGCTCGATGCGCTCCTCGAGGCCGGCGTGGGCGTCGCGCAGCGCTGCGCTCATGTGGTTGAAGGCCTGCGCCAGCTCGGCCACCTCGCGGGGGCCGCTCTCGGGGACACGCTCGCCGAGGTGGCCCGACGCGAGGCGGCTCGCGGTCTCCGACAGCCGCCGCATGCGCCGGCCGAAGGCGCGACTGGCCCAGCCGATCAGCAGCATCAGCCCCACGGCCATCACGCCGGTCAGCGTGAAGGCCTGCCACTTCAGGCGCTCGAGGCCGGCGAGCGCGCGGTCCATCGGCAGGCTCACCCAGAGGCCCCACTTCAGGCCGGGCAGCGGCGAGAAGGCGGCGAGCAGCGGGGGCGCGGAGCCCCGCTCGAGGCGGCCGGCCCACGGGGCGCGGGGCGGGGGACCACCGTGCCCCGCGACGCCCTCCTCGCCGGCGCGGGCGAGCAGCGCGCCGGCGTCGTCGACCACCTCGAGCGCGCCGTGCTCGAGCGACTCGACCTGCAGCGCCTCCTGCAGGCGGCGCTGAAGGTCGAAGCGATGCCGCCCGCAGAGCGCGCCGATGCGGGCGCCCTCGCCGTCGCGGATCGGCGCGCCCACCCAGAGGACGGCGGCGTCCCGGCCGGGGGCGATCTCGATGAGCGCCGCGCGCTCGCCCCGCCACGTCGCGCACGGGCCGGAGCCCTCGATGGCGGTCATGCCGGTCGCGCCGACCACCCGCCCGTCGATCCCCACCGCCACGAGCGCGTCGAGCTCGCCGATCCCCTCCGCCTTGGCCGCGAGGTGCGCGTCGAGCGCCCGCCGCGCCGTGTCGTCGGCGCCGGCCTGCAGCGAGCTCGAGAGCGCGAGCAGCCGGTAGTTGTCGGCGGCCATCGAGGCCACGAGCTGCACGCGCTCCTGGACGAACGCGCCCGCGCGCGCCGCCTCGAGCGCCGCCACGTGGCGGACGTCGCGCAGCGCCGCGTCGACGAGCTCGTCGCGGGCGCGCAGGTAGCCGATGGCGTTCGACAGAAAGAGGGAGACCAGCGAACAGACGACGCCGATGAAGAAGAGCTGGGTACCGAGACGGGGACGGAACATGTCCCCACCCGCAAGAGCGAGGCGCGTGCCATGGGCGCCGGAGGCCCGTGGGGCGTGGAGGGGCGTCACCGGACGGTGACCGGATGGGGTCGGCGCGTCCGCCGGCGGTCACATGGGGCGGCCCGGAAGTTGCGTCTTCCGCGGGTGCCATGAGCATCGCGAAGACCAGCATCGCTTTCGCGTTCCTCGCCGCCGCGGCGTCGCTCCCGGCCTTGCTGGGCGCCGCCCTCGACTCCGGGCACGCGCCAGGCGCCCCGGCCATCGAGGCGCCGGCGCCCGGGCCGTTCCCCGGGCCGTCCCAGGATGCCACACCGCACCCGGCGCAGGACCGCACGAAGGACAACGACGGTCGGCAGCGGCGTCGCGCGGCGCCCCCGCTGCCCGACGACCCCTGGCCGTACGGGGAGGACGGCGACGCCATTCCGGTGTAGCGATGGGCGCCCGGGACGTGGTTACAATCCGCCCGCCGTCTCGACGGAGGGGGGCCCTTGGCCGCGCGTCCCAGGCGCTGGAAGGTGGTCGGCTGGCGCGAGTGGGTCTCGCTGCCCGGTCTCGGCGTCGATCGCATCAAGGCGAAGATCGACACCGGGGCGCGCACGTCGTCGCTCCACGCGTTCGCGCTCGAGTCGTTCGAGCGCGACGGCCAGGAGTGGGTGCGCTTCGAGGTCCACCCCGAGCAGCGCCACACCGAGGTCCGCGTCCCCGTCGAGGTGCCCGTCGTCGACCGCCGCTGGGTGAAGAGCTCCACCGGCGACCGGCAGTTCCGTCCCATCATCCACACCGACCTCGAGATCCAGGGCGAGCGCTGGACGATCGAGGTCACCCTCACGCGCCGCGACATGATGGGCTTTCGTCTGTTGTTGGGGCGCCAGGCGCTCCGTGGACACATCGTCGTCGACCCCGGCCGCTCCTTCCTCACCCGCAAGGGGCTGCGCCACGCCGAAATCCGTCGCCCGGAGCGCGCCTGAATGCGGATCGGAATCCTCTCGCGCAAAGCGTCCCTGTACTCGACGACCCGCCTGAAGGCGGCGGCGCTCGCCCGCGGCCACGAGGTGCGCGTCGTCGACTACACGCGCTGCTACATGGACATCGCCTCGCACCGCCCGCGGGTGCTGCTCGGCGGCACCGACCTGCACTTCGACGCGGTCGTGCCGCGCATCGGGGTGGCCTACTCGTTCTACGGCACGGCCGTCGTGCGCCAGTTCGAGATGATGGGCGTGCGCTCGCACAACGACTCGCAGGCCATCTCGCGCTCCCACGACAAGCTGCGGGCGCTCCAGCTGCTCGCGCGCGCCGGGGTCGGCCTGCCGGTCACCGGCTACGCGCGCCACGTGAAGGACATCGACGGCCTCGTCGAGTCCGTGGGCGGGGCGCCGCTCGTCGTCCGGCTCGTCGAGGGCCAGCAGGGCGTCGGCATCGTGCTCGCCGAGACCACCAAGGCCGCCGAGTCGGTCATCGCCGCGTTCAAGCAGCTCGACGCCAACATCCTCGTCCAGGAGTTCGTCAAGGAGGCCCGCGGCGCCGACGTCCGCGCCTTCGTCGTCGGCGGCCGGGTGGTCGCCGCCATGCGGCGCCTCGCCCCGCCCGGCGAGTTCCGCACCGACGTGCCCCACGGCGTCACCCTCGAGGCCGTCAAGCTCACCCCCGACGAGCGCCGCGCCGCCGTGCTCGCCACCCGCACGCTGGGCCTCGACGTCGCCGGCGTCGACCTCCTGCGCAGCGAGCGCGGCCCGCTCGTCATCGACGTGAACGCCTCGCCCGAGCTCGAAGACATCGAGAAGGCCACGGGCGTCGACGTGGCCGACCAGGTCATCGCCTTCGTCGAGAAGCCGCTCGCGACGAAGAAGCGCGCCGAGGTCGCCGAATGACGCGAAGGGAGAGCCGATGAGCAGCAGCGCCACCGACGTCCTGATCGAGCTGGTGCGGCGCCTCGACGCCGGCCGCTACGAAGACGCGCTCGCCCTGTGGGCCGTCGACCCGCTGTCGAGCGACGGCATCACCATGGACCAGTTCCGGTCCCACCTCGACCGGCGCGTCACCCGGGGGCGGACGGTCGCCGACGTGCAGCCCGTCGCCGAGACGGAGGTGCCCGAGCGCCCCGGGGACGTGCGCGCGCGCGTCCGCATCACCTACCGCGACGGCGCCACCCACGAGGGCGACCTCATCCTCACCCGCGTCGGCGGCGACTGGCGCGTGACGTCCCACGGCAGCCTGGTGTGAAGGGCGCGGGGCAGGTCGCCCGCGCCGGGGCGGGGCGCCCCGCCCGAAGCCCACCCCACCCGCCGAAGATGGCGAAGCTCGAGGCTAACCGCGCTTGGTGAGGAGCTGCACCGTGCTCGCCGTCGGGCCCTGCGCGCCCGTCGACTCGTCGTAGCGCACCTCGGCGCCCGGCTCGAGCCGCTCGAAGTCCTCGTGCAGCACCGCGTTGCGGTGGAAGTAGATCTCGGGGCCGCCGTCGAGCGGCCGGAGGAAGCCGTACCCCTCCTCCTTGAACAGGCGCGCCACGACGGCGTGGGGCTCGGCGCGGCCCAGCTTGACCTCGTAGTTGCGCTGCTTCTGGACGAGCTCCTTCACCTGGCGCTCCATCGCCTCGAAGGTGTCCTTGATCACCTTCTTCAGGTCGGTGTGGATCGGCTCGTCCGCCGGCTCCTTGCGGGCGACGAGGTCGTGGCCGGGCGGGATGTGCACCTCGACGCGCACCCGCCAGCCGCTGCCCTCGCGCACGTGCTCCTGCGGGTGCTCGACGGCCACGCGGCACGACGTGATGTAGTCGCAGTAGCGCTCGAGGCGGTCGACCCGCTCGCGGATGAGCTGCTCGAGGGCGGGGGTGCGCTCGACCCACCGGAAGGTGAGCTCCAGAGGGACCTGCATGCGCGCGCTCCTTTCGTGCTCTGCCCGGATCCCGGGCCTCACGCCCGCGCGTCGGCGATGTCGCGCGGATCGCGGCGGCCGCTGGCCATCGCCTCGGCGCCCTTCAGACGCGCGAACCGCGTCTGACGCTGCGTCTGCATGCTGCGGGTCATCTCGGCCAGCTGGCGCTCGTCGAGCACGCGCTGCGCGATGGGGAAGAGCTCCTTCTGCACCGTGCGCGCGTGGCGTTCCACCGCGTCGGACAGCCGGCCGAGCGCCTTGGCGAAGCCGGGGTCGTTCGCCGGCAGCGCCTCGAGCGCCTCGCACTTGCGCCGGATCTCGAGGTGCTCCTCGTGGGCGGCGCGCGCCGCGTCGAGGCCCTCGCCGACGCGGTGGAAGAGCGGCAGGAAGCAGAAGGCCTCGACCGCCTCGTAGACCCGCAGCTCGTCGCCGAGCTGGGTGCAGAGCCGTGTGCGCTCCTCGGCAGCGGTCGCCACGCGGAGCTGGTCCAGCAACTGCCGGGCCTTGTCGTGGTCGCGCCGCAGCAACTCGAATGCATCCATGGGGCGCCCCTTGGGACGAATGATTTCGCCCCTTTACGAAAGCAATGGGCGTTCCAGGAAGTTGGCGAGCAGGCGGTCGCCCTCGGGGGTGAGGATGCTCTCGGGGTGGAACTGCACGCCCTCGAGGCCCAGCGCCGCGTCGCGCACGCCCATCACCTCGCCGTCCTCGCTGCGGGCGGTGACCGCCAGCGCCGGCGGCAGCGTGGCCTCGTGGATCACGAGCGAGTGATAACGCCCCGCCGTGAACGGATCGGAGAGGCCGCGGAACAGGGTGCGCCCGTCGTGGCGCACCGCCGACGTCTTGCCGTGCATCGGGCGCTGCGCGCGGCCCACCTTCGCCCCGTAGAGCAGCCCCAGGCACTGGTGGCCGAGGCACACGCCGAGGACGGGCACGCGGCCGGCGAAGGCCTCGATGACCGCCAGCGACGCGCCCGCGTCCTCGGGGCGGCCCGGTCCCGGCGACACCACCACGTGCGTCGGCGCGAGGGCGCGGCACTCGCCGACGGTGACCGCGTCGTTGCGGCGCACGCGCACGTCGGCCCCCAGCGCCTGCAGCCCCTGCACGAGGTTGAAGGTGAAGCTGTCGTAGTTGTCGATGACCAGGACGGTCGCGATCACTGCTCGCACGCCGCCGGATCCGGGTCGCGCGGCGTCGCGGTGCCGGCCTCGGCGAAGAACAGCCGCGCGTCGCGGATCTCGTCGCAGCCGATGTCGCCGTCGTCGTTCAGGTCGAAGTCGTAGGCGCCGTTCCGGCCGTCGATGCGCACGAGGACGAAGCGGTTGGCCAGGAGGCTCGGCGTGACCTCGTTCGCGGTGGCGCACAGCGACTGCGTGGCCTCGAGCACCACCTTGTCGAGGTCGGCGGAGAAGGTGCCCTCGACCCGAATGCCGTCGACCACCTCGCCGGAGAGGCGCGTGCGCGTGCGCTGGACGATGTAGATCTCGCAGAGGTCGGTGCCGAGGACGAGGGTCACGCCGGGGTGGCCGTCCTCGTCCTGGTCGAAGACCCGCTCGTCCGAGGCGGTCGTCGGCAGCGGCTCGTCGAGCCCGATGGTGCGCAGGCCGAACGTCTCGAAGAGCTCGGTGCTGAAGAAGCGGTCGCCGGGCGTCGGGCCCGCGAGGATGGCCTCGAGCTTCGCCGGCGGCAGGAACTCGGCGATGCGGTCGGGCACGTACGTCTTCAGGTTGGCGATGGCGGCGCTCACCTCCTGGGTGCAGAAGCGCAGGTTCTGCTTCAGGCGGCGTTCGCCGTCGCCGCCGCCGGGGCCCAGGTCCTCGATGTCGACCGTGTACCAGGTCCAGATGATCTGTTCCTTGTTCTGGCCGAGGGCGCGCAGGCACGTGGAGTTCTCGAGGAAGAGCATCCACGTGCCCGCCGGCGAGCTCAGGTCCTCGGGGGGGGCGGCGTCGCCGGCGACCGGCCCGCCGCCGTCCGCGCCGGCGTCGGTCACGTGCTGGTCGTCGAAGCGCCCGGTGCCGCGCTCGACCGAGCACGCCGCGAGCAGCGCCGTCGTGAGGAGCAGGCGCCGCATCAGAACACGTACCGCAGGTCGAGGCTCGTCCCGACGACGTAGCCGCCGCTGCTGAAGCCGGGGAAGCCGGGGTTGCCGGTCTGCAGGCCCTTCGTGGCGCTGGCGGGCACGCCGGGCCGGTCGACGTCGCGGTCGGGCACCTCGTCGCAGATCGCGCCGACGTCGGGCGCACAGGCCGGAAAGCCGCCCGCGGGCCGCCGCTTGTACGTGTCGGTCTGCACGAGGGCGTGGATCTGCACGCCGAAGTCGACCATCCAGCGCTCGCCGATGCGCCGACCGGCGCCGAGCGCCACCACGAACCGATCGTTGTCGACGTAATTGGTGCGCCCCGTCTGCGGGGGCACCGGCGACGGGTGCCACGCGGCGCCGGCCCGCAGGAACGTCGTCGCCGTCGGCGCGTACTCGAAGCCCGCCGCCACGTCGACCGTGTCGTCGAAGCCGGCCTCCGCGCCGTGGTGGTCGCGCATGCGGCTCCACGCGCGGTACGTGCCCTCGGCGGTCAGCGTCACCGCGTCGAGCAGCAGCGCCGCGCCCAGCCGGAAGCGCGGCGGCGAGTAGTGCACCACCGTGTCGATGTTCTGCACGTACGGCTCGTCGGCCTCGCCGCCCTCGGTGCCGCCCAGCGTCACGTGGGAGCGCACCCGCAGGTCGAACGCGTCTTCGTCGTGGAAGCCGGCGGAGAGGCGCAGGCGGTCGATCGGCTCCACCAGCAGGCCTACGGTGAGCGCCTTCACCCAGGTCTGCTCCACGTCGAGGTTCGCGTCGACCTGGGACGGATCGGTCGGGTTCGGCGTGTACACGTACGCGTCGGTCCGGTTGCTCGGCAGGATCGTGAGGCCGATGCCGAGCGAGAGCCAGCTGCCGATGCGGTACGCCAGCGCGCCGGCGATGACCTCGGACTTCAGCCGCTCGCCGAGCATGTCGTGCTCGATGCGGTTGCCGAAGTGCTGCTCGCGCTCGTCGTCGAAGTGCGAGCTGACATGGCCGAAGCCGCCGAACGGCGCCAGCAGCAGCGCGCCGACGCGCAGGTCCTCGAGGAAGAGGGGGAAGCTGATGCCGGCCAGCAGCGCCGTCGTCGTGCGCAGCTCGTCGGTGTCGGCCCGCGGCGTCCGTCCCCCGTACCCGGGCGGGTCGTAGCCCGACGGCCGCGGGAAGAGCAGCACCGAAGAGCGGTCGAACGCGGCGACGAGGCCGATGCCGACCGACTGTTCGGCGCCGGTGAGCGCGGCGGGGTTGTGCCACACGGCGGTGTAGTCGTCGACGGCGGCGCCGACCGCGCCGGCCATGCCTTGCGCGCGCGCGCCGGCGCCGAACAGGTCGAAGGCGTTCGCGCGCGCGGCGAGCGGCGCCGCGAAGACGGCGAGGGCGAGGAGCGGCTTCTGCACGCGGCAGAGATACCCGGCCGGCCCGGGGCCCTGTCAAGCGTGCGCCTTGAGTCCTTGCCCCGAACCGTGGATCTTGTAGCCCCGAATCGCCACGGAGGGGGGACATGCGCGGGTTCGATGGCCGGCGCGGGCGTGCCGCGCTGCTGCTGTGCGCGATCGCGCTCGCCGCGTGCACCGCCGAGAACGACGACGCGACCGCCAAGGAGGTGGGCGCGGACGCCGCCGCTGGCGGCGCTGGCGGCGGCGGCGGCGGGGGGGGTGGTGGCGGCGCGCTCAACCCGCTCGGCGACGGCGACGACGACGGCGTCCTCAACGGCATCGACAACTGCCCGCGCGCCGCCAACCACGACCAGTCCGACGCCGACGGCGACGGCCCCGGCGACGTCTGCGACAACTGCCCGTCCGCGGCCAACGCCGACCAGGCCGACGAGGACGCCGACGGCAAGGGCGACCTCTGCGACGACGACGACTCGGACCGCGACGGGGTGATCGACCGCGAGGACATCTGCCCGGCGCACGCCGATCCCCGCCAGTCCGACGGCGACAACGACGGCATCGGCGACGCCTGCGACAACTGCCCCGTCGACGCCAACTTCAGCCAGGCCGACGCCGACCGCGACGGCATCGGCGACGCCTGCGAGGACCCGAACGACGGCGACGGCGACGGCGTGCCCAACGAGGGCGACAACTGCGCCGAAGCCGCCAACCGCGACCAAGCCGACGAGGACAACGACGGCCGCGGCGACGCCTGCGACAACTGCCCGGCCACGGCGAACTTCAGCCAGGCCGACGGCGACGGCGACGGCGTGGGGGACGCCTGCGAGAACCTCGACCGCGACGGCGACGGCGTGGCCGACGGCATGGACGTGTGCCCGACGGCGCGCGATCCCGAGCAGGCCGACGAGGACGGCGACGGCGTGGGCGACGCCTGCGACAACTGCCCCGAGGTGGCGAACCGCGACCAGGTCGACGCCGACCGCGACGGCAACGGCGACGCCTGCTCGGGGCCCGGGCCGGCGGACCGCGACCGCGACGGTGTCCCCGACGCCCGCGACAACTGCCCCGGCGACGCCAACCCGGACCAGGCCGACGGCGACGGCGACGGCGTCGGCGACGCCTGCGCGGGCGAGCCGCCGCCGCCCGCCGACGGCGATGGCGACGGCGTGCCCGACGCGCGCGACAACTGCCCGGCCACCGCGAACCGCGACCAGGCCGACGCCGACCGCGACGGCCGCGGCGACGCCTGCGACGCGCCCGACGCCGGCGAGGTGCGCATCGAGCTGACGTGGGCCGGCGACGCCGATCTCGACCTGCACCTGCTCAACCCGCAGGGCCGCTGGTTCGACTCGACGAGCGACCTCTACTGGCACAACAAGGCCCCGGCCTGGGGTCAGCCCGGCCTCGGCGAGGACTCGGTGGCGCCCGGCACGCCGGAGGTCATCCAGCTGCGGAACGCCGGTCGCGGGCGCTACCTCGTCGGCGTGACCTTCTTCAACACGATACGGGAGGGGACGCGGCCCGAGGCGCGCGTCACCGTCACGTGCGGCGGCGCCCGGCAGGGCTTCGGACCGCAAGCGCTCTCGCGCCCGACGGCGCAGGCGCCCGGCGACCTCTGGCAGGTGGCCTGGATCACGCTACCCGACTGCACCGTCGAGGTGGTGCCCGCGGCCTCCCGCGTGGCGACGGTGCAGTGCCAGGCCGGCGGTGGCTGCGACCGCTGCGACCAGTGCCTGACGGGGCCCTGCCACGACCGGAGCTGCCCCGGCGGGACGTGCGACCCGGTCAGCGGCCGGTGCGACGATCCCTGCGCCGAGGTGGAGTGTCCGCGCGGCCAGGCCTGCAACCCCGAGGACGGGCGCTGCCTCGCGACGGGGCGCGGCCTGTGCGAGCCCTGCGAGTCCGACGTGCAGTGCACCGCCGAAGGCACCGATGCCTGCCTCGTCAATCTGCGCGCCGAGAACGACTACTTCTGCTCGAAGCCATGCGGCGACGCGCAACCGTGTCCGGCCGGCTACGAGTGCCTGCCCGTCGACAACGCCGGCACCTCCTATTGCATCCACGAGCGCCTGACGTGTGTCGACCGCTGCGCCGGCGTGCGCTGCCCCGCGGGCCAGACATGCGATGTGTTCACCGGCGCCTGCCGCCAGCCCGGCTGCCAGACCAACGACGACTGCCCGCTCGCGGAGTGGTGCGGCCGCGTCGACCAGGCATGCCATCCCACCGGTCAGGGCAACACGGCGGTCGGCGGCGAGTGCCAGCGCGACGCCGAGTGCGCCCGCGGCTCACTCTGCGGCGAGCTCGGGCGCTGCGCCGTGCCCTGCGACAATGAGATGGACTGTGGCGGCCTCTTTCCGTTCTGCCTCCCGGCGCAGAACGATCCCAACCGTCAGACCTGCATCTCGTTCTTCTGAGGAGACAGCGTGAACGTTCTGCTCGTCGGTGCCGGCGCGGTCGGCCAGGTCTACGGCCGCCACCTGCAGAAGGGCGGCGCCCGCGTCGCCTTCTTCGTCAAGCCGAAGTACGCCGAGGAGGCGCGGCGCGGCTTCACGATGTACCCGGTCGCCCGCCGCGACCGGTGGGACGCGGTGCGCTTCGAGGGCTTCGACGTCGTGACCGATCTCGAGGGCGTCGCCGCGCGGCGCTGGGACCAGGTCTGGCTGTGCGTCTCCTCGCCGGCGCTCGCCGGGGCGTGGCTGGCGCCGTTCCTGAAGGCCGCGGGCGCGGCCGGGCCGGGAACGCTGGTGACGCTGCAGCCCGGCCTGCTCGATCGCCAGGCGCTCGCCGCGCACTGGCCCGAGGCGCGCCTCGTCTCCGGCCTCATCACGCTCATCGCCTGGCAGGCGCCGCTGCCGGGCCACGCCGAGCCCCGGGTCCCGGGCGTCGCGTACTGGTTCCCGTTCGGCACGCCCAACCCGTTCGGCGGCCCGCCGGACCTGGCCCGGGACGTCGCCGACGCGCTGCGCGTCGGCGGCTGCCCGGCGTCGGTCTCCGAAGACGTCGCGCGGCAGGGGGCGCTCGGCTCGTCGGCGCTCATCCCGCTCATCGCCGGGCTCGAGGTGGCCGGCTGGTCGTTCGCCGCGCTGCAGCACGATCCCATCCTCGCCATCGCGGCGGCGGCGGCCCGCGAGGCCGCGCGCATCGCCGGCGCCCACGTCGGCGGCTCGGCGGGTCCCGCGCCGCTGCTGCTGCGGCCGGGCCTCGTGCGCGCGCTCCTCCCGATCCTGCCGAAGGCCGTGCCCTTCGACCTCGAGACCTACCTCGCCTATCACTTCACCAAGGTGGGCGACCAGACGCAGCTGATGCTCGCGACCTATGCCGCGCGCGGCCGCGCGCTCGGACAGCCGGTCGGCGCCATCGAGGCGCTGGCGGAGCGCCTCGCGGCGAGCCGCGCCGCCGGGCTCAAACGAGCCCCAGACGCTCCCGGCACGTCTGTCGCAGGCTGAGCATCTCGGCGGTCGGCCCCGCCTTCGCACCCGCGATCAGCGCCTCGACCTCGCCGAGCGCCTCGACCCATTGGCCGGCCTCGACGTGGTCGCGCACCGTCTTCAGCCGGTACTGCGTCGTGAACGGCGCGACCTCGATCGCGCGCCGCACGTTCTCTCGCAGCGGGTGCTGCGCCGCCACGGCGCGCGCCTCCTCGAGCCGATTGCCGAGCACGTAGGCCAGCGCCTGCGACTCGGGCCGCCCCAGCGCCGCGTACACCGCCGCCGCCGCGTCGAAGTCGCGGGCCTGCATCAGCACCTGCCCGAGCAGCTCGCGGCTCGCCGTGTCCTCGCGCCCCTCGAGCAGGGCGCGCGCCTCGTCGAGCCGGCCCGCGGCGAGCGCGGCGCGGACGGGCGCCAGCGGATCGGCCGGGGGCGGCGGGGGCGCCTTCTTCGGCACGCGCTTCTTGAGCTTCTTGACCATGCCCGGACGCTATGCGGGCGCCGCCGGGCGGTCAAACTCGTGCGCGTGTTAGGCTCGCGCCGATGTCGAAGCCGATCGTGCACGTGGTGGTGGGCCTCCTGGGCTCGGGCAAGACGACGCTGCTCGAGCACCTGCTCGCCACGCCCCTCCCCGAGGGCCGCCCGGCGGTGCTCGTGGGCGAGCTCGCGGAGCTGGGCTTCGACGGCGAGCGTCTGCGCGGCGCGGCCGAGGTCGTGGAGATCGCCGGCGCCGGACCGGAGGCCGCCGCCCGCTACGCGCGGGCGCTGCGTGTCCTGCTCGAGGCGGGCACGCGCCGCGTGATCGTCGAGGCCAGCGGCGCCGCCGACGCCGCCCGCCTGCTCGCCGCGTTCGACGCGGACGAGGCCCTGCGCCACGCCGTGACCTGGGGCCGCACTGTCACCGTGATCGACGCCGGCGCCTTCGCGGGCCTCCACGCCGACTTCAGCGTCGCGCTCGACGCGCAGATCCGCCTCGCCGACGTCGTCGTGCTCAACAAGACCGACCGCCTGCGCGACCCCGCCGCGCTCGAGGCCCACGTCGCCGCCGTGAATCCGGGGGCCGAGGTCGTCGCCGCCTACATGGGCCAGGTGCCGCCGGCGGTCGTCTTCGCCCCGCGCCCCGGCGGCCGCCTGCCGGGCGCGCCCGGCGCGCCGGCCCACGAGCTCGAGGCGTTCGTGTACCGGACCGGCCGCCGCTGCTTCGACCGCGCCCACCTCGGCCACGCGCTGCTGAACGCGCCGCGCCTGGCCGGCGCCCGGCTCGCGCGCGTGAAGGGCGTCGTCCGCGCGCACGCCGCCACGTGGACGGTCAACGGCGTGCCGGGCCAGCTCGACTGGATGCCGGCGCCCGCCGAGCGCGACACCGCCGTGGTCTTCATCGGCGCCGGACTGCGCGCGGCCGAGCCGGCCATCCGCGCCGCGCTCGACACGGAGCTCGACCGGCAGGCCCGCGGCTGAGAGGGGGTTCCCATGAGAGTGCCGGCTGCGCGAACCGCTGCGCCGCGCCGTTCGGCGTCACCTGCAGGGCTTCGCCCGAGCTCTGAGCGCCGCCCCCGAACGATGCGTGCAGGGGAGCGGCCGCGGCGACGGGGGCTCAGCTCGGGTCGCTGGGCGGGGCGGGGATGGCGGGCGGGGCGGGGATGGCGGGCTCGCGGGCGGCGGCCTCGCGGTTGCGGCGGCGCGTCCGGGCGACCTGCTCCACCTGACGGCGCACGCGGCGGCTCACCGCCTGGCGGGCGAGGGCCGGGTGGTGGCGGAAGGCGAACCGGGCCGCGGCCTGGACCTGCTTCATGCGCCTGCGCAGCCCCGTGACGAGCGCGGCCTGGCGCGCGACGAGGCCGTCGCGGTCGTCGGCGGCGTTCTCGTGCGCCTCGACGATGCGGCGCGCCGCGTCGATCTGCGCCGGATCGAAGGCGGGCATGGCGCGCAGCGCGTCGAGGTGCCCCTCGGCCACGGTGACGTGGTGGTCGAGCGCGACCGTCCACGGCGTCGCCTCCTCCGAGCGCGGCACCTCGGCCTTCAACGCCGCCACGACGTCGGGCAGCGTGTCGTCGCGGAAGGACAGGCACTCGAGCGCGGCCCGGATCTCGAACGCGGCGCGCCGCCTCGACCGGGACGGTCTCGGCCGGCCGCATCAGCGCGACGTTGACCACCTTCAACTCGAGGGCGAGGTCGCGCAGCGCCCGCGCCGCGTCCTCCGGCAGCCCGGCGTCGACCAGGCCCGGCAGGCTCGCGCGGCCGCGCTGCCCTTCGGGGGCCCGGTCATCGGGCGCCGCCGGGGCCGGTGGGCGCTCGCCCGCGGCCGACGCGCGCCCGCGCGCAGGACGGGGTGGCGCCGGCGAGGCCGCGCGGACGTGCGGCGAGGTCGACGCGAGGTCGAACCGGGTCGAAGGGAGGAGCGCGAGGTCGACGCGAGGCCGGGCGAGGTCGACGCGGAGCCGGCGAGGTCGGGAGCGCGAGCGACGTCGAACGGTGTGCCAGCGCGGACGACCGACGCTCCGCCGCGGACGACCGACGCCCCGCCGCGTGCGCGGCGCCCCGCCGCCAGCCGTCAGGCGCGCGTCTTCCCGTCGGCCCGCTCGTTCCCGCCGGCGCGCGGCAGGCCGTACACGTCGAGGATCGGCGGCTCGCTGTTCGGATCGCAGCGGTACTTCGTGAAGTCGGACACGCCCGCCTCGCGCAGCGCGTCCAGCACCAGCAGCGCGCGCCCCGTGTGCTCGAGCGGCGGCCGCTTCACGATCTCCCACAGCGCGTCGGCCACGATCTCGGCCTTGTACCAGACCGACGGCCCGCCCAGGCCGAAGTTGATCGTCGCCGCCGTCTCGATCGCCGTCTCCGGCCACAGCGCCACGCCGGCGACGTTGTCCTTCCGGTGCTCCGCCGCCACGCCGAGCGCCACCATCGTCATGCCGAACTTGCTGATGAGGTAGCCGCACTTGCCGCCGAGCGCGTCCAGCGAGACGGGCGGGCTCAACGTGACGAAGTGCCCGCCGCCGGCCTTGATGAGGTGGGGCAGCGCCGAGTAGGCGAGCGCGTAGGCGCCGCGCGCGTTCACCTCGTTGACGAGGTCGTATTTGCGGACGGGCGTCTCGAGGATGGGCTTCCACCACAGCGCGCCGGCGTTGTGCACGGCGACGTCGAGGCGACCGAAGCGCTCGACGGCGGCGGCCACGCCCGCCTCGACCTGCGCCGCGTCGCGGACGTCCATCTTCACCGCGAGCGCCGGGACGCCGAGCGCCTCGCACTCGCGGACCGTGTCGTGGATGGTGCCGGGCAGCCGCGGATCGGCCTCCGTCGTCTTCGCCGCCGCGACGACCGCGTATCCCTCGCCCGCGAGGCGCAGCGCGATGGACTTGCCGATGCCGCGGCTCGCGCCGGTGATGATGGCGACCTTCATGTCTCACTCCTCGTATTGCTGACCCATGATGAGGCGCACGTAATCGCGATCCTCGCGCGTGCATACCACGTAAACGTGGTCGCCCGGCCGCAGGATCGTGCTGCCCCGCGGCGCGATGAGCGTCCGGCCGCGCACCACCATCACCACCGCCGCCTCGCCGGGGAACGGGACCTCCGACAGCGGCGAGCCCGCCACCGCGCTCGCCTCGCCGATATAGAACGCGAGCAGCTCGCCCTCGAGGTCGTGCGCCGACGCGACCTCGAGCACCGCCGGCGGCGGCGGCGGCGCGCCGGACTCGAGCGAGAGCTTGCGCGTGAGCCACCCGACCGATCCGCCCTGCAACAGCACGCTCACCAGCACGACGAAGAACACGACGTCGAACAGGTAGCGCCCCGCCGGCACCCCGGCGAGCACCGGGAACGTCGCGAGGACGATCGGCACCGCCCCGCGCAGGCCGACCCAGCACAGGAAGAACTGCTCGCGCCACGGGAGCCGGAACGGCAGCAGCAGCGGCAGCACCGCCAGCGGCCGCGCGATCACGAAGAGGAACAGGCCGAGCGCGATGCCCTGGCCGGCGACGTCGATGGCGCGCGACGGCGTGACGAGCAGGCCGAGCATCAGGAACATCGCCACCTGGGAGAACCAGGCCACGCCGTCGTGCACGCGCCGGATGCCGACGTGGTAGGGCAGGGCGCCGTTCCCGAGCACCATGCCGGCGAGGTACACGGCGAGGAAGCCGCTGCCGCCGAGCAGCGTCGCCACCCCGAAGGTGAGCAGCGCGAGGCCCAGCGTGAACACGGGGTAGAGCCCGATCGCCGGCAGCCGCGTGCGCCGCAGGGCGAAGCGGCTGCCGCGCCCGAGCGCGATGCCGACCGCCGCGCCGATCACGAGCTGCAGGACGACGTCCGGCACGATCCGCCAGCCCAGCGGGCCGCCGCCGACGATCTGGTCGGTGATCGCCAGCGTCAGCAGCACGGCCATCGGGTCATTGAGGCCGGACTCGAGCTCGAGGATGGTCCCGACGCGCTGCTTCAGGTGCAGACCGCTCGAGCGCAGGATCGAGAAGACCGCCGCCGCGTCCGTGGACGACACGACGGCGCCGACGAGCAGCGCCAGCATCCACGGCAGCCCCAGCAGCCGCGCCCCCAGCGCGAGCACCAGCGCCGTCACCGCCACGCCCACCGTGGCGAGCACCGTCGACGGCACGAGGCCGCGCCGCACTGCGGCCAGCGGCGTGTTGAAGCCGCCGTCGAACAGGATGAAGACCAGCGCCACCGTGCCCGCGCGGAATGCGAACTGGTAGTCGTCGAAGACGATGCGGCCGAGGCCCTCTTCGCCGGCCAGCATGCCCATGCAGAGGAAGAGCAGCGCGGTGGGCAGGCCGAGCCGCCCGGAAGCGCGGCTCATCAGCACGCTGATCGCCAGCAGCGCGCCGCCGAGGGTGAGCAACCATGCGGTCAGGTTCGGTTCGTCCACCACCGCACCGCATCCAGTCGAGCGCGGCCCGAGTCTCCCCGAGTAGGGGCGGCGACGCGAGGAGAAGGAGCCGAATGATGATGCGGGTCGGCCTGATGGCGTTCTTCCTGTCGAGCGTCTCCGCCTGCGCCGGCGCGCCGCCGCCGGCGCCCGAGCCCGCGCCCGCGCCGGCGCCGCCGCTGATCGAGGACCTCGGCGAGGCGCGGCACGGCATCAACACCACCGTCCCGCTCGCGCAGCGGTACTTCGACCAGGGCCTGGCGCTCGTCTGGTCCGCGCGCCGCCCCGAGGCGGAGGCGTCGTTCCGCGAGGCGGCGCGCCTCGACCCGCACTGCGCCATCTGCTGGTGGGGCGTGGCGCTGTCGCTCGGACCCGACGTGGACGGCGGCCCCGTCGACGAGCGCGGCGCCTTCGCCGCCCTCGAGCGCGCCGTCGAGCTCTCCGACCGCGCCAGCGAGGCCGAGCGCGCCTACATCTTCGCCCTGTCCCGCCGGCACGGGCCGCTGGCCGTCGGCGACCGCGCCGCGCTCGACGCCGCCTACGCCGAGGCCATGCGCGCGGTGGTCGCCGCGTGGCCCGGCGACCCGGACGCCGCCGCGCTCCTCGCCGAGGCGCTGCTCGTGGCGCAGGGCGCCGGCTCGCCGGACGCCGCCAAGACGCTCGAGCACGTCCTCGCCGCGTCCCCCGGCCACGCCGGCGCCGTCCACCTCTCGATGCACGCGCTCGGCAAGTGCGTCGCGCCCGTCCCGGCGGCGGCCCACCTGCGTGAGCTCGCCGTCCGTCTCGACTGCCCCCTTCATTAGATAGGGCCGTCGCTCGGGCCGCCCGGTGACAGCCCGGCCCGGCGCAGCAGCGCGAGCGCCTCCGCCCGGTCAGGCCTCGAGCGCGCCGAGCGAGTCGGTGACGTGGCCGGCCTCGGCGCCGAACCCGCCGAGCGGAATGCCGGCGCCGCGGAGCGCGGTGAGCACCGCCTTGCTGGCGTTCTCGCGCCCGTGCGAGCGGTAGTGGACGCCGCCGCGCAGCCGCCCGCCGCCCTTGCCGGCGATGAGGATCGGGAACTCGTCGTTGGAGTGGACGTTCCCCTCGGAGAGCTCGGTCGTGCAGAGGATGGAGCAGTGGTCGAGCAGGTTGCCGTCGCCCTCGGGCGTGTCGCGCAGGCGCCGGAGGAAGTGGGCCAGCTGCTCCATGATGAAGACGACCGCCCGGTGCACGGTGGGCTGCGGCGCGCCCTCGTCGTGGCACATCTGGTGGAGGCCGTTGTTCGCGCCCGCCGGCCACACCACCACGCCCGAGCCCGCGCTGCTGTACATGACCGAGAACGCGCGCGTCATGTCGCAGGCGAGCGCGAGGGCCATGAGCTCCGACATGGCGACGTTGCGCTCGGCCAGCTGCTCGCGGCCGTCCACGTCGGGGAAGTCGGCGGGCGCGCCCGGCGTCGCGCACCGCGCCGCCCCCGCCGCCAGCCGCAGCTCGATGGCGCGGACGCTCTCGAAGTGCTGCTCGAGCCGCTGCCGGTCCCGCGCGCCCACTCTGCCCTGCAGTCCGCGGATCTGCGCGTTCACCACGTCGAGCACGCTCTTGCGCGCGAAGTCGAGCTGCGGCGCCGTCGGCCCCATCCCGAAGAGGCGCTCGAACACCCGGCGCGGTTCGTACTCCGACGGGTTCACGTTGTTCGGGCCGTTGTGCGAGAGGTGCTGGAAGGTCGTGCCCTCGTCGGTGCCGCGGAAGCGGGCAACCGCCACCTCGATCGACCGGTACGGCGTCTGCCCCTCGAACGCGGCGGCCGCGATCTGGTCGCACGAGGGCCCGGCGAACGTCGACACGATGGTGTCGCGCGTCGTGCCCACCTGGTGGTAGCGCATCCCGGTCATGATGCCGGTCATGCCCGAGTGGTGCGGGTGCGTGGCCGTCTTGATCTCGAGGCCGGTGACGGGGCTCACCCAGTCGCGCACGTCGTTCAGCGGCGCGAGCTCGGCGCGCGGGCGAAAGCCTGTGCCCTCGCCGTCGGGGATCCAGTGCTCGCGCCGGACGCCGTTGCCCCAGAACCACACGCCGAACCGCGTCGGGATGGGCCGGCCGTCGGCGAGCGCGTCGCCGTTGCTGCCGAGCATCGCCTCGAGCGTCGGCAGGGCGATCGTCGCCGCCGCCCCGCCGAGCACGCCACGGAGGAACGTCCGCCGGTCCATCTCAGTTCCCCCCTTCGGCAGCGGGCATCTCCACCTCGTCGGACGGCGGCGCCGCCCCCCGGAAGCCCTCGCTCAGCACGATCGCCGTCGCCAGCGCCACGACCCGGTGCCCGCCCTCGCGGAACTCGCGCCCGAGGCGCCGCACCACGCCGATCTCGCCGCGCTCCTCGAGGTGCCCCGTCGCGTGCCGGTACATGCGCCGCGCCATGCAGTCGCCGAACTGGGCGTCCTCGCGCACCAGCGCGCCGAGCGCCCGCGCGCCGTCGATCGCCACGCCCTGCACGCCGGCGGTCGCGTCGATCGGCAGCCCGCTCTCGGTCGTGCGCCACGCCCCGATCGCGTCGAAGTTCTCGAGCGCGAGGCCGATCGGGTCCATGTGCTGGTGGCAGCCGTTGCACGTCGGGTCCACGGCGTGCCGTGTCAGCTTCTGCCGCGTCGTCTGCGGCCCTTCGCCCCCGACCCCGTCGAGGTTGGTGACGACGCCCGGCGGCGGCGGCGGGACGTCGAAGCACAGCAGGTTCGCCTGGATGAACTTCCCGCGCCGCGTCGGCGAGGTGACCGTGTGGTGCGCGTTCACCGCCAGCACGCCCGCCATCGACAGCAGGCCGCCGCGCGCGCCGTCCGCCGGCAGCTCCGCGGCCACGAGCGCCTCGCCCTCGGGCGCCGGGAGGTGGTAGAGCGCCGCCAGCTCCGCGTTGACGAAGGTCTCGCGCGTGGTCAACAGCTCCCGGAAGTCGGCGTCGCGCTCGAACACCAGGTGGTCGACGACCGCCTCGATCTCGGCGCGCATCGACCGGCCCAGCGTGTCGCTCATCTGCGGGAACGTCGCCCGGTCCTTCTCGAGGTGGTCGAGCTCCCCGAGCGAGAGGTACTCGCCGAAGTACGCGCGCATGGCCTCGCGCGCCCGCGGATCGGCGAGCATGCGCGCCGCCTGGGCCCGCAGGCCCGCGTCCGTCACCAGCTCGCCGCGATCGGCGGCGTCGAGCAGCGCGTCGTCCGGCGGCGAGCTCCACAGGAAGTAGGCGAGGCGGCTGGCCATCTCGTGATTGGTGTAGCGGCGCTTCGCCGGATCGGCCGGATCGGGCTCGCCGACCTCGGCGCGAAAGAGAAAGTCAGGCGCCTGCAGCATCGCGGCGACGGTGAAGCGCAGGGCCGCCCACGGATCGCGGAAACTGCCCGTCAGCTCCGCGTGGAGGCCGGCGAGGCGGTCGATCTCCTCGGGGGCGAGCGGCCTGCGCCACGCGCGTCGTCCGAACCGGGCGAAGAAATCGCGGACGCAGGCGGCGTCGGCGGGCTCGCAGCCGACGAGCGCCGCCCGGCGTGACGCGTCGTCGAACACCTGGCCGGTGACGTCGAGCGCCGCCGCCTCGAACTGCTCCGCCGCGCGCGGCGAGATGGTGAGCTCCGCGGCGCCCACCGTGCTGAAGCCGTGGAGCGGGGTGTCGACCTCGAGGTCGTCGGGGAGGCGCACGTCGCCGAGGGCGTGCCGCACGCTGTTCACGTACTGGGTGCGCGTGAGGCGATGCAGCGTCGCCGGCGACGGCCGGAAGGGCGGCCCCGCCGGCGCCTCGCCCGGCAGACCCTCGTCCGGCGGCGCCATCGGCTCGTCGTCGCCACCGGCGCCGTCGTCGCCATCGTCGCCACGCCCGGGTGCCGGCGCGGTCGCCGGCGCCTCGATCGTCTCGAGGCGCCCCTCGCCACATCCCCACAGCAGGAGCACCGCGCTCAAGGAGTGCCACCGTCTCATGACCGGCTCCCTCCGCTCTTTGACGGATAGTAGCTCGCTCCGGACGGCGCCCATATATAAAGGAGGGATGAAGCGTCTCTTGCTGCTCGTCCCGCTGTCCGGCTGTCAGGGCGACGCCGACCTGGCGGGTGGACCGGCGCCCGCGGGCGAGACGATCGCCGATGGCGGTGCCCTGCCCGACACCGCCGTCCTGCCCGACGCCTTCGTCCTGCCCGACATGGCGCGGCCGGCGCCGGGCTGCGAGATCGGCGACGCCGACGGTGACGGGTGGGGGACGAGCGACGCCTGCGAGGCGCCCGACTGCGACGAGGCCAACCGCTACATCCACCCCGGCGCCGTCGAAGCCTGCAACGGCCTCGACGAGGACTGCGACGGCGCCATCGACGAGTCCCTCGAGACGGCGGCCTGCGGCGTCGGCGCCTGTCGTCGCGAGGTGCCCAACTGCGCGGACGGCCGGCCGCAGCGCTGCGTGCCCGCCGAGCCCGCGCCCGAGGCGTGCAACGGCGCCGACGACGACTGCGACGGCCTCGTCGACGAGGAGGCCGCCGTCGAGACGTGCGGCGTGGGCGCCTGCGCGCGCCGCGCGTCCTGCGAGGGCGGCGCGACGGGCGCCTGTACGCCCGGCGAGCCGGTCCCCGAGGGGTGCAACGGCCGGGACGACGACTGCGACGGCGCCACCGACGAGGGGTTCCGCGCGTCGACCGACGAGGTGCCGTACGGCGAGCTCGCCGGTCGGCACGACGTCTGCGACGGCGGCCGCGAGCGCATCGGCCCCAACTGCAACGCGGCCATGAGCCGCTGGTGCAACGGCCGCGACTGCCGCAACACCGGCTTTGGGCCCGTCGAGAACAATGGCGGTCTCGCCTACGTGACGTGCGTCGGCGCCGCTGCCGTCGAGGGCGTGCCGTTCGCCGTGCTCGCGCAGCACCACGCGCCCTGCAACGGCGCGCCCGAGCGCATCGGCCCCAACTGCAACGCCGCCATCCATCGCTACTGTCGCGCCCGCGGGCACGTGAGCGGCTTCGGCCCCGTCGAGAGCGGGCCCGACGCCCTCTCGGTCGCCTGCGTCGGCGACGGCGCCGAGGTCGTCGGCACGCGCTACTCGGAGCTCGTCGGCATCCACGACGGCTGCGACGGAGGCGCGCAGCGCATCGGCCCGCACTGCAACGCCGCCATCCACCGCTTCTGCAACCGTCGCGGCTTCGCGAGCGGCTTCGGGCCGGTGGAGAACAGCGGGGACGATCTGGCGGTGGTGTGCCTGCGGCCGTGAGGCCGGCGGGGCGGGGGGCTACTTCTTGTCGGCGACGCTGGGGGCGGCGCCCGGCGCGGGCGCGCTGGCGGTGCCGGGCGCAGGGATCGCGCCCATCTTGCAGGTGCACTCCGTGACCGCCGAGCCCTTCTTGGCCGCGCCGTCGTGGTGCGCGCCGCAGGCGGCCTGGTCGGGGAAGCGCATCTCCTTCTTCAGGCCGCCGTCGTACAGGAACCAGTACTCGCAGGCGTTCGGCACGAGGTCGACGTCGCGTCGCATCGCGTAGTCGTCGTTGCCCTGGTCCTTCGTCCAGACGTGCTCGGCCACCGAGAACTGGAACGCCTCGTAGCCGTCCTTCTGGATCTCGAACTTGTAGGTCAGCGCGATGTCGAGGTTGTTGACCGTCATCGGGGTGAGGCCGGGGATCATCTGCCCCGTCGCCTCGTCCTTGATCATGATCTTCTCGCCGTCCTTCGCGACGGTCGCGCCGGGCGGGTTCGTCTCGATGCGCAGATTGCCGTAGCGCTTCATCTTGGCGATCTGCTCTTCGCGGTGCGCCCGCTCTTTCTCGAGGCGCTCCTCGATGCGCTTCTGGCGCTCCTCGTGCGAGGCGATCTTGCCGAGGTAGAAGCCGGCGCCACCGACCACGCCCACGACGAGCAGCAGGAGGACGAGGTTCACGTGACCCCGGTGGCGCAGCCCCGGGTCTTCGTTCCTCAGCATCTCCTCGGCGACGCTCCCCTTGAACTCGCCGCCGCCCTCCATCAGGAGGTCGGTCATCGACATGTGGGCCGCATCGGGGTGCTCGGCCTTGCCCTTGTCGTCGGCCTTGCGGAGCCGGACGGGAACGACCGGCTCGGCGCCTTCGGGGCGCTCGGCCCCGCCGTCGGACCCGTCGTTCACCTTGTCTTTCTTCTTCGCCATCGATTCTTCCTCGTGCGGCCTCGCGAGCCTCCTGCGGGCTCGCGAAAGGATGAGGGAATTTCTGATCGTGCGCAACTACGGCGCTGGTCTGGAAAACCTCTCGTTACTCGGCGATCCAGTCGCACGGACGCTTGATCGTCGCGCCCTTCGCGTCCTTCTTCTCGGGCGGCTCCTGGTCGACCGGGACGACGGTGACCTCGCGGATCAGCCCGTCGCGGCAGGGTTTCGCCTTCTTGTCGCACTTGAGCCGGACCATCTGGGCGCCGGCCTTGTCGCCCGCGCCGTCGCGGATGCCGTAGTCGGCGACGACCTCGTAGTCGCCGATCGGCACCTTGGGGAAGGCGAACTCCGAACGCAGCTCGTCCATGCGCAGCACCTCTTCGAGGCGCATCTTGAACTGCTGCCCGGAGGCCTTGTTGGTGGCCGTGATCTCGGCGACGGCGAACGGCGTCTTCTTGTAGAAGGGACACACGCGGAACCACAGGCGGCCCTCGTTCGGGCCGGGCGGGCGGTTCTTCTCGGCCTCGGCCTCGGCCTTGGCCTTTTGCTTGTCGCGCAGGGCCTGGATCGCCGCCTTCTGCTCCGGGGTGCGCGTGCCGACGTCGCAGCGGCCGTCCTGGCAGATGGTGCCCGGCTTGATGCAGTCCTCGTCCCAGTGGCAGATCGCCGGGTTCTTGATCGTGTCGCCCTCGGTCTTCTTGCCGTCGGCGCCGCCCTCGGGCTTGCACCCCGCCAGCGCGCCGGCGAGCGAGAGGATGCCCGCGATCAGCTGTCGGCGACCCCCTGCGAACCCCCTCCGCATGAACCCCTCCGTCTCGCTTCGCACGTCGCGATTCACTTACAATGGAACGCCTGCCAGGCGCCGGTGCAATGAATTGCCCTCGCCGATCGCGACGTTGACACCGTAAATCAAACCCGGTAGCTATGCTGAGACCTGGCCGCCAGCCGGATTGCTGGGGGGTGCGCCGGGCGGCAAAACCCGATGAAACCGGCGCGTACCGGCGCATAGCGAGAAGCGGAAGCAGCGGAGGTTCTAGTCGATGGGGTCCATTGCGCATGCCTTTGCCGAAGGCGGCATCTTCATGTGGCCGATCCTCGCCGTGTCCATCGTGGTGTGGGGCATTGCGATCGAGCGGTTCATCTTCCTGTTCTTCCAGGCGAGCGTGAATGCCGACGCCCTGGTGAACATGCTTCAGCGCACGATCCTCAGCGGTGATCTAGCCAAGGCGATCCGCCTCGCCTCGGCCTCCAACTCGCCGCTGGCGCGTATCATTCACGCCGGCCTCTTGAAGGTGAAGGCCGACCCGGCCGAGGTGCAGGCGGCGATGGACGAGGCGGCGCTCCGTGAGCTGCCCCGCGTCGAGAAGCGCACGCCGTACCTGGCGATGCTCGCGAACGTCGCGATGCTCACCGGGCTGCTCGGCACCGTCGGCGGCATGATCGTGTCGTTCGCGGCGGTCGCGAACGCCGAGCCTTCGGAGAAGGCCGCCAAGCTGGCCGCCGGTATCTCCGAAGCCATGAACTGCACGGCCTTCGGTCTCATCACCGCGGTGCCGGCGCTGCTGTTCTACGCCATCCTGCAGGGCAAGACGCAGTCGCTCGTCGATGACATCAACGAGGGCTCGCTTCGGGTCGTGAACTTCGTGCTCGCCAATCGCCACAAGCTGAACGCGTCGAACACCGAGAACTGATCACGTCCGGGTTGCGCCGAGCGGAACATCTCCGAGCGGCGCTTGTCCAGACCGTCAGACATCTGAGGTCGTCGACGGTTGAACCCGCATCGGAGGTATCCGGTGCGGGCGCAGGGAGGCAAGAATGGCTGGCGGCGGTTCTCCGACACCAAATAAGAGCGGAAAACGCAACGTTGACTTCACCGTCAACCTCGTGCCGTTCATCGACCTGCTGTCGGTGCTCATCTCGTTCCTTCTGATCACCGCCGTGTGGACGCAGCTGGCGCGTATCAACGCCAACCAGATGCTGCCCAAGACGTCGGATCAGCCGGTCGAGGACAAAGACGAGAAGGAGCAGATCCTTCGCGTCCTGGTGGCCGAGCAGCAGACGATCGTGCAGTACGGCGAGGAACCCCAGATCACGATCAACGCGGACGATTCCGAGGTCGCGAAGCTGGGTGAGACGATCAAGGGCCTGAAGTCGAAGATCGCGGACCCGAAGAAGCAGAAGGTCCAGATCGGCGCGTACGACAAGGTCCACTACAGCAAAGTCATCCAGGTGATGGACGTGATGCTCGATAACGAGCTGACCGGTCTGTCGGTGGGTGGTGCCGAGATCCTGAAGGGCATGATGCCCGAAGGGGCGACTCCGCCGGGTGATGCGCCGGGTGGCGCCGCACCCGCGCCGGGCCAGCCGGGCTGAGAGGGGCGCGATATGCCTGCAGTCAAGAAGCCTGGAAAGCGGCTCGTCACCGGAGCGCCGCTCAAGTTCATCGCGAAGAGCGGCAAGCGTGGCAAGGCCAACGTCGAAGCTGACCTGAACGTCACTCCGATGGTCGACTTCCTCACGGTGCTCACGATCTTCCTGCTGATGAGCTTCAGCTCGACCGGTGAGCTGCTGTCGATCAACAAGGACATCTCGCTCCCCAACGCGTACCACGCGTCGGAGCTGGAGCGCGCGCCGGTCATCGCGATCTCGGCGAAGCAGATCCTGGTGGACTCGCAGTTCGTCATGGACGCGAGCGAGGCCGACCAGGAGAAGTACCCGGACTGGAAGCTGACCCCGCTCTGGGAGCGTCTGACGCTCGAGAAGGAGCGGTGGAAGGCGTATCATCCGACCGAGAAGTTTCCCGGTCAGGTGATCATCCAGTCCGACAAGTCGGTGCCGTTCGAGGTCGTGAAGATGATCATGCACACGACGGCGCTGGCGGAGTACTCCTCCCTGAACTTCGCCGTCGCGAAGTCGGGCACCCGTCCCGGCGGTGTTCCGGCGGCGGAGTAAGCGGCGCCGCGATGTCCCTCCCCATGAAGGGCCGCGTCCGCGCCCTCTTCATTCTCGCTCTCCTCTCCTCCGGGCTCGTCATCGCCGCCATCTACACGGTTCGCAGCCGTGAGAGCCTCAACGAGTTCAAGAAGGCGGTCGTCTTCAATCTGCGGATCGAAGACGTGCTGATGCCGAAGGTGCACTACCGGCCGGTCGACGTGATGGTCGACACGACGGCCAAGATCACCTGCGACCGGGTCACGCCCGAAGGGTCGGAGGGGCGCACGGCGTTCCGCTTCCACATCGGCGAGCAGACCCTCGAGGCGCCGGACTGCGACATCCAGCATACGTTCACCGGCCAGCCGGGCGCGACGGTGCCCATCCGCATCGACTACCTGGTCCGGGGTGACGACGGCGAGCTGGCGGTCGTCGACGAGTGGAAGACGGCGGTGAACCTCGTGCCGAAGCAGGCCTATATCCGACTGCGCACGTTCGAGGCCGCCGACGGCACCCCCATCCCTTCGATCACCGTGCCGCACTACGTCATCCCGTACGTCGAGGCGGCGATGAAGCTCGAGGGCGATCCGAAGCAGTACGTCGCCCTCTACTTCCTGAGGCGACCCGAACGGGACGAGCTGCTCCTGCGCGTCGGCGTCCAGCGCGAGGGCGGGGTGAAGCTCAAGCCGATCGGCGGCGACGTGATCTGGTATCGCCGCTTCGGGACGGAGTTCGACGGTTACGCGGCCTGGCCGAAGGAGCCCATCGCCATCGGCAACGCCGAGGACGTCCGCGAGATGTTCGAGGTGGTCACGGGCATCTTCACCGCCGAGAACGCCGAGAAGCTTCTGCAGCAGTGCTGCAGCGCGGCTCGTCCCGAGGAGGGCGTGCTGGTCATCAACGCGTTGCCGACCGCCGGTGTGCGCGCGCTCGCGCAGGGGCAGATGCTCTCCACGCCGATTCGGGTGGTGCGCGCTGCGCGCGCCGGCGCGGCGGCCGGTACGCTCCCGACACCCGGCAGCGAGCCCCCCGCGCCCACAAGCGAGCCCCCCGCGCCCGCGAGCGAGGCACCTGCGCCCGCGAGCGAGGCACCTGCGCCCCCCAGCGAAGCGCCGTCTGGCGCGGCGCCGGCGCCCGGCAGCGAGGTGCCCGCCCCGCCGCCGTCCCAGGCCAGCCCATAACCTACCGCGTCGCCGCCGCGGCGCGCCGCGCCTTCCACCACTCGTAGGCCACCGGCATCAGCGAGATCACGATGATCGCGATGATGACGATGTGGAAGTTGCGCTTCACGGCCGGCACCTGGCCGAAGAAGTACCCCGCGAGCAGGAAGCTCATCACCCACGCGACGCCGCCGGCGACGTTGTAGGCGACGAAGCGGCCGAACTTCATCTGGCCGATGCCGGCGACGAACGGCGCGAAGGTGCGCAGGATGGGGGCGAAGCGAGCGATGACGATCGCCTTGGCGCCGTACTTCTCGTAGAAGGCCTGGGCGCGCACCAGGTGCTGCTTGTTCAGGAAGCGCGACGTCTCGCTGTGGAAGATCTTCGGACCGATCTTGCGGCCGATGACGTAGTTCAGCTGGTCGCCGGCGATGGCGGCGACGAGCAGGATTGGCGCCAGCACGGCCAGCTCGAGCCCCGACTCCGGGCGCGCGCAGAGCGCGCCGAGCGCGAAGAGCAGCGAGTCGCCGGGCAGGAACGGCATGATCACGAGGCCGGTCTCGCAGAAGATGACGGCGAACATCGCCAGGTACATCCACGCGCCGAAGTCCCGGACCCAGCCGTCGAGGTAGTCGTTCAGGTGCAGGACGACGTGGATGAAATCGCGAACCATGTCGAGCATGCGGTCTCCTCGAGTGCGGCCGCAGTGTACCCGCCCGGGCTGCCCTGTCGACAGAGATGGTCTTCGGTGGGTCGCGGTCCGAACGCGGGGGGGCTCGTCACTCGCCGGCGAGCGTCTGTCCGGGCGGGGTCGCGGCGGCCGGGGTCTCGTCCGAGGGCGCCTGGGGCGTGGCCGGGGCGGCAGGCGCCGCGTCCTCGCCGGCCGGCGCGGTGGGCGCCTCCTCCGCCGGCGCGGTCGGCACCGCCGGCTCCGCGGGGGCGGGCGCGTCGAAGTCCGGCGCGACGATCGTCTCGGCGGGGGCCTCGGGCGCGGCCGGGAGCTCCTCGGTGGCGGGGGCCTCGGGCGCGGCCGGGAGCTCCTCGGCGGCGGCGGCTTCGGGCGCGGCCGGGAGCTCCTCGGCGGCGGGGGCCTCGGGCGCGGCCGGGAGCTCCTCGGCGGCGGCGGCGGCCTCGGGCGCGGCCGGGAGCTCCTCGGCGGCGGCGGCGGCTTCGGGGGCGGCCGGGAGCGCCTCGGCGGGCGCCAGCGCCTCGACTTGGGCCGGCGCTTCGACGGTGGCAGGCGCGGCCGGCGCCGCGATCGCCTCGGCGGGCGCCTCGAGCTCGGCCGGCGCCTCCACCACCGGCTCGGGCTCGGCGGCGGCAGGCGGCTCCGCGGGCGTGGGTTCGACCGGCGCGGGGGCGACCGGCTCGGGCGCAGGCGGCGCGGCATTCTCGCCCCGGCGCACGATCTTGAACTCGACGCGGCGGTTGGCGGCGGCACCTTCTTCGGTGCGGTTGTCGCCGATGGGCATCCGGCCGCCGAAGCCCGCGGTCTCGAGGCGCTCGGGCGACACGCCCCTGGCGAGCAGGTACCTCGCGACGGCGCCGGCACGCGCCTTCGAGAGCTGCTCGTTCTTCCAGGGGTTGCCCCAGTTGTCGGTGTGCCCCTCGATCCGCAGGCGCTCGATGCTGGGATCCTTCACGAGGACCTCGGCCAGCTGGTCGAGGATGGGGTGGCTCTGGGCCTTGATGTCGTCGCGGTCGGTCGCGAAGTAGACGCGGTCCTTCAGCTCGATGCCGCCGGCGCGCACGATCACGCCATCGGCGTCGGGGCAGCCGTCGATGTCCTCGAAACCATTGCGGTTCTCGGGCAGGGATGGGCAGCGGTCCACCAGGTCCGCGAGGCCGTCGCCGTCGTTGTCGAGGTCGGGGCAGCCGTCCTCGTCCTGGAAACCGTCGACGTCCTCGCCGTGGCCCGGGCACTTGTCGCTCGCGTCGACGATGGTGTCGCCGTCGTTGTCGAGGTCGGGGCAGCCGTCGACGTCTTCGAAGCCGTCGCGGTCTTCCGCCAGCGCGGGGCAGGCGTCGGCGCTGTTCTTCACGCCGTCGCCGTCCTGGTCGCCGGCGTCGGCGAGCGCGACCATCGCCGGCTGGCCGTCGTCGCGAGGCGACCACGCCAGGCCGGCGAGCACGCGGAACTCCGGCGCGGCGAAGTCGGCGACGATGCCGGCGCCCGCGCCCATGGTGAACACCAGGCCGGCTTCGGTGAACACACGCACGCCGCCAAGGGCCTCGACCGGATTCGGGCCGCCTTCCTTCTCGCTGACGTCGTCGTAGCGCGTGCCGTAGACCTCGGCGATGCCCTGCAGGGTGGGGGTGCCGAGCTGCACCGCGCCGGCGGCGCCGAAGGTGACGCCGCTGCCGACGGTGAGCGGCTCGACCGTCTCGTTGTTCGTCGGCCGCCAGCGGTACCCGGCGTTGGCCGCGACCCGGAAGATCTCGCCGCGATACTCGAGGACCACGCCTGGATTGGCGATGAAGTGGCGCGACGAAGAGCCCGTGTCCTCGTCGCCGGTCGGGAAGGAGAGCGGCGCGATCAACGCCAGGCCGAAGCCCTGCGGCTCGCCGACCCCGAGCAGCACCAACTTGGGCATGAGGCGCAGGTCGCCGAGGCCGGCGCCCTTGTCGATGGCGAACTTCTCGTCGCCGCTGCCGTAGCCGAAGGGCACGTCCACCCCGACCTCGAGTCGTTCGTGCAGGCCGATGGCCAGCACGAGGTCGACCATCGTGAGGTCCTCGATGACGAGGTTCTCGATGTCGCCCTTGGCGTTGCGGTGGACGAGCGGGTTGCGTCCGTAGTTGAGGTACAGCGATGGAATGAAGCGCCCCGGCTCGCCGACTGTCGCCCCCTGGACGGAGAGGTAGTTCCAAGTGCCGGGCGCCGGCTTGAAGGCCTGGATGTCCTGGGCGAACGCCGCCCCGGCAGGCGCGAGCGCGACCAGAAGTCCGGCGGCGAGGGACCGGAGGGCGCGTACCATGTAGATACCTCCCGAGACTATCGAGATTCTCGCTGTAACTATTCACGAATACGGTTCGCGGCGCCACATCGGCCTCGGCGGGATCGCCGCATACGCACGATAAGGGCACGATAAGTCGGGCGCGGCCTCCGCCCGGACTTGCGCCCGGGATCGAAATCACTTTCATTCATCCGCCTGCTGGTTCGGAGGTGCGCGCATGTCCCGCAAGGCCGTGTTCGCCATGGGCGTGCTGCAGGCGCTGACCCTGGCCGCCGTCGTCTACCCGGTCTGGGAGGGGCGGCAGACGACGGCGGCCAGGGAGGCGGCGGCGGCCGAGGCCGCGGCGCACGGTGCGTCGCTCGAGGCCGGCGGGCGCTTCGCGGCCGCGCGCGTCGCTTACGGACGGGCGGCGATGCTCGCGCCCGATCCGCGCCGGGCGACGGCGTGGAGCGACGCCGCGAGCCGCGCGGAGGCTCTCGGGATCGTGGCGCAGGCGGCACCGCTGGCGTCCGGCGACCTCCCCGACGTCCGCGAGCTGGCGGCGCGCCTCGAGGCCTCGAGCGACGCCGCGGCCCGCCAGGCCGGCCTCGCGCTCTCGCTGGCCGCCTTCCGCGCCGAGGGCAACGCGACGGCGGTGGTCGAGGCCGCACGCAAGGCGTCCGAGGCCGGCCTCGCCTCACCGTGGAGCGACTGGCAGCGCGGCCTCGCGCTCCTCGAGACGGCGCAGCACACCGACGCGGTCGTCGCCCTCGACGCCGTCGTCAAGGCGCTCCCCGATCACGCCGCGGGCTGGCACCGCCTGGGCCTCGCGTACGCCACGCAGGAGCGCTTCGACGGGGCCATCGAGGCGCTGCAGCGGGCCATCCAGAAGGGGGCGCCGCCCGAGGTCGCGCTCGACCTGGCCCGTCTCTTCCTGAAGCGCGAGATGTGGGGCGAAGCCACGCCCCACCTCGAGTCGGTGCTGGCGGCGCGCGGCGACGACCCCGAGGTCCTCCGCCTGCTCGCCGCCGCCCAGTACGGGCTGAAGCGGTTCCGCGTGGCCGCCGAGGTCTACCAGCGCGCCTGGCGGGTGGCGCCCGAGCCGCGCACGCTGCTCAGCGCCGCCATCGCCCTGCATGCGGGCGGCGGCCTCACCGAGGCGCTGACGCTGGTCGACCGCCTCGCGCCCGACGCCGCCGCCATCCCCGAGATCGCCTTCGAGCGCGCGCGCTTGCTGCTCGACCTCGGTCGACCCGACGAGGGGCGCGCCGAGCTCGTGCGCTACGTGGGCCTCGCCGGCGAGCGCCCGGAGGAGCGCGAACGCGTCGCCCTCGCCCGGAGCCGCCTCGGAGACTGACCGTCCCGGCGGGCCGCCTGTGACGCCGGGTCAGCGGCAGCCGAGCTTGCGGCGGTTGTCGGCGGGCACGGGCCAGGCCGGCGCGAGCGCCTCGGCGGCGGCGAGCTCCGCGCAGGCCTCGGGCGCGAGGCCGGCGCCGGCGAGCGCGATGGCGAGGTTGTTGCGCAGCTCGGCGATCGTCGCGTCCTCGGCGACCGCGCGCCGGTAGAGGGCGAGCCGGCCGGCGGGCTGGGGCTGGGCCTCGGCGCGCAGGCCCCACTCCAGCGCGCGATAGCGCCGCGTCTGCGCGCGCCACCGTTCGAGCGGCGGGCCGCCGCCGGCCGCGCGCCGCACGATCACCGCCTGGCGGCCGGCCCACATGGCGTCGAGCTCGCCGCGCGACAGCCGGCGTCGCGACGCGTTGGCCGGATCGAGCACGTCCCAGCCATCGACGTCGTAGCCGGTGAGGACGACGGCGTGCTTGGCGCCGCCCTCCCGCGTCGAGACGATCACCGGCAGGCCGGCGGCGAGCGTGCGCCGGACCTCGTCCGCGTCGCTCACCACGACCAGCGTCTCGAGGCCGAGCGGCGTCAGCACGTCGGCCAGATCGAGCCAGGCGATGCCGTCGGCGGCGACCGTCACCTGCCGGGCGAGGCCGAGGGCGTCGACGGCCGCGCCCTGGCTGCGCGCCGCCATCGCCACCGCGGCCGCCGCGCAGAAGGGGCCACGCAACTGCTCGAGATAAGGCACGTTTTCGATGCGGTGGGCCGGCGGGACGGCGAGGGCCGCCGCGAGGAGGAGCGCCAGCATTCAGCCGTCGCAGGCGTCGCCGACGTTGTCGAGATCGGCGTCGCGCTGGTCGGGGTTGGCCACGGCCGGGCAGTTGTCCATCCCGCTGGGGATGCCGTCGCCGTCGGGATCGGCGAACGCGTCGCAGGCGTCGCCCTGACCGTTCCCGTCGCTGTCGCGCTGGTCGGGGTTCGGTGTGTTCGGGCAGTTGTCCTCGGCGTCGGGGACGCGGTCGCCGTCGAGGTCCGACGCCCCCTCGCAGGCGTCGCCGATGCCGTCGCTGTCGGCGTCGGCCTGACCCGGATTGGCCACATTCGGGCAGTTGTCGCGTCCATCGAGAACGCCGTCGGCGTCCATGTCGCTCACCGGATCGCAGACGTCGCCGGCGCCGTCCCCGTCCTCGTCGGCCTGGTCGGGGTTCGCGGCGCCGAAGCAGTTGTCGTCCGCGTCCGGCACGCCGTCGGCGTCGAAGTCGCCGCCGACGGGCGCGTCGCACACGTCGCCGGCGCCGTCCATGTCGGCGTCGACCTGATCCGGGTTGGCCAGCCCCGGGCAGTTGTCGCAGGCGTCACCGACGCCGTCGTCCTCGAGGTCGGACTGATCGGCGTTCACCGCGTCCGGGCAGTTGTCGTCGGCGTCCTCGATGCCGTCGCCGTCACGGTCGTCGCCGGGCGGATCGATGGGCGTGTCGGGGTCGCAGACGTCGCCGAAGCCGTCGCCGTCGCGGTCCGACTGGTCGGCGTTCGGCTCGAACAGGCAGTTGTCGGTCATGTCCGGCGCGCCATCCCCGTCGGCATCGGGCGGGAGGCCTTCGCAGGCGTCGCCGGTGCCGTCCATGTCGGCGTCGGCCTGGTCCGCGTTGGCGAGGTTGGGGCAGTTGTCGTCGGCGTCGGCCACGCCGTCGCGGTCGGCGTCCATGCCCACGACGACCTCCTCGCAGACGTCGCCGGTGCCGTCCATGTCGGCGTCGGCCTGGTCGGGGTTCGCGGAGAACGGGCAGTTGTCCTCGCCGTCGAGGGCGCCGTCGCCGTCGGTGTCCATCGGCGCGATCTCGCAGGCGTCGCCGGTGCCGTCGCCGTCGGCGTCGGCCTGGTCCGGGTCGACGGCGGCGGGGCAGACGTCGCACGCGTCGGGCACGCCGTCGCCGTCGCCGTCGAGCGCGTCGGGGCCGTCGGTGCAGACGTCGCAGGCGTCGCCGTTCGCGTCTCCGTCGCCGTTGGCCTGGTCCGCGTTCACGACCCCCGGACAGTTGTCGCTGTCGTCGGGCACGCCGTCGCCGTCGCCGTCGGGGGGTGGCGGGATCGCCGCGTCGGGCGTCACCGGCGCCGCGTCGGACGTCACCGGCGCCGCGTCGATCGGCGGTCCGGCGTCGGGCGTCACGACCGCCCCGTCGGCGCCCGCGTCCGCGCCCGGCGACGCATCGCCGCCGGGCGCCGCGTCGCCGCCGGGCGCGCCGCCACCACCGCCGTCCTCGCCGCCGCAAGCGAAGAGGGCTGCCGCCAGCGTCGGGACGAGGAGGAACCGCATGTGTCTCTGCATCATGTTCCTGCGTCTCGTGTCAGAAGCGGCGCACATAGAGGTTCGGAATGCTGCAGCCGTTGCCGCCCCACCACTGGGTGTCTCCCTGGCTGTTCCACGTGTTGGGATTGCCGAGCCGATAGTAGTACTGGTGGAACCACTGGCCGCCGGCATTGCAGCCGTCGTCGGCAGCGCTGTGCGTGTCGTAGAACCAGGCGGCGCCACCGATGGTGAAGCTGCCGCCGCCCTCCCACGGGAAGCGATCGCCCACCATGTAGTCGTACTGGCCCATCACGCGGTAGCCGCGGTTCCAGAACGACACGACGATGGGCAGGATCGTCTGCGTGTTGTACGTGACGCCATACTCCCACTGCGTCAGGGGGTACTGGTTCAGCAACCCGAAGTAGTCGTTGAGGTTGCCGACGTGGATCCAGCGGCGATCCATGCCGGCGTGCGTGTG
Organism: Myxococcota bacterium; assembly: GCA_963169045.1. Lineage (GTDB taxonomy): Bacteria > Myxococcota_A > Bradymonadia > UBA7976 > UBA1532 > CAUJDF01. The sequence continues at coordinate 111,252 of CAUJDF010000079.1, forward strand.
CAGCGCGTCGGCGTTGCCGCCGCCCACGAGCGTCGCCAGCTGCGCTGCGGTGAGCGTCTGGTTCGCGGCCGCGCCGAGCGCCAGGCTGCCGCTGGCCAGCGTCGAGTTGCCCACCCGCACCTGCCCCGCCGCCACGAGGTTGCTGCCCGTCGTGATGTCGCCGTCGGCGCGGACGACGCCCTCCACGCCGATGGAGCCCGTGGGCAGCGCGTTCATGCGGGCCGGCACGTCGGCGTGGTTGTGCTCCATGACGATCTTGTCGAACGTCCAGAAGCCGCTGTTCGGGCAGTTGCCCAGCGGACCGCCGCCCGACTCGCAGGTGTAGGTGATGCCTACCTTGTAGAACCCGCCGCCCATCATCACGTTGCCGTCGACGGTCAGGTTTCCCACGACGTGTGGGTGGTTGTAGATGAACGTGCGCGAGTCGTTGCGGTTCGGATAGTTGATGTACATGTTCCGGTCCGGATTGCCGGCGCTGTTGGTCAGCACCCGCACCTCGGCGTAGAGATCCCACTGCGCCTGGTTGATCCGGCCCGTGCCATCGATGATCTGACGGCCGTTGACGTTGACCGCGTTGGCGCTCAGGGCGCCGACGGTGAGCTGACCGGTGACGCCGAGGCCGCCGTTGACCTGCACGGTGCCGCGCGTGCGCCCCGCCTGATCGCGCGAGGGGGCCGGCTCGTAGATCCGCAGCGCTCCCCGATAGTTGTCGACGGCCCAGTCCTGGTGGTTGCCGGCGCCGGACAGCTGCAGGTGGCCGCCCTCGAACGCGTCGTCCTGGGGGTCGAGGCGCAGCTGCTTCTCGTTGTCGACGCCGGCGCCGGTGGCCCCGATGACGCGCGCGACGTTGCGTCCGTTGGACGCGACGGTCAGGCCGTTGCCCGCGGAGAGCGCGCCCGTCGTGCCGGTGTTCTGGTCCGCGCGCATGAACTGCGCGGCGTTGAGCCCGTCGAGTCGGTCGGCGTCCAAGCCGCTCCCGGGGCCGTCGACCTGGACGATCTTGTCCAGCACCTGCGCCGGCGTGTCGGGGCTGCCCGCGCCGCCGGCGGGCCCCTGCGGACCGACCGGACCCTGCGGACCGGCGGGGCCAGCGGGCCCCGGAGGGCCCTGCAGACCAGCGGCGTTGCCCACCCAGCGGCCGTTCGCGTCGATCACGAGGTTCCCGCCGACGCGCACCTGGGCCGCGTCGACGCCGCCGCCCACCACGGAGCGCGCGACCATGGCGAACGGCACCGAGGCCAGCCGAACGCGCGGCGTCAGCTCCGCGCCGTTGTTCACCCGCACCGTCAGGTACTGCGCGCCGAGCACCGTGGCCTCGGCGAGCGGCCGGGTCGAGCCGAGCAGCACGCTGTAGTAGCCCTGCGTCAGCGCCAGGTTGTCGTACGCCTCGGACCAGACCGGCGCGCCGCCGGCCGCCGCCGCGTAGAGCAGGAACTCGAGGCGGACGGGCCCGGCGATCGGGTCGCCCGCGGCGTTGACGAGCAGGCCCTCCTGGTGCAGGACGGAGGGCACCTGGGCGCTCGCGCCCACCGGCGCGAGCAACAGGAGCGCCAAAAATCGTCGCAATCCGTGCAACATCGTCCCGGCCCCCCTCCCGGACAGTGTCACGGCAACACTACACGAATACGGTGACTGGGTGGCAAGCAGGAGAAGCCGTGCAGCCGAACTGGTTCATCGGGATCGAGGTGCCCGCCGCGTCGTGGTACGCCTCCGTGGCCGCGGGCGCGCCCCCGGAGGTGCGCCCGTTCCATCCCGCCGATCTGCACCTCACGGTGGCCTTCTTCGGCCCGTGCGGCGAGGACCGGGCGAGGGCCGGGTGGGAGGCCGCGCGCGCCATCCCGTTCGCGTCGTTCGCCGTCCGGCTCGGCGGGATCGCGCCGATGGGCGACCGGCGACGGCCGTCGGCGCTCTCGGTGCTGATCGCGGACGGCGGCGAGCCGGTGGCCGCTTACATGGCCGCGGCGCAGGCCGTCGCGCTCGAGGCCGCGGGCTGCGCGCCGGAGCGCCGCGCGCCCAAGCCCCACGTGACCGTCGCGCGCCCCCGCCGGAGCGCCCCCGACGCCGAGCGCCGCCGCGCCGTCGCCTGGGCGACCGCGCAGCCGGCCGTCGGCGCCGCGCTGGTCCTCGACCGGCTCTGTCTGTTCACGTGGGCGACGGAGCGCGCCGATGGCCGGCGCTTCCGCGTGGTGGAGGCGCTCCCCGCCGCTCAGAAGTAGGAGACCACGTCGTCCATTTCGGCGAGGATGCGATAGACCTTCAGCACGTCGTGGGCGCTGTGGGCGACGAGCTCCACGTCGACCGCCGTGTAGCGGCCGTGGCTGCTCGGGCGGCGCGCCGGCGGCGACACGGCGGGCACCATGCCGCTGCGCTCGCAGACGAGGTCGAACATGCGCTGCACGACGTCGGCGCCGCCCCGGCAGATCACCTTGAACAGGTAGGCGTCGGGGAAGCGGTGCTGGCTCTCGAGGAGCTCGATGAAACGCTCTTCGTTGTCGTGACGCATGGTCACTCCGCGGGGCTGGCTGCTGAGTGGCGGAGGTCGGGGCGCCGGAACTGCGCGGCCGGTCTGCGTCCGGAGAGCACGTCGAGCGCCATCGGCGCCGGCAGCCCGAATTGATAGATGGCGTTGGGGTCGTCCGGGTCGCAGAGCACGAAGTACATGGCCCCCACGCCGCCCTCGAGCCACGAGGAGAGGTGGTCGCCCGTCTGGTACAGGCCCTGGTCGATGCGCGCGCACAGCTCGGGCGCCAGCGCCCGGTACGGAACCTGCGCCCGCTCGCAGCACATCACCACCGGGCCGCAGCCGGAGTGGTCGTCGGTGTCGCCGTGGCCGTGGATGAAGATGGCCGCCTGGCCCTGGGCGTCGAACGGCACGTACCAGGTGGGCGAACCGGCGGCGGCGCCCCCGGGCTTCGCCGCCGCGGGCCGCTTCTTCTTGATCTTCTTGACCATGGGGCCAGCATACCGCGGCTACTCGTTGCGGTCGCGGTGCTCCTCGAACCAACGGCGCAGGTCCTCGCTGACCTTCGGATCGCCCGTGTAGAGCATCAGGCTCGTGCCGCCGGGGCCCTCGCTGACGTCCATCTTCAGCCCGCGCAGATCGATGGGGCAGGTGAGCCGGGCGGCGGCGGGGGCGTCCTCCGGGTCGACGGCGACGCAGCGAAGGACGTAGTCGACGGCCTCCTGCTCGCGCACGCCGGGGGTGAACGTGAACGCGAGGCGCTCCGCGCGGGCCTCGACGGCGGGCGGCGGCGTCCGCACCGGCGCCGAGGCCGGCGGCGTGATCGCCGGCGGCGCGTCCGAGCGCTCGCCCCCGCAGCCCGCGATCGAGAGGCCGACGACGAGCAGCATTGCGCGCATGGCAGATCTCCCGCCGGGACCGCGCCCGGTGTCGACGCCCCGATCGTCCCGCCGCCCGGCGCCGGCCGTCAAGGGCAGGTCTGCGGGCGTCGCCGGCGGAAGCGGTCGGCGCCGCGGCGGCGGTTGCCGGGCTCCGCGCTCCTGGCCTACGCTCCGCCGGCGGCCGGGAGGGGAACGTGGGCGTGGCGGGAGCGCGGGACATCGGGGACTGGCGCGAGGGTTTCGCCGAGGTCGAGCCGGGCGTCCGGCTGCACTACGTCGAGCAGGGCGAAGGCCCGCTCGTCCTGCTGCTGCACGGCTTTCCCGAGCACTGGTACTCGTGGCGCCACCAGATCCCGGCGCTCGCCGGCGCCGGCTTCCGCGCCGTCGCGCCCGATCTGCGCGGCTACAACCTCTCCGACAAGCCCGCTGGCCTCCGGCCGTACCGCATGGAGCGCCTCGTCGACGACGTACGCGCGCTCGTGCGGCACTTCGGCGTCGAGCGTGCGTCGATCGCCGGCCACGACTGGGGCGGCGCGATCGCCTGGTCGACGGCGATCGCGCACCCGGCGGTCGTCGACCGGCTCGCCGTCTTCAACTGCCCGCACCCGGCGGCGTGGGCGCGGAACATGCGCCGCGACGGACGCTACAACCTCAAGCAGGTCGGGCGGTCCTGGTACATGCTCGCGTTCCAGGTGCCGTTCCTCCCGGAGCGCCTGCTCGCCCGGCGCGCCGAGCAGGTGGTCGGCAGGGGCATCCTCGGGACCGCCGTCCATCCCGAGGCCTTTACGGCCGAGGACGTCGCGCGCTACCGTGACGCGCTGCGCGTGCCGGGCGCGGCTCGCGGCGCCATCGCCTACTACCGCGCCGCGCTGCGCAGCTCGCTGGCGCGCGCCGTCCTGACCGCGACCCCTCCGCCGGTGCCCCCCATCACGGCGCCGACGCTCGTCGTCTGGGGCGAGCGGGACACCGCGCTCGGCCGGGAGCTCACCGACGGCATGGAGGCCTGGTTCGCGGGACCGTTCGCGCTGCGGTTCATCCCCGACGCCTCCCACTGGGTGCAGCAGGACCGGCCGGACCTCTGCAGCCGCTGGCTCGTCGAGCATCTCCGTGCGTAAGTGGCTGATCGCGCTGGTGTTTCTCGTCGCGTGCGACGACGGCGGCGACGGCGGCGGGCCGTACGTGACGCGCGACGACGACTTCCCGGGCGTCGCCGAGCCGGCGGAGAACTTCGCGGCGTGGTTCGCGGCGGCGCCGTACGGCCGCGAGGCCTGCGATCGGGTGCTGCGGCCGCTCGGCCGGCGACGCGAGCTTCGCCTCTTCGTGCACCCGCAGGCGGCGGACGTCGCCACCTACACGACCGCACTGCAGCGCTGGTACCGTCGCCTCGGCGTCGAGTTCGAGTCGCGACACGCGCCGACCGAGGTGTCGCTCGAGTGGGTGATGAACGACGACGTCGACGCCTTGCAGCGGCATCTGCGCGAGCGGTTCCCCACCGTCGACTTCGAGGCCGCGACCTTCGAGGGTACGCCCGAAGAGTTCGAGGCGGTGCTGCGCGAGGCGTTCAGCTTCACCCTCGGGCCGCTGATCGACTTCGCGGCGGCGTACGGCGACCAGGGCGAGGACGTGACGAACGTCGTCCTGCTGCCGCGGCTGGCGCTGGGCGAGGGAGACGACGCGCTGCAGTCGGACGGCCGCGTGGTGCTCGGCCTGGGCATCTCGCCGGTGCTGATGCGCGTCCTGAGCGAGACGCCGGACGCGCCGGACGCCGAGTTCTGGCAGTACCTGCCGCTCGCGCCCCGGTTCACGCCGATGGTGTTCGTGAACGCCGGCGCGTTGCGACGCCTCACCACCGTCGTCTCGCCGGTGCTCGTCGACCTGCTGATGGCCCACGAGCTGGGGCACACGCTCGGCCTGCCGCACCGCGACGCCGTCGGCAACCTGATGAAGCCCGGCTTCGAGAGCGAGGCCGACGTGCGCTGCGAGATCGGGCTCGACCCGGATCAGGTCGACCGCGTCGCGCGCACGCTGGGCGAGACGGAGACGGAGGCACAGTCGCTGCGCGTGGCGCGGGGAGCCGGGCACTGGAACCGGCTGCGCGCGCATCTGACGGGTGAGGACGGCGGGCGCCCGCTGTGGGCGCCCTGAAGGAGGAAAGGGGTGGCGGTGGCGGCGCCGACGACCGTAAGGACGCGGCGGTGCCGACCCGGGCAAGGTCGGCGAGGTGGCAGGCGTGGGGGCGCCGCGTTCATGCGGACACCGGACGACGCCACCGCCGGTGGGCGCCTCGAAGGTTGGGCGGCGAATCTCGGCGCCCCGAAGCTCCCAAAACGAACTTACGTACCTTGATCTTCAGGCGCAACACTTTTTTCGCCGACCGCGACATCGGGGAGACCATGAAGCGCTCGATTCGTCTCACCCTCGTGCTCTCCGCCTCGGCCGTGGCCCTCGCGGCGGCGTGGCGGCACTTCGTCTTCGCCGCGCCGCCGTCCGATCTGGCGCCGGTCTACGACGGTCCGGACGCCGGGCGGCCGCGCATCGCCGTCTCGCTGGCGCCGGTCGCGACGCGGCTGTCGCAGCCGACCGACATCCAGTTCCCGCCCGGTCGCAACGACCTGATGTTCGTGCTCGAGAAGGGCGGGACGATCCAGGTGGTGAGCGTCGCCGACGGCAGCGCGACGCCCTGGCTCGAGGTGTCGGTGCGCAGCGCATCGGAGCAGGGTCTGCTGGGCCTGGCGTTCCATCCGCGCTTCGCCGAGAACGGGCGCTTCTATCTGAACCTCGTCGCCGCCGGGGCCGGGCAGGACGTCACGCGGGTCGAGGAGTGGGCGGTCGGGCCCGGCGGCGACCTGCGTGCCGCGAAGCCCGAGCGCAGGCGCGTGCTGCTCACCGTGCCGCAGCCCTTCGTGAACCACAACGCCGGCCAGATCCAGTTCGGGCCCGACGGCAAGCTGTACGTCGGCCTCGGCGATGGCGGCGCCGCCAACGACCCGCACGACAACGGCCAGAAGCCCGGCGCGCTGCTCGGAAAGATGCTGCGCCTCGACGTCGACGGCGCGTCGCTCGTCCCGTCCGACAACCCGTTCGTCGGGCGCGACGGCTGGCGTCCCGAGATCTGGGCGTACGGCCTGCGCAACCCGTGGCGGTACGCGTTCGCCCCGGACGGGCGCCTGGTCGTCGCCGACGTCGGCCAGAACCGGTGGGAGGAGATCGACGTCGTCGGTCGCGGCGACAACCTCGGCTGGGCGCGGCGCGAGGGGCGCCACTGCTTCCCGCCGGACGCGCAGTGCGCCGCCGAGGGCATGGTCGACCCGATCCACGAGTACGGCCGCGACGAGGGCCTCTCGGTCACCGGCGGCGTCTTCGCGACGGGCGACGCCGTGCCGGCGCTGAAGGGCAAGTACCTGTTCGCCGACTTCGGCAGCGGTCGCTTCTGGGCGATCGACGTGCCGCAGGACGTCCGGAAAGTGGACGTCGTGCACACATTGGGTCGCTGGCCGGTGACGCCGAGCACCTTCGGCCGCGACGCCGCCGGCAACGTCTATGTCGCCGACTTCGCGCGCGGCATCGTCTATCGCTTCGCCGCGCCCTGACTTCACGCCTCCGTGAACCGCGGTTCACGAACGCCTCCGCTGCACGACGACTTTCGACGGCACGCCCGTTGCGTACATCATCGGGCGAATCGCTCGAGAGATGGGGAGGGGTTCGTGTCCCGGACATCAGGGTTGTGGCTCGCGCTGCTGCTCGTGGCCTGCGGCGACGACGGCATGGGCGGCGCGGCGGAGGACCGCAGCGGCGACGGCGCCGGCGGCGACGCCTGCTTCAGCAACGACGAGTGCGGCAACGGGTACGTCTGCTTCCGCAATCAGTGCGTCTTCCAGGGCGGCGGCGGAGGGGAAGGAGGCGGCGCGGGCGGTGCCGGCGGCGCCCCGCCCGAGGAGGAGGTCGAGACGGCCGCCTTCTCGGCACCCGCCGTCGGTCGCCACCACGTCTGGGTCGCCAATCCCGCCCAGGACGCGGTCGTGCGCATCCACGCGGGCACGCTCGCCGTGTCGCGCGTCGCGGTCGGCGACGAGCCGACGGTCGTGCAGACGCGTCCGGGTCACGACCGCGCCGTCGTGCTGAACCGCGGCAGCGACGAGGTGACGCTCGTCGCGATCGAGGGTGCGGCCGAGCAGCTCGCGTTCTTCCCGCTGCCGCACCACTTCAACGCGATGGCGCTCCACCCCGCGGGGCGCTTCGCCTTCTGCTGGCTCGACCTCGACCAGGTCCGGCCCGGCGAGGACGCGTCCGCCCTGCAGGACGTGGCGGTCGTCGACCTCGTCGACGGCAAGGTGCACCCGGTCGTCGTCGGCTTCCGGCCGTCGCGCGTCGTGTTCCCGTCCGACGGCGGGCGCGCGCTCTTCGTGACCGAGGACGGCGTCTCGATCATCGACCTCGCGAACCTCGAGCAGGGTCACATCGCGACCACCGTCCCGGTAGCGGTCGACGTGTTCGCGCACGCCGATCGCGAGGTGCTCGTCACGCCCGACGGCCGCTACGCGGTCAGCCGCGGGCCCGGCGAGCCGGGCGTCACGATCGTCGACCTCGAGGAGGGCACGCCGCGCCTCGCCGGCCTCGGCGCCGAGCCCACCGACATCGACCTGCTGCCGGACGGCGGCGAGGTCCTCGTCATGCTGCGCTCCGCGGAGCGCGCGGCGCGGGTGCCGATCGCCGATCCGGCGTCGGCGACGTTCACCGACCTGCCGGGGCAGCGCCTCGGATCCGCCGCGGTCTCGCCGGACGGCGCGGTGGCGGTGCTGTTCACGACGGTGGCGCGCGAGGGCGAGATCCCGCGCGTCACGCTGCTCGACCTGGCCACGGGCGACCACGTCGCGCGGCCGGTGCGCAAGGTGGTGGCCGGCGTCTCGGTGGACCCGACCGGGCGCGTCGCGTACGTGCTGCACGCGAAGAAGGAGGGCGAGCCGGATCCGGCGCTCGGCGAGGACGAGTTCCTCGCGCGCTCCCACGGCTTCTCGCTCCTCGACCTGCGGACGGCGTTCACGCGCCTCGCGACGACGGCGGCGGCGCCGACGGGCCTGACGTTCACCGCCGACGGGACGCGCGCGCTCGTGCTCCTCTCGAATCCCGCCCGCGGCGTGGCGGCGCTCGAGCACCTCGACCTCACGACGTTCGACGTGCGCACGTACGAGCTCGGATCGCCTCCGGAATTCGCCGGCGTCGTGCCGGAGCTCGGCCGCGCGTTCGTCACCCAGGCGCACCCCGAGGGGCGCATCAGCTTCCTCGAGCTCGACGCGCCCGAGACGGCGCGCCTCGTCACGGTCAGCGGCTACGCCCTCAACGGGAGGATCGAGTGATGCGCCGCCTCCTGCTCGGCCTGTTGCTGCTCGCCGGCTGTGATCGCGCCGGTTATCTCGACCGACCGCTCGGCGCGAGCGGTCCGTACGCGCTCGAGGCCCGGGCCGCGTGGCTGCTCGCCGGCGAGCCGGCGGTGGCCTTCTACGACCCGGTGGCCGACGACCTGACGCGCGCGGCGCTCGACGCGGACCCGGTGGCGGCGGTGCCGACAGCGGACGGGACGGCGCTGCTCGTGCTCGACGCCGCGGGCGGCGCGACGTGGATCGGCGCCGAGACCCGCCGCTACGACCTCGGCGCGTCGTTCACCGCGGTGACGTGGGCGCCGGACGGCCACACCGCGATCGTGCACCACGCGCCGGGCGCCGCTTCGGGCCCCCTCATCACGAACCCCAACCAGATCGCCATCCTCGACGTGGCCCGGCCCGCCGGCGAGGGCAACCCCGTCCGGCGGACGCTGCGTTCGTTCGGCGCCGTGCCGCGGTCGGTGGTCATCGCGCCGGCGGCGCGGGTGGCGGGCGCCGAGCGGCAGCTCGCCTGGGTCCTGTCCGAGCGCTACCTGGCGTTGCTGGACCTGGCGGCGCCGACCGCGCGCGAGGTGATCGTGCACCTCACGCTGGCCGAGGACGCGCGCGAGGTGGTGCCGGCGCAGGTGGTGGCCGGCGAGATCGAGGGCCGCGCCGCGGCGTTCGTGCGCGCGCAGGGCAGCCAGGACGTGTTCGCCTTGACTTTTCCCGACGAGGCGGCGCCCGACGCGGTGCCCCGGCCGTCGCTCAACCTGCTGCCGGCGGGCGGCGAGCCGAGCGACCTGCTCGCCGATGCGGAGCGCGTCTTCACCGCCAACGGCCGGGCGGGGACGGTGGCGGTGCTCGATCCGGTCACCGGGCGGCGGCGGGTGGTGGACGTGGGGGCGCCGGTGGCGCGCATCCTGCCGTTCACGGCGCCGCGCGCCGACGGCGAGGGGGAGGGACGGTTCGCGCTGCTGTGGGCGCCCGGCGGCGAGGCGGTGGTCTTCGCCGACCTCGATCGCCTCGAGCTGCGGGCCGGACAGGCGGTGACGCCGCTGCGGCTCGAGGGGCGCGTCGTCGAGGTGGCGCCGCTGCCGGGCCGACGCGGCGCCGCGGCGCGGCTCGAGAACGACCGGCTCGTGCTGCTCGACTTCGACGACCGCACGGCGACGCCGCTCGTGCTCGCGGGGGGGGCATCGCTCGGGCCGATGCGCGTGGATCCCGACGGCGACCGCGTGTACGCGCTCGTCCAGGGCGGCCCCGACGGCGCGGCGCTCGTGACGGTCGGCGTGGAGACCGGGGCGCCGACGTCGGTGGCGCTGCGGAGCGGCGCGCGCGACCTGCTCGTCCTGCCGGCCGCGCGGCGGCTGCTGATCGACCACGGGAAGCAGACGGGCGAGATCACGGTGGTGCCGATGGGGGCCGCGGGCGAGGCCACGGAGCGCTCCAACCTGCTGCTGGAAGGGATGTTCGACCGATGAGGCGCGAGGCACTGCTGCTGTTGTGGCTGGCGGGCCCCGCGTGGGCCCAGGAGGACGCGCCGGCCGAGGACGCGCCGGCGGCAGACGCGCCGGCGGCGGAATCGGCGCCGGTCGCGCCGGCGGCAGACACGCCGGCGGCAGGCGCGGCACCGGTCGCGCCGGCCGAGGCGCCGTCCACGCCGGCCGAGTCCGCGCCCACGCCCCCGGAGGCGCCGTCCATACCGGCCGAGTCCGCGCCCACGCCCCCGGAGGCCCCCGAGTCGGAGACCACCGAAGCGGCGGCAGTCCCGGTGGCCGACGAAGCGCCGTTCGTCGCCGACTGGCGCCTGGCGCTGCGCGGCGGCGCCTCCTTCGTGCTCGACGACGCGTTCGACGCGGTCGCCGACGGGCCGACGACCGGGGGCGGTGAGGTCGGCGTGGACTATCGGCTGAGCGACTCGATCTGGGTCGGCGCGAGCTGGTCGGGCCGCGGTCGGGCGGGCGACGTCTTCGACGACGTCCAGACATCGTGGAGCGGCGTCTCGCTGCGCGCCTCCGTCGCGTGGCGCCACGACCTGCTGCCGTGGCTCGACGTCTTCGGCCGCGCGGGCCCGTCGGTGTGGTGGTACGACCTCGAGCTCACGCCGGCCGGGGGCAGCCAGGCCCACGTCGAGGCCTCCACCTGGGGCGCGCACGCGGGCCTCGGCGTCGACGTCTACTTCCTGCACCCGAGCTTCACCGACGACGCGCTCGAGGGCCTTGCCCTCGGCCTGTCGGTCGAGGCCACGTGGGACCAGGTGCTCGCGATCGACGTGGCCGACGGGGGCACGGACTTCGGCGACATCGACCCCTCGGGGCCCGGCTTCCTCTTCGGCTTCGCGCTCGCGTTCTGACACGATGCGGCATGCGCTCGTGCTGGCGGCGGCGCTCGCCGCGTGCGACGCCGACGTTCGCCGAGGGCCGCCGCCACCTCGTCCGCGGCGACGACGGCGAGCCACTGCTCCTGGTCGACCTCGCCGGACGCCGCGCCGGCCTCGTCGACCTCACCTCGCCCGCGGCCCGCGCGTGGCTCGCCGGCCACCTCGCCGAGGCGCGCCGGCTCGGCCTCGACGGCTGGATGGCCGACTTCGCCGAGTGGCTGCCCGTCGAAGGTCGCCTCGCGTCGGGCGACGACGGCTGGGCGGCGCACAACCGCTACCCGCTCGAGTGGCAGCGCGTCCACGCCGAGTCCGGCGCCCTCTTCTTCGCGCGGTCGGGCTGGGCCTCGGTGAACGGTGGCACCGCCGGCCTCGCCCCGGTGATGTGGGGCGGCGACCAGAACACGGACTGGGGGCGCGACGACGGCCTGCCGACGGTGATCCCCATCGCCGCACACCTCGGTCTCGCCGGCGTCGCGCTCTTCGGCAGCGACGTCGCCGGCGACAGCGGCCTGCGCAGCCCGCCGACGACGAAGGCGCTGTTCTTCCGCTGGACGTCGCTCGCGGCGATCCAGCCGGTGATGCGCACGCACCACGGCTCCGACGCCGGCGAGAACTGGACGTTCGACCGCGACGCCGAGACGCGGGCGCACTTTCGCCGCTGTGCGCGCGTGCACGTGCGCCTCCTGCCGACGCTGCGGGCGCTGCTGCGGGCCGGCCTGCCGCTCGTCCGGCACCCGTACCCGGTCGAACCGGGCCGGCCCGGGCTCTGGCGCGACGGGCGGGACCCGCTCTTCCTCGGCGACGACGTGCTCGCGGCGCCGGTGGTGACGGAGGGCGCGGTGGAGCGCGACGTGCATCTGCCGTCCGCTGGGGACCCGCCGGCGCCTTCGAGTCGCCCTCAGCGCCCGTCGTCGTCGCGGTGCACGGCCTCGAAGACCGCGAAGTCGATGAGGTCCGCGCAGGCATCGCCGCACGCCGCCCTGCACTCGCTCGTGCCGGCGCCGCCCACGCACGCGGCGCAGGCGTCGAGCGTCTCGGGCGTGACGTCGCCGACGCCGACGAGGTCGTCGCAGCGGTTGATGCACGCCGAGGTGGCGAAGCGGTTACCGACGCAGGTCGTCACGGCGCCGCAGGCGTCGACGCAGGCCGGCGCTTCCTCGAACTCGTCGAAGGGCGGCTCGGGGGCGCACCCGGCGGCGGCGAGCAGCAGGACGAAGGGCAGGCATCTCCCCATTGGAGACCTCCCCTCAGCACGGGCGATGCCAGCCCGGCGCCCGCATCCGGCGCGGGGCGGTGGGGCAGGGCGCCCCGCCGGCGCGGCGGACCGGGACGCGCCCGGAGGCCGACGCGGTCTACCCGCCGAAGAACGCGCGCAAGCCGATGTAGGACAGGCCGGAGATGAGCGCCGAGGCGGGGATGGTGAGCACCCAGGCCACGAGGATGTTGCCGGCGATGCCCCAGCGCACCGCCGAGATACGCCGCGAGGCGCCGACGCCCATGATCGACGAGGCGATCACGTGCGTCGTCGAGACGGGCATCTTCAGGTGCGACGCCGCGAGGATGACGACGGCGCCGGCGGTCTCGGCCGCGAAGCCGTGGATGGGCTTCAGCTTGATGATCTTGTGGCCCATCGTCTTCATGATGCGCCAGCCGCCCGCCGCCGTGCCGCCGGCCATGGCCGCCGCGCAGGCGATGATGACCCAGGTGGGGATCGACAGCTCGCGGGTGGCCTGCCAGCTCTCCATGTTCAGCCAGGGCGGCGCCTCGGCGGCCCGCGAGCCGTAATAGGCGAACAGCGACATCGTGACGATGCCCATCGCCTTCTGGGCGTCGTTGGAGCCGTGGGACAGCGCCATGGCGCTCGCCGAGACCAGCTGGAGCTTTCGGAAGCTGCGGTTGATCTGCGTCGGGCTGCGCCGCCGCACGATCCACGTCAGCAGCACCATGAGGATGAAGCCGATGAGGAGGCCGCAGATGGGCGAGATGATCAGGCCCTCGATGACCTTGATCACGCCCTTCGACTCGAAGAGCCGCGCCAGCGTGCCGCCGAAGGGCGCGTCCTCGTCGAGCACGCGATGGCAGGCCACCGCGCCGACGATGCCGCCGACGAGCGCGTGCGACGAGCTCGAGGGCAGGCCGAACCACCACGTGATGAGGTTCCAGACGATGGCGCCGACGAGCGCGCCGAGCACCACCGTCTGCGTGATGGAGCCGGGATCGGCGATGTCGCCGCCGATGGTCTTCGCCACGCCGGTGCCGAGGAACGCGCCGATGAAGTTGAACGCCGCCGCGAGGAACACCGCGGTGCGCGGCGGCAGCACGTTGGTCGACACCACGGTCGCGATGGCGTTCGCGGTGTCGTGGAAGCCGTTGATGTAGTCGAAGGCCAGCGCCATCACGACGACGGCCACCAGCAGGACGAAAGGATCAACCATTCTTCACGACGACGGATCGCACCAGGTCGATCACGTCCTCGGTCGTGTCGATGGCGTCCTCGAGCACGTCGAGGATCTCCTTCTCGCGGATCAGCTCGATGGGATCGGTGACGCTCGAGAACAGGCGCTCGAGCTCCTTGCGGTAGCGCAGGTCGCCCTCGTTCTCGAGCGAGTTCACTTGGATGGCGATGACGTTGATCTCGCCCGACTTGCTGAAGTCGGAGAGCAGGGTGATCGCCTTGGCCACCTGGTGCGCCGCGTCGCGCGCGATGCGCACCAGGTCCTTCATCGCCGGCGTCAGCTCGGTGAGGTGATAGACGACGATGCGGCCGGCGCAGGCCTCGAGGACGTCGAGCACGTCGTCGAGCTTCGAGGTGAGCGCGTGCAGGTCTTCGCGGTCGATGGGGGTGACGAACGTCCGGTCGAGCTCCTCGTAGAGCAGGTGGGCCATGCCGTCGCCCTCGTGCTCGATCTTGCGCAAACGTTCGGCGACGGCGAGGAAGCCCGCCTTCCCCTCGGCGTCGAGCAGCTCGGCGAAGCAGTCGGCGCCGAGGACGACGTTCTTCGCGATCGAGTCGAGGTAGACGAAGAACTGGCTCTCGCGCGGCATGAGCCAGCGGACGAACCGATCCAGCAGCACGAGCACCTCCGGTCACGGCGTCGCGGCGGAGTCTAATCAGGGGACCGTCCGCTGTCACGGAGGACCGACGGTGAGACGTCTACCGATGGCGCGCGTTGCGATACGCTGCGCGTCCTCCGCAGGCGGAGCGTTCGATGGCCTGGGTGCTCGTCTTCATCGCCGGACTGCTCGAGATCGCCTGGGCGATCGGCCTCAAGTACACCGAAGGATTCACGAAGCCGCTGCCTTCAGTCCTGACGGTCGCCGGCATGCTCGCGAGCTTCGTCCTGCTCGCGCAGGCGATGAAGACACTCCCCGTCGGCACCGGCTACGCCGTCTGGACGGGCATCGGCGCCGCCGGCACCGCGCTCGTCGGCATGTGGCTGCTCGGCGAGCCCCGCGACGCGCTGCGCCTCGTCTTCCTCGGCCTGATCGTCGTCGGGATCGTCGGCCTGAAGGCGACCGCCTGACAGCGGCGGGCGTTCAAGTGGACGATGGATCGCGCCGGACGGCGAGGCGAGAGCGAGGCGCGGCCCCGAAGGCAGGGCCGTAGTCCTGTCGAGGGGCCGGAACGAAGCGCTCGCCTTGCCGGACAAGCGAGGCGTCGTCCACTTGGATGGCCGCCGCTGTGAGGCGAGCGGCCTCAGCGCTTGCCCCGGTGGCGCACGTCAGTCCCGTCGACGAAGAAGATCACCTCTTCGGCGAGGTTGGTGGCGTGATCGGCGATGCGCTCGAGGAACTTGGCGGCGGCCTGCACCAGGATGCCGGCGTCGATCGTCGTGCGGTGGCCGCGCATCTCGGCGAGCAGGTCGCGGAAGAGGCCGTGGTACAGGTCGTCGACCTCGTCGTCGCGCTCGAGCACCGCGCGCGCTCGCGCGGCGTCGCGGCGCACGAACGCGTCGATCGCCTCGCGCACCATCGCGCCGGCCAGCTCGGCGATGCGCTCCATGTCGGGGTGCGGCGGGGGTGGCGCGTCCATGTCGGCGAGCGCGAGCGCCCGGTGCGCGACGCTCACCGCCAGGTCGGCGATGCGCTCGAGGTCGGTGACCATCTTCAGCGCCAGCGTCACGAAGCGGAGGTCGCCGGCCATCGGCTGGCGCCGTGCGAGGATCTGCAGGCAGAGCGCGTCGGCCTCGACCTCGGCGCGGTTCACCTGCGGGTCGACGTCGATCGTGCGCCGGGCCAGCGCCGTGTCGCGCGTCATGTAGGCGCGCACGGCGTCGGCGATCATGGACTCGACGACGCCGGCCATGCGGAGCAGGCGCTCGCGGAGCTCACCGAGCTCCCGCTCGTAGTCGCGGTCGATGTGCCTCTTGTTCGGCCCGTGCACGCTGCTCACCCGAACCGGCCGGTGATGTAGTCCTCGGTGCGCGGGTCCCCGGGCGCCGTGAAGAGGTCGGAGGTCGGTCCGAACTCGACCAGGTCGCCGGCGAGCAGGAACGCCGTCAGACTTGAGACGCGCGCGGCCTGCTGCATGTTGTGCGTCACGATCACGATCGTGTACCGCTCCCGCAGCGCGCCGAGGAGGTCTTCGATGCGGGCGGTGGCGACCGGATCGAGGGCCGAGCAGGGCTCGTCGAGCAGGAGCACCTCGGGATCGACCGCCAGCGAGCGCGCGATGCACAGTCGCTGCTGCTGACCGCCCGACAGGCTCGTGCCGGGGTCGTCCAGGCGGTCCTTCACCTCGTCCCAGAGCGCGGCCTGCTCGAGCGCCTTCTGCACGATCCGCTCGGTCTCGCCGCGCGGGACGCGGCCGGTCAGGCGCAGCCCCGACAGCACGTTGTCGCGGATCGACATCGTGGGGAAGGGGTTCGGCTTCTGGAACACCATGCCCACGCGCCGGCGGAGCATCACCGGGTCCACCTCGTCGCCGTACACGTCGCTGCCGTCGAGGCGCAGCGTCCCGCGGACCCACGCCGAGGGGACGAGCTCGTGCATGCGGTTCAGGCACCGGATGAGCGTCGACTTGCCGCAGCCGGAGGGGCCGATCACCGCGGTCACCTTGCGCGCGGGGATGTTCAGCGAGACCCCGTGCAGGACCTCCTTGTCGCCGAAGCCGGCGACGAGGCCCTGCACGCCGAAGGCGGTGATCTCGGGGGGTGACTTCAAAGACGCGTCCTCCGCTCGAGGCGATGTCGAAGCAGCACGGCCGCCGCGTTGAACACGAGCAGCGTCGCCAAGAGCACCACGATGCCCGCGGCGGCGTTCTCGGCGAAGGCGGCCTGCGGGCGGGAGATCCAGTTGAAGATCTGGATCGGCAGCGCGGTGAACGGCGACGTCGGATCCGTCGGCAGGAACGCCATGTACGTCAGCGCGCCGATGACCACGAGCGGCGCCGTCTCGCCGATGGCACGCGAGAGGGCCAGGATCGAGCCGGTGAGGATGCCGGGCAGCGCCATCGGCAGCACGACGCCGCGGATGGTCTGCCAGCGGGTGGCGCCGAGGGCCAGGCCCGCCTCGCGCATGGCGTCCGGCACGGTGCGCAGCGCCTCGCGCGCGGCGGTGATCACGACCGGCAGGATGAGCAGGGCCAGCGTGCAGGCGCCGGCGAGCACGCTGCGCCCCATGCCGAGCGTGCGGACGAAGACGGCGAGGCCGAGCAGGCCGTAGACGACCGAGGGCACCGCCGCGAGGTTCGAGATGTTCACCTCGATGAGCGTGGCGAGGCGGCGGCGGCCGCCGTACTCCTCGAGGTAGAGCGCGGCGCCGACGCCGATCGGCAGCGCCAGCAGCGCGGTCAGCAGCAGCAGCCAGGCGGTGCCGACGAGCGCGGGCAGGATGCCGGCGTCCGAGGCCCTGCGCGACGGGAAGCCGCCGAGGAAGTCCCAGTCGAGGCGGCGCAGGCCGTCGACGAGCACGTCCCCGAGCAGCACGACCAGCAGCGCCAGCGGCAGCAGGACGGCGGCGAGGCAGAGCCCCTCGAAGGCGCGCTCGGCGAGGCGGCGGCGCGTCACACGAGCCTCCGGAAGCGGCGCGCGAGGCGCTGGGCGAGCAGGTTCATCACGAACGTCATCACGAAGAGCGCCGCGCCGACCGCGAAGAGCGTGCGGTAGGCCAGCGTGCCCGTGGGCACGTCGCCCATGCTCACCTGCACGATGTAGGCGGACATGGTCTCGACGGGGACGCGCGGATCGAGCGTGAACCGCGGCTGCTGGCCGGCGGCGATGGCGACGATCATGGTCTCGCCGATGGCGCGCGAGACCGCGAGCACCACCGAGGCGGCGATCCCGGAGAGCGCCGAGGGGAGCACCACGCGGAAGATGGTCGGCAGCTTGCCGGCGCCGAGGCCGTACGCCGCCTCGCGCAGCGACGCGGGCACGGCGGTGAGCGCGTCCTCGCTGAGCGACGCGATCATGGGGGTGATCATGATGCCCATCACGAGGCCGGGGCTGAGCGCGTTGAAGCCGGCGAGGCCCGGCACGACGTTCTGCAGGAGCGGCGTCACGACGACGAGCGCGAAGAAGCCGTAGACGATGGTGGGGATGCCGGCGAGCACCTCGAGCGCCGGCTTCAGCAGGCGCCGCGCCCGCGGCGGCGCGAACTCGCTGAGGTAGATCGCCGAGAGCAGGCCGAAGGGCAGGGCGACGGCGACGGCGATGGCCGAGGTCAGCAGCGTGGCCGAGACGAGCGGCCAGATGCCGAAGTGGGGGTCGGCGAAGAGCGGCGTCCAGCGCGTGTCGCCGAGGAACTCGCCGAGGCCGACCTCCGCGAAGAACCTCGCCGCCTCGACGCCGAGGACGGCCACGATGCCCGCGGTGGTGAGCACCGAGAGCGCCGCGCAGGCCAGCAGCCCGGCGACGACCGCGCGCTCGCGCCAGCCCCGCAGCCGGGCGGGTGCCTTGCGTGGCATCGCGGTCACATCCGGGCGGGCCTGGGCGATGTCGTTCACTCGCGCTCCAGGAGCTTCTCGACGGTGACCCCCACCTGGGATCCCGCGCCGCCGAACACGGAGCCGGGCTCGCGCGCCCCGAAGCGCTGCCTCGCCAGCGCGTAGGCGCGGTCGGGGAGCGGCACGTAGCCGACCTCGGCGGCGAGGCTCCCCGCGTGGCCCAGGTAGAAATCGACGAAGCGCGTCACCTCGTCCCGCTCCGCGGCGGCCTTGCTCACATAGATGAAGATCGGGCGGGAGAGCGGCTGGTAGGTGCCATCGACGATGGTCTGTTCGCTCGGTGTGATCGCGACGCCGTCGCCGGGATCCACGGGGACGAGCTTCAGCTTGTCCCGGTTCTCGGCGTAGTAGGCGAACCCGAAGAAGCCCAGCGCGCCGGGGTCCGTGGAGACGCCCTGGACGAGGACGTTGTCGTCCTCGCTCGAGGTGTAGTCACCGCGGCTCGCGTGCTCCCGCCCGACGACCGCCTTGGTGAAGTAGTCGTAGGTGCCCGAGTCGACGCCGGCGCCGAACAGATGGATCTCACGGTCGGGCCAGTCGGGGCGGACGTCGCTCCACTTGCGGACTTTGTCCTGCGCCTCGGGCGCCCAGAGGATCGCGAGCTCGGCGATCGTGATCGTGTCGACCCAGTCGTTGTCCTTGTTCACCACGATGGCGATGCCGTCGTAGGCCACTGGCAGTTCGATGAATTCAATCGACTTTTCGCCGCAGGCCTTCACCTCCGAGGGCTTGATCGGCCGCGAGGCGCCGGCGACGGCGACCTCGCCGCGGCAGAACTTCTCGAAGCCGCCGCCGGTGCCGGAGACGCCGATCGTGACCCGGGCGCCGCCTCCCTTCTGCGACTCCTCGGCCTGGAACTCCTCGGCGACGGCCTCGCTGATGGGGAAGACCGTGCTCGAGCCGTCGATGGCGACGGGGGCGCCGTCCGGTGCCTTCCGGCCGCAGCCGGCCAGCGCGATCACGGCGGCGATGGCGAAGCGCCGTGTGTTCGTCATCTGTCGCTCCTCTCGCCGACGAGTTCTACCCACGGTCGGTGACAGGGACGTGACGGGGAGGCAAATCCCTGGCGGCAGGCATCGCGATTCCCGTTGGCATGCGCACCGCGCTGGGCCAGGATGGCCGCGCGAGGTTGCCATGCGTCACCTGAGCCCCCTGTTGATCGCCCTGATCTGCTGCGCCTGCGCCCCCGACGACGGCGACGGGCTGCCCCTCGGTCAGGCGCGCCGGGGCCTCGTGCTCGAGGTGCCCGGCGCCTTCGACACGCTGAGCGAGGCGGTGCGCGCGGCGCGGCCCGGCGACACCATCCGCGTCGGCCCCGGCGACTTCGGCGCCGACGTGACGATCGAGGTGGCCGATCTGACCATCGAGGGGCCGGGCCCCGACCGTGCGAGCCTGCGCCGCACGATCAACGTGCGCGCCGCCGGCTTCACCCTGCGCGATCTGGCGCTGCGGGCCGACGGCGCCCCCTTCGGGCTGCACCTGAACGGGCACGGGGCCACGCTGACCGCGCGCAACGTGGTGGTGACCGGCTACCACATGGGCGTGCTCGCCACCGACGCCGCGATCGACGTCGAGGGCGTGGTCGCCGAGGGCAACCGCTACGGTTTCTACTTGACGAACGCCCAGGGGCGCATCGCCAACGCCACCGTGGTCAACAACACGCACGGCGGCATCGTGACGCGCTCCGGCGGCCGCATCACCGTCGAGCACGCCACCATCGTCGGCAACGGCTTCTCGGGGACGGGCGACACGGCGGGCGGCCTGGCGCTCGGGCCCGACGGCGCCGAGGTGGTGCGCAACAACATCGTCGTCGGCAACAAGGACGGCGTGCGCTGCGCCCGCTGCGCCAGCGCGCTGCGGCGCAACGACGTGTGGGGCAACACCACCAACTACGCCGGCAACGACCGGCGCGGGCAGGACGACCTCTCGATCGATCCGCGCTTCGTCGATCCCGCGCAGCGCGACTTCCGGCTTCGCGCCGGCTCGCCTTGTCTCGACGCCGGGCTCGCCGGCGGTCCCGCCGCCGACGCCGTCGGCGCGCCGCGGCCCGCCGGCGCCGCGCCCGACCTCGGCGCCTTCGAGTACCAGCCCCCGGCGGCGCGCGTCCTCGTCAACGAGGTGATGGCCAACCCCGTCGACGAGGCCTCCGGCGAGTTCGTCGAGCTCTTCAACGCCGGCGACGCGCCGGTCGACCTCGCCGGCTACCGCCTGGACGACGGCGACGCGGTGGACGTGCTCCTGGCGTTCGGCGGCGGCCCGACGGTGCTGGCGCCGGGCGGTTACGCGGTGGTGCTCGACCGCGACGCCGGCGCGGGCGTCCCGCTGCCGCCGGGCACCGTCCGGCTCACCGTGGGCGACGCCCGCCTCGGCAACGCGCTGGCCGTCGGCGATCCCGTCTCGCTGCTCGCGCCCGCCGGCGGCGTCGTCTCCGCCTACGACGCGCCCTTCGATCCCGGCAACGGCGTGTCGGCCGAGCGCCACGGCGAGCGCTTCGTGCCCTCGCCGTGCGGCGCCTCGCCGGGCGCCCGCAACTGCGCAGAGGCGCCGCCGCCCGCGCCCGCGGCCGCGCTGCTCATCACCGAGGTGATGGCCAACCCGCTCGACGAGGGGACCGGCGAGTACGTGGAGCTCCTCAACCTCGCCGAGCGGCCCGTCGACCTGGCGGGGTTCACGCTCTCCGACGGCGACGCCGACGACGTGATCGAGGGCTTCCGCGGCGGCCCGACGGTGGTGCCCGGCGGCGGCGGCTTCGCGCTCGTCGTCGATCGGGACTACGACGGCGCCTACGACGTCCCCGAGGGGGTGGTGCTGCTCACGACCGCCGGCGACGCGCGTCTCGGCAACAGCCTCGCCACGAGCGATCCGGTCACGATCCGCGACCGCGCCGGCGCGCTGGTCGGCTCGTTCTCCCACCCGTTCGACCCGGGCAACGGCCGCTCGGCGGAGCTCGTCGCGCTCGACGCCGGCGACCGCGACGGCAGCTGGGTCGGCTCGCCGTGCGGCGCGTCGCCGGGCGCCGACAACTGCGCGTGGGAGGCCGGCCCCGAGCCGCCGCCGTCGCTGCGCCTCTCCGAGGTGATGGCCAACCCCGCCAACGAGGACACCGGCGAGTTCGTGGAGATCGAGAATACCGGCGCCCTCCCGGTGGACGCGGCCGGGCTGCAGCTCTCCGACGGCGACGCGGTCGACGTGCTGCGCGCCTTCGCGCCCGGGGGCCCGACGGTGATCCCGCCCGGCGGCTTCGCGGTGGTGCTCGACCCGGAGTACCGCGGCGAGTACGCGCTGCCGGCCCATGCCATCCTGCTGCGCCCCGCCGACACCACGCTGGGATCGGGCCTCGCCACGAGCGATCCGGTCGAGATCCGGGCCGCCGACGGCACCGTCGTGGATGCCTTCCCGCGGCCGTTCGACCCCGGCAGCGGCCACTCCGCCGAGCGCGCCGCCGACGGCCGCTGGGTCACCTCGCCCTGCTTCCGCTCGCCGGGCTGGGGCAACTGCGTCGACCGGCCGCTTTCCTCCGATCCGCGCTCCTGCGAAGACGACGCCGACTGCCCGCTCGACCTGCGCTGCATCGGCGTGCCGGCCGGCGCGCGCTTCGGTCGCTGCGCCGACCTCGACGCGCGGCCCGGGGAGGGGGACGCCTGCGCGGCGTCCGGCGACTGCGGCGCCGACCTGGTCTGCGCCGGCCTCACGGTCTTCCCCGAGGACGCCTTCTGCCTCGCGGCGTACCACCACGGCACGTACTCGTCGATCCCGCACGCGGCCATCCCCGACGGCGGCATGGCCGGCGCGACCGACACGCAGCGCGTCTACGGGCTCGCCACCGTGCCGATCGACGTGCAGGTGCGGCTCGACATCACCCACCCGGCGCCCGCGCAGCTCCTCGTCACGCTCGAGAGCCCCACCGGCGGCAGCGCCGTCGTGTTCGACGGCGCGCGCGACGCGCCCGAGCGCCTCCGCGCGCTCCTCCCCGCCGGGCCCGGCATCGCCCGCGACGAGGCGGTCAACGGCGACTGGACGCTGCGCGTCGTGGACCGCGCCGCCGGCGGCACCGGCGTCCTGCACGCCTGGGTGCTGAACCTCATCGGCAACTGGGACTGAACCCTCAGAACATGAAGGTCACCTGGGTGCGCACGCGGACGTCGTGGAGGTCGCCCTCGGGCGACTCCCGCTGCACGACGCCGGCGTCCGTCTGCCACTTCGCCTGGTGGTCGTGGAAGAGGAAGCCGAGGCCGCCGAGCACCTCGCGCTCGTCGTTGTCGTCGCCGGTGGGCGCCACGAGGGCGAAGCGCGCGGCGGGCATCGTGCTGCCGAACAGATAGCTCACGTCGACGCGCGCGCCGATGGCATCCCGCTCGATGTCCTCGAAGGGATGGCCCCTGGCGACCGAGCGCGTGAGGAACTCCGCGTCGATCGAGAAGTGCTGCACCTTGACGACGCCGTCGATCGCGGCGCGCAGCCCCGACTGCTCGTCGTCGTCGATGTCGAAGTCGGCGATGGCGCTCGCGCCGACGGCGAAGCGCAGGGGGCCGCCCTTGAGGTCGCCCTGCGAGTAGGCGTCGATGCCGCCGTGGTTGTAGGCGGCCCGCGCGACGACGGCGGGGCGCAGCTTGTCGGGCACGTTGCTCGTGCTGCCCGCCGGCGGCGTCTCGCCGGTGCCGTTGAAGACCGCGACCACCCACTCGAACGGCGGCGCCTTCTCGTAGCGGTTGCCGACGGCGACGCCCACGTCGCGTCCGGCCCCGAACGCCTTGTCGGTGATGGCGCGGTCGACGAGCACGAGCTCGCCGGCGGACGTCAGCTGGTGGCGCGTGAACGGGCGCTTGAACTGGCCGGCGCGCAGCCACAGCGCGTCGGGCGCCATGCCGTAGTCGACGACGAAGTCCTTGAGCGAGGCGTGGCCCCGGTCCCAGGCCAGCTGGACCTTGTAGAGCAGGTGCTCGTCCCAGGCGCGGCCGCCGAGCTTCAGGCGCCCGCGGGCGATCTGGAACGCCGTCTTCGACGAGGCGTCGTCGCCCTCGTCGATGCGCTCCCACCCGTACCGGAACTGGAACTGCGCGCCGATCTTCAGCTCGAACCGCCCGTCGGGGCTGCGCAGGAAGAAGCCCTTGTCGTAGCCGGCGACCGGCCCCGGCGGCGCGCTCTGGGCGGCGGCCGGCGCGAGGGCGAGGGCGAGGACGAACGAACGCATGGAATCCCTTTCGGTGGTCACGGGTGGGGGAGCTCCACCCAGAAGTTCGATCCGTGCGGCCGCGCCGGCTCCATCCCGACGCGGCCGTTCTGGACGAGCGCGAGGTGCTTCACGATCGCGAGCCCGAGGCCGGTGCCGCCCATCGCGCGCGATCGGCCGGGATCGACGCGGTAGAAGCGCTCGAACAGGCGGGCGCGGTGCTGCGGCGCCACGCCGGGGCCGTCGTCGGCGACGTCGATCCGGACGCGGCCGTCGCGCGCCGTCGCGCGGACGGTCACGTGGCCGCCGGCCGGGGTGTACTTGACCGCATTGTCGACGAGGTTCAGCAGGATCTGGTCGAGGGCGCGCGCGTCCGCCTCCACCTGCAGGCCCGCGGGCACGTCGACGCGCAAGGTCATCGCTTTCTCGCGGGCGCGATCGGCGACGGCCTCGAGCGCGCGGCGGGCGGCGTCCTCGACGTCGATCGGCTCCGGGCGCACCGGGTACTTGCCGGCCTCGAGGCGCGAGATGTCGAGCAGGTCCTCGATCAGGCGCGAGAGGCGGTCCGAGTTGCGCAGGAGCGGGTCGAGGAAGGTGCGCGCGATCTCCGGGCCCTCGTCGATGGCGCCGTCGATCAGCGTCTCGACGTTGGCGCGGATGACGCTGATCGGCGTGCGCAGCTCGTGGGAGACGTTGGCCACGAAGTCGCGGCGCAGCGTCTCGAGCTGGCGCAGGCGCGTGACGTCGTGCAGGACGAGCACCGCGCCGCCGCCCGCGCGCGGCTGGGTGACGCGGGCGAGGACGCGGCGCGGCGGATTGCCGGGCAGATCGAGCTCCGCCTCGGCGGGCTCCCCCGGCGCGACCTGGTCGAGGAGCGCGTGCAGCCCCGGCGCCCGGAACGTCTCCGCCAGGGTGCGGCCGGTGGGCGTCGCGTCGGGGCCGAGCAGCGCCAGCGCCTCGCGGTTGGCCAGCGTGACGCGTCGCTCGGCGTCGACGGCGACCACCGCGTCGCCCATGCCTTCGAGCACGGCGTGCAGCCGGTCGCGCTCCTCGGCGAGCGCCGAGAGCACCGCCGACAGCTCGTCGCTCATGCGGTTGAGCGTGCGCGCGAGCCCGCCCAGCTCGGCCTCGGGCGGCACCGGGACGTGGCGCGTGCCGCCCTCGACGATCTCGCGCGCGCTCTGCACGATGCGCCGCAGGTTGGTCGTCAGGAGGTGCGAGGCGAGGCGGCTGGCGAACAGCGCGACGGCGAGGCCGAGGAGGGCGGCCAGCGCGAGGGAGACGCGCAGGCGCAGCACGTCCTCGCTCACGGCGGCGAGCGGCAGCGCGACGCGCACCACGCCGGCGCCGTCGCCATAGGGGACGGCGACGTAGAGCATGTCGTCGTCGAGCGTGGCGCTGTGGCGACTCGCCTGGCCCTCGCCGGCGTCGAGGGCGGCGCGCACCTCGGGCCGGCCCGAGTGGTCCTCGAGGCGCGGGAGCGCGGAGGCGGCGAGGGCGGAGTCGCCGAGCACGCGGCCGTCGGCGGCGATGAGCGTGACGCGGCCGCCGAGGGCGTCGCCGAGCCGGTCGGCGAGCGGGTCGCCGGGCGCCGAGGTCTCGACGAGGAGGCGGGCGGTGCGCGCGAAGCGCTCGAGCTCGTCCGTCGTGCGCGCCTGGTGGCGCGCGTGCAGATCGGCCTCGAGCCCGATGACCGCCACCAGCCCCAGCGTCGCCACCAGGGCGATCGCGCCGAGGCGCCCGCGCAGCGCGATCACGTCTCCCCGGCCTCGTCGGGGTGGCTGCGGAAGCGGTAGCCGACGCCGCGCACCGTCTCCACGTAGGGGCCGGCGTCGCCGAGCTTCTCGCGCAGGCGCTTGACGTGCGTGTCGACCGTGCGGGTGGTGACCGAGGCGGCGTAGCCCCAGACGTCGGCCAGGAGCGCGTCGCGCGTCTGCACGCGGCCGCGACGGTCGAGGAACGTCGTCAGCAGGCGGAACTCGAGCGCCGTCAGGACGACCTCCTCGTCGTCGACGTAGGCGCGGTGGCCGGCGCGGTCCACGCGCAGGCGCCCGAAGCGCGTCTCCTCGACGGGCGGCGCCTCGTCGGGGCCGGCGCGGCGGAGCACGGCGCGGATGCGCAGGAGCAGCTCGCGCGGGCTGAACGGCTTGGTGACGTAGTCGTCGGCGCCCACCTCGAAGCCGACCACGCGGTCGATCTCCTCGCCCTTGGCGGTGAGGATGATGATCGGGACGCGGCGCGTGGCCTCCTCGGCGCGCAGGCGCCGGCACACGTCGAAGCCGCTCGTGTCGGGCAGCATGAGGTCGAGCAGCACGAGGTCCGGCGGCGGTGGCTCGCGCGCCTGCTCGAGGCCCGCCCGGCCGGTCGCCGCGAGCCGGGTGGCGTAGCCTTCGCGGCGCAGGTTGTACGCGAGGGTGTTCGCCAGGTCGGTCTCGTCTTCGATGATCAGGATCGTGGCCGACATGGGCGCTTTCTACGGGGGCTCGGTGACGATCCCGTGACGAGGCTGCGTCACTTCACGCCGACGTACTTCTGCTTCTCGGCGTCCCAGCGAAAGCGGAAGCGCACCGGCTCGAACGCGCGCACGACGGCGTGGTGGTAGACCGTCGGCGGCAGCGTCTCGAGCGATGGCTTCTCGCGGATGTGCATCTCGAGGTCGTCGAGGCCCGACGAAGGCGGCCCGCCGTCGGAGAGGAACGGCGGGTTGCCCGTCTCGCGCGCGAACCCGAGGCGGTCGAAGTCGGAGCTGTGGCGCACGTCGCCGCCGATGGGCGTCCGCTCGCCGAGCCTCGCGGTCGACTGGATCTCGACGCCGGTCTCGGGACACCGGAATGTCACGTAGAGCGAGGTGTAGCGGGGCTCGGCCTCGGCCACGAGGGGCTCGATGTTCTCGAAGGTCAGCGGTTCGCGCTTCACGGCATCCTCCGGCGCGCAGTGTAACCAGCGACGTCGTCTCGTGCTATGCAAGCCACGATCGTCCGAGGAGGTTCGATGGAACCCGCTGGCCGCCCGCGCGACATCTTCTGCAATCGCACGCTGAACCTGGGCCGGATCGAAGCCGTCGGCTACGACATGGACTACACGTTGATCCACTACCGGGTGGAGGCGTGGGAGCGCCGCGCGTACGAATACATCCAACAGACGCTCGGCGACGGCGGCTGGCCGGTGTCCGATCTCGAGTACGACCACGATCTGGTGGTGCGCGGGCTGATCCTCGACACCGTGCTCGGCAACGTCGTGAAGGCGAACCGCTTCGGTTACGTGAAGGTCGCCTACCACGGCACCCGGCCGCTGTCGTTCGAGGCGCAGCGCGAGGCGTACGCGCGCACGATCATCGACCTGCGCGAGCCGCGCTGGGTGTTCCTGAACACGCTGTTCTCGATCAGCGAGGCGTGCATGTTCATGCAGCTCGTCGACCGGCTCGACGCCGGCCTGCTGCCGCAGCCGATGGGATACGCCGATCTGTACGAGCACATCCGCCGCGCGCTGGACGCGGCCCACGCCGAGGGTCGGCTGAAGGCGGAGATCCTCGCCAACCCCGACTACTTCGTGGACCTCGACCCCGAGACGCCGCTCGCGCTCCTCGATCAGAAGCGCGCGGGCAAGACGCTGCTCATCATCACGAACAGCGAGTGGTCGTACGCGGCGCCGATGCTGTCGTTCGCGTTCGATCGGTTCCTGCCCGACGGCATGACGTGGCGCGACCTGTTCGACGTGTCGTTCTTCGGGGCGCGCAAGCCGCAGTTCTTCCAGGGCGACCAGCCGGCGTACGACATCGTCGACGACTCGGGGCTGCTGCGGGAGCACCGCGGCCCGGTGCGCAAGGGCGGGCTGTACGTCGGCGGCAGCGCGGCGCTGGTCGAGCGCAGCCTGCGCCTCGCCGGCGGCCAGATCCTGTACGTGGGCGACCACATCTTCGTCGACGTCAACGTGGCCAAGAGCGTGCTGCGCTGGCGGACGGCGCTGATCCTGCGCGAGATCGAGGACGAGGTGACGGCGCTCGACTACTTCGCGCCGAAGCAGGCCGAGCTGTCCGCGCTCATGGCCGAGAAGGCGGCGCTCGAGGCGGCGCAGTCGCAGCAGCGGCTCGACCTCTTGCGCAAGCGCGCCGGCTATGGCCCGCGCTCCGACCGGGACGAGGGCGAGCTGGCCGAGGGCATTCGCGCGCTCGAGGCGGCCATCCGCGAGATGGACGCGCGCATCGCCCCGCTGGCCATGGCCTCGGGCGCGCTCGACAGCCCGCGCTGGGGCCTGCTGATGCGCGCCGGCCCCGACAAGAGCCACATGGCGCGCCAGGTCGAGCGCTACGCCGACGTCTACACCTCGCGCGTCTCGAACTTCGCCTTCGCGACCCCCTTCGTCTACCTCCGCGCCCCCGGCGGCTCCCTCCCGCACGACCCGACCGGCCCGAGCGGCGTCGGTTGAGGAGAGGCCCCGCGCGGGGCCGGTCGTGTGCGGCTCGACGCGGCGCGCGAGCCGACGGGGACGATGCAGACGCTGTTCGCGCATTGGTTCCGCCTCGCGATGCTCGGCTTTCTCGCGCTCGGCGCCTTCCTTTCGGCCCGCATCGTGAACAATCTCCTCGAGGCGGCGCTCATCCGCGCCCTGGCGCCCGCGGCGATCGCCGAGGCGCCCTCGCCGCCGCCGCCGCAAGAGAACCGGGCGGCGCGCGCGGCGCGGCTGGCGGCGGCGATCACGGGGCGCCACCTCTTCGATTCCACGCCGCCGGACCCGATGGCGGACGAGATCGAGCGGGTGGCGGGCTACGAGCCGGCGCCGGCGCCGGCGCCGGGTCCCGAAGACGACTGCCGCGCGGCGGAGGGGGCCGGCGCGCTGCTGGCGACGATGCTCGCGCAGCCCGCCGACCTCTCGGTGGCGGTGGTGCGCGAGGCCGGCGACTCGCGGGTGGTGAAGGCCGGCGACCGGCTGGGCGACGCGGAGGTCGCCGCCATCTACCGCGAGCGCGTGGTGTTGGCCCGCGACGGCGAGTTCGAGTGCCTCGACGCGGCCTTCGGCCCCCGCCCGGCCCCGCGCCGGCCGCGACCGCCGCCCGTCCCGCCGGTCGCGCGCCGGACCGACGGCATCCAACGCCTGTCCGCCCACCGCTACCGCGTCGACCGTACGCTCGTCGATGCGCACGCCGCCGACCTGCGCGCGCTCGGCAGCCAGATCCGCCTGCGGCCGCACCTCGTCGGCGGCGAGCCCGACGGCTTCGAGATCCTGTACGTCCAGGACGACGGCGTCTTCGACGCGCTCGGCGTGCACCCCGGCGACGTCATCCGCCGGGTGAACGGCGAGCAGGTCGACACCCCCAACAAGGCCCTCGAGCTGTTCGACCGCCTGCGGAGCACGCCGCGGGTGACGATCGACATCGAGCGGCGTGGCCGTCCGGTGACCCTCGACTACCGGATCCGCTGACCGGCGCGCGGCGCGGCGATTGCAATTTCTCCGGAGCAGGCCGTTTCGCCCGGAGGGAGCGCACCATGAAGATCGCCGACATCTGTAGCCGCAACGTCATCTGCGTCGACGGCGAGGCCAGCATCGTCGAAGCCGCGCGGCGCATGCGCGCGTACCACGTCGGCGCGCTGGTCGTCGTCGACGAGCGCGTCGATCCGCGGCGCCCGCTCGGCATCGTGACCGACCGCGACCTCGTCGTGAGCGTGCTCGCCGAGGATCCCGAGGACCTCGACCGCCTCTGCGTGTCGGACGTGATGACCTCCGAGCCGGTGGGCGTGCGCCTCGACGACGGCCTCGACGTCGCGCTCGACCGCATGCGCGCCGCCGGCGCCCGCCGCCTGCCGGTCTACGACATGGAGGGCGGCCTCGCCGGCCTCGTCTCCTTCGACGACGTGACCGACGCGTTCGCGCGCCAGATGGGCCTGCTCGCGAGCGTGCTGCGCACCGAGCAGAGCCGGGAGTGGCAGCGCCGGGCGTAGCGGCGTCGGTGCATCTCGCACGTCGGCGTGAGGGAACGAGATGCACCCATGCGGCCCTTCGGCGGCGGGCTACGGGGCCGGGAGGGCCTCGACGCAGGCCGTGCCGGCGAAGCCGTCGGTGCGCGGCAGGCAGACGCGGCGGGCGCCGCGCTGCGGGCAGTCGGCGTCGACGCGGCACGGGTCGTCGGCGTAGCTGCAGGCGAAGCCGCGCGACCAGCACGGCGTGAAGAAGGCGGTGCAGCGGCCCCCGGCGCGCTCGGCGCAGTCGGCGTCGGCGCGGCAGGCGGCGGGGACGCAGGCGCTGCGGACGTGGCCATGTTCGCCGGCGCGGACGCAGGCGCGGTCCGCGCCGCAGTCGGCGTCGCCGGCGCATGCGTCGGTGACGCACTCGTTGATGGCCGGCGGGCCGGCGCCGCCGCAGTACGCGTCCTGAGCGTCGTGGCCCTGGCGCTGGCAGATGGGGCGCCCGGGGCCGGCGGGGCAGTCGGCGGCGCCGCAGCAGCCCTCGGCGGGCGGGCAGGGGTGCGCCTCGACGGCGGGCGCCACGCACGCGCAACGGTCCTCGGCGTCGGGCGCGCCGCAGAGCAGGGGACCGCAGTCGTCGTGCGTGCGGCACGTGGAGCCGGGGTCGGCGCAGGCCGGCCCGGCGTCGGGCGCGACCGCGGCGTCCCGGGCGGCGTCGGGGAGCGCCGCGTCGGGCACGATGGCGCCGTCGGGTGCCGCGGCGGCGTCGGCGCGGGCGGCGTCGGGGGTCACGGCGGCGTCCGGGAGCGCGGCGTCGAACCGGTCGGTGCGCCGCTGGCAGACGCCGGCGAGGCACGGGAGATCGCCGCACGCCGCCGCGTCGTCGCAGGTCGAGGTGCACACGTCGACCGGCGCCGCGCAGCCGCCGCCGACCAGCCCGCCGCACCGCGCCGCCTCGCCGAGCGCGTCGCAGCCCGCCTCGCACGGCAGCGTGCACACCCCGCACAGGCAGCGGAGCTCGCCGCACTCCGCGTCGGCCGCGCACGCCGCGAGCCAGTGGCTCTCGCTGTCGGCGCTGCCGCCGCCGCGCTTCTTGCCGTCGCCGCACCCGCCGAGCGCGGCGGCGACGAACAGCCCCGCGACGAACCCCCTCATCGCCCGTCCCCCTCGTCCGGCGTCACCACCGCCTGCCCGCAATAGAAGACGACCTTCATCGCGTCTTCGGGCCGGCCGTGCGCCTCGTTGTAGGCCGTCACCTCGTTGCGCAGCGCCGACACGCGCTCGCGCAGCGCCTTCAGCAGCCCGAGGACCTCGTCCGTCTTCGGGTGCCCCGGCCACACGTCGAACGACCACGTGCTGCCGCCCACCGCCTCGCCGGGCACGCTGCGCGGGCCGCCGCGCCGCAGCTTGATGCCGATGGCGTTGACCACGGCCTGGTAGTGGTCGAACACCGCCGCGCCCCACGCCACCGTCGAGCCCGTCGGCAGCACGAACTTGCTGCACCGCCAGCGCTCGTCGTGGCGCTCGATGCGCCCGTCGGCCTCGAGCGTCGTGAGCGCCGCGCGCAGCCGCGCCTCGGGCAGCCGGCTCTCGGCGGCGAGCTGCTCGAACGTCGCCGGCCCGCGCCGGTACACCAGCACCCACACGAACATGGCCTCCGACGCCGCGTCGTCGGCCCGGAACGCCGCGCCCAACTCGTCGGGCGCCGCCGCCCGGAACACGACCGCGTGGGCGCGCCCCGTGCGGTACACGACGCCGGACTCGACGAGGTCGTGCAGCACCGCGCGCACGAGCGCCTCGTCGTCGTGCGCGAAGCGCTCCATCACCCGCAGGCGCGACACCGGGCCCTCGTCGGCGATGAAGGCGAGCACCGCCTCCCAGAGCGTGCGGTTGCGGTCGGTCGCGCTCTCCGAAAGTCGTTGCACTTTCAGCTGATAGCTGCGCAGCGCCATGCCGAACATGTCGGCGACGACCTTGCGTCCGAGGCCCTGGGCCTCGAGCTCGTTCACCAGGTTCAAGAAGACCTGGTCGGCGAGGTGCGAGAGCGGCGCGCGCACGCCGGCGGCCGTGGCGAGCTGCGCGATGAGCACCGTCGTCTGTCGCACGACGGCGTCGATGAGGGCGTGCACGTGCATCGCAGCGCAGCGAATCGCACTTCGGGCGTCCGTTGCAATGCCGCCGTCTCGGCCGGCGTGCGCGGCGGGAGCGCCGGCTCTGCCGGACGGCGCGGCGGCTCTGCCGGACAGCGCCGCGGTCTGCCGAATGGACCGGCATGTCTGCCGGATGGATCCGAGGCTTGCCGGGTCCGCCGGCAACGGATTCCGACGCTCCGGCTGGACTTCCGGGCCGCCAGGCACGCCTCCCGAGCCGTCCGGGGCGCGTCCGACGCCGGCGGACAGGCCTCGCGGCGCGGCCGCACGGCGTCGCGCACCGCGCGGCAGGGGTTCCGGGCGGTCCGGCAGACCTCCGGGCGGTCCGGCAAGCCGCGGTCAGTCGCCCGGGCGGCGCGTCCAGAGCCGCCGCAGGTCGAGCGGCACCGCGTCGAAGGGCTCGATGCGCAGCGGCTCGTCCTCCTTGCCGTGGCGCGCGATCTGGAGCCAGCGCCCGCCCTCGAGGCGCAGGACCTCGAGCAGCCGCAGCACCGGGTTCACGAGCCAGACGTGGCCGACGCCTTCGCGCGCGTACACGTCGAGCTTCTCGAGGCGGTCGTGGCGCTCGGTGGAAGGGGACAGCACCTCGCACACCCAGTCGGGGGCGAGCTCGAAGGCGGCGGTCTCGGGGAGCTCGGGCATGCGCTCGACGCGCCAGCCCGCGACGTCCGGGACGAGCACGTCGTCGCGGAGGTGCAGCTCGGGCTCGAACAGGATCCACCAGCCGCCCGCGCCGCCGGAGCCCTCGCCGAAGCGGTCGTCGAGCTGCCCGACGATGCGTGTGGCGGCGAGCGCGTGCGGCGAAGAGGGTCGCGGGCTCACGATCAGCTCGCCGGCGATGATCTCGCCGATGAGGTGCTCGGGCAGCGCCTCGATGTCGGCGTACGTCGCGGGACGGGACTTCTTGGAGGATGCGCCGGACATGCCCGCAGCCTAACACAGGGGCATCTCACCCGCGCCGCGTCGCCTCGAAGTCGAGGCCGTGCTTCGCGAGGTACTGCCGCAGCCGGTGCGCGTCGTTCGTCGACGCCTTGCGCGCGCGCGACGCCGCGAACAGGAGGCGCCCCGCCTCCGACAGGCTCTCGCACGACCGGCACACGCGCAGCACGTCCTCGAGCTGGACGCGGTCGAAGCGATCGAGCGCCGCCGCGCGCTCCGCGCCGAGCACGAGCGCCACGAGGTCCGGCGCCGCGTCCTCGCCCCACGCCGCGCGCAGCCGCGCCAGCTCTTCCTCGACCGTGGCGATGTCGATACGCCCGCCCGGCGCCAGCGTCGCCATGCGCAGCACGGCGGCGTTGTAGTCGCGGAAGTTGCCCGGCCACCGCGCCTCCGGCGACACGGCGAATTTCAGGAAGCGCGCCCGCGCCTCGCGCGACATCGTGATGCGCGTTCCCAGCGTCTGCGTGGCGCGGTCGAGCTCGAAGTCCAGGTTGGGTTCCAGGTCCTCGGGTCGCTCCCGCAGTCCGGGGAGCTGGAAGTGCCAGAGGTCGATGCGCGCGAGCAGGTCCTCGCGGAACGCGCCCTCTCTCACCCGCGCGCGCAGCGCCCGGTTCGTCCCCGCGATCAGCTGGAAGTCGCTCGACACCTCGCGGTCCGCGCCGACGGGCAGGAACGTCTTGTCCTCGATGGCCCGCAGCAGCATCGCCTGCTCGTCGAGGCCGAGCTCCCCGATCTCGTCGAGGAAGAGCATGCCCCCGTGCGCCTGCCGCAACAGGCCCGGCCGGTCGCGCATGGCGCCGGTGAACGAGCCCTTCACGTGGCCGAAGAGCGCCGACATGGCGCCCTCGCCGCGCAGGGTCGCGCAGTTGACCTCGACGAAGTCGCCGGCGACCTGGTTCCGCGTCCGTTTGAGCTGGTAGATGCGCCGCGCGATCTGGGACTTGCCGGCGCCGGTCGGACCCGTGAGCAGGATGGGCGCCCGCGTCGCGATCACAACCCGCTCGATCTGCTCGATCATCCGGTTGAACGTCGGGCTGCGCGTGTCGATGCCCGACTTGAGGAACGAGAGCCCCTCGCGCTGCTCCCGCGCGAACCGCGCCGCCAGGCGGTCGTAGCGCGAGAGGTCCAGGTCGACGACGATGTAGGCGCCCGGGCCGTGGTCGGGGCGGCGCGGCGGCGACGTCTGGATGAGGCGGGCGGGCACGTGGCGCGACTCGGTGAGCAGGAACAGGCAGATCTGCTCCACGTGCGTGCCGGTCGTGATGTGCACGAGGTAGTCATCGCGCTCCGGCCGAAAGTCGTAGCCGCGCGCGAAGTCGTGCAGGCCGCCGTAGACCTCCTCGAAGTCCCACGGATCGGCGAAGTCGATCAGGTGGCGGTTCACCTGCGTCTCGGGCGAGACGCCGGCGAGGTCCGCGGCCACGGTCGCCGCCAGCGCCGTCCCGCGCCGGTCGTGCAGCAGCTCGAGCCGCGTCACGAGCAGGTCCTCGTGCCCGCACAGCGCCACCGTCGGCCGCCACTTGCTCCAGCGGTTGGGCCCGCGCCCCGCGTCCAGCTGCGTCCCCACGAACCCGATCGCGACCGTCTGCTTCATGAATCAGCAGCTTATCCGGTTCGATACGAACGGGCGACCCCCGCCGGGCGCGAATGCCCGATTCTCCGCGTCTCACGGGGTTGGCACGGCGGCTGCTCTAGGGGCTCCGCGAAGCCGAAACGCAGCGAAGGAGAGCACAGATGAACCGCCACCTGTTCCAGTGCGACACGGTCCCGCCCGCCGACGCCATCAACGCGCACGGCGCCCCGGCCTACGCGTTCTCGCGCAAGCACGCGCTGGCGCAGTACGCGGCGACCGGCTGCCTGACGGACACGTACTACGCGACGGCCGAGATGCAGCTCGACGCGGTGCTCGCGCTCTGCGCGGGCCTGCCGGCGGAGTTCATCGCGAAGACGGCGGTCTGGTGCCGCGAGCGCGGCTTCATGAAGGACCTGCCGGCGCTGCTCGTCGCGCTGCTCACGGTCGAGGATCCGGCGCTCTGCGAGCGGGTGTTCGACCGCGTGATCGACGACGGGAAGATGCTGCGCAACTTCGTGCAGGTGATG
Organism: Myxococcota bacterium; assembly: GCA_963169045.1. Classification (GTDB taxonomy): domain Bacteria; phylum Myxococcota_A; class Bradymonadia; order UBA7976; family UBA1532; genus CAUJDF01. The sequence continues at coordinate 145,536 of CAUJDF010000079.1, forward strand.
CGCTCGGGCCACGTCGGCCGCGGGTCGCTCGCCTCGATGCCGAAGCGCCTCGTGCGCCGGTGGCTCGAGCGCCGCACGGACGAGCAGGTCTTCCGCGCGTCGATCGGCGCCGACCCGTCGCTGGCGGACGTGGTGAAGATGGCGCACCCGCGCCCGACGACGGCCTCGCGCCGCGCGCTGTACGGCTGGCTCCTGGGCCGCCCGTACGACGTGGACGCGCTGCCGGCCATCGTGCGCGCGTACGAGGACTACAAGCGCGATCCGCGCGGGGCGGCGCCCGACGTGCCGTTCCTGATGCTCACGGCGCTGCCGCTGGGCCCCGGCGAGTGGCGGCAGATCGCGCGCCGCTCGACGTGGACGCAGCTGCGCATGAACCTGAACACGTTCGCCCGCCACGGCGTGTTCCGCGACAAGAAGCTGGTGAAGGACCTGGCGGCCCGCCTGCGCAACCCGGAGGAGATCCTGCGGGCGAAGGTGCTGCCGTATCAGCTGCTCACGGCGTACCTGGCGGCGGGCGCCGACGTGCCGACGGCGATCCGCGACGCGCTGCACGACGCGATGGAGGTCGCGACGCGCAACGTGCCGGAGATCGAGGGGAAGGTGTACGTGTGCCCGGACGTGTCCGGCTCGATGCACTCGCCCGTGACCGGGTACCGGGCGCGCGGGCAGACGTCGAAGGCGCGCTGTGTCGACGTGGCGGCCCTCGTGGCGGCCTCGGTCCTGCGGCGCAACCCGACGGCGGAGGTGATCCCGTTCGAGCACCGGGTGGTCGACGTCCCGCTGCGCGCGAAGTACCCGGTGCTGGTGAACGCGCAGAAGCTGGCGGCGATCGGCGGCGGCGGGACGTCGTGCAGCGCGCCGCTCGCGCTGCTCAACGAGCGCGGGGCGCGCGGCGACCTCGTGATCTTCGTCTCGGACAACGAGTCGTGGGTCGACTGGCGGCGTGCGCAGGGGACGGCGATGGCGCACGAGTGGCAGCGCTTCAAGGAGCGCAACCCGCGGGCGAAGCTGGTGTGCATCGACATCCAGCCGAACCGCACGTCGCAGCACCGCGAGGCCGAGGACGTGCTGAACGTCGGCGGCTTCTCCGACGCCGTGTTCGAGGTCGTCGCCGCGTTCGCGCGTCATCGCGGCCGCTCGTGGGTCGACGTGATCGACGCCACGGTGATCTGATCGGGCCCCGTGCTCGTGCTCGTGCTCCCGCTCGGCTGAATGCAGGCCGGGAGTACATCTTCAACATGTCGCCTCTCGGCCGATCGCCTCGTCGGTCGGGCGCGAGCACGAGCACGAGCACGGGGCCGCGGTGTGTTTCCGAAGATGGCTGCCCGGCCGAATGCTGGCCGGGAGTACATTTGGTCTGTGTCCCTCTCGTCCGAACCCTCGTCGGCCGGGCAGGCATCGTCGCGAACACATCGAAGGGTGGGAGGGTGTCATGTACGAGGTCATCGATGCCGGCCAGGGCCGGTTCGTCAAGGCGTGGGTCCGCGGCGTCGCGATGGACGACGAGTCCCGCGAGCAGCTGCGGCGGGTGGCGCGCCTCCCCTTCGTCCAGGGGTGGGTGGCGGCGATGCCCGACGTGCACGCGGGGAAGGGGTCGACGATCGGGAGCGTGATCCCGACGGCCGGCGCGATCATCCCGGCGGCCGTCGGTGTGGATCTCGGCTGCGGGATGGCCGCGGTGCGCACGTCGCTGCGCGCCGACCTGCTGCCCGACGACCTCTTGCCGCTGCGGCTGGCGATCGAGGCGGCGGTGCCGCACGGCCGGTCGCACAACGGCGATCCGGCGAACGACGTCGGCGGGTGGCGCGACGCGCCCTCGGCGGGGGCGCAGTCGGCGTGGGCGGCGATCCACGAGGGGTACGCGCGCATCGTCGCGAAGCACCCGAAGATCGGCCGCGGCCCGACGCTGCAGCACCTCGGGACGCTCGGGACGGGGAACCACTTCGTCGAGGTGTGCACGGACGAGGACGACCGCGTCTGGTTCATGCTGCACTCGGGGTCGCGCGGCGTGGGGAACCGCGTCGGCACGTACTTCATCGAGCGCGCCCAGGAGGAGATGCGGCGCTGGTTCGTGAACCTGCCCGACCGCGACCTGGCGTACCTCGCCGAGGGGTCGCAGTACTTCGGCGACTATGTCGAGGCGCTGCAGTGGGCGCAGGACTTCGCGCTGTGGAACCGGCGCGTGATGATGGACGCCGTCGTCGCCGCCGCCCGGTCCGTGCTGCCGCCGTTCGAGCTGACCGACGAGGCCGTGCAGTGCCACCACAACTACGTGGCGCGCGAGCGGCACCTCGACCGCAACGTGTTCGTGACGCGCAAGGGCGCGGTGCGCGCGCGCAAGGGCGACCTGGGGATCATCCCCGGCTCGATGGGCGCGCGCTCGTTCATCGTGCGCGGCCTGGGGAACGACGACGCCTTCCACTCGTGCAGCCACGGCGCGGGCCGGGCGATGTCGCGCACCGAGGCGAAGCGCCGCTTCACGCTCGAGGACCACGCGAAGGCGACGGCGGGCATCGAGTGTCGCAAGGACGCCGAGGTGATCGACGAGACGCCGATGGCCTACAAGCCGATCGACGCCGTGATGGAGGCGCAGCGGGACCTCGTGGAGGTCGTGCACACGCTGCGGCAGGTCGTATGCGTGAAGGGATAGTCAGCATCGACGGCGCCGAGGGCGAGGGCGGGGGCCAGATCCTGCGCACGAGCGTCGGCCTGGCCCTCGTCACCGGCACGGCGGTGCGCGTGGACCGCATCCGCGCGCGCCGGCCGAAGCCGGGCCTCATGCGCCAGCACCTGACGGCGGTGCGCGCGGCGGCGGAGGTGTCGGGCGCGACCCTCGAGGGCGCCGAGCCCGGCTCCACGTCGCTGACCCTGCGTCCGGGCGCGGTGCGCGGCGGCGAGTACCGCTTCTCGGTCGGCACCGCCGGCAGCGCGACGCTCGTGCTGCAGACGGTGCTGCCGGCGCTGCTCACCGCGCCGCGGCCGTCGCGCCTCGTCTTCGAGGGCGGGACGCACAACCCGTGGGCGCCGACGTTCGACCACCTCGATCGCGCCTTCCTGCCGCTGCTGCGGCGCATGGGGGCGCGCGTCGAGGCGCGGCTCGAGCGTCATGGCTTCCACCCCGCGGGCGGCGGCCGCATCGTCGTCGAGATCGAGCCGATCGAGCGCCTCGCGCCGCTCTGCCTGCTCGAGCGCGGCGACGTCCGGTCCCACGCGGCGACGGCCATCCTGTCGGCGCTGCCCTACGACATCGCGAAGCGGGAGCTCGCGGTCCTGCGCGAGCGATTCCCCTGGGATCCCGAGTGCTTCCGGCCGCTGATGGTCAAGGACGCGGCGGGGCCGGGCAACGTGGTGCAGATCACGGTGGCCTGCGAGCACGTCACCGAGGTCTTCGCGTCGTTCGGGGAGCGCGGGCTGCCGGCGGAGCGGGTCGCCGCGCAGGCGGCGGACGAGTGCGCGGCGTGGCTCGCGGCGGGGGTGCCCGTGGGCGCGCACCTGGCGGACCAGCTCCTGCTGCCGCTGGCGCTCGCCGGCGGCGGGTCGTTCCGCACCGTCGCGCCCACGGGCCACACGCGCACCCAGGCCGCGCTCGTGCCGCGCTTCATCGATGTGCGCGTCGACCTCCGCCGCGACGACGACGGCCAGTGGACCGTGATCGTCGAATAGCTCACATCCTCCCGGGAACCCCCGGCCGGCGCGCCGCATCGAACCGCAACCAGGGGGTGGTTCGATGCGCATCCTCACCCGCACCGCGACCGTGCCCGGGCTGCTCGCCCGCGCCGCCGAGACCGACGCCGGCGTGCGCTTCGTCGACCGCGACGAGCGCGCCACGTTCTTCCGCTGGGCCGACGTGCGCGCGCGCGCCCGCCGGGCGGCCGGCGCCCTCGCCGCGGCGGGCGTGCGTCCGGGCGACCGGGTGGCGATCGCGCTGCCGACGGGGCCGGCGTTCTTCGACGCGTTCTTCGGCGCGCAGCTCGCCGGCGCCGTCCCCGTGCCGGTGCCGCCGGGGCCGGACCTCGCCGCCCCGCTGCGCGCCGCCGACGCCGCGCTGCTCGTCGCGTCGCCCCGCGCCACCGGGCCGGCGCTGAGGCGCGCCCACCCGCGGCTCGGCCTGATCGCCGCCGCGGATCTCGCCGCGGGCGCGGCCGCGCCGGTGGTGGCCGCCGACGCGCTGGCGATGGTGCAGCTCACGGCGGGCACGACGGCGGCGCCGCGCCCCGTGGCGCTCACGCACGGGCACGTCCTCGCCCACGCCGCCGCGCTCGACCTGCGCGACGACGACGCGCTGCTGAGCGCGCTGCCGCTCGATCGCACGATGGGGCTCGTGCTCGCCGCGATGGCGTGCGGCCTGCCTTGCACGCTGCTGGCCCCCGAGGACGTCGCCGCGCGTCCGGCGCTCTGGCTGCGCGCCGTCGGACGCCACCGGGCCACCGTCTCGCTCGCGCCGGACGCGACGTACGCCCGCTGCGCCGCGCGCGTGGCCGACGCCGAGGTGGCCGGCTGCGACCTGTCGTCGTGGCGCCTCGCCGCGGTGGCCGGCGCGCCGGTCGCGGGGCGCACGCTGCGGCGATTCGCTTCGCGTTTCGCGCACCTGGGGCTGCGGCCAGAGGCGCTGGCGCCGGCCTACGGGCTGACGGAGGCCACGCTGGCGGTGACCGTCGCGCGCGGCGTGCGCACCCTGCGCCTCGATCGCGGCGTGCTCGCCGCCGGGCGGACGCAGCCCTCCGACGCGCCCGGCGCCGTGGAGGTGGTCTCGGTCGGGCGGCCGGTCCGCGGCGTCGCCGTCGAGGTGCGCGGTCCCGACGGCTTCCCCTGCCGCGAGGGCGTCGTCGGCCACGTGTGGGTGCGGGGCGCCTCGGTCGCGGCGCCCGGCTGGATCGACACCGGCGATCTCGGCTTCCTGCGCGGCGGCGAGCTGTACGTCACCGGCCGGGCGCGCGACGCGATCATCGTGCGCGGACGCGTGCACGCGTCCCACGACGCGGAGCGCGCGCTCGACGACGTGCCCGGCGTCCGCGCCGGCTGCGTCGCTGCCGTGGGCGCCGTCGAGGACGCCGCCGAGCGACTGCTGCTCTTCGTCGAGTCGCGGGCGCCCCACCCCGAGCTCGCGACGCGGTGCCGCGCCGTCGTGACGGCGGCGACGGGCCTCGAGCCCTACCTCGTGTTCGTCCTGCCGCCGGGCACGCTGCCGCGCACCGCGGCGGGCCACGTCCGGCGCGCCGAGACGCTGCGCCGCTGGCGGGCGGGCACGCTCGTCGCGTCGGGCGCGCCCGCCCGCGCCGCCATCGCGACCGGGCGCTGAGAGGCCGCGCAGCGCGCAGACGTCGCGGTCCGAGAGTCAGACTCGAGTCAGAGGCGCGGCCAGTCGATGTCGATGTACAGCGGCTCGAGGTCGGCACAGGCGTCGCCGGCGACGACGCTCAGGTCGTAGGCGACGCGGTCCGGCGTGTCGTCGGCGGGATCGACGTTGCGCGCGCCGAGCGCGAAGTGCCAGCGGGTCGCCGCCGGGCGGGGCGCGAGCACGGCGCACTGGCCGTCGAGCGGCTCCTCGAGCGTGGTGACGTAGCCGCCGTCCGCGTCGTACACGTCGATCGTGATCCAGCCGTCGTCGTCCCGCAGGAAGTCGGCGTGCACCGTGAGCGTCTGGTTCGCGCGCTGGTTCACCGAGATCCAGTCTTCATCCCGCCCGCAGAGCCAGAGGCCCTCGCGCGCGAACGGGGCGTCGGCGCGGACGGCCTCGTCGAAGGCGCCGTTCGGCTCGAGGGCGTCGCCCTCGCAGGCCGCGTCGGCGGCGAAGGCCAGCTCGAGGTCGTAGTCGTTGTCCTCGCCGGCGAAGCTGGACACCTCGAGGAAGTAGCGGCCCGGGCTGACGGCGACGTCGAGCGCCTCGTCGTCGTCGAAGCCGTCGCCGACGGCCAGCGGGCGGGCGCCGCCCTCGCGCCAGAGCGCCACGTCCAGGTCGCCGTCGGCGCTCCGGAAGCGCAGGTCGACGGCGAGGCGGCCGGCGGCGTCGATGGCGAACGTGTACCAGTCGGCGTCGGTCCCGTTGCACAGGCCGGCGCCGAGGCGGGCGGGCACGCCGATGGGCGTCGCGTCGTCGCGCGCGTCGTTGCGGGTGATCGCGTCGTAGGCGTCGTCGCCGCACGCCGCGCCGCCGGGCGTGCGCACGAGCTCGAGGTCGTAGGCCGGCGCGCGCGCGCCGCGAGCGCCGTCGACGCGGACGTAGTAGTCGCCGCCGGCGAGGGCGGGGGAGCGCGTGGCGAGCGCCGGGCCGACGTCGGCGGCCTCGAGGCCGACGACGACCCCGGCGGCGTCGACGATCGCCAGGTGGAGCGCGCCGCCGCCCACCTCGCGGATCGCGAGCCGCGCCGTCAGGCGGTCGCCCTCGGCCAGGCGAACGTGGAACCAGTCCGCGTCGCCGAGGCAGCGGCTCAGGCCCTCGAGCGAGACCGGCGACTCGGCGCGCAGGACGCCGTCCTCGACGAACGCCGCCCGTGACATCAGGTCGACGGCGGCCGCCTGGTCGTCGTTGGGCTCCTCGGCGTCGGGCCGGCAGGGGGCGGCGACGCGCTCGGCGAGGACGCGCAGGTCGTACGCCGCGCCGTGCAGCGGGGTCAGGCCGCGGACGCGCAGGCGCCAGACGCCCTCGGTGATCAGGTCGTTGCGGGCGGGCAGCGTGAGGCGCAGCACCTCCTCGCCCCGGACGCCGGCGAGCGTGGCGTGCGGGTGCAGCACGGCGACGTCTTCGGGATCCACCGGCAGCGCGAGGTGGGGACCGAGGAGGTCGAACGTCAGATTCTCGTTTTGTCCCGAGGGGTTGCCAGTCGAGATGACGTCGATCGTCAGGCCGTCGCCCTCGCCGAGCGCGAAGCGGAACCAGTCCTCGTCGCCGGGGCACAGCGTCCGGCCGGCGACCTCGGCGGCTTCGCCGTCGGCCAGCAACGTCGCGGCGGCGTCGGCGTCGTCGTCGTCCTCGGCGGCGTCGGCGGCGCAGGCGTCCTCGGATGGCAGCAAGAAGAGCGAGAGGTCGTAGGCGGCGCCGGCGGCGGGCGCCGCGCCGTGGACGCGCACGAAGAAGGTGCCGGCGGCGCCCGGCTCGCCGTCCGCGGGCCAGAGGAGCGACTCGACGCAGCCCTCGGCGTTGGCGCCCGCCAGGCGGCGGCCCTCCGCGTCGACGAGCTCGAGCGCGAGGTCGGCGGCGCCGTCGCAGCGGAGCTCGGCGCGCACGCGGTCCCCGGCGGCGGCGAGCGTGACGGCGAAGCGGTCGGCGTCGAGCGGGCACAGCCGGGCGGCGGCCGACGCGGCGCCCTCGTCGAACGAGACGGCGCGGCCTGCGTCGTCGTCGGGCTCGCCCTCGTCGTCGACGCAGCCGTGGCGGACGCAGCGGCCCTCCTCGCACGCGAAGCCGTTCGGGCACGCCGCGTCGTCGGCGCACGCGGCGCGGCACGCCTGCACCTCGAGCTGGCAGTAGCCGTCCGCGCAGTCGGCGTCGTCGTCGCACGCGGCGTCGACGCACGCGTGCGCGGCGTCGCACGCGCGGCGGTTGCCGCAGTCGTCGGGCACCCGCCGGCAGCCGGCGGCGCACGCCCCGTCGTCGCAGTACTCGCCCGCGGGACAGGCGGCGTCGGCGTCGCACGGCCGCGGCCCGCACGGGTTCGGATCGCAGCCCGCCGCGCCCTCGCGGACCTCGCCGTCGCACGCGCCGGCGGCCACGACCCGGCAGGTGGCGTCCGGTCGGCAGCAGACCACGTCCGGCACGACGACGTCCGCGCAGGCGTGCGACACCGCGTCGCAGATCCGGCCTGCGCCGCAGTCGTCGGGGGTCGTCCGGCACCCGGGGGCGCAGACGCCCTCGAGCGCGCCGTCGGCGACCCGGCAATAGCGCCCCGCGGGGCAGTCGGCGTCGTCGAGGCAGCCCGCGAGGCCCGCGTCGGCGTCGCAGCCGCGGCCCTCACAGGCCGCGGCGTCGGCCGCGACGTGCGCGTCGGCGGCCGCGGCGGCCTCCTCCGGGTCGCCGCCGCACCCGGTGAGGCCCGCCGGACCCAGCGCCACGACCCACGCCAGTGCGGGTCCCACGATGCCGATACGCATGCTCATGAAAAGTCCCCCGGTCGACACGCTTCACCCGGGGATAGCGGCGCAGGGGGTGGCGGTGCTGAAGTCGAGGCGAGCTCTGACGACCCTGGCGACCCTGGTCGCGCTGGGCGCCCCGGGCCTCGCGGGGGCGCAGCTCTTCGAGACGGACTTCGACGACCTCGACGGCTGGGAGGCCGGCTGGCCCGGCGATCCGTGGCGGGTGTCGCGCGGGTACGCCTCGCCCGCGGTGGCCGCGACCTGCGCCGAGGCGCTCGGCGTCGCGTACGCCGCCGATCCCGGCTGCGCCTTCGGCGGCCTGCCGGAGCCGCACGACGACGTGCTCTCGGTGGGCGACAAGGCGTGGGGCGACTACCGCCTCACGGCCCGCTTCGTCACCTACGACGAGGACGCGATCGGCTTCGTCGTCCGCCATCAAGATCCACAGAACTATTATCTCTTATTGCAGAGCCGCGGCACGTTCCCCACCGCCTCGACGCCGGCGCGCGACGCGCGCGGGGTGACGACGCGCCTCTATCGCGTGCGCGACGGGCTCGCGACGCAGCTCGCCACCGCCGACGTCGCGTTCACGCCGCAGGTCCATCACCTGATCCGCGTCGACGCGGTGGGACCCCGGATCACCGTCTGGTTCGACGTCGACGGCGACGAGCGCCTGCGCGCCGACGAGCGCCTGCTCACGTTCGTCGACGCGGCGCCGCACCTGCGCGGGCGTGTCGGGCTGTGGGCATACGACAACGCCGCCTTCCTCGTCGACCGGCTCGAGGTGCAGCCGACGACGCCGCCGCCGGCGGTGGGGCCGCTGCGCGTGACGCGCGTGGACCGCGCCGGCACGCGGCTCGAGTACGCGTTCGACGTCGAGCGCCCCGCCAGCGGGTACGTGCGGTGGGTCGAGGGCGCGTGCGCCGACGTCGGCGGGCCGGCGGCGCGCGGCGACGACGCCGGCTTCGGCGCGAAGATCACGGGCGCGCTGGCGACGCGTCCGGACACCGACTACTGCCTGCGGCCGTGCGCCGCCGACGCCTCGGGCGAAACGTGCGGCGACGCGGTGGACGCCTCGACGCGCGGCGTGGTGATCGACACGCGCGGGCTCAGCCCGGGCCACTGGGACCTGTTCACCGCCGACGGGCGCGAGCACCTCGACCTGCGGCGGACGGGGACGCGCGTGGCCACCGCGGCGCGCGTCGGCCGCTACGCGCTGCGCGTGAACGGCCGGGCGCTCCCGTTCGGGGTGGACGCCCGTGGGCGCGTCGTCCTCGATCAGGGCACGCTCGACGGCCGCGCCGTCTCGCTCGACGGCGCGCTGGCGATCACCGGCCTGCCGGTCGTCCTCGACATGCGGCGGCAGCCGGCCGACGCGCGCTGGGCGGTCTTCGCCGCCGATCACGTGGCCGCCTTCGGGGCATACGTCGGCGCGGGCCAGCAGGCGCTCGGCCTCTTGCCGGGCGCATACCTCTGGCGCGTGGGCGGGGTGGACCGGCCGTTCGAGCTGCTGCCGGACGGCAGCGTCCAGGCGGCGCCCGGCGGGCTCGCGGTGACGGCGCGCAACACGCTCCGGGCGGACGCGACGCCCGCCGGCGAGCCGGTCGCCTTCCGGGTGCGCGTCGCGAACACCGGCGACCACGCCTGGCTCGGCGCCGGCCTGCTCAACGGGCGCGGCGCGCGCGCGGGCGACGACACGGCCGCCGTCTTCACGGGGCTCGGCGACTACGCGCGCGGCGACGCGACGGCGGAGGTGTTCCGCAACCTCGCGGATTCACTCGGATATTCTGGCGATGCCTACGCCGGCGACCGCGTCGACGACACCGCGACGGTCGACGTCCTCGTCTGGCCCGACAACCCGCGCCTGGCGTTCGTCGGCGACGTCGACGGCGCCCAGGGCGATCTCGTCGCGGGCGAGGCGGTGGTCTTCGCCGGGGCCGAGCCCGTGGAGGGCGCCACGGACCTGTGGGCGCACGACGCCGACGGCGGCGAGGGGCCCCGCCCCGGCTACGTCACGGCGGGCGCCGGGCCCGTCGGTCGGTTGGAGTGGCGCGTGCTGGCCCGCGTGTCGACGCCCGGCGCGATCGCCGTCGAGTCGATCGACCGCGCCGGCGCGCGGGCCCGCGTGCGCTTCACCACGGACCGTCCCGCGAACGCCGCCGTCCAGTACGTCGCGGCCACCTGCGCCGCCGCCGACTGGGACGCCGCCCGCGAGGTGGCGCTCGGCCAGGGCGAGGCCTTCGCCGGCGACCTCGAGCTGCTCCCGAACCGGCGCTACTGCCTGCGCGCGCGCGCCTTCAACGAGGCGGGCTCGCGCCTCGGGCCCGAGCAGAGCCTCGCGACTTTCGACCTGTCCGTCGATGCGACCGCCCTGTCCGGTCTGTACCGCGTCCAGGTGCCCGGGACGAACGATGTGGAGGTGATCGCCGCGGGTGCGGTTCGCGCGGACCTGAGCCTCCGCATGGGCACCTATCTGTTCGACCAGGGCGGCGACGCGCTGCGGGTCGACGTCGACAAGGACGGCCTCGTCCGCTACGACGCGGCGCTCGAGGGCCTGCTCGAAGGGGCGGGGACGACGCGCCTCGGGCTGCGCGGCGCGGCGGTGCGCTTCGACGCGACGACGGTGTCCGGCCTCGTGCCGCTGGCGGGCGGGCGCGGCCTCGCGAGCGCCCTCGCCCTCGGCCGCCTCGAGGGCGGCGCCACGGCCGAGCGGCGCCTCCTGCCCGGCGACTTCTGGGTCGTGCACGGCGAGCCGCACGCCTTCCACGTGGGTCGCGACGGCGTGGTCACCACGGGGGACGCGGCGGCGCTGCGCGGCGGCCCCGAGAGCCTGACGTTGCTCGGCCGCGCGCTCTCGCTGGACCTGCTGCCGGTGCCCGGCCGCGCCGCGCTGGCCGGCGCCGCAGGCGACCCGGCGCACCTCGAGCTCGAGGGCGGCCGCAGCCACGCGGTCGGCCTGTTGCCGGGGACCTACGCGCTCGCCGTCGCGGGGACGCGCAGCGCCCTGACCGTGGGCGCCGCCGGGGTCCTCGAGCGCGTCCAGGACCCGCTGGCCTTCCGCGCCTGCCTCGACGCCGGCGGCTTCGCGCGCGGCAGCGGGCAGGGGACGGCGACGCTCACCGTCCGCGCCGAGGCCTGCGCGATCACCGTCGAGGTCGTGTGCACGCGCTTCTGCGGCGACGGGGCGCACCTGTTTCAAGTGAGCGAAGGCATTGGGGAATTCCGCGCGACCGTCCGCTACGCCTCCGGGCGCCCGCTCCGGCGCGACGACCTCGCGAGCGTCTCGTTCGACGTGGACGGCGGCGCGCTCGCGGCGCCGCAGGCCGACACGGTCGACGGCGTCGCGACGGTGGGCTACACGGCGCCCGCGGCGAGCGGCGGGCTCGTCGCGCGCGCCCGCCACGGCGAGCTGCTCGGCAGCCGCGCGTTCGTCGTCATCCCGATGCGCGACCTGAACGCGCCGGTCGTCCGTCCGGGCGGGCGCGTCACCGCCGAGCAGACGAGCTTCGCCGGGACGCCGCTGCGCCTCGACGCGCCCGAGGTGAGCGACGACCGCGACCCGGCGCCCACCGTGGAGTCCGACGCGCCCGCGACCTTCCCGCCGGGCCGCACCGTGGTGACGTGGCGCGCCCGCGATTTCTCCGGCAACACCGCGCTCGCCACGCAGGAGGTGGTCGTGGTCGACACGACGCCGCCGGCGCTGCGCGCGCCCGCCACGGTCGACGTCGAGGCGAACGGCGCCGCCGGCACGCTCGTCGAGCTGCCCGAGGTGCGGGCCGAGGACGTCGCCGATCCCTCCCCCGAGATCACGCGCAGCGGTCCGGCGCGCTTCTCGGTGGGCGAGACGCGCGTCACCTGGACGGCGCGCGACGACGCCGGCAACACCGCCGAGGCGCACACGCTCGTGCGCGTGCTCGACCGCACGCCGCCCCGCCTGCTCTTCGGCGCCGACGGCGAGATCGTGCTCGAGCAGACGCACACCGACGGCGCGCGCGGCGTGGACCTGCCGCGCCCGGCGGTCGTCGACGACGGCGATCCGTCGCCGACCGTGAACCACAACGCGCCCGCGACCCTGCCGCCGGGCCTCACGCCGGTGACCTTCGTCGCGCGAGACCGCTCCGGCAACGAGTCGCGGGCGCGCGTGGGCGTCCGCGTCGTCGACTCGACGGCGCCGCGGCTCGAGGTGCGCGACGTGCCCGCGGGCTGGGTGGCGCAGGCGCGGCTGCGCGTCGAGACGTTCGACGCCGCCGACCTGCGCCCGGAGGTGGTCCTCGAGCCGCAGCCGGACGCCGTGTCGCGGGACGGCGGCGCGGTCACGGCCCAGTACACGACCGAGGGCGCGCTCGACGTGGCGGTGCAGGCGCTCGACGACGCCGGCAATCGCACGTCGCGCGTGCTGCCCGCGTTCGGCGTCGACCGCACGCCGCCGCGCCTCCGCGTCGACACGCGCCTGCCCGCCGCCGACCCCGACGACGAGGGCGCCTGGCCCGTGGTGCACGTCGGCGAGCGGCTGGCGCTGCGCGTCGACGCCGCCGACGCCGGGGCGGACGCGACGAGCGGCGTCGCCCGGGTGCGCATGGTGCTCGACCCGGACGGCGCGGCGCCCACGCTCCTCGACCATGCCGAGGCGGCGCGTGGCGCCGTGCTCCCCGCCGGACCGCGCGCGGTGCGGGGCCTCGGCTGCGCGTCGGCCGCGCTCTGCGGGCCGGACGGCGCGGTGCTCGGGCGCGCGCTCGGGGCCGGACCGCACGCGATCGAGGTGTCCGCGGTGGACCACGCCGGCAACGCCGCGAATCTACGCATCTTTTTTCGCGTGCTCGACCTGACGGCCGCGCTGAGGGCCGCCCGCGACGCCGCCCTCGACGAGGCGGCGCGACGCGGGCTGGCCAACGAGGGCGCCGCCGCGCTGCACGAGGCGGCGGACCGCCTGCGCGTCGCCGCCGACCTGGCGCTCGGTCAGCCGACGGGCGCGGCCGCGCCGCTGGACCTCACGGGCGGCGTCATCCGCCAGGCGCAGCGCGCCGTGCCGGCGCTCGACCGCGCCGCTCGGTTCGGCGCCGACGTCGCGCCCATCGCCGCGCTCGTGGCCGAGGCCCTCTACTGGGCGGTGACCGACTTCGGGCAGGTGGGCACCGCCGTCGCGCCCGCCGTACCGGCGGACTACGAGGCGGCGCGCGACGTGTACCTGGCCGCCGCGCGCGAGGGCATCGACGCCGGCGACGCGGACGGCGCGCTCGCGAACCTGGCCGACGCGTACTTCCTGTTCGGCAACGCGCTGCGCCCGTCCCGCGCCGTCCGGTTCCGCGACGCGCGCGACGCCATCGCCGACATCCATGCGCAGATGGCGCTCTACGTCGCGGTCGCCGGGCGCCCCGGCCGCGAGGTGCTGGCCCCGGCGGTCGAGGACCTGACGCTCGTGCGCGACGCGCTCGACGCGTACATGAGCGTGGTCGGCGACCTGCAGGACGAGGCGCAGGTGCTGCGGCGCCTGGACCAGATCGACTCGCGCGCGTACCTCGGGACGCTGCTTCAGCTCCGCAACGCCGCCCTGCAGATGCAGAGCGCCAGCCAACAGGACGTCTTCATCCGCGGCTGGGGCTTCGGCCTGGTGCAGGCGGTCGAGCTGCTGTCGCGCCTCGGCCTCGCGCGCTCGGTGTTCGTGGCCGGGCCGGCGGACGCGGACGACGTCCTGCTGCTGCAGGAGGCGCAGGGCCTGAGCGACGAAGCGGCCGAACTGATCGAACGTCGCCGTGTGGACCGGTTCCTCGAGCTCTTCCTGCGGCCACGGACGGATTGCGTGATCGTCCTCGTCCACAACCGGGCCTTCGACCCGGCGTGGCCGATGCCGGAGGCATGCCGGTGAGGCGCCGATTCCTCTGCCTGACGCTGGCGCTGCTCGCGTGCGACGACGGCGCCGCGCCCTCTGCCGCTGACGAGGCCGACTGCTGCGGAGCCGCCGACGCACTGCCCGCGGATGCGGGTGTGTCACCGGATGGTGCCATGGACGCGGCGCCCGACTTCGCCGTGGGCGTGCCGGACGCCGCGCCCTGCGGCGCCGGCGGCGGGTGCGGAGGGGCCGACGCCGCGCTCGACGACGCCGGGCCGCCGCCGCCCCGCCTCGGCGCGACCGGCGAGCCGTGCCCGCGCGGCTATGCGCTCGACTGCGATCCGGAGACCACCGACCGTTGTGTCTTCCTCGGCGCGGACAACGCGGTCGTGCCCGGCGTCGAGGCGGTCTGCTCGCGCGCCTGCGACGACGCGAGCCCGTGCGGCGCCGGGCTGTGCTGCTTCGCCGATCCGCAGGGGGCCCGCTGCCTGCCCGCCGGGTTCTGCGCCGGCCGGCGCCGCCTCGGCGACGCCTGCGCCGACCACGCCGAGTGCCCGCCCGAGGCGCCGCTGTGCGCGCACGACGCGGCCACGGGCGGGCGCTTCTGCACGCACGGGTGCGCGGCGGGCGGCGAGTGCGCTGCGGGCTTCTGCTGCGCCGCCAACGACGGCGGACGCCCCGCGGGCGCCCTCTGCAAGCCCGAGGCGCTCTGCCCCGCGGCCTGCGCGAGCGACGAGGACTGCCCGGCGGTGCAGTTCTGCGACGGCGGCGCGTGCGTGCCGCGCCGTCTGGTCTGCGCCGGCGACGCCGAGTGTCCGCGCGGCGAGCGGTGTGTCGGCGGCACCTGCCAGGGATCCACCGCCCGCCTCGGCGAGGCCTGCGGCGAGCCGGGCGTGCGCTGCGATCCGGGCGCGCCCGTCTGCCACCGGAGCGACGAGGGCGGTGCCTTCTGCACCTACAGCTGCACCTTCCACCGCGACTGCCCGGCGACCTTCTGTTGCGCGGACCTCTCCGGCACCGGCGACGCGGCGGGCATGTACTGCACCGACGATCCGCTGCGCTGCCCGCCGAACCTGCCGTGCCGCGGCGACGACGACTGCGCGGCCGACCAGTTCTGCCACGGGGGCATGTGCCAGCGGCGCGGGCCGCAGGACGTGCCCCTGGGCGGCGCCTGCCGCGCCCCGGGCGACTGCGCCCCCGACGCGGCGGACTGCGTGTTCCCGTTCCGCGACGGCCAGGTCGGGCGCGGCGAGGCGCGCTTCTTCCCCGAGAGCGGCGCGGGGCTCTGCAGCCAGCCGTGCGTCGACGCCGCCGACTGCGACGGCGGCACGTGCTGCCGCCTGGCCCTGCAGATCCGCGCCGGCATCGGCGTGGGCATGTGCGTCGCGGGCGACCTGTGCGACCGGCCGACCGCGGGACTCGGCGAACGGTGCGAGCGGACCGCCGAGTGCGATCCCGCCGAAGCCGACCGGTGCTTTCGCGACCGTCTGTTCGGGAGCGTCTGCGTGCGCCCGTGCCGGGAGGGCTGCCCCGCCGGGACGGTGTGCGACGAGCACGATGGGCTGTGTCACCCCGAGAACGTGTGTGGCCGAGACGCCGACTGCGCCGACGGCAACCGCTGCGCGCGCGGCCGGTGCCTCGAGGGCCGGCGCGAGTGTGACACCGACGCGCAGTGCGAGGATCCCGTGCGCGAGCGCTGCTTCGACGGGCGGTGCGAGCCGCGGGCGCGTCCGTGCCTCGCCGACGGCGAGTGCGACGCCCACGAGGTCTGCGCCTTGGGCCGCTGCGAGCTGCGCGAGCGGCCGTGCGCCGCCGACGGCGACTGCCGCGCCGGGGAGGCCTGCCAGGACGGCGTCTGCCGCGAGCGGCTGCTCGCGCTCGGGGAGGCCTGCCTCGACGCCGACGCGGTGTGCGATCCGCGCGAGGCGCCGATCTGTCTCGCGGACGCCGAGTTCGCGCCGGCGGGCCTCTGTACACGCGCCTGCGCCTACGAGTCGGACTGCCCCGGCGACCTGTGCTGCCTCGACGCGGGCGGCGCCGGCGATCCCGCCTTCTTCGTGTGCGGCCCGCCCGCGGCGTGTGAGGGCCGGGCGGTCGGCGGGCGGCGGCCCTGCGCCGGCGACGGCGACTGTCTCGCCGAGGATTACTGCCACCACGGCCTCTGCCAGGACCGCGGGGCGGGGGACGTCCCGCCGGGGGGCGCCTGCGCGGGTCCGGGGGACTGCGCCGCGGATCAGTGCGTCACGCAAAGGGAATTCGGCTTCGAGGCCGGCGCGGTCGACGGCGTCTGCGCCCGGGCGTGCGACGCGGACGCGGACTGCGGCGACGGCTGCTGCCGTCACGTGTGGGAGGACGGCGGCCCCGTCGCCTACTGTGTCTCGGCGTGTGGCGAGGTCGCCGGCGAGGGCGAGCTCTGCTTCCCCGGCGCCCACGAGCAGTGCGATCCGGCGACCGCCGACGCCTGTGTGTTCGGCCAGGTCAGCGAGCTGTCGTACTGCGCGCGCCGGTGTGTCACCGACGACGAGTGCGGCGACGGCTGCTGCGGCGACGGCTACTGTCTGCCAGCCCTCGACTGCCGTTGACCCATCACGGGGGGCAGCGGCGCTCGAGCGTCATCGGGAGGCCGTCGCGCGGTCGCAGCGTGATGCTCGGCTCCGGCGCGATGGGGTGCCCGGCCACCGGACGGAAGCGGAAGCGGCGCGCGCGCACGGGCAGGATCAGCGACGCCTCCATCTCGGCGAAGCGGTCGCCGATGCACTTGCGCTGCCCCTGGCTGAACGGGAAGTAGACGTAGCGGTCCGGCGCCGGGCGGTCGGGGGCGAAGCGCTCGGGGCGGAAGGCGAGGCGCTCCTCCCAGTCGCGCGGATCGCGGTGGGTGACCCACGCCGACACGAAGACGAACGCGCCCGCGGGCACCTGCCAGCCCCCCATCACGTCGTCGGCCTGCGCCCGGCGCGCCACGTCGCCGCTCGTCTCGCGCGCGCGCTCGAGGAGTCCCAGCGGGTCGGCGGACGTCGCGCGGAGGTGGCCGGTGAGCAGCTCGCCGCCGGGGACGAGCGGTGCGACGCGGGACATGGCGCCTTCCTCCCCTCAGCCCGGAGATGCCAGCCCGGCGCGCGCGTCGCGCAGGCGCCAGTAGCGGCGGGTCCAGGGCGGACGCGTGTCGCGGCCGGGCGGCACCGCGGCGAGCCAGCCCGAGAGGAGCCGGGCGTGCTCGGCGAAGGCCTCGGCGGGCGACGGCGGCCGGGCCAGCCAACGGGCCTCCACGGCGTCGCGCTCGCGGGTGAAGAGCGGCGCCAGGCGCTCGGGATCGCGCATCACGCGGCGGTGCAGGCGCTCGTGCCGCCACCAGAGCGAGGCCTCGTCGGCGCGGTCCGTGGCGGGGGCCAGGGCGAGCGGCTCGTCGACGCGGACCGGCTTGAACAACGAGAGGCAGGGCGCGGCGGTGGCCGTCACCCAGTGGCGCGCGTCGCCGGGCCGCAGGTGCGCCACCCACGAGGCGGTCGTCTGCGCGCTGACGAGGAGCCCGCCGGCGTGCATGCACGGCGCGCCCATGCCACCGCTGAGGAGGCCGTAGCGCGGCGCGGGGCCGTGATCGCGCAACGTCTCGAAAAGATTGCGGATGTCGCCGCGTGCCCGCGCGGTGCGGGCGCGGCGCCGGCGGGCGCAGGCGACGTGGGCGCGGAGCGGATCGCCGTGGCGCTGCGCGAAGCCGTCGATGGTCAGGGCGTTCGAGAGGCTGCGCACCCCGGCGGTGACGCGCTCGACGGCGCGCAGGACGCCCGCCGTCTCGACCACCCACGCCTCGCGCGCGTCGGCCACCAGGAAGCTGTTGTGGTACGTGAAGCGGCGGTCCTCGTGACCGCAGCCACCGCCCTGACCGTGCGTGTCGAGCAGGTCGACGATCACCTCGACGGCACGCGCGGCCGTGTCGGCGCGCTCGAGCCCGAGGCGCACGAGGTCCATGCCCGTCAGGCCGCCCTCGCGCCGCAGCGGCTGCCGGGTGAACACCGCCTCGTTTCCGATGACGACGCCGTGGGCGTTGGCGCCCATCTCGGCGCCCCACATCCAGAACGGGCGGCTCAACAGGACCGCCGACGTTTCGGTCGCCTGGGGTATCTCGATCCAGGTGCACCGCACGCGGCTGCCGGCGGGCCAGGTGCGGGGCGGACGCCAGTCGAGGACCTGGGCCTCGTTGGCGTCGCGGTCGGAGTTCTTGGCGAAGTGGACGCCGTCGGGGCCGACGACGACCAGGGTGTCGCACACGGCCGTCCCCGTTCGCGGTGAAGGTGCGAGTATCGAACCGAGGAGGTCACGGATGCGAGTGGTACTTTGCAACGCCCCGGCCGAGAAGGCCCCCGAGATCGCGCGGACGCTCGTCGAGCGCCGCAAGGCCGCCTGCGTCAACCTGCTGCCCGGCGTGCGCAGCTTCTACCGCTGGGAGGGCAGGATCTGCGACGACGCCGAGGTCACGATGCTGATCAAGGTGGCGGCCACGGGCGTGCTCGACCTGCGCGACGTGCTGCTCGAGCTGCACCCGTACGAGGTGCCCGAGATTCTGGTGCTCGGCATCGACGCCGAGACGTCGCACCGGCCCTACATCGACTGGGTGCGGAAGGAGAGCCACCCCCTCACCGAGGAGTGAGGGGGCGGCGGCGTCGGGGACGCCTCAGCGGGCGCGGCGGCGGACGAGCCGAGCCATCGCGAGCAGGCCGAAGAGGGCGAGCGTGGCGGGGAGCTGGCGCTCTCCGGTCTGGTCGCACTCGCAGCCCGTGCCGGTCACGGTGTTCAGGCCGGGCTCGCCCGCGTCCGGCTCGGCCACGGCGCCGTCGGCCTCGGGGATGAACGCGTCGGGCTCCGCCGCGTCGGGGATCGCCGCGTCGGGGATCGCCGCGTCGGGGATCGCCGCGTCGGGCTCCGGCGCCGCGTCGGGCTCGGGGCCCGCGTCGGGGATGACCACCTCGTCCTCGACCGTGAAGGGCACGAAGTCGGACCAGGCCGACGTCAGGCCCTCCTCGTCGCGCGCCCGAATGCGCCACACGTACAGCCCGCCCTCGAGCACCTCGCGGTAGTCCGCGAACGTGCCGACCGTCTCGTGGGTCCAGAGCGCGGCCTCGCGGTTCTCGTTCGTGTACAGCTCGAGGTCGTAGGTGATCGCCTGCTCCTCGGGATCGGTCGACGCCGCCCAGAGGAAGCGGGGCGAAGGCTCCGAGATGGTGTTCGCCGCCGGGTTGAGCGGCGTCGGCACCGTCGGCGGCTCGTTCTGCAGGTCGACGCGGAAACGCGCCGTCGCCGGCGGGCCCGCCACGAACGGATCGCGGGCGCGGACGCGGACGAAGTAGACCGTGTTGTCGCGCAGCATGCCCGGCACCACCCAGCCCGTCTGACCGCCGCCGCCCTCCACGAGCTCGTCGGACACGATGGTGCCCTCCTCGCGGAAGGTGGGATCGGTCGAGATCTGGAACTGGTAGGTGAGGGCGTCGCCCTCGGGATCGGTCGCGTTGCCGGCGATCACCGTCAGCTCGAGCGCGCGCACGATCGAGGCGTGCTCGGGGAAGGTGATCGTCGGGGCCGAGGGCGCCTCGTTGGCCGAGTTGACCGTGAAGCGGACCTCGTCGGACCAGGCGCTGGCGGCGCCGAGCGCGTCGAGGGCGCGGCAGCGGGCGAAGTAGGTCTGGTTCTCCTCGAGGTTCTCGTTGAGGCCCAGGGTCGTGCTGCCGCCCTCGGCCTGCGCCCCGCGGACCGAGTCGACGAGGATCTCGAAGTCGCGGTCGCGCGCCACCTGGCACTCGAGCGACACGGTGTCGTTCGGGTCCGGATCGGTGGCGTTGCCGACGACGAGGTCGGGGCGCGGCGAGTCGACGGCGTCGCCGTTCTCGGGCCGCTGGATCCGCGGCCGGGTCGGCGGCGCGTTGACGGCGCTGACCGTGAACGACTCGGGCGCGGCGTACTCGCCGAAGCCGATGCCGTTGTGGGCGCGCGCCGTCCACCAGTAGGTGCGGTCGTCGTCGAGCACGTCTTCGGGCACCGTGAACCGCGTGCGGTCCTGCGCCTCCGGGACGAGGTTCTCGGAGACGAACACTTCGTCGGTGAGCGCCTCGTCGCCGTAGATGGCGTACTCGTACGAGAGCGGCCGGCCGAGGCCGTCGCGGGCGTTCTGCAGCACGAGCTCGGGGAGAAGGGTGTCGACGAGCGCGCCGTCGATCGGCGAGACGAGCACCGGCGGCGTCGCGCCGTCGTACGTGCCGGGATCGGTGCCGACGTCGAATTCCTGGCAGTTGGTCAGGCCGTCGCCGTCGGGATCGGCGTTGCAGTCGTCCTCCGTCGGGTCGAGGCCGTTCTCGCGCTCGAACGTGTCGGGGATGCCGTCCTGGTCCTCGTCGATGAAGGCGGGGCGGCACGTCCAGCGCGTCTCGACCGAGGCGCCGTCGTCGTCGCTGACCTGCGCGGCGAAGTCGACGCGGCCGGCGATCGCCTGCTCGTACGTCGGCGTCCAGAAGATGGCGCACAGGTTGGCGTCGAAGGCTGCGCCGGGGATGTTGCCGAGCATCGCGCAGGTCAGGGGGTCGGCGAGGCCGCCCACGTCGTCGGCGATGAGCTGGAAGATGAGCGGGGTGCCCTCGAGGGACGGCGGGCACTCGATCGGCAGCACGGTCGGCGCCACGTTCGGCACCTCGATCGGCTCGGTGCGGCTGGCGGTCGAGCCGCCGTCGTCGTCGGACACGACGACGGTCGCGGTGTAGGTGCCGTTGTCGGGGTAGTGGCACTCCACGTCGCCCGTCGCGGCGTCGATGATGTCAAGGATGCCGTCGTCGTCGCAGTCGACGCTGTAGGTCAGCACGGCGTCGTCGCCGTCGGCGGCGTCGTCGGCGGTGATGCGCAGCCGCACCGGGCTGCCCTCGTCGGCGACCTCGACCTCGACGCCCGTGACCTCGGGGGGCCGGTTGGTGACGCGGACGCTGAACTCGGCGGACGCCTCGGCGCCGAGGTCGTCGGTCACGGCGAAGATGCAGGCGTACTCGAGGCCGTCGGCGGGCGCGTCGAGCGCCGTGGCGTCGATCTCGACGCGGCCGTCCTCGGTGGGGAGGAGCGTCAGGCCCTCGTCGCAGATCCACGTGTAGGTCAGCACGCCGCCCTCGGGATCGCTCGACAGGCTGCCGTCGACGATCATCGTGGCGCCCTCGAACAGGCCGGGCTCGGCGGGATCGAAGACCGCCACCGGCGGCTGGTTCGGCACGATCGTGAAGCGGAAGGAGCGCGTGCTGCAGAGCGAACAGTCGCCCTCCTCGCAGTCCTCGTCGTGCACGCCGATCCAGGTGCCGTCGTCGCAGACGACCAGCTGGCCGGTGCGGTTCTGGCCGATCACCCAGTCCTCGGGGATGCGGTACTCGGCGCGCTCGCCCTCGGCCTCGAAACTTCCGTCGCCGTCGAGGTCCCAGGCCCAGAAGGTCACCCGGTCGCGGTCGAAGCCGTCCTGGGGCTCGTCGTCGCTGTCGGGGTCGTAGCTGCGGCTGCCGTCGAACGTGTACAGGCGGCCCGGCACGACCTCGTAGCTCGCGTTCGGATTGCCCGACGGGTGGTGCAGCGCCACCGGCGGGTGGTTGATGATCGACACGCGGATCACCACCGACTCGTTGTCGACCGACGTGCGGCCGAGGCGGTCCTCGACCTGCAGCGTCACCACGAAGCTGCGCGGCGGCTCGCCGAAGGCCATCGGCGGCTGCGGGTGGTAGGCGAAGGTCGGGTGGAGGTTCTTGTCCTCGGTCTCGACCTCCCAGTGCATCTCCTGCAGGTCGACGCGCCCGTCGCCGTTGAGGTCCTCGGGCGCGACGTCGCCCTCGTCCTCGAAGTCGCCGTCCTCGTTGGCGTCGAGGCCGAGCGGGTAGTCGATGAAGTTCCAGCGGTAGCGGACGATGGGCACCGTCGGGTCGACGTTGAACGAGTTCGCGTGGTTGAACGAGACGAGGTCGCCCGGGCCGGCGTGGCGCGGATCGGCCTCGGCCACCGCCACCGGCGGCGCCTCGAAGATCGACGGGATGAGCACCAGGAGGCCGAGGCCGTGCACGATCGGCCGCGTGCCCATCCACCGGTCGTCGTTCTGCCAGCGGCCGTTCGCGTCCTGCGTGCGCACGAGGAAGTCGACGTAGCGGGCGTACCAGTCGAGCCCGGCGGCGCCGATCTGCACGAAGGCCGGCACGAAGGAGCGCATGCCCTTCGAGATCTGGAACATCGCGTAGAAGTTCGCCTGCGTGCCGTTCGCGTTCAGATTGCTGCCGCCCCAGCTGTCGGGGGTGATGTTGTCGAAGTTGCGCGCGAGGTAGTCGACCGTCGCCTGCACGCGGTCGTTGTCGGGGTTGCGGCCGAGGGCGAACCCGAGCGCGTTGAGCATCGCGCCGGAGCGCGAGTGGTTGGCGCCGCTGCTGTTCCAGGCGCGGTAGCCGTAGCCGCCGAAGAGGTTCTGGTTGCCGTCGCGGCTGGCGTCGTTGTAGCGCACGCCGTTGAAGGTGCGCTGCTTGACCCAGTCGGGCACCTGTACCCCGGCGTTGATCTCGGCGGCGAAGAGGCCGACGGCGGCCCAGCCGACCTGGGACGAGTCGATCGCGCCCGAGTTCGGGCTGTAGTCCCAACCGCCGGCGATCTCGCCGTCGAAGGGGATGTCGGTCTGGGTCGCGAAGTGGTACTCGGCGCCGTCCTGCACCACGTCGCCGAGGCGACGCCCGCGCACCTCGGCGGGGCCGATGTTGTCGGGGACGACGTACTCCATGTCGCCCCAGCTGGCGATGGCCTCCAGGCACGGCCCGGTGCCGTAGTTCTCCTCGCTATTGCAGCGCAGACCGTAGCCGTTGCCGTTGATGTCCGGGTTCACCGGTTCCGCCGCCGGCGGCTGCGGGCCGATGTTCGACCGCGCCATCGTCGACAGGGTGTAGTGCAGCATCCACTGCACGTCCTCGATGTACGGGTCGACGTCGGGGTTCACGCCGGCGCGGTGGCCGCGGTTCATGAACGCCTGGGCGAAGATCGGCGTGTCGGGCAGGCCGTTCCACTGGGCGGTGCGGTTCGCCGGGTTGCGGCTCAGACTGATGTGGACGAGCCACAGGCCGTTGTCGATGGCGCGGTTGGCCCGCTGCGTGCGGGTCGGCTCGACGCGGACGCGGACGGGGAACTCCGCCGAGTCGGTGGGCGCGGCGTCGGTGGTGCCGCACCGGCCCTGCACGCGGGCGATGAAGAGCCGGTCGACCTCCTGGGCGGGGTAGGTGTACTTCGCCCCCAGGTTCCAGTGGTTCGGGGCGTTGGTCCAGGCGGTGTCGTAGTTGGTGTCGCCGTCGAAGTCCCAGCGGAACTGGACGGTCGTGGCGCTCGGGCAGTTGCGCGCCACCGCCTGGAAGTAGTGCCACTGCTCGTTCACCGCGTCGCGGGGCACGTCCGGGCTCGTCGCCACCCACGGCACGGTCAGCACGGCGAACGCCGGCTGCTCCTGCGCGTCCGCGCCTGCTGCCGCCGCCAGCGCCGCCAGCGGCAGCGCCCATCGAAGCCACGTGCCTCGCATCGGGTATTCCTCCCCCGAGAATTCCTCGCAAGAGTACAGAGGGGGCGCAAGATTACTCAAGGACTCCACCGACCCCCCTTCGCGCCCCTCGCCGAACCCGCCGGATAAGTCCCCTCGGTGTCCGCGCGGGTGTCTCGCGAAGTTGCCAGCCCCGTCCGACGCGCCGAGAATGGCCGCGTCACGGTGTGAGGAAGATCATGTTCCCGAAGGCCGTCTCGACAGGAATCGCCGGCGCGCTGCTCTTCGTCCTGGGGGCGCCCGCCCTCGCGCAGGACGTCCAGAACTTCAAGCCGGCGGTGGGCGTCTGGAACTACCTCAGCGTCGAAGGCTCGGGAACGGCCCCGGCGGGGCGCCTCGTGCCGTCGCTGTACGTCAACTACGGCCTGAACCCGCTCGTGCTCCGCGACGAGAACGACGAGATCGTCGCGAAGATCATCGAGAACCTCACCACCATCGATGTGATGGCGACGTTCGGCATCCTCGAGCGCCTCGAGCTCGGGGTCGCCGTGCCGCTCAACTTCGTCGGCGGCGAGGGCGTCGAGGCGGCGGGCAACGATGGCTTCGGGCTCGGCGACGTCCGCATCATCCCCAAGTACCGGCTGCTGGGCGGCGGCCCGTTCACGAACGGCGTCGGCGTCGCGCTGAGCGTGCCGGTGAGCGCCCCCACCGGCGACAAGGACAAGGGCATCGGCGCCGACGTCGTCGTCGTCAACCCGAAGCTGATCGTCGACGGCCGCTTCGGCCCGTTCAGCGCCGCGGCCAACCTCGGCTTCCGCTGGCGCAACGAGGACAAGGAGGTCGGCACCCTCGAGATCGGCAACGAGATCACGTACGGCGCCGGCGTGGGCGTGGAGCTCGGCTCGCCGATGCTCGTCGCGCTCGGCGAGGTGTACGGCGCCGCGCCCGCGGAGTCGATCCAGGACGAGAGCGAGTCGAGCCCGCTCGAAGCGCTGCTCGGCCTGCGCGTCTTCACCGACATCGGCGCGGTCATCACCATCGGCGGCGGCCGCGGCGTCGTCGCCGACTACGGCTCGCCCGACGTCCGCGTCATCGCCGGGCTCGCCTGGTACGAGCGCGAGGAAGAGAAGCCGGCCCCGGTCGACGTCGACACCGACGGCGACGGCCTCGTCGACCGCCTCGACCAGTGCCCGACGGAGCCGGAGGACCGCGACGGCTTCGAGGACGCCGAGGGCTGCCCCGATCCCGACAATGACCGGGACGGCGTCCTCGATCCCGCCGACCAGTGCGTCAACGATCCCGAGGACAAGGACGGCTTCCAGGACGTCGAGGGCTGCCCCGACCCCGACAACGACCAGGACGGCATCCTCGACGCCGACGACAAGTGCCCGAACGATCCCGAGGACAAGGACGGCTTCGCCGACGAGGACGGCTGCCCCGACCCGGACAACGACCGCGACGGCATCCCCGACGCCGAGGACAAGTGCGTCAACGATCCCGAGGTCATCAACGGCGTCGACGACGAGGACGGCTGCCCCGACGAGGGCGAGTCGAAGGTCAAGGTCACCCGCGAGCAGATCCAGATCCTCGAGCAGGTGTTCTTCGACACCGACCGGGCCACGATCAAGGCGGCCTCCGAGGACGTGCTGAACCAGGTCGCGTCGGTCCTTCGGGCCAACCCGCAGATCAGGAAGGTGCGCGTCGAGGGCCACACCGACCGCTGGGGCGACGACGACAAGAACATGGCGCTGTCGCAGGCGCGCGCCCAGGCGGTGGTCGACTACCTCGTCGGCCGCGGCATCGAGACGTCGCGGCTCGAGCCGGTCGGGTACGGCGAGACGCGGCCGGCGGTCCCGGAGAAGACGCCGGCGGCGGACACCAAGAACCGGCGCGTGGCGTTCGTGATCCTGGAGCAGGGCGAGATCGATCCCAGCGGCGCCGCGGCGCCGACGACGCCGCCGGCGCAGTCGGCACCCGAGGCGCCGCCCGCCGCGCCTGCCGAAGACGCGCCCGCGGCGCCGCCCGCCGCGCCCGAGGCGCCGCCCGCCGCGCCCGAGGCGCCGCCCGCCGCGCCCGCGGCGCCGCCCGCCGCGCCCGAGGCGCCGCCCGCCGCGCCCGAGGCGCCGCCCGCCGCGCCCGAGGCGCCGCCCGCCGCGCCCGCGGCGCCCGCCGAAGACGCGCCGGCGCAGCCTTGAGCGCCGACGGCCTCGAGAGCCGCATCATCGACCTCGAGATCCGGCTCACCCACCAGGACCGCCTGCTCGAAGAGCTCAACGACGTCATCATCGAGCAGCGTCGCCTCATCGACGATCTCCGAAAGCGTCTCGCGCGCCTCGAGGGTGGCGATGAGACGCCCGACGACGAGGCGGCCGACAGCTGAGACGCGCGTCTCTTGCGACACTTCGGCCACCGTTGTTATGCATACGTCGCGCAGCGGAGGGGGAGGTCCCCCGTGCGCGTTCCATCCGGGGAGGCAACTGAAGTGATTCGTCACATCTTGTGGGCGGCAGTGGTGTCGCTGTGTGTCGTCGCGTGCGATGACGGCGGCGGAGACGACGACGGCGCCGGTGGCGCCGGTGGCGCTGGTGGCGCCGGTGGCGCCGGTGGAGAAGGCGGCGCCGGTGGAGAAGGCGGCGCCGGTGGAGCGGGCGGCGCCGGTGGAGCGGGCGGCGCCGGCGGGGCCGGAGGCCAGGGGGGTGCCGGTGGCGAAGGCGGCGCCGGTGGCGAAGGCGGTGCTGGCGGCGCCGGTGGTCAGGGCGGCATGGGCGGCATGATGGGCACCCCCTGCGAGAACGCCTGCACCAAGCTGTTCAACTGCGCGGTCATCGACCAGCCGATGGACCTCTGCCCGGGCCTCGACGAGGACAGCCGCATGGCGTTCATCGAAGGCTGCATCCCGACGTGCGCGGACAACCCCGCGCTGCGCCCCATCGTCGAGCAGCAGGATGACTGCACGCAGCTCGTCAACACGCTCAAGGGGCTGTCGCCGGCGTTCGCCGACAGCTGCACCGACGAGGGCGGCATGGGGGGCGCGGGCGGCGGCCCCGGCGCGCCGACCGAAGAGGAGATCCAGGCGATCTTCAACGCGAACTGCAACGGCTGCCACATCGGCGGCGAGTCCGGCGAGCTGAGCCTCGCGGCGCCGTTCACCGCCGACACGGTGGGCGTGCCCTCCTCCCAGGCCAACCTCAACCGCATCGAGCCGGGCGACCGCGACGCCAGCTATCTGTTCCTGAAGATCACGGGGCGGCACCTCGAGGCCGGTGGCTCCGGCGGCCGCATGCCGCTCGGCGGCGCGCCGCTCGCGGAAGAAGAGATCGAGGCCATCGGTCAGTACATCGACAGCCTCGAGTGATCACACGCCGCTGATCTGTATCCCCTCGAAGACACAGGTGGGCGCGCGGGCCGAGCCGTTGGGCTCGGGGTCGCCGCCCACCGCCGCGAGCTGGCGCCAGATCTCGCCGAAGTTGCCCGCGACGTTGGCCTCGGCGAAGGGCTCGGCCAACAGACCGTTGCGGATCACCCGCCCGGCGCAGCCCATGCTGATCTCGCCCGTCGTCTCATTGCTGTTGCCGCCGAGGAAGCGGTCGAGATAGACGCCCTCGCCGACCTCGCCCACGAGCGCCGTCAGATCGCGGTCGCCGTACGCCCACGAGAAGTTGTGGGTCGCCGCCGACGTGGGCTCCACGGCCATCTTGCGCGCGTAGTAGTCGTCGATCAGGTAGGTGCGCAGCACGCCCTCCTCGAGCAGCGGCCGGCGGCGCGTGGCGAAGCCGTCGCCGTCCCACAGCGCGCTGCCGAGGCCGCGCGGCACGTGGGGCTCGTCGATGAGGGTGAGCAGGGGGCTCGCGATGCGCTCGCCGAGCTTGCCGTCCCACAGGCTGCGTTTCTGCTGGAGCGACGAGCCGGCCAGCGGCGCCAGGAAGGCCCCGAGCAGGCGCCCGACCGCGCGCCGGTCGACCACGATGGTGTAGCGACCGGTGGGCAGCTTGCCGGCGCCGAGCTGCGCGGCGGTCCGGGCGATGGCTTCGCGCGCCAGCTTCTCGGCCGGGTCGAGGTCCGCCGCGTGCCGGCGCACGGTGTAGCTGTAGCCCATCGGACGGCGCCCGTCGGGCTCCTTCACCGTGATCTGCACCGAGCGCGAGAAGCTGGTGCCGCTGGCGACACCCTCGAAGCCGTTGGTGTGCACGCGCGCGCTCTGGCCGGCGTCGTCGGAGACGCCGCTCGTCACCGACACGATCGGCAGATCGCCGGCGTTCGCGCGCACGAGCTCCTCGAGGTGGCGCGACATCTCGAGGCGGCTCGGGGTGTCGACCTTCGCCTGCGTGGGATCGAACAGATCGAGGTCGACCTGCGCACGGCCCTCGTAGCGCTTCGGATCGGGCAGGCCGCGGTAGGGGTCGGGCTCGAGCAGGCGCGTCATCGCCACGGCCTCGGCGAAGAAGCGGTCGAGCGCCTCGGGCCGCAGGTCATTGGTGCTGCTGGCGCTGTAGCGGCCGTCGACGAAGAGCTCTGCGCTCAGCGAGCGGCGGGTGCGCTCCTGGACGCGCTCGAGGCGGCCGTCGCGCCACTCCACCTCGACGCCGCGGCTGCGCCCGACGACGATCTTGGCGTCGTCGGCGCCGTGGCGTTTCGAGAGCGCGGCGGCCTGGCGGGCGAGATCGAGAAGGTCTTGTTCGGTCACGGGATCAGCCTTTGTTCACGCCGCCGACGGTGATCGCGCTGACGCGCACCGTGGGCATGCCCAGCGACACCGGCACGCTCTGGCCGTCCTTGCCGCACGTCCAGCCGCCATCGTCGAAGGCGAAGTCGTTGCCCACCATGTCGGTGCGCTCGAGGCACTGCGGCCCGTTCCCGATGATGTTGGTGTCCTTGATCGGGCGGGTCAGCTTGCCGTCTTCGATGAGCCGGCCGGTCTTGATGTAGAAGGTGAAGTCGCCGGCGCCGATCATCACCTGGCCGTTGGTGAAGGTCTCGGCGTACACGCCGCGCTTGACCGAGGCGATGATCTCCTGCGGGTCGCGGGGGCCGGGCAGCATGTAGGTGTTGCGCATGCGCGGCACCGGCGGGTGCCGGAACGACTCGCGCCGGCCGTTGCCGGTGGGCGCCACGCCGTAGTGCAGCGCGCTGATCCGGTCGTGCATGTAGGTGCGCAGGACGCCGTCCTCGACCAGCGTGGTGCGCTGGCCGACGTTGCCCTCGTCGTCGACGTTGACCGCGCCGCGGTCGAACGGCCGCGTGCCGTCGTCGACGATGGTGACGTCCTTCGGCGCGATGACCTGGTTGAGCTTGTCGCTGTAGACCGACACGCCCTTGCGGTTGAAGTCGGCCTCCATGCCGTGGCCGATGGCCTCGTGCAGCAGGATGCCGGCCGAGCCGGCCGCGAGCACCACCGGCATCTCGCCGGCGGGCGCCGTCTCGGCGTCGAAGAGGAAGAGCGTGCGCTCGACCGCGTCCTTCGCGATGCGCTCGACGCGGGCGTCGGTGAAGAACTCGAAGCCCTCGCGGCCGGCGAGATTGCAGCCGTTGGACTCGCGCTGGCCGTTCTGCTCCGCGGTGCAGTGGACCGTCAGCCGCGACATGGGCTGGCGGTCGAAGCTGAGATGGCCGTCGGAGTCGACCACCAGGATGGCCCCGTAGCTGTCGGCGTACCCCACGCGGACCTTCGTCACGCGCGGGTCGGCGGCGCCCGCCAGCGCGTCGATGCGGCTGAGGATGGGCATCTTCTGCGCCACGCCGACCGTGCTCAGCGGCACCTTCACCTGGTACAGGTCGAGGTGCTTCTGGACCTGGAAGGCCGTCGGACCGGACCGCGAGGGCCCGTTCGCCACGGCGGCGGCGGTCGCGGCGGCCTCGCAGACGCGCTCCTTCGAGAGCTCCTCGGTATAGGCGTAGCCGGTCTGGTCGCCCTTGACCACGCGCACGCCCACGCCGAGCGAGACCGAGGTGTAGGCCCGGTTCACCGCGCCGTCTTCCAGGCCGAGGCTGTTGCTGACCCGGTGCTCGAAGAAGAGCTCCGCCCAGTCGGCGCCGTGCATCAGCGCGCGGTCGAAGGCGGCGCGGAGGAGCGCCTCGTTCACGCCGAAGCGTTCGAAGTAGGCCAGCCCCCAGAGGCCGGCGTCGGGGTCGAGGGCGGCCTGGGACGCGGTGGCGCCGGCAAAGCCGCTCATCGTCAGGGTGGCGCCGTCCGGGCGCTGGCGGGGGTCGGAGGACATGTGGGGGCACTCCGGGGCTCGGGCGGGCAAGGGACCGCCCGGGTCGGGGGTTCAGGCTCCGTGGCGGACGAGCATTTTGCCGACGCGGGGCATGGCCCCCTCGACCTGCTTCTTGCCCATCGGGCGGAGCTTCTCGTATGCGGCCTTCAGCGTCTTGTTCGTCGAGCGGCGCGCGCGGTCGTCGGTCACGCCGAGCAGGGCATCGGCGATCTCCCCGCCGCGGGCGCTCGCGTAGGATTCGATGCTCGGCGCGCCGTTCGGATTCTTCTGGAAGTCGGCATAGTACGGCTCCATGCGGCCGACGAAGTCGTCGAGCAGGCCGTCGACGGCCTCGCGAATGATGCCCGGCTTCACCTTCTTGACCGTGGCGAACGCGAGCTTGATCGCCGCGCCGGAGATGCCGCTCTTCGCGGCGACCTCTTCCTCGACGATGTTCACGCAGTCGGCGACCACGGCGGGCCGCTTCTCGGGTGTGAGCAACTGGTCCTTCAACGTCTTCATGGTGTTCCCCTCTTCCACGTCGGCGTCATACCAGAACGGCGCGACGCCGGACTTCGCTTTCGTGCGCGTCCCCGCGTTATGTTGCGAGCCGTGAGACGCTTTCTGCTCGCCATCGTTCTGTTTTCGTGCATCGCGCCCGCGTGCGTCGTGGACGACGAGATCCCCGAGGACCTGCGCGAGTTGCGCCCCGAGATCGGCAGCGCGCGCCTCGTGCGTCAGCCGAGCGGCAGCGGCCACCTCGACTTCACGTTCCGGTACGTGATGGCGATCACCGACGACGCCGGCATCGCCGAGGTCCGCTGGATCTACAGCCTCGTCGACCGCCAGCAGCAGGTCCTCGCCCAGGTCGAGCAGCGCATGCGCGAGCCCGAGCCGGGCAAGACGCAGATCCTCGTGCAGGGGGAGCGCAGCCGCACGCTGGCCATCGATCCGGGCAAGCTCAAGGCG
This sequence comes from Myxococcota bacterium, assembly GCA_963169045.1. GTDB lineage: Bacteria > Myxococcota_A > Bradymonadia > UBA7976 > UBA1532 > CAUJDF01. The sequence continues at coordinate 176,101 of CAUJDF010000079.1, forward strand.
GACGGCCGCTACGTGCTCTGGATCACCGTCACCTATCCGGGTGAGGACGGCCGGCAGAGCATCGTCGGCGAGCTCCTGCACCCGGTCGACGTCGAGTAGCTCGCCGCGCGTGCCGGGCGCGCCGCCGGCGGTCCCGGCCGCGGCTCGACGTCGTCATCGGCCCCCCGCGCGCGGCGGCGGTGCGGCCTCGGCGCCGCCGGCCAGCGGCTCCACGGGCTCGCGGCGGCGCTCCACGTCGTCGGCCGTGTCGCGCGACGCGTCGAGGAGGTCGTCGACCAGGCGCGCGAGGCGCTGCACCTGCCCCTCGATCGTCGCTGGCTCGTCGCCGACCTCGCCGCGACGCTTCAGGCGCGCAAGCGCGCTCACCATCGGCGCGAGCGGGGCCCGCAGCTCGCGGACGAGCACCGCGAGGCGCTCGTCCCAGCGGCGGTCCGCGGCCTCGCGCCGCTCGACCTCCCGCCGCAACGCCCGGTGGAGGCGGGCGTTCTCGACGGCGCGGGCCGCCCGCGACGCGAGCTCCTCGACGAGCGCCACGTCGTCGCGGGTGTGTTGCCGACCGGAGTCGCCGTGGAAGAGCGTCAGCGCGCCGATCAGCCGCCCGTCGGCGCGCATCGGCACCGTGATCATCGAGCGGAACGCCAGCGCGCGCAGCACGGCGAGGTGCTCCGGCCCGGCGGCGACCCGCTGGTACCAGGCGTCGTCGATGGGCGCGTGCAGAGCCGTCTCACCGCTCGAGAGGGCGCACAGATTCAGGTCGGCGCGATGGGCGCGCTGCCACCGCGAGGCGGCGAGGATCGCCGCCCGGCGCGGGTCGCGCCACGCGTCCGAGATCCGGCGCACCGCGTCGTCGTCATCGATCACATCGAAGAAGCCGAAGTCGGCGAATGCCGGCCGCGTCAGCGCCACCACGTTGCGCAGGACGGTCTCGAAGTCGAGGCTCGAGGCGAGGGCATCGCTCGCCGCCGTCAGCACCTCGAGGCGCAGCTCGGCGCGTCGCGCGCGGGTCTCGAGCCGGTCGCGCGCCTCCGCGAGCACGGCGGCGGCGGCGCGGTAGACGGTCGCCGCATAGGGCCCCGGCTCGCTCTCGGTCGCGTCGTGGGCGGCGCACACGATGCGCAGCCTGTCCGTCGTCGGCAGCGCGGCGGCGTGGTACGCGCACAGCACGCGGGTGCCGGGGGCCGCGGTGAGCGATGGCGCGAGCGCCTCGAGCTGCATCGCGAGGTCGAAACGCCCGTCGCACGCCAGCAGCTGGACCATCTCGCCGTAGACGCGCAGCGGCACGCCCGCCGGGACGAGCCCCGCGACCAGCGTCGCGAAGCGCTCGGCGTCGATGCGGTCGCCGGCCACGATGGCCTCGAGGGTGGCCGCGGCGTCGGCGAAGACGAGCCGGCGCGCGGCGACAGCGTCGACCACCGCGGCGCCGAGGGCCCAGGCGCGGTCCTCGAAGGCGGCGCGGTGGTCGGGCGTCGCGAACACGAGGACGTGCTCGCCGTTCGCCAGGCCCTCGGCGATGAAACGACCGACCGCATCGACGAGGTGCGCGTCGGTCTCGTACACGGTCAGGGCGTGGCGGGCGGAAGTTTCCATGGCGCAGGAGTTTCGAGCGCCGTCGGGCGAAGGGGGTTTCACCGGACCGGCGCTGTCAGTTCGCGGCGGACGTGCCGAGCGCGGTCGCCTCGGGGCCGGGCGCCGCCTGCGCCTCGCGGCGGGTGGAGGCGGCGCGGCGGCGGTCGGTCTCGCCGCTGCCCGGCCGCACGAGGTCGCGGGCGACGGCGAGCACGTCGCTGGCGCACGCCAGGATGAGCACGTCGTCGGACCACTCGGCGGGGCGATCGAGCAGCCGGCCGAGGCGCGACGCGGCGCGCTCCGGCTGGTCGGTGACCACGTCGGCGAGGGCGCCGAGCACGGCCATCCAGGCTTCGGGCGGGGGCAACGCTTTTTTCAAAGCGCGCAGGAGCTCCTGCAGCGCCTCGGCGGCCGCGGCGGCTCGGTCGCGCTCGCCGGCCCTCCAGTCGCGCACCGCGAGGACGGCCTCCGCGCGCGCCGCGAGCAGCAACCGGTCGCGGTGCACGTCCCGCAGCGTGAGGAAGGGCCGTTGCGACGGGTCGGCGGCGATCGCGCGCAGGGCCGCCGCCCCGCCGGCCGCGTCGCCGCCGTAGAGCTGCCGGCGCGCCCGCGTGATCGCCAGCGTCGCCGAAGGGAGCGCCGCCGGGTGCTGCGGCCACCGCTCCTCGGCCTCGTCGAGCAGCTGATCGGCCAGCGCCAGCTCGCCTGCCTCGAGGTGCACGCGCGCCCGCACCTCGCAGACCCGCGCCAGGAAGCCCGAGAGGCGCCGCTCGCGCCCCGTCATCAGCAGCTGGCGCGTCGCGGCGCGGGCGAGGCCGAGCTGCCCCCGCTCGAGGGCGAGCTCGGCCCGCACAAGCTCGAGGCGCAGCCCGAGCAGGTCGGCGTGACGCAGGTGCGGGCGGTCGTGGTCCATCGCCTCCGCCAGCGCGGCGGCGGCGCCGTTCAGGTCGCCGGCGGCCCGACGGATCGCCGTGTCGGCCATGCGCCACGCGGCGCGCAGGCGCGGCTCGTCCGAGGTGCGGGCGTCCACCGTCCGTTCGAGCAGCTTCGCCGCCTTGCGCACCGCGCGCTCGTCGTTCTGCTGCACGAGGAGCTGTACCCGCACGAGGCGCGCGCGCGGCGAGTCGTCGTCCCCCAGCAGCCGCTCGGCCAGGACGGGATCGACGGGCGTCAGCAGATCGGCCAGCGAGGTGCGCGGCGTGCCGGGCGCGAGCTGCCCGACGCGCTCGAGGAAGGCCTCGAGATCGCCGGCCATCAGGTACAGCTCGCACTGGCGCGAGAGCCACCGGTCGCGGTCCGTCCGGCCGCCGTGGACCATCGGGTCGAGCGCGTCGGCGGAGTCCTGGTAGCGGCCGAGGCGCGCGAGGCTGTCGGCGAGCCGCACGCGCAGCGTGTCGGCCTCGGCGGCCTCACGGCCGGCCTCGAGCGCCAGGCGCAGGAACTCGACGGCGCGGGCGTGGTCGCCCGCGTCGCGGCGGATGGCGGCCAGCTCGACGGCGATGGCGTAGGCGCGCTCCGGCTCGTCGGCCTCGCGCCAGTGGAAGGCGAGCGCGGCCGCCGTCCCGCCCGTGCGCTGGAGCGCCTGGGCGAAGGCGCGGTGCAGCGCGCGGCGGGCCTCGTCGGGGAGCGCGCGACGCAGCGCGTCGCCGAGGCGCGCGTGCACGATGGCCACGCTCACGTCGCCGGACGGCGTGACCTCGGCCCGCACGAGCCCCTCGCCGTCGAGCACGTCCAGCGCCTCGTCGAGCGCGTCGCTCCGCAGCGCGGCCACCACCTCGAGCGTGAACGCCGCCACCGGGAACGGCGACAGGCTCAGCGCGGCCAGCACGCGCCGGGCGTCCGTCGGCAGCGCGTCCAGCTTCGCCGTCATCAGCACGTCGAGCGGGGGCGGCGGTTCGCCGGGGTGGGCGCCGAGGTGCCGGGCCATCTCGGTCACGAACAGCGGCAGCCCGCCCGTCTCGCGGTGGACGCGCTCGATCACCTCGGCGGGCGCGTCGGGCGCGTGCTGCGCCACGAGCGCCGCCGTCTCGTCCGCGTCGAACGGACCGAGGGCGAGGCGGCGCACGCGCGGGTGGCCGCTCAGGACCTCCATGAGCGCCGAGACGCGGCTGCCCACGGGGACCGCGTCGGGGCGGACCGTGAGCACCAGCAGCACCGGCGGCAGGTCGCCGCCCATCTGCAGGGCCTCGATGACGTCGAGCGTGACCTCGTCGGCGAGGTGGACGTGCTCGAGCACCAGCACCAGCAGCCGCTTCTCGGCCAGCGTCTCGAGCAGCGTGCGCAGGCCGAGGCCCGCGGCGAGCGCGCCGTCGGCGCGCGTGTCCGGGTGTCCCTGCAGGTGCGCCGGCAGCAGCTCGCCGAGGAAGGGGAACGCCTGCACGAGCGCCCCGCGCCGCGCCGGCGGCAGGTTGCGCAGCGCCTCGGCGGTCTGGCGGCGCCACGCCTCGGCCAGCCGGTCGACGACGGTGTCGAGGCCGCGCCCCGGCACGTGGTCCCGCTGGATGCACGCGCCGGTGAACACGCTGGCGCCGTAGACCGCGCACTCGGCGGTGAACGCCTCGATCAGCGCGCTCTTGCCGACGCCGCTCGGCCCCTCGACGACCACGAGGCGGCCCTCTCCGGTCTGCACCGACGCCAGCGCGCCGTGGAGCGTCTTGCGCGCGGCGCGCCGGCCGACGAACTCCGGCGCCACGAGCGGATCGGCGATCGGCGCGCCGATCATCTCGAGCCCCTCGCGGGCAGCGGGGCGGTCCGAGGGGTCCTTCGCCAGCAGCGCCATGCACAGCAGCGCCAGGTCGGGCGGCACGCCGGGGACGCGCTGCACGAGGGACGGCGGCGGCGTGCGCCGGTGCTGGTTGACGACGTCGGCGCTGTCCCCCTCGAACGGCGGCCGGCCGGCCAGCAGCTCGTAGAGCACGATGCCCACCGAGTACAGGTCGCTGGCGGCGTTGACGCGCGAGCCGAGCGACTGCTCGGGGCTCATGTAGGTGGCGGTGCCGAAGACCTGGGAGAGGCTCTCGCCGGCGCTGCCGGGCAGCAGCTCCTTGACGATGCCGAAGTCGACGAGGTGCACCTCGCCCGTCGGGCTCACCAGGATGTTCGAGGGCTTGATGTCCCGGTGCACGCGGCCGCGGTCGTGCAGGTAGGCCAGCGCGCCGAGCAGCTGCACCATCGACGCGCGGACCTTCGCCGTCCGCAGCGGATCGGCCAGGCGGTGCGGGTCTTCGACGATGAGCTGGCTGCCGTTGACGTAGACGTAGATGTCGACGCCGTCCAGCAGCTCCATCGTGTAGAAGTAGCGCCCGTCCTCGCAGTGCAGGTCGTACAGGGAGACCAGGTTCGGGTGCGAGAGGCGCGCGATCGCCCGGAACTCGCGCTTGAAGTAGTGCAGCGCCCGCGGGTAGCTGAACTTCAGGACCTTGAGGGCCACCTCGCGGCGGCGCACCGGATCCCAGACACGAAAGACGTCGCCCATGCCCCCGCCGCCGATGGCGGCGCGGACTTCGTAGCGCCCGATGCGCTCCGGGATCTGCGCGTTCCGGTGCATGACCCCTCCACGGTGGCCCCAACAATGCCCGAAGGACGGCCCCGGCGGAAATCCGTCAGGCGCCCGCCGCCTCGACCGCCGCACCCTCGGCGGCGGCGATCTGACGCCGGAACCAGGGGGGGCCGTCGCCGGCGGTGAGCAGCTCCGGCCCCTGCGGCGTGATCAGGAGGGTGTGCTCGAACTGCGCGCTGAGCTTGCGGTCGAGCGTCACCGCCGTCCAACCGTCCTCCCAGATCTCCGAGCGCCAGGTGCCCTGGTTGATCATCGGCTCGACGGTGAACGTCATGCCGGGGTCGATGCGGGTGCGCGCCGCGCGGTCGAAGTAGTGCAGGACGTGAGGTTCCATGTGGAAGTCGGCGCCGATGCCGTGTCCGCTGAACTCACGGACGACGCTGTAGCCCGCCTTCTTCGCGTGGGCCTCGATGGCGCGGCCGATCTCGTTGATGGGCCGGCCGGGCAGGGCCGCCTTGATGCCGAGCATCATGCACTCGTAGGCGCACTCGACGAGCCGGCGCGCCTCGGGGTCGATGCGGCCGACGAACACGGTCTCCGAGCAGTCGCCGTGCATGCCCTGGTAGTAGACGGTGATGTCGCAGTTGACGATCTCTCCGTCGTTCAGGGCGCGGCTGTCGGGGATGCCGTGGCAGATGACCTCGTTGACCGAGGTGCAGATCGACTTGGGGAAGCCGTGGTAGTTGAGCGGGCTCGGGTACGCGCCGAGCTCGATCGTCTTCGCGTGGGCGATGGCGTCGAGCTCGTCGGTGGTGATGCCGGGCCGCACGTGCCGCACCACGTGGTCGAGCACGACGCGCGCCAGCTTGTTGGCCGCGCGCATGGCCTCGATCTCGTCGGGTGTCTTGACGCACGAGCGCTTCGTGCGCGGTCCCGGATCGCCGGTCTCGGCGTAGGGCGGCCGCCAGATCTCGACGGGGACCGGCCGGCCCGCGCCCACGAAGCCGGGCCGCACCGTACCCTTCGCCGGCGCCGCCCGCGGCGCGGCGGTCGTCGGCGTCGACTCCCCGCGGGCGTCGGTGTCGAGGTGGCACTTCTTGTACTTCTTGCCGCTCCCGCACCAGCACGGGTCATTGCGGCCCGGTAGACTCATCTCGGCCTCACCAACGAACAGTGGACGGGTGAAGATCGCGATCGGCGCGCCGGAGCGCAAGGGGCGCGCGAAGGCGCGGACTTCGCTGGAGATGCGCGAGCGGGCGATGTCGCCGCGGGGCGAGCCGGAATGGGCGGGCGGCGACGTGATGCGCCGGGAGGTCCGCCGGGCGGCGGCGCTGCGCGGCTCGTTCGCGGTGGAGGTCTGAACCATCCCCACCGGGCCGACGGCCTGCTGGCGCTGGCGGGGCCATCGTCGGCCCTCGCGTTCGTGACGCGAGTCGATGTGCGGCGCGCCTGCACCCTCGCCATCAGGGACCCGCCGGGTGTGGCCCCTAGGGGCCACGAAGGGGGGCCGCCCGCCCCGCCCGAACGACGCGGCCGCAGTGTCTCTGGATGGCATGGGCCGTGCTCGCTCATGCGGACCGGCACGGACAACGGAGGAAGAGATGGATCAGCGTTACGCGTTCCCGGTGTGTCTGCTGCTGGCTCTGGCGGGTACCTTCGGCTGCTCGGACGACGACGAGGATCCCATCGAAGAGACCCAGAACGGCGAGGAGTGCCGGGAAGCGTGCACGGGGTGGGAGCGCTGCTCCGGCGAGGCCTTCGACGTCCTCGAGTGCCGTCAGCGCTGCGTCGAAGCCATCGATGACGACCGCATCGGTCGGGGCGCCGTCGACGACTGCGACGACTGCGTTGACGACGCCGACGCGGCGCAGTGCGTCGCCGAGTGCGCCGACGTCTGCGCCGTCGTGACCGAGACCTTCGACGTCGAGTGAGGCGCGCGAGGCGCCCTGTGCCGGTCCGCTCGGGGCGCGTCGCGCCCCGCCGCGGCGCGAGGAAGTCCGTGAGACGGAAACGGTTCGGTGTCCTCGTCGTGGCGGCGCCGGCGACGGCGCCCGGCTGCGTGGACGAGGAGCCATCGACGACGATCGCACCAGCGAGGGCGTCGTCGACGATTGTGACGATTGCCTCGAGCGCGCCGACGGGCAGTGCGCCGACGGGCAGTGCGCCGACGTGTTCGTCCGCGGTCCGGAGTGATCCGACGTCCTCAGCGCGGGACGTAGACCACCTGGCCCTCGATCATCTGTGGCTCGTACTCGACGCCTTCGACGATGTAGATGGGCGTGGCGCCGGCATAGGTCGTCTGATAGCCCGGCGGCAGGTTGTACAGATAGCCGGTGCCGGTGCGACGGCGCGTCACACGACGGCTCGTCCGTCGGGACGTGCGCCGCGACATGCCCCAGGTGGTCTGCGCGTCCGCCTCGCCGATGCCGACGGCTCGGACGACCCACGCGGCGGGCGTGCCTTCGGCCACGCGCTCGAGCGCGGGCGTCACCTCGAACAGCAACAGGGTGGCGGCGCTCGCGACGAGCCAGCGCCGGATGCGCCTCGGTCGGAATGACATGTCCGCCTCCTCAGGTCCCGCCGGCCTTCTCGACGGGGACCATGGTGATTTCGTGGGCGCCCTTCGGGGGCGTGAAGACGAAGGCGCTGTCGGGGATGTCCGCGTTCAGGTCCCACCTCTCGAACTCGACGCGCAGCTCGGGGTTGCCGTCGATTCGGGTGAAGGTCGCTTCGAGGCGGCAGGGGAGGCGGCTCTCCTGGCCGACCCAGAGCTTCGCGCGGGCGTCGTCGCCGGTCAGGTCGAGCTGCCGGCACTGCTGACCGCCGATGCGCTCGGTCGGGCCGAGGCGTGCGGCGTTCACCTGGCCGCGGATGAACGCGTGCGGGTCGTTGGCGACGAACTCCGCCAGGGGCGGCGTGAAGCCGAAGCGCTCGTCGAGCCGGCGGACGACGTCGTCGATCGTCCCGCTCATCGGCGTCCGGGCGTACAGGTTCTTCGTCTCGTCGAAGACGGTGAACGTCTGGCCGTCGTACCAGACATGGCGGACGTCCTCGCCGGCGCGGATCGTCGCGTGCAGCTTGTCGGGCCGCCGCACCTGGACGGTGATGCGGGCGTCCTCGGGGGCGTCGAGGCCCGGCGCGAGTGCCCGATCCATCCGGCGGCGCACCTCGATCGTGAGCTCGCGCTCTTCGGCGAGGTGACGCGACATCTCGACGAGGAGGCGGCGCGCTTCCGCTTCAGGCGGTGGGGCCGAGGGGGCCGCCGCCTGCGCCGCCGACAGGGTCGAGAGGGCGACCAGGACCGCGCCTGCGCGCCGCGCGGCGAGTCTTGCAGTGTTCATGATCACTCCTGCCCGAAGTGTTCCCGCCCACCACGGAGCCATCGCAACGGACATGCCATCGACGGGAGGGAACGCGCGACGCCGCGATGGCACCGGCGGCGGCCGGGGCGTGGCGATCTGCCCCGGCGCGCTGCGGTGGGGAGGCGCTGCCTGCTCAGGGGATCTGCGAGACGCGGCGGGTCTCCTCGAGCTCGACGTCGCGCGTCGTCTTCAGCGTGACCCGGGTGCCCGCGGGAATCGAGGCCTCGACGTCGCCCTTGCCGAGGGAGATCGCCGTGCCCGTGGCCGCGCCGAGCGCGCCGCCCAGCAGCGCGCCGCCCCAGCTGCGGCCGAGGATGGCGCCGAGCGCCGCGCCGCCCGCCGCGCCGATGCCGATGTCGCGGCCGAGGTGCTTGCGCTCGCTCGCTGTCTCGAGGTCCGCCTTCACCACCTCGGCCTCGAACGGGTAGGTGCGCCCGTTGAGCCGGATCTCGTCGAAGTCGACCTTGATGGCTGCCTGGTCGCCCACGTGCTCGGAGCTCTTGAGCGCCGTCACGTGGCCCGTGATCTTCGTGCCCGTGGGGACGACGGTCTCGCCGCCGTCGGTGGTGATCGGCCGGCTGACGGTGACGGTGAACTTGTCGCCCACCTCGCTGTCCTTCGTGCCGATGCGTTCGTCGAGCGTGCCGACGACCGCGGTGCCCGAAGGCAGCTCGTCGGTGCTCGGGACGGTCGCCGCGCCCGTCGCCGGCTCCGTGTCATCGGAGAAGACTTCGGCCCCGCGGCAGCCCGCCACCGCCAGCACCGGTCCGAAGAGGATCGCCAGATATCGGGTACGCATGCCCCTGCTCCTCTCCGTGCCGCCGAATCGAGAGAGAAATCGAAGGGTTGTGATGCGAGGAACGTGCCGGGCGCGGCGCCGCCGTCGCGCGTTGGGCCCGTTCCGGGCGGGAAGGCATTGCCTCGGTGCGTCGCATGGCCCAAGCTCCGCCCCGATCCGACCTCCACGGAGAGTCCGCCGTGTCGATCACGCCCCGTCCCCGACTCGGGACGTCGCTGATGGCCCTGGTCCTGGTCGGGGGCGTCGCGGTGGCGTACGCCGGCATGGCTCCGGATCTCATCCGCGGCTCGGAGGCGTGGCACAAGATCGCCGCGGCGACATTCGTCGGCCTCGGGGTCGTCGCCCTGCCGCTCGCCGTCTTCGCGCTGCGCCGGCGCCAGTGGCTCGCCGGCCTGCTCGCCGGGGCGGTCGGCCTCCACGCGCCCGGCTTCTTCGTCCTGCAACGCACGCTGTTCACGCCCGAGCACCGCTTCGCCCTGACGCGCGCTCGCTGGGAGGCCCGGGGGGAGGTCTATCCGCACGAGCTCGCGGACACCTTCCTCCACTCCCCGGCCACGGTCCGGCAGCTCGCGCAGCCGGACGTGCGCGAGTTCCTGCTCGGTCGCCTCGATTTCACCAGGGCCCGCTCGGCCTTCGACCTCGACGACATGCGGCTCGTGGCGCTCCTGGCCTGGGAGGGCTACCGGCAGACGGGCGTGGCGCGTCCGGTGGCGCTCCTCGCCTCACCGGAGGGCCACCGCCTGGTCACGGCGTTGTTGCTCAATGAGATCCGGCCGGTGGAGCCCGTCGCCGAGCCCGAGTGGGTCGGCCTCGAGGTGGCGTGGGGCCTGCGCCCGACGGAAGGCCTGGCATTCGGGCTGTTGTCGCTCGAGGACGTCCGTGCGTACTCGGCGCAGGCGATGTCGAGGCTGGCCGGGCTGTCGGTGCAGGAGGTCGAGCTGCTCGCCCTGCTCCACACCCGCCTGCCCCTGCGCGTCGCCGACGAGGACTTCGGCCGCCTGGTGGAGCGCCTGGCCGAGCTGAAGCCGCACCACGCCGCATCCCTGAGAGAGCTGCGGACGTTCCGCGACGCGCTGTGCCGGGCGGTGGCCGGACGGCCCGAAGGCGACGCGGTGGCGGTGCGCGCCGAGCCGGCCGGTCAGGGATCGATCGTCCCGCTGCTCCACACGTGCGGCCACCTGTGGCAACCGGGCGACGACGCGACCGCGCTGGCCCTCTCGGTGCAGGAGAAGCACACCCAGCTGTACTCACACGAGCGCCGCGAGCCGGTGTACAAGACCGAGACGTCCCAGAGCTGGTCGTCGGCCCAGCGCCGCACCGTCACGTCGTCGCGGCGGGTGGTGAGCCACTATGTCTCGCGCGGGACGGACTCGCGCTCCCGCGTGGACTTCACCCTGACCCTGAACGAGGGCGGCGCGCCGATCGCGGCGCTCTCCGGCATCCGCGTGCTCGGCGACCGCTGGTACCACGACCCGACCGGCCCGGAGGCGGTCGAGCCGGCGCTGGTCGTCCGCAAGGACACCTGGTTGCTGACCGTGCCCGAGGCCCTCACGTACCCCCCGCAGGAGCGATGAGTCACCGCGGCGGGTGGGCGCGGTCGGCGCGGCGGCGGCGGCGCAGGGCGAGCAACGCGGCGGCGAGCCAGGGGGCGCCGAGCGGCGCGGCCTGGCAGCCGTCGCTGCCCGAGGCGTCCGACTCGCGGTCGCCGGCGTCGGGCTCGGCGCCGGCGTCAGCGGCGACGCCCCCGTCGGCGGCGACGCCCCCGTCGGCCGCGGCGCCGGCGTCGTCGGCGACGCCCCCGTCCGGTCGTCCGCCGTCGGGCGGCAGGTCGACGCCCGGCCCGCACGCGGCGGCGTCGACGAGGTCTTCGTCGGTCCAGGCCGGCGCTCCGGGGGGCGCCCAGTCGGGGACGGTCCCGTCGACGCGCGCGCGGCACATGCCGCAGCGCTGGACGGCGTCCGATGCGTGGCCGGCGTTGTCGGTCACGCGCACGGCGAAGCAGCGGCCGTCAGGGTCGTCGCCCTCGTAGCGGCGGAAGGCGAACGGCACGACGACGTCGCCCGCCTCGGCGCGTCGCCAGCGCGAGGCGGCGCGCTGCGTGCCCGGATCGACGGTGATCTCGATCCAGTCGCCCGCGACGCCCTGCGGCAACCGGACGTTGACGAAGATGGCGTAGTCGCCGCCGGGCGAGCAGGTGCCCAGCTGGTCCTCCATGTCACCGTGATCGTACAGGTCGAGGAAGACGCTCGACGGCGCGGGCGGCGCCGTCTCGTCGGGCGGTCCCGCCGTCCAGCTGAGGTCGACCGGCTCGCACTGATCGCCGGCCATGGCGCACGGACTGCCCGCCAGCCGAACCGTCGCGCCCGGTGCCGGCGCCGGCTCGACGCCGAGCGCCAGGTAGTCCCATCCGGGGCCGGGCCGCGGCACGAGCGACGCCGGCGCACCGTCGACCGTGACCGCGAGGCCCTCGGGCCCGATCTCGTAGCCCTGCAGGAGCACGGCGGCGTTCGCCGGCCAGGTCCCGCCCTCGGGGGGCTCGTGGGCGTAGACGCCCGGCAGCGGCGGGGAACAGGCGACGGCGGGGGCGGCGGCGCCGAGCAGGACGGCGAGCGCGGCGATGGCATGGCGACTTTCGATCACGGGCACCTCCGGAGTTTCCGCGCACCCGACGCGGCGGCGCTCGCATTCTGTCAGGGGATCGACAGTGGCATCGAGATCGCAGGCGCGGGGCGCCGGCCGAACACCGCCAGCCGCGTCATCCGCTCGAGGAACGAGCGCCGGCTCGTCCCGCCGCCGAGCGCGAGGTCGGTGACGACGACGCGCCCCACCTCGAGGATGGTCTCGCCGCCGCCGGGACACGGCGCCGCGTAGTCGGCGAGCGCGTGCAGGGCGCGGGGCACGCCGTCCCGGTCGCGACCGAGGTACAGCATGATGTGGCCGGGGAAGTGGACGAGCACGGCGCCGCGCGCGTGTGCCTCGTCCAGGAGCGCGAGCCGCCGGGCCTCGTCCGCGTCGGGCGGCACCTCGACCGTGTCGAGGCCGGCCGCGCTCTGGCTGGCGCTCGTGCGCGGCATCGCGACGCCGAACGTCGCCATCACGTCGAGCACGATGCGGGAGCAGTCGCGCCCGCCGCCCTCCTCGCCCCAGCCGTAGCGCGTGCCGAGGTGGCGCAGGGCCTCGGTCAGGAAGGCGCGCCGCGTGAGCAGACGCCGCGTCGGCACCGCCTCCTCGGGGCGCAGCGGTCGCGAACGGACGAAGCCGCGCGCCTTGGCGAGCCACACCGCGCCGCCGCCGGCGCTCTTCAGGATCGTGCCGGCCGGCAGCGCGGACCCGCCGAGCTTCGACGGGCGCTGCAGGACGACGCCCTCGCCGCGGCGCCAGGCGTCCTCGAGCGCGGCGGGCACGGGCGGCGACAGCGGCGCGTCGTCGGCGATGAAGCCGAGGCCGAAGCGCGTGCGGGCGACGCGCAGGCCGCGGCCGAAGCGGCCGAGGACCTCGACGGCGTCCTGGGCGCCGGCCTCGCCGCAGCGGTTGCGGTCGAAGCGCGGCTCGGCGGGGGCGCGGACGGGCTCGGCGAACGGCAGGCAGTGCAGCGCGACGGGGCCGACGGCGACTCGCAGCGCGCGACCCGCGTCGAGGGCGGCGGCGGCCTCGGCGCGCAGCTCGCTCACCGCCGTGGCGCGGGCGGTCGCGTAGACGCCGCGCTCGAGGGCGACGCGGAACGATCGCAGGCGGTCGTCGAGGGCGCGCACCACCTCGTCGCGGCCCGCGACGCGGCCCAGGTCGCCGAGGCGCGGCCGGCCCTCGGCGTCGCGGCGCAAGCGCTCGTCGTGGGCCGCCAGCGTGGCGGCGCTCGCCAGCGTCGCGTCGGGCGCGGCGAGGCGCGCCAGCCAGGCGGCGGCGGTGTCGCGCCGCGGGAGCGCGGCGTCCGCGGCGCGCTCGGGACACGCCGCGCGCGCGTCCGCGGTCGCGGCGGTGGCGAGCGCGAGGACGAACGGGGCGAGGCGGCGCGTCACGTCCGCCGAAGTTACGGGCTCGGACGGCGCCGCCGCCAGTCCGGGTTTCCATGATCCGGCCCGGCGTGATAGTCGAGCGCCGCATCGCCCGGGGCGGCCGGCCCTGCGGGCACCGAAGGCTTCGAAGGGGGTGGCGTGACGTCGAGCCGCGTTTTCCTTCTGCTGTTGGCCCTGTCGGCGAGCGCTTGCGACGACGGCGGCGAGGCGGCCGGCCCCGCCGATGCGGGACGCCTGCGCGACGCGGCCGCGCGCGATCCCGACGCGGCGGCGCCGCCGCCCGACGGTGCGGTCGCCGACGCGGGCGACGGGGCGGCGCCCGACGCCGCGCCGCCGACGGATGGTGCGCCCGACGACGCGGCGCCGGCCGACGCGGCGCCCTGCGGTCCCGGAGAGGCGCCGCACCCGGACGGTGGCTGCGGGACGCCGCCCGGCGGAGACGCCGACGTCGCCGTTCCCGACGCGGGCCCCGCCCCGGACGGCGCGCCGGTCGATCCCGCGCGCTGCGCGCCGTGGGCGGGCCTCGCCGACGCCGCGCTCGTCGCCGCGCTCCACGAGCGCCTCTCGACGGCCTACCGACCGATCGCCGTCCTGGCGGACCGCGGCGGCACGCCGAACCGCTACACCACGGCGCGCGCGCACATGTTCGTCGAGCTCGAGTGGAGCGATGACGGCGCCGAGCCCGGCTACACGTGCCTCTACACCGGGCAGCGCGTGCTGTCGCCGCGCGAGGAGCCGCCGACGCGCGTGATGAACACCGAGCACGTCCGTCCGCGCTCGGCGCTCGCCCCGCGCGACTCGACGCTCTTCTCGCACCAGGAGTCCGACCTGCACCACCTCTTCCCGACGCTGCCGGACGTGAACAGCCTGCGCGGGAGCCTGCCCTTCGGCGAGCCCGTCTCGCACCTGGTGCTCGACTGGGTGCCGGCGGTGCAGGGGACGGACGCCGCCGGCGTGCCCGTCTTCCAGCCGCGGCCCGAGGCGCGCGGCGACGTCGCGCGCGCGCTGTTCTACATGACGGCTCGCTGGGGCTTCGACCTCGCCGACGCCGAGGAGGCCGTGCTCCGTCGGTGGCACGCCGCCGATCCGCCGGACGCGCGGGAGGTGGCCCGCAACGGTCGCGCCGAGGCCACCCAGGGCAACCGCAACCCGTTCGTCGACTGCCCCGCGCTCGTCGGGGCGGTCGCCGACTTCGCCGCCTTCGCGCCGCGCGACACCGACGCCTCGCTGCCGAACCCCTGACCCCGCGCGGTCCCTCACGCGCTCTCAGGGCGGCGGGACGGTCGTGCCCTCCATCAGCCAGCGCGAGAGCAGCTCGAGCCCCTTCTCGACGTCGCCGGCGAGGTGGACGCGCACGGCCCGCCGGCGGCGCTCGTGGAGCGTCGCGAGCTGGCCGAGCGCCTGCGCCTGCTTGAGGGTCGCGAGGCCGTGGCCGGCGCCCGGCACGGCGAGGTCGCGCGCGTCGTCCGCGGTGACGATCAGGAAGACGCCGGTGTTCGGGCCGCCGCAGAAGTGCTGGCCCGTCGAGTGCTGGAAGCGAGGGCCCCAGCCGACGGTCGTCGCGCAGCCGGTCGCCTCGAGCAGGGTCTCGCGCATCGACGCCACGGTCGCGACGTGCGCAGGGGTCGGGTCGAGGTAGGGGAGGAGCGCGACGTAGTCGCCTTCGACCGCGCGGGCGAAGTGGGCGGCCAGCCAGTCGCGCGGGTGTCGGCTCTGGACGTGCAGGCCGCCGTCCGCCCACAGCGACACGCCCTGGGACTCGGCCACCGGCGCCGGCGCGGGCAGCGCGCCTTCCTCGCCGACCTGGCGCAGGAGGCGCGCGGTGCGCTCCTTGCCGGCCGTCACGTCGGGCTCGTCGAAGGGGTTCACCTCGAGGACCGTGCCCGCCAGGGCCGTGGCGAGCGCCCAGCGCATCACCTCGCCCCCGAGCGCGGCGCAGTCGGTCAGCGTCAGCTCGAGGACGCTGTGGCCCTCGGCGGCGAGCGCGTCGAAGTCGCACTCGGGCTCGCCGGCGAGGCGCAGGCCGACGAACAGGCGGTCGGGCGCGTACTCCTCGGGACGCCTCGGCGGCTCGTCGTCGACGGGGAGCACGCCGCGGCCGCCCTTGCCGGTGCTCTCGGCGACGAGCTGCTCGATCCAGCGGCCGAGCGGGGCCAGCGCCGGCGTGGCCCGCAGCGTGAGCTTGTCGCGACCGGCGAGCGCGCCCTCGCCGACGAACGCGGCGAGCCAGGCGGCGGGGTTCTGCGCCGGGGCCGCGCGACAGATGTCGGCCATCTCGGCGCCGGACGCCACGAGCTGCGCCACGTCGAGGCCGAGCAGGCCCGCGGGCACGAGGCCGAACAGCGACAGCGCGGAGAAACGGCCGCCGATGTCCGCCGGGTTGGTGAACACGGCGCGGAAGCCCTGCGCGAGCGCGAGCCGGTCGAGGGGCGTGCCGGGGTCGGTGATCGCGACGAAGCGCTCGCCCCGGTCCTTGGCCGGGAGGAGGCCGGTGATGCAGCGGTGGAGCGCCTCCACCTCGATCGTGCCGCCCGACTTCGAGGCGAGGACGAAGAGCGTCCGGTCGAGGTGCTTGCCGAGCGCCGCCGCGACGGCCCCGGGCACCGTGGTGTCGAGCACCGTCAGCGGGAGGCCCTCGGGGCCGGTCCCGCACGCGAGCGAGAGCACCTCGGCGAAGAGGCTCGAGCCGCCCATGCCCACGAGCACCACGCGCTCGAAGCCGTCACGGCGCGCGTCGCGGCCGAGGCGCGACAGGTGCGCCGCGCGCTCGCGCATGGCGACGGCGGCGTCGAGCCAGCCGAGGCGACCCGCGATCGCCTGGGGATCGCCGGGCCACAGCGTCGCATCCTTGCGCCACAACCGCTCGACCACCCGATCGGCGGTGAAGCGCGCCATGCGGCGCTCGATCGCTTCCGCCAGCAGACCGGGCGTGCCGCGCACGCCCGGCGCCAGTTCTTCGAGGCCTTCTCTCCGCACCAGCATCGCGTTCCCCCGTTCCCAGTGCCCCCGCGACGGTTCGCGGGCATAGAATGGATGCATGGACGACGATTGGGGGACCGCGCGGGTCGTGCGCCGCGTCGAGTGGGCCGACGGTCTGGTCACGCTCGGCCTCGACGGCGAGCTGCCGCCGTTCGCGGCGGGGCAGTACGTGAACCTGGCGCTCTTCGTCGACGACAAGCGCCTCAAGCGCTCGTACTCGCTCGCGTCGGCCCCGGGCGAGCCGCCGGAGTTCTTCCTGCGGCGCGTCGACGACGGATCGCTGACGCCGCGGCTCTTCGCGCTGCCCGTCGGCGGAGAGCTGCTCATCGAGCGCAAGCCGCGCGGCCTGTTCACGCTCGGGCACGTGCCCGACGCCGAGGCGCTGTGGCTCTTCGCCACCGGCACCGGCCTCGGGCCGTTCGTCGGCATGCTGCGCACGGTCGAGCCGTGGGCGCGATTCGCCCGCATCGTCGTCGTCCACGGCGTGCGCGTCGCCCGCGACCTCGCCTACCGCGACGAGCTGCGCGCGCTGTCGAAGCGCAACGGCGACCGGCTGACCTGGATCCCGGTGCTCAGCCGCGATCCCTCGGTGGGCGACGCGCTTCACGGGCGCATCCCCGCGGCGCTGACGGACGGACGGCTCGAGACGTCCGCCGGCGTCCCCATCGATCCCGCGAGCACGCAGGTGATGCTGTGCGGCAGCCCCGCCATGCTCGACGACGTCGAGCGCGCGCTCGAGGGCCGGGGCCTCACCAAGAGCCGGCCCAAACGGCCGGGACACATCCACGTGGAGCGCTACTGGTGAACATGCAGTTCCGCGACGTCGCCGAGGCGGCGAAGCGCATCCGGCCCTGGATCCGGCGCACGCCCATCATCCGGGCCCAGGGGCCGGGCGCGCGCCCGGTGGTCTTCAAGCTCGAGGGGCAGCAGCGCTCCGGGTCCTTCAAGCTGCGCGGCGCCCTCAACAAGCTGATGGTGCTCGGCGAGGCCGCGCGCCCCGGCGTGATCACCGCCAGCGGCGGCAACCACGGCCTCGGGGTGGCGACGGCGGGGTGGTTCCTCAACATCCCGGTGACGGTGTTCGTGCCCTCGACGACGCCCCCGGTGAAGCGCGCCGCGCTCGAGCGGGCGGCGGCCGACGTGCGCGTGATCGAGGGGGACTACCCGCACGCGGCCCACGCCGCCCAGCGCGAGGCGGAGCAGCTCGGCCTCGCGTACGTGCCGACCTACGACGATCCCGACATCGTGGCGGGACAGGGCACGTGCATCGCCGAGATGCTCGAGGACGCGCCGGACGTGGCCACGGTGGTCGTCGCGATCGGCGGCGGCGGGCTGGCGTCGGGCGCGGTGCTCGCGGCGAACGGGCGGCGCGTCGTCGGCGTGGAGCCGTTCGGGGCGCCGACGATGCACGCGGCGTTGCGGGCCGGCGGTCCGGTGACCATCGACTACATCGACACGATCACGGCCGATGCGCTCGGCGCGGGCCGGGTGGGCGACCTGAACTTCGCGCTGTGTCGCGACGGCCTCGACCGCGTCGAGCTCGTCGACGACGCCGGGGTGCAGGACGCGCGCCGCTGGCTGTGGGAGCAGCTCCGGCTCGTCATCGAGCCCGGCGCAGCGGTCGGCATCGCTGCGCTCGCCGCCGGTCTCCTGGACGACGATCCCGGCCCCATCGGGATCATCCTCTGCGGCGCCAACACCGACCCCGCCTCGCTCGCTTGATCGCCTCGCGATGTCTCGCTTAGGGTGCGCGCCGCCGCGATGTGCCGCGGCAACACTCGGGGAGAACGCATGAAGTTCGAGCGGATCGCGTTGGGGATCCTTGCGGCGAGCCTGGCCTTCGCCGGTTGTCAGAGCGACGACGGGGACGACGACGGCGCCGGCGGCGGCGCTGGCGGCGGCGCCGGCGGGGCCGGCGGGGCCGGCGGCGAAGGCGGGGCCGGCGGCGCCGGTGGAGCCGGTGGCGAAGGCGGCGCCGGTGGAGCCGGTGGCGAAGGCGGGGCCGGCGGGGCCGGTGGCGAAGGCGGCGCCGGCGGGCAGGGCGGCGCTGGCGGGCAGGGCGGTCAGGGCGGCGACGGCGGCGCCGGCGGGCAGGGCGGCGACGGCGGTGCCGGAGGCCAGGGCGGCGCCGGCGGCGCGGCCGGCGACGGCGACTGCGGCGATCTCGCCATCTGTGCGGCGACGTGCGGCCGGGACGAGGCCTGCTTCCAGGAGTGCCTCGACAAGGCGAGCCCCGACGGCCAGGCGCGGTTCCAGGCGCTCGCGATGTGCGTGCAGGACAACTGCGCCCAGGTGCCGCCCGAGCAGCAGGAGGCCTGCGCCCGCGACGAGTGCGAGGCCGAGTACGGCGCCTGCTTCCCCATCGGCGAAGGTGGCTGCCGCGACATGGCGCTGTGCATCAACGATTGCGCCGGCGACCAGGGGTGCGCGCAGCACTGCTTCCAGACCGGCTCGCGCGAAGCCCAGGAAGCCTACAATGCCATCGGCCAGTGCATCGTCGGCGAGTGCGGCAACCCGCCGCCGCAGCAGTGCCAGGCCGAGGCCCAGCAGGGCGCATGCGCCGAGCTCGTCCAGGCCTGCCTCTCGAACTGACAGCGGCGAGCGTTCGTCTGAGAGGGTCGGCCGAAATGGTTCACCTGCTGCGCATCCCGCTGCATCCCGCCCGCCTTCGTCGCGGGGCCCCCAACCCCTGGGGCGGTACGCCCGGTACAGCCACCAGGGATTGTGCACCCCCACTCCTTGGCGGGCGGGCGCATCGGGCTGCTCGCGACGGCGACCCATTTCGGCCGACCCTCTGA
>CAUJDF010000080.1 GCA_963169045.1 Myxococcota bacterium
CTCCACCTCCTCGACGGGCGCACCTACTCCAACGAGAGCGGCGAAGCGAGATCACGGGCGTGATGGGCGTGGCGCTCGATCACCTCAACGAGGCTGCGCGGGGATGGCCGGGATCGACGTCAACGAGGGCGAGCGTCAACAGTGGGACAGGCGTTCGTCCGGGAGCACGCGACGTACGCGCACCGCCTGGCGCGGGCGCTCGAGATCATCCGGGCGTCCGAGGCGGCCGCGGGGCGTCGCGCGGCGGTGACCGGCGGCCGGCCGTCGCTCAAGCTCGAGGTCGGGTCGGGTTACGCGCCGCACCCGGACTTCGACGTCCACGTCGACGTCAACCCGCGCTGTCCGCACCTCGAGCACGTCGGCTCGGCGGACCGCCTGCCGTGGGCGGACGGGACGTTCGCCGAACTGCGCGCCTGCGACGTGCTCGAGCACTTCTCGTATCGCGACACGCCGCGCGTCCTCGCCGAGTGGGCGCGGGTGCTTGCGCCCGGCGGGCGCATCTACGTGCAGGTGCCGGACGCGCGGCGCATCGCGCAGGCGTGGCTGAACGGCAGCCTGCCGCGGAGCGAGCACCTGCCGGCGGACGCGCCGCTCGACGTCCACGCGGCGTACTGGCTGCTCGGCGGGCAGGGCGGCGACGACTTCAGCCGGGCCGGCGACGACTGGCGGCTCAACGCGCACTACGCGCTGTTCTCGCCGGCGTCCCTGCGAGAGCTGATGGAGCACGCCGGCTTCACCGACGTCGCGACGGAGCCGCTCGGGCACAACATCGCCTGTCGCGCGCGGAGGGCGACGTGAGGCTCGGCCTCGTCGCCCGCGCCGACAACGGCGGCCTCGGCATCCAGACCTGGGCGCTGTACCGGCACCTGCGGCCCGCGCGCACGCTCGTCGTCGACATCGAGCACCTGACCGGCTACCGGAACCACTTCGAGCGCTACCCCGGCGCGATGATCTCCCGGGGCGAGCCCACGCTCGACACCATCCGGCGCTTCGTGGAGGGGCTGGACGTCGTCCTGACCTGCGAGACGCCCTACAACTACGCGCTCTTCTCGCACTGCCGCGCGGTCGGCGTGCGCACGGTGCTGCAATACAACTTCGAGTTCCTCGAGTACTTCGCGAACCCGCAGCTGCCGCGGCCCGATCTGTTCCTGGCGCCGAGCCTCTGGCACTTCGACCGCGTGCCGTTCGCGAACAAGCGCTTCCTGCCGGTGCCGGTGGACCGCGAGCGGCTGCCGTTCCGGCATCGGACGCGGGCGCGGCGGTTCCTGCACATCGCGGGGCACGAGACCATCCACGACCGCAACGGGACGGCGCTCGTGCTCGAGGCGCTCCGGCACGTCGAGGCGCCGGTCGAGGTGCTCCTCCGGGCGCAGCGCCGGCACGGCTTCGAGGTGCCGCCGACGCGGGCGCGCGTCACCGTCGCCAACGAGGACGTGCCGCTCCACTGGGACCTGTACGGCGACGAAGACGACGTGCTCCTGCTGCCGCGGCGGTTCGGGGGTCTCTCCCTGCAGCTCGACGAGGCGCTGTCGCGGGGGATGCCGGCGATCATGACCGACGTGAGCCCGCAGAGCGGGTTCCTGCCCGGCGAGTGGCTCGTGCCGGCGGTGTCGAGCTTCCGGTTCATGGCCAAGACACAGATCGAGTGCTTCTCGTGCGATCCGGCGGCGCTGGCGCGGAGAATCGACGCCTTCGCGCGGGACCCGGCGCTCGTGAGCCGCGCGAGCCTCGCGGCCGACGCGCTCGCCGAGCGCATCGCCTGGCACCGGCTCGCCGGCGAGTACGAGCGCGTGCTCGCGGAGGTCGTGGCGTGCGCGTCCACGTCGTCTCCAACCTGAGCGACGGCGGGGGCCTCGCCCGCGACGCGCGGCTCCTCGAAGCGCTGCTCGGCGCGTGGGGGCACGAGGTGCGCTGCTGGCCGATGCAGCGGACGAAGCCGCTGCCGCCCGCCGATCTCGTCGTCTTCCTCGAGCGCATCGTGCCGGCGTTCCTCGACGCGGCCCCCGCGCGATGGCTGATCCCGAATCCGGAGTGGTGGCCCGACGGCCACGACGCGCTCCTCGAACGCATCGACAGGGTGCTCTGCAAGACCGCGGACGCGGCGCGCCTGTTCTCCGCGCGGCACCGCGATGTGGTCCTCGTCGGCTTCACCGCCGACGACCGCCTCGACGCCGCCGTCCCGCGGGCGCGGCGCTTCCTGCATGTGGCGGGCGCCTCGCGCGCGAAGGGGACGGCGGCGGTGCTCGAGGCCTGGGACGGGCTGTCGCACCCGCTGGACGTCGTCGGCGACGTCGGGGCCGCGCCGGCGGGCGTGCGCGTGCATCGCCGCCTGGACGACGCCGCGCTGCGCGCGCTCCAGAACGCCTGCCGCTTCCACCTGTGCCCGAGCGCGTACGAAGGATTCGGCCACACGCTCCACGAGGCGCGGTCGGTCGGCGCCTGCGTCGTCACCACCGACGCGCCGCCGATGCGCGACTGGGGCGCCGTGCGGGTGCCGGCGGAGGCCGGCCCGTCCATGGGGCTGGCAGAGACGTGGCGTGTGACGGCGGCCGGGGTGCGCGACGCCGTGGACCGGTGCCTCGCGCTCGGCGACGCGGCGCTCGACGACATCGCCGCCGGCGGCCGCGGGGCGTTCCTGCGCGAGCGGGCGGACTTCGCCGCCCGCCTCCGAGAGATTTTCGAGGGAGGACGTCGATGACCTTCGAGCCGCGGCCGCGCGACTGGCCGGCCTGGATCCCGGACTTCCGGCTGCGCCCGCCGGGCAACGACGCGACGATGGTGCGCGAGTCGTGGATCGAGAACGTCTACCGGCTCGAGCCGGCGCACCTCACGGCGGCCGGCGTCGTGCTCGACCTCGGCGCGAACTGCGGCGCCTTCTCGCTGTACGCCGCGTGGCGCGGGGCGCGCCGCGTGGTCTGTTACGAGCCGGAGCCCGACAACGTCGAGGCCCTCCGGCGCAACCTCGAGGCGAACGCGGGCCACACGCCGGGCGTGCGCTTCGACGTGCGCGCGATGGCCGTCCACGCCGCGACGGGGCCCGTTCGCATCGCGGGCGGACAATCGGCGGCGCAGGTCGTCGACGAGGGGGGCCGCCCGGTGGAGGCGCGCTCGCTCGCCGACGTGTTCGCCGCCGACGACCTCGGCGAGGTCGACTTCCTGAAGCTCGACGTCGAGGGGTCGGAGTACCCGATCTTCGAGGGCGCGACGCCCGCGCTCGTCGCTCGCTGCCGTCACATCGCGATGGAGTTCCATCGCACGACGCCCGAAGTGTTCGGTCGTCTCGCCGCGAAGCTCATGGAGACGCACCACCTGCGGACGCTCGGCCGACCGAGCGTCGGCGGCGGCTACATCTGGGCCGACCGCTACAACCTCTGATTTGTCTTTGCGGATGTCTCGCGCGCGGGCATGCTCGCGCGCACTGGGCAAGGGAGGTGGACATGACGTCCAAGATGGTGCTCGCGCGGAGTCGCTCCGCGGCGAAGGTGGCGCAGGCGGCCGATACACATGGCGACGCGGTGGCGTCGATCCTGAACCCGCTGTTCGCGGCGACGGGCGTGCCGGCCGACGTCGCGCCGGCGATCAAGGGGCTCGGCGCGCTGGTGCGCAAGGCGGCCGAAGAGATGGTGCGGGCCGACGTCGCGCACGAGGAGGAGCTGGCGGACGACGCGGCGCCGCGCACGGCGCGCGACGAGGCCGTCCAGCGGCTGTACGCGCCTCTGACGGAGGTGCGCGCGGCGGCGTCGGTGGCCTACGGCGACGCGACGGTGGCGCTGCTCGGCTTCTCGGGGCCGACGCCGAAGGAGCCGACGGCGATCCTGGCGCTCGGCCGCGCGGTGCTCGCGGCGCTGCCGAAGCTGCGGGACGCGAAGCCGCGCTCCCGGGGCCTGTCGATCGATCCGGAGGTCTACCTGGCGGAGCTGCCGGGCACGATCGCGGCGCTGGCGGCGGCGCTCGAGGACGTGACGCGCGAGGCGCGCGAGGCCGAGACCACGCTGACCGCGAAGCACCGCGCGATCGCCACCTATGACGAGCGCTTCTCCGCCGCGGCGGCGGCGCTGACGGCGCTGTTCCAGCTCGCCGGCGAGCACGAGCTGGCGGCGCGCGTCCGGCCGTCGGTGTCGCGGCCCGGACAGACCGAGGTCGACGAAGAGCCGGTCGCCCCGCCCGTCGGTTGAGCCCCGCTGCGAGCTCGCGATCGCGAGCCCCGTCCCCCGAATCGCGTTTCAAGCCTTGATGACGCGGGTCCCGCGCGTCGAATCGCGTTTCGAGCCTCGCGACGCGATTCGGCGCTTCGAAGACGCGTGCACGAGGCTCGCGAGCTGATCTCGCGAGTCGTGGAGGCGCGATCGAGCCTGGCGCGGGCGACTCCGCGGCGGGGGAAGGCGAGGTCGAGCCGCGAAGGCGGAGGCCGGGGCGGAGGACGGGGCGATCACGGCTCGATCGGCAGGCTCGGCGGTGGAGGACGGGGCGATCGAGGCTCGAACGGTCCCGTCTGCGCTGACGAATCGGTCGGGCGAGGGTCGAAGCGGGGAATGCGACGCAGACGTGAACGTGGACGCGAACGCGATCACGATCGCGAACGCGATCGCGATCGCGAACGCGACCGGGCTCATCGCGGACGTGGACGCGCTCGCGCTCGCGCTCGCGCTCGGGTTGGCGATCGTCCCGCGGATCACGCGATCGCCCCGTCGCGATCGCCTCAGCGGGGCTTGAACATCATCCGCGTCAACATGGCGTAGACCCGGTCCAGCAGCTCGGTCACTTCATTCGCCCGCGCCGCCTCGAGGAGCTCGAGCCGCACAAGGCAATCGATGACGGCGCTGCACTCCATCGCCGAGCCTCGGGCGACGGCGAAGAAGCGTGCCTTGTCCTCGTCACTCGCCTTGCCTACCCCCTCGGCGATGTTGAGCGGCACGGACAGCGCGGCACGGCGGAGCTGATCCCCGAGGTGGGCGTAGCCGCGCGGCATTTGGACCTTGGCGACGAGCGCGAGGAAGTCGATCGAACAGCGATAGACGTCGAGCTTCTGGTGGCCGAGCATGATGCCTCCTGATCCTCTCTCGGACGGTCGGAGGCGATGTCGCGGAAATCTGCTCGGCGATCGCGGCGAATTCGATCGCGTCGGGTCGTTGGTCGATCGCCAACCCGAGCGCGAGCGCGAGCGCGAGCGCGTTCACGATCGCGAGGAGCGCGATCGCGATCGCGATCGCGATCGCGTCCACGTTCGCGTTTGTGTGTGGGCGCTTCAGCGCAGCGTCGCCACCTCGCGCGCCCAGCGCCGGTACTCCTCGCGGAACGCGCGCCGCTCGTCCGGCCGCACCGGCAGCCATCCCAAGAACGTGTAGGCCAGCCCGCACAGCGCCAGGAAGTCATACAGCCACGGCCGCGCCACGAAGAACAGCACCAGCGGCGCCCCGAGGAACAGCGCCACCAGCGCCTTCACCCACCCCTGCATGCGCCGCTTCCCTTTGTGAGTCATGTACGGCACCGGCACGAGGTTCATCACTGCCATCGCCGCGATCACGACCGCGGCCGGCACCCACAGCCCGTACGTCCGCACGAGCACCGCGTTCGGCAGCGCCAGCGCGACGATGCCGCTGATCGTGCGCGGCAGGCCCGCGTAACAGAGGGGGAAGACGAACGGCGTCGTCGAGAAGCGCGCCTGCCGCAGCGTCGCCGTCGTGATGAGCGCCGCCATCAGCGCCACGCCCGCCGCCTCGTAGCCCGCGCCGGCGAAGGCGGCGTACACGACGAGCGCCGGCGCGATGCCCTGGCCGAGGTGGTCGGCGGCGGAGTCGAACTCGCCGCCGAAGCGGTTGCCGGTGTTCGTCGCGCGGGCGACGGGGCCGTCGAGGGCGTCGCCGAACAGGTAGCCGGCGAAGATGCAGTAACCGGCCCACTCGGGGCGGCCGGTGAGGGCGCACCAGATGCCCGCCACGCCGCCGAGCAGGTTGACCATCGTGAAGAGGTCCTTCACGCCGAAGTAACCGACGCTCCACCTCATCCGATCGTCCCTCCGCGCCGACCGTTGTGACACGGGAGGCGGTACGCGACGGCGGCGGGGAACGCAAGCGCCGTGCGACGATGGCGCCGAGGGAGGGACCCATGCGCCGATACGCGATGCTCCTCATGCTCGCGCTGGGCGCCTGCGACGACGGCGGGGGCGGCGGGCGCGGCGGCGACGACGACGGGCGCCCGGACGGCGGCGCCCCGGTCGACGGCGACGCCGACGGGGACGGGGTGCCGGACCTCGACGACGTGTGCCCGTACACCGCCGATCCGGCGCAGGCCGACGCCGACGGCGACGGGCGCGGCGACGCGTGCGACCTGCGCCTCGCCGGCGCCTGGCCGCAGGCGGGGCGGCCCGACGTCGCGCCCCTCTCCGAGATCGCGCCCGCCTACGCGCTCTCCCGCGACGTCGTCCGCGGCCCGTTCGAGGCCGCGCCGTGCCGCGACGACTGCCCCGAGACGTGCGGGCTGCGTGTCGACGTCGGGCGGCGGGTGGCGGACCTCGGCGCGGTCGTCGGCGACGACGGCGCGGTCTGGCTCGTCGCGCGCACGGTCGCCGACGGGCGCACCGCCTCGACCATCCTGCGCGCGCGCGTCGACGGCGACCGGCTCGAGGGGCTGGGCGAGCTGCCGCTCGACGCGACGGCGATGCTGCGCTCGATCGGCATCGAGGCGCGCGAGGCGCGGGCGGTCGTCAAGGACGCGCTC
>CAUJDF010000081.1 GCA_963169045.1 Myxococcota bacterium
GCGAGCAGGGCGAGCGGGGCGAGCGGGGCGGGCGCGGCGGTGCAGCCGCCGCTGTACGAGACCTCGAGGACGCGGCGCTCGAGCGGCGGCAGGACGCGGGCGTCGCCCTCGTCGGAGCCGCCGTCGGCGAGCGGCACGTCGGCGTCGGGACGCGGCGCCTCGGCGTCGGGGCCCGGCGGCGCGTCGGCGTCCGGGTCCGGCGGCACCACGGCAGCATCGGGATCGGGCGCGGGCGGCACGAACGGGTCGACGACCACCTCGTTCACGAGGACCGGTCCGGCGCCATCGTCGACGTCGAGGCGGATCTGCTCGACGGCGCCCGTCCAGCCGGGGGCACCGGCGAGACGCAGCGCGGCGCCGAACGTCAGCGGCAGCGACCGCTCCTCGGTGAAGCCCTCGCCGGGCGCGCGCCAGTAGAACCGGCCGCCGGCGGGGCGGTCGGCCAGCACGGTCAGCGTGCCGAGCGCGCTCGCGTCGATCCGCGTGAAGGGGCTCTCCATGCCCGGGTCGTCGCCCTGGGGCTCGAGGCGGACGGCGCCGTTCTCGACGGTCAGGGGGGCGGCGCCGCGGGCGCGCCAGCCCTCGACGAGCGCGGGATCGCCGCCGTCCCACGTCCAGCGCGCGGGCTCGAACACATCGAATTCCGTGAGCATTTTCAGATCGCCGCCGTTGAACTGCTGGCCCTCGTTGCGGGCGGGCGGCTGGTCCCAGGCCGGCTTGTCGTAGCGCTCGGCGATCGACTGGATCCACGTGCGCACGCGCGCCGGGCCGCCGGTGGGGACGCTGTAGCCGGCGCCGCGCAGGCGGACGACGACCGTACGCGTCTCGCCGGGGCCGATGGCGTGCAGGCGCAGGCGCAGCTGGGGACCCGCGGGCGTGTCGGCGGGCGGGTTGCGGTCGTCGCCGCCCTGGCCCTCGATGCGCACGGCGTCGGCGGCGAGCAGGCCCTCGGGCAGGTCGATGGCGAGCAGGACGGCGTCCTGGGCGCCCGCGGTGGCGCCATCGCCGGCGTTGCGGACGCGGACGGTCAGCTCCACGCCCTGGCCCACGTACACGTCGAAGAGACCGCGGCTGCGCCCGTCGGGGACGAAGTCGGCGCACTGATACGTGCCCTCGGGATCCGCGCAGGGCTGCGGCTCGGTGCGCGCGAGGCCCTGGGAGAGCTCGAGGCGCGGCGCAGGGGGCTCGGGGCGGCTGACGGTGGCGCCGGGATAGTAGTGCTCGACCATCCACACGTAGTTCTGGCCGCGCTGCTGGGCCCAGCGCTGCGTGCCCCACTGGCACATGCCGCGGCCGTGGCCCTGCCTCGCGCGCCCGGCGCACAACGGCTCGTCGACGCCGAACTCGGTGGGATTGCCGTTCTCGGCCGAGTACTCGGAGCTCACGAGGTCGTCGCCCCGCCGGATGCCCTGCCCCGCCGTCGCCGCGAT
Organism: Myxococcota bacterium; assembly: GCA_963169045.1. GTDB lineage: Bacteria > Myxococcota_A > Bradymonadia > UBA7976 > UBA1532 > CAUJDF01. The sequence continues at coordinate 1,431 of CAUJDF010000081.1, forward strand.
GGCCTCGTCGCAGCGCGCGTTGCGGCCCTCGTCGTAGACCTGGCTGCGCGTGGTGTCGTCGACGTCGGCGCAGTCGTACTTGCCGCCGCGGACGATCCAGTTCCAGGCGTAGGTGCGGGCGGCGATGGCGCCGGCCTTGAGGCTCTCCATCTCCCACGAGGGGATCCACTCGTGCGGGAGGACGCCGCGGACATACTCCTCGAGCGGAATCACGTCGACGCGGCCGCGGCAGGAGTTGTCTTCCGGTCCGCGTCGATAGACGCGCACGGTCGCGGGCGGCGCGGCGAGGAACTGGCGCAGGACCCCGGGCTCGCTCCCCCCTCCCGGCTGCGGGAGGCAACCGCTGCCGGGGCGTGCTTCGCAGGGCGGCGGGACGCCGAGGAGCCAGTCGCGGGCGGCCTCGGTCAGGTCGGGATCGGTCGGGTCGTCGCCGTCGCGGCGCGGACGGGCGGCGAGTCGCTCGGCGACGAGCGTGTCGTCGGCGACGGTCGGCCAGAGCGCGAGCGGGGCGCCCGCGGGCGCCTCGGCGTCGATGTAGTCGGCGGCGGTGATGCGCAGCTGCGTGAACCCGTCGGGGGCGGCGAGGGCGAAGGCGCCGTCGTCGTCGGTCTCGGTGGCGCGGAGCGTGCCCACGAGCGCGACCCGCGCGCCGGGGACGGGCTCGCCCGTCAGGGCGTCGGCCACGGAGCCGCGCAGGACGCGCTCGGGACGCGGCGTGGCGCGGGGCGCGGGCTCATGGAGTGGCGCGGGCGGCGGGGTGGCCTCGCAGGCGGTGAACAGCAGGCCCGCGGCGACCAGGGTCCGGCGCATGTGGATCTCCCCCGAACGGCTCGGGAAACAAGTTACGGGCGCGGCGCCCGGCTCGCAATCTGCCGTTCGCGGGCGCGGTCAGTCGCAGTAGCCATCGCCGTCGTCGTCGTAGCACTCGCCGCCGTCGTCGCCGGCGTCGCACCAGCCGTCGCCGTCCCAGTCCTCGCAGCCGCCCTGCTGACCACCCTCGTCGCACCAGCCGTCGCCGTCCCAGTCCTCGCAGCCGCCCTGCTGGCCGCCCTCGTCGCACCAGCCGTCGCCGTCGAAGTCGTTGCAGCCGCCCTGCTGGCCGCCCTCGTCGCACCAGCCGTCGCCGTCGAAGTCGTTACAGCCGCCCTGCTGGCCGCCCTCGTCGCACCAGCCGTCGCCGTCGAAGTCGTTGCAGCCGCCCTGCTGGCCGCCCTCGTCGCACCAGCCGTCCCCGTCGAAGTCGTTACAGCCGCCCTGCTGGCCGCCCTCGTCGCACCAGCCGTCCCCGTCGAAGTCGTTGCACCCGCCCGGCTGCTGCCCGCCCTCGTCGCAGAACCCGTCCCCGTCGAAGTCGTTGCACCCGCCCGGCTGCTGCCCGCCCTCGTCGCAGAACCCGTCCCCGTCGAAGTCGTCGCACCCACCCGGCTGCTGCCCGCCCTCGTCGCAGA
>CAUJDF010000082.1 GCA_963169045.1 Myxococcota bacterium
ACGGCGCAGATCGTCCCGTCGGCGGTTCTCGGCGGCGTCTACAGCCTCACGAGCCTAAAGAGGGCGCAGAACAGCGGGCTCACGTTGTGGTGGGCTCACGACCTCGACCGGCTCATCGCGTGGCTCAGGCAGACCGGCGCCACGACCTGACCCGTGCCCGCGGTCGCCGTCATGACCTTGGCGGTATTTGTGGCTACAGCAACGAGCGTGCCGCGCGCCTTTCGCGTAGCTACTCAAAATAGCCCACTACCCACGCGGGGTGGGCCGTCGGCGTCCCCCGGCAGCAGGATGGCGTTCTCCGGCTTGACGTCGCGGTGCACCAGGCCCGCGGTGTGGGCCGCGCCGAGCGCGTCGAGCAGCGAGGCCGCGACCGCCGCCAGCCGCCGCGGCGACAGCGCGGCCAGCGTGAGGCGCAGCGACTCGCCCCGCACCAGCTCCTGCACCATGAACAGCGTGCCGTCGGCCTCCCGCCCGAAGTCGTGGAGCACGACGATGCCCGGGTGCGCGAGCGCCGCGATGGCCCGCGCCTCGCGCATGAAGCGCCGGATGGCCTCCTCCTCCCCGCGCGCGTCGTCGCCGCCGCGCCAGGGGTGGATGACCTTGACCGCGACGGGCCGGTCCACCATCGGCTGCACCGAGCGGTAGACGCGGCCCATGCCGCCCTCGCCGATGATGCCGAGGATGGGGTAGCGCCCGCCGAGCAGCGTCCCGAGGAACGGGTCGCGCGGCGCGCGGCGGCGGTCCGCCTCGTCGACGAGGAAGAGGCCGTCCTGCGGACAGCGCGGCGGCTCCGGCGAGTCCGGCGCGGTGAACGCGCAGCGCGGGCAGACGAGCGTGGGCAAGGCGCCGCGAAAATCGCACGCGGCGCCCCGGGCCCGCAACTCGCCGCCGTCAGCGCCCCGCGCAGGCCTCCGTGTCGAACCAGCAAGACTCTTCGGTGGCGCAGGGCTGGGCCGGCGTCCAGACCGTGCACTGGCCGTCGGGCCGCAGCGCGCAGCCCTGCCACGTGTCGCCCGTGGCGCAGCGCACGTCGTCGACGTCGCACTGGTTCGAGCAGTCGCCGAAGCAGGCGCCGGGCGTGGCGGCGCAGTCGGCGGCGTTGAAGCAGAAGCGCTCGACCCACTCGGTGCAGCCGTCGAAGCCGCGCATGCACTCGCGGTAGCGCCCGCCGGGGAGGCACTCGCGGGCGTCCTCCTCGCACTCGTTGCGGCAGACGCCGAAGCAGCCGTCGCGGCCGTTGAAGCAGCTCGCGCCGTTCTCGCACGGCCGCTGCTGCCAGACGGTGCAGCCGCCGGCGCCGGCGACGCACGCGCGGAAGGTGTCGGCGGTCACGCACTCGTTGCGATCGAGCGTGCACGCGTCGTCGCAGGCCCCGTAGCAGGCCTCGGGGCGCTCGTTGCAGGTCGCGCCGTTGTCGCACCACTGCCGCGTCCAGCGGCGGCAGCCCTGGAAGTCGGCGTCGCACGACTCGTACTGCTGGCCGGCGAGGCAGCGGCGCGCGCCCGTCTCGCACGCGTGGTCGCACTCGCCGACACAGGCCGCGCGCGTCGAGAAGCAGTCGCCCTCGAGGCATGGCCGACGCTCCCAGCGCGTGCAGCCGCCCGGCTCCCGGACGCAGATCCGGAACGCGTCGCCCCCGTCGCACTGGGTGGTGCCTTCGCTGCACGCGTCCTGGCAGTCGCCGAAGCAGAGCGCCGGCGCGTCGGCGCAGGCCTCGAAGCCGCGGCAGAAGCGGTCCTCCCAGCCGGGGCAGCCGTCGAAGTCCTCGTCGCACTCGCGATACATGCCGCCGTCGCCGCACTCGCGCGCGCCGATCTCGCACACGGCGGCGCACTGCCCGTAGCAGGCCACCGGCTCCGAGAAGCAGTCGGCGCCGTCGGCGCAGGCGGCCTCGCGCCACTCGGGGCAGCCACTCGGTCCGCGCACGCACTCGCGGAAGCGCTGGCCGTTCACGCAGCGGCGGTCGCCGAGCCGGCACACCTCGTCGCAGGTGCCGGTGCAGGCGTCCTGCTGCTCGATGCAGTCCGTGCCGCCGGCGCAGGGCCGCACGACCCACGTCGGGCAGCCCTCGCGGAGCTGGCACGTCTCGTAGCTGTCCGCGTCGCGGCACCGCACGGCGCCGAGCGCGCACGCGTCGGCGCACCCGCCTTCGCAGGCGCCCGGCAGCGCGAAGCAGCCGTTGCCGCCCTCGCACGGGTACACCGCCCAGCGGAAGCAGCCCTGCGCGTCGGCCTCGCAGACGCGGTACTCCGCGTTGTTGTTGCACTCGCGGGCGCCGGGCGGGCAGCCGCCGAGGTCCACCTCGGCGAGGCAGCCGTCGGCGCCGCGCGCGCACCGCGTCGCGCTGCCGTCGGGACTGCAGGTGCGCGCGCCCTCGGGACCGCAGCGGTCCTGGCAGCCGTCCTCGCACGTCCCGCCGTCGACCCAGCGCAGGCAGCCGTCGACGCGCTGGCAGATCGCCAGCGTGGTGCCGACGCAGCGCTCGTCCCCGGCGGCGCACGTGTCGCAGCCCTCGACGCAGCGGCCGTCGACGCACCCGCCCGGGCAGTCCTCCTCGCGCAGCACGCTGCAGCCGCGGTCGTCGTTCACGCACAGGCGGCGCGTGTCGTCGTCGGCGCAGACGGGGCCGGCGAGGCGGCAGCCGCCCACGCAGCCCGCGCACCGGCCGTCCTCGCACGTCTGTCCCTCGGCGCAGGGCAGCGGCGCCGAGAACTGCCAGCAGGCGGGCGTGCCCTCGCCGCACACCTCGTAGGCGTCGCCGCCGGCGCAGCGCTGCTCGCCGGGCATACAGCAGCCGGGCGCCGGACCGTCCGGGCAGAGGCCGTCGTCGGTGCACGCGGCGCCGCCGGGGCAAGGCTCGGGCGCGCCGACGACGAGGCAGCCGTCGGCGTCCGGCGCGCAGCGGCGCAGGCCCTCGGGCGTGCACACGGGCGGCGCCGCGGGATCGCAGGCCTCCACCGGACAGCACCGCCCGTCGTCGCGGCACCGCAGGTCGTCGTGCGGACACAGCAGCGGCGTGCCCCAGCGGGTGCAGCCGTTCGGGCCCACCTCGCAGACCATGTAGCGGTCCTCGTCGAGGCACTGGCGCGCGCCGTCGCGGCACGTCCCGCAGCCGACCTCGCCGCCGTCCCCCTCGGGCAGCGGCGTGCCCGCGTCCGGCACCTGCACCCCGCGCGGCGGCTCGCCGCCGCTCCCGCCCCCACCGTCGCAGCCGACCAGCAGGACCAGCGCGACCCACCGCATGTGCTTCCCCATTCGCGGGAGCGTAACCCGACTGCCGCCGTTCAGTCGCGCGGTCCGGCGCCGTCGAAGGGCTGGCGCGACCACTGGTCGCCGCCGGAGAACGCGCTCGCGGCGCCGGCGAGGCGGGGCGCGTCGCCGCCGAACCAGTTGTCGGCGATGTCGGCGGTGAAGTTGCCGCCCACGTCGAGGAAGTCGTCGCTCGTCCCGTCGAAGTGGCAACGGCGGAAGGTGGCGCGCGTATTGGCGATCATCACCGGGTAGGTGGCGCCGTCGAAGACCGAGTCGGTGGCGTGGACGCCGTCCGGCGCCTGGTTGATGTGCAGCGGGCAGTGGCAGCCGGTGAAGCGGACGTGGACGAGCTCGGCGCCGCCGCCGTTCCAGATGGCGCAGTCGGGGCTGCGCGTCGGGTGCTGCAGGTCGATGAGCGAGTCGGTCATCGACAGGAGGCCGCCGCTGACCGTGACCGGCGTGCCGATGACCTCGGTGTGCGTGAACGTGCCGCCCGAGGCGAGGACGAAGGACTGCTGCTGGCAGGCCTCGAAGCGGGCGTGGTCCATGCGGATGCTCGAGCCGCGCGCGCCGTCGAGGCATTGCGCGGCGCCGGCGATGACGACGTGTTGCGCCTCGAGGACGCCGCCGACGCGAAGGCCGCGCCAGCCGTCCGCGCCCTCGAAGCGGACGACGCGGCCCGGCTCGCCGAGGACGCGCAGGGTGCCGGCGACGTCGAGGCTCGTGCCGCGGCCGCCGCTGGCGCGGACGACGGTGCCGGCGCAGACGTCGAGCGTCTGGCCCTCGGGGACGATCGCGCGCGCCTGCAGCAGGACCTCGCCGCACCAGCGACCGGAGACGTCGCCGCCCGCGACGACGAGGGGCGCGACAGCCCCGTCCGGATCCGCCGTCGCGCCGTCCGGAGCGGCCGTCGCGCCGTCCGCCGTCGCCCCGTCCGGATCGGCCGCCGCGCCGTCCGGATCCGCCGTCGCGCCGTCGGGCGCCGGCGACGGACGGGCGTCCGGCGCCGCGTCGCAGCCGCAGTCGGCCGCGCCCGCGAACGCGTCGGACGCCGCGTCGCCGCGCGTCGCGCCGTCGGGCGCCGCTCCCGCGCCGTCGGTCGCCTCGGCGCACCCCGCCAACATCGCCGCCAGGCACAGCCATCTCGTCACGCGCATCGGTCCCCCCCTTGCGTCCCCGCATTCTGCAACGGATGACGAGTGGGGTGCCCCCGAAGTTCGCGCGCCCGAGGCGCGAGCCATCGGTCCCCAGGGCAAGGCGGGCCGACGAACGCGTCGCCTTGTCCTCCGCGGAGGAGGTCCAACGCAGACCTGGGGGCCGAGGGCCCCGACGAAGCGTGCGGAACGTCGGGGGCACCCCACGAGGAGGCGCGAGGCCCGCGTCACGTGTCGGAGGGCGCGGCGCTCCATCGGACGAGGCCGCCGCGCGTGCCGATCCACACGGCGCCGCCGAACACGGCCAGCGCGGTCACGTCGTCGCTCGGCAGCCCGCCGGTGGTCGCGCGCGCGTGGCGCACGACGCGGCCGCCGCGCCGCACGACGAGGCCGTCCCCCAGCGTCGTCACCGCGAGGGCGTCGCCGACGCGGAACACGCCGTTCGGGTTCACCCAGACCGCGCCCGCGTCCTTGAGGGCGACGCCGCGGCCGTCGGGCTCGAGCCGCGCCAGCCCCGCGTCGTAAGTACCCGCGATCACGGCGTTTCCGTCGGGCACGAGCGACGTGACCCAGTCGTGCGGGAGCGTCCCCGCCACCTGCGTGAAGGTGCGGACGCCGTCGGGACCGAGGCGCGCCACGCCGCCCGCCGTGCCCGCCCACACCGCGCCGTCGGCGGTCACCGCGACGGCGTGGACGATGCGCGCCGGCAGCGCCCGCTCGTCCACCACGCGCACCCGCCCCGTGGCGCCTGAAGGGAGGCGCTCGACCCCGACCAGCCCGTGGCCGGTGGCGATCCAGAGCGCGCCGTCCGGACCGAGCGCCAGGCTGTTCACGTGCTCCCCGGGCAGCCCGAGCGCCGGCCGGGTCACGCGCCCGTCGGCGCCGAGCCGCGCCAGGCCCTTCGCCGTCCCGATCCACAGCGCGTCGCCGTCCGGGAGCAGCACGTTCACGAAGCGCGGCGTCCCGTCCACCGGCACGAAGCGCCGCCCCTCGAGACGCGCCAGGCCGCCGTCGAACGTGCCCACGTACAGGGCGCCGCGATGGACCGCCATGGCCGTGACGTGGCCCGACGGCAGCCCCGCGTCGGGCCCCGCCGGCGCCTCCACGCGGCACGCCGGCCCCGGCGGCAGCGCCTCGATCCGCTCGCCCCCGGCCGCCGCGGCGCTGCCCGACGGCGGGACGGCCCGGAAGCAGCCCACGAACGCGGCGCGCGCCACCTTCCGCACGCGCCCGCCCGGCTCGATGCGCCAGTGCCCCCACGCGCCGGCGCCCACCTCGACCCCCTCCGGCCGCGCCCGCAGCGCCGTGATCGCGCGCTTCCCGAGCACCGGGTGCTGCACCCGGTGGGCGCGCGCGCCGACGTCGACCCGCCAGAGGCCCTCCTCGGCGGTGCCGACGAACAGACGCGGCCCGTCCGCGGCCAGGGCCTGCACCGAGATGCCCGCCGGCAGGCCCTCGACCGCCTCGAACCGACCGTCGCGCAGCCAATACACCCCCCCGGCGCGGAAGCCGACGGCGATGAAGCCCTCTCCCGCCGCGACCGCCGTCGGGTACGCGCCCGGCAGCCCCTCGCACGGCGTGAAGACCCGCACGTCGCCCGCGTGCAGCTCGAGGGCCCCCTCGCGCGCCACCACCCAGCCGCCGTCCGGCAGGGGCGCGGCGTCCGCCACCGGCCCCGTCGGCACCATGCACTCCACCCACCGCGCGCCCGCCGCCCCGTCGAGCAGGTCGGCCGCCGGCGTCCCGAAGAACAACCAGCCCAGCAGGGCGACGAGCGCCGACTCCATCACTCCACCTCCACCGTGGCGACGCTCTCGGACGTGTTGCGCGCGCGGTCCATGGCGAGCAGCCGGATCTCGTGGCGACCGGGCGGCAGGTCGATCGGCACCTCGGCCGTCCACACGTCGCCGAAGCGCTCCATCAGGAACTCGAAGTCGCCCACCTGCACCACGACCCGCTTCAGGTCGATGGGATCGGGGTCCACGCGGTCCCCGTTCTTCTCCGCGAAGACCTCCACGACGGGCGAGGCGAAGACCCGCACCACGTCGCCGCTCGTCACCGGGCCCTCGGCGTCGACGGTGAGGTCGAACTCGGGCGGGCGGCTGTCGACGCGGAACCAGAGCGCGCCGCGTGTCTTCGTGCCGCGCTGGTCGTCGACGAAGATGCGGACCCGGTAGAGGCCGTCTTTCACGCCGCGCGGCACGAGGAAGCGGCCGAGCCAGAGCTGCTCGTCGTCGTCCCAGGTGCAGCGCACGACCTCGCCCCACGGCAGCACGCCGCGGACGCCGAGCGCCGAGGCCGGCGCGTGGATGCGCAGCTCCGGATCGCCCGGCTTGATGTCGTCGGGCGCGAGGCCGTCGGCGAGCACGTACGAGGTGAAGCGCGTCGCCAGGCGGTAGTCGGTGCCGAGGCCGCGGATCTCCGCCTCGACCGTCTCCGCGGCCGGCGGGTCGTCGCTGGCGAGGCGGCGCCACTCGGTCTCGAGATCGCGCAGGCGCAGCCGCGCCCACTCCACCGCCAGCCCACGGTCGCCGCCGGGCTGCGGGCCCGCCGGCACCGCCACCGTGCGGTCCAGGTACACCGGCAGCCCGTTGAGGCGCCCGTAAATCCGCACCACAACTGCGGAATTCGCTCGCGCCATCAGCCGCACCGACTCGCCGACCGCCAGGCGCGCCGGCAGCGGACCGTGGACGGCGTGCACGTCGGCGCCCTCCATCTCGAACGCGAGGTCCTCGATGGTCGGGGCCGTCGCCAGCCGCGCCAGCGCCTCGATGGCCGCGTCCGCCGCCGGCCCGTCCGGCACGTAGCGCACGGTGGCCGCGGGAAAGAGCGCCTCGAGGTCCGCCGAGCGCCCCGGGTAGTTGAAATGGGCCACCACGACGCGCGCCGACACGAACGCCGCCGGGTCCACGCTGAGCGCGAACGGATCCTTGCCCGGCGTCGCCGTCGGCTGGCCGTCGGTCATGAGCACGAGCAGGCCGTCCTCGGAGCGCCGCAGCGCCTCCCCGGCGGCCAGCAGCGCGTCGTACAGGTCCGTCCGTCCGCCGGCGCGCAGGCCCTCGACCAGCGCCCGGGCCCGCGCCTTGTGGATCGTCGTCGCCGGCCGCAGCGTCTCGAACGACTGCGAGACGACCTGGTTGAACGCGACCACGTTGAGGCGGTCGCCGGGCGCCAGCGCGTCGATGACCGCCGCCGCCAGCGCCTTCGAGCGCGCCAGCGGCTCGCCGGCCATCGACAGCGACGCGTCGACGACGAGCACGACGTCGCGCGGCGCGCGGTCGCGGGCGAATGGATCCTCGTTGAAGGCGAAGCGCGCCTCCACGTAGCCGGGCTGCGCCAGGTCCGGCCGGACGGCGCGCGCCGCGAGGTCGAGCGGCTCGGTCTCCTGCCGCCAGCGCAGGACGAAGTCGCGCCCCAGCCCCGCCCCCGCGCGGCTGAGAAGGACGCGCCGCTTCGCCGCGCCCGCCTCCGCGACGCGCGCGTCCGGGTGGTTCAGCGACTCGACGCCCTTCACGGCGCGGTCCGCGACGACGTCGACGTCGAGGTCGAGCACGGTCGCCGCGCCGCCCTCACCCGCCGGGAAGGCGTACGTCCGCTCGCCGCCGAGGGCCTGCAGCGTCTGGCTGTAGCGCAGCTCCACGCGGCGCGCCCCGCCGGCGGGCACCGCATAGAGGCTCATCCGGAAGCGGCTGTCTTCCTTCTCGCCGAGCGCGGCGGTGCGCTCTTCGGCCATGGCCTTCTCGTAGACGGCGCGCGCCTCCTCCTTGCCGGCCACGCCCGCCTCGAAGCGCTTGCCGTCGCGCCAGTCGGCGAAGCCGGTCACGACGGCGTCGTCGGGGAGCGGGAAGCCGTAGCTCACCTCGACCGGCGAGGGCAGGTCGTTGACGAAGACCTGGGTGACGGTGGTGCGGGCGACGTCGCCGTCGATGGCGACGCGCACGCTGGTGTACGCGGTGCGCAGCGGCCCCGAGCCGCCCTTCGCGACGCCGGACGCGAGGGCGGCGAGCGGCGCGAGCAGGCACAGCACGAGGGTGCTTCCGAACGACCAGCGGCGGCGGCCGTCGGCGGTGGATCGATCGTGACGGCGCTTCACAGGGCACCTCCCTTCGCGACGATGGGGGTCTCGGCGGCGGGGACGACGACGAAGCGGACGCCGGGCGCGGCGGGCTTCACCACCGCGACGCGGGCGCCGTCGCGCGCCTCGAGGCGGACGAGCTCGAGGCCGGCGTCGGCGCCGCCGAGGGCGAGCACCTGGCGCGCGGCGAAGTCGACGGCAGGCGGCGTGGCGGCGACGCCGGGCGCGGCGCTCGCGTGGGCGGACCACAGGTCGCTCCACGTGGCCGCGTCGGTCACGAGGCGGACCTGCGCACCGAGCAGCCCCGACTCGGCGGCGGCGGCGAGCGGCTCGACGGGCACCGGTGCGGCGGCCTTGGAGAAGTCGACGCCCACGGAGCCCGAGTACGCGCGGGCGCTGCCGCTGACGGCCGCGGCGAGGCTGCCGGCGTGGGCGGCGCCCGCCGCCGAGACCGTCGGCGACGCGCGACGCTCGTGCCGCTCCGCGAGCCGGAACGGGCGCCCCTCGCTCAGCCGCGCCACGCGCTCGAAGAAGGACTGCCCGTCGCGGTCCATGCCGCCGCAGGCGATGGTGTGCAGCACGATGCCGCGCCGCAGCGCCTCCTCGACGAGCGCGTCCTCGGACGGGCTGTCCGGGTGCCGGCTCGGCGGTGCGTCGCCCACCAGGTACAGCAGCTTCACGACGTTCTGGTCGTCGTCGCTCCACTTCAAGTCGTGCAGCGACGCCGCCAGCGCCTCGAGAACCGCCTCGGGCGTGTCGCCACCGCCGCTGGCGGCCGTGCCGTCGAGCGCCGCCTTCATCTGTTCCACGTCGCCGGTGAACGCGTGCACCTTCGTGACGAAGGCATCCCCCTTGTCCCGGTAGGCGACGAGGCCGAAGCGGACCTCCGGCTTCGGCTCGCCCGCGGCCAGGTCGTCGGCGATGGCCTTGATGCGGGTGCGGGCGCTCTCGATCCACGGCCCCATGGAGCCCGTGGCGTCGAGGGCGAACGCGACCTCGATGCGGGGACGCGGCGGCTCGGCCCACGCGGGCGCGCACACGAAGAGCGCGGCCGCGCTCGCGATCGAGCGCAGGGATTTCATGACTGGCACCTCCTCGTTTCGGGTGCCTCGGCAATGAGCAAGGGCCGCGCCACACGCGTGCCGGCGACACAGGCCGGGCGTCTCGCGGCGCGTGCCGCGTTCGGTGGAGCGCATCTACGATTCGCAGCATTGCCGGGAGGCGCCGCCGCGTTCATGGTGGCGCGGTGCGCAGGCTCAACCTGGTCGTGTCCCTCTGGCTGCTCGCGGCGTGCGGCGGCGCGCCGCCGGCCCCTCCGCCCGACCCGCGGGTCGTGGCGCTGCTCGACGCTCTGCTCGACGCGCTGGCCCGCGGAGATGCGGCGGCGGCCGTCCCGCTGCTCCACGCGAACCTGCTCGCCGCGGACGGCGCCACGCTCGACCCGCAGGTGGCGCGCTACGCCTGGACGAAGGCCGCCGCGAACGCCCGCCTGTACGTGCGCCCCCCCGTGATCGCGGCGAGCCGCGACGAGGGCGACGGGCCCGGCGGCGGACGCCAGGTACGCTACTTCCTGGAGAAGAGGCCCGACGTCGATGGCATGCCGGCGCCGGTGACGGTCGTGTGGCCGGCGGGGGGCGGGTCGCCGAAGGTGCTCTACTTCGGCGGGCTGTGACACGCCGCGCGCCGGCGGCGCCCGACGAGGGCCGGGTGGGCCGCCGTCGCCGCTCGGGGCCGGTCAGCCGCGACGGCGGCGGCGCGGGATCGCGAGCAGGGCGAGCAGCCAGAGAGGCGCGGGTCCCGGGGCCTGGAGGCAACCGCCGTCGCCCCCGCCGCCCGACTCGTCGGCGGCGTCGCCGTCGGGGGCTGCCGCGTCGGGCGTCGCGCCGTCGTCCGCGGGCGTCTCCGCGTCGCCGCCGGGGGCCGCGTCGCCGCCCGGTGTCGCGCCGGCGTCCTCCGCGCGCGCATCTGCCTCCGAGCCGTCCGCTTCCGGCAACGCGCCGTCCGCTTCCGGCAGCGCGCCGTCCTCATCGACCGCGGCGTCCCGCCCGGGCGCCTGCGCGTCCCGCGGCGGCGGCGCGTCGGCATCGCGCGGCGGCGCGCCGGCGTCCACGGGCGGCGGCACGTCGGCGTCCACCGGCGGCGGCACGTCGGCGTCCACCGGCGGCGGCGGCAGGCTCGCGTCCACCGGCGGTAGCGCCATGCCTCCGCCCGTCGGGTCGGTGCGGTCGATCAGCACCTCGTCTCCGTCGAGCCGCCCGTCGCCGTCGGAGTCGGGATCGTCCGGATCGGCGCCGTAGCGCGCCTCGGCGTCGTCGGGCAGGCCGTCGACGTCGCGGTCGGCCGGGCGCCACACACAGACCCGGACGCCGCCGGGGTCGTCGAGAAAGCGTACGCGGTGATCGACGTAGGCCACCGCCGGGAGCCCCAGCGGCCCCGTCGCGACCGACAGGCGCCGGAAGGTGTGCCGCTGGTCGCCGTGCGGCGACGACTCGAGCACGTCGTAACCGATCGACTGCGGCAGCTCCGGGTACAGGCGCACGCCGTCCTGCATGCCGAAGAGCGCGCTGCGGCGGAACTCGCGGGTCGCGACCACGAGGTGCCCGCCGGCGGCGGAGGCGCCGATCGCGCCGCCGATGGAGTCGTCGGCGAACGTCATCGTCCGCAGCGCGCCGCGGCGGCCCTGCGTGACGAGCAGGCCGCCGTCGCTGTCGGCGTCCGGGCGGGCCGACGGGATGCCGTGGAACACCCAGACGCCGTCCGCGCCATCCCCGAGGACGCGCGGCGAGACACCGCTGCCGACGTCCGGCGACTCCGGCGTCTCGCTCGAGAAGCGGCCGTCCGGCGCGCGGAACGTGAGGCGCATGCGAGCGGCGGCGATGTCGCGGTGCGCCATGAGGATCGAGTCGTCCGGCTGCACGTGCAGGTCGACCTCGTGCCCGACGTTGCCCCCGGCGGGCGCGTCGGCGTCGACCACGTCCCAGCCCCCTGCGGCGCGGCGGCCGAAGCGCAGGCGGCCGTCCTGCTGGAACGCGAGGACGAGCGTGCCATCGCCCAGCAGCCCGAGCGCGCACGAGTCGCCCGCGCGGCGTCCCTCGGCCACCGTCTCTGCCGTGTAGGTGCCGTCGTCTTGCTCGAGGGCGACGCGCAGCGCGCGCAGCCGCCCGTCGTAGTAGCAGATGCGTGCCCGCCGCGTGCGCGGCTCGGTGACGATGTCGGTGTCGGTCGTCTCGTCGACGGCGAGCAGGCTGACGGACGCGGCGGCGATCGCGTCGGTGAGGACGCCGGCGGGGCCGACCGTCGAGTGGATCAGATCGCCGGTGGCGCGGCGCACGCGGCTCACGTGGACGATGCCGAGCGGATCGACGGCCATCTCGAGCCCGCCGCCGCCGTCGGCGTCGTCGTAACAGAGCCGCTCGAGCCCCTGCCCCCACGCCGGCGCCGCCATGAGCAACGCGCAAAGCGCCCCGACGATCCGCCCCGCCATCCCCGCCTCCGCCGACCGCTGGATGCCCGAGGAGACCACGACGGACGGTGCGGCGTCGAGCCCGTCCGCCGCCCTCAGTTCATGCGGGCGCTGGCAGGATTGGCGGCGGCGTCCGCGTCCTGCCGGAAGATGGTCATCGTCGGGAACGCGAACTCCCAGCCCTCGGCGTCGAAGCGCTCCTTGATGGCGAGGTTCACGTCGGCGACGACGTCGAGGTAGTCGCCCGGCGGCACCACCCAGTAGACGACCTGCACGTCGAGGGTCGACGCCCCGAAGTTGGCGAAGCGGACGGCGAAGTCCTTGCGCACCTTCGGGTGGGCCTCGAGGATGCCCCGGATCGCCGTCATCGCCGCCTTCAGATCGTCGGCGGTCGTCGAGTACACGAGGCCGAAGGTGCCGAGGAAGCGCGCCGCGGTGCGCCCCGTCACGTTCTCGACGACGCCGCCCACGAGCGTCGCGTTGGGCACGGTCACGACCGTGCCGTCGAGCGTGCGCAGGCGGCACGTGCGCAGCCCGACCTCCTCGACGGTGCCGGTGTAGCCCGCCAGCTTGACGGTGTCGCCCACCTGGAACGGCCGGTCGGCGAGGATGGTCACGGAGCCGAACACGTTCTTCACCGTGTCCTGGGCGGCCATCGCCACGGCGAGGCCGCCGATGCCGAGGCCGGTGACCAGCGACATCACGTCGTACCCGAGGTTCGCGATCACGAGGAGGATCGCGAAGATCCAGATGGCGACCTTCACGGCCCGCTCGATGATGGGGACGATGTGGTCGTCGGCCCGGCCGTCCGTCTTCGCCACCCACGGGTCCAGGTAGGCCACGCGAAGGGCCGACACGAGGTTGCCGGCGCTCCATGCCACCAACATCGTGACGGCCACCGTCGTGGCGTTGCCGATGATCTCGAGGGCGCGCGCCGGGAGGTGCAGCGTCTCGAGCGAGAGGTCGATGCCGGCGACGAACACGATCCAGTAGATGGGCCGCTCGAAGGTGCGCAGCAGGATGTCGTCGAGCTGCGTCGCCGAGCGCTTCGCGAGCCGCGACAGCCAGCTGCGGAACGCGAACTGCAGCACCTTGCCGGCGACGATGGTCGCGATCATGGCGCCGACGAACGTGATGACGTGCCCGACGGCGATGCCGGTATTGAAGATTCCCTGGTTCCAGATCGATTCGAGGTCCATCCGCTCCCCTCCTCGTTGCGGTGGGCGCGCAGACCTTACCGCAACGGGATCAGGCGCGGGAGGCTTCGGCCGGGGCGGGCGCCTCGAGGGCGTCGGCGAAGCGGCGGACGATCGTCCCGGCCGCCTCGACGGAGCGGACGCCGTCCACGCTCTTGCCGGCCTGGAAGAAGTCCTTGTAGCTCATGCCCTTGAGGTTCGACTGCTTGAGGCTCCACACGCTGCGCAGCGTGTAGAAGGCGCGGGCGGCGCGCTTCGTCTTCGGGTGCCGCAGCAGGAAGCGCGCGACGGGGCCGGCGTCGGTGCCCATCTTCGCGACGGTCGGCGTCTTGATGACGGCGCAGGGCACGCCGCTGATCTTGACCGTCAGGACGACGTCCTCCGCTTTCGCCTTCAGGATCGCCTGCTTGTAGTCGTCGTGGGCGCTGCACTCGGTCGTGGCGATGAAGCGCGTGCCCATCTGGACCGCCGCGTAGCCGAGGCCCAGCATGCGCCTGAACGTCGCCTCGTCGCCGACCCCGCCGGCGCAGACCAGCGGGACGCCGAGGTCGCCGAGCTCGTCGAAGAGCCTCTCGGGCGTCTTCGAGCCCGCGTGCCCGCCGGCGCGCGCGTTGACGCAGATGAGGCCGTCGACGCCGGCGTCGAGCGCCTTCTGCGCCCACTTGCGCTCGGTCACGTCGTGGTAGACCACGCCGCCGTTCGCCTTCACGCGCTCCACCACCCAGCGCGGATCGCCGAGCGCCGTCACGAAGAAGCGCACGCCCTCCTCGAGGGCGACGTCGACCCACTTGCGCATGCGCTCGTCGTAGGCCTTGTGCATCTTCTCGACGATCGCGTTGAAGCCGACCGGGTTCGTCGTCGTGCGCTTGATGAGCCGCAGCCCCTCGCGCAGGTCGTGCTTGTGCACGTAGATCATCGAGAGCGGCTGGACGACGCCCAAGCCCCCCGCGGCGCTCACCGCGGCCACGAGCTCCGGGTTGGAGCACGGGTACATCGCGCCGCAGATCAGCGGCACCTCGACGCCGGCGTGGTCGGTGAAGGCGGTGCGCGTCACTTCTTCGGCCCGATCCGCCAGTCGGCCTCGGCGCGGCAGGTCAGCTCGCCGTCGCTGTTGCGCAGGTCGACCTGCAGCGTCACGTCCGTCGGCCCGGTGATCTCGCCGAGCGTCACCGTGGCCTCGCCGGTGATGGTGCCGCGCGACTTCTTCAGGTACTCGATGCGCAGCGACTTGATGATCCCGCGCACGTTCGGCGGGAAGCAGGTCATCATCGCCAGGCCGCTCGTCATCTCGGCCAGGTTCATGAGCGCGACGGCGTGCACCGACTCGAGGTGGTTGCGCACGGCGCGGCGGTCGTCCATCTCGACGCGGGCGTAACCGCGGTCGAGCTGCACGACCTTGGCGCCGATGGAGCCCGTGTACGGCGCCATCTGCCCGATCGCCTTGCTGAACAGCACGCGCCCGCCCGGGATCTTCTTCAGGCTGTTCCAGGTCTTCAGCATCTGCTCGCCGTCGCCGATGCCGCTGCGCAGCCCCGCCAGGATGTCCATCGTCGTCATCACCGCACCTCCGTGACGCGGCGCAGCATACGCTCGCCCCGCGCGCCGCGTCTACCGATCGGTAGGCGGCGCGGTGAGCCGCGAATGCTTGCCGGAGCGTCTACCGATCGGTAGTTTCTTGCCGTCCGCACGGTAGACGGCTGGAGAACCGACGATGCCCGTGGCGCGCGCCGAGAGCGACGCCCCCGACGTCCGCACCCGCATCCTCGGCGCGGCGACGCGGCTCTTCGCCGCGCGGGGCTTCGACGCGACATCGTTGTCCGAGATCGCCGACGCCGTGGGCATCCGCAAGCCGTCGCTGCTCTACCACTTCCCGTCGAAGGACGACCTGCTCTCCGGCGTGCTCGACGCGCTGCTCTCACACTGGAACGACCTCTTGCCGCGCCTGTTGTCGGCGGCGACGAGCGGCTACGAGCAGTTCGACCGCGTCACGGTCGAGCTCGTGGCCTTCTTCGTCACCGATCCCGACCGCGCGCGGCTGCTCTTCCGCGAGATGCTCGACCGCCCCGAAGAGATGAAGGCGCGCCTGCTGAGCTACTTCCGACCGTGGGTCCGCCTGCTGGCCGATTCGATCGCCAAGGGGCAGGAGCAAGGTCGGGTGAGGCCGGACGTGGACGCCGAGGCGTACGTCCTGCACGTCATCCACCTGGTGGTGGGTGGCATCGCGGTGCGTGAAGTGATGGACGTGCTGCTCGATGGCGATCGATTCGTGAACGAGATGCTCCGCCTGGCGCGCGCGAGCCTGTTCCTGTCCCCGGCGAGGTGAACCATGGCCAACTTCTATCTCGACAACGACGACATCCGGTTCTACGTGGAGCGCGGCATCGACTGGGCGCCGCTGGTGGCTCTGGTGGAGCAGGAGTTCAAGCTCCCGGACGGCCACAAGACGCTGGAAGAGGCGCTGACCTTCTACAAGGAGGTCCTCGAGCTCGTCGGGCAGTTCTCCGCCGAGGAGATCGCGCCGCGCGCCGCCGACATCGACCGGACCGGCCTGCAGCTCGTCGACGGCGAGGTCGTGCCGCCCAAGGCGCTGAAGCAGGTCTTCGATCTGATCAAGGGGCTCGAGCTGCACGGCCTGTGCGTGCCGCGGGAGCTCGGCGGCATGAACGGCCCATCGATGCTCTACATGCTCAACTCCGAGCTGATGGCGCGCGCCGATGTCTCGACGATGACCCACTTCAGCTTCCACGGTGGCATGGCGATGGCCATGATGCTGTATTCGCTGATGGAGGGCAGCACCGAGATCGACCGCGCCACGGGCGTCATCAAGAAGACGCGCTGGCAGAAGGAGATCGCCGAGATCGTCGCCGGCAAGGCATGGGGCTGCATGGACATCACCGAGCCCGCCGCCGGCAGCGACATGGCCGCGCTGCGCGCGCGCGGCGAGCAGGACGCAGGCGGCAACTGGTTCGTCACCGGCGAGAAGATCTTCATCACCAGCGGGCATGGCAAGTATCACTTCGTCATCGCGCGCACCGAAGAGAGCGGCGACGGTGCCTTCGATGGCTTGAAGGCGATGTCGCTGTTCCTCGTGCCGGCCTACGAGGACGTCGGCGGCCAGCGCGTCCGCCACGCGCGCGTCGACCGGCTCGAAGAGAAGCTCGGCCACCACGGCTCGGCCACCGCCGCCATCGTCTTCGACCGCAGCCCTGCGCAGCTCGTCGGGAAGCGCGGCGAAGGCTTCAAGAACATGCTCTTCCTGATGAACAACGCGCGGCTCGGCGTGTCGTTCGAGGCGCTCGGGCTGTGCGAGGCCGCGTACCGCCTCGCGAAGGAGTACGCCGCCGGCCGACCGTCGATGGGCAAGACGATCGACCGCCACGAGCTGATCGCCGACTACCTCGACGAGATGCAGACCGACATCCAGGGCATCCGCGCGCTGGCGGTGTATGGCACCTGGCACGAAGAGATGGCCCAGCGGCTGAACATCGCGCTCGAGCACAAGGTCGAGAAGGGCGGCCTCGAGGCCGAGCGGCTGAAGAAGCAGTTCAGGTCGCACCAGCGGCGGGCGCGGCGCGTCACGCCGCTGTCGAAGTACCTCGCCGCCGAGAAGGCGGTGGAGATGGCGCGGCGCGGCCTGCAGATCCACGGCGGCGTCGGCTACACGAAGGAGTACGGCGCCGAGAAGCTGCTGCGCGACGCGCTCGTGATGCCCATCTACGAGGGCACGAGCCAGATCCAATCGCTGATGGCGATGAAGGACACGCTCGGCGCCATCATCAAGAACCCGCAGGCGTTCGTGAAGCGCGCGGCGCAGGCGCGCTGGCGCAGCGTCTCGGCCCGCGACCCGCTCGAGCGGCGCGTGGCGCGCGTCCAGACGCTGTCCAAGTCGGCGCAGCAGTTCCTCATCACGCGCACGGCGACCGACAAGCTGCGCGCCCTCGGCGGCCGGCCGCTGAACGAGTGGCCGCGCGAGTTCCTCAAGAACTGGAACCCCAAGCGCGACTTCGCCTACGCGATGCTGCACGCCGAGCGGCTGACGCGCCTGCTGGCGGACGAGGCCATCTGCGAGATCCTGCTCGAGCAGGCCGAGAAGCACCCGGAGCGGCGCGAGCTGCTCGCGCGCTACCTCGACCGCGCCGAGCCGCGCGCCCGCGCGCTGCACGACGAGATCACCACCACCGGCGAGCGCCTGCTGGCGAAGCTCGCCGAGCGCGAAGACGCGGCCGACCGCTCCGTCGGCTGAGCCCCTCCTCCCCCAGCCCATCGCCCGCCCGCATGGCATGCGACGCGCGCGCCGTGACAGACATGCGACAGGCCGGATCGTCGATCCGTGCGGGCCGCCGGGCGATCGCCCGAAGTGCTCCAAGGAAGTCGCGCCGCGCCGCCGCGGAGTGTTACAAACGCCGAATGGAACGAACGCTGGAAATCGCGGGACGTTGTGTGGCCGACGCGGTGAAGCATCTCGCCGGCGAGGGTCTGTTGGTGCCGTTCGTCGGCATCGAGGACGCCGAGGGCTTTCGCGCGCAGCGCTTCGCCGCCGACTCGATGGAGGGCGGCGTCGAGGCGGCGCGCGCGTGGCTCGCCGAGAATCCCGAGGCGGTGGCGCGCGCCGTCCTCGTGTTCGACGGCTCGATCACCGTCGCCGGCAAGCCGACCGACGCCCTCATCGCCGAGTGCGCGTCCTATCGCGGCGCGAAACGCGGGCTGACGGTCGTCGTCCCCTATCGCCCGGCGCGGGGCGGCCAGCCCTTCTCGGTGCAGCCCCCCCGCTTCACGGCCCTCGACGGCGTCGAGAGCTACGAGCTCGACCGCCTCGCCGACGCCTTCTACCAGGGCGTCGAGGCCGACGAGGACGCCGCCGACGTCTGGGGCCGGCACTTCGCCGACGAGTAGGCGCGTCCACGCCCTCCACCAACGCGGCGAATGACCGCTCGCAGTCGTCGTCGTCCGCGCCGCAGGCGGCGCTCGCCACGAGCGTCCAGGCCGGCGAGCGCGCGTCCCAGACGTGCACGCGCACCGCCACCACCTTGCCGCTCGAGAGCGTCACCTCGCCTCGCCCCAGGACGCCGTGGGGCCCCGTCGTCATGTCGCGGAGGCCGGCGGGGGGCTCGACGCCGCCGAGGTGACGGAAGGCGGCGCGCACCGCGGCCGCGCCGAAGCCCGCGCGGTCCGTCTCGGGGCGGGTGGGTGCCACGGCGAGCAGAATGGTCGGGTTGAGCGCGCCGTCGGGTCCGGGCGTGCCGCGCTGCATCGAGGCCGCGCGGCCGTTGGGTGCGATGGTGGTGGCGGCCCAGCCGGCGGGCCGTACGAAGCGATGCGCCTCGAGCACGATCGCGTCGCCGCGCTCGACGAACTCCGGCGGATCGCCCCAGGCCGCGAGGATGGCGAGGGCGCTCGCGAACAGGGCGTCCCAGCGCCGCGCCTCGTCGGTGGGCGTCCACACCGCTTCCTCCGAGACGTCGCGGCCGTCGACGTAGGCCCGGGGCCTGGCGACGGCCCGGGTGCCGTCGCCTTCGGGTGCCACCTCCACCTCCCAGGCGCGGACGACGCCGCCGCCCACGTCGCGCGGGGGGGTGCGCACCGGCCCTGCGTCCGGGCGGCTGGGGAGCGGCGCCCATCCATCGGCCACGAGCGCGGCGTGGAAGGCGAGCCACACCTCCGCGGGGGACGCTTCGAAGCGGCGGGTCCCATGCTCGCGGATGTGTGCCTCATCGAGGCGAACGGGCCCCGACGAGCAGGCGGCGAGCAAGAGCAGGAAGAGGCCGAAGCAGCGCGCGGACATGCGGCCAGTGTCCGGCGCGCGGTCGTGGTCGTCAACGCGTGCAATCTTTCATCAATGCGGTAAGATTGCAGAGTGAGTGGACTCGTCCGGGGGGAGATCGGCGGGCTTCTCGCGGTGGCGCTCGTCGCCTTCGGGGGGAACGCCGCGGCCGAAGAGCGGTACGTGCTTGTGCGCACGGAGGCCGATCTGTACGTCGCGCCGCGGGCCGACGCCGCGCGCCTGAATCCCTCCGCCACGCCCCAGACGGCCGGGAGACCCGACGAGGCGGTCGTCCACCGGCTCCTCGAGGAGCGCGACGGCTGGCTGGCGCTCGAGACGGTGCCCGAGAGCGAGTGGGGCCGGCACTGCGAGGGCGGCCTGCGCACGCTGGCGGCGCTGCGGCTGCGCGTGTTCGCGCGGGCGGACGCGCGCGTCCCCGTGACGACGCGGACCGTCCACCAGTCCTGGCCCGACGGCACCGCGGTGGCGCTCGCCCCCGGCGTCCCGCTCGCGGCGCGGGCCGGGCAGCGGTGGCGGGCCACGCTGGGCGCCGTCGCCGTCGAGCTCGGCCTGCCGGCCGACGCGGTCGGCGGGGCCTACGTGCCGGGCGCGATGTTTCCGCCGAGCGACGACGCGCCGGCGTTCGTCGAGGACGCCACCGTCCGCGCCGGCGACCTCCGGCTGAAGGAGGGGCGCCTCGGGCCCGCCTCCGATCTGCCCATCCCTCTGCTCTTCGCCCGCAGCACGCGCAGCGCCGGCGAGGACCTCATCGCGACGCTCGACCTGCACTGCGGTCGCGTGGATGCGCGGGTCGCGCCGGCGCATGTGCACCCCCGACAAGAGGCGGCGCCCCTCGAGATCGACGCCGGCTCGGGCCTGCTCCCGGGGCGGCTCCGTGTCCTGGCCGGCGCCACCGCGCACTGGCCCGACGGTACCGTGGCCGGTCGGGTGGACGCGCCGACCACGTTCCACCGCGAGGTCCCCTCGGTGGTCCCCGAGCTTCGCTGCCTGCAGAAGCCGCTGCGCCGCCTCCGGCGCGGCGAGGGCCGCCTCGAGGCGCGCAGCCGCCTCGTCCTCTGCTTCGCGCCCTCCGAGATCTCGAGCTGACGCCTCGTCAATTCTTTCGATGGAGGAGCCACCTTCTGGTGACGCACCGCGTCCTATCGGGAGGCGTCGCCGTCCGGCGCCCCGAACCGACGCGAGGTCTGCCGCTTGAGTGAATCGCTCCGACATCTCTCGATGCCCGAACCGATTTCCGCACCCGACGTTCCGCGCGAGCTGCCGACCATGGGCGATGCCGACAGAAACTGGCTCCACGCCGTGCTCACCGGCGTGGGGGAGGCTGTGTTGCTCGCCGATCCCGAGGATCGGATCACCGCGTTCAATCCGGCGGCGGAGACGCTGACCGGGTGGAAAGGAGCCGACGCCGTCGGACGCCGCATCGACGAAGTGCTGCCGGGCCTCGCCGGGACCGTCCAGGGCGGAGACCGGCGGCCGCTTCGTTACCGCGACCGCGCCGGGCGCGAGCGGTTGCTGACGGCGGGATCGGCGGACGTGTCGGCGGGCGGCGGGTTCGCCGGCCGAGTGTTCACGCTGCGCGAGGCGTCGCCGGGCGCCACCGCCGACGACGAGGACCGGCTCGAACGCTTCGCCCGCAAGATCTCCCACGACCTGCGATCGCCCATCCATGCGGTGGTGATGATGGCCGAGCTGCTCGTCGAGGACGCCGGGCCGCTCCTTCCGCAGGACCAGCAGGTGCTGCTGCACCGCATCATCGAGCGGGTGCGCGGGCTCGATGGCCAGGTGAGCGAGCTGCTGCACACCGCGGCGCAGGAGCTGTCGCGCCGCCCGTGACGCCAAGCGGCGACCGTTCGGAATCAGCGTGAGCCGAGGAGGACGCGTGCCGCGGCGACGCCGCGAGACCGAGCGCCAGGTCCAGGCGCTCTTCGAATCCCCGCCGGCGGGCCGGGCCGAGCTCGAATATCGCCTCGAACACATGGATGCGCCGGCTGCGCGCAGCGCGCTCGTCGACCGGCTCGAGCGGGCGGACGTCGGGCGGGGCAGGCTCGAGATCGTGGAGGCGGCGCTGGCGCTGCTCGGCGCCGGCGACGAGTCGGCGCGCCTGCAGGCCATCGTCCTCGACGACGCGCGCCCGCTTGAGGTCAGGGCGACCGCGCTGCGGTCCTTCGGGCCCGACGTCGAGACGTTCGGCGAGGTGCTCGAGGCGATCGGCCCGGCGGTGGCGCTGGCGCTCGTGGGCGACACGGTGCGCGAGGGCCTGCTCGGCAGCGAGCCCGACGAGGTCGGCGGGCTTGTCGGCACGTTCCTCGCGGGCGCCGGCCGCGCGCTCGACGACCGCGATCTCGCGCTCGCCGCCCTGGACATCGTCGAGCATCACCGCCGCTCGGCGGGTCTCTCCGCGGCCCGCGTGTACGCCGAGGCGCTGGACGAGCCGCTCCACCCGGCGGTGGTCGAGGCCATCGTCGAGGCGATCGTCGACGAGGCGGAGCCCGAGGGCGCGCGCCTCCTCGAGCGCCGGCGCGACGCCGACGAGGACCCGCGCGCGCGGCGCCTCTGGCAGAAGGCGCTGCTGCGTTGCCGGAGCGCAGGCATCGACACCGAGCGGCGGCCGGCGACGGTCCCGGGCTTCGCGCTCGTGAGCCACTGCGACGGCCAGGGCGCGTTCGTGATGATCGGCGCCTTCGACAACGGCGACGGCACGTTGACCGCCGCCGACCTGTGCATCCGCGCCGCGAGCGACGTCCGCGACGGGTTCGTGGCGCCGCGCCTCTCGCCGGTCGAGCTGCGGTCGTTCGCCGACCAGCTCGAACACGAGGGCGGCCTCCACCTTGTGCGCACGCGGCTCGAGGAGGCGGCGACCCTCGCGGTGGCAGGCGTGCGCCGGACCGAGGCCGCCGGACGGCGCGTTCCCGAGGACGCGACCGACGCGGTCCGGCTGTTCGAGCGCCTGCGCGGGGCCGAGGCGCCGCTGCCGCAGGTCGAGGCGGCGGGGCGAGCGACGCTGCGCCGCGTGCGCGCGCTGCTGCGTCGCGGCGAGTACGGCAGCTGGTTCTTCGACGTGGGCGATCTGGCGGGCGCGGGGGTGATCGGCACCCAGGCGGTGAAGCCCGCGACTGCGTGGTACGCCGCGGCCGCGGCGGCGCTGAACACCCCCGAGACGCGGGCGCGGGTGACGGCGATGGCCGGGCACATGGCGTGCTGGCACCACTGGAACCGGGAGCCCGCCGAGGCGGCGCTCTGCGCGTCCCTCGCGAGCGCGACGGCCGCCGACTTCGTCCGCAGTCCGCTCGTGCGCGCCATGCTCGAAGCGTCGATCGCGAAGGGCGCGGCGGCGGCGAGGGCGGCGACGGCGGCGCGGCCGGCGGTGCTGGCCATCGGCGACGAGGCGCTGCGACACCGGCTGAAGGCCGAGCTCTTCTCCGACGTGCGGCACCCCTCCGCGCGGGAGCTGGCGCGCCTCGACCTGACGGAGGCGGCCTGGGTGCTGCTCGACGTGATGCTCGGCAGCCTGCCGGGAGAGCGGCGCCCCCGGGAGGACGACCACCTGGCGCTCGCGCGCCGTCTCGGCGATGCGGTGGTGGCCCACGAGCTCGGGGCGACGCCGCGGCGGTCCGAGGCCGGTCGCGCCGCTTGCGTCCGGCACGTGCGCGCGGCGACGGGCCTGCCGGAGGACGCCGCGCGGGACTTCGCCGACCACGCCCTGCAGGCGCTCCACGGCTTCGTGCGCGGCGTGTGCGGGCGTTGCCCCGTCGCCTGTCTCCGCCGGCCCGGGGGCGACTACAGCGACGCGTTCTTCGCCGACGCGCACCCCGCCTTCGGGGGCGGCGACGACGAGCCGCCGCGGCCGACGACCCTCGAGGCGCTGCACCCGCCGCGGCGCAGCCGCCGGCCACGGCCGACGCGGAGCTGATCAGCGCTGCAGGAGGAGGCGGCCGGCCCGGAAGAACTTCATCGGGTCGACCTGCTGCCCGGCGACCTCGATCTCGAAGTGGACGTGGGGACCGGTGCTGTGGCCGGAGGAGCCGACGAGGCCGATCTGCTCGCGCAGCCCCACCGTCTGGCCGATGCGCACCTGGCTCTTCAGCATGTGCCCGTACCGCGTGACGATGTTGTGACCGTGGTCGATCTCGACCGCGAAGCCGTACTGACCCTTCGGCCCCGAGTGGATGATCCGGCCCGGCGCGGAGGCGAAGATCGCCGTCTTCATCGGAGCGGCGAGGTCGAGGCCGGCGTGGTGGCCCCACTCGCCGTTGATCGGGTCCTGACGGCGGCCGAAGCCGCTGGCGATCTGATACTGGTCGATGGGCGCGATGAGGGGCACGTTCTTGAGCGCCTCCTCGAGCTCGCCGTGGCGTGCGATGAGGGCGTCGAGCCGCGCCAGCCGCTGGAACAACGGATCGTCGGGGAGCGGCGCGGAGGCCGGCGCCGCCGCCGACGATGGCGCGTGCGGGGCGGCCTCGGCCACGGACGGACCACCCCGGCCGGCGCCCTCGGTCTCCTCTTCGTCTTCGTCCGCCTCTTCGTCGTCCTCCGCCTCGGGCGCGGTGAGCGTGTCGGTGCGCAGGCCGACGAGGGCGATGACCTCCTCCATCGCGGCGATGTCTTCCTCGATCTGCGAGCCGATGCGGCCGAGGAGGTTGTCCTGCGCCCCCTGCAGGAGCGACATCTTCGAGGCGAGGCCCTCGGCGCGTGCCTTGAGCTCGTCGCGCTCGGCGAGCGCCTGCTTCTGCTGGTCCGCGACCTGGCGCGTCACACGCTCGACCGCCGCGAGCTTCTCGCGCAGCTCGAGGTTCTTCATCGCGATGTCGAGGACCTGGTCGTGCGGCGCTCCGGGCGTGGCGGCGTCGCCGACGACGAGCTCGTCGAGCGGCGCGGTGGGCGGCGCGCCGTACGCCTGATGCAGCCGCTCCAGGATGACCGTCGCCTGCTGGTCGGTGCGCGCCATCTCGTTCATCAGCCGCTGGTTGGCGAGCTGGTAGCGCTCGATCTCGGTCTCGCGCTGGTCGAGGCGGATGCTCTGGACGAGGAGGCCGCCGACCGCGAACGCACCGAGCAGCACCGCGCCCGCGGAGAAGCCGACCCCGAGGGCCCACCAGGGGCGCACCCGGCGACGGTCGCCGTCCCGCCAGGGCGTCTCTGCGGCGGTGGTGCGACGGGGTGCGCGCCGCCGGACGCGCGGAGGCGCCTTCTCGTCGGGCCCCGACTGCGCGGCGCGACGAGCGCGGGCGGCCGGGCCATCGGCGAGCGAGGCCGCGGGCGGCTCGAGGTCACTGATCAGAGGACGCGCGCGCCCCTCGACCTCGAGCCTCGGCTCGGCGACCGGCTCCGGCGGAGGAGGCGTCGCCGGACGGGCGGGCGCCTCCACCGACGCCGTCAACGACGCGCGCGCGGGCTCGGGCGGAGGAGGCGTCCCCGGACGGGCGGGCGCCTCCACCGACGCCGTCAACGACGCGCGCGCGGGCTCGGGCGGAGGCGCCGCGACGGTCGGCCCCGGACGCGGGACCTCGACCGGCTCGGGGCGGCGCGGCTCCGGGATCGCCGTCACCTCGTAGCGCGCCGCGGGGCGAGGGTCCGCGACGACGGTCGGCGCGGGCGCCGGCATCGACTGCGAGACGCTGGCGACGACGCGCTCGACGGGGACGACGGGGGGACCCGGGACGGGGGCGGGGGGCAGGGTCGTGCCGAGCGCCGCGAGGAACGCCGTCTGCGCGACCGGCGACGGTGCCGCGGGCGCAGGCACGGGCTCGGCCGCGTCCTCGATCTCGTCGATCTCCTCGGCGTCGATGAAAGCGTCGTCGTCGGCGGAACCGGCCGCATCAGGCGTGAACGCGATCGTCTCGGCGACCGCGGCGGCATCGTCCTGGACGAACGGCGCCTCGGGCGCCGGCGCTTCGTCGGCGCCCCGACGCTGCGTCGGCGGCGGCTCGCCCTGCAGGGCATCGGCGGTCGCGACGCCCTCGGGGTGCGCCTCGCCGCTCCACGCGCCCTCGGGTGCGGCCTGCTCGATCGAGCCGCCCTCGGGTGCGGCCTGCTCGTTCCACGCGCCTTCGGACGCGGCCTGCTCGGTCCACGCGCCTTCGGCCTGCGCCTCGCCGTTCCACGCGCCTTCGGCCTGCGCCTCGCCGTTCCACGCGCCTTCGGCCTGCGCCTCGCCGTTCCACGCGTGTTCGGCCTGCGCCTCGCCGTTCCACGCGCCCTCGGCTTGCGCCTCGCCGTTCCACGCGCCCTCGGCTTGCGCCTCGCCGTTCCACGCGCCCTCGGCCTGCGCCTCGCCGTTCCACGCGCCTTCGGCCTGCGCCTCGCCGTTCCACGCGCCCTCGGCTTGCGCCTCGCCGTTCCAGCCGCCCTCAGGCGCGGCCTGCTCGGTCCACGCGCCTTCCGCCGGCGCCTCGCCGTTCCAGCCGCCCTCAGGCGCGGCCTGCTCAGTCCACGCGCCT
>CAUJDF010000083.1 GCA_963169045.1 Myxococcota bacterium
CGGCGGCGGCGGCGCGGCGCCGGCGCCCGCCGGGCGGGGACCTCAGCCGCTGAGGATGGGGACGCCGTCCACGGTGAGATGCGCTCACGGCCACGTCGTTGTCCGGGTCGGTGAGGTGACTGCGTTCAGACGGTGTCAGGCGTTCCGGCGCCGCGAGCGCCCGGAGGAGTGCGTGCGTATCGAGCAGGAGCTTCAACGGTCGTCCCCGTCGGGGTCGGCCGGCGCGCGCGATGACCACTTCCTCGCCCGCCTCGACCTTCTCCACGAGCTCCGAGAGGTGGGTCTTGGCTTCGTGCATGTCGACCTGGATCATCCGGCCCCTCGAGCCGCAGTTAGCCAGTTGTAGCCAGCGCACGCCCCGCTCGCGACGCGGCCCGGGTCACGCTGTCGCTGGCGCGTTCGTCTCCGGCGTCGCACCATTCGCGGCATGCACGACGCACCGGCGCCCCTCGAAGGCATCCAGGCCCTCCGTAGCGATCCAGCGCTCGCGAAGCTCCTCGGCATCCTGCGGAGCGACAACGCAGTCCTCGGCCTCGCGGTCGAGCAGCGGGAGCTGTCGTGGACGCAGTGCCTCGCGTGGCTGATGAACCCGCTGGTCCACGATGGGCGCGCGTCGGCGTTCGCGGCGGCGCTGCTCGCGTCCCTCGGCGAGCCGCGCCCGGGACCCGTGCAGGTGACACGGGCGGAGGCCGAGGTCCCATACGGCGACGGCACCCGCCTCGACCTGCGCGTCGACCTGTCGTGCGCCGGCGTGCGCGTGCGCGTGCTCGTGGAGAACAAGATCGAGTCCGCCGAGCGGGAGGATCAGCTACGCGGCTACCTCGAGCACGACCGGCGCGAGGATCCGACGCTCGAGAGGCGCGCGCTGCTGATCGACCTGAAGGACGACGCCGCGACCACGTCGACGGAGCCCACCGCCACCGTCTGGTCGCGCGAGCACGTCCGGCGCTGGCTCGAGAGCGGCGTGGCGGAGTGCGGGCGTCGCGGCGCGCCCGTGCCGCGCCTCGTCGCCGACTGGCTGGGCGTCTTCGAGGCACGGGACGTCGCGCGGTCCCTCCGCGAGCGGCACCTCGTCCTGCGGCAGCTCGCGCCGTCGGCGGAGGTGGTCGGCGTGCCCGAGTGGCCGCTGCTGCAGAAGTGGTTGCGCGCCGACGACGCACCGTTTTTCCGGCGGGTGCTCGCGAAGGCGCAGCCAATGCTCGACGGCTTCAAAGGCGATGTGTACGGCACGATGCTCGGCCGCAACGCCGGTCTGGTCGTCTGGCGGCCACGCTGGCGCCGGCGGCCGCCGGGCGGCCCCGAGGGACGCGCCGTCGAGGTCCACGTCGAGGTCCGGCGGCTCGATCGGGTCGAGGTGCACGTCGAGGCGTACCCCTACCGGGGGAGCGCCGACGCGCGGCCGGGCGGCGATACGCGCGGGCTCCTCGACGAGCGGAAGCGCGTGTTGAGGGCGCTGCGCGAACGACTGCAGTGCGTGGATGGCGCCGACCCGCGCGGGCTTCGCGACATGGGGAGCGACTCGACGCTGCAGGCGATGAAGTTCGCGCTCCACCCGGTCCCGGCCGACGACGATCACGCCGCGCTCGCGCGGGCGCTGGTCGAGGTCGTCGACCGGGTCGCGCCGGTCATCGAGGCGGTCCTCGCCGAGGTCGCGGCGGGATGGGCGGAGGTCGGCGACTGACGGTCCCTTCGCGGTTGCGGGATGTCACGCCGCCGTGCCAGCTTCGGGGCGGGCATCGTGACGGACGCGGGGGGCGAGATGGGCGGACGCGGGACGCGGGGGCGCGCCGGATGAGCGAGCGGGACGCGCGGGCGCAGATCGACGCGCAGCTCCGGGCCGCCGGCTGGCAGGTCCAGGACCGCGCGCAGCAGAACCTGGCGGCGGCGCAGGGCGTGGCGGTGCGCGAGTTCCCGACCGCCGCCGGGCCGGCCGACTACCTGCTCTTCGTGGACGGCGCCGCCGTCGGCGTCATCGAGGCCAAGCAGACCGGGACGTCGCTCGCCGGCGTCGAGGCGCAGGCGCGGGCCTACGCGGCGGCCCTCCCGGCGCACGTGCCCGCGCCGATGCGGCCGCTGCCGTTCCTGTACGAGGCGACGGGCGAGGAGACCTGGTTCACCGACGGCCGCGACCCGGCGCCTCGCGCGCGCGAGGTCTTCCAGGTCCACCGGCCCGAGGCCCTCGCGGCGTGGATCGCGGAGGGGCCCGCGACGCTCGCCGGGCGCATCGCCCACGCGCCCGAGCTGAACGAGGCGAAGATGTGGCCGGCGCAGATCCAGGCCGTCCGCAACCTGGAGGCGTCGATCGCGGGCGGTCGCCGGCACGCGCTCATCCAGATGGCGACCGGCGCCGGCAAGACGTTCACGGCGATCACGGCGGTCTACCGGCTCATCCGCTTCGGCGGCGCGCGGCGCGTGCTGTTCCTCGTCGACCGCGGGAACCTCGGCGACCAGGCGTTCACCGCGTTCCAGGGCTACGACGCGCCCGACGACGGGCGCAAGTTCAAGGACCTATTCAACGTCCTGCACGCGGAGAGCAACACGTTCCCGCCGGTGAACCGCGTCGTCATCACGACCATCCAGCGGCTCTTCTCCGTGCTGCGCGGCGACCCGGCGCTCGACCCCGCGCTCGAGGCCGCCTCCGCGTGGGGCGAGGCCGACGCCCCGAAGGAGCCGGTCGCGGTCGCCTACCAGCCGAAGCTGCCGCCGGACTTCTTCGACGTGGTCGTCGTCGACGAGTGCCACCGCTCCATCTACACGGTCTGGGGCCAGGTCCTCCGCTACTTCGACGCCGTCCAGATCGGCCTGACCGCCACGCCGTCGAGCCACACCTACGGCTTCTTCAAGAAGAACGTGGTGAGCGAGTACCGCCACGAGCAGGCCGTGCGCGACCGCGTGAACGTGCCGTTCGAGGTCTGGCAGATCGAGACGCGCGTCGGGAAGGACGGCACC
>CAUJDF010000084.1 GCA_963169045.1 Myxococcota bacterium
GATGCTCACGGCGATCGAGGGGCTGGTCGACGCAGGGCGGACGGACGAGGCGGGCGCGGCGCTCGCGGCGCTCGACGCGGGCGAGACGCGGGACGCGGCGCTGCATCTGGCGCTGGCGCGGCTGGCCGAGCGGATCGGCGACCTCGGCCGCGCGGTGCTCGAGTACAACCTCGCGCTGCGCGACGACCCCGCGGCGGTGGAGGCGCTGCGGCGCCTGGCGCGGCTGCGGATCGACCAGGGCGAGGCGCGCCGGGCCGAGCGGGCGCTGCGCCGCCTGCTCGAAGTGGCGCCGGGCGACGCGGAGGCGGTCGTCGAGCTGGGCGAGCTGCTCGCGTCCGAGGGCCGGCCCGACGAGGCGCGCGCGCTCTTCGCGAGCCTGCCCGGCGAGGCGCGCGTCGCCGCGGCCGCGGCGCGCCTCGACGCCGCCGCGGACGACGAGGCGCCGCCGCCGGACGAGGCGCCCGCCGAGCACGACGCGGTGCTCTTCGCCGAGCTGTTCGCCGGCCGGGAGGGCGTCCACGCGCGGCAGTGGCGCAGCGCCACCGGCAAGCACGGCTACACCCCGGTGCACGAGCCGTTCACGCCGCACGTCGCCCGCAACCACCTCGCGGGCAACGTGACCGTCGGCATCTACCCGGTGCGCCAGGACGGGACGGTGCACTTCCTGGCGTTCGACGTGGACGTGGCGCGCTTCGCCCGCGCGTCGGACGACGGACGCGCCCTCGCCGCCGCCCTGAAGCGGGCCCACACCTTCGCGTGCCGCCTGCTCGACGCCGCGGCGGCGCTCGGCCTCGACGCGTGCCTCGAGGACTCGGGCTGGAAGGGCCGCCACGTCTGGCTGTTCTTCGCCGAGCCCACCCCGGCCACCGGCGCGCGCCGCCTCGCGGAGAAGCTGCTCCGGGGCGCCGGCGCGTTGCCCGAGGGCGTACAGGTCGAGGTCTTCCCGAAGCAGTCGCGCGTGGCGGCCGGCGCCCTCGGCAACCTGATCAAGCTCCCGCTCGGCGTGCACCGCGTGACGGGCCGGCGCTGCGTCCTGCTCGACGCCGGGGGCCGCCCCGTCCCGCGGCCGTTCGACGTGCTGCGCACGATCGGGCGCATCCCGCGGGCCGCGCTGCGCGACCTGCTCGCCGACGCGCCACCCCTGGAGTTCGACGGCGGCGCGCCGGCCATCGCCGACCCCTGGGCCGAGGACGATGCGACGGATCCCGACGCGCTGGCGGCGCCGAGCGCGGTGATGTCCGCGTGGCGCCTCGAGGACGACGCCGAGTGGCAGTGGGTGCTGCGCGGGTGCGCCGTGCTGCGCGAGGTGGCCCGGCGCGCCGAGAGCGGGCTGCTCGACCGCGCCGAGCAGAACGTCGTCGTCTACACCGCCGGCCACCTCACCGAGGGCGCCCGCGTCGTGAACGCCCTGCTCGGCCGGCTGTTCAACGTGGACCGCGGGATGCTGCTCAAGTCGCCGCTGCGCGGCCACCCCATGAGCTGCCCCAAGATCCGGGCGCGCCTGCCCGGCGTCGCCGCCGCGGTGGGGTGCAACTGCCGCTTCCCCGCCGACGCCGGCATGTACCCCCATCCGCTGCTGCACCTGCAGACGCTGCGGGCGCGCGCCGGCGGACCGCCCGCCTCGGCGCTGCAGGTGGAGCGGCTCGTTGGCGACCTCGGCCAGGCCCGCACCGAACAGCGGCGCCTGCAGTCGCTCGTGCGCGAGCTCGAGGGCCGCCTGCGCGGCCTGCTCGAAGAGCTCGCCGTGGACCACCTCGAGACGCCCGTCGGCACGCTGCGGATCGAGCCGGACGGCGGCCTCGTCATCGAATCCCGGGAGCGCGCCGATGGTGCTCTACGTGACGGAGCAGGGGGCGGAGGTGGGCCTGGTGCGGGCGAGGCTGGTGATCCGCAAGGGGAACCGCCAGCTCGACTCGGTCCGGATTGAGGACCTCGAGCAGCTCGTCCTCTGCGGCGTCGTCCAGATCACGACCCAGGCGATGCGCGCGCTGCTGCGCCAGGGCGTGGAGACCGCGTTCCTGACGCAGAGCGGCGCCTTCGTCGGCCGCCTCGCGGGACCGACCGGCGCGCGCGCCGAGCTGCGCCGCCTGCAGTACCGCCAGCTCGAGGACCCCGCCCGCGCGCTCGACCTCGCCCGCCGCATCGTCGCCGGCAAGATCCGCAACCAGCGCGCGCTGCTGCTGCGCTTCCAGCGGCGCCGCCCCCACGACGACGTGGCGCGCGCGCTCGTGTCGCTCCGCCTTCTCGGCGAGGACGCCCCGCGCGCCCCCGACCTCGACGTGCTGCGCGGCATCGAGGGCAAGGCCGCCGCCGACTACTTCCACGCCTTCGGCCGCCTCATCCAGGTGCCCGACGTGACCTTCGACGGCCGCAAGCGCCGCCCGCCGCCGGACCCGGTCAACATCCTGCTGTCGTTCGGCTACACGCTGCTCGGCCACCTGTTCGAGGGCTTCTGCGAGCTCTCGGGCCTCGACCCGCATTGCGGCGCGCTGCACGCCATCGCCTACGGCCGCCCCTCGCTGGCCCTCGACCTGATGGAGGAGATGCGTCCGGTCGTCGTCGACGCGAGCGTCCTCCGGGCGATCAACACCCGCGCCGTGCGCGCCACCGACTTCCTGCCGGCGGAGCACGACGAGGCGCCGGTCGAGGACGAGTGGGAGCAGGCCGAAGCCGGGGAGGGGGCGGCCCCCCGGCGCCTCCTGCTGACGCCTTCGGGCGCGCGGCGCTGGTTCAGCGTTTACGAGAGGCGCCTCAACGAGCAGACTTGGTACGCCGCGCAGGAGCGGCGCCTCGACCACCGCCAGATCGTCCGCGAGCAGGTCTACCTGCTCGCGCGCCACCTGCGGGGCGAGGCCGAGTACGCCCCGTTCTGCCCCTGATCTTTGAAAGACCAGTCATGTACGTGACGATCGCCTATGACATCCACGACGACCACCGCCGCGACCGCGTGGCGAAGCTGCTCGAGGACCACGGCACGCGCGTCCAGTACAGCGTCTTCGACTGCCTGCTCGACGAGCGCCAGCTGCAGCGCCTGCGGCAGCAGCTCGAAGCCGTCGTCGTCCAGGAGGAGGACAGCGTGCGCTTCTACCGCCTCTGCCAGCGGTGCTGCGGCGGTATCGAGGTGCTCGGGACGGGCGGCGTGTTGCACGACGAGCGCTTCCGCATCATCTGAGCCGCGCGGCGCATCTGATCCCCATGCCATGCCCGCTGCCCAAGGTGCGCACTCTGCCGATCCTGCCCGCAGCCCGAGATGCGCGCTCCCTGCCGACCCTGCCCGCTGCCCGAGATGCGCACCCCGCAGCCGATCCCGCCCGCTGCCTCGCGCGACGCGCGCGCGTCGGCGCCCGGCGCGCCTCCGGCGCCGCCAGCCGCCACGCGGCGCGTCGCGGGGTGCGCAGATCGCCAGAGCCGCTCGTCGCAAAGGTTCGCGGCGCTGAACCGCCATTCAGCGCCGTTCGCGCCGCGCGAGGCGGGGGTGCGCAGATCGGCGAGGCGCGGAGTCGCTTGTGGCGCGGTCGCGCGGCGGCTAGAGTTGAAGAACCTGCCCCGATGTAGAGGGGATTAAGAC
>CAUJDF010000085.1 GCA_963169045.1 Myxococcota bacterium
GAAGCCCAGGGTGCGGGAGAGGGTGGTCACGTGGTGTCCAGCTCGGACATGGGGGTCACTTTTTTTTCGGGCGCGCTGCGGCGTCGGGCGCGAGGAGGCGGCGACGACCAGCTCGGAGCTGGTCGAGGGCGGTGATCGGGACCCCCTCGGACCAGCTCGGAACTGGTCGAGGGCGGTGATCGGGACCACCCCGGACCAGTTCGGAACTGGTCGAGGGGGGTGATCGGGACCACCCCGGACCAGTTCGGAACTGGTCGAGGGGGGTGATCGCCCGCCGGACGGGCACTTTTCGATCCGGTGTGCGACCGCGGGCGAGGCCGCGGCCTCCAGGATCGGCGTCGTCGTGCGGGGGGCGCACGGGGCGGGCGTGGGGGGCGACATGCGGATCGAGCTCGTGGTCGGGCAGGCGCTCGAGGGCGCCACCGGATTTCGGCACCTGCTGGCGCCGGAGTCGGCGCGCGTGAGCTGGGCGGCCTGCGGCGTGCTGGGGCTGGCGCAGCGCCTCGGGCAGTGGCTCGGCGTGCCCGTCGCGGTCGCACCGCGATCGCGGCGCGTGGCCGCGTGGCGCGGGCGCCTCGAGCGCCGTATCTCCGCGAGCCGCTTCTTCGCGGAGTCGTTCGCGCACGACCCCGTGGGTGTCACCGACCACCTGCTCGGCCTGCGCGACGCGCTCCGCTGGGCCGGCTGGGATGGCCGGACGCTCGAGGGCAGCGACCGCCTCGACGACCTGTCGGCCCTCGAGTCGCTCGACGGCACGCCGCCGCCTTCAGGTCCGGCCGATCTCGTCCTCGCGGTGACGGCGGCGCTGCGGGGGCCCGCGTCCCTGCCGTTCGAGGTCGCGGTCCGGCTCGTCGAGCCGCCGTCGCGGCTGCCGGCGGCCGGGCGACGCCTGCTCGGCGCGTTGTGCGAGCGCGGGGTGCCGGTCGTCGAGCCGGCGGCGGACCGGCCCCGCGCGGAGAAGGGGACGGACCTCGGCCGCCTTCAGCGCACCCTGATCGGCGAGCCCCCGGCGCCTCTGTCGGGCGACGGCACGGTCGTCCTCTTCGAGGCGGAGTCGGCCCATGACGCGGCGGCGCTCGTCGCGTCCTGGCGGCGCGCGCACCCCGCCGCCGACGAGGCGTGGGTCGTCGGCGCCGAGGCCGGCGTCCTCGACGTGGGTCGCCGCAGGCACGGGCTGCCGACGTTGGGCTCGGTCGAGGCGTCCCGGACGGCGCCGGCCATGCAGGTGCTGCCGCTGCGGCTCGCGCTGGCGTTCTCGCCCCGCGACGCGGAGGTGGCGGCCGAGCTGCTGTCGCTGCCGGACGCGCCGCTGCCGCGGTGGGTGCGCCGGGCGCTGCTCGCCGCGCTCGCCGAGGCGCCGGGCGTCGGCGGGCCCGTCTGGCTCGACGCGGTGAACCGCTGTCTCGAGATCGCCGACCGGCGCGACCCGGAGCGCCCCGCCCGCCTCGCGCGCGCCCTGCTGACCGATCAGATCACGGCCTGGCTCGATGGGCCGACGTTCGATCCCGCGACCGGCATTCCGGCGGGGCACGCCGTCGCGATCTGCGAGCGCGTCGCCCGGTGGGCGCGCTCCGGTGACCGGGCGGCGGCCGCTCGGGTCGCAGGCGCGCTCGCCGACCTGCTCCGCGCGCGGCCGCCCGAGGCGCGCATGGCGCGCATGGAGCTGGCGCGGCTGCACGACGTCGCGCTCGGGGAGGCGGTCGGGGACGAGCTGTCACCGGCCGAGGCGGGCCGGCCGGCGGTCGCGAGGCACCCGGCGGGGGTCGTCGGCGCGCCGGCCGAGGTGGTGTGGTGGGGGCTGGTCGGTCCGGTTCGCGTGGCCGCGCCGCCGACGTTCACCGGCGGAGAGCGGCGTGCGCTGGCGGCGCGCGGCGTCGAGCTGTCGCCGCCCGGCGCCGCGCGCGAGGCGGAGGCGTGGGCCTGGCGGCGGCCGCTGCTGGCGGCCCGCGAGCGCCTCGTCCTCGTCGCCTGGCGGCGCGCGGGCCGGGAGCGGGCCGAGCCGCATCCGTGCCTCGACGAGCTCGGGGCGCTGCTCCCGCCGGGCGCGCTGACGGCGTGCCGGCGGACGGACGTTGACGCGCTCCTGGGCGCCGCCTGGGCGCCACCCACGGAGCCCCTCGCGTCCTGGCCGGCGGTGGCGCCGCGCGCCCTGTGGCGGCTGCCGGGCGCGTCGCTGATGCCCGAAGGCGAGCTGTCGTTCTCGCGCATCGATCGGCTGCTGTCCTGCCCGCTCCGGTCGGTGCTGCACGACGCGGCGCGGCTGCGTCGCGCCGGCCCGTCGTCGCTGCCCGACGGACCGCGGCTCGTGGGCCGCTTCGCGCATGCGCTGCTGCAGGACGTGCTCGACGACGACGAGCTGGGCGCGGACGAAGCGGCCGAGCGCGCACGGGCGCTGTTCGATGCCCGCGTCGAGACCGAGGCGGCGCCGCTCCTCCGCCCGGGCCGCGAGGAGGCGCGCGCCCGCGCCCGGGACGCGATCGCGGCGGCGGCGCGGGTGCTCGTCGCGGTGATCCGGGCCGGCGGCTGGCGCAGCACGGCCACGGAGGTGTCCTGCGCCGGCACCTTCGCCGGCCGCCGCTACGCCGGCCGCGTCGACCTCGTCCTGCGGGACGAAGGGCGACAGGCGGTGCTCGACCTGAAGCTGGGCCGCGCCGACCGCCAGCGCGAACGGCTCGCGCGCGGCGACGCGCTCCAGCTCGCGCTCTATGCGCGGGCGCTGGCCCCACCCGCGCCGGCGACCGCCTTCCTGACCGTCGAGGGCGGTCGGCTGATGACGACCGACGCCGGCGCCTTCGCGGGGGCGACCCACGTCGCCGGGCCGACGGGTGACGAGACCCTCGACCTCGCCGAGCGCGCCTGGGCGCGGTGGGCGCGGATCCTCGGCGCGGGGCTCGTCCCGGCGCGGGGCCTGCCGCCTGCGGACTGGGCGCCGGCCTGCGCCGAGGCCGCCGGGGAGACGGCGCCGCGCGAAGGGCCGGGCGCCGCCGAAGCGCCGTGTCGCTTCTGCGAGTACCGCGTGGTGTGCCATGCGCGGGTGGAGGCGATGCCATGAGTCCGCGGGTGGAGGTCATCACGGCGAGCGCCGGCTCGGGCAAGACACATCGCCTGTGCGACGTGATCGAGGACGCGCTGCTCGGCGCCGGCACGGTGCGCCCCGAGGCGGTGATGGCGATCACGTACACGCGCCGTGCCGCCGCCGAGCTCGAGCGTCGCGTGCGCTGCCGCCTCCTCGAGCGCGGCGCCCATCGCCAGGCCGCGCGGCTGCGCGACGACGCGTTCGGCACGACCCACGCGGTGTGCCAGCGTCTCCTGCGGGCGCTGGCGATCGAAGGCGGCCTCTCGCCCGCCATCGAGCCCGTGGATCCGGTCGCCGGCGAGCTCTTGTTCCGTGAGACGCTGGCCGAGGTGGCGCCCGAAGGGCACGTGGCGCTGGACCGGGTGGCGCGCCGCCTCTCGGCCGACGACTGGCGGCGCACGGTGGCCGATCTCGTGGGATGCGCCCGCGCGAACGGCCTGGACGCGGCGGCGCTGCGCGCCTCCGGTCGGCGGAGCGTCGAGGGGCTGCTGCGCGCGCTGCCGCCGCCGGCCGGCGAGGACGCGGCGCGCGACGAGGCGCTGCGGGCGGCGCTCGGGGCGGCGCTGCCGGCCCTCGCCACCGACGGCGGCACGGGCAGCGGTCAGAAGCGCATCGAGCTCGTCGAGCGGGCGCTCGCGGCGCTGCGGAGCGGCCCTCTGCCGTGGGCCGACGCCGTCCGGCTCGCCACCGCCCCGGAGATGAACGTCAAGAAGTGGGACGCCGTCGCCGGCCCGATCCGCCTCTGGGTGGCCGACCACCTGCGGCACCCGCGGCTCCACGCCGACCTGCGCGCCTTCGTGGAGGGCCTCTTCGACAACGCCGCGCGTGTGCTCGAGGCGTTCCAGCGGCGCAAGCGCGCCGCGGGGGTCGTCGACTACGACGACATGCTGGCCGAGACCGCGCGCCTGCTCAGCGACCGGCCGGCGTTCGCGGCCGCCGTGTCCGAGCGGCTCGATCTGCTGATCGTCGACGAGATCCAGGACGTGTCGCCGCTGCAGCTCGACGTCATCGTCCGCCTCGGCCGCCTGGCCGGGCGCGCCGTGTGGGTGGGCGACGCCAAGCAGGCCATCTACGGGTTCCAGGGCGCCGAGCCCGAGCTCATGCGCGCCGCCGTCGGGCAGGCGACGCCCGCCGGCGCGCTCGAGGTCTCGTGGCGGTCCCGGCCCGGGCTCGTCGAGCTGTGCGCCGACGTGTTCACCGCCGCCCTCGCGCCCCACGGCTTCGCCGAGGCGCAGGTCCGGCTGCGACCCGCCGAGGGCGCCGAGCCCCCCGGGCTGGGCGACGTGGCGTTCCTCGAAGCCTGGACGTGGGACGGCGCGAAGGGGACGCGGGGCGCGGACGCGGTCGCCGAGGGCGTGCGGGCCCTGCTCGACGAGCGGCCGCCGGTGCGCCGGCGCGCGGCGGCGGGCTGGACGCTGGAGCCGCTCGAGCGACGACACGTGGCGGTGCTGACGCGGACGCACGACCACTGCCGGGACGTCGCCGAAGCGCTCGCGGCCCGCGGCATCGCGGCCACGGTGACGCTCGGGGGTCTGCAGACCACGCCCGAGGCGCTGCTCGTGCGCGCCGGCCTCGCCCTGCTGGCCGATCCGGACGACGACGTCGCCGCCTTCGAGGTCGCCTGGCTCACGGGCGCCGCGGTGGCGGATCCCGACGCCTGGCTGGCGCGCCGCCTGGGAGAGGTCGCTGCCTGGCGCGCCGCCCTGCCGGACGCGGGCCCCGCGCCCCGCGCCTTCGCCGACGTGCCGCAGGTCGCGGCGCTTCGGGCGGCCGGCGAGGCGCCCCGCGGCCCGGCCGCCGCCGTCGACCTCGTCCTGGCCACCCTCGACCTGCACGCGCTCTGTCGGCGCTGGCCGGCGCCGGCGCAGCGCCTGGCGAACCTCGAGGCCCTGCGCGGCGACGCGGCGGCGTACGAGGCGCGATGCCGCCTGCGCCGACAGCCGTGCACCCTGCGCGGCTTGCTGGCGCACCTCGCGAGCGAAGACGCCGAGGACGACCAGCCGCGCCCCGCCGACGCCGACGCGGTCCAGGTGCTCACGTGGCACGCCGCGAAGGGGCTGGAGTGGCCGGTGGTCGTGCTCACTGATCTCGACGCGCGACCTCGCGGGGACGTGTTCGGCCTGCACGCGGAGCCCGCGCCGCGGTTCGATCCGGCGGCGCCGCTCGCCGGACGCTGGCTGCGCTACTGGCCCTGGCCGTATGGCCGGCTCGTCGCCGGCATCCCGCTCGCCGCCCTGGCCGACGCCACGCCCGAGGCGGCGACCGTCCGGGCCCGCGAGCGCGGCGAGCGCGCCCGGCTGCTCTATGTCGGCTTTACCCGGGCGTGCGATCGCCTGGCGCTGTTCTCGAAGGGGGGCGCGACCGTCTGGCTCGACGAGCTGCGCGGCGCCGACGGCGATCCCGTGCTGTCGCTCCCGTGGGACGCGCCCGCGGGGGTCGCCACCGCGACCGCCAGCGGGCGCGAGTGGCCGTGCGTCGTGCGGCACCTCGAGGGTGCGCCCGGCACCGGCGCGCCACGAGCCCACGGGGCGCGTCGCTGGTTCGCCGCCTCGCCCGGATCCCCGCGCCCGTCCGAACGCGTCGTCCCGTCGACCCTGCGCCTGCCCGCCGGGCTCGAGGCCGAGGTCGTCCTCGGCGCCGCCGTCGACACCGGGGGTCGCATGCCCCTCCGCGCCCGCGACGACGCGATGGAGGAGGTCGGGCGCGCCGTCCATGCCTTCCTGGCATGCGACCACGGCGGCGCCGCCGAGCCTCGCTACCAGCGGGCGCGCGCCTGCCTCGCCGCGCGGGGGCTCGCGACCGCTGTGTCACCTGAGCGCCTCGTCGCCATCGCCGACGGTCTCTACGCGTTCCTCGCCGATCGCTTCGGACCCGGCCGCCGCCTGACGGAGTGGCCGGTGCGGTGGCGGTTCGAGGGCCGGCTGCTCGCGGGCGAGATCGACCTGCTCTACGAGACGGCCGCGGGCGTGGTCGTCGTCGACCACAAGGCATTCCCCGGCTCGGCGGCGGAGCGCGACGCGCGCGCCGTGGGGCACGCCGCGCAGCTCGCCGCGTACCGCGCCGCCCTCGAGGCCGCCGGCCACGTCGTGCGCGCCACGCTGCTCCACTTCGCCCTGCGCGGCGAGGTGGTCGACGTCGGCCTGCCGGCTGGCGCGTTCGCCGCGGCGCTCGCTGTCCCATCCTGACTCGACGAGACGGCTTCCCCCGTCTCGACGTCTCTGGCACCCTGCCTGCGGACACTTCGGTGATGTCCGGTGCGCCGGTCGGGCGGCGTCTCTCGTATGAACACGAATCGGGGAGGGCAACATGGGGCCGATCACACTCGACATCCTGAAGGCTGCGGTCGCCGGCGGCGCTGTCGCGATCCGCGCGGTGACACGCCTCGAGCCGGCAGGTGGGCCGGGCGACAAGGTGTTTCCGCCGACC
Organism: Myxococcota bacterium; assembly: GCA_963169045.1. GTDB lineage: Bacteria > Myxococcota_A > Bradymonadia > UBA7976 > UBA1532 > CAUJDF01. Next base: position 6,503 of record CAUJDF010000085.1, read on the forward strand.
TACGTGAAGGACGGGCGCGCCGAGACGAAGTACGCGATGGAGCGGCGGCACATCGACGGCCGCGTCGTCGACACGGTGCTGCTCGACTCGGTGGCGAGCCAGGCGAACCGGTTCGAGGAAGCCTTGCTCGAGGCATGGCGCCGGCGCGAGCTCGACTTCCCGGTGGTGCAGGTCGACTTCTCGCAGGAGCCCGGCCTCGAGGATCTCGAACAGATCACCGCGCTTCAGGCGCCGCACCGCATCGCCGACGCGATCCTGCGCGACAGCGTGCTCGACGGAAAGCCGTTCCGTTTCACGCCGATCGGGCAGGCGTTCACCGACGCGCGCCCGAACCACGCCACCGGCATGCACAAGCATTGTCCCACGGCGCTGATCTTCGGCGTCTGGGACAGCACCGGACCGAAGGGCGGCCTCGGCGCGAAGTTCCAGCGCTGCGTGGTCTCGGAGATCGTCGGCATCGATGTGGTCGCGGGCGTGAAGACCGCCAGCCGCATCGATCCGCTCGGCATCGAGCGCAAGGTGGGCGGCGTGTTCGCGCATCGCGATCCGGCCCAGGAGTGGACGGTCGACGCGGCCGAGGCGCGCCTCGAGAAGAACGAGCCGGCGCCGTTCAGCCGCAAGGGGGCCGGCGACAAGGGCACACCCGCCGCGATCAACCACGGCAACATCCCGCCGAGCATCGAGGCGGAGGCCGGCGGCGTCACCATGAGCCACGCCGTGCAGACGACGGTGATCTCGCTGGCGGGCCTGCGCCGCCTGCGCTTCTCGACGACGGTCGACGGCGAGCCGTTGCCCGCCGGGTCCCGCGACGCGGCGGAGCGGGCTGCGCGCACGGCGCTCGCGGCGCTGGCGCTGGCGGCGGTCGCCTACCAGCGCGAGAACGGGTACGACCTGCGCTCGCGCTCGCTCCTCGTGGCGCGCGAGCCGCTGATGTTCGAGATCCTCGGCCGCGACGGCGGCGAGCCGCAGAAGTACTGGCTCGAGCGCGACGACGCGCGGCGCCTGCTCGCCGACGCCCAGGCGGAGCAGAACGCGCTCGGGCTCGGGTGGAGCCGGGAGCCGGTGACGCTGCGGCCGGCCCCGAAGCTCGCCGAGCTCGTCCGCCGCAGCCGGACGCTGAAGCAGGCCGGGACCGACGAAGAGGGGGCGTGATGTTCGCGCTCGAGGTCGAGCTGCTGACCGGCCGCTACGTCGCCACCGCCTACAACGACCGCAGCCGGGCCGAGTGGCCGCCGCATCCAGCGCGCCTGTTCTCGGCGCTCGTCGCCGCACACCACGCCGCCGATCCGCCGCCGCCCGACGAGTCGGCGGCGCTCGAGTGGCTACAGCGCCAGGGCCCGCCGGTGATCGGCGCCACCGAGGCCGCGGAGCGCGAGACGGTCACCGTGTTCGTGCCGGTGAACGACGCCGGCGTCGTCGGCGACTTCGAGAAGGAGACGGCGGCGATCGCGACGCTGCGCGCAGACCTCGACCGCGCGCGGCGCGAAGGCGCCCTCCGGGAGGTCGTCCGGCTCGAGAAGCGCCTCGCCGCCGAGCTGCAGAAGCTCGACGCGGCGATGCGGCGCGCCGTGGCGGAGGTCGGCCGGAAGGCGCCGTCAGAGGCGCTCGAGGTCCTGCCCGAAGGGCGTGTCCGCCAGCCGCGCACCTTCCCGTCGGTCTGCCCGCGTGAGCCGCGCGTCGTGTTCGCGTGGGCCGACGCGGAGCCGACGCCGGCACAGCGGGCGGCCCTCGACGCCGTCGCCGCGCGGGTGGTGCGCCTCGGCCACTCGTCGTCCCTCGTGAGCGTGCGTCTCTCCGAAGGCCCGGCGCCCGCCGGCTGGCGCCCCGACGAGGGCGGCGAGCTGCGCCTGCGCATCCCCCGGGGCGACCAGCTCGAGCGGCTCGGCGAGAGCTTCGAGCGACACCGCGAGACGCAGCCGCGGGTGATGCCGGCCACCTTCCAGCCCTACACGACGCGGGACGCGACGAGCGCGGCCCCCGCGCCACGGCCGGTGCTCGGCGACGACTGGCTCGTGCTGCGCCGCGTGGGCGGTCCGCGGCTGCCGTCGGTCGCGGGGCCCGCCGTGGCGCGGAGCGTGCGCGCCGCGCTGATGAAGTTCGCGTGTCAGCCGGTGCCCGAGGTGATCTCGGGCCACCGCGCCGACGGCTCGGTGAGCGACCGGCCGCACCTCGCGTTCCTGCCCTTGCCGAACGTGGGCGGGCCGCACGCCGACGGCGGCCTCCTCGGCCTCGCGCTCGCCGTGCCGCGGGCGGCGTCGCCCGACGAGCGTCGCGCCGTGCTCGAAGCGGTCGAGCGCTGGGAGGCGACCTGCCCCGGGGACGACCCCGACGCGCCGGTCCTGCCGGTGTTCCTCGGGCGGGCGGGGGCGTGGGAGCTGACGCGCCTGCAGGACGAGGCGCGGCAGTCGACCCTGCGCGCCACGACGTGGTGCCGTCCGGCGCGCCGGTGGGCGAGCGCCACGCCGGTCGCGCTCGACCGCAACCCCGGCGACCTGCGGAGCGACGGCGAGAAGCGGGCGCGGGCCTACGCCGAGGCGGAGGAGGCCATCGCCGCGGCGTGCGAGCACGTCGGCCTCCCGCGGCCGCGCGTGACGGTGCTGCCGGCGGCGCCGCTCGTGGGCGCGGAGAAGGCGCGGGCGTTCGCGCCCTTCCCCGGCGGCGGCCGACCGCCCCGCGTCCTCACGCACGCGCGTCTCGTGTTCCCCGAGCCGGTCGCGGGCCCGGTCATCCTCGGCGCCGGTCGCTACGTGGGGATGGGCCTCTTCCGCCCCATCGCGGAGGACCGATGACACCGCTCTCGCCCGACGACTTTCCCGCCTTCTTCGCGGCGGTCCACGGCGTGGCGCCCTTCCCGTGGCAGACGCGGCTCCTCGGGCAGGTCGCCGCCGAAGGCGCGTGGCCCGCCCTGCTCGACCTGCCCACCGGGTGCGGCAAGACGGCGGCGCTCGACGTCGCGCTGTTCCACCTCGCGCTCGAGGCCGGCGCCGCCGAGCGGCGCGCGCCGCTGCGCGTGGTGATGGTGGTCGACCGCCGCACGATCGTCGACCAGGCCCACGAGCGGGCGACGCGGATCCGCGACGCGCTCGACGCGCCGAAGTCCCCGGTGGTGGCCGCCGTCGCGGCGCGGCTGCGCGCCTTCTCGGGCGAGGCGCCGCTCGAAGTCGCGCTGCTGCGCGGCGGCGTCCCCCGGGAGGACGCCTGGGCCCGGCGCCCCGACCAGCCCGTGATCGCGCTCTCGACGGTCGACCAGGTCGGCTCGCGCCTCCTGTTCCGCGGCTACGGCGTCAGCGACGCGATGCGGCCGGTCCACGCCGGATTGCTCGGCAACGACGTGCTCTTCCTGCTCGACGAGGTGCACCTCTCGCGGCCCTTCGCCGAGACGCTGCGCCGCGTCGCCTCCTTCCGGGGCGATCGGTGGCGCGAGGTCGCGTTGCCCGATCGCTTTGCCGTCGTGGAGATGTCGGCGACGCCCGCCGCGGGGACGTCGGATCGCTTCGCCCTCGACGACGCGGACCGCGCCGACGTCGAGCTGCGCCGGCGCCTCTCGGCGCGCAAGCCGGCCACGCTCGCGCCCGCCATCCGGGTGACGGGCAGCGCCGCGGCGCGCACCCGGATGTTCGCGGACGCCGTCGCACGGCACGCGCGCGCCGAGGCCACGCCGGGCCGCGTGGTGGGCGTCGTCGTGAACCGCGTGGCGACCGCGCGCGAGGTCTACGCGCGCCTCCACGGCCCGCTCGGCGAGGACGTGGTCCTGGTCACGGGCCGCATGCGCCCCCTCGACCGGACCGACGTGGAGAAGACGCTGCGGGCGCGGGCGTTCGCCGGCCGGACGCGGACGGCCGAGGGTCCGCCGCTCGTCGTCGTGGCGACGCAGACGATCGAGGCCGGCGCGGACCTCGACTTCGACGTGCTCGTGACCGAGGGGGCGAGCCTCGACGCGCTGCGCCAGCGCTTCGGACGCCTCGACCGCCTGGGCCGGATGGAGGGCGCGGGCCGGGGGATCGTCCTCGTCCGAGCCGACGCGCTCGGCAAGGACGCCGCCCGCGACCCGGTCTACGGCGAGGCGCTCGCGCGGACGTGGAGCCACCTCGCGAGCCTCGAGACGGTCGACTTCGGCCTCGACCACTTCCGACCGCCCGAGGATGCCGGCAACCTCGTCGTGCGCGGCGAGCCGGCGCCGGTCCTGCTTCCGGCGCACCTCGACGCCTGGGCGCAGACGGCGCCGGTGCCGCGACCCGATCCCGACGTGTCGCTGTGGCTGCATGGCCCGGCGCGGGGCCAGCCCGAGGTCCAGATCGTCTGGCGGGCCGACGTCACGGACGCCGAGCTGGCCGAGGCGCCGGACCGCGTCGTCGCCCGCGTCGAGGCTTGCCCGCCGGGCAGCGGAGAGGTCCTCTCGGTGCCGATCGGCGCGGCGCGGCGGTGGCTGGCGGGCGACGTCGAGCCCGACGAGCTCGGCGACGTCGAAGGCGCGCGCGCGCCGGACGAGGCGCCGGTGGCCGGGGGCCGGGTGGCGCTCGCGTGGCGCGGCGAGCGCAGCGTGGTGGTCGGACCCGGCGAGATCGCCCCCGGCGACACGCTCGTCGTGCCGTGGACGCGCGGCGGCCTCACGGCCGGCAACTGGGACCCCGCCGCGAACGCCCCGGTGCGCGACCTCGGCGAGCGCGTGTCACTGCTGCAGCGGGGCCGGCTCGTGATGCGCCTCCACGACGACGTCATCCGTTCGCACGCCGGCCTGGCGCCGGACGAGCCGCTCCCCGAGGCGCTGCGCCCGCCGCGGCCGGGCGGCCTCGACGAGGAGAGCGCGCCCGAGCAGGCGGTGACCGACTGGATCCGCGGCCAGGAGGCGACCTCGCCCATCGGCGCCGACCTGCGGTCCGTGTCCGGGCGAGGGTTGCCGGCGTTCCGGCTGGTCGAAATCGGCGACTCGTTCGTGCTGGTCTTCCGGCGCCGCGTGCGGGCGAGGGGCGCCGAGCTCGTGACGGAGGACGACCACGCGTCGTTCGCCGGCGTCGCCGTCCCACTGCGCGCGCACCTCCGCGGCGTCGGCGAAGTGGCGGCGGCCTTCGCGCGCGCTCTGCAGCTGCCCGCATCGGTGCGCGCGGCCGTCGAGCTGGCGGGGCGGTGGCACGACGCCGGCAAGGCCGATCCGCGTTTCCAGCGCATGCTGCGCGGCGGCGGAGGCTTCGCCGATGCCACCGGCGAGCCGCTGGCCAAGTCGGCGATGCCGCCCGGCGACGTCGTCGCGCGCCGTCGCGCCCGCGAGCGGTCCGGCTACCCGGCCGGCGGCCGGCACGAGCTGACGTCGGTGGCGCTGATGCAGCAGAGCGCGCCGCCGGCCGGCGTCGACTGGGACCTCGTGTTGCACCTCGTGGCCTCGCACCACGGACACTGTCGGCCCTTCGCCCCCTTCGCGCCCGATCCGAAGCCGGTGACGGTCGCCTTCGAGGCGGACAGTGGCGCGGTGGTCGCCTCGAGCGACCACGGCCTCGAGCGCCTCGACTCCGGCGTGAGCGAGCGCTTCTGGGCGCTGGTGCGCCGGTACGGATGGCATCCGCTCGCGTGGCTCGAGGCGGTGCTGCGGCTCGCCGACCATCGGCGGAGCGAGCAAGAACAGGAGCAGCCCGAGCGATGAGCGAACACATCCTGACCGGCCTCGACGGCACCAACCCGCTCGGCTTCCTCGCGGCGCTCGGCGCGCTCGACGTGCTCGGTGGCGAGGCGCGGCTGACGTGGCGCGACCTCGACGCATGGCGGCCGGCGATCCTCGGCGCCGCGTCCGACCCTGTCGACGCGGTGATGGACGATCTCGCGACGTGGGCCGACGAGCCCGTCATCGCCCTCGAGTATGGGAAGGCGAAGGATGAAGGCCGGCGCGCGCGGGATCTGAAGCCGCCGCCGGGCGTCTATCGCGCCTTCCTCGAGCGGCTCGTCGGCGATGCCAGCGCGTCGACGCGGCGAAGCGTCGATTTCGCCGCCGCCTTCGCCACGGACGTCGCCGTCGACAATGGCGGCAACACGAAGCCGACCGCGCTCCACTTCACCGCCGGCCAGCAGGAGTTCCTCGACATGGTGCGCAAGCTGGCCGGGGGCGTGACGCGGGACGACGTCCGGGATGCGCTCTACGGGCCGTGGCGTTACGAGCGGCCGCTCCCGGTCCTGCAATGGGATGCGACGGCGAGCCGTGACTACGCCCTGCGTGCCGGCGATCCGGCCAAGGAGAAGAAGACCGGTGTCCCCGGCGCCGACTGGCTCGCCTTCCGCGGCCTGCGCTTCATCGGCGTCGTCCCGCGCGGCGATCGCATCCTGACGACCGGCTGCTCGGGCGAGTGGAAGACCGGCCGCTTCCGCTGGCCCCTCTGGACGGTGCCGCTCGGCCCAGGGACCGTGACGAGCCTCCTCCGGCATCCCACGCTCGAAGCCATGGGCGAAGCGGAGCGCCGGGCGCGCGGCATCGGACTCGTGCTGCGCTCGGGCATCCGGCGGACGGAGCAGGGCGGTTACGGTAGTTTCACGCCCGCCTCGGTCATCTGAGCGCGACCCTTCCTCCCGCGTTGCACTCTCATGTGACGGCGTGAGGGGAGGGGGGAGAGATGGCAGACGACGAAGAGGCGCGAGCGCTGGCCGGCGACGGCGGAGGCCCCCGCAAGATGGGGCCCGCCGTGGCGCGGTCCGGCGCCGGCGACGAGCGGGCCGAGACGATCCCGGTGCGGATCCTCAACGAGTACGTGTATTGCCCGCGGCTGGCCTACCTCGAGTGGGTGCAGGGCGAGTGGGCCGACAACGCCGACACCGAGGAGGGCCGGCTGCGGCATCGGGCGGTGGACGCGGGCGGCGGCCGCCTCGAAGCCCCGGAGCCCGAAGGCCTGCTCGAGGGCGTCGGCCAGGTGCGATCGGTCCATTTGTCGGCGCCGGCGTTCGGGATCACGACGCGCATCGACCTCGTGGAGGTCGAGGACGGCGCCGTCGTGCCCATCGACTACAAGCGCGGCCGCGTGCCTGACATCCCGGACGGCGCCTGGCCCCCCGAGCGCGTCCAGGTGTGTGCTCAGGGCTTGGTGCTGCGCGCCAACGGATACCGGAGCGACCACGGCTTCCTCTACTTCGTGGAGTCGAAGCGCCGGGTCCGGGTGGACTTCGACGAGGCGCTCGTGGCGGCGACGCACGAGGCGATCGAGGGGGCGCGCCGCCTCCCGGTCGAAGAAATCCCGCCACCGCTCGTCGACAGCCCCAAGTGTCCGCGCTGCTCCCTCGTCGGCATCTGCCTGCCGGACGAGGTCCAGGCGTCGCGGGGCGCCGACGGCGAGCCGCGTCTGTTGGTGCCGGCCCGGGACGACGCGCTGCCGTTGTACGTCCAGATGCACGGCCAGCGCGTCGGCGTGCGCGGCGAGGAGATCGTCGTGGCCGGCGGCGGCGAGAAGCACGCGGTGCGGATGCTCGACACGTCGCAGATCTGCCTCTTCGGCAACGTCCAGGTCAGCGCGCCCGCGGTCAAGACCCTCTGTGAGCGTGACATCGCCGTCGCCTGGTTCAGCCAGGGCGGCTGGTTCTACGGCCTGACGCGGGGCATGGCGACGAAGAACGTCCACCTGCGCATCGCCCAGCATCGTGTCGCCGCCCAGCCGGAGCGGGCGCTCCTGCTCGCCCGAACCTTCATCCGCTCGAAGATCCGCAACGCGCGCACGCTGTTGCGACGCAACCACCCCGATCCCGACCGCGCGCTCGACGCCCTGAAGGCGCAGGCGCGCGCCGCCGAGCGAGCCGCTTCGCTCCCTACGCTTCTCGGCGTCGAGGGGACGGCCGCGCGCGACTACTTCGCCATCTTCGACGGCATGCTGAAGCAGGACGAGGTGGGCGGCGACTTCAAGTTGGACGGCCGCAACCGGCGCCCGCCCACGGATCCGCTGAACGCGCTGCTCTCGTTCGCCTACGCCCTGCTGACGAAGGACTGGACCCTCACGCTCTACGCCGTCGGCTTCGATCCGTTCGTCGGCTTCCTGCACCAGCCGCGCCACGGACGCCCGGCCCTCGCCCTCGACCTCATGGAGGAGTTCCGTCCGATCATCGCCGACTCGGTCGTCGTCACGGCGGTCAACAACCGGGTCGTGCGGCCCGAACACTTCGTCCGCTGCGGCCCGGCGGTCAACCTCAACAAGGCGGGCCGCGCGGCCTTCATCAAGGCCTACGAGCGACGCATGGACGAGCTCGTCACCCACCCCGTCTTCGGCTACCGCATCAGCTACCGGCGTGTGCTCGAGGTCCAGGCGCGCTTGCTGGGTCGCCACCTCGAAGGCGAGCTCGACGCCTACCCGGCCTTCGAGACGAGGTGACCCGATGCGAGACCTCTACATCGTCGCCTACGACATCTGCGACCCGAAGCGCCTGCGCCGGACGTACCGCTGCATGCGTGGCTTCGGCGATCCCGTCCAGCTCTCCGTCTTCCGCTGCGAGCTGACCCTGCGCGAGCGCCTGCGCCTCGAAGCGGCGCTGCTCGAGATCGTCCATCGCGACGAGGACCGCGTGATGTTCTGCCGCCTCGGCCCGGTGAACGCCCAGACGGACGCGCGCGTCGAGACCCTCGGCCGCCCCTTCACCGATCCCCGTCGCCACGTCCTCGTCATCTGACGCCGCGTTCGCTACCCTCAGCCTCGCGCTTCGCGACTCCCACTCCTTGACAACCCGCTCGGTTTCGAGCAGTCCGGGGCCCGCCGAAGCCCCGGCCGCGCTCGAATCGTCAAATTCATGATGAATTCCCGCGCACTGCCCGCCATGGCCGCCCGGATCGCGCGACTTGCGCCGCGCTCGCTCGCGGCCGAGAGCGGGACCCGCTCGAAAGTCGCCCTGATTTCGGATAGAGTCCGCCGGGTTGCGCGAACGCTGTATCCCCAGGCATGAACCTGGGGCTCCATTGAAGCTCGCTCTCCCATGATCAGGTCTCCTTGTGTCCCACGTGTATCCCCAGGCATGAACCTGGGGCTCCATTGAAGCTCGAGGATGTCCAGAGGCTTGACGGGTGGCTGTTGCGCCGGTATCCCCAGGCATGAACCTGGGGCTCCATTGAAGCTGTGCTGCGGTCGGCAATCCACAGGTGCTTCAGAGGGGGTATCCCCAGGCATGAACCTGGGGCTCCATTGAAGCGGGTGTGCTGCGCGGGGATCTCGTCGCTGCGGTCGTGGTATCCCCAGGCATGAACCTGGGGCTCCATTGAAGCGCGAGCTGCTCCTTCTTGTCGATGTAGGCGAGGACCAGTATCCCCAGGCATGAACCTGGGGCTCCATTGAAGCAGTTCCATCAGGAGGGGACCTCCGAGCCTGTCGAAGTATCCCCAGGCATGAACCTGGGGCTCCATTGAAGCAACGGGCGCCACGCCTCCCACAAGACCTTCGCCGTCCGTATCCCCAGGCATGAACCTGGGGCTCCATTGAAGCCAGCTCGAACGACTCGATCTGGAAGTTGGCCTCGAGTATCCCCAGGCATGAACCTGGGGCTCCATTGAAGCCGGCGCCACCTCGAAGAGCGCCGGAAGTTCGACGAGGTATCCCCAGGCATGAACCTGGGGCTCCATTGAAGCTCGCGGAGCAGCCCCTCGAGCACCTTGCCCTGCTTCGTATCCCCAGGCATGAACCTGGGGCTCCATTGAAGCATCCGCTGGTGCATCGACATGACGAACGTCGGATGGTCGTATCCCCAGGCATGAACCTGGGGCTCCATTGAAGCCCGAGGTACGGCCGGCCGCCGAAGCGGACACGGTCGCGTATCCCCAGGCATGAACCTGGGGCTCCATTGAAGCTAGGCGATGACACCGACCACGGCGACGCCGACCAGGTATCCCCAGGCATGAACCTGGGGCTCCATTGAAGCGGTCTCGACCCTCGCCGGGCCGATGGTCCCGACCACGTATCCCCAGGCATGAACCTGGGGCTCCATTGAAGCCCGTTCGCGCGGCCCGGTGCTTTGGGCGATGCGCGTGGTATCCCCAGGCATGAACCTGGGGCTCCATTGAAGCCTCGCTCGGATGAAATCGTTGAGCCGCTCGCACACCGTATCCCCAGGCATGAACCTGGGGCTCCATTGAAGCAACGAGGTGCTCGACACCATCAAGGGCGAGGGGCTGCGTATCCCCAGGCATGAACCTGGGGCTCCATTGAAGCGAGGGCGACTGCTACACCGACTGTTTCCTGGCCGACGTATCCCCAGGCATGAACCTGGGGCTCCATTGAAGCATCTCGATCAGATTGGCGAACCGGGACACGTAGAGTGTATCCCCAGGCATGAACCTGGGGCTCCATTGAAGCGGCGTCTCCGGCAGCGGCGGCCGCATTCGGTCCGTCGTATCCCCAGGCATGAACCTGGGGCTCCATTGAAGCCCCGAGGGCGCCTACTCGCTCGGCGGCGGCCGCCTGTATCCCCAGGCATGAACCTGGGGCTCCATTGAAGCACGAAGTCGCCGACGATCGACACGTCGATCCCGCAGAGTATCCCCAGGCATGAACCTGGGGCTCCATTGAAGCCAGAATGCGCAACCCCCCGGAGAATTTCCAGGGATGTATCCCCAGGCATGAACCTGGGGCTCCATTGAAGCGCCGCGATGGCACGACGCCCGCGGGCGCTGCCTACGAGTATCCCCAGGCATGAACCTGGGGCTCCATTGAAGCGCGACGGCATCACAGGAGTCTCGCTGTTGCGCGAGGGTATCCCCAGGCATGAACCTGGGGCTCCATTGAAGCGGCGCCCTTGAGCTCGACGCCGTACTCCGCGGCGACGTATCCCCAGGCATGAACCTGGGGCTCCATTGAAGCCTCGCCGGCCTTCGCCTCACGGTGGCGGCGCAGAGCCGTATCCCCAGGCATGAACCTGGGGCTCCATTGAAGCCCGGCGCCGTCGTTGGCATCCACGTCGCCGTCGCCGTCGTATCCCCAGGCATGAACCTGGGGCTCCATTGAAGCACCTGGCGCGAGCTGGGGAACCCCCCGGCGTCGCTACGTATCCCCAGGCATGAACCTGGGGCTCCATTGAAGCTGGACGAAGGTGCGCACGTCGTCGCGCAGGTTGGCGGTATCCCCAGGCATGAACCTGGGGCTCCATTGAAGCTCGGGCGCGCACGACCGCGTCACCTCCGCCAGCTTGTATCCCCAGGCATGAACCTGGGGCTCCATTGAAGCCCCCTGCGCCCGTGCGCGTGGCCCGTCCTCGCCGGGTATCCCCAGGCATGAACCTGGGGCTCCATTGAAGCATGTCGCCGGGCGGGGCGTAGACGGCGACGCCGAAGGTATCCCCAGGCATGAACCTGGGGCTCCATTGAGAGGATCGGCCAGAATATCTGCGTATAACGATTGATGTTCTGGCGCGTCCGTGATCTCCTCGCCGGCATGGACACCGCACCGCCGACCTCCACCGAGACGTTCAGCCTCAGCGAGCCGCAGGGCGCGACGAAGCCGCCACGCACGTTGCGCCGCGGGCTTCGGTTTCATGGCGACAAGTCGAAGCAGCTGGACGTGATGGTCGGCTCGCCGGACGCGATCGTGCCGGCGGACCACGTCGTGCGTGACGTCATCGCGTTCGTGGAGCGGCTGGACCTGACCGCGTTGCGGAACAAGCACTCGTCGCTGGGCCGCAAGCCGGTCGATCCGCGGTTCAAGCTGCAGGTCTGGCTCTGCGCGAGCCTGGCGGGGAAGCATCACGCGTCAGAGGTGGCGCGGGCGCTCGAGACGGACGCGGCGTTCCGGCTGGCGGCGGGCGGAAACGCGATGTCCGAGACGAACCTCAAGGCGTTCCGCCGCGAGAATGGCGCCATCTTCGAGAACCTGGCCGGACAGGTGCTCGCGATGGGCGTCGCGGAGGGGCTCGTCAATCCTCAGGACCTCGCGACGGACAGCATGCGGCTGCGGGCAGACGCCTCGACGGCGAGCATGCGCACGCTCGCCCGGTCCGAGACGCGGCTCGAAGAGCTGGCAAAGGCCGACACCGCCGCGATGTCCGAGGAGGAGCGCCAGGTGCACGAAGCCAAGGTCGGCAAGCACGAGGCGGCGGTCGAGCGTTGCCGGCGCGAGGGCCGGACGGGGCACTCGGTCACCGATCCGCAGGCGGCGCTGATGAAGTTCCCGAACGGCGCGAGCATGCCTGGGCACCGGATCACCATGACCGGCAGCGGGGCGACGGAGCGGTTCATCGTCTGGGTGACGGTCGATGGCGATCCGACGGACTTCGGCAAGCTGGGGCCGGCGGTGCTGGCGGCGCGCGATGCCTTGATTGGGGCGGGCGTCCCGGTCCGGAAGGGGGCGCCCCCGATGCAGGTGGCGGCGGACGGGGGTTACATGTCCGAAGACGATCTGCTGTTCGTCTTCAACGAGCGGATGAAGGGCCGCATCGACGTGGTGCTGCCGGCGCCGACACCGCCCAGGCGCGTCAACAAGCAGACCGGCGAGCCGTACTTCGGCCGCGACGAGTTCGTCTTCGATGGCAACGACGAGGTCGTCTGTCCGAGCGGCAAGCTGATGCTGGGCCCCTACAAGAAGGGCGATGGCAGCAAGGAGTGGCGCGGACGAGGCTGCGAGGGTTGCGCCCTGCGCGACGCATGCACGCCGGGCAAGCAGCGAACCATCGTGGTGAACCCGACCACGGACATGCTCCACGAGGCCGTGCGGAACCGGCTCGCCGAGCCCGGCGGTCAGGAGCGCTACAACCGCCGCATCGCCACCATCGAGCCCGTGTTCTCGTACCTCGAGGACACGATGGGCTTCACCCGGGCGTCCTCACGCATGACGAAGACCGTCTACGCCGAGGTCCTGCTCAAGGCGATCGCCTACAACATCACCCGCCTGCTCGCGGCGGCGGAGCGCCGCGCGGCGTTGCGCATCGTCGGCCTCGAGTTCGTCGTCACGGCCGCCGAGCCGCACCTCGTCGCGGTCTGGCTGCCGGACGGTCCCCACGGCGGCTGAGGCGTCCCGCACGCGCCGGCTGCAATTCTGGCCGACCCTCTGAATTCGAAGCTGCAGCAGATGAATACGATGGCCCGTGCTTCCAGGCTACTGCAAGGAAGCCGAGGGTCATTCGTCCCGGAAGGAGGATTCAGGCCGCGGAACATGGTGTGGGGGTATGCCATGAACATGGCAGTCGCGACGGCAGCAGCACTGCATGTCCTTCGGAACGGAACCGTGCCGGAACGCATTCAGGTGTTCTACGACCAGAAGGTTCTGCCCCCCGAGCTTCGGATGCTCGTGCGGAAGAACGCTTCGAGACTCGGCATTGTGACGGCAAGAGTCGCGCGTCAACTTGCGGACCGTTTTCCGAACATGCGGAGTTCGATGTCCTCTTATGCCGAGGCTATGATGTTGGATCCGTCGGCCGTCTCCGTGAGCTGGAGCGATGAACCTGGATTCCAGGGAACGAGAGAGGGATTGGTTCTGGCGGACTCCTTTGTTTCGAACATGTACAAGGAGACCCGTCGGCGTGACCCCAAGCCCGCCTTGAAAGCGGCTTTGGCAAAGGCGGGCTTCACCAGCTTCGAGAGAGATGACACTCAGCAAGTCATTGCAGCCCTTCCCGAAGAGTCGCTTCAACAGTGGCATGACCGGACGGGGCTTCCGATCCCCAGGTAGGTCAGGCGATAATTGACTCAAGGTGCAGGACGCCCGACACGACGGACGAACAACGTTGCTCGACGGACTGGAGCGGATAGGTCTTAGGTCAGCCCAATGAGAATCGCTGGAACGAGGACGTGAGATGCAGCCCTACGAGACGAAGAACGGCAGCGAGTACGTCTCCTGGCTGGTTCGGAACCCTGGCGGGTTCGTTGTAAACGTCGCCGCCACATTGAGCCCCAGCTACTTCGTCATCCATCGGTCGACCTGCCGAACGATCAGGCCAGACGCCAACGGTCAGCACCTTGACCCGGAGGCGTTCACCCAGCGGAGTTACAGGAAATTCGTTGCGGAGACCGAGGACGAACTTCGGGACTGGGGCGTCGCCGAGGGCTTCACCCGAATCAGGAACTGCGGCCACTGCATGCGGATGATGAAGTAGCTCGTACGCAATCCGTGAGAAGCCCTCGCTGGTGGAGCTGGGTCTCTCCCGAAATCTGCGGTTCACCCAGATCAAGCAGTCGCTTGGACAAGCGATGCTGCAGGTCTGGGCCTCGGCATCGTTTCTTGGGCGAGGATGCCCGGAGGGCTCTCGTATCGTTGTTCCTTTGCTTGCATCGCCCTCCGGGCCCCGTAAACTCTCGGAGCTGTTCCACTGAGGCAGGGCAGAGGGCGGTCGATGGCGATCCAGAGCAAGTTCCGGACGTTCGACGAGAACATCAAGCTGAAGCGGTTCGAGGAGAACGCTGAACTTCGGGAGAAGCGGGACAGGGTCTTGAACCGCCTTCGGGAGGGGCTCGAACGCCAGTTCCCCACCCGAAGTACCCGTCCGACATTCGACTGGTTCAACCAGGGTAGCTACGAAATGGGCACCGGCGTGAAGCCGGTGAACGGCGACTACGACATCGACGTCGGGCTCGTCTTCGACATCGACAAGGGCCAGCACGATCCCGTCAAGGTGAAGGAGTGGGTCTATGAGGCCGTGAAGGGCCACACCACGGACGTTCGGTTCCGGCGCCCCTGCATCACGGTCTACTACGTCCAGAGCGGCGAGGCCAAATACCACGTCGACCTCGCCGTGTACGCCAAGGAGAACTTCTGGGGTGGTCCGTACCTGGCCATCGGGAAGCAGAACAGCGGTGCTGATCACAGCTCGTGGCAGGACTCGAGTCCGAAGCGGCTGACGAAGCTCGTTGCCGAACGCCACTCCGGAGATGATGCCCACCAGTTCCGTCGGGTCATCAGGTACTTGAAGCGATGGAAGGACCAGAACTTCTCACTGGAGGGCTATGCTGCTCCTCGGGGTATTGCCCTGACGGCGTGCGCTTACCGATGGTTCGAGTCGTCGAAGGAGTGGTCCTGGTCCACGTCGACCTACCAGTACCATGACCTCCGAGCGGTGAAGCACCTCGTCTCGACAATGGTGGGGAACTTCTCCTTCTGGAACGATCGCCTATCCGTGACGTTGCCCGTGCCCCCCGAAAACGACTTGTTCGAGAAGATGTCCGACCAGCAGATGAAGGAGTTCAAGGCTCGTCTCGTGAAGCTGAGGGACACGCTCGCCTCCGCCGAGAACTCCACGGAGTCCGAGGCGTGTCGTCTCCTCCGCACCGTCTTCGGCACCGACTTCCCCACGTAACCAAGGCTTACGGCGCTCCCGACATGTCGACGACGTCGATCCCGGCAAAGGTGAAGTTGGCCCTGGTCGGCCGAGCTGGCGGCCGGTGCCAGTACCCCGGCTGCAACAAGCGGTTGGACGTGGATGAGCTGACCGCCAAGAGGATGAACAGGTCGGTCTTCGCCCATATCGTGGCGGACGAACCCGGCGGACCACGCGGCGATGCGGTTCGATCACCTCTCTTGAAGGCGTCTATCGATAACCTCATGCTCCTCTGCCTCGACCACCACAAGCTGGTGGATGTCGACGAGCTGGATGAACATCCGGAGGAGCTGCTTCAGAGATTCAAGAGGGAACACGAGGACAGAGTTATTAACCTCTTGGAGATCCAACCGAACCTACGGACCAAGCTTCTTCTTCTGAAGGCCAATATCGGCGCCAGAACGGTTGTTGTGGCGCCTGAAGATGCTCGCAGAGCGGTTCTCCCCCTGTACCCCGTGCCTTCGGAGTTCCTCATCGACCTTACGCAGACTGCGGTTCGTGACGACGAGCCATCGTTCTGGTCCCGCAATGCGGAGGAGATTGTTCGGCAGGTGGGGGACGGCCTCCGACCGACCACGACCAACCCGACGCCCACGAATTTGTCCGTGTTCGCTCTTGCACCGATCCCGCTGTTGATGGTGCTCGGGAGAGCCCTGGGGGACATTGCTTCGTAAGTGCTCGCCGTCCCCCGTCGTGACCCTCGGCCTCGCGTATGCGAGCGTCGTCGGTCGGATCCATCGGGAGGACGGAGATGGCGACGAATCTCGCGGCGCTTCGAGCGGAGATCCAGAAGCGGGGTCGCAGGCGGGG
>CAUJDF010000086.1 GCA_963169045.1 Myxococcota bacterium
CCATCCCGCGGCGCCACACCAACCGGCTCGAGTTCGACGACCGGCCGGTCCCGGAGGCGCTCGTCGGCGCGCTGCGCGACGCGGTGGTCGTCGAGGGGGCGCGCTTCGTGCCGCTCGTCGACCTGGCCGCCAAGCGGCAGCACGCGGCGCTCATCGCCGACGGCGGATAGGGCATTCAAGCCGCGTCTCGCAACTACCCGGAACACGGGCGGATTCTTCGGCGAGAGCCACGGGTAGGCGCTTGCGAATGGAGTGCCCCCGACCCCTCAGAGGAGGGGCCGCCGATGGCGGGCTGGAGTCGTGCGTCGGCCGTCGGGACGTGGCGCCCGTCAGGCGGTGAGGTCGAACGACGGCTCCGGCTCGGGGGGACCGCGGGCCGGCTCGAGCCTCGGCGGTCAACAGACAGTCCGAGGTGGCGCAGGATGCGGGCGGCGACCTCGGGATACTCGATGTGGGCGATGACCTGCATCCGGCGCCCGCACGCTGAGCACTTCAACACGTCGGCGGCGAAGACCCTGCGGAACAAGAGCGCCCACTCGAGCCTCTTGCGGGCGGGGACGGCGCCGCGCTCGCCGAGTTCCTCGCGGACCACCCGGCAGTGGCCCACGTCCGCTACCCCGGCCTGCCCGACCACCCCCAGCACGCGCGGGCGCGGCGCCTCTTCAACGGCTGCGGCGGCGTCCTCGCGTTCGAGCCGCGCGCCGACGCCCGCGCCCTGCTCGACCGCCTGTCGCTCGCGGCCAACGCCCCGAGCCTCGGCGGCGTCGAGACGCTCATCACCCGCCCCGTCACCAGCTCGCACCGCGGCGTCTCCACCGCCGACCGCGCGCGCATCGGCCTCACGGACCGGCTCGTCCGCGTCTCCGTCGGCATCGAGGCGTTCGAGGACCTGCGCGACGACTTCGACCGCGCCCTCGCCACCGCGTAGTCAGCCCCAGGTCTGACGCCGGACGGCCTCGACCGCGGCCGCGAGCCCGTCGGGCGCGTCGTGCGCCGCCCAGCGATCCCAGAAGTCAACGGTGGCGCTGAGCGGCGGGACCGCGGGCTTCGCCACGCGGATCCGGCTCGGCAGGAGCGTGGCGTCTCCGACGACGAGCGCCTCGCCCACGTCGAGCAGCGGCAGCACGTCGACGAAGCCGCCGAGGTTGTCGGGCAACAGACCGCGGACGACCGCCCGGTCCTCGGCGTTGCCCAGGCGCATCGCGACGAAGTTGCTGCACTGGCTGAGCACGGTGTGGCTCACCTCGGCCGGCCGCTGGCTGATGACGACGAGCGAGACGCCGTACTTGCGGCCCTCCTTGGCGATGCGCTCGAAGCTGCGGAGCCCGGCCTCGTGGACGGAGGCGCCGCCAGACGCGACGTAGAGGTGCGCTTCGTCGCACAGCAGCGCGATCGGGTGGCGCGCCTCCCGCCGCGTCCATTGCTGGACGGAGAAGACGAGGCGCGCGACGAGGCCGGCGACGAGGGGCAGCACGTCGGACGGGACCTCGGAGAGGTCGAGCACGCGGACCTGCGCGCCGCCATGCGCGGCCGGCGACATCAGCAGGCGGCAGAGCCGCTCCATCCAGCCGTAGTCGTCGAGGGTCGCGCCGCCGAAGAGGAAGCCGAGGCGGCGATCGCCGCGCTTCGCTTCGAGGCGCTCGATGAAGCGGATGAGCTTGCCGGCGAACGGCCCCCCCTTGCTCGCTGAAGACCGGCCGTCGACGCGCTCCTCATCGAGCTCGCGGAGTCGGCGGATCACCGCGTCGAGGTCGTACGGGATCGGGCTGTCGACCGTGAAGTTCGCCAGCACGTCGGCGCGGCCCTCGGCTTCGAGCCGCGCCCGCTTCGCCTCGACAACGGCCCGCGAGAACACCATCGCCTGGTTCGGCGCGTTCTGGTCGCTCCGGTCGAGGAGCAGCGCCAGCATCTCCTCGTAGGTCAGCATCCAGTACGGCAAGAAGACCACGCCGTGAGCCAGCGGGTCGGTCTCGTCGAGGTCGGCGGGCCCCGCCACCCGCAGCCCGCGCCCGCACGCCGTCGCGATCGGTGCGTACTCGCCGTGGACATCGAGCACCAGGGCGCTCGCCGAGGGCAGCTTCGCGACCTGCTCGACGATGCGCGCCACGGTGAACGACTTGCCGGCCCCGGTCCCACCGACGATCGCCGCGTGCCGCTGGAACAGGCGGTTGCCGTCGAGGTACGCCGCCGCGTCGGCGTCGAGCGTGTACGTCCCCAGGTGCAGGGCCGGCCCGCCGCTCGCCGTCCCGCGCGCGATGGCGCGCATGAACGCCGTGAGCTGCTCCCCCTCCAGTGAGAAGCAGAGCGCGCCGATGCCCGGTACCGACTCCAACGTGCGGCGGAACACGTAGTTCGCGTCACCGGCGCGGTCGAGCAGCGTCCCGATGAGCGTGACCTTGATCTCATCCTCGCTCGGCGCTTCGTCTTCGCCGCCGTCCCGATCGGTGTCGTCGAGCGCGGCGCCGCGCCGGCGGATGTGCGTGATGACGCCGACGAGGCGCTGGCCGGCGCCGCTCGCGAGCAGCGCCACGAGCCGGTTCACCTGCAGTCGCCGCAGGTCCTCGGGATTGGGCACGTCGACGAGCACCGTCGCGGTGTCGACGGCGACCACCGAGCCGATGGCGTCCTCATCCTTCGTGTCGAACAGCATCAGTTCGCCTCGCGGGGCTCGATCAAGCCGAGGAAGCCGTCGAGCGACCAGAGCTCGCCGTCGCCGAGCTCGACCGGTCCCGGCGCCTGGTGGTGCCAGGCCCGGATGCCCGACGTGCCCGAGCGCTCGAGGAACAGGTACCGCGCGGGCCGCTGGGCGAGGAGGAGGTCGCGCGCCACGCCCGAGAGCGTCCGGTTCAGGACGATGACGGGCGCCCCGTCGCGAATCCGCCGCAGCAACGACTGCTGGACGTGCTCGTCGTTGAACCCGTAGCCGATGCAGAGCAGGGCCCGCGTGCCCCGCACCGCCTCATCGGCGACCTGCATCGTCGACCGGTATGGCTCGAGGTGCGTCTGCCGGTACTTGAAGACGCCGGGCGTGACGATGAGCGGCTGCAGGTCCGCGGGGATGGCGCGCGCGAGCGGCACGCCGACGTTGCGCACCCCATCGGCGAACCAATCGAGCGAGCCGTGCACCTTCACGACGCCGACCTGTCCGCGCCGCAGCGGGCGCCACCCGGTCTCCCGCTGGATCCAGCCCCCGCCGATGCCGGTCACGGCGGCGCCCCCGGCGCAGTCGACAGCGTACTCGGCGAGCCGGTCGTAGTTCGTCGTCACGATGAAGGGGCGCGCGTCATGGGGATCGAGGTGGCGCCGGACGAGACGCTCGAGCGGCAGGCGAAGACGGCCGCGCACGACCAGGTCGTGCACCGCCAGGTCGCTCGCGGAGACCACCTCCCAGGTGACGCGGACGACGCGATCGAGCAGGGTTGGCGGCAACGGCGCCTCGGCGAGCGCCGACTCCAGATCGACGCCAGCCGCCAGGCGCGCGCGCAGGCGCGCCCACGCCTCCTCTTCGGCGGCGCCCTCGGCCCGCACGCGGTCGATCAGCGCCGCGGCGAGCTGGCCCATCGACGGCAGGCCATAGGCGCACGACGCCCCGCTGCCGAGGACGACGAGCGGCACGTCACGCATCAGGCGCTGCGCGATGTCGGTGACGACGGCGAGCGGATCGGCGGTCATTCGCTCCCGTCGTCGCCCGGCAGGGAGGGCTGGCGGTGCGCCGCCGAGCGATGACGGAAGAAGCGGTCCGCCCAGCGGCGGCCGAGGCGGCGCTCGACGGCGCGCTGCGTGAGGAGCGCGTGCAGGCTCTGGCGCGCGGCGTTCACATCGTCGAAGAAGCGCTGGATGGCGGCGGCGCGGTGGTTGGCGCGCGAGGCCGCGGCCATCCGCCGCGCCTCGACGGCGGCGTCGCCGGCGGCGATGTGCTCGCGGAAGCGGTCGGCGAACGCCTTCAGCGTCGCGCTCTCCTCGGTCGCGAGGTACTCGGGCCACGAGCGCACGCGCTCGAGCTCGCTCTCGAGGCCCAGCGCCACGACGTCGGACGGCGGGATCGGGAAGTAACGCTTGTACGTGGGGTGCTTGCGGTCGCGGATCTCGTTGTCGAGCGCGCGCCCGAAGTCGACGGTGGTGGCATCCAGCGCGTCGTTCACCGCGTCGACGCCGGCCTGCGCGTCGATCTCTCCCTCCCATGCCCCCAGCTGCTCGGTGCGCAGCTGCTTCGCCCGCTCGATGAGCGCCTCGATCGGCGGCAACAGATCCCTCGCGTTCGGGTCGTGCTTCGCCCGCGCCCGTGTATACGCGAGCTCGCTCCACACCCCTTCGATCGCCTGCGTCGACTCCAGATACGGAACGGCCATGTGTGCTGCCCCCTCTTGCCCTGCCTGGACACGACCGTATCCCGCGCACCCGGTTGAGACAAGCGCCATGGCACGTCCGGATGCGATCGGCGCCCTCCCGACCACTCCGCCGCACGCGCCGAGCGGGGTCCGGAGGCCCCCTTCCGCCTCTCCGCACGCGCCGGGGGACGGTCGGGAGATGCCCGATCGTGTCTCCGCGCGCGCCGATGACTCGTCTGGAGGTCTCCGTCCGCGTCTCGGCACGCGCCTAGAGCCAGTCCGGAGGTCACCGATCGCGTCTCCGCACGCGCCGAGAGAGGGTCTGGAGGCCGCCGTCCGCCTCTCCGCGCGATCAGGGCCGCAGCCGGTTCGTCTCGAGCGCGCGCCGCGACCAGTGCTCGTCGATGGCCTGCACGAACTCGGCGCGGACGAGCTTGGCCCGCGCCTGCAGCCACTCGGCGTCTTCGTCGCGCACGTACAGGCCCTCGGCGGGCACGTCGCCGAACGCGGAGCGGTCGAGCTTCGCGACGAGCGCGTCGAGCGTGAAGCGCCCGCGGCCGATCTCCGGCACCGCGGCGAGCCCCAACGCCGCGAGCAGCGCGTCGCGGCGCGGCGCCGACCAGAAGCGGCCGGCCGCGCGGTCGTAGACGTCGAAGCCGACGAACCAGTCGGGCAGGCGGTCGGAGCGCACGCTGTGGACGGCGTAACACCACTCGCCGAAGAGCATCAGGTCGGGCCACAGCGCGTCGACGAGCCGCGCCGCCCGCGGTCCGAGCCATCCCGGCAGCGTGCGGAACTGCGGCGGCAGGTGGTCCGGCCGCAGGTACGTCCCGCGGTTCTGCATCGCCAACTCGCCGTCGGGCGTCACGGACAGGCCGAGGTTCGCGCCGTCGACCTTCTCCTCGACGACCACGGGGTGCCCGAGCAGCGCCCGCGCCTCGGCCGGCGTCAGCACCTTGTCCTGGCGCGGCTCGCCGGCGCCGAGCCACGCGAGGTGCGGCGTGTGCGGGAAGCGGACGAAGTCGCTCAGCACCCCATCTTCTCCCGGTGCTTGGCCTCGATCTCCGCCTCGCAGAGGAAGTGGATCTCGACGCCGAGCGGGGCGAGCGCGTCCCGCCAGCCCCACCACTTGCTGTCGAATGACTGGAGCAGCCGGCGGATGCTCCGGGTGGGCGGCGCTCACCGCCAGGAACTTGCGGTCCGACCGGGCGTAGACCGTGCCGTCGTCCGGCGCCGGCAGCTCCGCGAAGTCTTCGGGGTCCGTCGCCGAGGGCGTGATGCGCACGCGCGTGCACCGCGCCGGGTTGTACTCGTGCGTCATGAGCCACTCGAGGAACAGGTCGCCGGCGCCCGGCTGTCCGCGCGCGTTCAGGTTCTGCCGGTACTCGTGCGGGATGAGGCCGCCGTCGTCGACGAAGACGTGGCCTTCGCGCACGAGGGCGTGCAGCGCGCGGGCGCTCTCGGCGATGCACGCGGGGCCCGCCGCCGGGTTGCGGCCTTGGCCGTCGTGGCGACGTTGGTGTCGACGACGCAGCGCCGCGGCAACGCCGTCACGGGCCGCCCATCCGGCGCGCCTGCGCTTCGGCCCGCGCGACGAGATCCTCCATCTCGTCGCCGAAGACCCCCTCCGGCCAGTTGAGGATGTTGCCGTACGCGTCGACCTCGAGCGTCCTCAGCTTCGCCGTCCCCTCTTCGCTGTCGACGAAGGAGAGCGCCGCGTCCTCGGGTGCGAGCGCGCCTTCCGCGATGCGCCGTTGCAGTCGCCTCAAAAGGTGCTCGGAGTGGCTCTCGATGATGAACTGGACGTTGCGCGGCTGCCCGTCCTCGCGCGCCCGGATGGCGTCGACGAACAGATCGGCGAGTTCCGCCTGGACGCGCGGATGCAGGTGGATCTCGTCTTCGAGATCCGGTGGGTCAGCCGCGAGCCGACCGACGGCCGCGGCCCGCCCGGCGCGGCGGCGTTCGAGCACGTCGCGGTGCTGACGCCGCGCTGAGGGGCTACCGGCGATCTACGCCCGAGCCTATGGCGCGGCGACCG
Organism: Myxococcota bacterium; assembly: GCA_963169045.1. GTDB lineage: Bacteria > Myxococcota_A > Bradymonadia > UBA7976 > UBA1532 > CAUJDF01. Next base: position 6,367 of record CAUJDF010000086.1, read on the forward strand.
GCGTGGGCTCCCGCCGCCACTCGTCCGTGCCGTCGCCGGTCGGGGCGCCGCCCCAGCAGAGGGCCTTCCCGTCGGTGGTGACGCCACAGGTGCGGTTGCCGCCGGCTTCGATGCGCTCGAACCGGTGGCCGCCGACGACGGCCGTCGGGGTGAGCCGTTCCTCGCTGTCGCCGGTGCCGAGCGTGCCGGGGGTGTTGTAGCCCCAGCAGTAGCCCTCGCCGCCGGTGGTCACGCCGCAGGTGTAGCCGTCGCCGGCGGAGATCGACTTGAAGACGAGGCCGCCGCTCACGGGCGTGGGCGTGCCACGGTGCTCCGTGGTGCCGTCGCCGAGGGCGCCGACGGGGTTCAGGCCCCAGCAGTACGCGGCGCCCTCGGGCGTGAGCGCGCAGGTGTGGCGCGAGCCGGTCGAGACCATGCGGAGCTCGAGGTCGCCGCTGATCGGCCGCGGGCTCGACCGGCTCTGGTTGCCGCCGTCGCCGAGCAGCCCCGCGAGGGGCGTATCGTTCTCGCCCCAGCACCAGACCCGCCCGTCGGTGCCGAGGCCGCAGGTGTGGGCGGCGCCGACGTCGAGCTGGGTGAAGCGCACGTCGGTGGCCACCGCGACGGGCGTCCCCTCGAACGAGGAGTAGTTCTCGATCCCGAGCTGGCCCTCGTCGTTGGCGCCCCAGCACCAGGCCGCGCCCTCCAGGTCGAGGGCGCAGGTGTGGTTGCTCGTGCTCGGGAACCAGCGCGCGGTCGCGAGGCTCCGGAACTTCACCGCGGTCGCCACCGGCCGGGGGGCGAGGACGTCCTCCCCGTCCAGGTCCAGGTCGTCGCCGAGGCCGAGGTGGAAGTGGTTCTGGCCCCAGCAGTACGCGGTCCCGTCGGCGGTGAGGCCGCAGGTGCTCGAGCCGCCGGTCGCGATCGAGGCGAAGGTCAGGCCGCCCTGCACCGGCACGGGCTGGCGGCGGACGTCGGTGTCGCCGACGCCGAGCTGGCCGACTTGGTTGTTGCCCCAGCAGTACGCCGCCCCGGCGACGAGCGCGCAGGCGTGTTGGCCGTTGCCGTCGAGCGCGTCGACCGCGAACGAGCCGCCGCCGCCGCCGCCGCCGCCGCCGCCGCCGCCGCCGCCGCCGCCGCCGCCGCCGGTCACGGTGACGACGGCCGTCGCGGAGACGCCCTCGACCGTGGCGGTGATCTCGGTTGTCCCGGGGCTCTCGCCGAGCACGTTCCCGCTGTCGGGATAGACGTAGGCGACGCTCGGATCGATGCTCCACCAGAACACGTCGCGCCCGCGGAGCCGGTTGCCCTCGGCGTCGGTGACGGTCGCCTGGAACCGCGTCACGTCGCCGACGGCGATCGTCGCGGACGAGGGCGAGAGCGCGATGGCGGCGACGGGCGGGCCGCTGGGGCCGGCGTCGCCGGCGTCGGACGAGGTCCCGCCACCGCAGGCGGCGCACAGCAGGGCGGCGATCGCGAGATCCCGGACGGCGAACATTCAGTCTCCATGAGGCTGACGTGCAGGTCCCCGCCAGGATAGGGAAGGAAGGGAGGCCGACCTGACGGTAGTTCGGCGGATGCGGCGTTCCGTCGCCGTCGTCCGCGGCGTATCCTCGCGCCGCTTCGTGACCTTGGAGCTTCGATGATCCCGTGGGAATCGCTGAACCGGGCCACGGCGCCCGACGGCGCCGTCCTCGAGCTGCGCCGCCGCGGCCACGAGTACCTGATCCTCGCCGGCAGCCGCGACCTCATGTCCAACGAGGACGAGAGCTCCTCGCGTGCGCTGTCGACGCTCGGCTGCGCGCACCTCGCGAAGGACCGCCCCGCGCGCGTGCTCGTCGGCGGCCTCGGCATGGGGTTCACATTGCGCGCGGCGCTCGACGCGGTCGGCCCGAAGGCGGTCGTCGAGATCGCGGAGCTCGTCCCGGCCGTGGTCGAGTGGAACCGCGGCCCGCTCGGCCCGCTGGCGGGGCACCCGCTCGACGACCCGCGCACCGAGCTCCACGTGGGCGACGTGCGCCGGCGCATCGCGGCCGCCCGCGGCGGGTACGACGCCATCCTGCTCGACGTCGACAACGGCCCCGACGCGCTGGCCCACCCACAGAACGACGCGCTCTACGGCCCGCGGGGCCTCGCCGAGGCGTGGACGGCGCTGCGCCCCGGCGGCGTGCTCGGCGTCTGGTCGTTCTCCGACGACCGCGCCTCCACGAAACGCCTCCAGCGCCAGGGCTTCGAGGTGAAGGTCGAGCGCGTCTTCGGCTCCGCCAAGGGCCGCGGCCGCCATCACGTGGTGTGGATCGCCCGGAAGCGCATAGGCAATTCAAAGCGCGGAGTTGCGCCGAGGCCCATCTAGAAAGTTCCGCCCTGGTGAACATATCGCCAATCGTTCGACGCGGCCGCGCCGCGAGGGCGGGCTTTCAAAGCGTTTTTCGGGTGAACGCCCCCCTTTCCCCCGCGTGGGGGAGGGGGCGTTGAGCTTCGCTGGCGGTCGGCAGACGGACGGTGACGCGGTCAGTCCCAGGTCGGCGGTGGTCGCGGCGAGCTCCGAGACCTCGAGCTCCATCACGCCCCGCGCCAACGCGGCCAGGCCGCTGCGCAGGAAATCCTCGTCGACGCCCTCGACCAGCTTGCGCAGCCAGTCCTTCGCGGAGATCTTCATCACGGCGGTCGTCCTTT
>CAUJDF010000087.1 GCA_963169045.1 Myxococcota bacterium
ACCTCCTCGTGCAGCAGGGCGTCGGCGAGGCGGTCGAGGCCGCCGCGCCAGTGCTGCAGCGCCTCGGTGGCGCGCTCGTAGGCCTCGCGCAGGATCGTCCGCACCTCGTCGTCGATGAGGCGCGCCGTGGCCTCGCTGTACTCGCGGTGCGTCATGCCCAGCTCCTCGCCGAGGAACGGGTTCTCCTCGCGCACCTGGAACGCCATGTGGCGCAGGCGCTCGCTCATGCCCCAGTCGATGACCATCTTGCGCGCGAGCCACGTGGCGCGCTTCAGGTCGTTCTCGGCGCCGCTCGTCGCCGTGTTGAGCACGAGGTTCTCGGCGGCGCGCCCGCCCATCATCACCGCGATGCGGTCGAGCATGTCCTCGCGCGGGTAGACGTACTTGTCGCGCTCGGGGAGCTGCTCGGTGGCGCCCATGGCGCGCCCGCGCGGCACGATCGAGACCTTGTGCAGCGGGTCGGCGTGCGGCAGCGAGGCGGCGACGACGGCGTGGCCGGCCTCGTGGTAGGCGAGCACGCGGCGCTGCTCCTCGTCGAGCTGCAGGTTCTCGCGCTCCATGCCCAGCGTGACCTTGTCGCGCGCCTTCTCCACGTCCTCCTGGTAGATGCGGTCGTGGTCGGCGCGCGCGGCGAGCAGCGCCGCCTCGTTGAGCAGGTTCGCGAGGTCCGCGCCGCTGAAGCCCGGCGTGGCGCGCGACAGGTCGACGAGGTCCACCTCGGGCGCGAGGGGCTTGTTCTTCGCGTGCAGCTTCAGGATCTGCTCGCGGTCCTGCCGCGTGGGCAGGTCGACGGTCACCTGCCGGTCGAAGCGGCCCGGCCGCAGGAGCGCCGGGTCGAGCACGTCGTGGCGGTTCGTCGCGGCGACGACCACGACGTGGTGGTGGGACTCGAAGCCGTCCATCTCGGAGAGGAGCTGGTTGAGCGTCTGCTCGCGCTCGTCGTGGCCGCCGCCGAGGCCGGTGCCGCGCTTGCGGCCGATGGAGTCGAGCTCGTCGATGAAGATGATCGCCGGGGCGCTTCGCTTGGCGTCGCGGAAGAGGTCGCGCACACGCGAGGCGCCGACGCCGACCAGCATCTCCATGAAGTCGCTGCCGCTGATGATGAAGAACGGCACGCCCGCCTCGCCGGCGACGGCGCGGGCCAGCAGCGTCTTGCCGGTGCCGGGCGGACCGAGCAGCAGCACGCCGCGCGGCATCTGGCCGCCGAGGCGCGAGAAGCGGTCGGGGCGCTTGAGGAACTCGACGATCTCCTGCAATTCGGCCTTGGCGCCGGCGTTGCCCGCCACGTCCTCGAACGAGGTACGCACCGCCGTCTCGCGGTCGTACTTGCGGGCGCGGCTGCGGCCCATGGAGAAGATGTTGTTGCCGTCGGACTGCGCGCGCTTGAACAGACGCGAGCCGATCCACAGGAAGATCACGAACGGCAACACGTAGAACAGCACCATCGCCCACGGGAAGCTGGCGTCGGGGCGCGCGTCCACCTTCACGCCCGACTTCTCGAGGCGGGCCATCAGCTCGTCGTCGCCGAACGCCGGCACATACGTCACGAAGTGGCGGACCTCCACCTCCTGGCCGAAGGCGTCCTTCTGGCGGATGGGCGTGCGCAGGACGCCGGTGAGGCGCGCGCCCTCGCTCGTGACCTCTTCGACCTGGCCCTGGTCGGCCAGCTCGAGGAAGCGGCTGTAGGCGACCTGCGCGCCGGGGCGCTCGAACATGCCGAGCACCAGCCACAAGCCGGCCATGAGGCAGATCGCCACGACCAGCCACACGGCCGTGGACCGCCGTCCGTCCACGTCGCCGACGCCTTCCGGCCGGCCTGGCAAGCGGGTTTTCCTGGCCACGCTCCCTCCGATCCCCGCGTCCGCCCGTCGGGGTGCGGACGACCGAATCCGACCGCTGCCCGTGCATCGGGCGCGCCAACCGCGCTTCACACTTCTTCACATCCACGCAAGACGGACGAAACGGTGGGGCCTCATCGTGGCAGGCAGGAGGTACGCCACGATGCGACGCAGGACCCTGTTCGCCACGATCTTCGCCGCCCTCGCCACCTTCGGCGGCATCGCCGCCTTCGCGCACGGCGGCTGGCACCGCCGCCACTTCGACCCCGCGCAGATGGAGGCCTTCGCGGCGAAGCGCCTCGACCACATCCTCGACGAGCTCGACGCCACCGACGCGCAGCGCGCGCGGCTCGGCGTCATTCGCGACCGGCTGCTCGGCCGGGCGAAGACGTACTTGTCCGGCCGCGGGTCGCTGCACCAGGCCTTCCTGGAGGCGATCGGCGACGAGAAGCCCGACGCCGCCGCGCTGCACGCGCTCGTCGACCAGCGCTTCGAGGAGATGCGCAAGCTGGCCCACGAGGCGGTCGACGGCGCGATCGAGGCCCACGGGATCCTGACGCCCGCGCAGCGGGGTCAGGTCGCCGACCACCTGCAGAAGCGGTGGGGCAAGTGAGGTAGGCTGCCCGCATGTCGGACGCGCTCGTCACCGTGCTGCTCGTCGAGGACGACGACCGCCTCGCCGCGTTGACCGCCGAGTACCTCGGGCGCAGCGGCCTCGCGGTGACGCGCGCCGGCGACGGCGAGGCGGCGCTCGAGCTCGCGGCGCGGCAGCGCTTCGACGTGGTGCTGCTCGACGTGATGCTGCCGGGCCTCGACGGCGTCGAGGTCTGCCGGCGGTTGCGGGCGCGATCCGACGTGCCGGTGATCATGATCACGGCCCGCGGCGAGGAGGCCGACCGCGTGATGGGCCTCGAGGGCGGCGCCGACGACTATGTCGCCAAGCCGTTCTCGCCGCGGGAGCTGCTGGCGCGCATCCGCGCCCAGGTCCGGCGCGCACGCGGGCAGTCCGGGCCGCCGGTGCGCACGGTCCGGGCCGGTGGCCTCGAGCTCGACCCCGGCGCGCAGCGCGCCACCCTCGACGGACGGCCCCTCGACCTGACGTCCTACGAGTTCGCCCTGCTCTTCGCGCTTGCGAGCCACGCGGGGCGCGTGCTCTCGCGCGAGCGCCTGATGGAGCTGGCGCGCGGCCGCGCCGACGAGGCCTTCGACCGCTCCATCGACGTCCACGTCTCGCGCCTGCGCCAGAAGCTGGGCGACGATCCCCGCCACCCGCGCCGCATCCGTACCGTGCGCGGCGCCGGCTACCAGCTGCTGGAGACCTGATCGTGCGTCGCCGGCACCGCCTGTTCTGGCGGGTGTTCCTGCACGGCGTGGTGCTGCTGCTGGCGACCGCCGCGGCGGGTGCCCTCGTGCTGTGGGCGGACGACCGCGAGCCGCCGTGGCGCGGGGTGGCGGAGCGCGCCACGCGGCAGATCGCCGGGGCGCCGCCCGAGGCGCTCGGCGAGCGCGTGCGGCTGCTCGCCGACGTACTCGGCGTCGGTCTCGCGGTCTACGACGGGGCCGGCCGGCGCCTGGCCGCGGGCGGCGAGGCCCCGCCCGGTCCCCTGCCCTCGCCGCCGGCAGCCCACGGCCACGCCCGCGCGCCCGACGGCTGGCTGATGTTCGAGCCGCTGCCGGACGGGCGCTATGCGGTCGTCCGCGGCGGGCGGCGTCGCATGGCGGGCCACGTGCTGCTCATGCTGTGCGCCGTCTTCGCCGCGCTGGCGCTGGCCTCCATCCCGCTCGTGCGCGCGATCGTCCGCCCGCTCGAGCGCATCGGCGCCACCGCCCGCCGCATCGGCGCCGGCGATCTCGGCGCGCGCACGGGTGTCCGCCGGCGCGACGAGGTCGGCGACCTGGCGCGCGCCGTCGACGAGATGGCCGAGCGCCTGCAGCGCCTGCTCGCCGCCGAGAAGCAGCTGCTGGCCGGCGTCTCCCACGAGCTGCGCACGCCGATGGCCCGCATCCGCGTCGCGCTGGCGCTGGCGGCCGACGACGCGGCGGCGCCCGGCGGGGGCGTCGGGGAGCTGCGCGCCCGCCTCGCCGACATCGAGCGCGATCTCGGCGACCTCGAGCGCCTCGTCGACGACGTGCTGCTCGCCGCGCGCCTCGAGGCCGGCGCCGCCGATTTCCCCGTGCGCCGCGCGCCCGTCGACCTGCAAGCGCTGCTCGACCGCGCCCGCCGACGCTTCGCGGAGCGGTACCCGGACCACGCGCTCGAGGTCGTCGTCGCCGGGGGGCCGCTCAAGGCCGACGCCGCGCTCCTGGGACGCGTCGTCGACAACCTGCTCGAGAACGCCGGGCGGCACGGCGGCCGCCACGTCGCGCTCCGCGCCACCGTCGGCGAGCGCCTGCGCGTCGAGGTGGCGGACGACGGCCCCGGCCTCGCCCCCGAGGACGGCGAGCGCGTGTTCGCGCCATTCTTCCGCGCCGACGCGAGCCGCGCGCGCGCCACCGGCGGGGTCGGCCTCGGCCTCGCCCTCTGCCGCGCCATCGTGCGCGCCCACGGCGGCGAGATCGGCGCGGTCCCCCGGGCCGGTGGGGGCGTGGTCTTCTGGTTCGAGGTACCGGCCACCGCCTGAAACGTCGCCGGGCACCGCGCGCATCGGACCGACAGGGCCCTTCGGCCCCCGCGAGGCCACGATGCGCGCCGCCGCCGCTCTGCTCGTCCTGCTCACCGGCTGTCGCGACGAGCCCTCGACGCCGCTGCCCGAGATCGAGGGCGACGGCGCCGCGTTCGAGTTCGCGGGCCCGCCGCCGAGGTCGTCGCCGGACGTGCCCCGTATCGCGCGCGACCTGCGCCCCGAGAACCTCGTCCTCGAGCCCGACCCCGAGCCGCCGGTGGCCCTCCCCGACGGTCTGCGCGTGCGCGTCGTCACCTGGAACCTGTGGGACGGCAACACCACGGACCCCGAGACCGCCGGCGCCGTCCTCGCGGCGCTGCGCCCCGACCTCGTGGCGCTCCAGGAGGTGCCGGCGTCCTACGTCGAGCGCATCGCCGCCGTCGCCGGCATGCCGGGCGTCGAGAGCGACGGCTTCGGCGACAACGCGGTGCTCGCGCGCGTGCCGCTCGACGACGCGACGGCGGTCCCCCTGCGCCACGGCAAGGGCTTCGTGCGTGCGACCGTCACGCTCGACGGCCTGCCCGTCGCGTTCTACGGCGCGCACATCCACTGGGATCTCAAGGGATCGCGCCAGGCGCTGGAGCTCGCCCGCGAGCACCTCGGCGGCGATCCGTCGCCGCGCCTCATCCTCGCCGGCGACTTCAACGACGAGCACTACAGCCCGCAGAACCGCGTGCTCGAAGCGCTGCTCACCGACGCGCTCACCGCCGCCGGCGTCTACCCCGGGCAGCGCATCTCGTGGCCGGCGACCGGCTTCGACGGGCGCGAGGGCTCGCAGCTCATCGACCTCGTCTTCTTCCGGGGCGAGCCGCCGCCGATCGTGGTGGCCGCCGACGTGATCAACCTGCGGCCCGCCCCCTCGGACCACAAGCCCGTCGTCGTGGACCTGCTCTTCCCGCGCGATCCGTCCCGCGGCTTCGACCGCGATCCGCTGGCGGTGCGCCGCGACCCGTTGCGCGTCCTGCCCGCCGACCTGCCGCCGAACCTGCTGCGCGATCCCGGCGCCGAAGAGGGCGGCACGGGCTGGCGCCTGACGGACGGCGCGCTCGCCCAGCGCGGCCCGCGGCGGCAACAGTCCCCGCGGAGCGGCCAGGCGCTGTTCACCGGCTACCCGGCCTCGCCCTGGGGGCGCACCGGGCCCGTCTCCGGCGGCGCGCAGCTCGTGCGCCTCGACGACCGGGCGGCGCTGATCGACGCCGGGCGCGCCGAGCTGCTCGCCGCCGGCTGGTCCGCCACCGGCTACCGGCTGCTCACCGACGGCGAGCTGTCGAGCAACGCGGTGGTGCCCTACGACGACGGCGAGATGGTCGTCGAGCTGCTCGACGCGCGGCGCGAGGTGGTCGGCCGCGTCATGTCCGGCCGCCGCGACACCCTGGACTGGCACCCCTGGGCCGCGGCGATGCCCGTGCCGCCGGGCACCCGCGCCGCGCGCTTCCGCTGGATCAGCCACCGCAAGCCCTGGGACGGCCGCGGAAGCGACGCGGTCTTCGACGACCTGTACCTCGGCCTGCGCGCGCTCGAGGCGCCGCACGCGCGCCTCGGGGGCAACCTGCTGGGCGACGGCGGGGCCGAGGGGGGCGGGCTCGACGGCTGGACGGTCCGCGGCTGGGCGTTGGTCGGCGACCTGCGCCCCGAGGGGCCGTGGGGCCACCTCGAGTACGCACCCTGGACATACTCCGGCGCGCGTATGTTCGCCGCGGGGCCCGGCGCCGAGCGGGGCGTGGTGCGCCGCCGCGCCGAGATGAGCCGCACCATCGCGCTCGGCCCGGGCGAGGAGCGGGCGCTGCGATGGGGCGGCCACGTCCGCACGCTGTACGGCGGCGCCGACATCACGATCTCCCTGGAGATCCTCGAGGCCGACGGGCGCGTGTGGGGCCGTCTGACGCGCGCCTCCTGGGCCGCCGAGTGGACGCGCATCGAGTCGCTGACCCGCATCCCGGCGGGCGCCGCCGCCGTGCGGTTCGTCCTCGAGGCCACGTTCGCCGAGGCCGACGACGCCGCGTTCGCCGACGAGCTGTTCGTCCATCCGGAGCGCGCGCCGGCGGTGCAGGTGGCGCGCTGAGTCAGGGGCAGTACGCGTTGTCGATCTGCTCGATCTCGCTGGACGGCGCGAGCCGGGGCGCCGCCGCCTCGGGGGTGCACGCGCGGTCGAAGCGGTTGCGCCACAGCCGCAGCGGTCCGGCCTCGGCGGCCACGGTGACCGGCGGGCCGGTCGACGCGCCGAAGCGGTTGTGGCGCGCGTCGACGTCGCCCGTGCCGAGCGCGAGCAGCAGCAAGGTCAGCCCCTCGTCGAGATCGTTGCCCTCGAGGAAGACGTCGCGGGTGGCGTTCATGATCGCCACGGCGGCGCCCCCCGTCGCGGTGACACGGTTGTCGTCGAGGTGGTGCCGCGGACCGTCGTTGCAGTGCACCTCGGTGCCGCCTCCACCGACGATGACCCCGACCTGCCCGCGCGCGAGCGTGTTGCCGCGCACCCAGGTATCGCGGCTGGACTCGCCGTGGATGTCGACGATGGCCAGCGTCGTGTCGGTCATCTCGCCGTCGAGCACCTGCGTGTCCGAAGAGCCGAAGTCGACGACGACCGCGTGGCGGGCGTGGGCGATGCGCGGCGCCCGGACGATCGTGCGCGCGGCGGTGACGGTGTGGACGCCGTAGCCGCGGCCGCCCTCCCCGTAGTTGGACGGCCACGACATCGCATAGCCGGCGACCCGCGTCTCGAGCGCGTGGTCGACATAGACCGAGAAGCGCCCGAAGTATCGGGCAGTGACATCGTTCGCCCACGCGCCGTCCGTCCAGCGGAAGACCAGCGCGTCGTCGTCGGCGACCTCCGGCGTGGCGCAGTCGGCGGCGCGGATGCGCGGGCCCGCCTCGGCGGCGGCGCAGTCGGCGACGAAGCGCACGCGCTCGACGGTCGCGCCGCGCAGCAGCGTCAGCGGCTCGAGGCGGGGGCGGGCGGCGGCGGGCACGTCGAGGTTCACCGGGCGGTCGAGCACGACCTCGACCCCGCCCTCGTGCGGGGTGACGGCGAGGACGCGCGCGGGCTGGCTCAAGTGCCGGAAGAAACGCTCCACGTCGCGGCCCTCGGCGCACTGGGCGGGCACGTCCCCGAAGTCGTCCGCGACGAAGCGCACCCACGCCGGACGCCAGTCCGCGGGGGCCTGCACCGTGAAGCGGCGGGCGCCGGCGGCGACGTCGCCGGGGAGCGCGACCGCCGGTCCCGAAGGGCCCCGACCGGCGAAGATCACCGCGGACTGGTCGCCGCCGGCGGCGGGCACCCAGGCCACCTCCGTCCCCTCGGCGGCCCCCTCCAGGCGGACGTCGTCGCGGCGGATCACGAGCGGCGTTCGCAAGGTGAAGCGGCCGGCGGCGAGGCGCAGCGTGAGCGGTCCGGGGGGGGCGTCGGCGATGCGGGCGGCGAGCGCGGGCGCGTCGTCGCATCCGGGCTCGCCGCAGGGCGCCACGTCGACGGCGCCGGCGGGCGGAGGGGGCGCGGCGGGCGCGTTCGCCGGCGGCACGTCGCGGGGATCGAGCAGCCGCGCGGCGCCGAGCTCGACCGTGCCGCCGCGCGCGACGACGCGCAGGCGGCCCGCACCGGCGGGCAGGCGGACGGCGGGCGGCGGGCCGTCGAGGCCGACGGGACGCGGGGCGTCGGGGGGCGCGACCGCCAGCGTCCAGCCGCGGTCGCCGTCGCCGCGGAGCCGCGCCGGGAACGTCTCGCCACCCCACTCGAGGTCGACGTGACCGTCCTCGGCCCGCCAGACGCGCGCGTCGAGCGCGACCACGAACGCGCCGCCGGCCGCCAGCTCCGGCGGAAGGGCCACGTCCCAGTCGAGGGAGGCGCCGGGGTCGAGCAGCGCCGCGTCGTCGCCGAGGCGGTCGTGCGGGCCGTCGGCGACGGCGGCCGCGAACGGCAGGTCGAGCGGCGGGGCGGGCGGGCCCGCGTCGGGGACCGGCGGGCCCATGTCGGGCGCGGGCGGGCCCGCGTCGGGCGCGGGCGGGCCCATGTCTGAGGCGGCGTCCGGGCCGGCGTCCTCGCTCGCGTCGCTCGCGTCGGTCGCGGCGGCGTCGGTCGCGGCGGCGTCGGCCGCGACGCGGGTGTCCGGCGCGTCCGCGTCCGCCGCGCCGACATCGTCGCCGCGCGCGTCCCTCACCGCGCCGTCGGCGGGCGGCGCCGCGTCCGTCCGCCCGTCGTCCGGCGTCTCGGCGTCGTCGCACGCCGCGAGCGCGAGCAGCAGCACCACCAGGAGTCCGTTGCGCATGGACGCCATCTTGCGCCGAGCGGCGCGCGAGGCCAACGCCCGCGTTCAGGGCGGCCGCGCCCCGAAGCGCGCCGCGTACCGCGCCCGCACACCCGCCGCCGCGCGCACGTCGCCCAACGCCTCGTAGGCGGCGAGCAGCTGCATCCACGCCGTCCGCTGCTCCGGATCGAGCACGACCAGCCGCTCGAGGTGCGCCGCCGCCTCCGCCGCGCGCCCGTCCTCGAACGCCAGCGCCGCCAGCCAGCCATAGGCGAACACCGTCTCCTCCCAGCGCTCGAGCGCCTGCCGGCACAGCGCCGCCGCCTCGCGCCGCCGCCCCCGGACGACCTCGAGCTGACACCGCACGACCAGGACGCCCGGCGCGTCGCCGAACCGCTTCGCCAGCGCCTCGATCGGCGGGGCGGCCGCGGCCCCGTCGCCCTCTGCCAGCGCGTCGAGCGCGGCGACGACGCCGCTCACGAACGCCGGCTCGTCGTCGGCGCGGACGCCGAAGCGCTCCGCCCGAGGCGGCAGCCCGAAGCGCCGGCGCAGGCGCACGTTGGCCGCGCCGAGCGCCTCCGCCTCGGCGCCCGCCGGGAGGTGGGCCAGCGCCGCCTCCGCCCGGCTCACCGCGTACCCGGCCTGGTACGCCCGCACGAGATACGCCCACTGCGCCGCCGCGGGTGACGGCCCCATCGCGGCGCGCAACCGGTCGATCGCCGCCAGCGCCGCCGTCACGTCGCCCTTGCGGAGCGCGGCGTCGCTCGCCGCCGCCAGGCGCTTCAGCTCGTCGGCCTGGCGCTCCTGCGCCTTCCGCTCGCCGAGCATCGCCAGGTAGTGCCCGCGGTCGACCGGATCCCAGCCATCCCATCCCTCCATGGCTGCTCTCAGATCGGCCACCAGCTTCGCCTCGTCGCGCACCTCGAGCGCGCGCTCGGCGAGGACGCGGCGCAGGATGCCTTCGACGCGCGGCGCAAAGAACGACGCGCGGTGGTCGTACACCGGCGAGAGGATGTCTTCGGTGTCGCGCACGTGGGGCGCCCCCAGCGTGTGCGCCCACTCGTGCAGGAACAGCGTGAGCGCCTTGTGTTCGAGGCGCTGGTGGTAGAGCGCGTCCCGGTCCGCCACGTCGGTGTGGGTCAGGCTCGCGGCCAGCGCGTCGTACTCGGCGACGTCGTGCAGGCCGCGCATCACGATGTGTCGCGAGAAGTAGCGGGCCGCGCCGAGCTGGTGCTGGCTCGAGGTCACGACCGGGAGCGCCGCCATCAGGCCGACGACCCAGTCGACGTCCTCGCCCGCATCGAGCGCCTCCAGCGCGTCGAGCGCGTCGGCGGCCTGGCCCGCCGGCTCGGCGTCCCACTCGCGATACTCCGCCACGGCGAAGCGCACGCCGAACGCGGGCGCGGTGATGCGCTCGGCCCGACGCAACAGATCGCCGAAGCGCTGCTGCCAGTCGCGCGCCTCCCTGCGGTAGCCCGCCGTCGCCCAGACGCGCACCATGTACGTGCGCGCCTCGACGGGTCGCGCCGGCGGCTCGGGCGCCTCGAGCGCCGCCGGCCGCAGCGACTCGCGCAGCCCCGCGTCGGGATCGCGAAAGCAGCTCGCCAGCATCGCCGCGAGCACCGTCACGCCGGCGAGCGCGCGTCCCACGGCGTCAGCAGGGACAGTCGAGGAAGGGCGTGGTGATGTCTTCGGTGACGCGCCACACGCCCGCGTCGGGGCGCGCGAGCCGGTCGCGCTGCAACAGCTCGGGCACGCCGTCGCCGTCGAGGTCCGCCGCCGCCTCCGGCGCGAAGAACGTGCCCGGCGCCTCGGGATCGCTCAGCAGCACGAGCCGCCGGCCGTCGAGCCGCCAGAGCGCCCAGAGCTCGCCGTAGAAGTCGCCGCAGCCGTCGCCGGCCCGCGCCGACACCGCCACCCACGTCGTCGGCCCGCGGAACACGACCACGTCTCCCGCGCCGCCGTCCCACGGCCCCTTCCCCGCGTAATTGCTGGCGAAATCGGTCTGGATGGCTTTGTGCGCCGGCAGCGCGCGGAACGCGTTGCGCGCGCGCTTCTCGAGCGCGGCGTCCTCGGCGGCCGCGAAAATGGCGGGCGCCGGCGCGTCCGCCGGTCGCGCGTAGACGGCGCGCTCGCAGCCGGCCAGCGGCGCCACCAGCAGCCGCCCGGCCTCGCCGGCGAGGTCCCACAGCTCGGCGGCGATCTGCGCGGGCGGCGCCGGCGCCGTGCCCTCCTCCCGGCCCTCCCAGCCCTGAACGACGCCGAAGTGCGGGATCGCGCGCGCGAGGAGCCGCGGTCGCCCGAGCTTGCCGCGACAGACCTCGCCCTGCGCGCCGTAGCCGACGACCTCCCGGCCCTCCCAGGCCTGCCAGGGGCCGAGGTCGAGCAGCGCCGCCTCCGCCACCCGCGCCGGCACGGTCACCTCCGGCGCGGCGTGCCGCAGGTCGCCGGGCGTCGCGTCGAGCACCACGTGGCCGCCCTCGATCACCATCATCAGCCGCGCCGCGTCGAGCGCGCCGACCTCGGGCGGCCGCAGCGTCGAGGCGAGCATCTCCTCGCGCGCGATGCGCAGGCCGCCGCCCTCCTCGACCAGGAGGAGCTGCTTGGGGCCGCGGTCCTCGAACTTCCCCGAGGACCACGTCTGGGTGAAGGTCACCACCGCCAGCGCGCCCGCCGCGCTGACCTTGCGATCGTCGGCGGTGACCTTCATCGGCTTCTTGAACATGCGGGCGCGGTCGGCGACCCAGCCCGCGCGGTCGAACCGCGTCGTGCGCGGTCCGGCCCGCTTGATGCCCTCGAAGCGCCTCGCATAGAGCGCCTCGTAGGCTGCGAAGTCGCCGCCGTTCTGCGCCGCCAGCCAGGCGTCGACCAGCGCGCCGGCGGCCGCCGGCTCGACCTTCGCCGCGCGCGCCGGCTTCGTCTCGGCCGCCGCCGTCGTCACCACCGGCGCGCCGAGGAGCGCGCCCGCCAGCACCCATGCGACCGTCACTCGTCCCACGTCGACCTCCGTGGCGACAGAAATGACGCGTTCGCGAACGTGGTGTAAAGCGCGGCGTGCGGGCATGATGCGCGGCCATGCAGCTCGCCGCCCGCGTCGCCGTCGCCTTCGTCGCCCTCGCGCACCTGTGGTTCCTGGTGCTCGAGATGTTCCTGTGGACGCGCCCCTTCGGACGCAAGACGTTCCGCATGTCCGAAGAGCAGGCGCAGGCGACCGCCGTCCTCGCCGCCAACCAGGGCCTCTACAACGGCTTCCTGGCGACGGGCCTGATCTGGGGCCTGCTGATCGACGCGCCGACGTTCGCGCGCGCGGTGCAGACGTTCTTCCTGTCGTGCGTGCTCGTGGCCGGCGTCTACGGCGGGGCCACCGCGTCGCGCGCCATCCTCTTCGTGCAGGCGCTGCCGGCGGCGATCGCGCTCGCCCTCGTCTCGTTCGCCTGACCTCCCGGCGCGGCCGGCCGACGGTATGCTCGAGCCGTGCGCATCCTGCTGGTCGAGGACGAACCGAGGATCGCGGGCTTCGCCGCGCGGGGCCTTCGCGAAGAGGGCCACCAGGTGACGCTCGCCGCCGACCTCGCGGCCGCCCGCGCGGCGCTCGCCGCCGACGAGTTCGACCTGCTCGTGGTCGACCGGATGCTGCCCGACGGCGACGGCCTCGACCTCGTCCGCGAGCTGCGCCGCCACGGCGAGCGCCTGCCCGCCATCTGCGTGACGGCGCGCGACCGCGTCGAGGAGCGCGTCGAGGGCCTCTACGGCGGCGCCGACGACTACCTGGTCAAACCCTTCGCCTTCGACGAGCTGCTGGCCCGCATCGCCGCCGTGACGCGCCGCGCCGGCGCCGCCGAGCGCCTCACCGTCGGCGACCTCGAGATCGACCTCGCCGCCCACCGCGTGCACCGGGGCGGTCGCGAGATCCGCCTGACCGCCAAGGAATTCGCGCTGTTGCGCTGCCTCGCCGAGAACGCGGGACGCGTGATGAGCCGCACCCGCCTGCTCGAGCGCGTCTGGGACGTGAGCCACGACCCGGGCACGAACGTGGTCGACGTCCAGATCAGCTACCTGCGCGCGAAGGTCGACCAGGGCTTCGATCGGCCGCTCATCCACACCGTGCGCGGCGTCGGCTACGTCCTCGAGGACGCCCGGCGTTGAGCGCCACCCTGGCCGGGCGCCTCGTGGCGCGCGGGACGGCGGTGACCATCGGGGCGCTGCTCGTGGTCGGCGTGGCGACGGGGGCCCTGCTGCACGCGACGCAGGTCCGCGCGCTCGACCGGGCGCTGTTGGCGGCGGCCCACGCCGAGGCGCACCCGCAGCCCGACGGGCGCTGGGAGGTGGAGCGCGGCCGCTCCCCGGTCGAGGTCTGGCTCGCCGAGCCGGGGGACGCCCGCGTCCCGCGGGACCTGTGGGCCGAGGCGCTGGCGGCGCGGGGCCCGACCTTCGCCGAGGTGGGCGACCGGCGCCTGCTGCTGCTCGTCGCCGAGCCCGAGCACGACGACGACGACGAGGACCACGACCACGTCGTCGTCGCGGCGGCCGCGCAGCGACCGACATTGCGCCGCACGATCGGCGTGTTCTCGTTGACCTACGCCGCGGTGGCGCTCCTGGCGGCGCTCGGCGGGGCCCTCCTGCAGCGACGTGTCGTGCGCCGCGCGCTGGCGCCGCTCGAGCAGGCGCGGGAGGAGGCGGCGCGCGCGACCGGCCACGGCGCCGGCGCCCGGCTGACGGCGCAGGGGCCGGCCGAGGTCCGGACGCTCATCGAGGCGATGAACGCGCTCCTCTCGCGCCTGGATGTCGCCTTCGGCGCGCAGGCCCGCTTCACCGCCGAGGCGGCGCACGAGCTGCGCACCCCGGTCACCGTGATGCTCGGCGAGCTCGACGTGACGCTGCGCCGCGCGCGCACGCCCGAGGCCTATCGCGAGGCGCTGCTCACGGTGCGCGAGTCGGTGGAGCGGCTGCGCGCGCTCGTCGAGGGCCTCAACCTGCTGGCGCGCATCGATGCGGGGCAGGCCGAGCAGCTTCGCGAACCGACGGACGCCGCCGAGGTGGCGCGTCGCGCCGCCGCCGCCGAGGCGAGGGCGCTCGAGGCCGCGGGGTGCCCGCTGTCGATCGAGATCGCGGCCGACCCCGTGCTGCGGGTGCACGGCGCGCTCGTGGAGTCGGCGCTCGGCAACCTGCTGCGCAACGCGGCGGCGTACGCGCCCGGCGGCCCGGTGACGTTGCGCGTCGAGGCCGACGCCACGCGCGCGACGTTCACCGTCGACGACAGCGGGCCCGGGGTGCCGCCCGACGCGCGCGAGGCCCTGTTCGACCGGTTCGCGCGCGGGGGCGAGGCGCGCCGTCGCCACCGCGCCGGCCTGGGCCTCGGCCTGCCGCTCGCCCGCGAGGTCGCGCGACGCCACGGCGGCGACTGCCGCCTCGAGTCGGCGCCCGGCGGCGGCTGCCGCGCCGTGCTCACGCTGCCGATCTCATGAACGTCTAATCCGCGATTCACCGGCAACCAATGCGGCGCCTCTAGGGTGGCCGCATGGCGAAGATGCGGATCTGGGACGTGCCGACGCGGACGTTCCACGGGCTCCTCGGGGCCGCGGTGGCCGGCGCGTGGCTCACGGCGGGAGATGCCCGGTGGCTGCACCTGCACGTGCTGGCGGGCACGCTGGCGGCCGCGCTGACCCTGTTCCGCGTGCTCTGGGGCTTCATCGGGGGCCCGCACGCCCGGTTCCGCGCCTTCCTGAGGGGGCCGCGCGACGTCCGGGCGCACATCCACGACCTGCTCGCGGGCACGGCACACCGGCCGGCGGGCCACGATCCGCTCGCGGGCTGGGCGATGGTCGCCGCCATGGCGCTGGTGCTGCTGCTGGCAGTCACCGGCGTGTGGGTGCTCGGCGGCGAGGAGGGCCAGGGACCGCTCGGCGGCGTGCTCTCCGTCGGCCAGGGGATCGCGCTGCACGGTCCGCACGGGGCCCTGTCGCTGGCGCTGCTCTGCTGGCTCGGCCTGCACCTCGCCGGCGTCGTCCTGGCCAGCCTGCGGCACGGCGAGGCTCTGCCGCTGGCGATGGTGACGGGCCGCAAGCGCGCGGTCCCCGGCGCGCCGTCGTCGCCGGCGCACCGCGGCGTCGCGCTGCTGCTCGTCGGCGCGATCGCCGGCGGCGCACTGTGGTCCGCGCGCGGCGTGCTCGCCGGCGAGCGCCCGTACGCCGGCCGCGCGCTGCCCGACGACCCGGAGTGGCGGAGCGCCTGCGGCGAGTGCCACCTCGCCTACCCGCCCCACCTGCTGCCCGCGCGCTCCTGGACCGCGCTGATGGACGGCCAGGCCGACCACTTCGGCGAGGACCTCGGCCTCGAGGCAGAGCCCGCGGCGCGTGTGGAGCGCTTCCTCACCTCGCACGCCGCCGAGCGCGAGGTCAACGAGGCGGCCTGGTACGTCGCGCACACGACGCCCCCCGCCGAGACGCCGCTGCGCGTCACCGCGCTGCCCTGGTGGCGCGAACGACACCCCGTCCCCGACGACGACGCCGGCCGCTGCGGCGACTGCCATGCCGACGCCGAGGCGGGCACGTTCGTCGACGGCGCCATGACCCGAAAGGAAAGGAGCTCTCGATGAACCTCGCCCCTCTCGCCGTCGCCGCGCTGCTGGCGGCGCCCGGCCTGATCGACGCCTACCGGGCCGCCGGCGCCGGAGCCCCCGACGCGGCGCGCGGCCGCGCGTTCTGGACGCAGTCGTTCGCCGCTCCGGACGGCGGCGTCGCCCGCGCCTGCACGTCCTGCCACGGCCCCGACCCGCTCGGACCGGGCCGGCACGTGAAGACCGGCGAGGTCCTCGCCGCCATGGCGCCCGCGGTGGAGCCGACGCGCTTCACCGATCCCGCCGAGGTCGAGAAGTGGTTCAAGCGCAACTGCAAATGGACGGTCGGCCGCGAGTGCACGCCCCAGGAGAAGGCCGACGTCGTGCTCTTCCTGACGGAGGTGAAGCGATGAGGGCCGCGGCGACGCTGCTGGCGGTGCTGGCCCTGGCGGGCGGCGCGCTGGCGCACGACGACGATGCCGACGAGGACCTCGGGCGGCGCGCGCCGGCCGCGGCGTCGAGCCCGCAGTACCGCAAGGAGTGCGGCAGCTGTCACGTGGCGTACCCACCCGGCCTGCTGCCCGCACGCTCGTGGACGCGCCTCATGGGCGGCCTCGGGGACCACTTCGGCGAGAGCGCGGAGCTGCCCGACGCGACGCGCGCCGCGCTGACGACATGGCTCGAAGCCCAGGCGGGCGGACGGCGCGTCCCCGCCGCGGAGACGCCGCTGCGGATCACCGAGACGCGCTTCTTCCGCCGCGAGCACGACGAGATCCCCGCGCGCCTCGTGCGCGACAACCCCGAAGTGAAGACGTTTGCCCGCTGCAACGCCTGTCACGCGGACGCGTCGGACGGGCGCTTCGACGAACACACGGTGCGCATCCCCGGCCACGGCCGCTGGGACGATTAGACTCCGCCGCCGGCATCGCGCGCCGCCTCGCGCGCGACCGCCGCGCCGAGCTCGGCCTCGAACGCCGCTTCGTCGGTCACCACGCGGAACCGGTCGCCGAACTGCCCGAAACGCGACACGAATTCGGCCGAGACGCGCATGAAGGGCGCCTGCACGAGCATCACCGTTCGCCACCCCGCCTGCCGCATGAGCCACGCGGCCCACTGACCGCTCACGTCGATGCTCGCGCCGCGCGCGCCGCGCGCATCGATGAAGAGCTGCCCCTCGCCGCCGAGGAGTCGCTCGACCTCGAGCATCGGGCGGTCGCCGAACTGCCCGACGTCGTGGCCGGCGAAGTGGATGAGCGCGATGCCGGGCGCCGGACGGACGAAGGCCATGGCGCAGGTCGGCGAGGTCAGGAGGGCGCGATCTTCCATCGGTCGCAGTCTATGCGCGGGATCGCCGCGGAATCCATCGCGGCGCGACCGCGGGCGCCGCCCGACCGTCGAGATGCAGGGCGAGCGGCGGAGGCTGAGCCGTGGACGATCCGGTCTGGCTGTCGCGCGTTCAGTTCGCGCTGACGATCATGTTCCACTACCTCTTCCCGCCCCTGACCATCGGCATGGGCGTCGTCCTCGTCTACCTCGAGGGCATGTTCCTCCGCACCCGTCAAGCGATCTATGAGACCTCGGCCCGCTTCTGGACGAAGGTCTACGCCCTCAATTTCGCCATGGGGGTGGCCACCGGCATCGTGATGGAGTTCCAGTTCGGCACGAACTGGGCCGTCTACAGCCGCTTCGTGGGTGACGTGTTCGGCTCGGCGCTCGCGGCGGAGGGCATCTTCGCCTTCTTCCTCGAGTCGGGCTTCCTGGCGGTGCTCGTCTTCGGCTGGGACCGCGTCGGGCCGAAGTTCCACTTCTTCTCGACCGTGATGGTGGCGCTCGGCTCCATCTTCAGCTCGATTTGGATCACCGTCGCCAACTCCTGGCAGCAGACGCCCGCCGGCCACCACGTGGTGAACGGGCGCGCCGAGATCGTCGACTTCTGGGCGATGGTCTTCAATCCGAGCACGGTGAACCGCCTGGTTCACGTCTGGCTGGGCGCGTTCATCCTCGGCGGGTTCTTCATCATGAGCATCTCCGCCTGGTACGTGCTCGAGAACAAACACCAGGAGTTCGCGCGCCGCTCATTCACGGGCGCGCTCCTGCTGGCGTCCCTCGCGAGCTGTCTGCAGGTCGTCAGCGGCCACAGCAACGCCAAGATGGTGGCGCGGGAGCAGCCGGCGAAGCTCGCCGCTTTCGAAGCGCACTACGAGACCGGCCCCGCCGACCTGTCGCTCTTCGGCATCCCCGACGAGCGGGCGGGCACGTTGCGCGCCAACATCGCCGTCCCCGGCCTGCTGAGCTGGCTCGTGCACGAGGACACGCGCGCCTCCATCCCCGGCCTCGATCGCTTCCGGCCCGAGGACCGCCCGCCGGTGACCGTGCCCTTCGTGAGCTACCACGTGATGGTCGCGCTCGGGATGTACTTCGTGGCGCTCACGCTGCTCGCGCTGTTGCTGCGGTGGCGCGGCACGCTCTTTCAGAAGCGCTGGCTGATGTGGGTGTTCGTGTTGTCGGTGCTCGGACCGTTCGTGGCCAACGAACTGGGCTGGGTCGCCGCCGAGGTGGGTCGTCAGCCGTGGATCGTGCACCCGACCGTGACGTGGACGGACGCCCAGCACCTCGCGCTGGGCGCCGACGGCTTCGTCCGGTACGACACGACGTCGGCCCTGCGGACGAGCGAGGCCGTCAGCGCCTCCGTCCGCCCGGAGCAGGTCTTCGGATCCATCGTCCTGTTCAGCCTGATCTACCTGCTGCTGTTCGCCGTCTGGATCCTGGTCCTCAACAGCAAGATCCAGCACGGCCCGGAGCCGGTGTCGATGCCGGCGAGCACGCGCCCGGGCGGCGCGGTGGCGGCGGCGGCCGATCGCGTGGACCGCGAAGCGAGCATGACCGAAGCCAAGGAGCGCGACCGGTGAGCTACGAAGCGCTGTGCGTCGTCTGGTACTTCCTGCTCGGCGTGCTGCTCACGGGCTACGCGATCCTGGACGGATTCGACCTGGGCGTGGGCATCCTGCACCCCTTCGTGCCGCGCACCGACCACGAGCGCCGGGTGTTCCTGAATTCAATCGGGCCGCTGTGGGACGGCAACGAGGTGTGGCTGGTCACGTTCGGCGGTGCCATGTTCGCGATGTTCCCGGAGGTGTACGCCAGCGTGTTCAGTGGCTTCTACACGGCGTTCATGCTGCTGCTGCTCGCGCTCATCTTCCGCGCGGTGTCGATCGAGTTCCGCTCCAAGATGCAATCGACGTTCTGGCGCCGTTTCTGGGACGGCGGCTTCGCGTTCGGGTCGGCGCTGGCGGCGCTCCTGTTCGGCGTGGCGGTGGGCAACGTGATGATGGGGCTGCCGCTGGACGCGAACGGCGACCTCATCGTACCGGCCGGCGGCGTGTACGACTGGTCCGGGGGCCTGCTGGGGCAGCTGCGCCCCTTTCCGCTCCTTGTCGGTCTTCTGTCAGTGGCCCTGCTGGCCATGCACGGGTCGATCTTCCTGTACCTGAAGACGGAGGGCGAGCTGCAGGAGCGCCTCCGCGGGTGGGTGTGGCGCACGTTCGGGCTCTACCTGGTGCTGTTCATGCTGGCGACGATGTTCGCGCTGGTGAACGTGCCGCACGCGGTGGCGAACTTCGGTCGCTTCCCGTGGCTGTGGGTGGTCCCCGTGCTGAACGTGCTGGCGATCGCGAACATCCCCCGCGCGCTCTTCCGGGGCCGGCCGAAGTACGCCTTCGTCAGCTCGTCGGCCACGATCGCCGCGCTCGTGGCGCTGTTCGGGGCCGCGCTCTACCCGAACCTCGTGATCGCCAGCAACGACCCGGCCCACAGCCTGACGATCTTCAACGGCGCGAGCAGCGAGAAGACCCTCGGCATCGGGCTGCTGATCGTCCTGCTCGGCATGCCGTTCGTCCTCACCTACACCGCGATCATCTACTGGACGTTCCGGGGCAAGGTGAAGGTCGATCCCCACGGGTACTGACGCCGCCGACCCCGGGCACTTCCGACTGGCACCCCTCCCGCCGCCGACCGTATCTTGCCGCCCACCGTTCCCCAACCGCCGGAGATGCAAAGACACCGATGCTGCGCGCGACCGTTCTGAGCGTGGCGACCGCCGTGGCCCCGCTCGCGGCCCTGGCCCAACCCGACCCTCCACCCGCCGACGGCGCGCCCGCGGCGGCGCCGACCGACCTCGTGCCGCCGGAGCTCACGGGCTTCGTCCAGGCCGAGTACCCCGCCGACGCGGAGGCGGCGGGCGCCACCGGCGAGGTGGTGCTGCGGATCACGATCGACGCCGAGGGCAAGGTGACCGAGGCGGCCATCGAGACGCCCGCCGCCGGTGCCTTTGGGCCGCGCTTCGACCAAGCCGCCCTCGACGCGGTCCGTCTGTTCACGTTCCGCCCGGCTCGGGTCCAGGATCAGCCGACCGCGGTCCAGATCCTGTACCGGTACGCGTTCACGCTCGAGTCGACGGTCGAGGTGAAGCCGACGCCCGACGCGCAGGGCGCGCTCCACGGCGAGCTGCTCGAGCGCGGCTCTCGCGCGCCGCTGGGCGGCTTCCGGGTGAAGCTGCCGGCGCTGCAGCGCGAGGTCGTGACCGACGAGAAGGGCCGCTTCTCGTTCGACGGCGTGCCCGCCGGCCCGGTGAAGGTCCTCGTCGAGGCGCCCGCCTTCCTCGCCCTCGAGGACGAGGAGGAGGTGAAGGCCGGCGAGGCCCTCGACGTGCGTTACTACCTCGAGCGCGTCGACGACGCCGAGGAGGTGGTCGTCGTCGGCCGCCGCCCGGCCAAAGAGGTGGCCCGCCGCACGATCACCGTCGAGGAGATCCGAAAGATTCCGGGCACCAACGGCGACGCGCTCAAGGTGGTCCAGAACCTGCCGGGCGTCGCGCGCGTGCCCTTCGGCGGCGGCGGTCTGCTCCTGCGCGGCGCCGACCGCGAGGACTCCGGCGCGTTCCTGAACCGCCACTGGGTCCCGCAGCTCTTCCACTTCGGCGGCCTGCGCAGCACGTTCGGCAGCGCGCTGCTCGAGTCGATCGACCTGTACCCGGGCAACTTCGGCGCGGAGTACGGGCTGCTCGCCGGCGGCCTCGTCGAGGCGCGCGTGCGCCGCCCGAAGGACGACGGCTTCCACGGTTTCGCCGAGGCGGACATCTTCGACGCCGGCTTTCTGATCGAGGGCCCGCTCACCGAGAACGCGACGTTCGCCGTCGCCGCGCGACGCAGCTACATCGACGCGCTGCTGCCGCTCGCCGTCCCCGACGACGAGAACACGTTCACCGTCGCGCCGCGCTACTACGACTTCCAGGCCGTGTACGACTGGCAGAAGCGCGCCCACCGCCTGCGCGCCATCGCCTACGGCTCGAGCGACGCGCTCGAGCTGCTGATCAAGGAGCCTGGCGACGATCCGGCCTTCCGCGGCGGCTTCGAGAACGATGTGTCGTTCTACAACCTGTTCCTGGCGTGGAACTACCGCCCCGACCCGAACTTCGAGAACGAGGCGAGCCTCACCTTCGGTCGGCAGGACTCGCGCACGGCGCTGGGCCAGAACTTCCTGCTGGACTTCGGCGGCTGGCAGCTCACGTATCGCGACGACGTCGATCTGAAGCTCTCAGAGGCGCTGCGGCTGCGCGGCGGCCTCGACGGGTACGCGTTCGTATTCGACGCGGAGGTCAACGCGCCGCAGCCCCCGAAGGAGGGCCAGCCTCAGCAGCCGCTCGGCGCGCAGGAGACCCTCTACACGAAGGCTTCGGTCGCCGCGGTGGTGCCCGCGCTCTGGAGCGAGGCGCAGGCGCAGCTCGGCGATCTGCTGCTGGTGCCCGGCGTGCGCCTGGACTTCTTCTCGCCGCTGCAGGCGCTCGCCGTCGATCCGCGGATGACGGCGCGGTACACGCTGACGCCCGGCACCGTCGTCAAGGCCGGCGTGGGCCGCTACAGCAGCCCGCCCGACGTCGACGAGTACAACGAGACCTTCGGCAACCCGGACCTCGGCATGCAGCACACGCTTCAGTACAGCGCGGGGGTGGAGCGGCAGCTCACGGACGCGGTCCTGGTGGACGTGGTCGGCTTCTACCGCAACATGACCGACCGCGTGATCCCCGCCGACGATCCGGACGTCAAGTACACGAACGACGGCGAGGCGCGTGCGTATGGCGCCGAGGTGCTCCTGCGGCACGACCTCACCGACGCGTTCTTCGGCTGGCTCAGCTACACGCTGATGCGCTCGGAGCGAAAGGACGGTCCCGGCGAGGACTGGCGCCTCGCCGACAGCGATCAGACGCACATCCTGACCGTGCTCGGGCAGTACAAGTTCAACGAGCGGTGGGAGCTGGGCGTCCGCTGGCGCTACGTGAGCGGCAACCTCGAGACGCCGGTCGAAGGCGCCGTGTTCGACAGCGACGGCGACGTGTATGTGCCCATCTACGGGCGGACCAACAGCCGCCGCAAGGACGCGTTCCACCAGCTGGACGTCCGGCTGGACAAACACTGGATCTTCGACGCGTGGGTGCTCACCGCCTACCTGGACGTGCAGAACGCCTACAACCGCGAGAACCCCGAAGGCACCCGCTACAACTACGACTACACCGAGAGCGCCACGCTGGCCGGTCTGCCGCTGATCCCCTCGTTCGGCCTGCGGGGAGAGTTCTGATGCGCCGCTGCACGTTGCTCGTGAAGGTCTGCCTGCCGTCTGTGCTCCTGTCCGCGTGCGGCGAGCCGTTCGATCCCCGCAACGAGCTGACGCGCTACCAGGTGCTCGGCATCGTCGCGGATCGGCCCGAGCCGGCGCCGGAGGACGAGGTCCGCCTGTCGGTGCGCGACTTCGTCCCCGCGGGCGAGACGTCGACGTATCGGTGGGCGGTCTGCCTGTACTCGTATGGCGCGTCCGTGGCCTACGAGTGCGTCGATCCGCAGCTGGAGCGACCGCTGCCGGGCATGGGACCGGACGTGGTGCTGGATCTGGGCCCGGACGGCCTGAACCTGCGCGCCCTGTACGAACGATTCGTTGCCGAGGCCGGCGCGGTGCGCGGCCTCGACGGCGAGATGGTGACGCTCGAGGACGGCCTCGACCTCTGGATCAAGCTCCAGAGCGGGCCCAAGGGCGACGTGCGCACGGTGAAGAAGCTGGTGGTGCGCGACGGCGGCACCCCCAACCGGAACCCGACCGTCGTGTCCGTCGAGGTGGGGCGCCGCGAGGCGCCCGCCGACGCGCCGCTCGACGTGCGCGCCGGCACCATCGTCCCCCTCCGCCTGACCCTGTCCGCCGACAGCGTCGAGTCGTACACGGACGAATCCACCGGCGACACGCGCGCCGAGGAGCTGCTGTTCACCTGGTTCTCGACCGGCGGCACGTTCGACCCGGGCAGCACCTACGGCGACGACGTCGACGCCGACCTCGACCTGCCCGACGAGCCCGGCGACGTGACCGTGTTCATCGCGGTGCGCGACGGGCGCGGCGGGCTCGACATCGTGGAGCGGAGGCTGCGGGTCACCGCGCCCTGAGGCCCGCCGGCAGCGGGCCCCGGGCGGTCGGTCAGCGGCGGCGGCGGGGGCGGACGAGGCCGAGCAGGCCGAGCAGGAAGAGCGCGCCGGCGGGCGTGCCGCTGGCCACGTCGCAGTTGCACGACGAGCCGCTGAACGCCTCGGTGCTCAAGTTCGGACCGGCGTCGGGCTCGCCGGCGTCCGCCAGGGGGATGCCCGCGTCGGGGTTGATCGGCTCCTCCCCGTCGTCGAGCTCGCCGCTGACCGACACTGCGTAGCGCTGGGCGCCGGCGCCCTCGTCGGGCACCCAGTTGCCCTCGACGGTGTGGCCGTCGATGGCGCGCAGCGCGACGCGGACCGTGGTGCCGGCGGCGTCCTGCGGCACCTCCCAGGTCAGCGTCCAGTGGCGATCGTCGCCGGCCTGCTGCAGGGTCATGCCCTCGGGGCCCTCGTCGAGCGAGACGCGCACCTCGTCGGCGCCGGGATCGAGGATCTCGACGTCGTAGGTGTAGGTGCGGCCGGCCTCGACGAGCACCGGGGGCTGCGTGAGGAACTCCGGCGCGGCGTTCGCGACGTACACCTGGATGGTGGAGCGCAGCGGCCGGCTCTCCGTCCCGCCAGTGACGACCATGTCGTACACGCCGTCGTCGCGGTAGATGTGGCCGACCTCGGAACCGTCGGCGCTGCTGCCGTCGCCGAACTCCCAGTGCCACGCCCCCGGGTCGGGGTTCGCGGCGCGGCGGCAGACCTCGGGGTCCACCTTCGTCGACAGCTGGCCGCCCCCGATGCGGAAGACGAGGCAGCGGCCCTCCTCGCCCTCGAGGTGGTCGCCGCCGATCGGCACCTCCTGCTCCCAGGGCTCGAGCGTGAAGTCGGCGCGGCCCTCGGTCACGACGCCCGACCAGGGATCGGTCACCGCGACGACGATGTCGTAGTCGCCAGCGTCGAGGTAGGTGTAAAACGCGCTGTTCTCGGGCTGCGCCTCCACCTCGTAGGCGCCGTCGCCGTTCATGTCGAACGCGTACATGAGATCCCGGGTGTCGGCATCGACGGCGCTCGCCGTCACCTGCACGCGCCCGTTGCCGAGGTGGGCCACCGACACGTTGCGGATGACCGTCTTGACGTCGGCGATCTCCGCGGTGAACGCGGCGCGCGCTTCGGCGCCGAGCGCGTCGGCCACGACCACCCAGCCCTCGTACGCGAGCCCGTCGGCGGGGTACGGGTACACGTGCTGCCCGTCCATCGCCACGAGCGCCTCGATGGCGTTCTCTTCGGCCTCGTCGCCCCAGTGCACGGTCGAGGTGAGCCGGCCGCCCTCGGGGTCGGTCGCGTCGATGACGAGGCCCGTGCGGCCGCCGGGACCCACGCTGACCTCGACGCCGTGGATCATCGGCGCGCGGTTCTCGTCGATGACGTCGTCGCCGCCGACCGTGACCTCGCCCTCCCCGGTCGCGCCCGACCAGGAGTCGGTGACGCGCACCGTCGCCGTGTGGCGCGCATTGTCGCCGTAGGCCTTCACGCTCGTGTTGGCCACCTGGTCGACCACATCCCACACGCCGTCGCTCTCGTAGTCGAAGCTGTAGCGGAGCACCTCGGGGCCGTCCCCGTCCTCGGCGTTGACCGTGAACAAGTAGGTGCCCTCACGCACGCGATTCTGATTGATCCCGAGGATCGCCGTCGCCCGGTCCGCCACCGGCACCGCGAAGTCGCCGCGGACCGAGTTGCCGTTGGCGTCCGTGACGAGCACGTAGCCCTGGTACGGCTCGCCGTCCTCGGGCAGCGCGTAGCGGTGGTCGGCGCGGAAGCCGGCCATCGGCGACAGCGCGTCCTCGGCGGCCTCGTCGCCCCAGTGCACGACGAGGTCGAGGCGGCCCCCCTCGGGGTCATTGGCGATGACCTGGATCGACGCGGCGCCACGCGGGCCGGTGGTGACCTCGATGCCCTGCACGATCGGCGGGGCGTTCTCGCCCACCCACGGGAGGATCTCGATCTGCGTCCGGCCCTCGGCGGTGTTGCCCGACCAGGTGTCGGTGACGACCACGCGCGCCCGGTACAGGCCCGGGGCGTCGTAGGTGTGGACGACGCTGCTCGTCCGCTGGTCCACGAGGTCGAGGCGGCCGTCGTCGTCGAAGTCGAACGAGTAGGTCAGGCCGTCGGCGCCGTCGCCGTCGTCCGCGGCCACCGCGTAGAGCACCGTGCCCTCGCGGATGAGGTGGGCGGCCATCTCGCTGACCACCGTCGGGCGGTCCTCGATCCGGACCTCGAACTCGCGACGGACCGACGCGCCGATGCCGTCCGTCGCCTGGACGAAGCCGCGATACGGCGCGCCGTCGCGCCGGAAGGCGTAGCGGTGCGTGCCGCCGAAGCCGGCCAGCGCCGCGAGCGTCTCTTCGTCCGGCTCGTCGCCCCAGTGCACGACCAGGTCGACGCGGCCGCCCTCGGGGTCGCGGGCGTCGACGGCCAGGTGGGCCACGCCGCGCGGCTCGGTGGTGACGCGGATGGCGTTGATCTCCGGCGGCAGGTTGTCGGGCACCCACTCCTGCACCGCGATCTCCCGCTCGGCCTCGGCGCTGGCGCCCGACCAGGTGTCGGTCACGCCGACGCGCACCGTGTAGGTGCCCGCGCCGCCGTACGTGTGCACGGCGCTGTTCGCCACCGCGTCGCGCACGTCCCAGTTGCCGTCGCCGTCGAAGTCGAAGCGGTACAGCAGCTGGTCGCTGCCATCCTCGTCGTCGGCGCGCACGGTGAACAGGAAGGTGCCCTCGCGGATGAGGCTCGCCGCCAGGTCCCGGATCTGCGTCGCGTGGTCCTCGATGGTCACCTCGAACTCGGCGCGGGTCGTCGAGCCCGCGTCGTCGGTGACGACGACCCAGCCGCTGTAGGGCTGGCCGTCGATCGGGAAGTCGTAGACGTGCTCGCCGACGCCGCCGATGAGGGCCTCGGTGGCCTCCTCGCCCTCCTCGTCGCCCCAGTGCACGACGTAGGTCACGCGGCCGCCCTCGGGGTCCCACGCATCGACCGCCAGGTCCACCTCGCCGCGGGGACCGGGCCGCACGACCACCTCGCCGATGACCGGGGCGCCGTTCTCGCCGACCCAGGGCTGCAGGCGCAGGCGCACCGTGGCGGTGACGCTGTTCGTCGACCACGTGTCGGTCACGCGGACGCGCGCCTGATAGTCCCCTGCTTCCGCATAGTTGTGGATGAGGCTGCCGTCGGCCTGGTTGACGACCTCGTAGATGCCGTCGTCGGTGAAGTCGAACGAGTAGACGAGGAAGTCGTCGCCGTCCGGATCCTCCGCGACCGCGGTGAAGAGCACCGTGCCGTCGCGCACGACGTTGGCCGAGAAGTCGCGGACGATCGTGGCGCCGTCCTGGATGCGCACCTCGAACGCCTCGCGCGTCTCGTTGCCGTGGGCGTCCGTCACGACGACGTACGCCGCGTAGGGCTCGGCGCGCAGCGCGAAGCGGTGGCTGCCGGCGCCGCCCAGCAACGGCGCGGTCGCCTCCGGATCGGCCTCGTCACCCCAGTGGATGCGGTAGCTGAGGCGGCTGCCCTCGGGGTCGAAGGCGTCGACCGTGACCGTCACGAGGCCACGCGAGCCGCCGTTCTGGGCCACGTCGCCGATGACCGGCGGCGCGTTCTCCTCGGGCTCGGGGAAGTCCACCTCGATCTGCCGCTGCGCCCGACCGCCCCGGCCGTCCTCGACGGTGGCGGTGATCGTGTAGGCGCGGAAGATGTTGGCCGCGTAGCCGTGGGCGGCGATGCCGCTGCGGTTCACCGTGTCCGGGGCGCCGTCGCCCCACGCGAAGGTGTAGGTGAGCGCGTCGCCGTCCGGGTCGGCCGCCCCGGCGACCGCCAGGATCTCGAAGCCCTCCTGCGGCACGACGCGGAGCGTCTCGAAGGACGGATCGCGGTTCGCGGCGGGCTGCGGGAAGTTCACCTGGCCCTGGCGCTGCGCCTCGCCGCCGCGGCCGTCGCGCACCGTGACGGTGATCGTATAGGCGCGGAACTGGCCGTCGGGATACACGTGCGACGCGACGCCGCCCGCGGCGTTGGTCGGCGGGCTGCCGTCGCCCCAGTCGAACGTGTAGGCGAGGGCGTCGCCGTCCGGATCGGCGGCGCCGGCGACGACCGACACGCCCCAGTTGCCCTGGCGGAGGATCTGGAGCGCCTCGACGACCGGGTTGCGGTTCGCCGGCGGCGCCGCGAACTCCACCTGCGCCTGGCGCTGCGCCTGACCGCCGCGCCCGTCCGTCACCGTCAGCGTGACCGTATAGGGGCGGAACTGGTTCGCCGGGTAGTTGTGCGCCGCCAGCGACGACGCGCCGACCGTGGCCGGGCTGCCGTCGCCCCAGTCGAAGCTGAAGGTGAGCCGGTCGCCGTCGGGATCCGACGCACCGGCCACGGCGGAGACGCCCCAGTCCCCCTGCCGCAGCAGCGACAGCGCCTCGATGCTCGGCGCCTGGTTGGCGGGCGGCGCCACGAACTCGACGCGCGCCTGCCGCGACGCCTGGCCGCCGCGCCCGTCGGTGACGGTCACGACGATGTTGTAGGCCTGGAAGCGGCCCTGCGGGTAGTTGTGCGACGCGAGGCTCGAGCCGCCGACCGTGGCCGGGCTGCCGTCCGCCCAGTCGATGCTGTAGACGAGCCGGTCGCCGTCGGGATCCGACGCGCCGACGACGATCGTCGCGCCCCAGTCGCCCTGCCGGAACACCTGCACGTCCTCGATCGTGGGCGCGCGGTTGGCCGGCGGCGCCACGAACTCCACCTGCGTCTGCCGCACGGCCTGACCGCCGCGCGGGTCGGTGACGGTGACCGTGATCGTGTAGGCCTGGAACTGGTTGGCCGGGTAGTTGTGGGCCGCCACCGACGAGGCGCCCACCGTGTCGGCGCTGCCGTCGCCCCAGTTGAAACGGAAGGTGAGATTCTCGCCGTCGGGGTCGGAGGCGACCGCCACCGCCGACACGCCCCACTCCCCCTGCCGGAGGGCCTGCAGGTCGTCGACCGTCGGGTTGCGGTTCGCCGGCGGCGCCACGAACTCGACCTGCGCCTGCCGCTGCGCGCTGCCGCCGTGCTCGTCGGTGACGGTCACGGTCACGATGTAGGGGCGGTAGACGTTCGCCGCGTACGTGTGCGGCGCCACGCTCGACGCGCTCACCGTCGGACCGCTGCCGTCGCCCCAGTCGAAGCGATAGCTGAGCGCGTCGCCGTCGGCGTCGGCCGCGACCGCGACGGCCGACACGACGAAGCCGCCCTGCTTGACGACCTGCAGGTCGGTGACCGTCGGGTTGCGGTTCGCCGGCGGCGCCACGAACTCGACGCGCGCCTGACGCTGCGCCTGACCACCGCGGCCGTCGGTGACGGTGACCGTCACGTCGTAGGCGCGGTACTGGTTCGCCGGGAAGTTGTGCGCCGCCACCGAGGACGCGCCCGCCGTCGGCGGCGTGCCGTCGCCCCAGTTGAAGCTGAAGTTCAGCCGGTCGCCGTCCGCGTCCTGCGCCGCGGCCACCGCGGTCACGCCCCAGTCGCCCTGACGGATCAGCTGCAGGTCGTCGACGGTCGGCGCGCGGTTCTGCGGCGGCGCGTCGAACTGCACCTGGAGCTGCCGTTCGGCGCGACCGCCGCGACCGTCCTCGGCGGCCACGGTGATCGTGTAGGCGCGGAACTGTCCGTTCGGGAAGGTGTGGTCGGCGAGGCCGCCGAAGTTGCGCGTCGGCGGGCTGCCGTCACCCCAGTTGAAGGTGTAGACGACGTCGTCGCCGTCGGGATCGGCCGCGCTGGCGCTCACCACCACGTCGAAGCCGTTCTTGCTGAGGATGCGGGCCACCTCGATGACCGGCGCCTCGTTCGCGAGGACGAGCTGCTGCTCGAAGGGCGCGGGCGCGCCGCCGACGCCGCGCACATCGCCGGCGATCATCACCTCGCCCACGTTGGGGCCGACCTGGAACTCGAAGAACGGCTGCCCGCCGCCCGCCACCTCGTAGGTGCCGTCGGCGCCGAGATCGAAGAAGAAGCGCAGGCTCGGATCGGCCGCCGGCACCTGGAACTCGCGGGCGGCCTCGGTAGTGTCGTTGCCGTCGTTGACACGCAGGCGGGCGACGCGCGCCTGCCCGCTCGGCCAGGTGAACGGACCCATGCGGCCGGCGTTCCCCTGCCCGTTGATGTCATTCGCGCCGTCGCCGTTCATGTCGGCGGCCGCCGTGAGCGGATCGTTGCCGACGTCGCTCGCCTGCCAGTTGACGAAGGCGCTCCAGTCGCGGTTCGGCTGGGCCGAGACCGTGGCGCGGTAGCGGCCATTGCCGAGGTTCTCGATGGCGACGTCGCCGACCGTCGGCGTCTTGCCCTCGTAGGACACGTCCCACGCGGCGATCGCCGGAGCGACGTTGGGCACGGCGACCCGGATCTCGCCCTCGCTCATGAGACCGAGGAAGTCATAGGCACGCACCCGGATGCGATCGGTGCGCGGACCGTCGGGGTTCGGGATGTACTTGGGCCGCGGACCCCAGTCGTTGCCCTGGGCGAAGGCCGGGTCGCGCTGCAGCTGCCCGCGCGGCGGGTTGTCGAGCAGCTCGTACTCGTAGCGGATGCCGAGCACGCCCTCGGGATCGCGCGTGCCCGACAGATCGAGCTGCACCGGATCGCGGAGGTTGGCATTGTACGGGTTCTGCCCGACGTTGATCGCCGGCGGCAGGACATTGCGCACGAGCTCGACGGGCGCCGAGCCGAACGCGCACTCGGAGCAATCCGGCCGCGTCACGCCGTCGTAACACTTGCCGTTCCACTGGCCGTCGTCGCAGACGCGCATCGGCACCGACAGGATGTCACCGGCCGCCATGCCTTCGCGCAACCGCAGCGTCACGGTGCTGAGCGTGCCGTCCTCGCCGGCATCGTTGAAGTCGCCGTCCAGGTTCAGGTCGAAGTGGATCGAAGTAATCCGGTCGGCGGTGCCGCGGGCGCGATTGGCGTCGCCGGGGAAGACCGCGTGCTCGGTGTCGACGTCGAAGCTCTCCCGCCCGTCGAGGATGACATCCGTGCCGATGTATCCGCGATAGCGGACGTCGCGCCCCTCGGGGTGCGGCACGATGACGGGCACGTGGTTCTTGAGCGAGAGCTGGATGCGGACGTTGTCCGTGTCGTAGACGAGGCGGTTCTGCGAGTCGAGCACACCGAGCGTGACGGTGTAGTTGACGACGTCGTCCCAGCCCAGGTTGTCGTCGTACCGATAGACGAACGGCGCGTCGGCGCGGTCCGTCGTGTAGTCCCACACGATCTCGTCCTGGTCGACGCGCCCGTTGTTGTTGCGGTCCTCGCGGGGCTTCTCGCCCTCGTCCGTGAAGTCGCCGTCGCGATTGAGATCGAGGCCCGCCGGGTAGTCCTTCACGTTCCAGCGGTACTCGCGAACCGTGACGGCCGGGTCGAGGATGTACGTGAAGGAGTGGTCGAACGTGATGTCGATGCCGGGGCCGGCGCCTTCGGGCGTGGCGCGGGCGTAGGCCTGCACCTCGAGCCAGCTCTGGATGATCTGCGTGATCATCGCGGTGCGGGCCGGGTTGTTGATGGAGTTACGCCAAGGCCATTCACCCGCCCAGTCCCACGAGCCATCCCCCAGCTGCAACGGAAAGAGGAAGTCGGTGAACTCGTTCGCCCAGTTGCGGCCGCCCGGCAGCAAGGTGATCTCGGGGTTGAACGATCGCAGGCCCTTCGTCGACGCGTACATGTAATACAGGCCGATGTGCGGGTGATTGTTGCTCTCAATCGCGAGCACATGGGACTGGAGCGTGGCGTTGTTGGGACTGTAGACCTCGTTCTCGGTCCAGCCGTATCCGACGAGGGCATTGCCTGACAGACGTGCCTGGGGGCCTGGATGGTCGGTGGTGTGATACACGCAGCGGCCATTGGGGCAATACCGACCGAGCCAGTTGCGCTGACGATCCCGCGCCACCTGGTACGTCTCGGTGCCGAACTTGCGCCGCAGCAGACGGAGCGACTCGGGCGACCACCCGTTCGTCGAAGCGTCGTTGGTCGTGCCGGCGCCGTTCTGACAGGTGTAGAACCAGGCGCCGTCGCTCGTCATGCACTGGACGAGGCCGTCCGCGAGATCCTGGCCGATCTCCCGCAGGCTCCGACCGAAGACGTTCGCGGCGCCGGCCGGCGCGACATAGTCGGGGTTGCCGAAGCTGGCGATGGGTTCGACCCACGCCGACCCGCCGTAGGTGGCGGAGTAGTACCCGAAGTCGCCCAGCTGACCGTTGGTGTAGGTGATGGCCTCGCCGTTGCGCCCGACATCGTTCCTGTCGTCGAACCAGAGCCCCCCGCGCATCGAGAAGGTGGTCAGCTGGGCGTGCACGCCGCACTGGGTGAGGTGCCGGAAGTACACGTCCGAGTCCCGCCCGGCGCCGTGCCCGTGGCCGCGCCGGAGGAACGCGTTCAGTGCGTGTCCGTGCGCGTACAGCATCGGCGATCCGCTCTCGAAGCGGCACGTGTGGACGTTGTGTCCGTAGCCGTCGTCGCTGAAGTGGCGGAACTGCTTGAACATCCACCACAACGCGCGGTCGACGGCGCGGTCCGCGTGCACGCGCCGCGTCAGGTTGACGTTCTGCTCGGCGGTGCACTGAAACGGCGGGTTGGCGCCGGTGCAGATCCGGTCGACGCGGATGAGCACGGGCATGGTCGTCGACGCCGTCGCGCCGGCGCACGTCACCTCGACCTTGGGGAAGTAGAGCGTGTCGCCCTGGGCCGGCGGGTACTGGACGTCGAGCTCGAGCGGCGCGAAGTAGCCGGCATAGTTGCCGGCGCTGCTCGCGTTCCGCACGCCCTCGTTCGCGTCGAGAAAGTCGCCGTCGCCGTTCCAATCCCACCTGTACTGATAGTTGCCGCCGCAGTTCCCGCCCTCGACGATCGCCTGCAGCATCGTCGTCTTGCCGTTGACGGCCGGGTGCGGGATGTTCGGACGCCCCTGCACCCACTGCACGGCGGTGACGGTCAGCGCCGGCTGGGCTGCGGCCTGGCCGCTCCACAGCGCCACCATCGCGAACAAGATCGGGATTCGGTTCGAGAAGGACGTGCTGCGCACACGAGCCCCCAATTGGTAACTGACGGTGAAACTTTACGATTTAATCAAAATCGTCACAAGCGTGGCCTCCAGTCCTGCGGGAATCCTGCCGTTTTTGTGCGTTTCTGCCGCACGCCCGTCCGTCGTTCAGCCGCCCGCGACGGGTACCCACCGTCTCGACCCCCCCCCGAATTCTGCCGACGTACACCTCGAACGTGCGCTCCGGGGGCGGAGCGCGGGGGATTCGCATGGGTCGGAGCATTCTTCGGGCGGCCGCCGCGACGATCATCTGTCTCGTCGCCGGGACGGCCTGCGACGATGTGGAGACGGGCGTTCGCGCCGCGAGCGTCTTGGACGGCGAAGTGTGGTTCCTCGGGCCGGTGCCCGATGCCCGCGTCGTCCTCTACCGACTGGACGCCGCCGGACAGACGACCTACGAGACAGAAACGCGCACGGACGCGCACGGGCACTTCCGCATCGAAGGCATCGAGGTCACCGGCGACTTCCTGGCCGTCAGCGACATCGACGGCATCGCGTTCCGCGACCCGCACACGGGCCGGGACGGCGCCTACGCGCACGGCACCTCCCTGCGCGCGCCGATCGAAGGCCTCGACCTCCTGCAGGAGCGCCCTGTCCGGCTCACGCCGCTGTCCACCCTCCTCGTCGCCGTCGGCGAAGGCCTGCGCGGCGCCGGCGCCGAGTTCCCGCTCCGGGACGCCCACGCCGCCTTCAACGAGTGGCTGACGCTCGATCCCGTGGCCTCCCCCATCGGCGAGCCCCGGTCGGGACAGAGCGAGGCGCGGCGCCACCGTCTGCTCCTCGAGGGTCTGTCGGCGCTGGCCGCCCACGCCGCGAACGACGCCGGGCTGACGCCGGGCACCTCGTTGACCGCCGACCGTCTGTTGTCCGCGCTCGCCGACGACGGTCGCGGTCCGCCGCCGCCGCGCTTCGACGGCCGGGGCGACGCCGGACCGCTCGCGGTGCGGGCCGGCCCGGGCAGCTTCCCGCTCACCGCCCAGACGCTGCGGGCCCGCTACGCCGAGGCCGTGCGCGACCGGCTGCGCGCCGATGCCTGGGCCGGCCTCACCGAAGGGGACGTCGCCGATCTCCTCGGCAGCCTGCGCTGCACGGCGACGCCGTTCTTCGAGGCATGCGCCGACGATGGCACGGACCGCACGCCGCCCGCGATCGGGGCGCCGTCGCCCGCCCCGGGCTCGAGCGTCGCCGGCGTGATCACGATCCAGATCGCCGCCGACGACCCGGAGACGGGCATCGACGCGATGACCCTCGCGCGCCTGCCCGGCGACGGTCTGGCGCCCGTCCCCCTCGAGGACCTCGACGACCGACCGGGCGTCGCGCGCGCGGCCTTCGACACGCGGACGCTCGTCGGACGGCCGATCGCGCGGTTCCGCGCCGCCGCCACCAATCGCGATGGAGTCGAAGCGAGCCTGGACTTCGAGCTGACGCTCGCGAACCACCCGGTGGGACAGCTCACCGGCCATGTCATCAAGGGTCCCGCGCGCGGCGTCGTCGTCGAGGCGAGCGCGCTGCGTCCCGATGGCTCCGACGTCCCGCTCGGTCGCGCGACGACCGCCGCCGACGGCGCCTTCTCGATGACGGTGCACGAGTGGCGCGGGCCGGTGATCCTGCGGGCCCAGGGCGTCGTCGACGGCGACACCGTGAGCACCTACCGCGACGAGGCGCGCGGCCGGGCGTTGAGCTGGGACGTCACGCAGACGCTCACGGCGGTCCTCCCCGACTTCGACCCGGCCGCCGCGATCCGACCGGTCGTCGTCACGCCGCTGACCGATCTCGCATGGGCGCGCGCCCGCGGTCTCGCCGCCCAACGCGGCCACGACCTCCTCGAATCCTATGGGGAATCGCTTGGTCTCATCGCACGCCACTTCGGGCTGAGCGACGCGGGCGCGCTGCTCCACGTGCGCCCGGCGTCCGCCGAGCAGCCGGTCACGCCGCCGCCGACCGAAAACGTCCGCTATCTCCTCGTCCTGGGATGCCTGAGCCAGCGGTCGCTCGATCTGTCCCTGGCGCTCGACCCGCGGGCGCCGGATGGGATCACGGCGCTCGACCTCGTCGCCGCGCTCCGCGAAGACGTCCAGTCCGACCCCTGGTTCGACGGCCGACGCGGCACCGAACCGCTGCTCGTGGGACGCGGCGGCGCGGCGGTCCCGCTCGGCGACGGTCTGCGCGCCGACCTGGCGACCGCCTGCGCCCGCTGGCTGAGCCAGCAAGGCAGCGCGCTCGGGCTGCCGGTGGCGATGGTGGCGGATGATCTCGAGCGCATGTCGCGCGCGACGAACGATCTCTTCGCCGCGGACCTCGCCACGCGTTCCTTCGACGACGGCGCGCCGGCGGTCGAGGTCGAGCTGCGGGTGGAGGACGGCGTGCTCGAGGACGCGGGCGCCGACGCGCCCGCGAGCGTCTCGGGTCGTCTGTCGATGGAGGTGCGCGCGACGGACCTCGCCGGCGTCCGGTCGATCGCCGTGACGGCGCCGGACATGGAGACGGCGATGCGCGTCGTAGAGACGCCGCAGCCGGCTTCCGGCGAGAGTGGCGACGCGGTGTGGCAGGGCGAGATCGACACGCGGGTGCTGGGCGACGGTCCGTACGCGCTCGAGGTGACCGTCACCGACGTGCTCGGCAACGAGGCGTCCCGTCGGTTGACGTTCGTGGTCGACAACACGGCGCCTGCGCTGGGCATCGGTCTGCCGATCGGCGTGACGCTGCACGAAGGCCGCTGGTACACGAACGCGCGCCGTCTCGTCGTGCCCGTGCGCCTCGAGGACGCGGCGCCGGGCGTTCGCGCCGTGGCCAGGCTCGGCGGGAGCGAGGCCGCCGTCGAAGGCGGCGCCGTCGAGCTGCCCCTGCCCGATCAGGAAGGCATCCACCGTCTCGAAGTCAGCGCGACCGATCCGCTCGGCAACGCCAGCCGCGTCGAGCTGGCCGTCGCCGTCGACCGGACACCGCCGACGCTCGAGCAGCGCCCAACGAGCTACGTCGACGAGGCGCCCCTCGACGCCGACCGGGATCTCGCGTCCGCCCCGCGCATCTCGCTCGTCGGTCCCGGCCCGATCCCACTGCGCAAATGGCAGGACCGCTGGGACGAGGAGAGCGACAATCCGATCGTCTTCCGCTGGGAGGTGCAGGATGCGGAGAGCGGCGGCGCAGGCACCGCGCCGGCGCGCCTCGACCTGACGTGGTCCGTGCAGATCGGCCCCGACGTCGAGGCGACATCGCAGCCCGTCGTGGGCGACGGCAGCCGCGCGCTCACCATCACGGCCGACGGGCTTCGCTTCGACCCTCTCCGAGCGCCGCCTCCGCGCCAGACGGTCGCCCGGGCGGAGGTGCGACTGAGCGACCTCGCCGGCAATTCGGTCGCCGTCCCGCACGCGCTGTTGCTCGATGTGCTGCCGCCGCCCCCTCGCACCACGGTTTCGGTGTCCAGCTCGTTCGACGCTGCCTCGGGATTCGACGCGTCCTTCCTCAGCCCGGGCGACGAGGACCGGGGGGCCCCCCTCGTCGAGATCCGGATCACAGTGACCAATCCGCATCGGCTTCCGGTGCGTCTGGCGCTTGCCAGCCCAGACACTGTCGCCCTCGAGCTCGCGGTTGGGACGGGCCTCTTGGCTCAGACGACAACAACCATGACTCGCGAGCAGATCGATCACCGTGGGCAGAGAATTGAGGCATCCGACGACGTCGTGGAACTGCGCGTGAACGCTCGCATAAATGACGCGCCCCTATCCGGCAGGGAAGTATTGGACGTTTGCTCGATCCTTACCGCCATCTCTCAAGGCGTCTACGTTCACACCCCCGTCGCCCCGGATGATATCCGCTTCGCCATGATCTCATATTTCCTCGAAGGGTGTCCGGAGCTCACCCCCGCCCCCACCGGCACGTGGACCCTCCGCGCCCCGATCACCATCGACAGCCCCGACGCCCCGCTCAGCGCCGACGGCACGCTCTTCCTTCCCCCCGGCACCACGCGCACCCTCCGCCTCACCGCCACCATGCCGGCGCTCCCGCCCGAGCTCACCGACCTGCTCACCCTCACCGAAGGCCCGGAGGGCTACGAGCACGTCCCGTACGTCCGCGACCTGCAGAACCACCTCCTCTACGCCCGTCCGCTCGACGGCGAGCTCGCCGACCGCCTCTGCACCACCTGCTTCGACGGCGAGCCCGACTGCGAGGTCGCCTGCCAGCCGAACGAGGAGTACATCGGCTACCGCGTCCAGGCCCTCACCGACGTCCGCCTCCGCACCTGGGAGGCCCCCGAGGACGCCGGCCGCCCCTGGATCATCCGCACGCTCTCCGCCGACGGCACGCTCGCCAACGACACCGGCGCCATCGATCCCCCGCGCCTCCGCCTGCGCCGCGACCTCGACCACTGGACCGACGCGCCCGACGCGCCCTG
Organism: Myxococcota bacterium; assembly: GCA_963169045.1. GTDB lineage: Bacteria > Myxococcota_A > Bradymonadia > UBA7976 > UBA1532 > CAUJDF01. Next base: position 36,240 of record CAUJDF010000087.1, read on the forward strand.
ACCCTCCCCCGGGCCGCCGCCCGCCCCCCGCCACCGCCGCCACGCACCCCCTCGCCCCGCGCCCGCGCCGGCCCGCTGAACGCCGTTCAGCGGATGTTACGCACCCTGCAACCCCGCCGTAACGCTTGCCATTTCGGGGGACGCGTGGTTCTCTCCTGCGCCTTTGAGCCGGGGAAGAGGGTTGCGAATGAAGGCGGCCGCCTTCTACGACGTCGACGGCACGCTCGTGAGCACCAACGTCGTGCACACGTACGCGTACTACGCGGTGAACGTGCCCAGCCTGCGCGACAAGCTGAAGCGCACCGGCGGCCTCGTCGCCGCCCTGCCCTTCTACGCGGTGGCCGACAAGGTCGGGCGCAAGTTCTTCAACGACATCTTCTATCGCAACTACGCGGGCATGACGGAGGACCGCCTCCACGTCCTCGGCGAGGAGATGTTCGAGAAGATGATCCGCCCGCGCTTGTTCCCGACGATGCTCGACCTGATCAAGCGCTCGACGGACGAGGGCTACCGGCAGGTCATCGTCACCGGCGCGCTCGACACCATCGTCAAGCCGCTCTCGGCCTTCCTCGGCATCGACGACTGGGTGGCCAACCGCCTCGAGATCGTCGACGGCAAGGCCACCGGCCGCCTCGAGCCGCCCGTCCTGGCCGGCCCGGCCAAGGCGCTGTGGGTGCGGCAGTACATGAAGCAGCACGGGCTCGACCCCGACCTCTGCCGCGCCTACGCCGACAGCTCGAGCGACATCCCCATGCTCAGCGCCGTCGGCCGCCCGTGCGCGGTGAACCCCGACACCCAGTTGAAGACCGCGGCCCACGCCCACGACTGGCCGGTGCTCCTCGTCGGCGACAAGGCGAAGGACTGAGAGATGGCGCGCCCCGTTCCCCGCATCACCCGCGACACGAACATCGAGTTCATCGACGAGCGCTCCGGTCCGCGCCTCGTCCATTACGGCACGCGCTTCCGCGAGGTCGTGCTCCCGCGCGGCACCCGGGTCATCCACCCGAACCCGCCGATGGAGCCCCTCGGCAACCCGCTCGCGGCCATCCGTTACGCGCTCAACCATCCCATCGACGCCGATCCGCTCTTCGCCCAGCTCAAGCCGGGCATGAAGCTGACGATCGCGATGGACGACATCTCGCTGCCGCTGCCGATGATGGTGCGGCCCGACCTGCGCGAGACCATCCTCACCGAGATCCTCAAGCTCTGCGGGGATTACGGCGTCGACGACATCCACCTGATCATCGCCACCGCGCTCCACCGCCGCATGACGGCGGCGGAGATCAAGCGCATGGTCGGCAACAAGATCTACAACGAGTACTACCCCGATCGGCTCTACAACCACGACGCCGAGGACCCCGACGGCATCGTGGAGCTCGGCGTCACCGAGCGCGGCGAGCGCGTCCGCATCAACCGCCGCTGCGTCGAGAGCGATCTGCTCATCTATCTCAACATCAACCTCGTCCCCATGGACGGCGGCCACAAGAGCGTCACCGTCGGCCTGACCGACTATCCGTCGCTCAAGTCGCATCACAACCCGCACGTGATGCACCAGTGCCACTCGTACATGGACCCGCGGCCCGAGAAGTCCCGGCTGGCGAAGATCTGCGATCGCATGGGCAAGATCGTCGACCAGCACATGAACGTCTTCCACATCGAGACCGCCGTGAACAACAACATGTACGGCGGTCCCCTGCAGTTCCTCGGCAAGCCCGAGTACGAGTGGAACGACTTCGATCGCACCAAGCTCCAGGCCACGAACGCGCTGCTCGAGCGCATGCCCGAGGCCGCGCGCCGCAAGGTCTTCGAGCAGGTCCCCTCGCCCTTCGGCCTCATCGGCGTCCACGCCGGCAAGACCGAGCCGGTGCACGCGAAGATCCTCGAGACGTGCTTCGCCCAGTACGCGGTGCCGGTGAAGGGGCAGGCCGACGTGGTCGTCTGCGGCATCCCCTTCATCTCGCCGTACAACGTCAACGCGCCGCTGAACCCGCTGCTCATCCAGGTGATGGCGCTCGGCTATCTGTTCAACATGTACCGGGGCGTGCCTCTGGTGCGTAAGGGCGGGGCGCTGATCATCTATCACCCTTGCCACGAAGAGTTCGACCGGCAGTTCCACCCGTCGTACGTCGAGTTCTACCACCGCATCCTGGCGCACGGGACGAACAGCTACGAGCTCGAGCAGTACGAGGAGTCCTTCGCCCGCGACCCCGATTACATCCAGATGTATCGCAAGGGCAATGCCTACCACGGCGTGCATCCCTTCTACATGTGGTACTGGGGCGACGCCGGCCGCGCGCACGTGGGCGAGGTGATCTGCGTCGCGCCCGAGAACGAGCGCGTGCCGAAGCAGCTCGGCTGGAAGACCGCCCGCAACTTCGAGATGGCGCTCGACATGGCGAAGGACGTGGTCGGCAAGTCCGATCCCGACATCACCATGCTCAAGATCCCGCCGATCCTCATCACCGACGTGGAGCCCTAGCCATGAGCCCGCACAACGGACGGCAGCCACTGAGTGTCCGACAGACGCTCGCCGGCAAGCATCTGTTCGTCACGGGCACCACCGGCTTCGTGGGCAAGGTGCTACTGGCGATGATCGCCGCGCAGCTGCCCGAGGTGCGCCGCGTCAGCGTGCTCGTGCGCACCAACTCGACGTACCCCGACGCCCGCGAGCGATTCGACGCGGTGGTCGCCCTCAGCGATCCCTTCCAGGCGATCGCCGAGAAGATGGGCCACGAAGAGATGCAGCGCTGGCTCGACGAGAAGGTGAACGTCGTCGCCGGCGACATCACCTTCGACCGCCTCGGCCTGTCCGACGACGACTGGACCGAGCTGACCGAGCGCGATCCCATCGATCTGTTGATCAACGTCGCCGGCAAGGTGAACTTCAACCCGCCGCTCGACCAGGCGCTCGCGGTCAACGCGCTCGGCGTCGACGACAAGTTCGAGCTGGCGAAGGCCGCCGGCGCCGCCGTCGTCCACATGAGCACCTGCTTCGTGGCCGGCGAGCGCAGCGGTCCCATCCCCGAGGACGCGGAGGTCATCGGCTACACGCCGAGCGGCAAGCCGTTCGACCCCCTGCGCGAGCGCGAGGACGCCGTCGCCCTGGCCGAAGAGATCCGCCGCCGCGCCGACGCGCAGGTCATGGAGACGCGCTTCGCCGACGAGGCCCGCGAGGCGCTCACCCGCGAGGGGCTCGACTACGAAGACCCGGAGCGCCTGCGCGAGGCCCTCGACACGTACAAGCAGCGCTGGGTCGACGCCGAGCTCGTCCGGGAGGGCACCGCCCGCGCGAAGCAGTGGGGCTGGACGAACACCTACACGTACACCAAGAGCATGGGCGAGCAGCTCACGCTCAAGAAGGGCGCGGAGCTGGGCGTCCCGGTGTGCATCGTGCGCCCGGCGATCGTCGAGAGCAGCCTCTCCTTCCCCTTCCCGGGCTGGAACGAGGGCGTCAACACATCGGCGCCCATCGTCTATGTCATCTGGAAGGGGCACCGCTACGTCCCCTGCAATCCCGACAACATCCTCGACATCGTCCCGGTCGATTACGTCGCGCGCGGCACGCTCCTGGCCGCAGCGGCGCTGCTTCAGGGTCGCGCGAAGCGCGTGTACCAGTTCTCGACCGGCGACGTGAACCCCATGTCGATGGAGCGGACGGTCGAGCTGACGAACCTGGCCTGGCGCAAGGCGTACGACGACGAGTTCAGCAAGGACGCCTTCAAGCGTTACATGAACAAGTCGCTCGAGGCCGTGACGGTCTCGCCCGAGCGCTTCGACCGTTGGGGCGCGCCCGCGATCAACCGGTTCGCGAAGACGGCGGCGAAGCTGCTCGGCGGCATCTCGGCGCCGGGTCCGGTCCGGCCGGTCGTGCGCCAGCTCGAGAAGACGGCGAAGGGGCTCGAGAAGGCCAGCAAGACGACCGCTGGCATCATGGAGCTGTTCCAGCCCTTCATCGAAGAGAACAACCCGGTCTTCTCGTCGCGCAACGTCCGCGACGTGACGAAGGTCCTGGTCGACGAGGAGCGGGCCGCCTTCGGCTACACGCTCGACGACATGGACTGGCGCCACTACTGGATGGACGTCCACCTGCCGGGCCTGCGCAAGTGGGTGTTCGGCGAGCTCGACGACAAGCTCAAGAAGGTGAAGAAGGTCGCCCGCGCCCGCGACCTCGTCGAGGTGTTCCGCACGGCGACGCGCGCGTTCGCCGAGCGCAAGGCGCTCTCGCACTTCACCCACGAGAAGGGGCTCGAGGCCACCTACACCTACGAAGAGTTCTGGGAGGCCGCCCGCCGCGTGGCCGCTTGGCTGCGCGCCCAGGGCGTGCGCGCCGGCGACCGCGTCGTGCTCATGTCGAAGAACGAGCCGGCCTGGCCCATGATCTACGTCGGCATCCTGCTGGCCGACGCCGCCTCGGTGCCGGTCGACCCCGAGATGCCGGTGGACGACGTCAAGCGCATCGCGGCCAAGGCCGAGGCGCGGCTGGTGATCGTCCACGAGAGCAGCGAGGCCGACTTCGGCCTGCCGACGTTCTTCGTCGGCGATGTGTTCGAGGCCGAGCCGCTGGCCGACGATGCCATCGAGCTGCGCGACCGCAGCGAAGAGGTGGCGAGCCTGCTCTTCACGAGCGGCACGACGGGCGATCCCAAGGGTGTCATGCTCACGCATGGCAACTTCACCGCCCTGCTCGCGTCGCTGCACGGCACGTTCAACATCGGCGCGCGCGACCGTTTCCTCAGCGTTCTTCCGCTCTTCCACACATTCGAGTTCTCGTGCGGCATGCTCATGCCGCTCAGCGTCGGCGCCTCGATCTGCTACCTCGAAGAGATCGACGGGCCCCTGCTGCGCAGCGCGCTGAAAGCCACACGGCCGACGGCGCTGATCGGTGTGCCCGCCCTGTGGGACCTGCTGTACCGCCGCATCGAGACGCAGGTCGACGACCGGGGCGAGTCGCAGCGTCTGGCGTTCAACGCGATGATGCGTCTGTCGCGCCACCTGCGTCGGCAGTACGGCCTCAACGCCGGGCCGTTCCTCTTCAGCGAGGTGCACTCGACGCTGGGCGGCAACATCCGCCACCTCATCAGCGGCGGCGCGGCGCTCGGCGACAACGTGCTGCGCGCGTTCGAGGGCCTCGGCTTCGAGCTGCTCGAAGGCTACGGCCTGACCGAGGCGGCGCCGGTGCTGACGGTGCGCCGGCCCGGCGACCGCAAGGGCGGCGGCTCGGTGGGCAAGCCGATCCCCTCGGTGCAGATCCAGGTCGTCGACCCGGACGAGGACGGCGTCGGCGAGGTCGTCGCCCGCGGCGACAACGTGATGATGGGCTACCTCAACGACCCGCAGGCCACCGCCGAGACGGTGCGCAAGGGGTGGCTGCACACGGGCGACCTCGGCAAGCTCGACCGTGACGGGCGCCTCATCCTGGTGGGCCGCCGCAAGGAGATCATCGTCACCAGCAGCGGCAAGAACGTCTATCCGGACGAGCTCGAGCCGTTGTACGAGGACCACCCGCAGATCAAGGAGTTGGCGATCGTCGGCGTCCCCGATCCGCAGGGCGACGAGCGCGTCGCGGCGCTGGTCGTCGTGGTCGACGACGCCGAGGACGACGCGCAGGAGCAGGTCCGCGCGCACTTCCAGAAGGTCGCGGCGAGCCTGCCCGACCACAAGCGCGTGCGCACGCTGAAGTTCTGGCACGGCGAGCTGCCGCGTACCGCCACGCGAAAGGTCAAGCGCAAGGAGGTCCGCGCCGAGCTCGTGCGGCTCCTCGAGATCGACCAGGCAGCGAGCGGCGAGGGGCGCGAGATCCCGGCCGGCCGCGAGCCGGCGTGGGTGTATGCCACGATCGCCGGTCTGTCGGGCGTCGATCCGGTCGCGGTGGAGCCGCAGAGCGACCTCGTCACCGACCTCGGTCTGTCGTCGTTGCAGCTGGTCGAGCTGCGCTCGCTGCTGGAAGAACGCGGCGGCAAGCGCCTCGACGGCGACGCCCTCTCTCGCGCGCGCACCGTCGCCGAGGTGGCGGCGCTCGCCGGCAGCGGCGGCACCGCGCTGGTGCCCGTCGTCGCCGTCGAGAACCCGAGCGACGACAAGGTCGAGGTGCCGTCGCTGGTGCGTACGGCGGGTCGCCGCGTGCTGCATCGTGCGCAGGTGTCGACCTACGACCGTCTGTTCGACGTCCGGGTCGACGGCGAGGAACACATCCCGCTCAACCAGCAGTGCATCGTCATTGCGAATCACTGCAGCCACCTCGACGCGGGCCTGGTGAAATACGCGCTCGGCGACTATGCGCCGAACCTCTCGCCGCTCGCCGCGAGCGACTATTTCTTCGACAACAAGGCGAAGCGCACCTACTTCGAGCAGTTCACGAACCTCATCCCGGTGGAGCGCGGCGGCTCGCTCGAGACGAGCCTGCGCCAGGCCGAGCAGGCCATCCGGCAGGGGCGCATCGTGCTCGTCTTCCCCGAAGGCACGCGGTCGCGGTCCGGCGAGCTGCAGAAGTTCCGGCATGGCATCGGCTACCTGGTGGCCCAGAGCGGGCTGCCCGTGCTGCCGTTGTGGTTGCGCGGCACCTACAAGGCGCTCCCGAAGGGCGCGGCCTTCCCGACGTCGCGGCGTCTCTCCGCCCGGATCGGCCCGGTCATCGGCCCCGAGGTGTGGCGCAAGGACGTCGAACGAATGAGCCACGCCCAGCAGTATGCCTTCATCGCCGAGCGCCTCCAGGCCGGCATCGAGGCGCTGCGCGAAGGCGCGCCGTACCCGTGGCTGGCGAAGCCCGCCGAGGCGAAGAAGAGGGCCAACGGCCTCGAGTCCGTGTTCGACGAGCTGAACGGCAAGTTCAAGCCCGAGAACGTCAAGGCGCCGATCACCTGGTACTTCAGCCTCGGCGAGGCCGCGGACGGCAAGTGGACGGTGTCGGTGAAGAACGACGCCTGCGTCATCAAGCCGGGGCGCCCCGAGGGCAAGGCCGACTGCGTGCTGAAGACCGACCCGCGCACCTTCGAGAAGATCGTGCGCGAGCGGTACGTGCCCGGCTTCGCCGAGTTCGCCGAGGGCAAGATCAAGACCAACGACCCCAACCTGCTCTTCACCTTCCAGAACGTCTTCGGCCTATGAGCGACATCGTCCTCGTCACCGGCGCCGGCGGCTTTCTCGGCCGGCACCTCGTCCAGACCCTGCGCGGACAGGGCCGCACGGTCCGCACGCTGGCCCGCACGGCGCGCGCCGCGCTCGACGGCGTCGACCAGCAGCTCGGCTCGGTCACCGACCGTGGCGCGGTCGTGCGCGCGCTCGACCGCGTGGGCGCCGTCTACCACCTCGCCGGCATGGTGAGCCGCGACGCGAAGGACGCCGGCGCCATGAACGAAGTGCACGTGAAGGGCACGCGCACCGTGCTGCGCGCGTGCCTCGAGCGTGGCATCCGCGACGTCGTGCACGTCAGCACGAGCGGCACTGTCGCCGTCGGCAAGCACGACGACTTCGTCGCCGACGAGGCGGCACCCATCGCCTGGGATGTCATCCGCGGCTGGCCGTACTACGAGTCGAAAGCGTTCGCCGAGAAGGAGGTCGCCGCGTTCGTGGCCGAGGGCCTGCCCGTGCGCATGGCGCGACCGACGCTGCTGCTCGGCCCCGGCGACGTCGACGGCAGCAGCACCGGCGACGTCGTGAAGTTCTTGTGTGGCGACGTGAAGGCGGCCCTGCCCGGCGGGCTCAGCGCCGTCGACGTGCGCGACGTGGCGGCAATCCTGCCGACGCTCATGGAGCGCGGGGCCCCGGGCGTCGGCTATCTGCTCGGGGCTGGCAACATCACGGTGGCCGACTTCCTGAAGCTGCTCGAGCAGGTCAGCGGCGTGAAAGCACCGACGTTCAGCCTGCCACGCAAGCTGATCGACCGCGCCGGCGACCTGATCAAGCAGGCCTCGCGGCTGAAGGCGCTCGGCGGCCTCGATCCGCAGACGTTCGAAATGGCCTGTCATTACTGGTACTTGGACGACAGCCGCGCCCGGCACGACCTCGGCTGGGACCCACGCCCCCTGCCCCACACCCTGCGCGACACCGTCGAGGACCTTCGCCCCGGCGTGAACTGATGCGCATCGCCATCGTGACGTGCGCACGGATGCCCGAGCCCGACGAGGACGAGCGTCCCCTCATGGACGCCCTGGCCGCCGCCGGCGTCGACGCCACGCTCGCGGCCTGGGACGATCCGACCGCGGACTGGCCACGGTACGACGCGGCCGTGCTGCGCTCGACGTGGAACTACCACCGCGCGCCGCAGGCGTTCGCGGCCTGGGTCGACGCGCAGCCGCGCCTCTGGAACCCGCCGTCGATCGTGCGCTGGAACGCCCACAAGCGCTACCTGCTGGATCTGGAACGCGCCGGCATCGACGTGACGCCCACGGCGCTGCTGGTGAAGGGATCGGACGCGCGACTGGCGGACGTGATGCGTGCGCGCGGCTGGTCCGACGTGGTCGTCAAGCCGGCGGTGTCCGGGGGCTCGTACGCGACGCTGCGGGTCACGTCTACGAACCTCGGACAGGGCGAGGCCCACCTGCGGCGCGTCGTCGCGACGGAGGACACGCTCGTTCAAGCCTACCTGCCGTCGGTCGAGGGACACGGCGAGCGGGCCATCGTGTGGATCGCCGGGGAGCTCACCCATGCCGTGCGCAAGAGCCCACGCTTCCTCGATGGACACGAGGCGGTGGACCTGGTGCCGATCGAGCCGGATGAACGGGCGTTCGCGACGCGTGTGCTCGCGCCCTACGTGGATTCGATCCTCTACGGTCGGGTGGACGTCGCCCGTGGTCCGGATGGTCGCCCGTGCCTCATGGAGCTGGAGCTGATCGAGCCGTCGCTGTTTCTGCGGAGGCATCCGCCGGCGATCGACCGTCTCGTGGATGCCATCGCCCGGCTCTAATCGCGGGTGGGCGCGACGACGACCACCTCGTCGAGCTCGTCGTCGCTGACGTCGGCACCGAGCAGGATCTCGCTGGCATAGCGGGCGGCGAGGCTGGCGGTCTCGCGGCGCTGGTCGCGCGACACGGTGCGGACCTGCTCGTGGGCCGTCTGCAGGCGCTTGGTGGTCGCGCGAGCGCGGTCGACGAGCTGACGGGTGATGTGCCTCAGGATCTTGTAGGCGAACGGCGTCGCGGCGTTGAACAGGCGTTCGAAGTCGTCGCGGACGAGCTCCGCGAGCACGACGCCGTCCTCCTCGGCGCGGACCTCGGCGCTTCGGCGCTGGCCATCGATGAGGCTCATCTCGCCGATCATCGCGCCGGGCCCGAGCACGACGATGCGCTCCGGATCGGCTCCGGCGAGCGTGCGGTACACGCCGACACGGCCGGTGACGACGACGAGGAAGCTGATGCCGGGGTCGCCCTGCCGGAACACGACCTGGCCGGCCTTCAGGCGGCGCGGCCGGACGACGCCCAGCAGCAGATCGAGCTCGCGAGGCGCGAGCTCGGCGAAGATCGGCAGCTTGCCGAGGGTGGCGGCGTCGAGCATCAGCCGTTCCTCCCGAGCAGGCCCGCCAGCATGCGGCTGAAGCGGCCGCCGCCGCTCCGCGTCACTTCGACGGGCGTGGGCACCGGCGTCAGGTCGGGGCGCAGGAGGCCCTCGATCTCCTCCTCGGTGCGGCGGAGCCGTTCGCAGACCGTGCGGCAGATCGAGCGCATGACCTTGTAGGCCGCGGGCCGGTCGTTGCGCAGCAGGAACTCGAACTCCTGCCGGTCGATGCGCAGCAGCCGCGAAGCCTCGACGGCGCGAACGCTGGCGCTGCGTGGGCGGCCGTCGATGAGCCCCATGTCGCCGATGACGGCGCCGCGGCCGAAGCGGTCGACCTCGGCGGGCAGGCCGTCGGCGAGGATGAGCTCGACGGCCAGCGAGCCCGTGTCGACGACGTACATCGCGTCGGCGGCGTCGCCCTGGCGCATCAGGTACTGGCCGGCGGCGACCTCGACGGGGCGGATGCCGCGCAGCAGCTCGAGCAGCTCGTCGCGTGTCAGCGGCTCGAACAGCGGGAGCTTCGAGAAGAATTCGACCAGGGCGTCGGACATGCCCCTCCCCTTCGCCGGCGCTCTCGACGGATGATCGCGACTTACACCGCGCGACGCCAGAACGACAAGGACTTCCGCCGTGAACGTGCACCACCTCGCGCTGCGTACGCGCGATCCGGCGCGGCTCTGCCGCTTCTACGAAGACGTGCTCGGCCTCCCGCGCGTGCGCGAGCAGCCCGGATACTCCGTGTGGCTCGCGGTCGGCGGCGCGGTGCTCATGATCGAGCGAGCCGACGAGGGCGAGTCGGTCTACGAGGCACATCTCCGCGATCTCACTGCATTTTCTGTCGACGACGCGCAGCGTCTGCGCGTGCGGGCGGCCCTGGCGGCGGCGGGCGTGCCGATCGAGGGCGAGACCGCGTTCACCACCTACTTTCGCGATCCCGACGGCCGGCGTGTCGCCGTGTCGACGTACCCGCTCGCGGGGGTCAAGAATCACCCCGGAGAATGACTCGAAGCCCTCCGCCGTCCGTTCCCATGCAGGCAGGAGGGCAACGTGCGAAAGAACCGCAGCCCGACCAACCCACGCGAGTGCACCCTGCTCGCGCTCCTCTGGGATCTCCCGCAGCGCCGGCCGGGGGCGGCGGTGGCGGAGGTGCGCAGGCGGCTCCGCTCCGGGCGCGTGCGCCTCTGCGGCATCCTCCGCGACGTTCAGGACCAGCTGTGAGCTTCAGGCGTTCGGATTCGGACGCCGGTGGGTGCGGCACCAGGTCATGAGCCGCGCCTCCGGCGCCTCGGCCGGTCCGGTCACGAGCGCGTAGCCGAGACCGCAGCGGCAGGTCTCGCCCGCGCGGTGCGGGCGCCGCCGATGCAGGTGCTCCCACGACCCCGGGTTCATCCAGCGCGCAGCGCCGCGCTCGACCTCGCCCTCCGTCGGGCGGTGGGTGTGGCCGAAGACGACGACCCGCGCGCCGGTGTGACGCACGATGGCCCGAGCCACGCCACCCAGGCTGGGATGGCAGTCCGGCGAGGGACGCAACCGCCCGAGCACGCGCCACAGCTGCACCACGAGGACGCCCATCGCCAGGTCGAGCGCCAGCTGAAGGCTGGTGTGCTTGACCCACGACCATGCCACGAGGAGACCCGCCGCCAGCAGCGCCACGAGGCCGAGCCGGTCGACGTAGAACGCCTGCGCCAGCCGCAGCAGGCTGGTCCCGATGGCGGGGCGCCGAAGCGCGTCGAGCGCGCGAAGGACGTCGAACGGCAGGCCCGATCGCCGCGCCAGCGTCTCGAGCCGCATCACGCGCGCCGCGGCGAAACGCGCGCGGTCGCGCCACCGCGCGATGCGGTCGGCGGTGGCCTCGCGCGCGTACCGGGCGACCGTGGCGATGAAGCGGCCGAAGAGGCCGGGCAGCGACATCCCGGCCCGCGTGCGCGCCCAACGCACGAAGTCCCCCGCCGTCCAGAGGTCGAGGTCGTGGATCGGCAGCGTGCGCACCCGGTTGGCGAAGAAGCGGAGCGCGACGTGGCTGAAGGAGGGCGCGATGCGCGTGGGACGCCGCAGGTCGAACGGGACGAGCGGATCCGGGAACGTGGCATAGGGATCGAAGCGATGACCGTGCTCGACGTAGGCGCGGCCCTGCTCGTAGTAGAACCAGTCAGTGAACGTGATGCGGCTGCGGACGACGTCGGGCGCCGATGAGTGCCGGACGATGTGTTCGACGAGATCGTGTCGTACCTGCTCGAAGCCGAGCTCGACGTCGTGGTTGCCCACCACGAATACGCAGCGATTGCCGCTCTCGACGAATCGACACAGGGCGCGCAGGACGCGACGATGGTAGCGACAGACCGTCTCGAGCTTCCAGCGGGCGCGCTCCTCGTCGTAGGCGAGGCCGTAGAGGTGCTCCTCCGTCTCGAGCCCGAGGCGCTGGCCGCGCTGGTCTGGCCGCAGGTCCATGTGCATGAAGTCGACGGTGTCTCCGTTGAAGACCAGCGTCCATGGGCGATCGTCGCGGCGATGGGCGGCGTGGTAGTCGAGGAAGCGCCGGAGCTCGCGATCGAGCGTCGCGAGCTGCCGCAACGCAGCGAAGCCCAACGGCGGACGCAAGGCCCCGCCCAGGTGCAGATCCGAGACCACCAGCAGGTTGGCCGCCGGTGCGTCCGCCACGGTGTGTTCCGCGATGCCGCTCATGCCCCGCTTCTTCGGGATCCGGGTCCCCCGGGTCGAGACGCCCGGGTCCGAGGCGCGGTGGGATCCCGCTCGCAGGCGCGTCCGCGCCGGCCGGCCTCGTCGTCAGGTAGACGCGCCGGCGGTGACCCGGGTCACGGCCTGGGGCGATTCCCCTGCGAGGCCGTTGTGTCAGAGGGGGCACCCGACCCATACTGCGCCCCATGCGCGCTTTCGCCGTCTTCGTCATGGGGCTGACGCTCGGAGCCGCCGGGTGCGACGACACCGGCTCGTCTTCGGGCGGCGATCCGAAAGATGCGGCGCCGGTCGGCGCCGACGCGGCGCGGCCCGACGCCGGCCCCGCACCCGCCGACACCGGTCCGGCGCCCGATCTCGGCCCGACGCCCGACACCGGGCCCGATCCCGACGCCGCGCCGCCGGCCGACGGCGGGCCCGATCCCGACGCCGGGCCCGATCCCGACGCCGCGCCGCCGGCGGACGCCGCACCGCCCGACCTCGGCCCGACGCCCGAGGACGTCGACGGCGACGGCATCGACAACGACGCCGACAACTGCCCCGACGTGTTCAACCCGGGCCAGGGCGACCGCGACGGCGACGGCGCCGGCGACTCGTGCGACCCCGATCCCGGCCGCATCAACCTGCGCCTCGTGCGCGGCCGCCTGCTCTACGTGGGCGGCACATCGAGCAACGGCAACCTGACGCTGACCGGCGGCGCCTCCGCCGGCGCGCACGACGCCCGCTCCGGCCAGCTGAGGCTCCGCGGCCACCTCTCGCCCTGAGCATGTCTCCGCCCCGAGGAACGAACATGAAGACGATGGCGCTCGCCCTCGGCCTGCTGCTTTTGCCGGCCGTGGCGAATTCCGCTCCCGTGACGCTGGTTTACGAGGGCGAGCTCGCCGATCTGGCCGGCACGCCCTTCGACGGCGACGTCACGATCACCTTCCGCCTGTACGACGCCGAGGACGGCGGGGAGCCGCTGTGGATCGAGCGCCATGACGCGCTCGAGGTGCTCGACGGCTGGTTCGCGGTGGTCCTCGGGGCCGAGCAGGCCATCCCGCGCGACCTGGCGGGCGAGGACGGGCTGTGGCTCGGCCTTCAACCCGAGGGCGACGAGGAGTTCGCGCCGCGGCTGCCCGTCGGAGGGGCGCTGCGGGCGCAGTGGGCCGCCCAGGCCGAGGACGTGGCCGGGCGGGACATCCACCCGGCGACCGTGAGCATCGGCGACCGACCGGTGATCGACGCGCAAGGCCGGTGGGTGGGGCCGATCGAGAACTTCGGCGGCGTGGGCCCGGCGGGGCCGCAGGGGCCGCAGGGGCCGGCGGGCGAGCGCGGACCGCCGGGCGCGCAGGGCCCGCGGGGCGACGAAGGGCCGGCCGGCGAGCGCGGTGCGCCGGGCGCGCAAGGCCCACGGGGTGACGAAGGTCCGGCGGGACCGGCGGGTCCGGCCGGCGAGCGCGGCCCGGCCGGCGAGCGCGGGCCGGCCGGCGAGCGTGGTCCGGCGCCGGCGCACGCGTGGGAAGGCACGCGGCTGCGCTTCCAGCTGCCCGACGGGTCTTGGGGCGCCTTCGCCGAGCTCGTCGGCGGCGCGGGTCCGGCGGGCGAGCGGGGCCCGGCGGGGCCGGCGGGTGTGCAGGGGCCGGCGGGCCCGCAGGGCGCCCAGGGGCCGGTCGGTCCGCAGGGCCCGGCGGGGCCACGCGGCGACGTCGGGCCGGCGGGCGCCCAGGGGCCCGCGGGGCCGCAGGGCGTGGCCGGTCCGGCCGGTCCGGCGGGCGCCGCCGGCGCGCAGGGGCCGGCGGGTCCGGCCGGTCCGGTGGGCGCGGTGGGTCCGGTCGGGCCGCAGGGCCCGCGGGGTCCGGCCGCCGAGCTCGACATCGACGGCGACGCGGACGCCGACGGCTTCGCCGACTGGATCGAGGTCGCCGCCGGCACCGACTACGACGACGGCGGCGACGTGCCCGCCGACGAGAACGGCGACGGCATCGCCGACTTCTTCTCGTACGGTGGCGGCCCCGGCGGGGGCGCGGCGCCGCGCGGCTTCATCCAGGTCGCCTCCGGCGAGTACGGCTCCTGCGGCATCCGTCCGGAGCGCAACATCGAGTGCTGGGGCGGCAGCCGCTACGGCGAGGGCAACCCGCCGCTCGGGACGTTCCGCTCAATCGCCATCTCCCACACGTACGCGTGCGCCATCCGCAGCGACGAGAACGCGGAGTGCTGGGGCGGCTCGGTGCGCGACGCCCATGTCGAGCCCCCGGCGGGCCCCTTCAGCAAGATCGACGTCGGCTCGGACTTCGCCTGCGGCCTGCGCACGAACCGCACGATCGTGTGCTGGGGCAAGAACGACTACAACCAGGCCACGGCGCCCGCCGGGACGTTCACCGACGTCGCCGCCGGCCTCCAGCACGCCTGCGCGGTCGCGGCCGACGACGGCCGCCTCGTCTGCTGGGGCCGCAACTCGAACCAGGTGACGGCGCCGCCGGCCGGCGTGTTCCATAAGGTCTCGGCCGGCCTCGCGTTCTCGTGCGCCATCGACAGCGCCGGCCTGATCCGATGCTGGGGCATCAACGACTACAACCAGACGAGCTCGCCGGGCGGCACCTACATCGCCCTCGAGAGCGAGTACCAGCGGACGTGCGCGCTGCGCGCCAACGGCACGGTGCGCTGCTGGGGCTACAGCGGCAATTCGCCGCAGCCGGGCCTGCCGCTCACCCAGGTCTCGGTCGGCAGCTACCACTCCTGTGCGTTGAACACCGCGGGCCTCGCCGTCTGTTGGGGCGATTCGTCGGGCGGCAAGCTGAACCCGCCGAACTGACCGGGCCCGCCTTTCGCGGCGGGGTCCCCTGTGCTAACCCCTTGTCCGCGATGGAATATCTGCACGCTGCCATCCTCGGCCTCGTCGAGGGCCTCACCGAGTTCCTTCCGGTCTCGTCGACCGGTCACCTGATCGTCACGCGCAAGCTGCTGGGCTTCACGGGGAGCGACAGCTTCGAGGTCGTCATCCAGCTCGGGGCGATCCTGGCGGTGTGCGTCGTCTACTTTCAGCGCCTGTGGCGCGTGGTGATCGGCCTGCCCGGGGACCACCACGCACGTCGGTTCACGTACGCGGTGCTGCTGGCGTTCCTGCCGTCGGCGATCGTCGGCGCGCTGGCGCACGACTTCATCAAACAAGCGCTCTTCTCACCGTGGGTGGTTGCCAACGCCCTGATCCTGGGCGGTTTCGCGATCGTCTGGATCGAGAAGCGACGCCTGCAACCCCGCTACGAGCGCATCGAGCATTTCCCGATGCCGCTGTGCCTGAAGGTGGGCGCCGCCCAGTGCCTGGCGATGGTGCCTGGCGTGTCGCGCTCCGGCGCGACGATCCTCGGGGCGCTGCTGCTCGGCGTGGAGCGGCGCACGGCGGCGGAGTTCTCGTTCTTCCTCGCCATCCCCACGATGGTGGGCGCCTCGGCGCTCGACCTCTACAAGAGCTGGGGCCAGCTCCACGGCGGCGACGCGGAGATCATCGCCATCGGCTTCGTCACCGCCTTTCTCTCGGCGCTGGTCGTCGTGCGCGGCCTGATCGCCTTCGTCGGGCGCCACGGCTTCACGCCCTTCGCCTGGTACCGCATCGTCGTCGGCGTCGCCGTGCTCGCCTTCCTCGCGCTCCGTCCGACGCCGTGATTGACAGTGCGGTGGCCTCTCGGTTACGACCGCCGACCGGGAGGAAGATCCACATGCACCGCAAGTCTCGGAAGCGCTTCGCCTTCTCGGCGCTGACCCTGCTCTTCGCCCTCGTCGGCTGCGACAAGATGCGCGGCGGCGGCGAGGGCGCCGCGCCGGGCTCGCAGGCGCCGGGCAGCGGTGCGGCCGGGTCGGCCGCGGCGGAGCGCGACACCATCCTGATCGGCGAGTTCGGCTCCCTCACCGGCTCCGAGGCCACCTTCGGGCAGTCGACGCACAACGGCATCGTGCTCGCGCTCGAAGAGGTCAACGCCGCCGGCGGCATCAAGGGCAAGAAGGTCGAGCTGAAGACCTACGACGACCAGGGCAAGACCCAGGAGGCCGGCACCGTCGTCACCCGCCTCATCACCGAGGACCAGGTGGTGGCGATCATCGGCGAGGTGGCCTCGTCGCTCTCGCTCGCCGGCGGGCGCGTCGCGCAGCAGTACGGCGTGCCGATGGTGAGCCCGTCGTCGACGAACCCGCAGGTCACCCAGATCGGCGACATGATCTTCCGGGTCTGCTTCATCGACCCCTACCAGGGCTTCGTCGTCGCCAAGTTCGCCCGCGAGAACCTCAAGCTCGAGAACGTGGCGGTG
Source organism: Myxococcota bacterium (assembly GCA_963169045.1). Taxonomy (GTDB): domain Bacteria; phylum Myxococcota_A; class Bradymonadia; order UBA7976; family UBA1532; genus CAUJDF01. The sequence continues at coordinate 52,703 of CAUJDF010000087.1, forward strand.
CTCTACGACCAGGCGCAGGCGTACTCGAAGGGCCTGAAGGACGACTTCGTGAAGTCGTTCACCGAGATGGGCGGCAAGATCACCTCCGAGCAGGCGTACACCGGCGGCGACCAGGACTTCTCGGCCCAGCTGACGACGATCCGCGGCACCAACCCGCAGGCGATCTTCGTGCCCGGTTACTACACCGACGTCGGCAACATCGCACTGCAGTCCCGCAAGCTCGGCCTGACCGTGCCGCTGCTCGGCGGTGACGGCTGGGACTCGTCGAAGCTGCCCGAGATCGCCGGCGACGCCATCAACGGCAGCTATTACTCCAACCACTACTCCGACGAAGAGCAGCGCCCCGAGGTGCAGGCCTTCGTGCAGAAGTACAAGGCGAAGTTCGGCGGCACGCCCGACGGCCTCGCGGCGCTCGGCTACGACGCGGCCAAGATCCTGTTCGATGCCATCGGGCGCGCGCCCAGCCTCGGCGGCAAGGACATCGCCGCCGCGCTCGCCGGCACCAAGGACTTCCGTGGCGTCACCGGCGTGATCACCATCGACGAGAACCGCAACGCCAAGAAGCCCGCGGTCATGCTCGAGATGAAGGGTGGCAAGCCGGCCTACGTCGCCACCGTCGAGCCCAAGTAACACACCCGCGGGATGACCAAGCTCCTTCAGACCCTCTTCGATGGCGTGGCCGTCGGCAGCCTCTACGCGCTGATCGCGCTGGGCTACACGATGGTCTACGGCATCCTGCAGTTCATCAACTTCGCCCACAGCGACATCTTCATGACCGGCGCCTGGATCGCCTTCGTCGTGGCCACGACGGCGGGCTGGGCGACGTCGCTCGCGGGCGAGGCGCCGCCGCTGTGGACGGCCGCCGCGGCGCTGCTCGCCTGCATGGCGTTCTGCGGTCTGTTGGGCTTCGTCGTCGAGCGGCTCGCCTACCGGCCGCTCCGCAACGCGCCGCGCCTGAACGTGCTCATCACCGCCATCGGCGTGTCGCTCTTCCTGCAGAACCTGGGTCAACTCAAGGTGTTGTTCGGCACGCAGCCGCAGAAGATGCCGCAGCTGCTGCCCGACACGACGCTCTTCACCGTCGCCGACGTGCACTTCCGGCTCGTCGATCTGTTGGTGATCGTCGTGGCGCTCGGTCTGATGGCGGTGCTGCAATGGGTGGTGTTCGGTACGCGCCTCGGCCGTGCCATGCGCGCCGTCTCCTTCGACACGCGCACGGCGGCGCTGATGGGCATCCCCGTCGACGCGGTCATCTCGTTCACCTTCGTCGTCGGGTCTTCCCTGGCGGCCGCGGCGGGCTTCCTCTTCGTCATGAAGTACCCCGCGGCGCTCAAGCAGCCGGCCGACGCGACGTGGGTGCTGCTCGGCCTCAAGTGCTTCGTGGCGGCGGTGATTGGCGGCATCGGCAACGTGCGCGGCGCCATGCTCGGCGGCCTCCTCATCGGCTGCATCGAGATGTTCGGCGCCGCCTATCTGTCGCCGCACCTGCGCGACGTCTATGTGTTCACGCTGCTGATCGCGGTGCTCCTGTTGCGCCCGAGCGGCCTCCTCGGCAAGGCGGCGGTGGAGAAGGTCTGATGTCGACGGCCCTCGACCTCCGCGCCAAGGCATTGCAGCCGAGCCTCGTCGCCGCCACGCCGCGCATCGTGCTCCCCTTCGCGGCGGGCATCGCCCTGGCGTTCGTCGCGCAGCTCGTGATCGCGCCCCTCGTCGGTCCCTTCGTCGCCAAGCTCCTGATGGACATCGGGATCAACGTGATCCTGGCCGTGTCCCTGAACATGGTGAACGGCTTCACCGGCCAGTTCTCCATCGGGCACGCGGCCTTCATGGCCGTCGGCGGCTACACCGCGGGCGCCGTCACGTTCTACGGCTCGTTCCTGCTGTGGGACAGCCCCGCCATCCATGGTGGCTTCCTCGGTGGCGGCGACGTGCTGTTCATCCTGGGCTGCGTCGCGGGCGGTCTCGTCGCCGCGGGAGCGGGGTGGCTCGTCGGGCTGCCTTCGCTGCGCCTGCGCGGCGACTACCTGGCGATCGTGACGCTGGGCTTCGGCGAGATCCTGCGGGTGTTCCTCACCCAGACCGACGACGTCAAGGCCACGGCCGAGGCCGTCCGCAGCGCCTCGTTCTTCGAGCTCGCCGGCAGCCTCGGCGGCGCGCTTGGCTTCAGCGGTGGCGCCTTCGGCATTCCGAACTACACGACCATCTTCTGGGTCTATGTGTTCGTCGCGACGACGATGATCGTGTCGTACCGGCTGAAGGCATCGAGCTATGGCCGCGCGTTCCTCTCCATCCGCGAGAACGAGATCGCCGCCGAGGCGATGGGCGTCAACACGACCCGCTACAAGGTCTGGGCGTTCGTGCTGGCGGCGTTCTTCGCCGGTATCGCCGGCGGTCTGTTCGCGCACGAGACGGGGACGACGTTGAACGCGCGCGAGCTCGGTTTCCAGAAGTCGTTCGACATCCTGATCATGGTCGTGCTCGGCGGCATGGGATCGATCTCGGGCGCAGCGCTCGCTGCCGTGCTGCTGACGCTCCTGCCCGAGTGGCTGCGCGTGCTCACCGTCGACGCGCGGTGGTTGGTGCTGGCCATCATCATCGTCGCCGTCGAGCTCGGCCGGCGGCGATTCGACCGCCTCGCCGCGCGCGCTCCCTGGGGGCAGCACGCGGGCGTCATCACGGTCGTGGTGGCGAGCGTCGCCGGGTTCGCCACCGCCGCGATGGTGCCGGCGTACACCGTCTCGCTCGCCGACTACCGCATGATCGTCTACGCCCTGCTGTTGATCACGATGATGATCGTGCGCCCGCAAGGTCTGTTCGGCGTCCGCGAGATCTGGGACCTGCCGATCTTCCGCCGCCGGAGCCGCAAGGCATGAGCCTCCTCGTCGCCGAAGGCATCTCGCTGTCGTTCGGGGGCCTCAAGGCCGTGTCCGACTTCGGCCTCTCGCTGGCGACCGGCCAGGTGCAGGGGCTCATCGGACCGAACGGCGCCGGCAAGACGACGGTGTTCAACCTGCTGACCGGCGTCTACCGGCCGCACGCGGGCACCATCCGGCTCGACGGCCGCGTGCTCAACGGGCTCAAGCCGTCGAAGATCGCGGCGGCGGGGTTGGCGCGCACGTTCCAGAACATCCGTCTTTTCGGGTACTTGTCCGTGCTCGACAACGTGCGGGTCGCCTGCCACCTGCGCGCGAGGATGACGATGGCCGGCGCCATCTTCCGCAGCCGCCACCACGTCGGCGAGGAGCGCGCCATCGCCGAGCACTCGATGAGGCTGCTCGACATCTTCGGCCTCGCCGATCGCCACGACGAGACGGCGCGCAACCTGCCCTACGGCGACCAGCGGCGGCTCGAGATCGCCCGCGCGCTCGCCACCGGCCCGAAGGTGCTGCTGCTCGACGAGCCCGCCGCCGGCATGAACCCGCAGGAGAAGAACGAGCTCTGTGACCTGATCCAGCTCGTCCGGCAGCGGTTCGGCGTCACGATCCTCCTGATCGAGCACGACATGGGCCTGGTCATGCGCATCTGCGAGCACATCACCGTCCTCGACCACGGCGTGGTGATCGCGCGCGGCACACCGGCCCACGTGCAGAACGACCCGGCGGTGATCGAGGCCTACCTCGGCGCGCCCGACGCGGGGCACAACTGATGGCGCTGCTCGAGATCCGCGACCTCGACGTGCACTACGGCGCCATCCACGCCCTGCATGGCATCAGCCTGCAGGTCGCAGCGGGACAGATCGTCACGCTGATCGGCGCGAACGGGGCCGGCAAGTCGACGACGCTGCGCGCCATCTCGGGGATGGTGAAGGCGACACGCGGCGAGATCCGCTTCGACGGACAGGTGATCACCGGCCGCGCCCCGCACGAGCTGGTGCGGCTCGGCATCGCCCAGGCGCCTGAAGGCCGCGGCATCTTCGCCAACCTCACCGTCGACGAGAACCTCGAGATCGGCGCCTACGTGCGCAAGCGCGACCGGGCGGGCATCGCGAAGGACCGCGAGCACGTCCTGACGCTCTTCCCGCGGCTGCGCGAGCGGCTGCAGCAGAACGCCGGCACCCTCTCCGGCGGCGAGCAGCAGATGCTGGCCATCGGACGCGCGCTGCTGGCGCGGCCGCGCCTGCTTCTGCTCGACGAGCCGTCGCTGGGCCTCGCGCCCCAGGTGGTGCGGACGATCTTCCAGATCATCCGCGAGATCAACGCCGAGGGGACGACCATCCTGCTCGTCGAGCAGAACGCGCACCTGGCGTTGAAGATCGCGCACGTCGGCTATGTGCTCGAGGTCGGCCGCATCGTGATGGCCGACGACGCCGCCCGCCTCGCCGCGAGCGACGAGGTCCGCAAGGCCTATCTGGGCGTCGGTTAAGGACAGGCCGGCGTGCCGACGGGCGAGGCGGCCACGCACTCGCCCATGCCGGCGGGCTCCTCGCCGCCGAGGAGCCCGGTGCAGCCCGCGAAGCAGAACGGGCGGGGCGCGGCGTCCGTCGGCGCGCACTCGAAGTGCCCGACACAGGCTCCGCCGACGGCGACGTTCCCGTCGATCACCGCGTTGCAGGCCGCGTCCGGGCGCTGGCTGCAGGCTCCGCGCACCGCCTCGAGGCAGCCGTCGGCGGCGCTCGGGTCGAAGTGGGTGTTGCCGACGGCGACGGATTCGGCGATGCGCTGCCGGGTCCGCCGCAACGCGGGGTCGATCGCCGCGAGACACGCGTCGACGTCGTCGAACGGAGGCGGCGCCTCGCAGCGCTGCCGGCGCTCGCAGTCGGCGATCTCGTAGGCGGTGATGTAGGCGTCGTAGGTGGCGACGTCGTCGGGCAGGGACTCACCCTCCTGCGTCTCGCAGCCGCCGGCGCACAGGAAGAGGAGGACGAGGGCGCGCGTCTTCATGCGCGCATGAAGCCACGAACGCGCGGCGCGCGCCACCGCCACGTGGCCGATCGCCCGAGCGGGCGCGGGCGCCGCCCCGAGACGTCTCGCCGGGGCGCGCTCGGGGATTCCAGACGGGCGCGAATCGTCGATACTGACGACATGAGCACACTCTCCGAACGCACCTCGCGCCGCGTCTTCGTCGGCCTCGTCCTGCTGTCGATCCTGCTCGTGGCGCTGGTCGTCGAGCCGTTCGCCTCGGCGATCTTCCTCGGCGCGGTCGTCGCCGGCGCGCTGGCGCCGCTGCAGGCCCGCCTCACGGGCGCATTTCGCGGCCGCCAGAATGGCGCCGCGACGGTGCTGGTCCTGTCGGTCCTCCTCCTGCTCGTCGCGCCGCTCGGCGGCCTCGCGGCGTTCACGGTGAGGGAGGCCGCCCAGGGCTACCAGTTCGTCTCCGAGACCCTCGAGAGCAAGGGCATGGAGGGGCTGGTCGCCGCCCTCCCCGACAAGGTCGAGGGATGGGCTCGCGACGCCCTGCGGCAGTTCGCCGGCGGCGCCGAGGAGCTGCGCAGCGCCATCGAGGAGAAGGCCACCCAGCAGGGCGGCAAGGCGGCCAAGGCGGTCACCGGCGTCGTCGCCGCCACGGGCTCGTTCGTCTTCCAGACCGCCATGTTCTTGATCGCGCTGTACTTTCTGCTCGTCGAGGGCCGGCGGGTCGTCGACTGGCTCGAGGAGGTCGTGCCGCTCAAACGCGGACAGACGCTGGAGCTGCTGGTCGAGTTCCGGCGCGTGTCGGTGGCCGTCCTCGTCTCGAGCCTGCTGACGGCCCTGCTGCAGGCCCTCGCGGCCTTCGTCGGCTACCTCATCGCGCGCGTGCCCCACCCCTTCTTCTTCGGCGCGGTGACGTTCTTCATGGCGCTCATCCCCGCCGTCGGCGCCGGCGCCGTCTGTCTCGTGGCCAGCCTGCTCCTGCTGGCGACGGGGCACCCGTGGGCGGCGCTGTTCCTCGCCATCTGGGGCGTGCTGGTCGTGGGCCTCGTCGACAACGTCGTCAAGCCGCTGCTGGCGAAGCGGGGCCTCTCCATGCACGGGGCGGTCGTCTTCTTCGCGCTGCTCGGCGGCCTGTCGGCCTTCGGACCCGTCGGCCTGTTGCTCGGCCCGCTCGTGGTGGCGCTCCTGCTGTCGCTCGTGCGCATCTACGAGCGCGACTACCAGAACCGGCTGCCGCCCGAGGACCACGAGCCCGCCGCGCCGCGCCCGCCGGCCGCCTGACCGCTACCGGGGCGCGCCGGCCACCGTCGCCGCCGTCGGGCGCGCCGCCCGCACCGCCGCGAACGTCAGGTACACTGCCAGTGCGATCAGCAGCGAGGCCGTCACCCCATTGAGCAGGGCCAGATCAAGCCCGCGCGTGGACTGGAGGCTCGTCCACGTCAGGTCGCCGAGCGCCCACAGCGTGATGCCCATCACGAACACCATCGGCGCGATCGCGAAGGCCGCTCCCTGCCCCGATCGGCGTAGCCAGACCACCAACGTGAGCAGCGTCAGGCCGGCGAGCAGCTGGTTCGAGGCGCCGAAGAGCGTCCAGAAGTGCTTCCAGGCGCCCTCCTGCGCCCCGAACACGAACAGCAGCGGCAGGACCAGCGTGGCGAGCGTGCCGACGACCGCCCCCGCCCGCCCCGGCATGCCCAGCAGCTCCTGGACGATGTAGCGGCCGAGGCGCGTGCACACATCGAGCGTGTCGAACACGAACGTGGCGAACGCCATCGATCCGAACGTGACGGCGAACGCCAGGTGCTCCTCGCCGATCAGGAGCGTGAGGAAGCGGCCGATGCCCTGCCCATAAATCGTCCCCGGACCCTGACCCGAGCCCGGCGCGGTGATCATCACCGTCGTCAGGGCGATCACCGCCACGAAGCCCTCGGCGAGCATCGCGCCGTAGCCGACGGCGCGCGTATGCGACTCGCGATCGATCTGCTTCGACGTCGTGCCCGAGCAGACGAGCCCGTGGAAGCCGGAGCAGGCGCCGCACGCGATCGTCACGAAGAGAAAGGGAAAAAGAGCGCCGGTCGCGCCGCCGGCGTCCCAGGTGCGGAAGGCGGGCTGCCGGCTCTCGTAGCCGCCGAACAGGCTGCCGATCACCCCGAGGCCGAGCACGGCGAACAGGATGAACCCGCCGAGATAGCCGCGCGGCTGCAGGAGGGTCCACACCGGGACGACCGACGCCACGCCGCAATAGACGAGGATCAGCACGCCCCAGGTCACGTGGGAGAGCAGGAAGACCGTCGACAGCTTCGTGCCGAGCCACACCGCGCCGAGCGTCGCCGGCACGAAGATCGCCGTCAGCAGCCACAGCGGCGGCCTGAGGGAGCGCTGGACCACGCCCATCAGCACCGCCAGCGCGAGGTAGAGCACGCTCGCCGCCGCCACCGCCCCGCCGGGGTGGAAGCCGGCCTCGCGCAGCTCGGCCGGGCCGCCCGCGAAGCTCGCCGCGGTGATGTCGGTAAACGCGGCGACGACGTACAGGAGCGCGAGCCAGATGAAGACCATCATCGCCCGGCCCGCCCCCGTCCCGAGGTGCTCCCGCGCGATCTCGGCGACGGAGCGCGCCCCATGTCGCACCGAGCCGACGAGGCTGGTGAAGTCGTGCACGGCCCCGATCAGCACCACACCGAGGCCGATCCAGATCAGACACGGCCCCCAGCCGAACACCTGGCATGCCAGAATGGGTCCGGCGATGGGCCCGGCGGCGGCGATGGCGGAGAAGTGCTGCGCGGCGAGGTAGGCGGGGCGCGTCGGCTCGAAGTCGACGCCGTCGCGATGGGTGTGCGCCGGCGTCGTGCGCCCGTCGTCGAGCGCGAGGCGCCGCGCGAGCCAGCCGCCGTAGAAGCGATAGGCCAGCGAGAGGAGGGCCAGGAAGCCGAGGGTCAGCAGGCCGAGCTGCATGGCCCCGGATTCTGTCCCATCGCCGCCGGAGGGGCAATCGGCCTACCGCACGGGCCTCGACCAGGGGCCGGTGGATAGGAAATCGGACACGATACGCCCCACGTGGTAGCTCACGACCGCCTCGCGCCCACGGCGGCCCTGGTCGACGACCATGTCGAGCCGCCAGCTCGATCGCCCTTCGCACCCCGGGCGCCGCCAGTTGATGGCCAGGTGCACGCGGGCCGTCGCGAAACCGGTGAAGAAGCCGGGGCGGTCGCCCCACGCCGGCTGGATGTCGGCCTCGGCCCGCACCGCGCAGTCGCCGTCGCAGGCGTCCGCCTCCGCGACCGCCGTGTCGAGCCCGTCGAAGCCGCCGTCCCCGTCGGGGAGGCGCACCGTCCAGTCGGCGGGGGTGCCTTCGGGCACCGGACACGCGGCGGCGGCAGCGCCCACCCGGTTCCAGTGCGACTCGATGTCGACCGGCTCCCGCGGATCGTGGAAGAGGAAGAACAGGCTGCCGGCGAGGCCCAAGGCGCCGAGCGCGAGTCGAACGGGGCGGCCCACCATCGTGCCTCCAACCGGCGAGAGATCGCCGTCCCCGGGCCGCGAGGCGCGAAACGTTCGCGCGGCGCCCGGTGGCCTTCTACGGGCGCCGATCGTTCGATGTTACCCGGGGGCGGAGGGCCGCGGCACCTCTCATTCGCACGCTGCGGGCAGGGGCAGGTCGAACGCGCGGGCGAGCATCATCGCGATCTGGACCCGCGGGGCGAAGTCGCCGGGGCAGTAGCGACCCTCGGCGCAGCCGACGACGACGCCGGCCTCGTACAGCGCCTCGATGTGGCCGGCGGCCCAGTGGCCGGAGGGGACGTCGCCGAAGTATCCGCTCGGGGCCCGCGGCTCGAGGCCCAGCGCGCGCGCCACCAGGACCGCAAGCTCGGCGCGGCTCACGGAGCGCTCCGGGCAGAAGCGCCCCTCGTCACAGCCACCGGCGATGCCCTGGTCGTACAGCGCCTCCGCGGCGGACGCGCCCCAGTGCGTGGCAGGCAGGTCGGCGAACTCGCCGCGGGCGGGCGCGGTCGGCAGGTTCAGCGCCTTCACGAGGACGACGGCCAGCAGCGCGCGGCTCATGGCGTCGTCGGGGCAGAAGCGCGCCGGCGAGGCCGCGCAGCCGCCGAACCAGCCGGCGTCGGTGACCGCCTCGACGTGCGGCCAGCCGGGGTGGCGCCCGGACAGGTCGGCGTAGGTACCGCAGGCAGCGGGCGTCTCGGGTGCCGGATCCGCGGGCGCCGGCTCCCCGCCGAGCACGTCGCACGACGCCTGGCGCGGGAACCCGGCCAGCGGCGCGCGGTCGAGGCGCTTGCGTGTCTGCGCGCCCCAGTCGCCATCCTCCGCGAGGCGGTCCTCGGGGTGGTTGCGGTTCCAGAGCTTCTGGAACGCCAGCACGCTGAGCGAGCGCAGATCGTCGCCCTGCCGCAGGTCGAAGTGCACGGGGTCGGCGCAGCCGCTCAGGTACCCGCCGTTCTGGGCGGCGCAGTACCAGAGGAAGCCCGCTCCCGACAGCGCGCGACGCACCGACGACGCGGCGAACTCCGACACGTCGACGGCGAGGCCCGACTGGTGCTGGCTACGGCCGGGCGTCGCGGCGAGCCGGATGCCGCACGAGCCCTCCCAACGCTTCATCAGGTACTGCTGCGCCAGCGAGCGCCACCCGCTGTTGAGCGTCAGGCGCCCCGCCGTGGCGGCGGCGTTGCGCAACGCCTTCGCCGCGTCCGCCTGCAGGAACGGCCGCGCGCCGGCGCCCAGCGTGACCCCGGGAATGTCGTCGATCGGCAGGAAGGAGCCCGGCGCCAGGCAGGCGAGCTCGCGGGCGATCTGCAGGTCGAGCGCCGCCGTGTAGCCCGTCGAGCACGCCCACGAGCGCGCCAGCTCGTCGACGGTGCGCGCCGATGTCTTCGGCAGCTCGCCCTCCTGCTCGAAGAACGCGTGATCGACGTCCTCGACCTCGACGACGTCGTCGCCGTCGTCGCCGCCGGCGCAGCCGAGCACGACGACCCACAACCCAAGCGCGAGCGAACGAGCGTGACGCATACGAGACGCCCCCTTTCGGACCGGGAGCCATCGGCAAGAAGCGCACCAACGGCAGGCGTCTAATGATTACAATGGGTTGCGAGTCGTGACGGGGGCTCGGTGCGAGACCTCGACGTCACACCGCGCCGGCCAGGTCCCGCAGCGCCTCGTCGTCGAGCGCCGCCAGCGCCGACCGCAGCAGCTCGCCGGTGTCGATCCCCTGGGACGCCGCGTAGTGCCGCGACTGCAGCGCCAGGTCGAGCTTGTCGCACGCGCGCACGAAGCGCGCCTCGGGCGTCGTCGCCGCCGAGTACTCGTCCCACAGCGAGACGAGCTCTGCGCCGTTCGGCACGGGCGCCAGCATCGCGCGCAGCGCCTCGGCCTCGAGCCGGTGCTTCTCCGCCTTGGGCACGCCGTCGTGGGGCGTGATGTCGCCGACGCGCACCTCGGCGAGGTCGTGCGCCAGCGCGATCGCCAGCGCGCGCCCCCGATCGAGACCGGCAGGACACAGCACGAGCGCGAGGAAGGCCACGCCCCACGAGTGCGCCGCCACCGACTCCGGCGCGCGCACACCGATGCGCTGCCAGCCGGCCCGCGGGACCTCCTTCAGCCGCAGCGTCTCGAGCAGCAGCGCCCGCAGGCCGTCGCTCACGTCTCGAGCTCGGCCCAGACGGGCGCGTGATCGGACGCCTGCTTGCCCTTGCGCTCGTCGCGGTCGATGCCCACGGCGCGGCAGCGCTCCGCCAGCACCTTCGTGGCCAGGACGAAGTCGATGCGCAGCCCGTCTCCCTTGGGGAACGCGAGGTTGCGGTAGTCCCACCACGAGTAGAACCCGCCCTCGGGATGGTGCAGGCGGAACGTGTCGACGAGGCCCCAGCGCGTCAGGCCCTCGAACGCGGCGCGGACCTCGGCGTGGGTGAGCACGTCGCCGACCCAGCGGTCGGGGTATGCCACGTCGCGCTCGTCGGGCGCGATGTTGAAGTCGCCGCAGACGGCCCACGGCTCGTCGGGGTTGGCGTTCGCCTCGAGCCAGCGCTGCAGGCGGCCGAGCCACTCGAGCTTGTACGGCCAGCGCGGGCCGCCGACCTCGCCGCCGTTGGGCACGTACACCGAGACGACGTTCACGCCGCCCACGCGCGCCCGCAGGAAGCGCGCCTGCGGGTCGTCGACCCCGTCGCCGAAGCCGCGCACCACGGCCTCGGGCTCGTCGCGCGTCAGGATCGCGACCCCGTTGTACGTCTTCTGCCCGTGCGTCAGGGCGCGGTAGCCGGCGGCCCGGATCTCGAGGTGCGGAAAGTCGTCGTCAACGACCTTCAGCTCCTGGAGACACAGGGCGTCGGGGCGGTGCCGCTCGAGCAGCGCCACGAGACGATCCAGGCGGACGCGCACCGAATTCACGTTCCAGCTCATGATCTTCATGGCGGGCGAGTGTACCCGCGGGCGGGCGCGATTGCGACGGCGCGGAGCGGGCCGGCGCGCGCCGACGGTGATTATCGTGCGTGTAATTTTTCACGAACCCCGGGGTGGGGCTATCCTCCGCGCCCATGGGAACCCTGCGACACGGGCGATGGCTCGCGACGCTCGCCATGGCGGGCGGCGCTCTTTTTCAAGGATGTCTCGACGAGACGAGCGACCGGAGGGACGCGGCCGACGCGGCGCCCGACGCCACATGGCCCGATGCGTACATCCCGCGCGACACCGGCGCGCGCGATGCCGAGCCCGACGCGGTGACGCCGCTCGACGCGGCGGTCCCGCACGACGCGGCGCCGGATGCGGCCTTCGCCGACGCGGCCCTCGACATGGCCGTCCCCGACGCCGCCCTCGACATGGCCGTCCCCGACATGGCCGTCGCCGACATGGCCGTCCCCGACATGACCGTCCCCGACATGGCCGTCCCCGACATGGCGGTGCCCGACGCCGGGTGCCTCCCGGTCGACGAGACGTGCGACGGCGTCGACGAGGACTGCGACGGCGCCACCGACGAGGGCTTCGGCGTCGGCGAGCCGTGCGAAGGCGTGGGCGCGTGCGGCGAGGGCGTCTGGGAGTGCGACGGGGCGGGTGGTGTCCGCTGCAGCAGCGATCCCGGGGGCAGCGCCTCACAGGCCCGCGCCGAGGTCTGCAACGGCCTCGACGACGACTGCGACGGCGCCACCGACGAGGATCCCGGCGCGCTCGCGGCCGTCTGCTACGACGGCCCGCCCGCATCCGTGGGCCGCGGTGTGTGCCAGTCCGGCGTGGCCGCGTGTGTCGACGGCGAGCCCGGCGAGTGTGTCGGGCAGGTCGTCCCCTCGCCCGACGTGTGCAATGCCCTCGACGACGACTGCGACGGCGGGACGGACGAGGGCTATGTCGTCGTCCGCGAGTGCGGCCAGGGCGTCTGCCGCCTCGGCGCGCGCCCCTCGCGCTGCGACCGCGGCGTCGAGCGCCCGTGCGAGCCGGGCCAGCCGACCGGTGACGACACCGACTGCGACGGCGCCGACGACGATTGCGACGGCGCGACCGACGAGGCCTGGCAGTCGGTCGGCTGCGGCGTCGGTCGCTGCGCCCTCCAGGCGACGCCCTCGACGTGCGTGGGCGGCGTCGAGACGCCGTGCCGGCCCGGTCCGGCCGCCGTCCGTGACTTCACGTGCGACGGCTCCGACGACGACTGCGACGGTCTGACCGACGAGGACTACGCGCCGGTGGCCGAGTGCGGCGTCGGCGTCTGCCGCCGCGCCACGCCTTCGCGCTGCGAGGACGGCGTCGAGACGCCCTGCACGCCCGGTCCGGCGACCGGCGACGACACCGACTGTGACGGCGAGGACGACGACTGCGACGGTCGCGTCGACGAGGGCTACGTGCCGGTCGCCGACTGCGGGGTGGGCGCCTGCCGCGCCGCCGCCCGGCCCTCGCGGTGCGTCGCGGGCGTCGAGACCGTGTGCCAGCCAGGCCCGGCGGCCGCCTCCGACGACACGTGCGATGCGACGGACGACGACTGCGACGGCGACACCGACGAGGACTACGTCGTGGTCGCGCGCTGCGGCCAGGGCGTCTGCGCCACCACCTCGACGCCTTCGAGCTGCGTGGCCGGCGTCGAGACCCAGTGCCGCTCGGGCGCCCCCGCCGGCGCGGACGCCACCTGCAACGACCTCGACGACGACTGCGACGGCGACACCGACGAGGGCGTCGCGGTGCTCGCCGACGGCGAGCTCCGCGTCACGGCGACCCAGACCGACGCCCGCCGCCCCGCGCTCGTCGCCGCCGGCGCCAACGCATGGGGGCTGGCCTGGGCCGACACCCGCAACGCCCGCAGCCAGATCTTCACCCGGCGCCCCGGCGCCGACGGCCGCCCCGTCGGGCAGGAGACCGTCGTCTCGACGAACAACGGCAACCACTTCAACCCGAGCCTCGCCTGGACCGGCAACGGCTACGGCGTGGCGTGGCACAGCACCCGCGACGGAAGCCCGCGGATCTACTTCGCAAAGCTGGACGCCGCCGGCGCGCGCGTCGGCGAGGAGCGCCCGATCAACGTCACGTTCGCGGCCAGCAGCTCCTCCCTCCCCGCGCTCGTCTGGAACGGCAACGGCTTCGGCCTCGCCTGGCAGGACGACCGCGACGGCGTCGCCGAGATCTGGTTCGCGCGCCTCGACGCGGACGGCGCGCGGCAGGGCGACGAGGTCCAGGTGACCGACACGAACCTGCCGTCGACGGTGCCGGCGCTCGCCTGGAACGGCAATGGCTACGGCGTGTCCTGGGCCGAGAACCGCGACGGCAACGTCGACGTGCTCTTCGCGCGCCTCGGCGCCGACGGCCGGATCGTCGGCGACGTCGTCGGCGTCGCCGAGCAGGCCACCACGAGCACCGCGCCCGACGTCGTCTGGAACGGCAACGGCTACGCCCTCGCCTGGCAGGACACCCGCGACGGCAACGCCGAGATCTATGTCGCCCGCCTCAGCGCCGGCGGGCAACGCGTGGGCGACGACATGCGCGTGACGGACGACCCCCGACCGTCGCTCGACCCGAGCCTCGTGTGGAACGGCGCGGGCTACGGCGTCTCGTGGTACGACCGCCGCGACGGCAACGACGAGATCTACTTCGCCCACCTGTCGGCGGCGGGCGCCAACACGAGCGGTGACCTCCGGATCTCCAATGCGGCCGGCACTTCGCAGCTGCCGAGCCTCGCGTGGAACGGCGGCGAGTACGCCGTCTCCTGGTACGACGGCCGCCACGGGCCGCAGCAGATCTACGTCGGCCGGGGCGCCCTCGGCTGCCCGTGACTCACAACTTGGACGCCCGCCGCTGTCAGCCGGGCAGCTCGATGGCCCGGTTGTAGGCGCCGAGCAGGTCGGCGATGTCGCGGTACCGCTGGACGTCGGCCTTGACCGCGTAGCCGGCGACGCGGTGCGCATAGGCCGCGGCCTTGTCGCGCTCCGAGTCGGACGTCGTCAGCACGAAGACCACCGCCGAGCCGTGCTCCGGATCGCGCCGGAGCTCCTCGAGGAACTCGAAGCCGTTCATGCGCGGCAGGTTCAGGTCGAGCAGGATGATGTAGGGCCGCGGCATCGGCGGTCCACCGCCCGTCCCGCGCAGCACGTCGAGCGCCTCGACGCCGTCCCGCGCCACCGTCAGGGCGTTCGGGAGCTGCATCTTCTTGAACACCCGCGTGACGACCATCACGTCGACGTCGTCGTCCTCGACGAGCAGGACATGGGGCGCGGCGCCGGGCATCGTCAGCGACTCCTCCGGACATCGCGGGGCCGTGCAGCGGACGCCGTCCCGCGCTGGGGAGCGCCACTGTAACGCCCGCTCGGGCCGCTCGACGAGTTTCTTCCGCCCGCGTCCGCGGCCATCCCTCACCTCACGTGTCGGCGCGCCGACGCTGCGCGACGGCGGACCGTCAAGACTCCGACGGCCGCGCGACGGTCGCCCGGGAAATCGCCACTGCCGACGCGTTGGCCCGCTGTTTGCTCTTGACTTCCCACATGATGCAAACAGACGAACGACGGCCCGCCCACCCCGGACGCCTGCTGCTGGTCTGCGGCGACCGCATCGCCGCGCGCCGGCTGGCCGCGTGGCTCGAGCAGGGCACGGTCTACAACGTCACCGTCGCGCACGACGGACGCACGGGCTGGGTGCTCTCGCAGGCCGGCCGCTGGGCCGCCCTGGTGGCCGACGCCGACCTGCCCGACTTCCCGGGGCTCGAGCTCCTCTGCCAGAGCAAGACGCTGGCGCCCGACGTCCCGACGATCCTCTTGACCGAGCACGACCCGGCGGCGCTGGCACTCAACGAGCTGAGCTTCGCCGTCGACGCGGTGCTGCGCCGGCCCTGCGACCGCGAGACGCTGCTCGGGACGCTGGCGCGCCAGGTCGGGGCCGAGGCCCTGCACGACGTCGCCGTCACCGTGGCCCTCCCGCCGGCGCCCGAGGCCGCGCCCGCCCGCAAGATGCCGCCCGCGGCCTTCGCGGCCGCGTCGCGCACGACCCTCGCCGGCCACCCCGCCCGCTGGGGCGCCGCGCAGCCCGCCTGAAGGCGTTCCCCCTCGAATTTCCGTCACCTACGAACGAACTTCTGATCTTGCGCCGTTCGGCGGGCCCGTGGACGATGCGCCCTCAAAAGACCACGCGTCCGAAATCGTTCGGCGCGTCGTGACACCCCGGGGGGCACCGGACTCGGCCCGGGCGCGACGGCGGCGACGGCCTCCGCGCGCTCTCGGTCGTGGCGGCGCCCCGCCGATGTCCGGATTGGAGATTTCGCTCATGCATCGCTTCGCCCGTTTGTCCGCCCCGCTCGCGTTCGCCGCGCTCTTCGGCGCCGCCGGCGCGGCGCAGGCCCAGGAGTGTCAGGCGACGCCCTTCGCCTGCGCGGTCGACCAGGCCATCGAGCTCGGCCTGCAGTACTACCGCAACGCCGAACGCGGCGCGGGCCTCTTCGGGGACAACCGCCACAACTTCCTCGGCATTCTCTCGTTCCTCGAGAAGCGCGACGGGGTCGGGTGGCTCGGGCGCGCTCAGGGTTTCGAGGACATGGACCCCAACGACCAGCAGATGGTCGTGCGCGCCGTGGCCCAGATGATCAACGGCGAGCCGTCGATGACCAACCCCAATCAGCAGCCGTACGTGTACGTCACGGGCGGCAACCTGATGGCGTTGTCGGCGTTCGTGGCCACCGGCGGCCCGGACCAGGTCGGCGCGGCGGTCACCGCGACGCAGGCGATCGCCAACGGCATCGTCTCGCTGCAGCGGGCGCAGGGCATGCAGCCGCCGCAGAACAACGGCGGCTGGAACTACAACGCCCCGGAGAACCAGGGCGATCTGTCGACGACCCAGTTCGCGGTCGCCGGCCTGTCGGCCGCCGAGAACGTGATCGAGGGCGCGGCGGCGGTGCTGCCGAACACGATCAACTTCCTGGTGGCCGATCAGAATCAGAACGGCGGCGGCGCGTACCGCCCGCAGAACGAGTCGAGCTCCTCGATGAGCGCCTCGCTGCTGTGGTGCTATCGGCTGACGCAGGTGCCCGCGGGCGATCCCCGCGCCCAGCAGGTGCTCGGCTGGATGCGTCAGAACTGGCTGTTCGACCGCATGATCGGCCCCTTCACGCCGACCTCGACGTTCTATTACTTCTGGGCCGCCGAGAAGGCGCTCACCGTGTCCGAGGACGACGGCCTCGGCGGCGCGATCTACGCCGAGGCGTTCGGCGATCGCGATCCGGGCGCGCTCGGCTTCCCCGAGGAGCCGCGTAGCAGCTACTTCGACCTCGCCTACACCCTGTTGCAGTGGCAGAACCCCGGCACCGGCCAGTTCGGCAACTTCGGCGGGGCGCCGGGTGGCTGGAGCGAGATGTCGTCGCATGGCTTCGCGATGTTGACGCTCGAGCGCTCGCTCGGCGGCGTCTGCCTCGACACCGACGACGACGAGCTCTGCGGCCTCGACGACAACTGCCCGGACGTGCCCAACCCCGACCAGGCCGACGAGGACGGCGACGGCGTGGGCGATGCCTGCGACAACTGCCCGAAGGTCGTCAACCGCGGCCAGGACGACACCGACAGCGAC
>CAUJDF010000088.1 GCA_963169045.1 Myxococcota bacterium
GACGTGCAGTTCATCGCCAGCTACGACGCCGCCGACGGCTCGGCCGTGCTCTCCCTGGTCGGCTTCGGCGATGCCAACCTCCTGCCCTTCCGCGAGCGCTACGCCTCGCGTTCTGCGGCGAATGCGGCCGTCTCGGCGCCGGTGCTGCCGTCGATCACGGCGACGACGCGCGCCGCTTCGAGGACCTCTTCGGGGCGGCGGCGCCGCAGCTCGCCCACGGCCTCGGCGACGCGGTCGGGCTCCTTGGCCAGCGCCGGGAACTCGCGGATCAGGCTGCGGATCGTGCGCTCGGCGGCGCGGCGCTCGGCCGGCGGTGTGCGCGGGTCGCGCGCCAGCGCGCGAGCGGTGCGGAGCTGGCGCCGCGCGCGCTCGATCGTCTTCCGCAGGACGGGCCGGCGCGTGGTCACGGGCGGTCCCCGGTGCGCTCGTCGTCGGCGACGTCGGCCGGCGCCGCCAGCGCCTGCCACACGATGTCGAGGCGCTCCTGGGCGCAGCCGGCCCGCCTCGCCTCGTGGATGGCGCTCCCGAGGGACAGGGCGGCGGTGTGCTGCGCCCCGCCTGCGTAGAGCATCCACCGGCCCCGCAGCGCCTCGCCGTGGCACCGATGCAGCCAGACGGGGCGCCCGCTGGCGTCGCAGCCGAGGTCGAACGCGGCGACGCCGAGGGCGGCGCGGTAGCGGTCGCGCTGCTCCGCGATCTCGCGCCGCACCTCGTCGGAGTGGAGCAGCTCGGCGACGTGCCCGATCTCGTCGGCACCCTCGGCGAGCGCGTGCACGGCCCGGCGTGCGCCGGTGCCTGGGCACAGCACGTCGGCGACGAAGTGGCGCAGGTCGGCGAACCACGCTACGCGGTCGCCGCCGTCGTAGAGCATCCAGCCCCCGCGGTCGCGGTCGAGGTGCACGCGGTCGGTGAGGTCGAAGCGCCGGAGCCTGTCGCGCTCCTCCTCGGCGGCGACGGCGCGACCCTCGGCGACGACGGCGCGGCCCGTGAGGTCCTCGACCTGCTGCCCGAGGGCCCGGAAGCGTTCGAGCAGTTCGAGCGATGCGTCGCTGACCTCCTCGCCGTCGAGCAGGGCGCGCACCCTGTCGGCGAGGCCGTCGTCGTCGCCGGTGAGCGCCTCTTCGATCGCTGCCCGCAACGACTCCTCCGACGCGGCGGCCTTGCGCGCCTGGGCGCGCGCCGTCTTCTCGCGGGCCTCGGCCGCAACGATGGCTTCGAGCGCAGCGGCGTAGATCGACCCGTTCCCGCGCCAGCCCCGCGCGAGCAGGGCGTCGGCGAGCGGCTGGCTCTCCGCGGCCAGCGAGGCGTCGGCGCGGCGCTGCTCGTCGTGCGCGCGATCCAGCGCCGCCTCGGCGCTCCCGGCGCGCGCCAGCGCCGCCTGCAGGGCGCGCCGCGTCTCGTCGAGGGGGTCGCGGCCCTCGCGGTGCTGGCGGTCGAGGTGGATGGCGTGGATGGCCTCGCCGACGGCGTCGGCCAGCGGCGTGCGCGTGGCGATCTTCGTCTGCGGCATGTGCGGCGTGGCGGCGTCGCAGACCTTGAGCAGCGCCTTGGCGAGCGTGGCGCTGTTCGCGTCGGCGGCGTCGGCGCGCAGGACCGCGGCGTCGCGCGCGCGCTCGGCCTCCTGCAGTCGCGTCATGAGCTCGATCGTGTCTTCGGTCGGGGTCGTGGCGCCGGTGGTGGTCGGCTCCATCGGTCTCTCCTGCTCAGGCGGTGGCGGCGCGGACCTCCTCGTTGGTCGGCGCCGCGGGGTCATCGGTCGGAAGCGGGGGCGGGCGGCGCTGCAGGCCGAGGCTCGCGGCCTCGCTGATCGCCACGCGCCACAACAGAAAGATGGCGGTGGATGTCACGGAGCAGGCGTTGCCGTTCTCCGCCTTGCTGATCGTGTTCTTGCAGACGCCGAGCTGCTCCGCCAGGTCCCCCTGGGACCAGCCCATCGCGAGCCGGAACGTGCGGACCTCGAGTCCGGTGAGGGGGCGGCGCAGCGTGAGGCGCGGCGTGGGCGACGTGTTCATCGGCTCTCTCCAACCAGCGTGCCGGGTAGGCCAACAGGGGCCGCCGGCCGTCGCGTTCCGTGGGGCGCCACCGGCCCGGATCTACCACGGCGCGGGCGGTGGGCCAGATGAGCACCAGCACCTCGATCCGTAGCGCGCGCAGCAGGTCGCCGTCTCGCTCCCACGTCACGTTGCGGACACGAGCACGACAGCCGGACGGGAAGCGCCCGTCCGAGCGGTTGACCAGCTCGTCGCCGTCCTGCAGTTCGCCGAAGTGCACGCACCGGGGAGCCTACCCGGCGCGCGGCGCTGGTGCGAGCGTGCGTCACGCGCCGCCGGCCAGCTCGGGGAAACGCTCGAACAGCGCCGGGTAGCTCGTCGCGGCCTCGTCGCGCATCGGTCCCGGCGTCTTCGGGTTCCACGCCATGCCACCGAGCGGCACCTTGCGGACCTTCCGCCCGCGCAGGCTGCCGCGGATGCTCGGCACCGAGACCCACGCCACGCGGCGCACGGTGTCGACCTCGACGGCGCGATCGATGACGGCGCCGTCGGCGTCCAGCGCGCTCAGGAAGGGCGCGAGGACGTGCTTGCCGGCGAAGATGCGGTCGACGCGGGTCTCGCCCGGCGCGAGGGCATAGAACGCGGCCAGCCAGGACGCGGCGGCGCTCGATGGCTCGTTGCAGAGGAACCGCACGCCGGGGAGCGGCTCGGTCGTGGTCGAGGCGATGCCGCGCAGGAAGTGCTGCTCGTTCGCGCGCAGGCGCCGGTCGACCTCCTTGACCTCGGGGGCGTGCATGGCGGCGAACTCGACGCCGAAGCGGTCGGCGACGGCGCCGTCGACCACGGCCTCGATGTCCTTGTACCAGGGCAGGACCGCCTTGAGCTGCGAGGGGAGGTCGCAGAGGCCGAGGCCCTCGGCGGCGTCGTGGAGCAGCGCCGCGAACGCCAGCGGCTTCGGCACGTAGCCCGACACCAGCTCGCAGTGCTCGGCCACGGAGTAGAAGCGGTGCCGGTTCGGCCCGCACCCGCCGGGGCCCTCTTCGATCTGGCCCGAGTAGCGGCACAGGTTGGCGAGGCCGATGGCCAGCGCCCGGGGCGAGATCGCACCCGGGTCGGGGTTGAGCAGGTCGATCTCGACGCCGTCGGCCAGCGTGATCGGGATTGCGGCGCCACGTCCGGTCGCAGCGCGCGCGACGGCCTCGCGGAGCATGGCGCCGCTCTGCGGGAGCTGGTCGCAATGCCCGGTGAGCGCGGCCAGCGCTTCGAGGCCCTCGGCGCCGGCCCGGACGAGGCTCGCGGCCGTCTGCGCCAGCGCGCCGCAGGGGTTCTCGGCGCGCCGCACCTCGGCCGGGCTCAGGGGGTGGACGGCGTGCATGATGCGGGCGCCGTTCACGTCCACGGTGACGCGCATCGTCGCCCTCGGGATCGCTTCCGGGGCGTGCTCGAGATCAGGGGTCGCGGTGGTCATCGGGCTCGTGCTCCTCGTCGTCGGGCCGGGGCTCCGGCCGGGTCTCGTTGATCGCGTCTCGCAGCCGGCGCGCGTACCTGCTCGCCGTCCAGGGCTTCCAGTCGTTCGGGGCGTGGGCGTGGCCGTGGGCGAGGCCGTAGAGCGCGCGGCGCTGCCCTCGCGGCCACGTCCACGACGTCGCGATCGAGCCGTCGGGGTCGATGCGGAACTCGGCCGAGACGCCTCGGCCGCGCGCCTCGTCGAGCACGTCGGCAACCAGGCCGGGCAGGACGACGCAGTCCAGGCACCGGCGGCGCTTCGCGCGCTCCTCGTAGGGCCCGACGTGGCAGAAGTGCCCGCAGTCGAGGACCTCGACGGCGTAGGTGTGCAGATCGCCCTCGCCCTCGAACGGCAGGCGCCGCGGGACGAGGACGCGCAGCTCCTGCACCTTGCCGGCGTGGCGGTGCGCGCCGCTGCGGTCGACGGGCGGGTCGTGTCGCTCCTTGACGTACCGGAGCGGTGGCAGGACCCGGTCTGTGCTGCGCTCGTCCATGACCGTTCACCGTAATGCGCCGTGGTCTTGTGTCAACAGTGTTGTTGACCGGCGCACATCTTATTTCGGCAAGTCGGGGATTCAACTCCACCCGAGCGGGTGGATTACCTCGGCCTCGGACGCGAGGCGGGCGAGACGGGCGCCCATCACGGGCTCGACGCGCCAGATGCGCTGGTCGCCGTCGTAGGGGATCGGGGCGGGGATCGCGCGCACGGCCTGCAGCAGCCACAGCGCGCCAGCGCCGCCGGCCGTCCAGTAGTCGGCGGCGGCCAGCTCGGCGGCGCTGCGCTCGACACCTCGGCTCGTGCCGACGACGCGGCCCGCGCCGTCGACCTTGACCCACCCGCGCAGCCGGGCGATCCCGATGAACCCCGTGGCGAGGCCCTCGCGCGGCGGGACGTCGTAGCCGTCGTCGCGCAGGTCCATGACGGCCCCGGCGTCGTACTTCTGCGCCGAGTGCA
>CAUJDF010000089.1 GCA_963169045.1 Myxococcota bacterium
CCGCCGCCGCCGGCCCCCCCCCGGCCGGGGGCGGGGGGGTCCCGGTTTCCCCCCCCGCCCGCCGGGGGTTCCCCCCCCCACCCCTCCGCCCGGCCCCCCGATCCCGCGCAGACGCTACATCGCCGCCGCCGCCCGTCCCGCCGGCAGCAGCCGCGCCACGGACCGGCGGATGAGCCGCTCGACGACGCCCCGCCCTGCGACGGCCGGCAGCGCGGCGAGCGCCCTCGACTCGAGCGCGCCGAGCCGCTCGAGGGCCCCGCGCGGTCCGAAGCGGTCGAAGGCGCTCGGCCGCCCCAGCTCCGCGTCGCGCTGCACCGCCTTGCCGAGCTCGTCCGGATCCGCCAGCGCGTCGGCGATGTCGTCCGCCACCTGGTAGGCCTCGCCGAGCGCCCGCGCCGCCTCGCGCCACGGGGCCGGATCCGCGCCGGCGGCGACCGCCCCGGCGACGGCCGCCGCCTCGAACAGCGCTCCGGTCTTCGCGCGGTGGTAGCGCGCCAGGTCGGCCCGGGGCTCGAGCTCCCATGCCTGGCCCGCGATGATCCCGCCCGCGTGACCGACGCCGGCGCCCAGGGCCCGGAGCACCCCGAGGATGCGGCCCGGCGGCTCCGCGTCGAGCCGCGCGAGCTGCTCGAACGCGAGCACCACGAGCGCGTCGCCGGCGAGGATCGCGGCGGGCTCACCGAAGACGCGGTGCACGGTGGGGCGGCCGCGGCGGTGGGAGGCGTCGTCGAAGCTCGGCAGGTCGTCGTGCACGAGCGAGGCGCAATGCAGCAGCTCGACCGCGGCCGCCGCCGCGTCGGCGAGGCGCGGGTGGTCATCGCCGCACGCCTGCGCCACGGCGAGGCAGAGGTGCGGGCGCAGCCGACCGCCGCCGCCGAACACCGCCGCGCGCATGGCCGCGGCGAGCCGCGGCGGGGTCCCGCCGGACCGCGGGTTGTGGAACGCCCGCTGCAACGCCCGCTCGATGCGCGCCGCCCGCAGCCCGTCGCGCTCGTCGGGACGTCCGGCTACGCCGTCCTGTCTCTCGTCGTTCATCGTCGCTGCCCCTGGTGGTCGGGATCGTGCCCATCGTGCGGTGGTGGGTAATCTTTGTCAAAGGTGTTGGCGGCTGTTGTCTGGATCTTGCACAAGGTTTGGCAGTGGAGGTGGCGCGATGCGGACGGGACCTCGGCCTCACGTCCTCGTGGTGGGCGGCGGCATCGGCGGGCTGGCGGCGGCCATCGACCTGGCGTCCGACGGGCTGTCGGTCACGGTGCTCGAGCGCGCCGCGACCGTCGGCGGCAAGATGCGCGAGCTGCGGGTCGCCGGCCGGGGGATCGACGCGGGCCCCACGGTCCTGACGATGCGCTGGGTCTTCGAAGGTCTGTTCGCCGACGCCGGCGCCGATCTCGCGGCCCGCGTCCCGATGCGCCGCGCCGACCTGCTCGCCCGCCACGCCTGGGCCGACGGGTCGCGCCTGGACCTCTTCTCGGATGTGGACCGCACCGCGGCCGAGATCACCTGCTTCGCCGGGGCCCGCGAGGCGTTTCGCTACCGCGAGTTCTGCGCTCACGCCGCGCGCATCTATGAGGAGGTCGAGGGCCCGTTCATCCGCGGGCCCCGTCCCACGATGCGCCGCCTGCTCGCCCTGGCCGGCGTCGACCTGCTCGGCCGACTGCAGCGCATCGACGCCGGGCGCACGCTCTGGCGGGCCCTCGAGCGCAGCTTCGACGACGCGCGCCTGCGCCAGCTCTTCGGCCGCTACGCGACCTACTGCGGCTCGTCGCCTTTCGCCGCGCCGGCCACGCTGAGCCTCATCGCCCACGTCGAGCGCGTGGGCGTCTGGACGGTCGACGGCGGCATGTATCGGCTCGCCGAAGCGCTCGCCGCCCTCGCCGCAGAGCGCGGCGTCGAGATCCGCTGCGGCGCGCACGTGTCCCGCATCGAGGCGGCCGGCGGCCGCGCGACGGGCGTCGCCCTCGCCACGGGCGAGCGCCTCGAGGCCGACGCGATCGTCTGCAACGCCGGCACCGCGGCGCTCGCCGGCGGCCACCTCGGCGCGGGGGTCCGCCGTGCCGCGGACCCGCCCGACGAGCGCTCGCTGTCGGCGGTGACCTGGGCGATGACCGCGCGCAGCGAGGGCTTCGCGCTCGCCCGCCACAACGTCTTCTTCTCCGACGACTACGCCGCCGAGTTCGGCGACCTCTTCGACCACCGCCGCTTGCCCGCCTGCCCCACGGTGTACGTCTGCGCCCAGGACCAGCCCGAGGGAACGTCCGTCGGGCCCGAGCGGCTCTTCTGTCTCGTCAACGCCCCGGCCGACGGCGACCGCGGGCGACCTGCACTTGAGGAGATCGATGCATGCGAGGAGCGCACGATGCGATGGCTCGAGCGTTGCGGCCTGCGCCTGACGCCGACGGCGCCGCCGATCCGCACCGGCCCGACGGAGTTCGAGGCGATGTTCCCGGGCTCGGGTGGGGCGCTGTACGGCGCGGCGACGCACGGCTGGCGGGCGTCGCTCCGTCGGGCCGGCAGCCACACGAGGCTGAAGGGCCTCTACCTGGCGGGCGGCGGCGCGCACCCGGGCGCGGGGGTGCCGATGGCGGCGCTGAGCGGGCGCCTGGCGGCCGCGGCGGTCATCGCGGACCGGCGTTCGACCTCGATCCCGGTGCGGACGGCTACGCGTGGTGGTACGTCGACGTCCTCGACGCGGAGTCCCGCCTCGGGCTGACGGCCATCTTCTTCATCGGCAACGTGTTCTCGCCCGCGTACGCCCGCGCCCGGCGCGCGGGCCCCGCGGCGCCCGCCGACTTCGCGGCGGCCAACGTCGTGCTCTACCGGCGGGGTGGG
Organism: Myxococcota bacterium; assembly: GCA_963169045.1. Classification (GTDB taxonomy): domain Bacteria; phylum Myxococcota_A; class Bradymonadia; order UBA7976; family UBA1532; genus CAUJDF01. The sequence goes on from CAUJDF010000089.1 coordinate 2,830, forward strand.
GATCGCTGGGCGCTGACCGAGTACCGCGCCGCCGCCGTCGACCGCTCCGCCGACGCGCTGCGCATCGGCTCCGCCGCGGCGGTCTGGCGCGGCGACGTCCTCGAGCTCGAGCTCGCGGAGCGCTGCGCGCCGTTCGGCGGCCGTGTGGCCGGGCGCGTGCGGCTGTCCCCGGCGGCGGCGGGCGGGCCCGTGGAGCTCGCGCCGGGGCAGTGGTGGTGGCCGGTGGCCCCGGTGGCCCGCGCCGAGGTGATCCTGGACGAGCCGCGCCTGCGCTTCGCCGGCACCGCCTACCACGACGCCAACTTCGGGGACGCGCCCCTCGAGTCGGCCTTCGCCCGCTGGGACTGGTGCCGCGCGGACCACCCCGAGGGCACCGCCGTGGTGTACGACGCCGTCGACCGCCGCGGCACGTGGCGGCCCTGGGCCCGCGTCTTCGGCGCGGACGGCTGCGAGCGTCCGTTCGACGGCCGGATCAACGACCTCGGCCGCACGATGTGGGGCATTCCACGTCGTGTGCGGACGCCCGGGCCGGTGCGTCCGGTGCGGACGCTGGTCGACGCGCCGTTCTACGCGCGGACCTGGCTCGAGGCGAGCTGGAACGGCCGATGGCGGTCTGCCGTCCACGAGTCGGTGGACCTGCGAAGGTTCGAGTCGCGCTGGGTGCAGTTCCTGTTGCCGTTCAAGATGCGCGGGGGGTGGCGGTGACGATGCTGGTCTGGCTGTGGGCCCTGGCGTGCGCCGTCGTGCCCGCGGTCGCCCTGCGCCGGCGGCGCCGCGCGCGTCCGCTGCCGCACGGCGCCGACGCGCGGCCCGTCGTGGTCGCGCGTCCCTGCGCCGGCGACGAGGACGGCCTCGAAGTGCGCCTCGCCTCGGTCGCCGCCGCCCGATACCGCGAGCGGCCGGCGGTCCGCATCACCGTGGCCCGGGCGGCCGACGTCTCCGCCTCGATGGAGCTCGCGGCCTGGCGGCTGCGCGCCGCCGGCTTCGACGCCCGGGTCGAGGTCGTCCCCACCGAGGGCGCGAACCGCAAGGCCGGACAGCTCGAGGGGCTGGCCGCCGCGTGGGGCGACGCGATCCTGGTCAACGCCGACGCCGACGTGGACCTCACCGACTTCGATCTGGACGCGCTCGTCGACCCTCTGCGGGGCGATGGCGGTCTCGGGGCGACGTGGGCGCCGCCGGTCGAGCCCGAGGCGTGGTCGCTGGCGGATCGCGCCTCCCAGGCCGTGCTGGCCGGCTCGCTGCACGCGTTTCCGCTGCTCGCGGGCCTCGACCCGGCGGGCCTCGTCGGCAAGGTCTTCGCCGTGCGCCTCGACCGCGCCGCGGGGCTCGCCGGCCTCGCGGCGCACGTCGGCGAGGACATGGAGCTGGCGCGGCGTCTCCGCGCGGCGGGTTTCGCGACCGCCGTGGTGCCCCAGCTGGCGGTGGCGCGTCCGCCGCCGCGCAGGTGGTCGCAGGCCGTCGAGCGATACGGCCGCTGGATCGCGGTGATCCGCCGGCAGCGGCCGGCGCTTCTGCCGAGCTACCCGCTGCTGTTCCTGGCCACCGCGCCGCTCGTGTCGCTCGCGCTCGCCGCCGGCGCGCCCGGGGCCGCCGCCGTCGCGCTGACCGCGCGTCTCGCCGTCGCCGGGGCCGCGCGCCGCGCGGCCGGTCTGCGCGTGCGGCCCTGGGATCCGCCGCTCGACGCCGTCCTCGGGGACGCCCTGCTGTGGCGGGCCTTCGCGCGCGCGCTGGCGACGCGGCGGGTCACCTGGCGCGGCCGCGTGCTCGAGGCGCGCGTATGACTCAATCAGGTCAGATGTCGTCGCGAGAGGCGCGCCAGCGCGGCCTCGGCGAAACCGGCGAGCGGCTGGCGCCGGCCCTCGACCAGGGTCTCGAGGTGCAGGGCCGCGCGGCCGCAGAGGTGGTCGTCGAGGCGGTCGAGGAGCGCCGTCACCCCGGCCTCCTGGGCGGCGCGCTCCGCGTCGACGTCGGCGCACGGGGCGCGCGCGGTCCCGAACGCGAGGAACGCGCAGGGCCGGGGCCAGTGGCCGACCTCGTAGCGCAGGGCGAGCGGCACGACGCGCGCGGCCGGCGCCCGGCAGGCCACGACGGCGGCGCCGCGACGGAAGCCGAGCGGACGCAGCGTCACCGGGCGCTCGTCCCCCTGCGGGAAGACCCAGACCATGCGCCCGGGGCGGTCGAGCAGGCCGGCGGCATAGTCCAGCGCCGCCGCGTCGGCGTCGCCGCGCTCCACGCCGAAGCCGCCGACGCGGGCGAAGAACGGCAGCCGGCGGACGTTCCGGGCGTCCATCATCGCGTAGCCGTCCGCGGTCAGGTGCAGGTGGCCGATCGTCACCGCGAGGACGGCGTCCCACCAGCTCACGTGATTGGAGACCAGCAGGACGGGGGCCTCGATCAGGGCCGCGCGCAGGTGATCCAGGCCGTGCGCCTGCACGACGTGGAAGTCGCCGGCGAGGCGGGCACGGCAGCGGCCGGCGAACCAGCGCGCGAAGCGCGGCTGCTTGTTCGCCGGGATCACGGAGGAGACCGGCGATGGAGAAGGCGCTGATCTGGCTGGCCGTGGGGCTGCCCGTGGCCTTCGCGATGGAGCTCTGGGCGGCGCTGCTGCACGGCCGCGTCTGGCACGGCCTGCTCTGGTCCCTGCACCGATCCCATCACGCGCCGCGCGCGGGCCGCTTCGAGGCCAACGACGCGCTGTCGTTCACGCACGCGCCCGCCGCCGTGGCGCTCATCCTGTACGGGTGCCTCGGCGCGCCGGGTCCCTGGCGCGAGGCGGCCTTCGGCGCCGGCCTCGGCATGACCCTGTTCGGGCTTGCGTACGCGCTGATTCACGACGGGCTCGTCCATGAGAGGTTGCCGGCCTCCTGGTTCATGCGCTTTCGCTACTTGAGGCGGGTGCGCGGCGCCCACATCGTGCATCACCGGACGGGCGGCGCGCCGTACGGCCTCTTCCTCGGTCCGTGGGCGCTGCGCCGCGCTCATCGGAGGGACCGCGCCACGCGCCCGCCCCAGCGCGCCAGCGCGAGCGGCCCGAGCCGTCCGGCGGCCTCGCGGTAGACGGAGGGGCGCCGCGCGGCGGTCCGCCGCAGGAACTCGACGAATTCCTCAGGCCTCATGCGGTCCTGCAGGAGGGCGGCGTACGCGTCGTTCCCCATCGAGCCGAGCGCGGCGAAGGCGGCGTCGAGCAGGCCGTTGAGCGCGTCCGGACGCGGTCCGGGCCGCGCGATCAGGCGGGCGAGCGCGCCGGTGAAGCGGTGGATGGGCTCCTCGGGGAAGAGGTCCGGCGCGCGGTAGCGCCGCCCGTCGAGCGCGGCGGCGATCGCCCGCGCGGCCGGCGCGAACGTGCGCAGCATGGCGCCGAACCCGCAGAACGTGAGCGGCGAGTGGCGCGCGGCGGCGTCGCCGAACAGCAGAATGCGCGGCGAGGGCGCGCGCGGGGCGGGGCCGAGGCGCGACCAGCCGGGGATGTGGCCGAAGGTCGGCCGCAGCAGGCGCGCCTCGCCGCGGGCGTAGGCCGGCAGGCGCGCGAAGAAGCGGTCGTACAGCGCGACCAGGGCGCCCGGCGGCACGTCGCCGGCCCGCGCGTAGAAGAACAGGTAGACCGTGGTCTCGCCGGGGCGGCCCGGGAACGCCTCCCACAGGTGCTGGCGGCCTTCTTCGACGCCCTCGGTGGTGGCGAGGATGTCGCCCACGCGCGGATCGACGTCGAGGCCGGCGACGACGCCGCCGACCGTCGGGCACACGAGGTCGGCGGTGGCATACGGGCTCGTCGCGCCGCGGGCGTCGACCATCACGCGCGCCGTCAGGACGCGCCCGTCGACGTCGAGCGCGACGGCGTCGCGGCCCGCGGTCTCGCCGCGGACCGACGCCCGGTCGAGGACGGTCACCCCCCGTTTCTCAGCGAGAACGCGCACTTGCGCGAGCAGGCGGCCGGCGTCGACCGCGTGGTCGAGCACGCCGCGCACCGGGTGGGCGCCCCCGCCGTGCCAGCGGCAGACGCCCTCGCGGTAGCGGTTGACGACGAGCGCATCGACCTCGTCCGCGGTGAAGAGGCCGCTCTCGTGCAGGGGGCAAAGCTCGGGGCCGCTGGCGTTCCATTCGCGGTGGACGTCGCCGGCGCGGCCGCGCTCGACCACGGCGACGCGCAGGCCGAGGCTGGCGAGCGCCGGCGCGAGCAGCAGCGAGAGGCCGCCGCCGGCGATGGCGACGTCGAAGTCCGCGCCGTCGCCCGGTGGGGGCGAGGGCGGGGCCGTCGGCGGCGGGGGCCGACGGCGGTCGAGGTGGACGAGCCGCTCGAGCAGCTCGGGGCCGGCGCGCTCGCGCAGACGCTCGTTCATCAGGCCGCCCCTGCGTCCCCGCGGACGGCGTCGACGAGCGCGGCGGCCTCGGGCAGGGTCGGGGCCGGCGCGGGGCGGCATCGCCAGAGGAGCGCGCCGAGGCTGCGGAAGAGCAGCCAGGCCTTGCGCGCGCCGCTCGTCGAGGCGCGGGCGGACACGCTGTCGCCGCCGTTGCGCCGCACGACGCGTCCGATGTCGCGGTAGATCAGACCGGCGGCGCGGACGGCGACGCGCGCGCGCCACGGCAGGCGGCCGATGCCGGGCTCGGCGCTGCGGTACAGCGCGTCGGCGGCGTCGAGCAGGCGCAGCACTACCGCGCCGAGACGCGCGTCGAATCGCGGCGCCGCGAGCCAGGCGTCCGGGTCGAGGCCCGCCTCGCACATCCAGGCCCGCGGAAGGTAGAGGCGGCCCATCCGCGCGTCCTCGCCCACGTCCCGCGCGATGTTCGTCAGCTGCATCGCCACGCCCAGTTCGCAGGCGCGGGCGAGCGTCGCCCGGTCGCGGCGCCCCATCACGAGGGTCATCATCACGCCCACGGTCCCGGCGACGCGCACCCCGTAGGCGACGACGTCGGAGAGGGACTCGTAGCGGCGGCCCTCGACGTCCCAGCGGAAGCCGTCCAGCAGCAGGTCCGGCGCCTCGCGGGGGATGGCCGCGGCGAACACGACGGCGGCGAACGCGCGATCCACCGGATCATCGACCGGATCGCGGAGGTAGACGAGCTCGAGGCGCCGCCGCACCTCCGTCAGGCCGGCGCGGCCGCCGGGGCTCGCGGCGGCGGGCGGCCCGCGGAGGTCCGCAGCCGCGCCTCCGTCGACGGCGTCGTCGGCGAACCGGCAGAAGGCGTACAGCGCGGTCGCGGGCGCGCGCCACGTCGCGGGCAGCAGCCGCGCGGCGGCGCCGAAGCTCTTCGAGCCCCGGCGCAGCGTGGCCTCGCAGGCGGCGAGGTCGTTCATCGCAGGGCCTCCGGATCGGGGACGACGGCGTCGAGCACGCGCGCCGACGAGAGCACGCCCGGCACGCCGGCGCCGGGGTGCGTGCCCGCGCCCACGAGGTACAGGCGCTCGACGTCCTCGCTCGCGTTGTGCGGCCGGAACCACGCGCTCTGCGTCAGCACCGGCTCCATCCCGAACGCCGCCCCGCGAAAGGACGACAGGCGCTGCTCGAAGTCGACCGGGGTGAGCAGGCGAGACGTGGCCACGTGGCGCTCGAGGTCCGGCAGCACCGTCCGCGACAGCGTGCGCGCGATGGCCGCGCGGTAGGGCTCGGCTCCGGCGCGCCAGTCCACACCGCTCTCCATGTGGGGCACCGGCGACAGCACGTAGAACGCGTCGCACCCCGGCGGCGCCATGTTCGGATCGGTGGCTGTGGGACGGTGCAGATACAAGCTGTGGTCGTCCGCCAGCACCTTGTGGCGGAAGATATCGTCCAGCAGGCCCTTGTACCTGGGCCCGAGCAGGATCGTGTGGTGCGCCACGTCTTCGTATCTGCGATCCGTGCCGAAGTACCAGACGAAGAGGCTCATCGAATAACGCGACTTCTCGATGCGCTCGTCCGTCCAGCGCCGCCGTGCCTCCGGTGCGATCAGGCGTCGGTACGTCGTGGCCGAATCCGCGTTGGAGACGACCACGTCGGCGTCGACCTGCTCGCCGTCCTCGAGGACCAGGCCGGTCGCACGCCGCCCCTCGACGCGGATCCGCCGTACGCCCGCATTGCATCGCACCTCGCCGCCCATGCCGCGAATCAGGCGCACGAGGCCATCGACCAGCGCGCCCGTGCCGCCGATGGGGTAGTGCACGCCCCACTTGCGCTCGAGGAAGGCGATCAACGTGTAGATCGACGTCGTGTCGAAGGGGTTCCCGCCCACCAGCAGCGGGTGGAAGCTCAGGATCTGCCGCAGGCGCTCGTCCCGGACGAAGCTCGACACGAGTCCGTACACGCTGCGGTAGCTCTTGAGCCGGACCATGGCGGGGACGATGCGCGCCATGTCGGTGAAGCGACCGAACGGCACGTGCGCGAGCCGCTCGAAGCCGACGCCGAAGATCTCGCGGCTCATGGCCACGAACCGCTCGTAACCCTCGACGTCGCCGGGCTCGAACTTCGCCACCTCGTCGCGCATCGCCGCCGAATCGCCGCGGTAGTCGAACACCGCCCCGTCGTGAAAGCGGATGCGGTAGAAGGGGTCGACCGGGCGCAGGTCGACGTCCTCGTCGAGCCTTCGTCCGGCCAGCGTCCACAGCTCCTCGAAGAGGAACGGGGCGGTGATCACCGTCGGCCCTCCGTCGAAGGTGAAGCCGTCCTGGCGGTGCACGTACGCGCGCCCGCCGGGGGCGTCGAGGCGCTCGTACACGGTGACGCGGTAGCCGCGCGCCAACAGACGGACGGCGGCGGCCAGGCCGCCGAAGCCGCTGCCGATGACGGCGGCGTGGGGAGCAGGGGCGAAGGGGAGACTTGCGGCGTGCATGATCTATGTTTAATGTTTGGGTTGTTGATGAACAAGCTTTGTACAAGTTTGAGCGCGGCGTCAAGTCCGCGTGCGGATGGGCGATGAGCGCGTCGGGGCGCTATCGCATCCGGACGGTCGCGGAGATGACCGGCGTGCCCGCCGCGACGCTGCGCGCCTGGGAGCGGCGCTACGGAATCCCCGCGCCGGAGCGCACCCCCGGCTCCTCCTACCGACTGTTCAGCGACGACGACGTCGCGCTGCTGCGGCGGATGCGAGCGCTCTGCGATCGGGGCATGGCGCCCGCCGAGGCCGCGGCGATGCTGCGCCGTCCGTCCGCCGAGGAGCCGCCCGCCGGGTCTCCCGGGCCCGCGCTGGCCGGGCCCGGGGCGGCCGAGGTCTTCCGCGGCCGCATCCTCGACGCCGTGCGGCGGTTCGACCCGCGCGCCCTCGACCGCGCCGTCCGCGAGGCGCTGCTGGCCGGCACGGCCCGCGAGGTCTTCGGCGAGGTCTTCGCGCCGGCGCTGCGCGAGATCGGCGACGGATGGCACGCCGGCGAGCTCTCGGTCGCCCAGGAGCACATGGCCTCGGAGCGCATCGAGACCGCCGTCCGCGACCTCTTGCGGCTCGTGCAGTCCGACGACCCGAAGCGGCGCGTGCTCCTGGCCTGCTTCGCCGAGGAGCGCCACGTCCTGCCGCTCTTCGGCGCCGCGCTCGACTTCGTGGGCTGGGGCTACGGCGTGACGATGCTCGGCGAGGGCCTGCCCCCCGAGGATCTCGCCCACGCCGTCCTCGCGCTCGAGCCCGACGTGGTCGGTCTCTCGCTCACGCGCTACGTGCCGGCGGACCGGGCCGAGGCGCTCATCCGCGCCTACGCGGGGGCTTGCGCCGGCACGGTCTGGGTGGTGGGCGGCGCCGGGGCGCAGGCCGTCGCCGCGCTCGTGACCCGCGCCGGCGGCCTCGTCGCCGACGGCGCCCCCGACGACGTCCGCGCCGCCCTCGAGCGGCATCTGCAGGGCAGGGAGGACGAGGAGGTTCGATGATCGCCGCAATGGTCGCGCTGCTGCTCTCGACGCCGCCGGCGCCGCTGTGGGCCGGTTACCAGGAGGTCACCGGCGAGCGCGAGGTCCCCATCCTCGGGACGGTGACCACCCGCAACCGCACGTGGTTCCTGGCGCGCTGGGACCGCGACGGGGACGGCTACGTGCTGCGGCAGCGCACCTGCGGCGTGCGCTTCGACCGGGTGATGGGCGTGGGAGTGAAGCTGCCGGACCGGCTGCTCGCGCGCCTGCCCGTGCAGACGGCGCGCTTCGTGCCGCGGGGCGACGGGACCTGGTTCGGGGAGTGGGAGAGCGGCTGGGGCGGCGAGGACCTCGACGCGGACGGCCGCCCCGGCGTGACCATCGAGGTGGACGCGCCGATGTGCGGCGGGCGCATCCAGGTGGCGAGCCGCACCGTGTCGCGCGCGCAGCTGAGGGCCGACGGCGAGGTGCTGGAGGGCGGCGTCGTCGTCGACGTCACGCAGGACGTGCTCGGCGCCTCGAACGCATGCCTCCGGTCGGCTTCCGACGACACGCGGGAGCAACATCGGGGGTGGATGCGGTTGGTACCAGTCCCGCCGGACAGCACGTGCGGCCGCTGGCGCACCGACGAATGGCCCGCGCGTCGCGGGGAACGAACGGAGGAGTGAGCATGCCCGCGAGAGACCTGTTCAGCGCCCACACCCGACTGCCCACGGAGCACGGCACCTTCGACGTGCGGGTCGTGACCGACGCCGCCGGCCGCGAGCACGTGGTGCTCACGGTGGGCGAGCTGCGCGGCGCCGAGGAGGTGCCGGTGCGCATCCACTCCGAGTGCCTGACGAGCGAGGTGCTCGGCTCGCTGAAGTGCGACTGCAAGGCCCAGCTCGACGTGGCGCTGCGCCTCATCCAGCGGCACGGCGCCGGCGCGGTCATCTACCTGCGTCAGGAGGGCCGCGGCATCGGCCTCGCCAACAAGATCCGCGCCTACGCGCTGCAGGACGGCGGCGCCGACACGGTCGACGCCAACCGCCTGCTCGGCCTCGAGGACGACCTGCGCACCTATGACGTCGCGGTCGACGTGCTGCGGGCGCTCGGCGTGGCGTCCGTGCTCCTGATGACGAACAACCCGTTGAAAGTACAGGCGGTTTCGGACGCGGGGCTCCCGGTGGCGGGGCGCATTCCGGTCGTCGCCGGCGTCAACGCGGTGAACCGCGGCTACCTCGAGACGAAGCGGCAGCGGATGGGACACCTGTACGAACCGCTGCAGTGAGCCTCCTCGCCGTCGACGTCGGCCTGCGCTTCGGCCTCGCGCTCTACGGCGCGGACGGCCGCCTCGTGTGGTACCGCTCCCAGCACCTCGGCAACCGCACGCGCCTGCGCCGCGCCGTCCACGGCCTGCTCGCCGAGCTGCCGGACCTCGCGTGGATGGCGCTCGAGGGCGGCGGCGCCATCGCCGATCTGTGGGCCCACGAGGCGGCGAAGCGCGGCGTGCGCGTGCTGCAGGTGGGCGCGGAGCGCTGGCGCCGCGAGCTGCTGCTGCCGCGAGAGCAGCGCAGCGGCGCCGACGCGAAGGCCAACGCGGATCGGGTCGCCCGCGACGTCATCGCGTGGTCCGGGGCGAAGGCGCCGACGTCGCTCCGACACGACGCGGCGGAGGCCATCCTCGTGGGCCTGTGGGCCTGCGCGCAGGTGGGTCTGCTCGACGGCCTGCCGGCGGCGCTGCGCGCTCATTGACAGAGGGGCAGGGACTCGGTGGTGCGGCAGGGCGTCGGCCGCGTGCACTGGCGGTTGCGGCAGTCGGCGTACCACCTCAGGCGCCGAAGAGCCGGACAGCTCCTGCTCGAAGCGATGAGAGCCACGGCCGCTACGGACTGTCCGCGGCGACAGCCCGCCCTCGACCTCGGGAGGCGTCTGTCAACGGAAGATGGGTAGATCGGTGCAGGCACGGCGGCCGGGTCAGGCATCTGCCCGCGAACGCCCCCATGAGTCGCGGGGGCGACGTCGAGCGGGGTTGACCGGGCGCCGCAGTGACACCTCGGCGCACGCCGCCCCGACGCGGCCGACGGGGGGCCGGATCAGGTCGACGGCTCCGCGTCGGTGACCGGGGCGCCGACGGAAACCGAATGGTTACCGGGCGGTGCCGGCGGCCACGGTGCGACGCGGCGGCGCGCGCGGCACGGGCGCTGCACTTCTCTCGGGCATGCGATGGTGGCTCCTCGTCGCCGTTCTCGCGGGGTGCGCCCCCGGGGCCAACCTGCGGCCGCTCACGCCGATGGGCGAGCGCCGGCTCGAGGTGGGCCTCGGCGCGACCACCGTCTCGCCGCGGCCCTACGTCGACGAGCCGTGGCGCGGTGCCAGCCAGGGCTGGGTGACCGGCCGTCCGACGCGGCGGCTCGACCTCAGCGTCATCGGCGCCTTCGACGGCGAGGCGGGCACGGCGGGCCTCTCGTCGCGCTTCCGCATCGTCGAAGGCGACTGGTACGCGTTCGGCGCCGGCCTCGCCGTCGGCTCCGGCTTCATCGCCGTCGAGATGCCCTTCGCGCTCGGCCTCGCCGACTGGCTGTGGGTGTACTCGGGGCCGCACTTCGGCAACTGGGGCGTCGACCCGACCGTGCGCGTGCCGCTCGGCCTCGACGTGCGCGTCGCCGAGCCGCTCTTCTTCCGCACCGAGGCCGAGTGGAACTACGCCGACTTCGATCCCTACCAGCAGCGCTACCACCTCTCGTTCGGCGTCGCGTACCAGCCGTGACCGCGGCTGGCTGCCGACGCCGCGCCCGTTGACTGGTCGGCCTCCGGCTCCCATCATCGCCGACACACGACGAGAGAGGGGGCTGGCGGTGTCGGCACGTTCCGCGGTGGCGCTCATGGGGTGCCTGTTGCCGCCGGCCGTCCAGGCGATGTTCCGCGCCGAGCGCGGCGAAGGGCCGCCCTGGCCCAACGGCTGCCTCGAGCGGCGGCCCGACGGCCTGAGGTCGGTGCCCGCGTGCGGCGCCCCGCCGGCCAATGCCGCCGACGAGCCGCGCGTCCTCTTCGAGCGGGCGCCCGAGGGCGGCGAGGCCCGGCGGATCCGCGTCCTCGACCGCGAGGTGCGTACCGCTGGCGACGTGTCCGAGCCGGACGAGCACGGCGACGAGACGGGCTTCGCGGCGTGAGCGACCGCCTGCCTCCTCCGACCGCCGCGCGGGCGATGCGGCTCACCGGGATCGTGCTGCGCGCGGGCCGGCCGCTCGACCTCGCCACCGCGCCGCTGCACCTGCGCGCCACCCGTTGCAGAGAGCCGGGCGCGAGCACGATCCAGGTGTGGGTCGAGGCGACGCCCCGCGTCGATCCGGTGCTGACGATCGCGATCGATCCGGCGCGCGCGGAGACTGGCGCGACGCTGCCGATCGCCGACCGGCAGGGCGCTGCCGGCGTGGCCGCGTGGCTGTCGCCCACCGGCCGGGCTGCGACGCACACGCCGCCGACGGTCGCCTGGGTGAGGCTCGATGCCATCGCGCCGGAGGGCGGGCCGTCGCTCTCGTTCGAGGCCGACTTCGGCCCGCTCGGCCGCGCCGCCGGCGAGCTCCGCGTCGACACCGTCGAGTGGATCGTGTGCCGGCCGCCCCCGGCGCGCCGGTAGCCGTCGCGCCTACTCGCTGCGCTTCTCGAAGAACGCGGTGACGGGCAGGTGGTCGGAGCGCCCGCGGCGGATCACGTACGCGTCGAGCGGGCGGAAGTGCGGGCCGAAGAAGATGTGGTCGAGCGTGTCGCCGGCCTGGTCGAGCAGCGACGGGTAGTACCAGGTCTCCTGGCCGGGGTGGAACAGCGGCAGGACGCTCTCGAAGCCGCGGTCCTCGAGGTACTCGGCGGCGCCGCCGTCCTCGTCCTCGTTGAAGTCACCGACGATCAGCGTCGGCAGGTCGTCGCTGCAATGGCGCTCGATGTACGCGATCTCCTGGGCGTGGTCGCGGTCGGCGGTCAGGTACGCGTTCACGTAGCCGTGCTTCTTGCTGACCCGCGGGCGCAGGTGCACGAGCAGCAGGCGCACGGGTCCCATCGGCGTGTCGGCGGTGAGATGCCACGACGGATGCCATCCGCGGAACCCCGGGACGGCGCCCTCGTCGCGCAGCGGGAAGCGCGACAGCACCGCGAGGCCGCCGGCGCCCTCGCCGTCGTGCTGGAAGCGCATGTGCGGGTAGCGCGTGCCGTACGCGCCGCGCACGGCGGCCTCCCAGTCGGCGTTGGTCTCCTGCAGACAGATGATGTCGGCGTCGGCGGCGCCGACGGCGGCGAGCGTCTCGGCGTCGCCGGCCATGTCGAGGTTCACGTTGAAGGTGGTGATCCGGAAGTGGGGGACGCCGGGCGTCGGCGCCCGCGGCCGCAGCGGCGGTTCGGCGCAGCCCGACACGAGGAGCCCCACCGACGTCACGAAAGCGCGCGCGCGACGCATCGATCCCCTCCAATCCGGCGGCGTCTCCACCATGACGGAACGTCGCCCACCGGCTCAACTCCCTTCAGAAGAGCAGGCCGAAGGACGTGACCACGCGCCGCTCCCGCGCGCGGACCGTGAACTCGTCGGCTTCGCTGCGTCGGTCGACGCTCTCGACTGCGAGGCGCGCCTGGACGAAGGCGCCGGGCGGCGCGTAGCCGGCCCACACCGACGTCTCGAGGACGCGCTCCGCCAGCGAGAGCTCGCGCGTGACGTCTTCCTGGTACCGGTCGAGCCCCGCGACGGAGCCGTACCGGCCATAGAGCAGCGCGGCGCCGAGCACGGCGCCGCGCCCCACGAGGCGACAGCGCGCGTGCACCGACCAGCCCAGCCCGTAGTCGTAAC
>CAUJDF010000090.1 GCA_963169045.1 Myxococcota bacterium
CGGCCGCGGCGGCGTCGCTCGGCGAATTTCGGTCTCGACGTGCGTCAAGCACGCCTTCGACCGAAATTCGCCTCGCTCCTTGCCGCGTCTCGGTCGTTGCTCGGCCTCGTCGACGCCGAAATGGCGAAACCCGAGTCTGAGCGACGTGGCGGCGCTGCGCCTCGATGCCATCTCGTTTGTCGTCGTGTTGATCGCGCTCGTCGTCGTCGCCGTGCGCGCGCTCTAGAACCTGCGCCGGCGCGACGTCCCGCGCCTCTCGGCGCTCACGTGGAGGGGCGCGGCCACTCGTCCTGCTCCTAGGCCTCGCGCTGCAGCACGTTCGGCATTCCGGCTGACGCGACGCCCGGCGGCAGCGTGAGGACGAACGCCCTCACACCCACTCGCGCGGCCTCAGGTAGTCGGACAGGCGGGCCTCGGGCGTGCCGGGATCCGCGTGCCAGTCGTACTTCCAGCGCGCGATCGGCGGCAGCGACATGAGGATGGACTCGACGCGGCCGTTCGTCTGCAGGCCGAAGTGGGTGCCGCGGTCGTAGATCAGGTTGAACTCGACGTAGCGGCCGCGCCGCCACTGCTGGAACTCGCGCTCGCGCTCGGTGTAGGGCGTGGCGCGGCGCCGCTCGGCGATCGGCAGGAAGGCCGGCAGGAAGGCCTCGCCCGCCGAGGTCACGAACGCGAACAGCCCGTCGAGGTCGTGGGTGGCATCGGGCTTCAGGTGGTCGAAGAAGATGCCACCGACGCCGCGTGTCTCGCCGCGGTGCGGCAGGAAGAAGTACTCGTCGCACCACTTCTTGAACCGCGGGTAGTACGCGGCGTCGTGGCGGTCGCAGGCCGCCTTCAAGGTGGCATGGAAGTGGCTCGCGTCCTCGTCGAAGGGATACGACGGCGTGAGATCGGCGCCGCCGCCGAACCAGCGCTCCGCGCCGCCGCGGATCATGCGGAAGTTGGCGTGCACGGTCGGCACGTACGGGTTGCGCGGGTGCAGCACGAGGCTGACGCCGCTGGCCCAGAACGTGGCGCCCTCGCCGCCGAGCTGCTTCGCCATCGCCGCGGGGACGGGGCCCCACACCTCGCTGAAGTTCACGCCGCCCTTCTCGAGCAGCTCGCCGCCCTCGAGGACGCGCGACTCGCCGCCGCCCCCCTCGGGGCGAGTCCACGCGTCGCGCCGGAAGCGCGCCGTCGGCTCGAGCGCCTCGAGCGCGGTGGTGATCTCGTCCTGCAGGCGGCGGAAAAGGGCAGCGGCGCGTTGCTCCACGGTCGACCTCCGCCGGCGACTCTACGCCAGCTCGCGGGGCGCCGGCTCGCCGAAGAGCAGGCGGTTCTTGGGCGTGACCTCGGCGGGGATCGTCTGCGTGTGCACGTGGTAGCCGGCGGCGCGCAGGCGGGCGGCGCGGGTGAGGTCGACGGCGAGCGCGCCGTCCACCCAGCCCGACAGGCCGCCATCGTCGCACTTGCCGAGCGCCTGGCAGCAAGGCAGGACGGCGACCCGCGCCCGCGCCGCGAGCGCCACGTCGAGGACGCGGTCCGTCAGCGGTCCGCAGGCGTGCACCGAGACGACGAGCGCCTCGGACGGGACCTCGAGCGCCTCGAACTTCTCGCGCGCGAACCGGACGCGGCCCGCGAGCCGCGGCCAGCGCGCGCTCAGCACCTCGGCCAGGCGCGCGGCGCTCTTCGGCTCGCGCTTGTCGACGCACACCGCCCACGGCGTCGTGTCGTCGAGCAGCAAGAGCGCCCAGGCGACGAGGCCATGCCCGGCGGCGAGGTCGAAGACCGGCCCGCCGCGGAAGCGCCGCCGCACGCGCCGCGCCACCTCCCACGCCTCGTAGAGCTCCTTGCGCGGCAGACACTCCGCCTCGCAGACGGCGCGGGCGAGCCCGCCGAACAGCGTGTCCGCCGGGAAGCGGTCGAAGTCGCGCGGCGTCAGGCGCCGGCGCAGGCCGGGATCGAACTGCATCAGGTCCCCAGGAGCCGGCGGCCCGCGTGCCAGCCCTCCTCGAGCGCCGCCTCCATGCGGTCGGTCGCGAAGTCCCAGCTCTTGATCGCGAGCGGGCGGCGCGGGTGCACCACGTGGACGCGCGCGCCGGCGAACGCCGGTCGCCAGCGCCGCGCCCGCAGGCTCTTGAACGCGTGCCCGTCGGCTGCCGGCGTCACCGCGATGACCTCGGTGGCGCCGCGCTCGACGGCGAGGCCCACCGGGAGGTTGTCGACGAGGCCCCCGTCGACGATCACCTCGCCCCGGTGGCGGACGGGGCGACCATAGATGACCGGAAGGAAACAGGAGCCGAGCACGGGCTCGATCATCGAGGCCTCGGTGCGGCTCGAGTAGACGCGCGGGCGCAGGCCGCGCAGCGCGGTCGCCACGACGACGGCCTCCACGTCGCGCGCACGCAGGTCGAGGCCGCCGATCGCGTCGGTGACGGCGCGGCGCAGGATGGTGCTCATGTCGAAGGGCGAGCGGTTGACGTGCGCGCGGTGGAGCGCGAGCACCGGCCGGCCCGCGAGCGCGCGCCAGAGCTGCGGGAGCGACGGGCCGAGGCCGGCGGCGATCGCGACCGCGCAGACGGCGCCCGAGGACGTGCCGGCCGCGACGCGCAGCGGCAGCCCGGCCTCGGTGAGCGCCGCGGCGACGCCCGCGTGGAACGCCGCCCGGCACGCACATCCCTCGAAGGCGATGCCCAGCATGCGGCGCGCAGCATAGCGCGACTTCGCCGCGCGAGCGGCGCCGGAGCGCGAGGCCCGACTTGCGGCGCGCGGCGGCCCGGCCTGCGCTCGGCGGCGCACAGCACGGCGCGACTTCGCCGCGCGAGCGGCGCCGGAGCGCGAAGGCCCGGCTTGCGCTCGGCGGCGCACAGCACAGCGCGACTTCGCCGCGCGAGCGGCGCCGGAGCGCGAGGCCCGGCCTGCGCTCGGCGGCGCGCCGCACAGCGCGACCTCGCCGCGCGAGCGGCGCCGGAGCGCGAGGCCCGGCTTGCGCTCGGCGGCGCGCCGCGCGACCTTGCGCGCGTGATCGATCACGAGGCGCTCGAGGAGGCCTGGTCCGAGGTGACGACGCTGCTGCGCGACTTCCGCGACGTGGTCGTCGAGCGGCAGGCGTTGGCGGGTCCGCCCGGCTGGGCGGCGCGGCGCGGGTGGACGCCGTTCGTGCAGGCGCTGCCCGAGGCGCTGGTGGACGAGGCCGGGCGCGCCGGCCTCGAGCGGTGCCTGCCGGACGACGCGCCGCCGGATCTGCGCGCGCGGGCCGCGGCGTCGCGGCGTGTTGTGGACCGCCTCGAGGCGACGCCCGCGCCGGCGCCGGTGACGACGCGGGGCACGTCGCCGCGAAAGGGCAGTCAGATCGCGGCCTTCGCCGAGGCGGTCGCCGAGCTCGCGGCGCGCTCGGCGCGCGTCGTCGACGTCGGATCGGGGCACGGCCACCTCACGCGGCACCTGGCGCGGGTCGGCGGGCGGCCGGTGCTGGGGCTCGAGATCGACCCGGCGCGCGTCGCGGTGGCGGCGCGCCGGGCCGAGGCCGAGGGGCTCGGCCCCCCGGCGCTCGGACCCGTCGACTTCGCGACCTGCGACGTCCTCGCGGAGGGGCTGGCGCTGCGGTCCGGCGACCTCGCGGTGGGCCTGCACGCGTGCGGCGCGCTCGGCGACGCGCTGGTGACGGCCGCCGCGACCGCCGGCGCCGGGGTGGCGCTCGTCTCGTGCTGCTTCCAGAAGGTCCGCGGCGCCGAGCGCGCGCCGCTCTCGACCGACGACGCGGCGCTGCGGTTCCCGCGGGCGGTGATGAGCCTCGCCCACCGGACCCCGGGGGAGGAGGGCGTGGCCGGCACGCTGGACGAGCGCCGGGCCGCGCGCCGGCGGCGGCTCGCGCTGTACGTGCTGCTGCGCGCGCGCGGCGTCGCGCTGGCGCAGGGCGACGAGATGCGCGGCATCAACCGCCGGCAGGCCTACGGCGACCTCGCCACGCTCGCCGCCCGCGCGTGGCCGATCCACCTGCCCGGCGCGCCCCCGCCCGCCGCCGCCGAGCTCACCGCCGCCGCCGAGGCCGCCGCCGCCGCCGATCACGACCTGTCGCGGTACGGCGCGGTGCGTTCGATGCTGTCGCGACCGCTCGAGACGTTCGTCGTGCTCGATCGCGCGCGCGTCCTCGCCGCGGCCGGCCACCGCGTGTCCGTGCGCGCGCTCTTCCCGCCGGCGGTGAGCCCCCGCAACCTGTTGCTCCTCGCGGACCCGCGCAATTGACTCGACCCGCCGGATCGACGAAGGATCACGCGATGTCCCGTCTTGGCCCGACGTGCGCGGCGGCCCTGGTGGCGCTGTCCGCCTGCAGCCTCGTCCTCGAGGACCCGACGCCGTTCCAGGTGTCGCGCCCCGACGCGGACGTCGACGCCGAGGTCGACGCGGCGCCCGACGCGTTCGTCCCCGACGCCTGGGTGCCGCCGCGGCGCCCCGTGCCCGACGCCGCGCGCCCCGATCCCGACGCCGCGCGCCCTGACGACGACGCCGCGCGCCCCGATCCTGACGCCGCCAGGCCGGACGCGCAGGCACCCGACGCCTGCGTCCCCGCCGACACGGAGACCTGCAACGGCGACGACGACGACTGCGACGGCCGCGTCGACGAGGGCGTCACCGCCGACGAGATCTGCAACGGCGCCGACGACGACTGCGACGGCGAGATCGACGAGACCGATCCGCGCCTCTGCACGCCCTGCGGGCCCCCGAACGCCCGCGGCGTGTGCGGCACCGGCGCGTTCGTCTGCCTGCGCGGCGCGCTCGTGTGCGCGGCGCGGCTCCCCGAGGCCGGGCCCGCGCTCGCCTGCAACCTGCGCGACGACGACTGCGACGGCGTCCTCGACGAGGCCGGCGAGGCCGTGCGCGCGCGCTCGCCCGACGAGCAGGCCGTCGTCGACCGCTGCGGCGCGGCGCCCGCGCTCCCGGTCGAGTGCGACGACGACCCGCGTGTCGTCGGCTGCCTCGAGGCCCACGCCTGCGTCGACCCGGGTTGTCGCCTCAACTGCTTCGACGAGCACGCCGGTGTCGAGCAGGCCTGCGACGATGGCTGCGAGACCACCCGCCCGAACGACCCCGCCAGCAAGGCCGCGTGTCGCGGAAACTGCCGCGCGGCCCTGCGCCAGAGTCTCGACGACTGCCTCGCCGCGTGTGCGCGCAACGTCCCGGCCGACGCGTCGCGCTGGCGCTGCGACGGCGGCGAGGGCGGCCCCCTCTGCACCGCCCTCGACTGCCCGGCCGGCACGCACGCCGACGGCCCGCGCTGCGTGACGGACTAGGCAAGCAGTGCTCTTCTGCCCCATCTGCGACTCGATCTTCCCGCCGGGCTTCGCCGAGCGCTGCCCCGACGACGGATCGCTGCTGCACAAGCTCGGAGACGACACCGGAGCGCCCGTGTACGCGCCGGGCACGGTGCTCGCGGGCAAATACGAGCTGCTCGACGAGCTCGAGCGCCGCGGCGGCGCCGGGCGCACCTTCCGCGCCCGCCAGACCAACCTCGACCGCGTCGTCGAGCTGCGCGTCCTGCCGAATGACACGTTGACGCGCCCGGTCGATCACGCGCGTTTCCAGCGCGAGGTCGCCACGTGGGCGCGTCTCCGCTCCGACCACGTCGTGCGCCTGTACGACTCGGGCTTCACGGAGTCGAACGCGCCCTACCTCGCGCTCGAGGCCGTGCCGGGCGGGTCGCTCGGCCAACGCCTGCGCGACCAGGGGCCGCTGCCGTTCGACATGGTCGAGGCCGCCGCGGAGCAGGTGCTGCAGGCGTTGCAGGCCGCCCACGAGGCGGCGGTGCTGCACCGCGACGTGACGCCGGACGCCATCGTGCTCGGCCGCCGCGCCGACGGCACCATCCAGTGCCGCCTCACCGGCTTCGGCCTCGCCAAGCACCTCGGCGAGGGCGACGACGACCCCACCGCCATCACGATGACCGGGCACGCCGTCGGCAACCCGGCGTACATGGCGCCCGAGACCATCCTTCAGGGCGTGCTCGACCCGCGCACCGACCTGTACGCGCTCGGCGTGACGCTGTACGAGCTCGCGGCGGGCCGCCGCCCGTTCCCCGGCACGACGCTGTCCGAGATGCTGCACGCCCACGTCCAGGGCCGCCCCGATCCGCTCGAGCGTCACCGCCCGGACGCGCCGCTCGGCCTGCGCCGCTTCATCGAGCGCCTGCTGGCGCGCGACGCCGACGAGCGCTACCAGAGCGCGGAGCAGGCGCTCAACGCGCTGCGCAGCTCGCTCGCCGCCTGGCCCGATCCGCCGGCGATGGCGATCCCCGTCGGGCGCCCCGCCGACCTTCAGCCGCGGCGAGCGTCGAAGAAGTACGTGGTGTTCGTGGTGGCGGGGCTCGGGGCGGTGGGGCTCGGCGCGCTGCTGGGGCTGCTCTTGCGCTGACGGATCAGGGCGAGGGGCCGAGCACCTCGGCGGGCTCGTCTTCGTCGGGCAGCTCGAAGCCGCCGGGCGGCATGCCCGGACCGGGATCCCAGCCGCCGGGCGGATCGATCCGGGTGCACGTGGTGCCGACGCGCAGCACGAGCTCGGCGTTGTCGGCGATGTTCGCGTCGGCGTCGACCACGGCCGTCTCGAGGATGCGTCGTTCCGTGGCGGTCAGCGAGTCGTCGCAGGCGCCGGTGAGCTCCAGCGCCGCCTGGGCCGGCGCGGCGGCGAACAGCAGGGACAGGGCGAGCCGGGTGAGGAGCCGCATCGGGTGTCTCCCTCCGTATGGCGCGAGGTGCGCTCGAGGGGGGGTCGCTGCGGGGGGCGCCGTCTGACGCGGCGTCTCGAGAACGTGTGTCAGTCGGGCCAGAGGAGCCAGGTGGCGCCGCCGACCACGAGGACGCCGCCCGAGCCCCACAGGACGTCGGAGAGGGTGCGGCGCGTGTCCATCTCGTGGACGAGGTCGTCATAGCGGTCGCGGTCGGCGGGATCGCCGCTCGTGCGCGCGATCTTGTCGGCGGCGTCCCGCGAGTCGACGGCCTTGGCGCCGAACCAGCCGCCGACACCCGCGGCGACGACGCCGGCGCCGATCATCGTCCAGCCGGGCCACATCGGCCGCTCGGAGGCGGCGCCGGGCGCGGGGCCCACGAGCACCAGCGGCAGGCGCCGCTCGAGGTGCTGGCCGTCCTCGACGGTGACGGTGCTGACCTGCGGCGCGTAGCCCGGCTTGCGGACCTCGAGCACGTAGGTGCGCGCGTCGACCTGGAAGCTCTCGAGCGGGGTCGTGCCGACGGCCTCGCCGTTGAGGACCACCTCGGCCCCCGCGGGATCGGTGTGGATCGAGAGCAGGCCGCCGACGGTGGCCGGGGTCAACACGACCTCGAGCAGGTGCTCCTGCCCGCGGACAGCGTTCACCGTGCGCGTGACCGGCGCGAGGTCCTGCAACTCGAGGTCGACCTGCCGGCGACCCGGCTCGACCTCGCCGCGCCACGGCGTGCGCCCGACCTCCTGGCCGTCGATGACCACCCGCGCCCCCGGCGGACGCGAGCGCACCTCGAGCTCGGGCCGCTTGAGCTTCGCCTCCACGCGATCGACGCAGGAGCGCGCCGCGAGGCGGGTCGGCGCCGGCGTCGTCGGCGCGTTCAGCGCGATCTTGCAGTGCAGCAGCGCCTCGTCGTAGCGGCCGAGCGCCTCGTGGCACCGGCCGATGTTCACGTCGAGGTTGGGGTGGGGGACGATGCGGTTGGCCTTCTCGAACTTCTCGAGCGCTTCCGCGTGCTTGCCGTCGCGGAAGAGGTCGGCGGCCTCGGCGGACAGCTGCCGCGCGCGGGCCACCTCGGCGTCGCTCGCAGCGTAGGCGAGCGGCGCGGTCAGCAGGAGGAGCAGGAAGACGAGACGCCTCACCGCGCGATCTATGGCACCAGTTCGAACATCGCGTCCAGCTTGCCGTGGACCGAGGCGCCCTCCTGGGGCACGACGCTGACCTCGGTGTCGGCGTAGCCCTCGCGGCGCAGGCGCAGGACGACCGGCTTCGCCACCGGGCGGCGCAGGGTGAGCGGCGTGCGGCCGAGGTTGCGGCCGCCCTCGAGGACGGCGGCGCCCGTGGGATCGGACGTCACCTTGATCGACGCGGTGGCGGGCTCCGGCGGGCGGGCGGCGGTGACCGGCGCGGCGACGCTGACCGGCGCGGCGGCGGTGACGGGCGCGGCCGCCGTGATCGGCGCGGCCGCCGTGACGGGCGCGGCGACGCTGACCGGCGCGACGGTCGGAGGCGACGCCGCGGACGCCGTGGCGGCGACCTTCGGTCCCGCGTCGCGCTTCTCCGCCGGCGTCGCGTCGTCGTCGCCGCCGCCGGCGGTCAGGACGGCGCCCAGCGCGCCGAGCAGGAACAGCCCGACCATCGCCGCGACGAACCGAAGCTGGCCGCCGCGGCCCGCCGACGCCGCCTGCACCGTCGCCGCGAATGACGCCGCGTCGGGGTAGCGCTGCGCCGGATCCTTGGCCATCGCCTTCTCGACGGCGGCCGTCAGCGCGCGCGGCGCGTCGGGCGCCCGCTCGCGCAGCGGTGGCGGCGCCTCGTGCGCGGCTTTGTACAGGATGGCCATCGGCGTGGGCCCGTCGAACGGCGGCTGCCCGGCCAGCGTCTGGTAGGCGATCACGCCGAGCGCGTAGACGTCGGCCCGCCCGTCGACCGGCTGCCCGCCGATCATCTCCGGCGCCATGTACTTCGGCGTGCCGAGGGCGGCGGCGGACCCGTCGCCGGCGGTCTTCACGATGCCGAGGTCCATCACCGTGACGCGCCCGTCGGGGCCCAGGATCAGGTTGCCGGGCTTGAGGTCGCGGTGCACGAGCCCGTTGCCGTGCAGCGCCGCGAGCGCGTCGCACACCTCGATCACGAGCCGCCGCACGCTCGCGGCGGGGAGCCGGGGCTCGCGGCGCAGGATCTGCGCCAGCGTCTCGCCCTCGACGAACTTCATGACCATGTAGAACGTGCCGCCCTCGCGCCCGACGCCGTACACGGGGACGAGGCCGGGGTGCTCGACGCTGGCGAGCGCGCGCGCCTCGCGCAGAAAGCGGGCGAGCAGGTCGGGATCGCCGTCGCCGGGCCGCAGCGCCTTGATGGCCACCGGACGCTTCAGCGTCAGGTCGGTGCCGCGGTAGACGACGCCCATGCCCCCACGGCCCACCTCGCCGTCGATGCGGTAGCGCCCCTCGACCACGTCGCCGGGACGGAAGGGATCGCTCTGGGGGAGGGGCGGGGTCGCTTTCGTCATCGGATGGCCGCGATTATAATCCCAAGTTCCGATGAGCGCCGACCTCGAAAGCTGCCCGCGGTGCCGCGCCCCGGTCGGCGCCGACCTCACCCACTGCGGTCACTGCGGCCTGTCGCTGCCGACCGGCGGCGAGGTCCCCGAGGCGTGGATCGGCCGCACCGTGGCCGGCAAGTACGCGCTCGAAGAGGTGCTCGGCGTCGGCGGCATGGGCATGGTCTTCCGTGCCCGGCGCGTGCTCGTCGGCGACTGCGTGGCGCTGAAGGTGCTCTATCCGCGCTTCCTCGAGAGCCCGCTGCAGCGCAAGCTCTTCCACGACGAGGCGGTGGCGGCGGCGCGCCTCGCGCATCCCAACGTGGTCACCGTCTTCGACGCCGACCTCACCGGCGACGGGGGCGTGGCCTACATCGCGATGGAGCTGCTCGACGGCGCGCCGCTCAAGCGGCTGCTGCGCGACCGGGCGCCCTTGCCGCCGGCCGAGGCGCTGCCGATCTTCATCCAGGTCTGCGAGGGCCTCGCGGCGGCCCACGACGCGCGGGTGATCCACCGCGACCTCAAGCCGGACAACATCTTCCTGCAGACTCTGCCCGACGGGCGCGTCCGCGTGAAGCTCGTCGACTTCGGCATCGCGGCCATGCTCGACGTCGACGGCCACGAGGAGCAGCGGCGGCTGATGGGCACGCTGCGCTACATGGCGCCGGAGCAGTGCCGCGGCGAGCCGCTCGGCCCCCAGGCCGACCTGTACGCGCTCGGCGTGGTGCTCTACGAGGCGCTGACGCGGCGCCGGGCCACCGGGCGCACGGTGTCGGCCATCCTCAACGACGTCGTGGTGCCGCCGAACCACCTGCTCGAGGCCGACCGGACGCTGCCGCGCGACCTCGAGGCGCTCGTGTTGCGGCTGCTGGCCAAGTCGCCGGCGAAGCGGCCGGCGTCGGCCGTCGAGACGCGGGAGGCCTTCCAGGCGTGCCTGGCCTCGCTCGGGGGGGCCGCGCCGGTCGCACGGCGCGAGTCTGCGGCCCCGGTGAGCGCGCCGGCACCGCCCGCGCCCGCGCCACCGGCGCTCGCGCCCGTGATGTCACCGCCCGCCCGGTCCGCCGCGCCATCCCGCTCGGTGCTGTGGATCGGCCTTCTGCTCGCCGGCTTCGCAGGTGTCGCCGGCGGCGTGGTCTGGACGCTGCTGACCCCTTGAACGACCACCCGATCCCGAACCCCGACGTGCACGTCGTCCTCTGCTCGCCCGAGGATCCGCGCAACATCGGCGCCGCCATCCGCGCCGTCGCCAACCATGGCCTCGGCAGCCTGCGCATGGTGCGCGCCGAGCCGCCCGATCCCGAGGATCTCTTCCACTTCTCGGCGGGTGGCGCCCTGGCGGTGCCGGTCGCGCGCTTCGCGACGCTCGACGAGGCCATCGCCGACTGCCGCCTCGTGCTCGGGACGAGCCGGCGCCCGCGGACGCCAAACGCGCCCCAGGTGTGGCCCGCGGCCGGCCTGCGCGCGCGCCTGCCCGCCGACACGCGCGTGGCGCTGCTGTTCGGCACCGAGCGCACCGGCCTCACGCGCGAGGAGCTCGACCGCTGCGACGCCGTCGTCGCCGTGCCCACCGAGGACCGCATGCCCTCGCTGAACCTCAGCCACGCCGTCGCCTGCCTCGGCTACGAGTTGGGGCGGCCGGAGCGCGCCGAGTCCGGGCCGGTGGCGGCGGTGGAACGGCCGCGCGCGACCGCCGCGGCGCGCGAGGCCTTCTTCGCGCGGGTCGGGGAGATCGTGGCCGAGCTCGGCTATCCGCCGGGCCGCACGCCCGAGGTGTTCGTGCGCAAGCTGCGCCGCGTGCTCGAGCGCGCCAACCTCTCGCAGCCCGAGCTCGGCGTGCTGGCCGGCGTCTTCGTCGAGATGCAGCGCCTCGGCCGCCTGACCCGGCGCCGCGACGACTGACACGGTCGACGGAGATGAGCGTTCGTCATGGGCCGTTCACGCGCGGTGCACGCGCCAGTGGAACATCACGCAGGTGGCCGACGCGGCGACGTTGAGGCTGTCGATCACGCCGTACATGGGGATCTCGACGAGGAGATCGGCGGCTGAGCGCAGAGCGGCGGGCAGGCCGGTGTCCTCGGCGCCGACGACGAAGAGCGGGCTCGGAGGGTAGGGGGCCCGGTGGTAGGGCACGCTGCGGGGCGTCTGCTGCAACCCCACGATCTGGTAGCCGCGCTCGCGCGCCGTGCGCACGAGGGCCGCGGCGTCGGCGACCGCGTGCACCGGGATGACGCGATCGGTGCCGCGCGCCGGCGTGGAGAAGAGGTCGCCGCGCCCGACGAGGAACACCGCTTCGAGGCCGGCGGCCTCCGCGCTGCGGACGGCGACGCCCAGGTTCACGTCGATGCGCGTGTGGCAGAGGGCGAGCGCGGCGTGCAGCCGCGGGACCGGCGCGACGGCGTCGTCGGGGCTCAGGCCGTACGGCGGGCGCGCCGAGGGCGCGTTGGCCCGCGCGTGGGGCGCGAGGCGCTCCTCGGGGCGCGCGAAGTCGCCGGCGAGGGCGCGGGCCGCCGTCCAGCGGACGGCGGGGTCGGCATCGGCGGCGAGCGCGGCGAGCGCCGGGTCGTCGGGCAGGAGGCCGCGGGCGGCGGCGGCGCGCACGCGCGGATCGGGATCGGCGGCGAGGGCGGCCGTGGCCTCGCCGAGGCGCGCGAGGTGCCACGCGGCGACGACGCGGTGCTCGGTGGCGAGGAGGGCGCGCAGCGTCGCGGGATCGGCGAGGTGGTCCAGCGCCGCGTCCACGCCGGCCTGCGCCGCGGCGACGACGGCGGGCGAGGCGGGGGCGGCCGCGGCGAGGGCGCGCAGCAGGCCCTCGGGCGCGGGGTCGTGGTGCGCCACCGCCTCGGCGAGGACATCCGCGGGCGGTGAGGCGCCGCGCTCCGCCAGCGCCTGGGCGGCGTGGGTCGCGACGCCGGGATCGGGGTCGAGCAGCGCCGTGACGAGGGCCGCCTCGGGCGCGCGCGCGCTCGCCGCGTGGCGCCGCACCGACGCCTCGGGATCGGCGAGGCCGTCGGCCAGCGCCGGCTCGTCCCCGGCGGCGAGGATGCCGAGCAGGCGCGCGGCGGCGGCGCGCACCCGCGCCGACAGCGCGCGATCGCGCAGCGTCGCGGCGAGGTGAGGCCGCACGCGGTCCGGGCGCGCCTCGGAGAGGATGCGCGCCGCCCGGCGCCGCGTCTGCCGGTGCGCCGCGTCGAGCGCGGCGACGAGGAGGCGCAGCGTCGCGTCGTCGGCCTGCCGCGCCACGCGGCCGCGCGCCCGGTCCCGCTCGACCGGATCGGCCTCGTAGAGCGCGGTGTCGACATCCTCGGCGAGGCTGGGCGGCGTCACCGGCGGTCCGTGCTCTGGAACAGGCGGTCCGCGGAGCCCTCGACGAAGCCGGTGAAGAGCGTCCCGTCGGGGCGCGGGTAGCGGCGCGCGAGCTCGTAGTAGCAGCCGGGGAGGCGGCGCCGCCCGTCGTCGAAGGCCACCTCGACCTCGCCGCCCGGCGTCGAGGACTGCTCGAGCAGCGCCGCGGGCGAGCCCTTGATCTCGCCGCCCGCCGTGCTCAGCGGGACGCCGTGCGCGCGCAGGAACGCGTTGAGCGTGGCCAGGTCGTCGAACGTCCGCAGCGCGTTGACGCGGACGGTGAAGTGGTTCGGCACGTAGCCGAACGCCGCGAGCCAGCCGGCGTACTCGCTCTCCGCCGCCAGCGTTTCGTAGTCGGCGACCGAGAGGTGCCAGGGCCGACCCAGCAAGGGCAGCGCGTCGGTCGCGGGCACCTGCGCGACGAGGCGGTCGACGACGGCGCGGAACGCGGGCGAGAACGCCTCGAGCCGCAGCTCGCTGACGAAGACGAGCGGCAGGTCGGGGCTCGGCGGCTCGTAATGTCGCGCGAACAAACGCTTTTCTGGAAAGCGGTACGTGTCGGCCGCGCGGTAGCCGCGCGCGACGAAGGGCTGCGCGAGCGCGTCCAGGTCCACGCCGGGGGCGGCGAAGGTGCGGAACGCCACGTGGTCGTTCTGGACGCGCTCGCCGCGTGCCTCGAGCAGGCGGTGGATGACCGGCGCCCACGGGCTGACCGGCAGGTAGGCCGCCCAGAGGCAGGCGAACCACGCGGCGAGATCGCGCGGCGCCGCCGGGGATGGGGTAGGCTCGTGCATCGCCGCACTCTAACACCGCCGGGGCTCGGATGAGGTCGCTACCGCTGGTCGCTCTGCTGTGGGCGACGGCCGCCGTCGCGCAGCCGCTGCCGGACATCCCGGCGGCGCTGGAGCGCGAGCACACGCTGGCCGTGGCCGGGGTCGAGGACCTGGCGGCCGCAGCCCAGCGCGCCGAGGGCGTGCCGGCGATCGTCGAGGCGGCGCTGCGTGACGACGGCGCCGCCGACGCGGGCCTGCGCGCGGTCGTGAAGGCGCTCTGGCCCGACGCGGCGGCGCTCCCGCTCGAGCCGGCGCGCGCCGCGCTCGGCCGGCTCGCCGACGCGCTGGCGCCGCCGGAGAGCGCGGACGGCGCGGGCATCGACGTCCGCCGGCGCGAGGAGTGGGCGCGCATCGGCGTCGATCCCGTCGCGGGCCTGGCGGTGGTGGTCGACGCGCGCCTCACGGTGGCGACCGAGGGCGGCGCCTCGCGGCCGCTGCCGGTGCTGCTGGTGGGGCAGGGCAACGCCGAGCGCCTCCTCGGCCACGTCGCCGCGCGCATGGGCGGCACGGCGCAGCGGGTGGCGATCCGCGGGCGCGTGGAGCACTGGCGCCTCGCCGACCGCCTCGACCTGTTCGCCGGCAGCCGCGAGACGCACCTCGCGCTGCTCGATCCCGGGCCGACGGGCGGGCGCCCCGGCGTGATGGAGGCGTTCGACGCGTTCCTCGCGGGGACGGGCGCCGGCCTGGGACGCGACGCCGACTTCCGGCAGGCGCTCGACGGGATGGGACCGCCGCCGCGCCTGTATGCCTTCGCGACGCAGCGGTTCGGCCTGCTGTTCGCACCGGCCGGGATGTGGAGCGCCGCGCGCGCCGCGGCGTTGTTCGCAGCGCCCGGCCGCGTCGGCGGGCGGCTCCTCGTGTCGGCGTCCGCCGGCGAGACGCGGCCCCCGCCCGCGTTCGCTCGGTTCCTGCCCGCCAACGGTTGGGTGGGGCACGCGGCGAGCGTGGATCCGCGCTGGCTGGCGCCGGTGCTGGCCGCGGGCGACGTCTCCGCCGGCGATGTGGCGGCGGTGCTGACGGGCCACGTCGCGATCGCGGGCGATCCGGCGACGATGCGCCTGCTCTCCGCGCGGAGCGAAGGGCGCTGGCTGCTGCAGTTCGGCTACACCTCGGGCGAGGCGGCGGACCGTCTCCTCGACCGGCTGCAGTCCGCCATCGGAGGGCGCGCCCCGCTGCGCAGCGCAGGCGGCCGCCCGACGCGCGCCGTCCGCCTCGCCGGCCGCGACGCCGTCGCCGCGCGTTCGGGGCCGGTGTTGCTCTTCGCCGCGGATGTCGAGACGCTGAACGCCGCCGTGGCGCGCGCCGCCCTGGACCGCGCCGTCGGCGAGAACCTCGTGGAGACGTCGTCCGGCCGTGCGCTGCGCGAGCACGCCGCCTACACGCTCTTCGGCGACCTCCTGCCCGCGCTGCAGCAGGCGCGCATCGCCGGGGGCAGCGATCCGGCCGCCGCGCGCCTCGCCGCCGCGCTCGAGACGCTGCGTGGCCCCGATCACCTGCTGGCGCGGGTGCTGATCGAGCCGGGCGCGCTGCGCCTCGACGCCGATCCGCTCGCCGGCGCCGCGCTGCTCGGCGTCGCCGCGCGCCTCGCGGGCGCCCTGAAGTAGCGGGCCTACTCGACGCGCTCGAGGACGAGGGGCAGGGGAGCGGGCGCCTCGTCGCCGATCAGGAAGGCGTCGGAGAGCCGCGCGTGGCACGCGTCGAGGCCGACGCCGTCGTGGTGGACGAAGAGGAGGGGCTCGCCGCGCGCGACGCGGTCGCCGACGCGCTTCTCGAGGACGAGGCCGACGCCGGGCGCGATCGCGTCCTCCTTGCGCGCCCGGCCGGCACCGAGGCACATCGCGCCGACGCCGACGGCGCGCGCATCGATGGCGGTGACGTAGCCGTCGCGCGGCGCCGCGAACGGCGTGACGTGGGCGGCGCGCGGCAGCCGGTCCGGGTCGTCGACCGTCCGCGGATCGCCGCCCTGCGCCTCGACCACCTGGCGGAAGCGCGCCAGGCCCCGCCCGTCGTCGAGCGCGCGCCGCGCCTCCGCCGGATCGGCGCCGCCGAGTCGCAGCATCTCCTCGGCGAGGGCCAGCGTCAGCGCCCGGATGTCGGCGGGCCCGCCGCCGCGCAGCACCTCGATCGACTCGCGCACCTCCAGCGCGTTGCCCACCGTGCGACCGAGCGGCTGGCTCATGTCGGTGAGCAGCGCGACGACCTTCTTCCCCATGCCGTTGCCGATGGCGACCATCGTCTCGGCGAGGCGCCGCGCCTCGGGGACCGTGCGCATGAACGCGCCGCTGCCCACCTTCACGTCGAGCACCAGCGCGTCGATGCCCTCCGCGAGCTTCTTCGACATGATCGAGCTGGCGATCAGCGGGATCGAAGGCACGGTGCCGGTCACGTCGCGCAGCGCGTACAGGCGGCGGTCGGCCGGCGCGATCTCTTCGGTCTGGCCGATGAGCGAGATGCCGAGCGTCGCCACCATCTCGCGGAATCGCTCGACCGGCAGGCGCGTGCTGAAGCCGGGGATGCTCTCGAGCTTGTCGAGCGTGCCGCCGGTGTGTCCGAGGCCGCGGCCGCTCACCATCGGCACGCGCACGCCGCAGGCGGCGACGAGCGGCGCCAACGGCAGGCTGATCTTGTCGCCGACGCCGCCGGTGCTGTGCTTGTCGACCTTGGCGCCGGGGATGTCGGAGAAGTCGAGGACCTCCCCCGAGCGCAGCATCGCGTCCGTCCAGGCGGCGAGCTCGTCTGCGTCCATGCCGCGCAGGAAGATGGCCATCAGCAGCGCGGCCATCTGGTAGTCGGGCACGGCGTCGCGGGTGTAGGCGTCGATCAGCGTCCGGATCTCGTCGCCGGTGAGCTGGCCTCCGTCCCGCTTGCGCTCGATGAGGTCGACGACCCTCATGCGCCGTCGTCCGCCGAGTCCTCGCCCTCGCCGGCGGCGCGCTCGAGGAAGGCCAGCGCCACGCCGAGCGCGGTGCGCGCCTTGTCGACGGCCTGCTGCGCTCCGTCGTGGCGCGACCGCAGGGCGGCGAGCTCGGCGTCGAGGGCGTCGCGCGCCTGGCCGAGCGCCTCGAGCGACTCGGTGCGCTCGCGGAGCGCGGTGTCGCGCTCCGCCAGATCCTGCGCCAGCCCCTCGATCGTCCGCTCCATGTCGGCGATGCGCCCGTCGCGCGCGGCCACCTCGCCCTGCAGATCGGCGATGGACGCGTCGCGCTCGGCCACCGCGGTGCGCAGGTCGGCGATCGCGGCGTCGCGCTCGGCCACCTGACCCTGCAGATCGGTGATGGACGCGTCGCGCTCGGCCACCGCGGTGCGCAGTCCGGCGATCGCGGCGTCGCGCTCGGCCACCTGGCCCTGGAGGTCGGCGATCGTCGCGTTGCGGCCCGCGATCTCGGCCTGCAGGTGGGCGACGTGCTCGTCGCGATCGGCCAGCTCCGACTGCAGCGTCGCGATGCTCGCGTCCCGGGCCGCGACCTGACCCTGCAGGTCGGCGATGTTCTCGTCACGGGCGGCCACATCGTCGGCGCGGCCCTGGCGCTCGGCCGCCAGCTCGGACCGCAGCGCCGCCTCGGCGTCGGCGGCGCGCTTCGCCTCCTCGTCGAGCAGCTCCTGCGCGCTCGCCAGCTCGCCGCCCAGGCGCCGCACCTCGGCCTCGGCCGCGTCGGCGCGCCCCGTCTCGCTGCCGAGGCGCTCGTTCAGCGCCTGCTCGCGGGCCTGGGCCTCGCCGGAGAGCCTGGCGACCTGCTGTTCGTGGGCCTGCTGCTGCGCGGCGGACGCCTCGGCGTGCGCCCGGACGCGCTCCGCCAGCTCCGCCTCGACCGCGGCCTTGGCGGCCCCGAGCTCGGCGAAGGCGGCGGCGTGGTCGGCGCGCAGGGTCGCCAGCGTGTCGGCGTGGGCCTCGGCGCGCGCGTCGTCCTCGGCCTCGTGCTTGGCGGCGAGGTCGGCGAGCGCCCGTGCGTGGGCGGCCTCGAGGTCGGCGATCGCCCGGTCGCGCGCCGCCTCGGCGTCGGCGAGCGCCTGCGCATGCGCGCTCGCGGCGGCCTCGGCGGCGGCGGCGTGGTCGCTGCGGGCCTTCGCGAGCGACTGCTCCCGCTCGGCGACCCGCGCCTCGGCCCCGGCCAGCGCGAAGAGGTGCTTCTCCTCGAGCTCGTGGACCGACTGCGCGTGCGCGTCGCGCTCCACCTGGGCGCGGCGGGCGAGCTCGCGGTTCTCGGTGTGGCTCTTCTCGATCTCCTCGTTGGCCTTGTCGAGCCGCGCCCGCGTC
Organism: Myxococcota bacterium; assembly: GCA_963169045.1. Classification (GTDB taxonomy): domain Bacteria; phylum Myxococcota_A; class Bradymonadia; order UBA7976; family UBA1532; genus CAUJDF01. Next base: position 17,664 of record CAUJDF010000090.1, read on the forward strand.
TCGCCGAGCCGCTCCCGCAGGCCGTCGATCTCCTGCTCCGTCTCCTCGCGCGACTGCTCGAGGGCCTTGATGCGGCCCTCGGCGGCGCGGAGCGCGGCCTCGCCCTGCTCGACCTTTTCGGTCAGGCCGTCGATCTGCTCGCCGAGGTCGAAGAGCTGGCGATCCTTCGAGGTGAGACGGTCGCGGAGCTCGAGCACCTCGCGGTCGCGGCGGTTGAGCTCGTCGCGGACCTCGATCAGCTCGCGGCGCGCCGCGCTGTCGGTGCGCTTCTGGTTGGCGCGCTCGGCGTCGCGGCGGGCGAGCTCCTCCTTGGCGAGCTTCAGCTCCTGCTGCAGGCCGATCACGCGGGCGCGCAGGTCGCGCTGGTCGCGGTCGGACACGTGGAGCGGCGCCTCGGGGGCCGGAGCCGGCGTGGGGACCGGGGCGACGGCGGCCTGCGCGCGGCGGCCGACGTCGGTCGGGCCGTCCTCCTGCGGCGCCTGCGTGCGCACCTCGACCGAGGCCTCCGCCTCGACGGCGTCCTCGCCATCGAACGCGAAGGCCACGTCGAACGCCTCGTCCGCCGACGCGGCGGGCGCTTTCGGCTCGGGCGCCCGCTGCTGCAGGAGCGCGAGATCGATGTCGGCGACCATCGTGCCCTCTTCGTCGTCGCCGATGGCCGTCGTGCCGGGCCGGGACGGCGCCCCGGCGGCCCCCTGGTCCTCGCCGAGGAGCTCCTCGAAGGCGTGGTCGGCCTCGGCCTCGATCTCGGCGAGCTCGTGGGCGTTGAAGAGGCTGCCGCCGAGGTACGAGTCGTCGTTGCCCTCGGTGTCGCCGATCACTCTGCGCCGCGCGTCGTCCCCGGCGACGATCGGGTGCCGCACGAGGCCGTTGACGATGTCGATCAGCCGGCCGAGCTCGAACGGCCGCGTCAGGTAGGCGTCGGCGCGCGTGCGCAGCGCCTGGTGCTTCTCGAGGCGCTCGGCGCCCTGCTCGGCGGCGTCGATGACCATGACCACCGGCACCTCGGGCGCGCGCCGCCGCAGCTTGCTGCAGAGGCCGTAGCCGGCGCCCTTGGCGTCCATCAGCCCGAGGACCACGACCGTCGGTACGTCGAGACGCGCGAGCTGCACGCCCTCGTTGCCGTCGGCGAAGGTCTCCACCTCGACGCCGAGCGCGGCGAGGGCTCCCTGGAGCTGCTCGCTGAAGTCGATGTCGTTCTCGATGACGATGATTTTGCTGGGCATGTGTCGACCGCCGGACCCTCGAAAGACGCTGCCGCGACGCTATGCCACCCCCGGGGCAGTGTCAATTACGGGCCTCGGGACCAGAAGCCTGGCGAGTCTCGCCGTTTCGTAGGACCATGGACGCCCCCCGGAGCCTCCAAGATTGAACCAGCGACTGCTCGCCCGAAACGTGCCGCCGCCGGGCAGCACGGCCCGCACGGAGCTCCTCGAGACCCTCGCCGAGGTCTTTCCGGAGACGATCGACGAGCTCGAGGCGCGCCTCGCCGAGCCGGCGCCGTGGCTCGTCGACGTCGCCACGCCCGAGGAGGCCGAGCGGGTGAAGGCCTGGGTCGAGGCCGCGTCGCCGGCCCGCCTCACGGTGGTGCTCGCGGTGGGTCCGCGCCCCCCGTCGCGCACGGCGGCGCTGATCGTGCTCGAGCAGCGCCTCGCCGAGCGGCGGGCGCGCGAAGCGCAGGCGCAGGCCGAGGAGGCGCAGCGGCGCCAGGCCGAGGCGCGCGAGCGGGCCAGGGCGCTGGCCTCGGAGCGCCGGCCATCGGGCCCCCTCGCCGGCCCGCCGCCCCGCCGGCGCTCGGCGCCGCTCCCGGTCGCGACGCCGGCGCCGGCGGCGATCCCCGAGGCGTCCGCGACCTCGCCGACGCGGTGGCTGCTCGTCGTGGCGGGGCTCGCCATCGCCGGCGGCGCTCTCGCCCTCGCGCGGTGCGGCGGCGACGCTCCACCGGCGACGGCGACGGAGGCGCGGTGACGCGCGAGGCCGACCTCGCGCGGGTGATCGCGCTGCTGCGGAATCACGGCAACCACGCGACTTCCTTCCAGATTCTGGAGCGCGGACTCCAGTGGTGGTTCGACGGCGGCGACGCCGTGGTCGCCTACGTCGAGGCGGCGGGCGCGCGGGTCGTGGCCGGACCGCCGGTCGCCCCGGCCGCGTCGATGGCCGACGTCGTCCGTCGCTTCGTCGCCGCCTCCGGCGGGAAGCGCGTCGTGTTCTTCGCCGTGGAGGACGACTTCCTCGAGGCGCTGCGGCGCGGGGGCGTCGCGCACGACGCGGTGACGGTGGGCGTTCAGCCGGAGTGGGCCCCCGGCGCCTGGTCGATCGACGGCAAGGAGCGCCGCTCGCTGCGTGCCCAGGTGCACCGCGCCCAGAACAAGGGCGTCCGCGTGCGCCGCCTCTCGCCGGCCGAGATCGCGGCCGCGCCGCTGCGCGCCGAGATCGACTGGGTGCTCCACCGCTGGCTGGCCTCGCGGCGCATGAGCGTCATGCGGTTCCTCGTCGACCTGCAGCCGTTCACGCTGCCCGCCGAGCGGCGCTACTACGTCGCCGAGCGCGGCGATCGCGCCGTCGGCTTCCTCGCGGCGGTGCCGGTCTACGGGCGCCGGGGGTGGTTCTTCGAGGACGTGATCCGAGTCCCCGACGCGCCCAACGGCACGGCGGAGGCGCTCGTGCACGCGGCGCTCGCCGACGCGCGCGCAGCGGGCGACGCCTACGTGACGCTCGGCATGGCGCCGCTCGCCGGAATCGCCGGCGGCCCCGGACCGCACCGCCTGCTGCGCACCGTGCTGCGCGCCTGCCACCGTTGGCTCGGCTCGCTCTACGGCTTCGAGGGCGTGCGCGCGTTCAAGGCGCGCTTCCGGCCGGACCGCTGGACGCCCCAGTACGTGGTCGCGGTGCCGCCGCCCGCGGGCCTGCGGGCGTTCCAGGCGGTGCTCACCGCGTTCGCCGGTGGCGGGCTGCTGGCGTTCGGCGCGGACACCGTGCGGCGGCTGCTCGAACGCGTGCCCGCCGGCGTCTGGGCCGGCGGCCTTCGCGTGCTGGCGTGGCTGCTCGTGCCGTGGACGCTCCTGCTCGCGCGCATCGACGGCGCCCGCTGGTTCGGCGACGTCGCGATCCAGCGCGCGTGGGTGGCGTTCGACGCGACGCTCGCCGTGGCGTTGTTGCTGCTGGCGCGTCTCGTGGCGCAGCGGCGGCCGGCGGCGAAGGCGCTGGGGATGCTGCTCGCCGGCGCGACCCTCGGCGACTTCCTCCTCTCGACCGTCCAGGCGCTCCACCTGCACCGCGCGGTCGCGGGGTGGGCCGCGCTCGGTGTCGCCGTCGGGCTGTGCGGGCCGCTGCTGGCGTCGCTCTTCCTCGGCGCGATCTCGATCACCCGCGCGGAGGCGCCGCCGTGAGGCTCGCCGACCGCCTCGAGGTCGTGGCCGACGCGCTGGCCGCGGGCGCCGGTCCTGCCGAGGCGCTGGCGCTCGTGCAGTCGGCGGGACCCGAAGCGGCGCGGTGGGCGGCGAAGATGTCGGGCGTCGTCGGGGCAGGGGTGAGCCTCGCGTCGGCGCTCGCGCAGGCCGAGAAGCTGCGCCCGACCGAGGTCGCCCTGCTGCGGGCCGCCGAGCGCCACGGGGCGGTCGGCCCGGCGCTTCGCTGGATGGCCGGCCGCCGGCGCGCGCGCCGCGCCCGCGTCGCCGGCGTCGCCCAGGGCACGTTCGTGCTGGTGGCGATGCTGGTCCTGACGATCCTCGCCTCGGCGTTGCCGGCCCTGGTCCTCGGGGGCGCCGTCGGACCGGCGGTGGCGCCGGGCCTCGCCGGGACGGGCGTCGGCCTGGCGGCGGTCTTCGTCGGCGTGCCGCTGGCGCTGCGCCGGCCGCGGGTGGCGGGCGCGCTGGCGGCGGTGCCCGCCGTCGGTCACCTGGTGCGACTGCAGGCGGAGGCGGAGCTGGCCGCGGCGACGGCGGCGATCGTCGAAGCCGGGGGCACGCTGCGGGAGGGGCTGGCCGCGGCCGCGGAGGTCGTCGTCGTGCCGGCGCTCGCCGCCGGCGCCCGCGAGGGCCTCGGGCTGGTCGCGACGGACGGCGGGTCCCGCGCGCGCCGCCCGCGGCCGGTGAAGGCGGGCGTCGCCTCCGAGGCGCTGCTGCTGGCGCTGGTGGTCGGCGAGCGCGCCGGCGAGCTCCCCGCGCGCCTGCGGGCCTACGTCGCCGGCGCCGAAGCGCGCGTCACCGCGCGGCTCGTCGTCGCGCTCCGCGCTGTGCTGCTGGTGCTCATCGTGTGGCTCAGCCTCGAGGGCCTGCTCGGCGCGTCCGGCGGCTCCGCCGGCCTGTTCGATCTCGGCGGCGGCCTGCCCCTCGACCCCGGCACGCAGCGCGAGCTCGAGCAGCTGATGAAGGAAATCCAGTAGTTACGCAGATCGGCGGTCGGCGGCCTCCACCTCGAGGGCGGCGGCGTCGTCGGCGTTCCACCATGCCGTCACGCGGTGGCTCCACCAGGGCAGGGCGAAGCCGAGCCCGAGGCCCACCAGCACGTCGACGGCGAAGTGAAAGCGCAGCGCCAGCGTCGCGTAGATGGTGGAGAGGCCCGTCGGCAGGATGAACCAGAACGTCCGGCGGTGCATGCGCCAGGCGCACACCAGCACCAGGAGCGTGACCGTCGTGTGGCCCGACGGGAAGGCGTCATTGCGGTTGCTCGTGGCCACCAGGAGGAAGTGCTGGATGTCGTCGGTGAGCCACAGGCCGACGAGCGGCCCGTCGAAGCGCACTGGCGCCGCGTCGCCGAGCGCCTCGAAGATGATGGCGGGTGTGGTGGCCGGCAACACGATGTAGCCGGCGAAGCACACCAGCAGCGAGAGCGCGACCGTGGAGGCATAGTGGCCGGCATCCTCGACCCGCCGCTTCGCCAGGAGCACGAAGAAGAGCGGCAGCGGAAAGACCAGGAAGAGCAGGTAGTTGACCTGCAGCCACTCCACGAGGGCCGGCGTGTTGTAGGCCTGCAACCGCTCGGTGACCACCGCCCCGAAGAGCTGGACGTCGAGATCCGCGAGCCGCTGCTCGATGGTCTGCACGCCGAGGCTGCGCGCGATCTGGCCGGTGAGCGAGTGCCCGAAGGCGAAGCACAGGATGATGCTCAACGCCCGGGTGCAGAACATCACGACGTGCCCGCGTCCGCGCGTCAGCAGGGCGACCGCGGTGGTGGCGACCGCGAGGAGCCCCACGTTGCGCACGGTGGGCCAGTAGACCTCGTCTCGGGCGCCGAACAGCAGCACGACCAGCCACCAGAAGATCCAGAAGCCGGCCATGAGCAGCTCGGGCCAGTCGAGCTTCCAGCGTCGGAGTTGCCGCACCCGATCTGCCTCCCGGTCCATGCCCGCTCGCCCGCCTCGGGGTCCGCGAGTCTACCGGATTCGCGGCGAAGCGGCCTCTTGCAAGGGGCCGGCCCGACGAAGGCGTTGGCTCGTCGGGCGCGCGGGGTTATCGTCGCGGCATGAAGTGCATCTTCGCCCACGGGTTCGAAGGAGTGCCCTCCGGCCGCAAGCCGCGCTACCTGCGCGAGGCCCTCGGCCTCGACGTGGTGGCGCCGTCGATGGCCCGACGCGGGTGGACGTTCGAGGACCAGGTCGGCGTGCTCCTCGAGGAGATCGACCGCGTCGAGCCCGGTGAGGGGCCGCTGCTGATCGTCGGCAGCAGCGTCGGCGCCCTGGCCGCCGCGGTGGCCTCCACGCGCCGCCCCGAGCGCGACCTGCGCCTCGTCCTCCTCGCGCCCGCCGTCGGCGTCCACGAGATGTGGGAGCGTCAGCTCGGGAGCGAGGGCCTCGCGCTCTGGCGCGAGCTCGGCACGCTCCAGTACCGGCACCTCGGCGTCGAGCACGACGTGGAGCTGCGCTGGGGCCTCTACGAGCAGTGCCGCGACGCCGCCGGCGTCACGGTCACCCACAAGACGGCGGTGGTGCACGGCAAGCACGACGACGTCATCCCCGTCGGCCGTGCGCTCGACCTGACGGTCCGCTCGCCCGGTGTCGTCCGGCTTTACGTCGTCGACGACGGACACCGCCTGCTCGACTCGCTCGACGTCGTCGCCGACGCCATCGAGCTCGTCAGCGGCCCGCCTTCAGGGCGGTGACGACGCGGTCCATGCTCTCGCGGGCGTCGCCGAAGAGCAGGCGCGCGTTCTCGTCGTAGAAGAGGGGGTTGTCGACGCCAGCGTAGCCGGCGCCGCGGCCGCGCTTGAGCACGACCGACAGGCCGGCCTTCCAGACTTCGAGCACCGGCATGCCATAGATGGGGCTGCTCGGATCGGTCTGCGCGCCGGGGTTGACGATGTCGTTGGCGCCGATGACGAGCACGACGTCGGTGTGCGGGAAGTCCTCGTTGATCTCGTCCATCTCGAGCACGACGTCGTAGGGCACGTCGGCCTCGGCCAGCAGCACGTTCATGTGGCCGGGCAGGCGGCCGGCCACCGGGTGGATGGCGAACCGCACGTCGCACCCGCGTGCCCGCAGCAGCTGCGTCATCTCGTGGACGGCGTGCTGCGCGCGCGCCACCGCCATGCCGTAGCCGGGCACGACGATCACGTTCTTCGCGTGCAGCAGACGCTCGACCAGCTCGTCGACGCTGACCTCGCGCACCTCGCCGCCCTCGCCGGGCAGGTAGGTCTTCACCGTGGTCTCGGCGCCGAACCCGCCGAAGATCACGTTCCAGATCGAGCGGTTCATCGCCTTGCACATGATGTAGCTGAGGATGGCGCCGCTCGAGCCCACGAGCGCGCCGGTCACGATCAGCAGGTCGTTGGACAACATGAAGCCGGCGGCGGAGGCCGTCCAGCCGGAGTAGCTGTTGAGCATGGAGACGACGACCGGCATGTCGGCGCCGCCGATCGCCATCACGAGATGCACGCCGAGCAGCGACGCCGCCACCGTCATCGCCGCGATCGCCCACAGCCCGTCCGTGCCGTCGGCCTGGACGAAGAACACGCCGAGCACGAGGCTGCCGACGAACAGCGTCAGGTTCAGCAGGTGGCGCCCCGGCAACAGCAGCGGCCGGCCGCTCAGGTTGCCGCGCAGCTTCAGGAACGCGACGACCGAGCCGGTGAACGTGATCGCCCCGATGAGCACGTCGGCGAAGATCTCGCCGAGCAGGATGCCGCGGCCGCCCGTCGCCGCCTGCGCCTCGGGGCCCAGGTACGAGGCGTAGCCGACGAGCACCGCCGCCGCGCCGACGAAGCTGTGCAACAGCGCGACCATCTCAGGCATGGCGGTCATCGCCACGCGCGCCGCCATCGTCGCGCCGATGGCGCCGCCGACGACGAGCGCCCCGATCAGCGGGACGTAGGCGTCGACGTGGTTGCTCATGGCGGTCGCCACGACGGCCACGAACATGCCGAACATGCCGTAGAGGTTGCCGCGCCGGGCCGTCTCCTGGCTCGACAGCCCGCGCAGGCTGAGGATGAACAGGACGCCGGAGGCGAGGTACGCGAGGGTGAGGAGGACGCTTTCCACGGCTACTTCCGGAACATCCGCAGCATGCGCTGCGTCACGAGGAATCCACCCGCCACGTTGATCGTGGCCAGCAGGACGGCGGCGATGCCGAGGATCGCCGCCGCCGACGTCCAGTCGCCGTGCGCGTGCAGCATGCCGCCGATGACGATGATGCCGCTGATCGCGTTGGTCACCGCCATCAGCGGCGTGTGGAGGGCCGGGGTGACGTTCCAGACGACCTGCCAGCCGACGAAGCAGGCGAGGACGAAGACGGTCAGGTGCTGGAGCAGCGACACCGTCGCGGGGCTCGGCTCACCCGTCAGCGTCAGCTTCGCGACGAGCCACCCGACGAGCAGGACCAGCGCGATCGCCTCGACGATCCACGAGCGCTTCCTCGGCGCGGCCGCCGGCGCGGCCACCGCGGGCGCCGGCTCGACGGGCTTCTGCGGCGCCGGCTTCGGCGCGGCTTGGGTCGGGGCCGGACCCGCCGGACCGGCGCTCGCGCGCGCCGGCGGCGGCCACATCAGCCGCCCCTCGTGCAGGACGAGGGCGCCGCGGATGACCTCGTCCTTGAGGTTCACGTTCCACTGCGCGCCCTTCAGCTCGTCGAGCAGGTTCACCACGTTGGTGGCGTAGAGCTGGCTGGCGACCGTCGGCAGGCGGCAGGTGAGGTCGGGATACCCGAGGATCTTCACGCCGCGGTGTTCGACGCGCTCCCCCTTGACCGTCAGCTCGCAGTTGCCGCCCTGCTCGGCGGCGAGGTCGACGACGACCGAGCCCGGCCGCATCGCCTCGACCATGTCCTTCGTCCAGAGGAGCGGCGCCTTCTTGCCGGGGATGAGCGCGGTGGTGACGACGATGTCGACCTCGCGCGCCTGCTGCAGGAAGAGCTTGTGCTCGGCGGCGATGAACTCGGGGCTCATCTCCTTGGCGTAGCCGCCACCGCCCTCGCCCGACTCGTGGAAGTCGAGCTCGAGGAACTCGGCGCCGAGGCTGCGCACCTGGTCCTTCACCGCGGGGCGCGTGTCGAACGCGCGCACGACCGCGCCGAGGCCCTTGGCGGCGGCGATGGCGGCGAGGCCGGCAACGCCGGCGCCGATGATGAGGACCTTGGCCGGCGGGACCTTGCCGGCGGCGGTGATCTGCCCGGTGAAGAAGCTGCCGAACTCGGCCGCCGCCTCGACGATGGCGCGGTACCCGGCGATGTTGGCCATCGACGAGAGCGCGTCCATCTTCTGCGCGCGGGTGATGCGCGGAACCGCGTCCATGGCGAGCACGGTGGCGCGGCGCGCGGCGAGCCGCTCGACGAGGGCGTTGTTCTGGGCGGGCCAGAGGAACGAGACGAGCGACGCGCCCTCGCGCAGCCCGTCGGCCTCGTGGTCGGCGGGGGGGCGCACCTTCAGGACGAGGTCGCACTCGCCCCACACGGCGGCCGGCCCCTCGGCGACCTCGGCGCCCGCCTCGCGGTAGGCGTCGTCGGGGAAGCTCGCGGCCTGGCCGGCGCCGGCCTGGACGCGGACGGTGAAGCCCTGCGCGGTGAGACGTCTCACCGAGTCGGGCGTGGCCGCCACGCGCCGTTCACCGGGATGGATCTCGGTGGGGATGCCGACTCTCACCGTCGGAGACCTCCTGCGCGGCGGGGGAGGGCCGCTGATTACCACAGGTCCGTTTGAACGGCGCCAAAAATGAGTCCCCGCGCGTTCTGGCGCGTCGGTCTGATGACGGACACCGCGCTGCTTGTCGCGGGACCGTCTCCCACGCGAACATCGGCGCGACACGCGAGGTACGGGTGAGCGGCGGCGAAGAGGTACGGCGGATCGACTTCGAGGAGCTCGCGGCGCGCGCCGACGAGTTCGATCGCCTCGTGGGCGCCTCCCCCGAGATCGACACCTTCTGCTCGTCGAGCGCCTGGGTGCTGCCGGCGCACGCGGCGTTCGCGCCCACCGCCGATCCGTTCGTGCTGCGCGCGCCCGAAGGCTACGTCGCGCTGATGTCCGTCGACATCGTCGCCGGGGGGCGCGCGCTCGTGCCGCTCGAGGCGGGGTGGGGCCTGGCGTGTCCGTTCGTCGGTCCCGAGCCGCGCCCGCTGCTCGAGCACCTCGCGACGGCGGTGCTGCTCGACCGCGCCTGGGACGCGATGTTGCTCTCGGGCGTGCCGGTGCAAAGTCGCCTCCTGACCCTCGTGCGCCAGGTGCTCGGGCGCCGGTTCGTGCTCGGCCTCGGGCCGCGGGCCGGTCGCTGCATCGCCAGCCTCGAGGGCGGCCTCGACGGCTTCCTCGAGCGGCGCTCCGTCCGCTTCCGCGCCGACCTTCGCCGGACGGACCGCGCCGCGGCGCGCAGCGGCTTCGACTACGAGTGGGTCGACGGGCTGTCCGACGCGTTCGCCGTCGACGCTTTCCTCGACCGCATCGTCTCCGTGGAGCGCCGCAGCTGGAAGGGCCGCACCGGGCAGGGCATCGACCGCCCGCCGTCGCTGACGTTCTACGAGCTGATGGTCCGGCGCATGGCCCAGCGCGGCGTCCTGCGCGCCGTCTTCGTGCGCGCCGGCGACGAAGACGTGGCCTTCGTGTTCGGCGGCGTGATGGGGCGCCGCTACCGCGGCCTGCAGGTCAGCTTCGACGACGCGTGGCGCGAGGCCGGCGCGGGCAAGCTCGCCCACCTCGAGATCATCCGCCGCCTCGCCGCCGAGGGCGTCGACGTGTACGACATGGGCCAGGACATGCCCTATAAGCGCCGCTGGGCCGAGACGGTCGCCGAGTCGGTCACGATCGTCGCGCTCCGCGGCGACCGCAGCCGGCGGTCCTGAGGTCCATGGAAGGCGGCCTGGTGCAGTACGTCGGCGGGTGGCTCTCGCTGTCGTGGGACGTCGTCTACTGGACGTCCACGGCGCTGGCCGTCCTCAGCATCCCCTCCGTGCTGCTGCAGCGGCGCGGCCGCCCCACGTCGTCGCTGGCGTGGCTGCTCGTCCTGCTGGCCTACGCGCCGGTCGGCCTCGTGGCGTGGTGGGGCTTCGGCCGCTACCACATGGAGCGCAAGCGGCGGCGGCACCGCCGGGCCCGGGCGCGCATCGCCGGCCGCTTGCAGGCGCTCCACGCCTCGATGCCCGACGACGCCGCGCGCTTCGTGCCGCAGGCCGACGGCGGTCCGCTGGTCCACGCGCGCCGCCTCATGCTCGACCAGGAGGTGGGCGTCTTCCCGACGCGCCACGGCAATCGCGTGCAGGTGCTCTGGGAGGGCGAGCGGTTCTATGCGTCTCTCGAGGAGGCCATTCGCGGCGCGAAGCACCACGTCCACTTCCAGTTCTACATCTGGCAGGCCGACGGGACGGGCCAGCGCTTCCGCGACCTGCTGGCCGACAAGGCGCGCGAGGGCGTCCGCGTGCGGGCGCTCTACGACGCCGTCGGCGGCAAGCCCGTCGACCGCGGCTTCATGCGCCGGCTGCGCCAGGCGGGCGGCAAGGCGGCGGCCTTCCTGCCGCTGCGCTTCCTGACGCGCAAGGTGACGGTCAACTTCCGCAACCACCGCAAGATCGTGGTGATCGACGGCCGCATCGGCTTCATCGGCGGGCTCAACATCGGCGACGAGTACACGCGCGACTGGCACGACGTCGCGCTGCGCCTCGAGGGCCCCGTCGTCGACCAGCTGCAGGAGGTCTTCGCCGAGGACTGGTACTTCGCCGCCGGCGAGGACCTGGCCGATCCCGCTTACTTCGGCCGCCGCGCCCATGGCGCGCCGTCCGGGAGGCGCGAGAGCTCGGCCGTCGGACCGCTGCCCGCGGGCGGGCGGGCCGTCCACCACTCGGCGGTGTGCCGCGTGATCGCCAGCGGCCCCGACATGAAGACGAACGCCACCCACCAGGCGTGCTTCATGTCGATCACGAGCGCGACGGAGCGCATCTACATCGTCACGCCGTACTTCGTGCCGGACCAGGCGATCATGATGGCGCTGCGGGCGGCGGCCTACCGCGGCGTCGACGTGCGCCTCCTGCTGCCGAGCCGCAGCGATCTGCCCTTCGTGCAGTGGGCGGGGCGCTCCTACTACGACCCGCTGCTCGAGGCCGGCGTGCGCATCTTCGAGTACACCGGCGCGGTGCTGCACGCGAAGATGATGCTCTTCGACCGCGACTGGGCGGCCATCGGCAGCGCGAACATGGACATCCGCAGCTTCCGTCTGAACTTCGAGGCCGGCTGCTTCATCTACAGCGAGTCGGTGAACGCGGAGCTGACGTCGGCGTTCGAGCACGACGTGGCGCGCAGCGTCGAGATCACGCTGGAACAGCGCCGCGCGAGCTCCAAGTTGAACCAGCTCGCCGAGGCGGCGGCGCACCTGTTCAGCCCGCTGCTGTGAGAAGGACGCGCCATGGCTCAGGGTGACGAACGCGACGGCGGCCTCGGGTCGTCCCGGGACTGGAAGCGGCCGCTCCTGTTCGCCGCCCTCGCGCTGCTGCTGCTCTGGACGTGGCAGCAGGCCTTCCAGACGGTGGCGGTGCAGGTCGTCGCCTACAGCGACTTCAAGAAGGCGCTCGCCGAGGGCAAGATCGGCGAGGTGGTCGTCACCGAGGAGACCGTCGAGGGTCAGATCGACCCGGGCAAGGGCGCGACCCATACGGAGAAGGACCCGCCGCAGCCCTATGCGTTCCGCACGGTGCGCATGGACGACCCGAAGCTCGTCGAGGAGCTGCTGGCGAAGGGCGTGAAGGTCACGGCGCAGCGCCCGGGCATGCTCGGGCAGTTCCTATGGGCCTGGCTGTTGCCTCTCCTGCTGATCATCCTGATGTTGTCGTTCGTGACGCGGCGCATGGGGCCGGGCCGGGGCATGCTCAGCGTCGGCAAGAGCCGCGCGAAGCTCGTGGCCGAGAGCGACGTGAAGGTCACCTTCGACGACGTGGCCGGCTGCGACGAGGCCAAGGCCGAGCTGCGCGAGGTGGTCGACTTCCTGCGCCACCCGCAGCGCTATCGGGCGCTCGGCGCCCACATGCCGAAGGGCGTGCTGCTCGTCGGCCCGCCGGGGACCGGCAAGACGCTCATGGCGCGCGCGGTCGCCGGCGAGGCGGGCGTGCCGTTCTTCCAGCTGAGCGGCAGCGACTTCATGGAGATGTTCGTCGGCGTGGGGGCCGCGCGCGTGCGCGACCTGTTCGAGCAGGCGAAGAAGAGCGCGCCGTGCATCGTGTTCATCGACGAGCTCGACGCCGTCGCCCGCCAGCGCGGCGTGCACGTCGGCGCGTCCAACGACGAGCGCGAGCAGACGCTGAACCAGCTGCTCGTGGAGATGGACGGCTTCGAGCCGAACAGCGGCGTCATCTTGCTCTCGGCGACCAACCGCCCGGACGTGCTCGATCCGGCCATCCTGCGGCCGGGGCGCTTCGACCGGCAGGTGGTCCTCGACGCGCCCGACCTCGAGGGGCGCCTCGCCATCCTGCAGGTCCACGCGCGCGGCAAGCCGCTCGCGGAGGGCGTCGACCTGCGCGCGGTGGCCCGCGCCACGCCGGGGCTGTCGGGCGCGGACCTCGCCAACATCCTCAACGAGGCCAGCCTGCTCGCGGTGCGGCGCGGCGACACGGTCGTGCGCCACGCCCACCTCGAGGAGGCCATCGAGAAGGTCATCGCCGGCCCGGAGCGCAAGAGCCGCCGCCTCGACGGCGCGGAGAAGCGGCGCGTCGCGTACCACGAGTGCGGCCACGCGCTCGTGGCGCTGCACAGCCCGCACGCCGATCCGGTGCACAAGATCAGCATCGTCCCGCGCGGGCGCGCCGCGCTCGGCTACACGTTGCAGCGCCCCGCCGCGGACCTGAACCTCTACACCCGCGCGGCGCTCGTCGACCGCATCCGCGTGGCGCTCGGCGGGCGCGCCGCCGAGGAGCTCGTCTTCGGCGAGGTGTCCACCGGCGCCGCCAACGACCTCGAGCGGGCCACCCAGCTCGCGCGCCGCATGGTGACCATGTTCGGCATGAGCGAGGCGGTGGGCCTCGTCTACTGCGGCCTCGACGAGGGCGGCATGTTCCTCGGCCGCGGCGGGCTCGAGAGCCCCATCCGTCGCGACTGCAGCGAGGACACGGCGCGGGCGGTCGACGCCGAGGTCAAGCGGCTCCTCGACGACGCCTACGCCGAGGCGTGCGCCCTGCTCCGGGCGCACCATGCGGCGCTCGATCGGGTCGCAGGGGTGCTGCTCGAGCGCGAGATGCTCGACGCGGAGACGTTCGTGAAGCTGGCGCGTGGGGCGACGGAGAACGACGGCGGTCAGCCGCGCGAGCCGGCGTAGAGGTCGAAGCGCAGGAGGCGGCACTCGATCGGCCCGTTCCACAACGGGATCTTGCGGTCGGCGTGCAGGCCGATCGCCTTGACCAGCTCGGGCGCGCCCACCAGCACCCACGCGACGTGGTCGGAAAAGCGGCGCTTCAGCGTGTCGCCGAGCTCGCGATACAGGTCGACCAGCTGCTCCACCTCGCCGAGGCGCTCGCCGTACGGCGGGTTGGTGATCACGACGCCGCGGGCGCCCGGTGGCGTCGCCTCGGCGATCGGGCGGCGGTCCAGGCGGACGTCGGTCGTCACGCCGGCCCGTTCGGCGTTGCGGCGCGCGAGCTCGAGGACGTCGGCGTCGAGATCGGAGCCGGCGATCGGCACGTCGACCGTGGGGCGGACCGCGGCGCGGACGATGTGGACCTGGCGCCGGAACGCCTCGCGGTCGTGGCCGCGCCAGCGCTGGAAGGCGAAGCCCTCGCCGCCGGGCAGCACGCGGAAGAGGCCGGGCGCGAAGCGGCGCGCCTTGAGCGCCGCCTCCACGACGATCGTGCCCGAGCCGCAGAACGGGTCGACGAGCGGCAGGTCGCCCTCCCAGCCGGCGATCGCGAGCATGCCGGCGGCCAGCGTCTCGCGGAGCGGCGCCGCCCCGCCCTCGATGCGGTAGCCGCGGCGGTGCAGGCGCGCGCCGGAGGTGTCGAGCGAGACGCGGCAGTGGTCCTCGGCGAGGTGGACGTTGACCGGCACGTCGGGCGTGCGCCGCTCGACGTTCGGGCGGCGGCCGGTGGCCTCGCGCATGCGGTCGACGATGGCGTCCTTCACCACCTGCGCGATGAAGCCGGTGTGCTCGATCTGGCTGAGGAAGCTGCGCGCGTCGACGGCGATCGTCTCTCGCGGCGTCATCACCGCGCCCCAGTCGATGCGACGCACGCCCCGGTAGAGCGCGTCGCGGTCTCGCGCGGGGAACTCCGCGATCGGCAGGAGAACTCGGCTCGCGATGCGCGACTGCAGGTTCACGCGCCACAGCAGGTTGCGGTCGCCGCGGAAGGCGACGCCGCGGCTGCCGGGCTGGACGTCGGCTGCGCCGAGCGCCTCGAGCTCGGCCGCCAGCAGCGCCTCGAGCCCGGTGTCGCACGTGGCGTGCAACGGCCGCCACGTCGCCCGGTTGTTCGAGGCCTTGAGGATCATCATCGGTGCCGCCTCCGGCGCACGAGGCGGGCGAGCAGGCCGCGGCCCTCGGCCATGTCGCGCAACCACTGAATTCGATTCTCGATCTGCGACTCGGTGCGCAGGCCGATCAGCACATCGCGCACGCGGCCGCGCCACACGAGCGCGATCGTCGGCAGGCTGCGGACGTGCATCGCCGCCGCCACCTCCTGCACGCGCTCGGTGTCGACCCGCACGAAGCGCACCGCGTCGCCGTGGCGCTCGGCGAGCCGCTCGAACACCGGCTCGATGGCGGCGCACGGCCCGCACCAGTCGGCGTAGAAGTCGACGACGACCGGCACGTCCGCCGCCATGACCGCCGCCTCGAACTCGGCGACGCCTGCGACCTCGACGATGCTGGTGGGCCCGTTCATGGCGCGGGAGGATGGTCGCGACCGTCCGCGCCGTCAACCGCGACGAGCCGCGCCCGCTCGCGCTCGAGCGTGCGCCGCACGAAGCGGGGGAACGGGCACATGTAGCCGTAGTCCCGGCCCGTGAACCGCGCCTGCACGAAGTCGAGCAGCGCGTCGGGGATCTCGCCGGTCAGCTCCAGCTCCACGCGCAGCGTCTCCCGATAGCCTCGCCACTCCCACCACGCCCGCGCGGTGAACACCGTGGGCAGGCACAGCAGGTAGCTCAACTGGAAGACCAGCGGCCAGCGTCGCGCGTCGCGCAGGTGGACCGCCTCGTGGCGCAAGATGCCGTAGACGTGCCGCGGCCCGAGGCGGGCCCGCCAGGCGCGGCTCGGGAAATACACCTTCCCGAACATCACCGTCGTGTAGTGGGTGCAGTAGGTCGGGCAGATCGGCCGGAGGAGCGCGCCGATCAGGCGCTGCAGGCGGGACTCGTCCTTGTAGCGGACGCCGAAGCCGGGCAGCGTCCGGGCCAGCTCGGCCTCGAACGCCGCCACGTCGGCTTCGGTGGGGGGCGGGCGCCTCAGGGCAGCTTGATATTCTGCTTGAGGACGATGCCCTTGTCGTTGAGGTGCACCGCGTAGCTCGTCAGGCCGAGCATGCCGGCGACGGCGTTGCTCATCGCCTGGCTGGCCTTCATGTCGGCCTGCATCTCGGGCGGCAGCTGCGCCATCGACTTCGCCATCTGATCGTTGACCGACTTCATGATGCGGCCGACGTCGTAGCTGAAGGCGAACAGGGGCGGATCCTCGCCGGCCTTCGCCGTGAGGAGCGCGGGCAGCTCGCCCTGCATGCCGTCGCCGATGGCGACGCCGACGGTCTTGTCGTTCATCGCGGCGTGCGCCGAGGGCACCGGCACGAGGCCGGCGGGCAGCGCGACGGCGGCGCCGTCGGGCTTGAGGTCGAGCGCGGCGAGCGGGGGCACCATGCCCTTGAGCATCGTCACGAGCTCGGCGGGCTTGTCGGCGCTCAGCACGCCGTAGGCCTTGACCGAGCCGAGGGCCTGCGGGCCCATGCCGGCCGACAGGTCGGCGTCCTTCACGACGACGTACGCGCCCTTGAGGCCGGTGACGAAGGGCGGGATCGGCGCGCTCTCGAGCTGCGTCGACAGCTCGGTCGCCGAGCGGTTGAGGTCGCCGAGCAGCTCGCACTTGTAGGGGGCCGCAGCGATCGCCTTGGCCTTGCCCTTGACGAACTCGAGCGTCTTGGCGATGTCGAGGCCGGCGCCGAACGCCATGAGGGGCTTGCCCTCGGGGATGCCGATCAGGCCGGGCACCGGCGCGCGCAGGTCGCCGAGCTCCTTGGCGAGGGCACCGTCGAGCTCGACGATGTACGACGCGGAGATCTCGTCGGCCGCGAACTTGTCGTAGCCGAAGACCATGCGCGGGGCCTTGGCGACCATGCCCTGGATCTCGCCTTTGCAGTCGGCGGAGAGCGGCGGCATGTTCGCCTGGACCGCCGCGAAGATCTCGGCGTTGAGGCCCGAGGACGCGCCCAGCAGCGTGTCGGCGAGGATCTTGGAGTCGACGACGCCGACGCCGTAGGGCTGGAAGTTGTACTTCTTGAGGACGTCCTGCAGGGTGCCCGTGTCGGCGAGGCTCTTCTCCGGCTTCGTCTTGCCGAAGGCCATCGACATGACCTTCTCGGCGGCGGCGTCGGGGGCGACCGTGGCCACGAGCTCGTTGCCGAGGATGGCGACCGCGGCGGTCATGCCGTCTTCCTGGATGCCCCAGTACTCGACGTCGCCCAGCTTCTTGGTGGGCGCCTTCTGGCCGCCCTTCTCCTCGACGCGGGCGACGAGCGCCTTGAGGGCGGCGCCGTCCTTCACCTGGAGGCGGAAGACCGGCATCACGCCGACGCCGTAGATGGCGAAGCGGACGTCGGTGCCGAGGCCGAGCTTCTCGAGGCCGGCGACGCTGAGGTTGCCCTTGAGCTCCTCGAGGACGGCCCGGACCATCTTGGCCTCGGGGTTGTCGCCCTGCGCGCCCTCGAGCTCCTTCGCGATGGCCTTCTCGGCCTCCGCGATCATGGGCTCCATGGCCTTGAACATCTTGTCGAGGACGGGCTTGGGCACGGACTCGAAGTTGGCGAAGACGTACGGGGTGTCGGCGGGGATGAGGCCGAGGAACTCGGGCGCCTTGACGGCGGCCTTCGCGTCCCCACCCTTGGCGGCCTGCTGCGCCTTGCCGTCGCCACCCTTCGCGGCGTCGCCGCCCTTCTGGTCGTCACAGCCGGCCACGCCCAGCGAGAGCGAAAGCGCGCAGACGGCGGCATTCAAACGGTAACGAATCTTCACGATCTCTCTCCCTGGCCCCCATATGCGGCCGGCTCGAAATCGGCGCAGGCAGTAGCAGTCCGGCGGATGCCGCGCAACCAAAACCGACCGGAGGGTCGCATCGCAAGGGTGCGGACGCGCAGCGCCTCTGATAACGTCCACGCCGTGCTGCGACTGCGAAATGCCTGTCTGATCGCGCTCCTGGCGGCGTCGAGCGCCCCGGCCCGCGCCCAGGACGCGGCGCCCGCCGAGGCGCCGTCGCCGCCGGCCGAACCGCCGCGCACCACCGCCGCCCAGGACGCCGCGCCCGCCGAGCCGCCGCCGCCGACCGCCGCCCAGGAGAAGGCGCGCGCCCACTACGACGACGGCGTCGCCGCCTTCCGCGCCGGCAACTTCGCCGCCGCGCGCGATCTCTTCGAGCGCGCCTACATGCTCGATCCGGCGCCGGTGCTGCTCTTCAACCTCGGCCGCGCCAACGCCGAGCTCGGCGACGCCGAGAAGGCGATCGAGTACTTCACGCTGTACCTCGACCGCGAGCCGCAGGCGACCGACCGCGACGA
Organism: Myxococcota bacterium; assembly: GCA_963169045.1. Classification (GTDB taxonomy): domain Bacteria; phylum Myxococcota_A; class Bradymonadia; order UBA7976; family UBA1532; genus CAUJDF01. Next base: position 35,807 of record CAUJDF010000090.1, read on the forward strand.
GGTCGAGCGCCTCATCCGCACCATGCGCGCCATCGCCGAGCGCCGCGAGCGCGAGGCGGAGCCCGCGCCCGTCCCCGCGTCGGCGCCGGCCTCCGAAGGCCGCGTGGTCGCGAACTTCGCGCCGCCCCCTTCGCTGCGCCCGTGGGCGTGGACGGCCTTCGGCGTCGGCGCCGCGGGCCTCGGCGCGGGCATCTGGTTCGGCCTCGCGGCGATCGACGCCGAGCAGGCGCACAACGCCTCGACCTCGCCGGCGCGCCTCGCGAGCACCAAGGAAGACGCCGAGCGCTCGGCGCTGCTTTCGAACGTCGGCTACGGCGTCGCGGCGGTCGGGGCGGCGGCAGGGCTGACGCTGTGGCTGCTCGAGCCCACGGGGACGGCGGCGGCGGTGGCGCCCGCGCCGGGCGGCGGCGTCGTCACGTGGGGCGGGCGCTTCTGACGGACGGGCGACCGGCGGGAGGCGCTCCGCGGCTCAGCGGCGCATGCCCTTCACAAGGAACAGCCTGTTGGCGGATCCGGGCAGCGGAACCGTGCGGGTCTCGCGGGCTTCGACCAGGTTCGCGTATCGGGCGACCGCCGCTTCGACCGAGTCGAACCAGCGGAGGTGCGACCGCGACGAGTAGGACGGAACGGAGTAGACGACCGTCGTGCCGGGGCGCACGCGCTCGAGGATCTCGAGATCCCGCTCGATGTGCTCGAGCACCTCGAGCACGACGACGTGCGAGTAGTCCGATGCAAGAAGGTCGGTCGCGTAGGCGTCCGCGCGGTGGAAGTCGCCGGCACGCGCTGGGTTCCGGGCACGCGCCATCTCGATCGCCTTCTCCGAAAAGTCGAACCCCGTGTACCGCCCGAGACCCCGCTCGAAGAGCATCTGCGCCAGCTGACCCGGGCCGCACCCGATCTCGAGGAGGTGGGCCGGCGCCTCGCGTGCGATCCAGTCGGCGACCACCTGCCAGGAGGGGTAGTAGACGCTGTCGGAGTAGTGGCGCCGATACTCGAGGTTCCAGCCGCCCTGCTCGTAGACGCCGTCGTAGTAGGAGGCGTCGTGCTCAGGTACGTCCTGCGTGTGGAGGGTGGCAGGCGCCGGCGGCGAGGCGGTGGCCGGCGCCGCACTCCGCCCTGGCCGCACCGCGCCCAGCGTCCGAACGAAGGCATGCAACTGCTGATTCTCGGGATCGAGGTGCAGCGCGGTGCTCAGCAGGTCGACCGCCCGGACGTGTCGGCCGTCGACCATGTGCTGCTCCGCCTCAGCCATCAGATTTGCCACAACGGTACTGGGCGGCGGCGCGGGCCGATGCCCCAGACGCATGAGGGCATATCCGTCCAGGCGATTGAGCTCGTCGCAGTCCCGCAGCGCGAGCCACATCTCGAGGCGAGCGACGACGTCGTCGTAGGTCCGACGTTGCACAGCGAAGCTGTACTGGCGCCGGGCGTCCTCCCAACGCGCACCGCGCGCGCGGCCCGCCCGGACGTGATCGACGGCGGCGCGCAGGGTCGCCAGCATCTCTTCGTCGGTCTCCATCGGACCACGATAGCCGACGCCGTACGCATCGATGATGCGGCCGATGTACTCGAGGCCCGCGTTGGCGATGACCGGCGTGCCGACCTCGAGCCCGTCGAAGAACCGATTCGGTGTGCAGAATCGCTGGTTGATCTCCACTGCCATGTAGGGAATCAGACACGCGTCCGCGCCGGCGACCCAGCGAGCCATCTCGGTCTGATCGACGGCACCATGCAGATGCACGTTGGGTCCGGCGGACCGGATCTCGGCCTCCATGTCGCCATAGCCCAGGAACACGAGGTGGATCTCCTGGGCAGCCAGCGCCGGCGCCACGCGCAGGAGCCGCTCGATGTTACGCTTGCGGCGTTGGAAGCCGCCGTGGAACAGCAACGTCGTCGCGTTCGGCGGTAGGCTCAGCGTACGTGCCACCCATCCGCGTTCGGCGGGGGCGGCGGCCCGGAAATCTGGTGCGTTGTAGATCGGCAGCGGGCGATAACGTAGCCCGTACTGGTGCCGGAACAGATCCCCGAAGAAGTCGGAGATGGTGATGAAGGCAAACGCCGACCGGATGGCAAGCGCCTCCACGTGATGGATCAGTCGCTTGACCGTGGCGCTGCGGCGCTCCTGGCCCAGCGCGAACTCATGGAAGTCCAGGATGTAGGGGATGCCGGTGGCGCGGTGAACGATCGATGCGGCGACGCTGCCTTGGTAGTCGGCGACCAGCATCGCGTCGAAGGTGGTGCGCGCGGCGACTTCGAGACAACCGTGAGTGATGGCATACGGCGCGACGAAGTCGTCGGTCTGCGCCAACTCCTCGCGGCTCACATCGCGGTCGCGGTGTCGGAACAGACCGGCGACGAAGGGCTCGGGAAGTGTGTCGATGCGCGTGCGCAGTCGATCGAGCTCTGCGACATCGACCTTCGGCCCCGGTTGCATCTCCAGCAGCTCGTAGAGGAAGCCGATGTCGACGGCGCCCGTCGCGAACGGCTCGAGCGTGCAGCCTTCCCATAGCGAGACGCCGGCGTCCTGGTCCGGGCGACCGGGAAGGGCGAGCGTCACCTCCCACCCGCGGTCGGTGAAAATCTGCGCTTGGTTCAGGATCCGGCGATCGATGCGGATGTAACCGGCTGGGGTTGCCGTCAAGATCAGAAGACGAGGCACGAAACCTCCACGGTGTGCAGCTGCGCTGGCGCCTGGCGGCACCGACGTGCCGCCTGTTTTACGTCTGTGCCGGACGGACGGCAACTCCGCGGGCGGACGGTCAGCGGTCGGGCGCCGCCCGCCCGAGCGCGGCCTCGGCGCTCCGGTCGCGCGCCGGCGCCGTCGCGAGCCACGCGCGCAGCGCATCGGCGCCCACGAGCGCGGGCAGGCCGCAGTCGCTCGCGCGGCGGGCGACGCGGTCGGCGTCGGGCCAGGTCTCTTCGAGATAGACGGCGTCGGCGGCGAGGTACAGGCCGGCCTCGCGGTCCGGCGCGAGGTGCGCGTCGACGACGAGCACCGTCGCCTCGGGGACGCCGAGGCGACCGAGCCGCGCGACGCACGTCGGGGCCTCGCCGGGCGCGGCGCGCAGCCAGTACGCGCAGCCGGGCGCGAGCGAGGTCAGCAGCGCGCGGAGCGCCGCGTCGTCGTCCCACGGCGGCACGACGAGGACGTTGCGGTCCGCGGCCTCGACCACGCGGACGGGCGGCGTGTCGGGGCGGAAGCCGGCTTCGCTGCCGAACGGGACGAAGTGGGCCTCGCGGTCGAACGGGCCGCCGGGCCGGCGGGCGAGGCGCGCCCGCTCCTCCGGCGAGGGCGCGGGCGCGGCCGGGCCGGGGGCGACGACGTCGGCGAGGAGCACGCGGTAGCCGGCGAGCGCGGCGCGGCGGCGGAAGTCCTCGTCCGCGGCGCCGCCGAGGAACGGATCGAGGCCGCCGATACGCTCGAGCAGGCCGCGCTTGAGCAGGACGCAGCCGAGGTCCGCGTCGGTGGCCACGCCCGCGTCGGCGGCTGCGCCCGCGTGGGCGGCCGCGCCCGCGTCGGCGGCCGCGCCCCTGTTGATGGCGGCGCCCGCGTCGGCGCCCGCAACGGCGGCCGCGCCCGCGGCGGCGACGGCGCCGACGTCGGGCGCCTCGTCCGCCCACCACTGGAGCCGGCCGAGCCACAGGTCGGGCACCTCGCGGTCGCCGCGCAGGAGCGCGACGCGCTCGCCGTCGGCCAGCGCGAGGCCCTGGTCGGCGGCCTTGGCGTCGTTGACGGGCCGCGGGTTGAGCTGGACGCGCACGCGCTCGTCGCGGGCCTTCTCGGCGCGCACCCACGCCGCCACCGACGCGTCCCGGCCGGGATCCACGAGCACGAGGTCGTAGGGCACGTGCGTGTGGGCGCGCACCGAGGCGACGCAGCGCTGAAGAGCCGCCGCGTCGCCGGTGGCGATCACGACGACCGAGGTGCTGCCCTTGCGGGCGGGGACGACGCCGAGGGCGCGCAGGGCGTCGTACCAGGCGCCGCGCTCCGCGAGCGGGTGGCGCCGCACGAGGGCGAGCAGGTCGCGGCGACGCGTGTCGTCGTCGACGCTCGGGCGGAGCGCCTCGACCGTCGCCGCGCGGACGTGGGCGACGGGTCCGCGGCGCAGGAGGCGCGCCAGGAGATCGCGCGCGACCTCCGTACCCAGCGCGGGATCGGGGCCGTCGCCGAGCGCGTCGCGGGCCGCGACGAGCGCGGCGAGCGGGACGACGTCTCGGGTCAGGAGGCGGTCGGCGTCGACCGGGTCGCCGAGGTCGAAGGTCGCCGGGGAGGCCTGCTCGACGACGCGGCCGTCGCGGAGGGCGACGGTCCAGGCGTCGGCGAAGGCGGCGACGGCGTCCCCGGCGGCGAGCCGGTCCATCACGCGCGGGAGGTGGTCGGGCGTCCAGCTGTCGCCGGCGCCGAGGAACGCCACGAACGCGCCGCGGGCGTCGGCGAGGGTGCCGGCGCGCACGCGCGGGTCGGCCGGCGCACGGTCGGCGGCCACGCCGCAATCGCTCGAGCGCGGGTCGGCGCCCTGCGCGTCGCCCGCGCCCTCGACGAGCACCTCGAGGTCGTCCCACGCCTGCGCCAGCGCGAAGGGCACGGCGTCGGGGTGGGCGACGACCGACACGAGCGGTCCGCCGCCGCGGGGGGCCGAGGGCCGCGGCTCCGCCGGCGCGAGGGGATACACGTCGTCGAGCAGGCGGCGGCGGATGGCGTCGACATCGGCGCGGACGCCGGCGCGGGCGACCAGGGCCCTCGCCCGGGCGGCGGCGTCGTCGTCGGCGGGCTTCAGGCGCAGCGCCAGGAGCGCATGGTGCGCCGCCGCCGCGTCGTCGCCGCGGCCCTCGCAGATGCGGGCGCGCAGCGTGGCGACGTCGAAGCCGGGCCCCTGGCGCCCGGCGAGGGCGTCCACGCGGGCGGCGGCCTCGCCGGCGCGCCCGGCGGCGAGGAGCCGGGCGACCGCCCCCACCTCCTCGCGCACGTCGGCGAGGCGGGCGCGGAGCGCATCGGGCAGCGCGCGCGGGCGCGGCAGCCACGCGGCGTAGTCGTCGACGAGGGCGGCGGCGCGGTCGAGGGCGCCGCCGCACACCAGGGCATCGAAGAGGCGCTCGACCACCTCGTCCCAGGCGAAGCGGCCGGGGATCGCCTCGAGGAAGTGCGCCGCGTTGGTGGGGTCCTGGTAGTCGCGCAGGCAGCGGGCGACGACCAGCCAGGCGCGCGCGGCCGCCGTCTCCGAGCCGCCGCGCTCGGGCGCGGACCAGTCGAAGTCGGGGAAGAGCTCGGGCAGCGGGCGGCGCGCCAGGTGGCGGCGGATGATCTTCGAGTCGTAGGACAGGTCGACGCCGTGCCCGAAGGACACGTTCCCGTCGTGCTTTCGATAGAGGTAGACGACCTCCTCGATCTTGCGCACGCGGGCGTGGCCGGCGAGGCGCGTCCAGAACTCGTAGTCCTGCGCGCGGACGAACTCGTCGTCGTAGACGCCGAAGCGCTCGTAGAGCGCGCGGCGGATGAGCGTGCCGCCGTCCGGGATGACCGATCCGTGCAGAAAGGCGTAGGGCAGGCGCGCTTCGCGCCCCGTCCAGTCGCTGGGGACGTAGGGCGCGAGGTCCTCGCCGGTGCCGTCGTCGAAGAGCTGCAGGTTGCCGTAGACGATGTCGAGGCCCGGATCGTCCGCGATCGCCCGGGCGTAGCGCGTCAGCGTCTCGGGGACGAGCACGTCGTCGTCGGCGAGCCACAGCACGAACTCGCCGCGGGACTCGAAGACGGCGCGGTTGCGGGTGCGCGAGCGGCCGGCGTTCTCGGGCTGGCGGAAGACGCGGACGCGCGGGTCGGTCACCCGCGCGAGCACCGCCGGAGTGTCGTCGGTGGAGCCGTCGTCGACGACCACCACCTCCAGATCGGCGAACGGCTGGCTCAGCGCGCTGCCGATGGCGTCCAGCAGGAAGCGCGCGCGGTTGTACGTCGGGATGCAGACCGAGACGAACGGGCGACGCACGCCGGCGGCGACGGGCGGCGCGAAGACGTGGGGCGCACCGGCCCCGACGGGCGGCGCGACGGCGGCCCGGGGCACGCCGGCCCCGACGGCGAGCCCGGTCGGGTCCGCGCCGGCGGCCTCTGTGTCGGGCGCGTCCGCCGGTTCGCAGCCGCCGGTGGCGCCGTCCTCGTGCGGCGGCCGGGCGCCCGCGTCGTCACCCGCATGGTCCTCGTGCGGCGGCCGGGCGCCCGCGTCGTCACCCGCAAGGTCGTCGTGCGGCCGCCGGGGACTCACTTCCAGTCCCGGGAGGTCGTCGTGCGGCCGCCGGGGACTCAATTCCAGTCCCGGGAGGTCGTCGTGCGGCCGCCGGGGACTCAATTCCAGTCCCGGAAGGTCGTCGTGCGGCCGCCGGGAACTCGAATCGAGTCCCGGGAGGTCGTCGTGCGGCCGCCGGGGACTCAATTCCAGTCTTTCGAAGCCTTCGAGTGGGCCGCTGGGGCTCGATTCCAGTCTTTGGAGGGCGTCGCCGCGGTCGTCGGGGGCCGCGAGCAGCGCCCGCAGCCGCTCCGCCTCGGCGCGCCACGCCCCCATCGCCCGCGCGTAGAGCGCGGCGGCGCGGTCCAGATCGCCGGCCGCGTGCGCCGCGCGCGCCGCGCGTTCCCACGCCTCCGGCGGCATGCCGCCGTCGGCCGACAGGCCTCCGTCTCGGTTTTCGCGAGTCACGCCGCGAACATAGCACCGCTCGCCGGCGCGGTCGTCTTCAGCCCTTGACCACCGCCATCGGGACGAGACGCGCCACCTTGCGCGCGATGCCGGCGCCATGGACGACCTCGACGACGTCGGCCACGTCCTTGTAGGCCTCGGACATCTCCTCGGCGAGCGTCCCGAGGCTGTCGGTGCGGACCCAGATGCCGCGGTCCTGCAGCTCGCGCCAGATCGGCCGCCCCTTCGCCCGCTTCTTGGCCTCGTGGCGCGACATCGTGCGCCCGGCGCCGTGGCAGCTCGACCCGAACGTCTCGCGCATCGACCCCTCGGTCCCCGCGAGCACGAAGCTGTAGCGCCCCATGTCGCCGGGGATCATCACCGGCTGCCCCACCGCCCGGTAGCGCGCGGGGACCGCCGGGTGCCCCGGCCCGAACGCGCGCGTGGCGCCCTTGCGGTGCACGCAGAGCTTGCGCTCCCGACCGTCGACGGTGTGGTTCTCCCACTTCGCGATGTTGTGGCAGACGTCGTAGACGAGGTCGAGGCCGAGTCCCTGCGGGCCCTCGCCGAAGAAGCTCGTGAGCGCCTCGCGCACGTGGTGCGTCATCACCTGGCGGTTGGCGAAGGCGAAGTTGATGGCGCACGCCATCGCCCCGAAGTAGGCGCGCGCCTCGGGGCTACCGAGCGGCGCGGCGCAGAGCTGACGGTCCGGCAGCTCGATCGCGTACTTCTGCGACGCTTGCAGCATGGTCCGCAGCGAGTCGTCGCACACCTGGTAGCCGAAGCCGCGGCTGCCGGAGTGGATCATCACCGTCACCCCGTCCGCGAACAGGCCGAACGCCTCGGCGGCGCGCTCGTCGAAGATCTCGGCGACGTAGGCGAGCTCGCAGAAGTGGTTGCCGGAGCCGAGCGAGCCGAGCTGCGGGCGGCCGCGCTCCCGGGCGCGCGCCGAGACGAGCGCGGGATCGGCGCCGGCCATGGTGCCGCCCTCTTCGATGACGTCGAGGTCCGCGCGGCGGCCCATGCCCTGGGCGACCACCCACGCGGCGCCCCGGCGGAGCACGTCGTCGAGCTCGCGATCGCCCAGCTTGCGCCGGCTCTCCGATCCGACGCCGGACGGGATGGCTTGGTGCAGCGCGATCGAGAGCTCGTCGAGGTGCGGCACCACCTGGTCGCGGCGCAGGTCGGAGCGCAACAGGCGGACGCCGCAGTTGATGTCGTAGCCGACGCCGCCCGGAGAGAGCACGCCCTCGTCGGGGTCGAAGGCCGCCACCCCGCCGATGGGGAAGCCGTATCCCCAGTGCATGTCGGGCATGGCCATCGAGTAGCCGACGATGCCCGGCAGCCAGGCCACGTTGGCCACCTGCTCGAGGCTCTTGTCGCGGCGGATGTCGGCCATCATCCGCTCCGAGGCGAAGATGCGGCCGGGGACGCGCATCTTGCCGTGGCGCGGGATCTCCCAGCGGAACGCGTCGATCTGGCGGAGCTCCATCTTCCCTCACACGTCGACGACGAACCGGGCGCGCCAGCGGCCGCCGTCCCCGGTCAGGTGCAGGTCGTGGTAGGTCGCGCTCTTCAGCTCGGTCGCCACCGCGCCGCGCTCGCCGGCGAGGCGGGCGGCGAGGCCGTTCCCATCGAGGCGCACGTCGGCGGCGCGCGTCAGGAAGCCTTCGGCCACCGCCAGGTAGATCACCTCGTTGAGCCAGCGGACGAGGCGGTCCTCGGGATCGAGCGCGTCGAGCGCCAACTCGCGTGTGTCCCAGGACCGTCGCGGACCGGGCCGCGCGTCGTCGGTCATGACGCACACGAGCGCCCGCGCCGCCTGCGCCAGGAGCGCCGCCTCGCTCTCCGCCCACACCGAGAGGGCGAGGTCCGCGGTGTGATCGAGCGCTCGCCAGCCACGGGTCATGTGGTCGAGACGTCCCTTCCGCCGGCGACGTCGCGTCGGACGGCGCCGTTCTGTTCGGCTGACACTGCAATCTTCCGTACACGAACGGTTGCCCCGAACCGGCAGGTGTTCGTAAAGTCGCGCGTTCATTGGCCCGGGAGGCGAGGCCTCCCGGGAGGCGCAGAAGGGGAGAGAGGCAGATGTCCGATTGGAAGCGGATGCTCCTCGCCCTCGCGGTCAGCGCGCTCACGCTCGCGGGCTGCGACGACGGCGGTGGGGACGACGACGGCGGGGGCGGCGCTGGCGGTCAGGGCGGTCAGGGCGGTCAGGGCGGCGAAGGCGGCGCTGGCGGTCAGGGCGGCGAAGGCGGCGCCGGTGGTCAGGGTGGCCAGGGCGGCGAAGGCGGCGCCGGTGGTCAGGGTGGCCAGGGCGGCGAAGGCGGCGCCGGTGGCGAAGGCGGCGCCGGTGGCGAAGGCGGCGCCGGTGGCGAAGGCGGCGCCGGCGGTGCCGGTGGCGAAGGCGGCGCCGGCGGTGCCGGTGGCGAAGGCGGCGCCGGTGGTGCCGGTGGCGAAGGCGGCGCCGGTGGTGCCGGTGGCGAAGGCGGCGCCGGTGGTGCCGGTGGCGAAGGCGGCGCCGGTGGTGCTGGCGGTGCTGGTGGCGCCGGTGGTGCGGGTGGCGCCGGCGGCCAGGGCGGCGCGGGCGGCGGCATGGGCACGGCGAGCTGCGCCGCGCCGGTCGACTTCAACGCCGCGGCCCAGGCCGACGCGAGCGGCAACCTCGTCGTCGAGGGCAGCACGCCCGAGGTCGGCGAGCATACCGCGAGCTGCGGCGGCTCCGCCGGCGGCCCCGAGGTCGTCTACCGCTTCACGGCGCCGAGCGCGGGCCAGTGGGTCTTCTCGACGGTCGCCCCGGGCCTCGAAGGCGTCTTCGACACGGTGCTCCACGCCCGTTCCGCCTGCGACGACGCCGGCAGCGAGCTCGCGTGCAGCGACGACTCGCAGGGCACGACGCAGAGCACGATCAGCCTCGAGCTCGCCCAGGACGAGGCGATCTTCCTGTTCGCCGATGCGTACGGCATGAACCCGGGCGGCAACCTCCGCCTCACGGCGTTCCAGGCGGTGGCGCCGGCGATCGTCTCCGTCGAGAGCTTCTACAACCCGGAGTCCCGCGGCCTCGCCGTCCGCGTCGCCGGCACGGACGCGAACGGCGACGTCGTGCAGATCGGCGTCGACGTGCTCGACGCCGAGGGCAACTCGCTCCTCGAGGACGGCGCGCTCGACTTCGACTTCTTCGAGCTCGAGCACGCCGACGGTGATTTCACGGGCAGCTTCATCGGCGTGCTCCCCGAGGAGCTCGGGGAGCCGGCGGCGGTGCGCGTGACCGTGCTCGACGCGGCGGGCCTGCGCAGCGAGCCGGCCGACGACGACGTCGCCGCGACGCCCCCGCTCGCCGTGGGCGACGCCTGCGACCCGGTCGAGGGCTTCGGCGACTGCCCCGACGGCAGCGCCTGCGTCGCCGCCGACGAAGGCATGGGGGCCGGCGCCTGCACCGAGGTCTCCCCGCCCGCCATCGAGTCGGCGGAGGCCTTCTACAACGAGGCCACCTTCGCGCTCGCCGTTCGCGTCGCCGGCACCGACGGCGACAACGACGCGATCGGTTTCGGCCTCGAACCGCTCGACGAGGAGGGCAACTCGCTCCTCGAAGGCGGCGCGCTCGACTTCGACTTCGACGAAGTCACGCAGGCCGACGGCAACTTCGAGGCGTCGCTGATCGTGCTCGGCGACGAGGAGCTGCCCACGCCCGCCGCGGTGCGCGTGACGGTTTACGACTCGGTCGGCCTGCGCAGCGATCCGGTCCTGCTCGAGCTCGGCCCCCCGCCGGCGCTCGACCTCGGCGACGGCTGTGACGAGGTCGAGGGCTTCGGCATCTGCCCCGCGGGCGCGCTCTGCCTCGACGACGATCCCGAGGACGAGGCCGGCCCGGTCTGCGCCGAGGCCGTCGCCGAGTGCCCGGCCGACTGGACGGTCACGAACCTGAACGACCACGCGGTTGACGCCGGCTGGTCGGTGGCCGGCGACCTCTCCCTCGCCGAGGAGCACGGCGCCTTCGGCACCTGCGGGTTCTTCGGCCTCGGCACCGGCGCGAACGACGTGTACGCCTTCACCGCGCCCGCGGCGGGTCTGTACGGCTTCGAGAACGCCAGCGAGGATGCACGCGACCTGACGATGTGGGCGCGCTCGCTCTGCGGCGTCGACGTCCCCGCGGCCGAGGTGGCCTGCAACGACGACAACCCGAACGAGGACACGTTCTTCAGCTACTTCGAGATCGCGCTCGAGGCGAACGAGACGGTCTACGTGTTCGTCGACACGTACGGCGAGGAAGACCGCGGTCCCTACACGCTGAACGTCCAGCTGCTCGAGTGAGCCTCCGGGGGCGGCGCCCGCCGCCCCCGCCTCATCCCCCCAGCAAGCGCGCCAGGGCCGCCGGATCCTCGGTGGGCAGATCGCAGCGCGTCCCCACACACACGAAGGCCGTCGCCGCGCCGCCGCGCGCCCCGCGGTCCGCGAAGGCCGGCGCGAGCCGCGCCAGGCGTCCGTCCGCCGGGCCGGCGAGCAGCACCGCGAACGGCAGGTAGCGCCCGCGCACGACGTCGAGGAGCGGCCGGGCCGCCGCGGCGTCGTCGCCCGGCGTCACGAGCACCACCTGCCGCACCTCGGCGTGCAGCCACTGCAACGCACACAGCAGCTTGGGCACCGCGTGGGGCGCCCGCCGCAGCAGCGGGTCGAGCGCGCGCAGCGTGTCCTCGGCGCGCCGGCGGTGGCCGATGCCGTCGGTGATCTCGGCGAGCCGGAGCAGCGTGAGCGCGGCGAGCGCGTTGCCGCTCGGCTCGGCGCCGTCGTAGTCGGGCTTCTCGCGGAAGGCCAGCGCCTCGGCGTCGTCGGCGGTGCGGAAGTAGCCGCCGGCCTCCGCGTCGGCGAAGCGCGCGTCGACGGTGTGCTGCAGGTCGATGGCCGCGTCGAGCCAGCGCGCGTCGCCCGTGGCCTCGAGCAGGTCGAGCAGGGCCGCGGCGAGGCCGGTGTAGTCCTCGAGCACGCCCGGGTGGCGCGGCAGCCCGCGGCGCCAGGCCCGGTAGAGGCGCCCGTCCCGGGACATCTCGCGCAGCACGAAGTCCGCGGCCTTCGCCGCCCGCGCCGCGTATCCCGGTCGGTCGAGGACGAGCGCGGCCCGCGCGAACGCCGAGATCGCCAGCGCGTTCCACGACACGAGCACCTTGTCGTCGAGCCCGGGGTGCTCGCGCCGCTCGCGCGCCACGTGCAGCACCGGCCGGAGCCCGGCCCAGCGCCCCCGCTCGGCGTCGCTCATCGGCCGCTCGAGGAACAGCACGTTGCGCCCCTCGAAGTTGCCGCGCTCGGTGACGCCGAAGACGTCCTTCACCCAGGCGGCGTCGTCGGCGCCGAGGGCGGCGTCGATCTCCGCCGGCGTCCAGACGAAGAAGCGGCCCTCCTCGCCCTCGCTGTCGGCGTCGGTGGCCGAGTAGAAGCCGCCGTCCGGGTGGCTCATCTCGCGGTCCATCCAGCCGAGGACGTCCTCGGCGACGCGCGCGTAGAAGGCCTCGCCCGTCGCCTGGAACGCCTCGAGGTAGGTCACCGCCAGCTGCCCGTTGTCGTAGAGCATCTTCTCGAAGTGGGGGACGAGCCAGTGCCGGTCCGTGCTGTAGCGCGCGAACCCGCCGCCCACGTGGTCGTACAGGCCGCCGCAGGCCATGCGTGTGAGCGTCGTCTCGACGATGCCGAGCAGCTCGTCGTCGCCGGTGCGCTTCCACTCGCGCAACAGAAAGTCGAGGACCGCCGGCCGCGGAAACTTGGGGGCGTTGCCGAACCCGCCCCACTCCGCGTCGAACTGCTGCCGGAAGACGCCGGCGGCCTGGCGCAGCGTCTCGACCCCGGCGACCTCCGTCCCGGGCACCAGCCGCGCCTGCTCCCGCACCGCCTGCATCGCGCGCGCGCCCTGGCTCGCGAAGCGCGGATCCCGCCAGCGATCGGCGACCACGCGCAGCAGCGTCAGGAATCCGGGGTGCCCGCCGCGGTCGCCGTCACGCGCCGGGAAGTACGTGCCGCCGTAGAGCGGAGTGCCGTCCGGCCGCAGGAAGACGCTCATCGGCCACCCGCCGTGGCCGGTCGTCACCTGCACGAACTCCATGAAGACGGCGTCGACGTCGGGACGCTCCTCGCGGTCGACCTTGATCGGCACGAAGTGCGCGTTGAGGAAGCTTGCGATCTCCTCGTCCTCGAAGGACTCGCGCTCCATCACGTGGCACCAGTGGCAGGTGCTGTAGCCCACGCTGAGGAACACGGGCACGTCGCGCGTCCGCGCCTCGGCGAAGGCCTCGGCGCCCCACGGCCGCCAGTCCACCGGGTTGTGGGCGTGTTGCAACAGGTACGGGCTCGCCTCGAGCACGAGGCGGTTGACGTACTTCGGTTGGCCGTCCGCGTCGAAATGATGCGTGCGGGGCCGGTAGTCGGCGGGCATGCGCGCCAACGCCTCTCGCAAGTGTGCGTCGTTCATCGGAATTCGATGCACCGGGAGCCCCTGTGGACTCAGCCTCGAGTTTCGCCACCTTCGGCGGCGACTCGGTCGTTGTTCGGCCTCGTCGACGCCGAAATGGCGAAACTCGCGTCAGAGTTGCGCGCAGCGGCAGACGAGGTCGTCCTGCGTGTCGTCGCAGGGTTTTTCGCCGTCGTGGCGGCAGTCGTTGTTGCGGTCGCCCCAGGCGGCCAGGCAGCGGGTGCCCTGGGCGGCGCAGTACTGGTCGCAGGAGATCCGGCCGCCGCCGGCGACGATGTAGACCTCGCAGAAGGGCGTGCCGTCGACGTGCAGGCCCTGGCCGCACTGCAGTCCGGGGAAGAGGCCGCAGTCGCGGGCGCCCTCGCCGACGCTGCAGGTGCCGTCCTCGCGGCAGGCGCCGGGGCCGTTGCAGGCGGTGCCGGGGATGGCGTTGACGACGACCGGGGCGCCCGCGAGGCAGCCCTCGAGCCGCTGGCACGGACCGACGGCGCGCGCGAGCTCGACGCGCTCGCCCGGTCCGCAGCGCGCGGCGGGGTCGTCCACGCACAGGCCCATGTCCGCGCAGTTGCCGCCCTGGGCCGCGCCCGCGACGCGCCAGCAGACGGTGTCGGTCTCCTCGGGGGCCTCCTCGAAGCGGTCGGCGCAGACGACGGCGGGGCACTCCACGTCGTCGTCGGCGGCGACGGGCTGCCGGTCGGCGCCGCAGAGGGTGCAGACGGCCAGCCGCTCGCCGGGATTGCAGCCGGCGAGCGGCGGCAGCGCGTCGCCCTGGACGGGCGGAGCGCCGTCTGCGTCCGCGCCCTTGGGACCCTCGACGCGGCCGACGAGCGCGCCGCCGTCCGCCGCCGCGTCGGCCGCGCCCGCGTCGTCGCTCCCGGGGAGCTCGACCCGGGCGCAGGCCGCGCAGAGGGTGACGTAGAGGGGCCAGGCCGCGCGCATCGCCGGCCAGTGTCTCGCGGGGGCTCGCCGCGCCGCAAGGTCCCGCTCCCGTCCGGCGCCGGGATGTGTTATCCACGGCAGATTCCTGAGAGGGGAGGTCCCGATGCGTGCACCCCCAGTAGCGCTGGCCGCGGCGCTGTTCACCGCCGGCCCGGCCGCCGCGCAGTTCGCCGAGCCGGCGCCGACGCCCGCCGCGCCCGCGAAGCCGGAGCCGCTGTTCCAGGCGCCCGAGCCCGAGACGCAGTGGGAGCTCGGCGTCGGCTTCCTCGGCCAGGTGGGTGGCAGCTTCTCGAGCGATCTGAACACCAAGGACGAGATCACCGAGATCAACGGCCGGCCGGTGCAGATCCTCTATCCGGGCTTCGCCGGCGTCGGCGGCGGCGGCGGCCTCAGCCTGGCCGCCTCGTGGCGTGGCATCCTCGCCCTCGAGCTCGACGTCATCTACGCGCGCGACAACGGCAAGGGCGACATCGACGGCCAGGAGATCTCGCTGGCCCAGTGGGCGCTCCACCTGCCGGTGCTCTTCCGCCTGCAGCTGCCCGCCGGGATGGTGCGCCCGTTCCTGATGGTGGGCCCCGACTTCGTCATCCCCGGCGACGTCGAGGCGGAGAGCGACTTCGTCGCCCCCGTGATCACCGGCACCGCCGATCCCTACGTCGCGCTCGCGTTCGGCCTCGGCTTCGAGTTCCTGTTGCCGGTGGAGAACGCCGACCTGCGCATCCCGTTCACGCTGCGCGGCACCTACAATCCGGGCCTCGGCGACACCATCGACGACCGCGCCGACATCGATTGCGTCGGCAATGCCTGCGCCGTCGCGATCAAGAGCGAGTGGCAGTGGCAGGCGGCGGTCACGCTCGGCCTCGCCTACTACTTCCACCTTTGATCTGACCGCGACGGCGCGACGCGCCCGGGGCTGTCGCCCGGCGCGTCGGGTTCACACCTGCTCGAAGAACGTCTCGCCGCGCGCGGCCATGTCTCGCAGCAGCTTCGGCGCCGCGAACCGGGCGCCTTCGGTCGTCGCGAAGGCGTCGGCCCACGCCACGACCTGCGCCGCGCCGCGCCGGTCGATCCACGCCAGCGGACCGCCGGTGTTCGGCGCGAAGCCGACGCCCATGATCGCGCCGATCTCGGCATCGCGCTTCTCGCGCAGGATGCCCTCGTCGAGGCAGCGGGCGGCCTCCAGGGCCTGCGCCAGCATGAGGCGCCGCTCGATGTAGGCGACGCCCGTCTCCGCCGGCGTGCCCTCGGCGAGCTCGCGCAGCCCCGTCCACAGCTTGCGCGGCTTCGTCTGGTAGTCGTAGAAGCCGGCGCCCGCCGCCTTCCCGGTGCGCCCCGCCTCGACCATCTTGCGCACGAGCCGCACGCCGGGCGCGTCCAGCTTCTCGCCCTTGTAGTGCTCCATCATCTCGAAGCCGTGGGCCGCGAGGGACAGCGTCACCTCGTCGAACACCTTCAGCGGCGAGATGACCATGCCCGCCTTGCGCGCCGCCCACTCGACCAGCACCGGGTCGTGCCCCTGCGCCACGAGCTGCGCGGCCTCCATGATGTAGGCCGAGAACAGCCGCGTCGTGTAGAAGCCGTAGCCGTCGTTGACCACGATGGCGGTCTTCTTGATCGACCGCACGTAGGCCAGCGCCCGCGCCAGCGTCTTCTCGGACGTGGCCCTGCCGACGATCACCTCGACGAGCGGCATGGCCTCCACCGGCGAGAAGAAGTGCAGGCCGATGAAGTTCTCCTTGTGGGCGGAGGCTTCGGCGAGGTCGGTGATCGGCAGCGCCGAGGTGTTCGACGCCCACACGCCGTCGGCGGCCAGCAGGGGCTCGGTCTCCCGCGTCACCCGGTGCTTGAGCTCCTTGTTCTCGAACACGGCCTCGATGACCAGGTCGCAGCCCTGCAGGTCCTGCACGTCGAGCGTCGTCCGGATGCGCCCGAGCAGCGCCTCCTTCTCGGCGGGCGACAGGTGCTTCGCCTTCTCCGCCACCTGCTTCTTGCAGTGCTCCGCGGCGGCGTCGAGCGACGCCTGCTTCACGTCCTTGAGCACCACCTCGTAGCCGCGCTGGGCCGAGACGAACGCGATGCCCGCGCCCATCATGCCGGCGCCGAGGATGCCGATCTTGCGGATGCCCGCGTCGTCGGTCTGCGGCAGGCCCTTCTGCTTCTCGACGGCCGTCCGGTGGTACCAGAACGTCCGGATCATGTCCTTGGCGTCGTCGCTGACGACGCGCTCGGCGAACAGCGCGCTCTCCACCTTGAGCGCCGTCTCGAAATCGACGAGCGAGCCGTCGTGGACCGCGCGGACCGCGACCTCGGGGGCCTTGTAGGCGCCGGCCGTCTTCTGAGCGAGCATCGCCGCGCCGGCCATGAAGAGCTGGCGCGCCATGTCCGTGTTCGGCTGGACGCCGCCCGGCCACTGGAACCCGCCGACGTCCCACGGCTGTTTCGCCTTGGGATTCGCGGCGATCCAGGCGAGCGCCGCCTCGCGCAGCGCCTCGGGTGTCGCCGCGAGCGCGTCGACCAGCCCCGCCTTCTTCGCCTGCGCCGCCCGCAGGATCTTGCCCTGCGCGATCAGCTCGAGCGACGCCTGGATCCCGATCAGCCGCGGCAGGCGCTGCGTGCCGCCTGCGCCCGGGATCACGCCGAGCGAAACCTCGGGCAGGCCGAGCTGGACGCGCGGCTCGTCGAGCGCGATGCGGTGGTGGCACGCCAGCGCCAGCTCGTAGCCGCCGCCGAGCGCCGAGCCCGTCAGCGCCGCCACCACCGGCACGCCGTACGTCTCGAGCTTGCGGTAGAGCAGGTTCATCTGCCCGACCATCTCCTCGAGCGCCTTCGCGTCCCGCTGCTTGTAGACGAAGTCCAGATCCGCCCCCACGCAGAAATCGGCGTGGGCGCTGGCGATGACGATGCCCTTGAGGCCCTGGAAGCCGAGGGCCGTCGCCAGCGCGTCCTGCAGGCCCGCGCCGAAGTCGGCGTTGACCTTGTTGGCGCGGCCCGGCATGGCCATGGTGATCGTGGCGACGCCCGTGGCGGCGTCGAGCTGTGCACTGAAGCCTTGCGCGTTCATGGTCACACCCGCTCGATGATGGTGGCGATCCCCATGCCGCCACCGATGCACAACGTCACCAGACCCGTGGCCAGATTGCGCGCCTCGAGCTCGTCGAGGACCGTGCCCAGCAGCATGGCGCCCGTGGCGCCGAGCGGGTGGCCCAGCGCGATGGCGCCGCCGTTCACGTTGATGCGGTCGGGATCCACGTTCATCTGCTGCGCGAAGAACAACGGGACGACCGCGAAGGCCTCGTTGACCTCGAACAGGTCGATGTCGCTCGCCTTCATGCCCGCCTTGGCCAGCGCCTTCTGCGACGCGGGCACGGGCCCGGTGAGCATGATGACCGGCTCGGCGGAGATGCTCACCGCGGCGCGAATGCGCGCGCGCGGCTTCAGGCCCGCCTTCGCGCCGGCCTCGCGGGAGCCGACGAGGACCGCGGCGGCGCCGTCGACGATACCGCTCGAGTTCCCGGCGGTGTGGACGTGGCGGATGTTCTCGACCTGCGGGTAGCGCTGCTTCGTGAGCGCGTCGAGGCCGAACTGCGTGCCCATCGCCTCGAACGAGGCCTTGAGCGACCCGAGGCCCTCCTTCGTCGTGTCGGGGCGCGGCAGCTCGTCGCGCGCCAGCACCGTCACGCCCGCCACGTCCTTCACCGGCAGGATGCCGCGCTCGAACGCGCGCCGCTCGATGGCGTCGGCGGCCCGCTTCTGGCTGCGCAGCGCGAACGCGTCGACGTCGTCGCGCGTGAAGCCGTAGATCGTCGCGATGAGGTCGGCGGAGATGCCCTGCGGCACGATGCCGTAGTCGAACGCCATCTGCGGGTCGAACAGCGCGCCGCCGTCGGAGCCCATCGCCACGCGCGACATGCTCTCGACGCCGCCGCCGATCGTCAGGTCGGCGTAGCCGGCCGCCACCTTGGCCGCCGCGCCGTTGACCGCCTCGAGGCCGGAGCCGCAGAAGCGGTTGAGCGTGACGCCGGGCACATCCTCGTCGTAACCCGCGAGGATCACTGCGGTTCGGGCGATGCACGCGCCCTGCTCGCTCGTCTGGGTCACGCAGCCGATGGACACGTCCTCGACCGCCGACGTGTCCAGCTGGTTGCGCTGCGCCAGCCCGCGCAGCAGGCCAGCCAGCAGATCGACCGGCTTGATCGCGTGCAGGCTGCCATTGGCCTTGCCGCGCCCGCGGGGGGTGCGGACCGCGTCGTAGATGAACGCCTCTGACACGGCGAGCTCCTTTCGTCCGGAGACGCCGCATCATGCGCCGCGGCGCGTCGCGCCGTAAAGGGCGGTCCGCCGCGGAGATCCCCGCGGCGGACGACGTCGGCGTCCCACGTGACGACGAAGTCGCCGGAGAGGGCGGGGCAGACGCCGCGGATGGCGTTCGGAGACCGCCGCTTCAGCGGCACCATCGCGCGCCACATCGTCATGCCCCCTCCAGCGCGGTCAGGCCTTGCGCAGCGCCACCGCCAGCGGCCGGCCCTCGACGTCGAGCTCGGTGGCATCGGCGGGGCGCCCGGCCGTCACCTCGCAGCGCACGGCGAGCACCTCCTCGCCGACGTGCGCCGCCCGCGCCGCGAGCGCTTCGTGCAACTCCGCGTCCTCGCTGAACATTTCGACCGTCACGCGGTCGGTCACCTCGAGGCCGGTGTCCTTGCGCAGGCGCTGGAGACGGCTCACCACCTCGCGGACGAGGCCCTCACCGATGAGCTCCGCGTCCAGCGTCGTGTCGAGCGCCACCGTCAGCGCCCCCTCGGTCTCGAGGACGACGTCGCCGCGCGGCTCCCGCACCACGAGCACGTCCTCGGCGGTGATCGCCTCGCCGTGCACATCGAGCGTGCCGCCGCCGAGCAGCGACTGCCACTCCGCACGCCCCATCGACTGAATCACCGCGGCGCCTTCCTTCATGTTCTTGCCCAGGCGCTTGCCCAGGCGCTGGAAGTTCGCCTTGAACTTGAGATCGCACAGCGTGTCGTCGTCCGGACGCACGTCGAGCTGCTTCACGTTCAGCTCGTCCTCGATCAGCTCCGCGTGCCGCCGCAAGGCGTCGACGACGCTCGCGTCGTGGTGGACCACCGTCACGCGCCGCAGCGGCTGCCGCGTCTTCAGCTTGTGCTTCTCGCGTAGCGCCCGGCCCATGCCGACGACCTGACGGACCACCGCCACGTCCGTCTCCAGCGCAGCGTCGATCTTCGCCGCGTCCACGAGCGGGTAGTCGCACAGATGCACGCTCTCGCGGCCCTCGGGCGCGCAGCCCGGCGCCACGACGAGGTTCTGGTACAGCGTCTCGGTGATGAACGGCAGGACCGGCGCCATCACCTTCGTGAACGTGACGAGCACTTCGTACAGCGTGGCATACGCCGAAGCCTTGTCGGCACGACCCGCCGCGTCGCTCGCGCTCCGCCAGAAACGTCGGCGGCTCCGCCGGATGTACCAGTTCGTCAGATGGTCGATGAACCCGACCATGGGCGGCACCACCTTGTACAGGTAGTACCCCTCCATCTGCTCGTTCACCTCGCGCACGAGCGACTGCATCACGGAGAGGATCCACCGGTCGAGCTCCGGCCGCTCGGAGAGCGCCGGCGCCTCGTCGGTGGGCTGCCAGCCGTCGATGTTCGCGTACTGCACGAAGAACGACCACGCATTGCGCAGCGGCAGGAGGACGGTGCGCACGACCTCGCGCACGCCCGTCTCGCTGAACCGCAGCGGCTCGGCGCGAACCACCGGCGAGTCGATCAGGTACGCCCGCAGCGCGTCGGCCCCGTATGAGTCCAGGACTTGCGTCGGATCGGGGTAGTTCCGCTTCGACTTGGACATCTTCGACCCGTCCTCGGCGAGGACCAGGCCGTTGACGACCACGTTACGGAAGGGCGGCTTGTCGAACAGCGCCGTCGACAGCACGAGCAGCGTGTAGAACCAGCCGCGCGTCTGGTCGAGGCCCTCGGCGATGAACTGAGCAGGGTAGTTGCGCTCGAACTTCTCCCGGTTCTCGAACGGGTAGTGGTCCTGCGCGTACGGCATCGCGCCGGACTCGAACCAGCAATCGAAAACCTCGGGAATGCGCTTCGCCGCGCCGCCGCACGAGCACGCGAACGTCAGGTGGTCGATCTTGTGCGGGTGCAGGTCCGTGACCGAGGCACCGGCGCGCTCCTCGAGCTCGGCGATGCTGCCGACACAGATCGACTGCTCGCAGGACGTGCAGCGCCACACCGGGATCGGCGTGCCCCAGAAGCGGTTGCGCGAGATGTTCCAGTCGCGCGCCTCGCTCAACCAGTTGCCGAACCGCTTGCTGCCGACCGCCTCGGGCACCCAGTGGATCTGCTGGTTGTTGGCGCTCATGCGCTCGCGCAGCTGCTCGACGCGCACGAACCAGACGGGCACCGTCTTGTAGATGAGCGGCGTGCCGCTGCGCCAGCAGAACGGGTAGCTGTGGACGATGGTCTCGTGCTTGAACACGCGGCCCTCGCCCTTGAGCCGCCGGATGATCTCCGGATCGGCCTCCTTGACGTTTCTGCCTGCGAAGTCGGGTACTTGCGCGGTGAAGCGCCCCTCGTCGTCGACGGGATCGATCACCGGGATGCCGACGGCGCGGCAGGCGTTGAAGTCGTCCTCGCCGAACGCCGGCGCCATGTGCACGAGGCCGGTGCCGTCCTCGGTGCTCACGTGGCCCGAGGGGATGACCGAGAACGCCGCCCCGCCGGTCTCCGCGAAGTAGGGGAAGAGCGGCCGGTAGCGCCGCCCGACGAGGTCCGCGCCCTTCATCGTGGCCTCGACCGAGGCCTCCTTGCCGAGGACCGCCTCGAGCCGCGCCTGCGCCACGACATAGGCGCGGCCGTCCGCTGCGCGCGCCCGCACGTAGTCGAGGTCGGGACCGACGGCCACCGCCAGGTTGCTCGGCAGCGTCCAGGGGGTCGTCGTCCAGACGAGCAGCGCCGCGTCCTCGTCGACCAGCGGCATCACCACCGTCAGCGCCGGGTCCTGGACGTCGCGGTAGTCCATGTTCGCTTCGAAGTTGGACAGCGACGTCGACAGGCGCCACGAGAATGGCATCACGCGGCGGTCCTGATACACCAGCCCGCGGTCCCACAGCTGGCGGAAGACCCACCACACCGACTCCATGAACGACGGATCCATCGTCTTGTAATCGTTGCGGAAGTCGACCCAGCGCCCCAGGCGCGTGACGACGCGCTCCCACTCCTCGGTGTAGCGCAGGACGTTCGCCCGGCACGCCTCGTTGAACTTGTCCACCCCGTAGGCGCGCACGCTGCTCGGCCCGGAGAGCTCGAGCGCCTTCTCCATCTCCATCTCGATGGGCAGGCCGTGCGTGTCCCAGCCGAAGCGCCGCTCGACGCGATGCCCGCGCATCGCCCAGTAGCGGGGCACGATGTCCTTCAGCGTCGACGCGACGAGGTGGCCGTAGTGCGGCAGGCCGGTGGCGAACGGCGGGCCGTCGTAGAAGACGTAGGCGCTGCTCTCGGGCCGCTGCTCCACCGAGCGGCGGAATGCGTCGAGGCGCTGCCAGAGCGCGAGCACCTCGTTCTCGAGCGCGGCGAAGGCGGTTTCGGGGACCGGCGGGAAGGCGGACATCGCCCTGTCTCCTCAGCGAAGCGTTCGCTGCGAACTACTCCAAAGGCGGCCGAAGTGCAATCGCGGCCCGGGCGCGGTGTTGACACTGCCCCGCGGACCTGCGTACACCGGGCGCGTCCCCCGTTCGGCGAACGTCGCGAGAGGCTCATTGCGCCGCGTCATCGAGGCCATCGGCCAGCGCACCATCACCGGCATCGAGGGCGTCGGCGCCGCGTCGCTGATGGTGCTCGAGACGTTGCTCTGGACGATCCGCCCGCCGTTTCGCCTGCGCCTCCTCTTTCAGGCGATGGAGTTCGTCGGCGTCGGCTCGATCTTCATCGTGCTGCTCACCGGCCTCTTCACGGGCGGCGTCTTCGGATTGCAGCTGACGTCCGGCTTCCGGCTCTTCGGCGCCGAGGGCATGGTCGGCTCGACCGTCGGCCTCGCGCTCGCCCGCGAGCTGTCGCCGGTGCTCACCGGCCTCATGGTGACCGGCCGCGCCGGCTCCGGCATCGCCACCGAGCTCGGGACGATGCGCGTGACCGAGCAGATCGACGCCCTCTACACGATGGCCGTCAACCCCGTGCAGTACCTCGTCGTGCCGCGCTTCCTCGCCGGGGTGCTGATGGTGCCGGTGCTGAGCGTGATGTTCACGCTCGTCGGCATGACCGGGGCCTACATCGTCGGCGTCGGGCTGCTGAACATCGATCGCGGCGTCTTCCTCGGCAATGCGGAGTGGTACGTCGACCCCAAGGACCTGTGGAACGGCGTGATCAAGGCCTGCGTATTCGGGGGGATCCTGACGCTCGTCGGCTGCTATAAGGGCTTCCACGCGAGCGGCGGCGCGCGCGGCGTCGGCATCGCCACCACCCAGTCGGTCGTGGTCTCGAGCGTGCTCATCCTGGTCGCCGACTACTTCCTCACGTCCATGATGTTCACGTGAGCCCCCGATGAAGGCGTTCTTCACCCCCTTCAAGGTCGGGATCGTCGTCCTGATCGGCATCGCCGCGTTCGTCTACATGTTCGGCGCGGTGCGCGAGGGCATCGACGCGGGCGCGGCCGGCTACCGTGTGTACGCCGACTTCCGCGACGTGACCGGGCTCGTGAAGAAGTCGCGCGTGTCGATCGCCGGCATCAGCGTCGGCGAGATCCACAAGATCGAGCTCGTCGGCGACGAGGCGCGCGTCTGGGTGCTCGTCAACACGCCGCTGCGCAGCGACGCGACGGTCGCCAAGCGGCAGGCGAGCCTGCTCGGCGACGCCTACCTCGAGCTCACGCCGGGACAGATGGGCCGTCCGCTGAAGGAAGGCGACGAGATCACGCACGTGATCTACGACGCGGCGCCAGCCGACCTGATCAACGAGATGAAGACCATCGCGGACAACGTCCGCGAGATCACGCAGAGTCTGCGCGAGGTGGTGTCGACCGACGAGGGCCAGGCGAAGCTCGCCGCCATCCTCGACAACGTCGCGCAGATGACCGAGCGCGTGAACCGCCTCGTCGCCGAGAACTCCCCCAAGATCGACCAGGTCGTCGACCACGTCGTGAACGTCAGCGCGGAGGCCGACACCTTCGCGCGCGACTTCCGCCGGGACGCCAAGGTCATCCTCGAGGACGCTCGCGCCGTCACCGGCGAGGTGCGCAACATCATCGGGCGCAGCAAGGGTGATGTCGAAGAGGGCTTCGAGGGCGTGAAGGGCGCCGTCCGGCGCCTGCAGACCGCGCTCGACAAGATGGATGCGACCCTCGACCACACCACGTCGATCGCCCGCAAGATCGACGAGGGCCAGGGCACCATCGGCAAGCTGGTCAATGAGGACCGCCTCATCGACAACGTCAACGAGATCGTCGACGAGACGGGTCGATTCGTAAAGCAGATCACGAGGTTGCAGACGATCGTCGGACTGCGCAGCGAGTACTACCTCGGCGCCACGGCGGTGAAGAACTACTTCTCCGTCGCGCTGCAGCCCCGCCCCGACAAGTACTACCTGATCCAGCTGATCGACGACCCGCGGGGCCGGGTGACCTTCCGCGAGCGCGTGATCAACACGACGGAGTCCGACGAGGATCCGGTGATCCGCGAGCAGGAGACGATCACCGAGGACCGCTTCCGCTTCTCGCTGCAGTTCGCCAAGCGCTTCTACTTCGTGACCGGCCGCATCGGCATCATCGAGAACACCGGCGGTCTCGGCGTCGATGTGCACCTGTTCGACGACTCGCTGCAGCTCTCCTCCGACATCTTCGCCTTCGACGAGAACGTGAACCCGCGCCTCAAGGCGTGGGCGAGCTACACGTTCTTCACGCACCTGTTCATCGCCGCCGGCATCGACGACGTCTGGAACGACGAGCTGACCGACTTCTTCATCGGCGCCGAGATCCGCTTCAACGACGAAGATCTCAAGGCACTCTTCACCGCCGCCCCGTCCGTTTCGTTCTGACCTGCCCGGTTGACACCGGGACCCTTCCTGAGTATGGTCCCGCGCTCCATGAAGCCCCTCGGCCTCAAATTCACCTTCGACGAGCTCGGTGACGAGACCCGCGAGATCCGCGGCGAAGTCGCGCCCGCGGTCCTCGAAGAGGTGGTCAAGGGCATGGTGGGGGAGCTCGGTTACCGCGCCGAAACGCCGGCCCGCGTCGAAGGCACGGCCTACGCCGCCGGCCACGACGTGATGATCCAGGCGCACGTCACGGCCGCGATCGGGTTCGACTGCGTGCGGTGCCTCACGGCGCGCACGCTGAACCTCGACTTCGACGTCCGTCACCTGCTGGTGAAGCGGGGCGCCACCGACGCGTTCCCCGACGACGACGTGGTGCTCGAGGCGGGCGACGACGCCGCCGACGACGAGACGGTCCCCTTCGACGGCGAGACCGTCGACCTGGCGCCCGTCGTCCGCGAGGACGTGCTGCTCGAGCTCCCCATGAACCCGACATGCGAGAACGCCACCGGCAAGGCCTGCGGCGATCTCCCGGGAGTCGACCCGCAGCCGGACGTCGATCCGCGCTGGGCGCCGCTCCTCGACCTCAAGAAGAAGCTCTCGTAGCGACAGACGACGGAGTAGCCACGTGGCGGTTCCAAAGAAACGGAAGTCCCGCTCGAAGCGGGACAGTCGGCGCGCCACCCACAAGATCAGCGCGGCGGTCCACAACGAGTGCCCCAAGTGCGGGGCGCCCAAGCAGCCGCACCGCATCTGCGGCGCCTGCGGCTGGTACAGGGACCGCTACGCCCTCGAGGTCGTCGAGGTCGAGGTCTGAGTCCCTCGCCCCCGGCGATTGATGCCGACCGCTTGCCGGTCGCCGTCGACGCCATGGGGGGCGATCGCGCCCCGGGCGTCGTCGTCGAAGGTGCCATCGCCGCTTGCGCGGCCGGTGACGGTCCCATCGTCCTCGTAGGCGATGAGGCGGTGATCCGTGCCGGGCTCGACGAACACGGCGCCGGGGACCTGCCCATCGAGATCGTCCACGCGCCTGAGGTGATCGCCATGGGCGAGCACCCCGGGCGAGCTGCGCGCACCAAGCGCGACAGCTCCATGCACGTGGGCTTCCGCCTCGTACGCGAACGCCGCGCGTGCGGCTTCGTCTCCGCCGGCAACAGCGGCGCGATGATGGCCGTCGGCGTGCTCACGTTGCGACGGGTCCCCCGCTGCGACCGCCCCGCCATCGCCGGCGTGCTCCCCACGCGCGGCGCGCCCACCGTGCTCGTCGACATGGGCGCCAACGTCGAGTGCCGCGCCGTCCACCTCGTGCAGTTCGCGCTGATGGGCGCGGCCTACTCGCAGGTGCGCTTCGGGCACGAGCGGCCGAGCGTCGCGCTGCTCTCCAACGGCGCCGAGCCGACCAAGGGCACCGAGACGCTGCGCGAAGCCCACCGCCTCCTCACCACCACCGACCTCCGCTATCTCGGCTATGTCGAGGGACGCGACCTGCCCCTTGGCAAGGCCGACGTCGTCGTCACCGACGGGTTCGTCGGCAACGTCGTGCTCAAGCTGAGCGAGGGCATCGCCACCGCGCTCGCCGAGAAGCTGCGCGAGCGCGTCCAGCACGACTGGCGCGGCGCCGTCGGCGCGTGGCTGCTCAAGCGGGCGCTGCGGTCGCTGCGCGACGAGCTCGATCCCGGCCGCGTCGGCGCGGCGCCGCTGCTCGGCCTCGAGGGCGTCGGCATGGTCGCCCACGGCGGCTCCGACGCGCGCGCCGTCGCCAGCGCCATCCGCAGCACCCGCGAGTGCGCCCGGCTGCGCCTCGTCGAGCGCCTCCGCAGCGTGCTCGAGGCCAGCGAGGCGCCCGCCGAGGGGTTCGCGACCGCCGAGCTGCCCATCACGCGCAGCGACGGCGACTGATCGGGCGCTACGGCCGCCGGGTCGAGCCCGGTGCGGCTGGTATTGACACTGCGTCGCGCTGGTTGCTAACACCGCGCGCGGCTATCATCCCCATCACGCCGGGGCGACGACGCCGAGGAGCGACATGGCGACCATCGAAGAGCGAATCCGCCAGATCATCGTCGAGCAGCTCGACGTGAGCGAGGAAGAGGTCACCCCCGAGGCGGCGTTCATCGACGATCTCGGCGCCGACTCCCTCGACATCGTCGAGCTGGTGATGGCGATGGAAGAGACCTTCGACGTCGAGATCCCCGACGAGGATGCGGAGAACATCCGCACCGTCCAGGACGCCTACAACTACATCCAGGAGCGGGTCGCCTAGCGCCCCGAGCGCCGATGCGTTGCTCTTCGCGGCGGGTGGTGATCACGGGGGTCGGGCTCGTCACCCCGCTGGGGGTGGGCACCGATGCCAACTGGTCCGCCCTGCTCTCCGGGCGCAGCGGCATCGGACCCATCACGCGATTCGACGCGCGCGACCACCCCGTCCGCATCGCGGGCGAGGTGCCGGGCTTCGACGCCGACGCCTGGTTCGGCCGCAAAGAAGCGCGCAAGATGGATCCCTTCATCCACTTCGCGCTGGCCGCCGCCCGCCTGGCCGCCGAAGACGCCGGCCTGCCGCGCCCCTTCGACGAGGCCGAGCGCGAGCGCGCCGGCGTCCTGCTCGGCGTGGGCCTCGGCGGGCTCTCCACCCTCGAGGAGTCGATCGAGGTTCTGCGCACGAAGGGGCCCTCCCGGGTCAGCCCCTTCTGCATCCCTCGGCTCATCCCCAACATGGCCGCGGGCCAGATCTCGATGGAATTCCAGGCCTTCGGCCCCAATCTCGGCAGCTCGAGCGCGTGCGCCACGGGGGCGCACTCGATCGGCGACGCGGCGCGCCTCATCGCCATGGGCGACGCCGACGTGATGCTGGCCGGCGGCGCCGAGGCGACGATCACGCCGCTGGCGGTGGCCGGCTTCGCCGCCCTCCGGGCGCTCTCGCGGCGCAACGGCGACCCGACCCACGCGAGCCGGCCGTTCGACGCCGAGCGCGACGGCTTCGTGGCCGCCGAGGGCGCCGGCGTGGTTGTCCTCGAGCGCCTCGAGCGCGCGCTGGCCCGCGGCGCACGCATCTACGCCGAGCTTGCCGGTTACGGGCAGTCCTCCGACGCGTACCACATCACCGCACCCGATCCCGAGGGCCGGGGCGCGCAGCGCGCGATGCGCAATGCGCTCGCCGACGCGGGCCTCGCACCCGAGGCCATCGGCTACCTGAACGCCCACGGCACCTCGACCGAGTTCAACGACGCCGTCGAGACGAAGGCGATCAAGGCCGTCTTCGGCGACGACGCGCGCCGGCTCTGGGTGAGCAGCACCAAGTCGATGACCGGGCACATGCTCGGCGCGGCGGGCGCCGTCGAGGCCATCTACTCGGCGCTGGCGATCGCGCGCGGCGAAGTGCCGCCCACGATGAACTACGAGCACCCCGACCCGGAATGCGACCTCGACTATGTGCCCAACGAGCCGCGGCACGCTCGCCTCGAGGCGGTGCTGTCGAACAGCTTCGGCTTCGGTGGCGCCAATGCCTGCCTGGTCCTGCGCCGCTTCGCGGGGTGACCCCGCCCGAGAGGTCCGAGAATGTCCAGCGAAAAGGAACGCCCGGTGGTCGCCGTCGCCGCGGACCACGCCGGTTTCGAGCTGAAACGCCGCATCGTCGAGCACCTCGCCCGCCGTGACGACGTCGACGTCCGCGACTTCGGACCGCCCAACGGCGATCGCGTCGACTACCCCGACTTCGCCGGCAAGGTCGCCGGCGCCGTCCAGGCGGGAGAGATTCGCTTCGGCCTCCTGGTCTGCGGCACCGGCATCGGGATGGCGATCGCCTGCAACAAGTACCGCGGCGTGCGAGCGGCGGTGCTGTCCGACCAGTTCAGCGCCCGCATGGCACGGGCCCACAACGACGCGCAGGTGCTGTGCATCGGCGCGCGTGTGGTGGGCGAGGGGACGGCGCTCGACCTCGTCGACGCGTTTCTCTCCACCCCGTTCGAGGGCGGGCGCCACGCGCAGCGCATCGCGCGCCTCCACGAGGTGGAGGGCTGACGTGCTCTGCCCCTTCTGCACGAACGAAGAGACCCGCGTCGTCGACTCGCGGCTCGCCCGTGAACAGCAGGCCGTGCGCCGCCGGCGGCATTGCGACGGGTGCAATCGGCGTTTCACCACGTACGAGCGGGTCGAGATCGTCCTGCCGGCGGCCGTGAAGCGCGACGGCCGCCGCGAGCCCTTCGACCTGCAGAAGATCCGCACCGGCGTGGACCGTGCCTGCCAGAAGCGCCCCGTCTCCGAAGAGGCCAAGGACGAGCTGATGCGTCGCATCGAAGCCCACTTCACCGACCGCAACGAGCGGGAGGTGCCGACGAGCGACGTCGGCGAGGTGGTGCTGTCCGAGCTGCGCGCGCTCGATCCGGTGGCCTACGTGCGCTTCGCGTCGGTCTACCGCAAGTTCGACGACGTCGAGGAGTTCGCGGCGGAG
Organism: Myxococcota bacterium; assembly: GCA_963169045.1. GTDB lineage: Bacteria > Myxococcota_A > Bradymonadia > UBA7976 > UBA1532 > CAUJDF01. Next base: position 64,349 of record CAUJDF010000090.1, read on the forward strand.
CTTCGTCGGCTCGCGCCGGGGCGCGTCGACGAGGAGGACCCCGTTTGACCGACGCCGCCCCCGCCGCGTTCATGCGGCGCGCCATCCGCCTCGCCCTCGGCGTCCGCCACCGCACCAGCCCCAACCCCACCGTCGGCTGCGTCGTCGTGCGCGACGGGCAGGTGGTCGGCGAAGGTGTGACGCAGCGCGTGGGCGGGCCGCACGCCGAGGTCGAGGCGCTGCGCGCGGCCGGGGAGCGCGCGCGCGGGGCCGATCTGTTCGTCACCCTCGAACCGTGCTGCCACCACGGACGGACGCCGCCGTGCACCGACGCCATCGTCGCCGCCGGTGTGCGGCGCGTGTACGCGGGCGTCATCGACCCCAACCCGGTGGTCGCCGGCAAGGGCATGCGCCAGCTCGAGGCCGCCGGCATCGAGGCGCACGTCGGCCTGCTCGACGCCGAAAACCGTCGTCTGATCGCGCCGTTCCATCGTTACGTCACCGACGCGCGGCCATGGGTCATCCTCAAGGCGGGCCTGACGCTCGACGGCTGCATCGCCACCGCGAGCGGCCACTCGAAGTGGATCACCGGCGAGGCGGCGCGCCGCGATGCGCACCGACTGCGCGCGCGGGCCGACGCGGTGATGGTCGGGACGGGCACGGCGCTCGCCGACGACCCGCAGCTCACCGTCCGCCTGGTGCGCGGCGAGGATCCGGTCCGCGTGCTCCTGGACTCCGAGCTGCGTGTCCCCACGTCCGCCGCGCTGATGGGGCGGGGGGCGCTCGTCTTCCACGCGCCGGAGGCGACCGAGGCGCGCCGGCGCGCCGTGGCCGCCACGGGCGCCGAGGCGCACGCGGTCCCTCGCCGATCCGACGGCGGCCTCGATCTCGATGCGGTCCTCGGCGCGCTCGCCGGCAGGGGCCTCGTCTCCGTCCTCGTCGAGGGCGGCGGGCGACTGCACGGCGCCCTCATCGCGGCGGGCCTTGCCGACGAGGCCTGTTTCTATCTGGCGCCGAAGCTGGTCGGGCGCGGGCAGCCCGTCGTGAACCTGCCCTCGGTGGCCACCGTCGGTGAAGGCTGGTCGCTCGACGAGGTCGAGACCCGCCGCCTCGGTCAAGACGTGCGCGTGCGGGGGGTCATCCGCTATCCTGGCGCGCCACGTTCCTCCGAGGATTGAAATGTTCACCGGCCTCGTCGAGACGAGCGGGACGCTGCGGCGCAGCGACCGTCGCGGCCCCGGTGCACGGCTCGCCATCGGCGCGCCCGCGGCCCTGGTGGCCGAGCTGGTCCTCGGCGAGAGCGTGGCCGTCGACGGCGCTTGCCTGACGGTGGTGCATGCCGCCGGCGACGCGTTCGAGGTCGACGCCTCCGCGGAGACGCTCGCGCGCACCACGCTCGGCGAGCGCCGTCCCGGCGATCCGATACACCTCGAGCGCGCCCTCCGGGTGGGCGACCGCCTCGGCGGCCACATCGTCAGCGGCCACGTGGACGCGACGGGCCGCATCCGCGCGCGCCGGCCGCTCGGCGACGCTCTACTGGTGGCGATCGCGGCGCCGCCCGACGTGCGCAAGTTCCTCGTGCCCAAGGGGTCCATCGCCGTCGACGGCGTGAGCCTGACCGTGAACGGGGTCGACGACGAGGGCTTCGACGTCGTCCTCATCCCGCACACGCAGGGCGTGGTCCATCTGGGGCGCAAGCAGCCCGGCGACCGCGTCAACCTCGAGGCGGACCTGCTCGGCAAGTACGTCGAGCGGCTGCTGCAGTGGCGCGAGGGACCCTCCGGGGGCATCGACATGGACATGCTGGCCCGCAACGGATTCTTGAAATGAGGCTCGAGGACAGCGAAGCGATCGGACGGGTCGAGAAGGCGATCGACCAGATCCGCAACGGCCGCATGGTGATCCTCGTCGACGACGAGGACCGCGAGAACGAGGGTGACCTCGTGATGGCCGCCGAGCTGGTGACGCCCGAGGCCATCAACTTCATGGCGATGCACGGGCGCGGCCTCATCTGCCTGTCGCTGACGCCCGAGCGCTGCGATCGCCTCGACCTGCCGCCCATGGTGCAGGTGAACTCGAGCGGCTTCGGCACGGCGTTCACGGTCAGCGTCGAGGCCGCGAGCGGCGTGACGACGGGCATCAGCGCGGCCGACCGCGCCCACACCATCCGCGTGGCGGTGGCGAAGAGCGCGAAGGCATCGGACCTCGCGCGACCCGGTCACGTCTTCCCGCTCCGGGCCAAGGCCGGCGGCGTGCTCGTTCGCACGGGCCAGACCGAGGGCTCGGTCGACCTGGCGCGCCTCGCCGGCCTCGAGCCGGCGGGCGTGATCTGCGAGATCCTCAAGCCCGACGGGACGATGGCGCGCCGCCCGGACCTCGAGGGGTTCGCCGCCGCGCACGGCCTGCTCATCCTCTCGGTCGCCGACCTCATCCGCTTCCGCCTGCTCCGCGAGCGACTCGTCGAGCGCGTGAGCGAGGTCGAGGTGGACGTCGCCGAGATCGGTCGCTTCCGCGCCGTCAGCTACCGCAACGCCGTCGACGACCTCGAACACCTCGCGCTCGTGAAGGGCCAGCCCGTCGAGGACGCGCCGGTGCTCGGCCGCGTGCACCAGGAGAGCGTGCTCGGCGACATCTTCCGCTGCGCCAGCACCGACAGCCGCTGGCGCCTCGAGTACGCGCTGCGCGAAATCGAGCGCCAGGGCTGCGGTGTGCTCGTCTACCTGCAGAAGCCCGCCCCGCGGTTGTCGAGCGAAATCGAACAATTGCAGACGGGCGGCGTCCGGGCAGCGAAGCCGGTGGACCGCGGCGCCGTCGGTCTGCCCGCCGACCTTCGCGAGTTCGGCATCGGCGCCCAGATCCTGCTGGACCAGGGCATCCGCCAACTCCGCCTGCTCACGACGACGCCCTCGACGCACATCAAAGGCCTCGAGGGCTACGGGCTGACGGTGGTCGAGCACGTGTGCATCCCGCCGCGTCCGAAGACGGGCGAGGACAACTGAACAGGAGGCAGGGGGCGTGACGAAGGTCGTCGAGGGCGTGATGTCGGCGCAGGGCCGGCGGTTCGCGCTCGTGGTCGGTCGCTTCAACTCGTTCATCGTCGATCGCCTCGTCGAGGGGGCCCTCGACGCGATCGTCCGCCACGGCGGGCGCCTCGACGACGTGACGATCTACAAGGCACCCGGCGGTTTCGAGCTGCCCGTGCTGGCCCGCCGCGTCGCGAAGCGCGGCGGCGTCGACGCGATCATCGCGCTGGGCGCGGTCATTCGGGGCTCGACGCCGCACTTCGACTACGTCGCGGGCGAGGCTGCCAAGGGGCTGGCGCAGGTGGCGATCCAGTCCGACATCCCGGTCGCCTTCGGCGTGCTGACCTGCGACACGATCGAGCAGGCGATCGAGCGCGCCGGGACGAAGGCAGGGAACAAAGGGTGGGAGGCCGCGACCGCCGCCATCGAGATGGCCGATCTGATGGCGCGCCTCCCCTTGGAAGAGACGGGGAGAACGTGACGTCCGGACGCCGCGCCGCGCGCGAGACCGCCCTGCTGCTGCTGTTCGCGGCCGAGGCCGCGCGCATCACCGATGCCGACCAGGTCCTGGGGCTGTTCCAGGAGCACTTCAAGGGTGACCCCGAGGTCATCGCCGCCGTGCTGGGCGGCGAGCCGGAGGGGGCCGAGGGGAAGCTCATCCACCGCGCCGAGAGCCTCTTCTCGTCGGCGGGGGCCCGTTGGCAGTTCGTCGAGCGCTTGGTGCGCGGCACGCTGGGGCATCTGTCGGCCCTCGACGACCTGCTCACGCGCTGCTCCATCAACTGGAAGGTGCCGCGCATGGCGCGCGTCGACCGCAACATCCTGCGCCTTGCCGCCTACGAGCTCGCCTTCGAGGCCGACGTGCCCTCGCGCGTGACGCTCAACGAGTACATCGAGCTCGCCAAGCGCTACGGCACCGAGGACAGCGGCGCCTTCGTGAACGGCATCCTCGACAAGGTCGCGACGGACCTGGAGCGCGTTTGAGCTCCGGGCCCCAGGTGGCGCTGCCGCCGCCGGCGACGGTCGCGGGCCTCTATGAGCGCCCCTGCGATCCGCTGTTCCTGGCGGTCCGGGACGACGGCCGCCCGCTACCGGGCTTGACCGGCGAGGTCGACTGGCGCCTCGGCGGGCGCATCTCGGCGCTCGTGCGCGCCCGCGCCCTGCCCGACGAGGCGCCGCTGCTGCTGCCGGCGACGCCGCTGCTCCCGGTGGGCCGCCTCGTCCTCTGGCGCGACGGCCGTGCCTCTCCCGAGCGCCTCGCCGCGCTCACCGACGATCTGGCGGCCGCGCCCGCCGGTCTCTGTCCCGACGACTTCGCACTGACCGCCGACGAAGTCCGCGCCGCGTTCGGCGGGCGCGCGGTGGTGCTCTACCGGCGCGGCTGACGTGGCGCGGCGCGGCGACCTCTTACTGGGACCGGCCTCCCCGCGGCGCGGCGGCCATCGGCGCTGGCGCGTCCGCGCCCTCCTCGGCGTGCTGGCCGCGCTCCTGCTGGTGCGCGCCTTCGTCGCCGAGCTGGTGGTCGCGCGCGGCTCGATGATGGCGCCCAACGTGCTCGACGGCGACGTGCTGCTCGTCGTGCACCGGCCGCGGCCGCAGGCGGGGGACGTGGTCGTCGTCGAAGGGAACGACGGTCCGCCCGTCCTGCGCCGCGTCCTCGGCATCGCCGGCGACCGATTCCAGGTGATCGAGGGGCTGCTCTACCGCAATGGACAGCCGATGCCGGCGCGCACGGTGGGCGCCTTCGCGTATCGCGACGGCGACGAGAGTGGCCCGCAGCGGCGGCAGCAGCTCCTCGAGGAGACGCTCGAGACCGGCCGGGCGCATCGCGTCCTCGGCGATTACGAGGGCGCCGCCCGACCGTGGGCGCTCGAGCTGCCGGTGATCGAGGTGCCGCCGGGGCACCTCTTCTTGCTGTGCGACAACCGCCGGCTGTGCCCGCTCGACGACCGGCTGGGATCGGTGCCGGCTGCTCGGGTGCAGGGCGTGGCCCGCTCGCTGGTGTGGTACGGCGACGCGCGCGCGGAGCCGCCGGCGTCGCAGCCGTTCTACGGGGCGTTTGCGCCCCTGGTCAGCGGCGTCCCCCCGTCCGGCGGCAATGTGACCGGAGAACCGCGGAAATAAAGGGGAAAATAGACCTTGCCGCCCGGCGGGAGCGCCTCCCAGACGGCAACGGTGTCGACGAGCTCCCCCGGCAGGCAGGCGCTGAGCGGCGAGAAGACGACCGCGTCGATGCGGATGCGGGGCGGCAACGGCTCTCCCACGGGCGAGCGTTCGAGCTCGACGGTCATGGCGCCGTTGAGCGAGTGCACGTCACGGGCGGCCATGCGCAGGCACCGCAAGCCGGCATCGTGGATGGGGCCGCGCAGCCGTTCGGCGTCGACCGGCGGCGAGCCCTGGGCGGCCCTGATCGGACCCACGCGCATCTCGGGGAAGGCGATGCGCAGCGACCGGGGCGGGGGCGTGAGGTCGGCCTCGGCGAGGACGAGCTCCTCGCGCTCGAGCCGGACTCGGGTCGGCTCGACGTCGACGATGCCGCCGCGGCAGGGGCCGCCGGTGGGCGCGTCGTCGGCGTCGGCGGTGCCCTCGCGCCGAACCTCCATGGCCAGCCGGAGTCGGCCCGCGTGGTGTTCGTCCTGCACGACGGTGAACGCCTCGGGGCTGAGCCGCAGCAGGACGTCCTGCAGGCGCGTGATTCGCACCAGCACCGGCCGCCGGTTGGACGGCGCCAGCTCCTCGGCGGCGTGCACCGCCAGCACGTGCCGCGCCGCGTCGTAGGCCCGCAGCTCGAACTCGTTGGGATCGAGGGCGATCTCGGCCGAGGCGGCGCCCTTGCAGAGCGCCTCCAGCGAGCGATCATTCGCGGTGGAGGGTGAACCCGCGTCGGGCGCGCCGTGCGCGCCGGCCGGAATCGCGGCCGGTGCGAGCGTCAGCGCTAGCAGCAGGTTCACTCGGCGCATCCAGTACCTCCGTCCGGTCCGGAACAACCGCATCGAGACGGTTCGTATTTCGTGGCCGCGGTGGGCCACGCGCGGGGAGGGGCGGGGTGCCCCGTCGAGACACCCCGCCGTGAGGACGGTCAGCGACGGCAGAGGCCGGCGGTGTCGCTGCCCTCGGGCACGCAGCCCGGCGCAATGCCGGGGATGAGGGGCTCGCAGCAGAAGAACTCGCCGGGGCAGGCGAGCGCGGCGCCGCAGGGCAGCACGCAGACGGCCCCGACTCCCGGATACTGGCGGCACTCCTCGGCGTCGGTGCAGTCCCGCTGGCCGTCGCACTGCGGCGGGGCGCCCTGCTCCCAATCGCTCACGGGACGGTCCGCGCCCTCGATCTCTCGGCACGCGTTCTCGACGCAGACGCGGCCGCCGTCGCAGTCGCCATCCTCCAGGCAGTCGACGCACGCGCCGTCGGCGGGATTGCACACCTCGCCGCGGCGGCACTCGACGTCCTCGCACGGGTCCTCCCGCGCCTGGCAGTTGTCGGCCCGCGCGCAGGCGAGGTACCGCTGGCCATTTCGCTCGACGGGCACGCAGCGCGAGTCGTCGGGGCACTGGCCATTGGCGCCGCATTGGATGCCGCAGGCCGGGAAGCGCTGTCCATTCGGGAGCTGGTAGCGCAGACAGAGCATGCCGTCCGGACAGTCGGCCTCGTTCTCGCACGGCGCGCAGATCGCGTCCGCGAAGTCCTCGCAGGCGCCCGTCTGCGGATTGCAGGCCTCGCCCTCGCCGCACCTCACGCCACCGCACGGGTCCTCGCACGCGCCGCTCACCGGATCGCAGAGGTCGGGGTCGCAGTTGCGCGGGCTGCAGATGCCGGCGGCGCAGTCCGCGCACTGGCAGTTCGTGCCGTTCTCGCAGACGAGCCCCCGTGCGGCGTCGATCGGATCGACGCTGCAGTCGTCCGGGTTGAACCGGAAGACCTCCCACATCGTCCGCTCGTTCGGGCTGGCGCTCAGCAGCAGCCGCGGGCCGAAGGTCATGGCTTCGCCATCGCCGCAGTGGAAGACGACGCGCGCCGCGCCCTCGTTCGCGCCCTCGCGGAAGAACAGGTCGACGGCGACCGTGTACCAGCCGGCCGGCGGATCGGCCATGCGCACCTGCTCTTGGGTGCCGCCGCCCTCAGCCGGCGCGTCGACGACGTACCCCGGGTCGCACCAGGGCAGGCGGCGCGCGCCCGACCAGCAGTCGTTCTGCCGGCTGAAGTAGTCGCCGCGGGGGTGCAGCACGTGGAGATCGAAGTCGGCGCGCTCGTCGCCCCACAGAAGCTCAATCCATACGCGGGGTTGCGCGTCGTCGCACACGTCGCCGCGGCCGTCGCCGTCGACGTCGGCCTGGTCGTGGTTCGCCGCGTCCGGGCAGTTGTCGCAGGCGTCGCCGACGCCGTCGTCGTCCTGGTCTTCCTGCCTGGGGTTCGGGCGGTTCAGGCAGTTGTCGGCCACGTCGGGCGCGCCGTCACCGTCGCGGTCGCCCTCGATGCAGGCGTCGCCGACGCCGTCGCCGTCCGCGTCGGACTGATCGTGGTTCGGCTCCTCCGGGCAGTTGTCGCAACGGTCGCCGATGCCGTCGTCGTCGGCGTCCGCCTGGTCGCGGTTGGGCGTCATCGGACAGTTGTCGACGTCGTCGCCGACGCCGTCGAGGTCCGCGTCGACCTGCAGCGGGTCGCAGGCGTCGCCGACGCCGTTGCCGTCGGCATCGGCCTGGTCGGCGTTCGTCACCCGCGGGCAGTTGTCGCAGACGTCGCCGCGCGGATCGTCGTCTCCGTTCTCCTGCCCGGGGTTCGGCCGCCCGCGACAGTTGTCGCTGACGTCGGGCACGCCATCGCCATCCGCGTCGTTACAGGCGTCGCCGACGCCGTTGCCGTCGCGATCCGCCTGACCGGGATTCGCGTCCACCGGGCAATTGTCGCAGGCGTCGCCGACCCCGTCGCCGTCGCCGTCCGTCTGCCGGAAGTTGGCGACGAATCGGCAGTTGTCGCCCTCGTCGGGCACGCCGTCGTTGTCAGCGTCACCGGGCGGGCCGTCGCAAAGATCACCCGTGCCGTCGCCGTCCTCGTCGGCCTGGTCCGGGTTGGGCGTCTGCGGGCAGTTGTCCTCGTCGTCGATGACGCCGTCGCGATCGCGGTCCGGCGGCGGCGGCGGGTCGCCACCGCCTTCGCCGCCGCTGCCGCCTACGCCGCCGCTGCCGCCTACGCCGCCGCTGCCGCCCTCGCCGCCGCTGCCGCCTACGCCGCCGCTGCCGCCTACGCCGCCGCTGCCGCCTACGCCGCCTACGCCGCCGCTGCCGCCTTCGCCGCCGCTGCCGCCGCTGCCGCCTACGCCGCCGCTGCCGCCGCTGCCGCCTTCGCCGCCGCTGCCGCCGCTGCCGCCTTCGCCGCCGCTGCCGCCCTGCGAGCCGCCGGCGCCTCCGTCGGTGTTGCCGGCGTCGTCGGACGCGCCGGCATCGTCGCCGTTCCGCAGCGGCGAATCGTTGTCTTCCACACAGCCGCCGGCGACGAGCGCCAGGGCAACGAGCACGGCCGACGCGACCGGCGACCGGAGGTGTCTCGCCATCGATGTCTCCCCACGAGGTGACGGACGAACGACAAAGGGTAGAGCCGTCGGTGGTCTCCGATCCAATCGACTCGCTCGCTGCGGTCAGGGCGACGCGGGCGGGCCCAACCCGCGGCGGCGCTCGGCGTCGTCCAGCAGGCGCTGCACACGCCGCGTTTCGTACGTCTCCAGCGTCGCCAACGAGAGGTACACGCGATACGCGCCGAGCGCGGCCTCGGCGCGTCCCAGCGCCGCAAGCGCCACCCCCAGGCCGCGGTGGGCGTCGGCGTATAGCGGATCGTGCCGAAGCGCGCTGTTGAACGCGTCCACCGCGTCGGCGAAGCGACCGGCTCGGGCGGCCTCCAGCCCACGGGCGGTGTGGACCGCGGCCGCGCCCGGCTCCGGCGTCGCCCGGTCTGCCGGCAAGTGGTAGCCGGCACGCTCGAGCAGCACCCGCAGGCGCGGCACGTCGACGGTCGGCGGCAGGGCGCCGGGCGCGGCGCGCGCGAGCGCCTGCCAGAGCTTCAGGTGTGCGTAGCCCTGATGGGGCGCCGCCTGGACCACCTCGAAGTACTCGCGCACCGCCTCCTCCAGGCGCCCGGCCGCCAGCAACGCGTCGCCTCGGACCAGATGCACGCGCAGCGGATGCGCCCCGCGCCGGGCCGCCTCCTCGGCCCACCGCAGGGCCGCGCTCTCCACGCCGCGCGCTGCGTGTCCCCCGGCGAGACGGAGCGCGACCTCGGCGTCGCCGGGATGCGCCGCGGCCAGCGCCTCGAGCCGCGCCACGTGCGTCTTCCAGCCCGCCGTGTCGAATCCCGCCGCGCCGGCGGACGCCGTCCCGGCCGCCAGCCACAGCAACGCCCCACGAAACGCGCGCATGCGCCGAGGATACACCGACCGCCGTCGCCTTGTGCCTCGCGGGCCGGCATGTTACGAGCCTGCTTCCCATGCGCCCCCGAACCTCCGCCCGAGCGGACGCGCCGCTCCCCGCCCCGCGGCGGACCGTGCTGCTCGCCGCCCTGCTCGCCGCGACCGGGCCGGCCGGGTGCGGGTACGGCTTCGTCCGCGGCGACGACGCAGCCGCGGTGCGTCTGGGCGCCATTGACGACCTGTCCGCCGAGGGGGACCTCGGTGTCGTCGTCCGTCGCCGCGTTCGTCTGGCCGTGCGCGTGGCCGCCGGCGCGGCGCCCGTCCTGACCGGCACGGTCCGCGCGCTCGACGACACACCCGCCGCATTCCAGAGTGGTTTCGCGGCGATGTACGAGCAGCCGGTCGAAGTGGAGCTTCGCCTCGCCGACGCCGCGGGGCGCCCTCTCTGGACGAGTGGCCCGCACCGCCGCCGCGCGCTGTTCGCCCGCGGCTCGACCCCCCTCGAGACCGAGAGCGCGCGCCGGGCCGCGTTGAGCGAGGCGGCGCGCGCCGCCACCGATGACGCGCTGGCCGCGCTGCCCCACAGCCCCCCGAAGGAGCCGACCCCTTGAGCCAGGAGCTCGCCCGCGCCCTCGCCGACGCCAGGTCGGCGGTCTATCTGCTCCACGGCGACGAGCCGTTCCTCACGCGCCGTGCCGTCCAATGGCTGCGCGAGCGCGTCCTCGCCGGCGGTCTCGAGGACTTCAACCTCGACCGCTTCGACGCGAAGGACCGCCCCGGCGTCGACCGGATCGTCGAGGCCGCGCGGACGCTGCCGATGATGGCCGAACGCCGCCTCGTGTGGGTACAGAACGCCGAGGCGCTCTTCGCGGCGCGCGGCGACGCGGTCGAGCCTCTCGTCCGCTACGTGACGTCGCCGGATCCGTCGAGCTGCCTGGTGCTCGCCGCGTCCGTCGCCGTCGACAAGCGCGCCGCGCTCTACAAGCGCATCCAGCAGCACGGAACGATCTACGAGGCCGTGGCGCCGCGTGAGCGCGAGCTTGCCGCCTGGGTCGCCGAGCAGGCGCGCGCGCGCGGACGGACGCTGACCGCCGACGCGGCGGCATGCCTCGTCGAGGCGATCGGCCGCGAGCTCGGCACGCTCGACGCCGCGGTCGAGCGCCTGACGCTCTTCGTCGAAGGCGACGCGGCCATCGACCTCGCCGCCGTCGAGCAGGTGGTGCCGCAGAGCCGCACGCGGACGATCTGGGAGCTGCTCGATGCCGTCGCCGATCGCAAGGCGGCCGAGGCGCTGGCGCGTGCCCACGAGTTGATGGGGCAGGGGGAAGCGGCCCTGAAGCTGCTGACGATGATCGCCCGGCAGTTCCGGCAGCTGCTCGTCGGCCGCGGCGCACGCGCGTCGGGCGCGAGCGCGGAGGAGTGCGCGGCCGCCGCCGGCATCCCGCCGTTCCGTGCGCGAGCCTTCGCGCGCCAGATCGACAACTACTCGGGTCGGGAGCTGCTCGCCGCCCTCGAACGACTGGCGGAAGCCGACCGCTCGTTGAAGAGCAGCAAGCTGGACGAGGAGCTGATTCTGGAGGGGGCGCTGCTGGACCTGTGCCGCCCCGGAGGGGCGGCCGACGGGGTCAGCCCTGCGCGGCGGCCTTGAGCGCGTTCAGGGCCTTCGTCAGGCGGCCGATCTTGCGCGACGCCTGGTTCTTGTGAATCACGCCCTTGCTGGCGGCCTTCTGCAGCGCCTTCATCGCGAGCAGGAGGGCGGCCTCGGACGTCGGGACGTCCTTCGTGTCGAACGCGCTGCGGACGCGCTTGACCATCGTCCGCGTGGTGCTGCGGTAGTGACGGTTGCGCAGACGCCGCTTCTCGTTCTGGCGGTAGCGCTTCTCGGCGGACTTCGTGTTGGCCACGGGGATCTCTCCTGCGAACTGCGAGCCGCGGGCTTATAGCAGTGGCGCCCGCATGGGTCAAGCGCTTCAGCGCCGCTGGCCGGTGAAGTCGCCCTGCAGGCCGCTCGACCAGCGGCCTTCTTCGATGTTGTCGGCCAGCTTGTCGCCGGTACGGTCGCGCAGCTTGCACTGGCCGGCCATCGGGAACGTGTCGACGCGCAGCTGGTCGGCAAGTTGTCCCATGAGCCAGTTGCCGAGCGCCTCGAGGCCGGCCTCGCACGCCTCTTCCACGAAGGGCGCCACGGCGAAGCCGATGATCGAACCCCCCACGTAGTCCGCGACCAGCGACCCCACCGCGTCGCACGGCAGCACGAGCTGCAGCAACTCACCGAAATCATTCACGTTGAGACGTTGCGGCAGGATGACGTTCTGCACGAACCAGATCACCGCCACGCCGATGTTCATCTGCAGGCGGTGCTCGCTGATCTCCATGTCGGCGACGGGCCCGATCGTCCGCGTCAGCCGCGCGTCGAAGTCGCTCTCGCTCGCCGCGATGCCCATCTGGGCGAGATCGATCTCGTAGCGGCCGCACTGCGCGTCCCCCTGCTGGCATCCGGCGCGCCACAGGAACACCAGTCGGTCCCACCGGTGCCGCCCCTTGAGCGTGCACTGCGGCCCCGCCGCCGTGCCGAGCTCCATCGTCCCCTGGATCTCCATCTCGGTCAGGACGCCGGAGATGTCCTCGGTCAGGATGAGCATCCACCGCGCCCAGTCGGGCGCGTAGTTGTTCACGATGTAGTCGTACAGGTAGTTGACGACCGGCTCGACGCCCGCCCGGATGACCGCGCCCCAGATGCCGTCGATGCGATCCTGAATCCAGTCGCCGGCGGCGTCGCCGGGGTTCGCCAGGAACCGGTGGATGGTGTCGAGCGCGCCGAAGACGCCGTCGCCGAGAAACCGACCGGGCTCGTACAGGTTGACGATCGTGTAGTTGCCCTGCGTGCCGAGGCACTCGCCCTGACCCAACGGGCCGCCGGGTCCGCCGGGCTCCACGGGTTCGATCGGGTCGGGCTCGCGACCCTCAGGGGGCAGCACGACGTCGATCTGGTAGCGCAGGCTCGAGGTGTCCTCGCCCGACATGTAGACGTAGAACGTCTCGGGCCGGGAAGCGCCGGTGACGTCCATGTGCGCCACGCCGAACTCATTGGTGATCGAGCGTTGCGCCGCCAACGTCGAGGCCACTGCCGCGCCGTCGCGCACCGGTGTCGGCGCGAACTCGATCGTCCGCCCCTGCGCCGGCTGCCCGGTGTTCGTGACGGCGCGCACGCCGATGCGGAGCACCTGACCGGTGTAGACGAAGAACTTCCCGTCGCCTTCCTGGTTCAGGTAGTAGCCGCGCTGATCCTCGAGGTCGGAGTTGTCGATCGTCGGCGCCTCGAAGGCGGCGTCGGGCGTGTCCACCTCGCCGGGGCCGATGGAGGGGATGGCGCACTCGCCGTCGCTGCCGACCTGATAGCCGCCCTCGCACTCGATGGGCTCCGCAACGGGCTCCTCCTTCGGTGCGTTGGCGCAGCCGGCGCACAGCAGGATGGCCAGCACGGACCCAAGGCGCAGGTTCCCCCGGTTCATCGCGTTCCCCGCAGGCGGTGTCCGCCGCCCGGCTTGCAAAATTCGTGCGTGTGTGAATGGCGCGGTGTCATCGCGCTCCTCGAGGCCCGCTGGGGTCGGGCGACCCCAGCGTAGAGGGAACCGCGGTCCCCGGCGGACGGAAGTGGTCCTCGATCGGCCGGATCCGATCCGGCGCCGACGGCGGCGGCAGCGCCTTCCGGAGCGCCGGCACGGCGACGTCGCCGGCGAGCGCGAACGAGGCGCCGCCGCGGGACCAGACCACGACGCGGCCCTGGCTCCCCTCGAAAGCGAAGTCGTTCCACTCGTCGAGCAACTGCTCTGCATGCCGTCCCAGCAGCGGCGCCGCCTCGCCGCCGGCGGCGACCAGCAACAGTCGACGATCGCCGGCCCGCAGTCCGGCGACGACAGCCGGCTGCCCTTCGACCTGCAGGACGGCCGCTCCCTCGACGGCCGCCTCCAGTCGCGGCAGCCGCCCGCGCAGGACGGCGGGCGCACCGTGCGTCTCGCTCCAAGAAGGCAGCTCGGCGAGGGCGGACGGCCCCGGCTCGAGGCGCAGGCGACCGGCCGTCCAGTCGGCGACGAGCGCGAGTGTCCTGTCCGCCAGGGGGACCTCGGGGTGCGCCGGTTCGGCGCCCCGCCAGGCGATCCCGACAGCCAGCGCGACCGCCGCCGCCACCACCGCGGCCACTGGCGCCACCCGCGCGAGCCGGCCCTCGTCGTTCATCGTCTCCCCCGCCTGCTGCCGAGTGTATCAAGGCGTCCCGGGCAGCGACGCAAAGAGTTTGACGGGTCGATGTCGTCAATGTAGGTGTAGGGGCTACAGGTAGCCACTCAGGAGGTCGCCGATGGCTCCGATGGACATCCTCCGTCACCTGCCGTTCATCCGGGTCGCACAGCCCGTCCGCTTCCCGGCGGGCACGGGCGCGGGCAACCGGGCCGCGCCACGCCGCGAGCTTGCCGCCGACGTGGAGTTGCGCGAGGCGAACGGCGTGGACGAGGCGCTGCCACTCCGACTGTGCGAGGTGAGCGCCACCGGCGCGTTCGTACGGAGCGAGCTGTTGCTGCCCGTGGGCGCGCCCGTCGAGATGAGCTTCCGGCTCGCCGATCGGCGCGATCTCATTCGCGCCGAAGGCCGTGTCGTCCGCGTCGACGACGACGGCGAGGCGCCGGGCATGGGCATCCAGTTCGAGCGCATGGCGCCGGAGGCCCGTGCGACGCTTCGCGAGTACACCCTCTGGAGCTGATCCGCGGCGTCCGGCACGAGCGACGAAGGGAATTGCCGCCCCCCGACACCCGTGTTAACGTCCGCGCGATTCCAGGTCCGGCAGAGACAGGCGGCACGGGTCCATGAGCATCACGCTCCGTACGTTCGCGTTCCTCGACAGCCTGCAGCCCCAGCTCGCGAGCTTCATCGGCAAGACGTCGCGCGGCTTCCTGCCGGTGCCCGAGATGGCCTCGCTCTGGGTCGAGATCGCCCCCGGCATCGCCATCAACCGCGTCACCGACGTTGCCCTCAAGGCCACCACCGTCGCTCCGGCCGTCCAGGTCGTCGAGCGCGCCTACGGCCTGCTCGAGGTGCACGACTGGGACAAGGGCGAGGTGATGAACGCTGGCAACGCCATCCTGTCGGCGCTCGACACTCGGGAAGACCAGCGCATGAAGCCGCAGGTCGTCTCGAGCCAGATCATCCGCGCAGTCGAGCCCTATCAGTCGCAGATCATCAACCGCAACAGCGCGGGCATGATGATCTTGCCGGGCCAGTCCCTCTTCATCCTCGAGTGTGTGCCGGCGGCGTACATCACGCTGGCGGCCAACGAGGCCGAGAAGGCGGCGCGCATCTTCCTGGTCGACATCCGCCCGTACGGTGCCTTCGGGCGCCTCTACCTCTCCGGCACCGAGGCCGAGATCGACGCGGCGGCTGCCGCGGCGATGGCCGCGCTCGAGGGGGTGACCGGGGTGGAGCCGCCCGCGTTCAAGGACAAGTGACACTCGCGGGACCTCCGATGAGGGGTCGCCGCGCTCTACGATGCAGAGGGAGAGAGCTCGATGGCTGACGCTTTGGGGATGATCGAAACCCGGGGCTTCGTCGCCATGGTCGAAGCGAGCGACGCCATGGTCAAGGCGGCCAAGGTGGAGCTGGTCGGCTACGAGAAGATCGGCGGCGGCTACACCACCGCCATCGTGCGCGGTGACGTCGCGGCCGTGAAGGCGGCGACCGAGGCGGGCGCGCGTGCGGCGGAGCGCGTCGGCGAGCTGGTGAGCGTCCACGTCATTCCGCGGCCGCACGCCAACATCGACGCCGTCCTCCCGCTCGGCCGGGCCAAGTCCGGCACGGGCGAGAAGTAACGCGCCTTGGTCATCGGCAAGGTCATCGGCACGGTCGTCGCCAGCCGCAAGGAGGACGAGCTCGTCGGGCTCAAGCTCCTCGCGGTGGCGCCGATCGATCTGCGCACCGGCCAGGTCAAGGACGGGGGCGTGGTCGCCGTCGACTCGGTGGGCGCAGGCGTGGGTGAGGTCGTCCTGTACGCCACCGGTTCGTCGGCGCGGCAGACCACCGTCACCCAGAACCGGCCGGTCGACGCCACGATCATGGCCATCGTCGACACGCTCGAGGTCGGCGGCGAGGTCCTCTACCAGAAGGACTGAGCCCTGAGCTCACCGTACGGGGGCAGGCAGGGAGGCTCCGGTGGACGACCGCAGGATCGCCCATATCGTCGAGCAGGTCGTGGCGAAGCTCGCCGCCGAAGGCGCCATGGGCGCCCCCGCGGTGTTGCGACATGGCCGCGGCAGCGGTGATGTGACCACGTCGGGCCTGGGCGTCTATCCCACGGTCGACGCCGCCGCCGAGGCGGCGAAGCGCGCCTTCCACGAGCTCCACGAGTGCTCGCTCGCCGATCGTGCGCGGTTCATCAAGGCGCTGCGCGAGTGCACGCGCGCCGAACTGCAGAACATCGCGCGCATGGCGGTCGAGGAGACGAAGCTCGGTCGGGTCGACGACAAGCTCGCCAAGAACACGCTGGTACTCGAGAAGACGCCAGGCATCGAGGCGTTGCAGCCCACGACGTGGACGGGCGACCACGGCCTCACCCTCGTCGAGTGGGCGCCCTACGGCGTCATCGGCAGCATCACGCCCTGCACCAACCCGACCGAGACGATCCTCAACAACGGCATCGGCATGCTTGCGGCGGGCAATGCGATCGTGTTCAACACGCATCCGCTCGCGAAGCGCACGTCGGCATACTTCATCGACAAGCTGAACCGGGCCATTCAGGGCGCCGGCGGCCCGTCGACGCTGTTCACCTGCATCGCCGAGCCGACGATCGAGAGCGCGAACGCGCTCATGAAGCACCCCGGCATCCGCCTGATCGTCGTCACCGGTGGCGGCGCCGTCGTCAAGGCGGCAATGACCTGCGGGAAGCGCGCGATCGCCGCCGGTCCGGGCAACCCGCCGGCCGTCGTCGACGAGACGGCTGACATCCAGAAGGCCGCGCGCGACATCGTCTTCGGCGCGTCGCTCGACAACAACATCATCTGCATCGTCGAGAAAGAAATCATCGCCGTCGCCGACATCGCCGACATGCTCAAGCGAGAGCTGAAGGCGAGCAGCGCGGTCGAGCTCACCGGTCAGGACGTGAAGCGGCTCGAGAAGCTGCTCATCACCCCCGACGACCACGTGAACAAGGACTACGTCGGCAAAGACGCAGCGCGCATCGCTGCCGACGCGGGCATTCGCGTGCCGGAGAGCACCCGGCTGCTCTTCGCCGAGGTCGACGAGAAGCATCCGTTCGTCCAGCACGAGATGCTCCTGCCCGTCGTGGGCTTCGTGCGCGTGCCCGACGTCGACGCCGCCATCGAGTGCGCCGTCCGTGTCGAGCACGGTTACGGCCACACGGCGACCATGCACTCCACCAACGTCAACGCCCTCAGCAAGATGGCGAAACGCATCAACTGCGCCATCTTCGTCAAGAACGCGCCGAGCGCGGCCGGCGTGGGCCTCGATGGCGAGGGTTACACCTCCTGGACCATCGCCAGCCCCACCGGCGAGGGAATGACCTACGCACCGCACTTCGCGCGCGCCCGCCGGTGCGTGTTGAAGGACGCCTTCCGAATCGTGTGATGTTCGACGGCCCGGCGTTGGGCTTGCTCGAGCTCTGCTCGATCGCCCGTGGTGTCCGAACGGTCGACGCGATGGTCAAGAAGGCGCCCGTGCGTCTCGTCCACGCATCCAGCACCCACCCCGGCAAGTACACGATCTTGATCCGCGGTGGCGTCGACGAGGTTGACGAGGCGATCGGCGCCGGCCGCCTCGTGGCGGCAGAGAGCCTCATCGACGAGGTCTTCCTCCCGAATCCGCACGACGATCTGCTGGCGGTCCTCGCTGAGCCGCGCAGCCCGGTGCTCGAGTCGGTGGCGGTGCTCGAGACGTTCGGCGTCGCGTCGACGATCCGGGGCGCCGACGCCTGCCTGAAGGCGGCCTCGGTCCACGCGATCCGTCTCGGACTCGCCCGCGACCTCGGAGGCAAGGGCTACTTCATCTTCACCGGCGCGCTGTACGACGTGGAGGCTGCCGTCGACGCCGGCCTCGCCGCCATCGGCGACGGCCTGCTGGCGGGCTGCGAGATCATCGCCAACCCCCACCCGGACGTCGTCGCGGCCCTCGGCTAGATCAGAGCGAGTCGATCACCGAAGACAACCTGTGATCGGTCTGATTCATGGGCTTTCGCGTCTTGGTTCGCGTCACGGGCTTGCCTCGAGCCGCAGCCGGGAGGGGGCCCCTCCGTGCGCGCTCCGCCTTCGGCTTGGGAGCGGCCACGGGGCTCGGCGTCGCCTCGGCAATGGCTGGGGACGGCGTCGCCGCCAGGCGTGCGTTCTCCGCCTTCAGCCGTTCAATCTCTGCGTGTGCGTCGGCGAGCTCGCGCTCCGCCACCTCGGCCCGGGCCGTCGACGCCCCGAGATCTGCCGCGTGCCGCAGCGCCGTCCACCCCTCCGTGAGCACAGCGCCGGGCCGACCGTCGGGGCCGAACCGACCGGCGACCCACCACCCCGCCAACGCGAGCGTCGCGGCCACGGCCGTGGCGACGGCGATGACGCCGAGCCGCAGGGGACGAGCCGGTACGGGCAGCGCGGCGGGGGCCGCCGGGCTCTCCTGCCGCCAGCGTGCCTCGCGGCTCGCCTCGATCTCGGCCATCGAGAGGACGCCACCGACGACCTCCTCTGGGACGGGGAGGGGCACGGGGCGTTCCCGAGGCGCAGGCGGCTCGGGCTTCGCCTCCTCACGCAACATCTCCTGAACTTGCGAGAGTGAGGCGAGGACCGAGTCTTCCGGCAGTCGCCGTGGCCGCGATGGCATGTGCCGACCTCCAAAGCGCGGAGCCTCTGCCCAGTGCAAGAGGCGAACCGTTCGCGACCGCCCTGTCACGGGCCGCCAGCGAGACATCGACGTCTCAACGCGGTGGCGACTGTCCTGGCCGCTCGTCAAGCGCTGGGTCGCGAAAGATGAGCTCGACGCGCCGGTTCCGAGCGCGGGCCGCGTCCCCCGTCTCGGGGACGAGGGGACGTGTGTCGCCGAGCGGCACCGCCTCGAGGCCGCTCTCGTCGAGCCCTGGCGCGATCCCTCGCAGATAGCGGATGACGGAGAGCGCTCGCGCACCTGCCAGGTGGTCGTTCGAGGGGAACTCCGCCGTCCGGATGGGCCGCGCGTCCGTGTGCGCTTCGACCTGGACGCGCGCGCGGTTCTCGACGGCCAGGATCGCGACGTCGTCGAGGAGCGGCCACATGGACGGCCGCACCTCGGCGCGGCCGTCACTGAACATCGCCTCTTCGCCCACTCGAAGGACGACGCCCCGCCCGTCGACGAACGTTTCGAGCACCGCGGCCCCTCCTGGCGCGCGTTGCCGTTGGCGATCGACGAGCGCCCGCAGCGCCTCGCTGGTGTCCGCCGCCGAGAACGCGGCCTGCGGCACCTCCGTCGTCGGTGCGTCCCGGGACGCGACGGGTACCTCGAGCGTTGTTCGGCCGCCCAGCGCCTCGCTCACGGAGCCCGAGAACTCACGGAACCTCTCGGCGTCGAGCCTCGTGAACGCCACAAGGAGGATGAAGAGCGCCAGCAGCAGCGACATCATGTCGCTGAAGGTGACGGCCCACAGCGGCGCGCCCCGCGTTCGGCGCTGCCGACTTCGCATCACCGCGCGGAGTCCACGGAGATCAGGAAGACGAACTCGACCGTCGGCTTCGCTGTCCCTCCCGCGCCGACGGCTCGATGGCCGACGGGCGGAGCCACGAGACCACGCCCGACCGGTCGGATCCGCTCGGGCCGGACCCCCTCGTACGCACGCAGCGCCTGCGCGACGGTAATCGTCTGCGCGGTCGTCAGGGCCAGCTCGTCCTCGAAGCGGGGTGCACGCGGCGCTCCTTCCGCGGTGCGCGTCTCCACGGCGAGCTCGAAGCTCTCCTGGGCTGCGATCACCTCCACGGCGAGGTACGCGATCAACGGCCCCGCGCTCGGCCGCAGCTCCGCCGTCCCGGGAAGCAGGAGATCGTCGGCGGAGAATCGAAGCACGACACCCCGAGCGATCTCGAGGACCTCCACCTGGACCCCACCCACACCGGTCGCCCTCAACCGCGGCACCAGGTCGGCGATCAGGTGCTCGACGAGCCTGCGCGTCGCCATCCCGCCGCCGGCCTCAGCCTCGGGTAGCGCCGCTGTCTCGTTCGCAGTGGCAACCCCGAGCGCCTCGCGAATCGAGCCCCGCACCTCGTTGAACTTCGCCGCATCGACGTCCGAAAACGACAGCAACAGGATGAAGAACGCCAGAAGCAGCGACATCATGTCGCCGAAGGTGACGACCCACGCCGGTGCGCCGCTGTCGTCGACGTCGTTTGTCTCGGGACGGCGACGCTCGGCGCGCTCGTGGTCGGGCGCCGACATGATCCTCAGGCCGCCGTCTTGAGCGCCTCGCGCGCCTTGGGCGCGAGAAACGTGTGGAGCGTTTCCTCGAGCATCCGCGGGTTCTCGCCCTTCTTGAGGCCGAGAATGCCCTCGAGCATCAAGAGCTTGAGGTCGATCTCCTCTGCCGAGCGATACGCCAGCTTGTCGGCCAACGGCAGCGCAAAGAGGTTGGCGATGATGGCGCCATACAGCGTCGTCAGCACGGCCACGGCCATGCCTGGCCCGATCGTCTTCGGATCATTCATGCCCGACAACATCTGCACGAGGCCAATCAGCGTCCCGATCATGCCGAACGCCGGCGCAGACACGCTGATCCCTCGCAAAATGTTCTGGCCCGCGTCGTGCCGCGCCTTCGTGTACTGAATGTCCTTCAGCAGGATGGCCTCTATCTGCCGGGTCTCAGCGCCGTCGACGCAGTAGGCGATGCCCTTGGCCAAGAACGGATCGTCGAACTCGATCCGCTCGAGGGCGAGCAGCCCATCCTTCCGCGAGACCTGGGACAGCTGGACGAACTGGGTGATGACCTCGCCCTGGTCCTTGAGGCGAGCGAAAAAAGCCTGTTTCACCACGCTGACGGTCGAGAGGACGTCCGAGAGGGGATAGCGGATGAAGAGCGTCGCGATCGTCCCGCCGACGGTGATCAGCAGGGCGGGGCCGTCGAAGAAGATCGCGATGTTGCCACCGAGCGCGATCGCGACCGCAATCAGCGCGGTGCCGCTGAGAACGCCGATGAGCGTGGCGCTATCCACGTTCCCCATCCTCCGGAGACAGCATCCCGTCCGGCCGAAACGAGTTGATCGGCGAACAAGTTAAGCCGAAACGGAAGGTCGGTCCAGGAACGATCGGCGCGTCGAGGCGGGGAGCAAAGGGAAGTGCTGGTCAGGGCGCGGAGGCGGGCGCCGCCACCGAGGCGGGCGCATCGGCCGCAGCCGAAGAAGGCAACGGCGCGTCGGGCGCCTTGTCGGCATTCGGCGCGTGCTCCTGGACGTCCGCCACGATGTTGGGCTCAGGGGCGTCGGCCTTGTCGAGGTTCGCATCCGGCAGGAGGCTCTCGATCTTGGCCTCCGCACGGAGCGACTTGAGCAGATCCTGCTTGGCTTGGCGTGTCTTCTTGTTCTTCAGCAGCTTGTCGATCGACTCCCGGACCTCTTCGAAGGGCCGCTGACGGCCCTCCTTGTGGTCCACGAGCTTGATGATGTGCCAGCCGAACTGCGTCTTGACCGGCTTCGAGATCTCTCCGGGCTTCATCTTGAAAGCGACTTCCTCGAACTCGGGGACCATCCGACCGCGCGGGAAGTAGCTGAGGTCGCCACCGCGGCTGGCGGTCGGGCCCTCGGAGTACTTCTTGGCCAGCTCTCCGAAGTCGGCGTCCTTCTTGGTCACTTCCTTGTAGATCTCGTTGGCCTTCTTCTGAAGGTCACCCTCGGTCTTCTTGTCGGTCTTCGGATCCATCTTGAGCAAGATGTGACTGGCCCGAACCTGCTCCTTGATCTCGTACCGCTTCTCGTTCTTGGCGTAGTACTCCTTGGCCTCCTCCTCGGTGACCTGGAGATTTCCCGCCTTTTCGAGCAGCTTGTTGACCGCGATGTTGTGAGAGATGTTCTCTTTGATTTGCTCGACCGACACGTCCGAGCTCTTCAAGTAGCGCTCGAAGTTCTCGTCGGTGCGGAACATCTTCTTGTACTCGTCGAACTCCTTGTCGAGCTCGGCCGGGTCAATCGAGATGCCCGAGCTGGCGATCTTCTGCTTCAAGAGCTCCCGCTCGACCAACTGCTTGAGGATCGATTCTTTGTAGCGACGCGCCAGGTTGTCGGGGATTTCCTTGTTCCGCGTGGTGAACGCGCGCGTCATCTTGTTGTACTTCGCGTCGAACTCCGCCCGCGGAACCGCGACACCATTGACGCGCGCCACGGCGTCGCCGCCGGCAGCACCCTTCGCAGAGGCTTCCTTCGTACCCGTCGACGACGCCTCGCCGCCGCTCGGCTGGGCGCCCTGCTCGTCGGGCTTCTTGCTGCAGCCGCCGAAAGCCAGCAACGACGCGGCGAGCAGCGCGATGCGACCCGGTTTCGCCACCATCCCCGAGCTCCTTCAAGATTCGCGTGGTAAAGCGCCCCTACTTAGCACCGCCCCTCCCGGCGGTCAACCACACCACACCGCGCGAAGCAGTACCCGATCTAATGATGCACTCCGTACCGCCGGGCCGATCTGAGAGAGGATGGCCGGCGACCGTCAACCGAGTGACCGGCACGACATGACCGGCAACGCCCCAGAAAAACTCGACCACGACAAGAAAGTTCTTGCTCGGGCGACGGCATGCCCTTATAACGCAACTCCCCTGACGGCAACGTCTCTCCAAGAGACGCTTCGCCGTGATCAAGTCGGCCAGAATCTTGGTCGCGCAGAAAGAAAGTTTCCTTGACACTGTGGGGCGAGGGTGGCAATCTGCCGGCTCCTGTGTGAGCGGGAGCGAGCCGCTTGCCGGCGTCAAGCTTTCAGTCTGCTGGCTGAAAAAAACGTTCTTGACGATGGTTGGCGGTGCTGGCATGATGCCGCTCCCTGTTGGCTGACTTTGCGGCCTGCCCGGAGTCGGGTGTTTGGCCCTCAGTCGAAAGCAATGTCTTGACAAGCTGGGTGGGTGGTGGCATGATGCCGCTCGCCTTTGTCGGGAACATTCAGGTTGCAGCGTTCGGCCCACGGTTTGGCTTGGCTGATGAGGCGGTCGCCTTAAGGGGGCCTGTTTTGTTGGTCAGTGGGCGCGGTTGCCTGGAAGTGTTGACCGGTTCTTTGAAAAGTTGGTTGAGCAGCAGAGAGCGGTCGCTCCAAGCAGATGATTGCATCTGCAGTGGTGACACTGCGGATGAAGCAGGTTTCGAACTGGAGAGTTTGATCCTGGCTCAGAACGAACGCTGGCGGCGTGC
>CAUJDF010000091.1 GCA_963169045.1 Myxococcota bacterium
CATGCGTCCTTGCGAGAAAACCATCGCGCATGTAGTTGTGTTCCGGCGTGGAGAGTTTTTGCAGCGTGTCCGAGGCGACGTGATGGTTGGTGAGCACTAAACCTTGGCTGGAAACAAACGAAGCCGAGCCGCCCGAATTGAAGCGAACCGACGAAAGCATGAGATGCTCCGTCCACGCGTCCGTGGGCTCGAACCCGTATCTCGCCTGCAATTGCTCCACGGGCAAGTTATTAAACAGCCACATTCCTTCGTCGCCCACCGACGGACGAGCCAGCAAGGGGACTGAGGCGGTCAAGCAGGCGGCAGCCAGTAGACGGGCAGCTCCGTGATAACGCATCAACATCGATCGATCTCCAGCTCCGTAGTTCGAATTGATCCGCTCGACCGGCGCCGAGCTTAACCTCTCCCGAATCTTAGAGAGCCGGGCCCATTCATACAATCCGCCCCCACCCCGCCGGGGGGCCTCTGGGGGGTGTCTGACACCGCGTGGCGGCCCCCCGGTGGGGTGGGCGCATGAAAAAGCCCGCAAATGCTCGGTGAATCGAGGATTTACGGGCGTTATTCCCAGTGGTCAGGGCCAGAATCGAACTGGCGACACGTGGATTTTCAGTCCACTGCTCTACCAACTGAGCTACCTGGGCCCGTTTGGCGTGCGCGGGAAAGTGCCACCGGAGGCCCGCGGTGTCAAGCTGGTTCGGTGGAAATCGGCCTCAGGGGGTCAGGGCGAGCTGCAGGTGCCCCAGGGCCTGGGCGCGGTGCTCCACCGTGAGGCGGTACTGACCGGGCGCGAGGGCCGGGAGCGTGGTCCCGTCGGGGCCCAGCGAGCTCAGGGCGCGCGTCTCGCCGCCAGCCGAGAGACGCAGCAGCGCGCCCGCCGGCGGCGGACGGAGGGGGCGCACGGTGAGGGAGAGGCGTTGCGGGCCGTCGGCCTCGAGGTCGACCTCGAGGGGGAGGTCGCCCAGCGTCACCTGGTAGCGCAGGTCGTCGGGCGCGCCCGCCGCGCCACGAACGGTCACCGCCGCGCCGGGGAGCGGCTGGAGCGCGTCGGCCAGCGGCTGCAGGCGCTCGCCCAGCCAGCGGACGGCGATGCGCAGGACGTTCAGCGGGTCCGCGTCGACCGGCCAGAGGTCCAGCGCGCGTCGCGTCACCGCGTCGGGGACCGCAGGGGCGCGGGCGAAGGCGTCGGGGCCTTCGTCGCGCAACACCAGGCCGAGCGCGCCGACCAGCTCGACGCAGTCGGGGCACGCCCGCATCTCGGCGTGCAGCGCGGCCTCGGCCTCGGCGGGCAGGAGGCCGTCGAAGTACGCGGCGAGGGTTTCTTCGTCGGGGCAGCGGTGCTTCACGGCTGGCTCCTCAGGTGGCTCGCCCGCACTCGACGCGGCGCGCGCGCGGGTCTTACGCGCCGTCGAGCAGGCCCCCCTGCTCGGCGAGGACGCGCAACCGCTGGATGAGGCGCGTCTTGCGCGTGTAGACGGCGCCGCGCGTCGTGCGAAAGGTCGCGGCGATGGTCTCCGCCGGCAGCTTCTTCACGTAGATGAGCTCGAGCAGCAAGCGATCGGACGGGCTCAGCGACGACGCGAGCCGCTCGAGGCGCTCGCCGCGCGCCTCGTCGTCGCGGGCGAGCAGTCGCTCGAGCGGATCGGGCGACGGATCGGCGGGCGCGGCCATGCCCGGGCCGTCATCGTCGCGCGTCTCGTCGAGCGAGAGGTGGCCGCGCCGCCGCCGCAGTGCGTCGAGCGTGCGCCGCACCGTGATGATGCGCACCCACGAGCGCACCGTGCAGCCGTTGCGGCCGGTGTAAGCGCGCAACCGTCGACGGTCGTCCTCGAGCAGCGCCATGAAGAGCTCGTTGTGGAGGTCGGCGAGCTCCGCTTCGTCGAGCGCCACGTCGTACCTGCGCGCCGTGAGCTGGATCAGGAAGTAGACGTAGCGGGTGAAGCGGCGGACGAACGTCGTCCAGGCGGTTCGATCGCCGGCGATGCACGCGTCGAGGAGCGCGCGGTCTTCGTCCGCTTCCATGGTTGCGGGAGCCTAGCAGAGTCGGGCCGGGTCGCGAACCTCGGCGCGTTCAGCCGCCGTCGGCCGATCCGGAGGTGGCGTCGGCGCGCCCGCCACAGCCGCTGTCGGCGGCCGCGCACGCGTCGGGGCCGCCGTCGACGTGGGCGTCGCCGGGGCCGCCGTCGACGTCGGCGTCGCCGGGGCCGCCGTCGACGTGGGCGTCGCCCGAGCCGCCGTCGACGTGGGCGTCGCCGGGGCCGCCGTCGACGTGGGCGTCGCCCGAGCCGCCGTCGACGTGGGCGTCGCCGGGGCCGCCGTCGACGTGGGCGTCGCCCGGGGACGCGTCCGGCAGCACACCGGCGTCGCCGGTCGCGCCGCCTTCTCCGCCGGCGCCGCCCTGACCGCCGGCGCCGCCCTGGCCGCCGGCGCCGCCCTGACCGCCGGCGCCGCCCTGACCGCCGGCGCCGCCTTCTCCGCCGCCACCACCGCCGCCGGCGCCCGCGTCCGGAGGGGCCGCGCCGCCGCCGGCGCCACCGACGCCGCCGCCGCCGTCGTCCGCCTTCTCGGGCTCGGGCGTCCACCCGCAGCCACCGGCGCCCGCCGACAGCGCGATCGCGAGCGCGATGGCGCGCCACATCCCAACGATGGCGAAGTTCGCTCCCCGCATGCGTCCCACCCGACGAGCCCGGAGGGCGGAGCTTACACGCGACCCGGCGACCGAGTCTCTCGTATGATGCCCGCCGTGTCCGACACCCCCGCCCTCCCGCGGATGACCCTCGGCTTCGCCGTCGAAGCGCCGGGCGACGCCGCCGTCTGGCTCGCGACGGGCGACGCCGCCGGTCGCGCGGCGCGCTGGTGGTACGAGCGCCACCGCTTCGACACCGGCCGCGCCGCCGAAGAGGCGGCCGCACTGCGGCGCGCGCTGCGCCGCGTCGTGGAGCGGGCGGGCGACGCCGACGTGCTCGCCACCCACGGCCGGCTGCTCTTCGACCTGCTCCTGCCGGCGCCGGTGAAGGAGACGCTGCGCGCCGCGCCGGGGGGGCTCCTCACGGTGGCGGCGGGCGGTGAAGCGGGCGACGTGCCCTGGCCGCTGCTGCACGACGGCCAGGACTTCCTCGGGACGCGCTGGGCCCTCGGCGAGGTCGCGGCCCGCGCCGACGCGCGCCCGCCCGCACCCCCGGTCGACCGCGACCGCCTGTTGGTGATCGCCGATCCCGCGGGGGACCTGCCGGCGGCGCGCTTCGAGGGCGAGGCGCTGCTGCGCGAGTGGACGGAGGGGGCGGGCGGCCTCGCCTGCGATCTGCGCCTCGGCGCGCTGCGCGTGGGGGATTTTCTCAGGATTTTCAGGACGTTCCGATTCGTTCACTTCGCGGGTCACGCGGTCGCGGGCGACGCTGACGGGCCTGCCGGCTGGCAGTTCGCCGACGGGCGGCTCGGCGTGGCGGAGCTGGCGGCGCTCGGCGGCGGCGCCGGCCCCGCGATGATCTTCGCCAACGCTTGCGGCTCCGCCGGTCCCGCGGGCCCGATCGCCGAGGCGTTGCTGGCCGGCGGCGTGCGGCACTTCGTCGGCACGTTGGTGGACCTGCCGGATCTGCCCGGCGCCGACTTCGCGCGGCACGTGTATCGGTCGCTCGCGGAGGGTCTGCCGGTCGGCGAGGCGCTCCGCCGGGCGCGGGCGACGGCGCGGCGCGACGGGGCCGGCGTCTGGGCGGCCTACAGGCTGTACGGCGATCCGGAGACGGCGTGGTTCCGGCCGCGGCCCACGGAGCGCTTCGCGCTGGGCGTCCGTACCGGGGTGCTGCTGGCGGCGCGGCGGCCCGCCGAGGCGGATCCGCCCGCGGTGGAGGCGTTCGCCGAGGCGCGCGCCGCCTGGCGGGCGGCGTTTCGGGAGGCGGTCTCGGCGGAGGGGGGGCGTCTGTTGCCGGGGCGCGGCGCGGTGGACCGCGCGGTCTTCGGGCTGCCCGTCAGCCACGAGAACGACGCGGCGCGGGCGGCGCGCGCGGCCTGCCGGCTGCGGTCGGAGCTCGGTCCCGGCGGCGTGGCGGTGGTGGTGTCCGGGCAGATGGTCGCCGTGGGGGCCGACGTCGTGGGGCCGGCGGCGGCCGAGGCGGAGGCGGCGGCGTGGCGTCTGCCCGCCGGGGTGTACGCGCTCCCGGCCGCGGCGCGGCGCCTGGCGGACGCGGTGGCGCTCGGCCCGGGCGTCGAGGGCGCGGTGGCGATCCTCGGTCCCGGCGGACCGGCGGTCGTCGAGGACACGCCGCTCGTCGGGCGCGCCGCCGAGATCGCGCGCCTCGAGGAGGCCGCGGCGCAGGTGCTGCGCGCGGGCGCGCCGGCGGCGGCGACGTTGCTGGCGCCGGCGGGCATGGGCAAGTCGCGGCTCGCGACGGCGCTGGCGGAGCGCCTCGCCGATCGCTTCACCGTCCTGCGCGGCGCGGGGGTGCCCTACGACGAGGCGAGCCCGTTCGCCGCAGTCTCGGGCGTCCTGCGCGACCTGCTGGGCGTCGACGAGAGCGCGCCGCCGGCGCGGGTCCGGCAGCGGCTCTCGGCGCTCCTGGCGCGACTCGACGCGGAGGAGACGGCGACCGGGGTGCTCTCGATCGACGCCCTGCTGGCGGGCGAGGGCGGGCGGGCGAGGCTCTCGGGCCGCGAGCCCGTCCTGGCCGCCGCGCTGGGCCTGGGGGCCGACGAGGGGCGGGGGAGCACCGTCGAGGCGGGGCTGGTCCCGGCGGCGGTGCGGGAGCTCGTGGCGGCCGCGGCGCGGCACCGGCCGCTGCTCCTCGTGTTCGAGGACCTGCACTGGCTGCCCGACGCCGGCCTCGCGGTGGTCGACGAGCTGCTCGCCGGACTGCGCGGCGTGCCGGTGTTCCTGTTGTCGACCGCCCGCACGGAGCTGCTCGATCGTGCGCCGCACTGGTTCGAGTCGGCGCGCCACCTGCGCCTCGACCTCGGGCCGCTTTCGGCGCGCGAGTCGGAGGCGCTGCTGCGGCAGGTCGCGCCGCCGGATCTCGACGAGGTCGCCGCCAAGGCGCTGCTGGACCGCGCCGAGGGCAACCCGCTCTTCCTGCGCGAGCTCGGCCTGGCGCGCGCCGACGACGCGGAGCTGCCCGCCAGCGTCGAGGCGGTCGTGCTGGCGCGCCTCGACCGGCAGACGCCGTTCGAGCGCGAGGTGCTGCGGGCGGCGGCGGTGCTCGGCCGCACGTTCTGGCGCGAGGGCGTCGAGCGGCTGTTGCAGCGGCCGGGCGTCGAGGCCGCGCTCGAGGCGCTCGCCGCGCGCCGCTTCGTCGTCCGTCGCGCGGCGGGCGAGCCGGCCGGGCTCGTGGAGTGGCGCTTCACGCACGCGATCCTGCAGGAGGTGGTGTACCGCGGCATGGGGGCGCGTCCCCGGGCGGCCTACCACGGTCGGGCGGCGCTGTGGCTCGGCGAAGAGCAGGCGCCCGTCTGGTCGCGCGTCGCCGCGCACTTCGCCGCGGCGGGGGACACGGCGCGCGCGACGACGGCGTGGCTGCGCGCGGGGGCGCAGGCGGCGGAGGGCCTGGCGCCCGTCGAGGCGCGGCGGGCATATGAGGCCGCGCTGGCGCAGGACGACGCGGCGGGAGGCGTGCTCGACGCGGCGTCGCGCGCCCACGCCGAGGAGGAGCTGGCGGACCTCGCGCGGGCGGCCGGCGATCCGGCCGAGGCGGCGCGGCGGCTCGACGCGGCCGTGGCCCGCACGCCCGCGTGCGACGTCGCGCGGCGCGCCGAGCGGATGCGCAAGCGGGCCGAGGTCGACGAGACGCTGGGCGACCTTTGCGCCGCGCGGGCGCGCCTGACGGACGCGCTCTCGCTGCTCGAGGCCGCCGCCGACGGCGAGGCGCGGGTCGTGCGCATCCGCTGTCGCCGCGACGAGGGCTGGCTCTGCCACCGCGACGGCGACTACGAGGGCGCCGTGGCGCGCCTCTCGGCGCTGCTCGCCGAGGTGCGGCCGACGGAGCAGTCGCTGCTCGGCGCGGTCCACAACGCGCTCGGCGTCGCGGCCTACGCGCGCGGCGAGTTCGCCGCCGCCGAGCATCACTACCGGCGCGCGCTCTCGGCCTACGAGGCCGCCGGCGACGAGTCGCGCATCGCCACCTTGAACAACAACCTGAGCATCCTCGCCGAGAAGCAGGGGGACTTCGCGACCGCCGTCGCCTGCCAGCAGCGCGCGCTGCGCATCAAGGCCGCCCGCGGGGACCGGGCGGGCCTCGCGCGCTGCTACAACAACCTCGGCACCATCTACGGCGAGATGGGCGAGTTCGAGCGGGCGAGGGATTTCCTGAGGGAATCCGTGCGGATACGCGCGCGCGCCGGCGACAGCGGGCTGGCGATCGGCTACGCGAACCTGGGCGAGGCGCACCTGTCGCTCGGCGAGCTCGACGAGGCGCGCGACTGGCTCGAGCGCGCGATCGCGCTGTGCGACGAGGGGCGCGGTCCGGCGTACCTGCTGCCGGACGCGTGGCGCATGCTGGCCCAGGTGCGCCTCGATCGCGGCGACGCCGAGGGGGCCGAGGCGGCGGCGCGGCGGGCGCTGGCGCTCGCGGAGGACCACGGGGACCGGCCGCGGGCGGGGGCGGCGCTGCGGGTCCTCGGCGAGGCGCTGTCGCAGCGCGGCGACGCCGACGCGGCGGACGCGCGCCTGGCCGAGGCCGTAGAGCGGCTCGAGGCCCTCGACCAGCCGCTCGAGCTCGGCCTGGCGTACGCGGCGCGGGCCCGACACCTGGCGTCCCGCGACGGCGCCGCGGCCGATCGCTGGCGCGCCCGCGCCCGGGAGCTGTTCGCCGCCGTGGGCGCCACGAGACAGCTCGCCCGGCTGTGACGAGCCTCCGCGGCGCCCCGCGGGGCAATTCCTTGCACTGTGCCCGGTCGCGCGCCGCTGGCTAGGCTCGCGGGTCGGGAATTTCCGTCCGAGGGGAGACACCGCGATGCGACGGTTGGCAATCGTGCCGCTGGTCTTCGCGCTGGCGCTGGGCTTCGCCGCGCCCGCCCTGGCCACGACGCTGCTCGAGCTCGACGTGCCCGAGATGGCGCAGCGGTCGGAGCTGGTGTTCGTGGGGCGCGTGGTCGGGCAGTCGAGCCGGCTCGACCGCGACGCCGAGGGCATCCGCGTCCTCACCGACACCGCGTTCGCGGTGGATCGCGTGCTGAAGGGCGAGAAGATCCGCGACTTCACGCTCACCCAGATCGGCGGCACGGCGGGCGAGGGGACGGAGCGTCGCACGCAGGTCGTGCATGCCCAGGCCGCCTTCCAGGTGGGCGAGTCGGTGGTGCTCTTCCTCGAGCGCACGACCACGGGCCGCCTCGTCCCCACGGGCATGGAGCAGGGCAAGTACACGCTCTCTCCGGGCGAGCCGCCGCTGGCCGTGCGCCAGTCCTACAAGCCGCGCGCGGCGAAGGTGCGTGAAGCGCGCGTGAAGACGTTCGCCGGCGCCCCCCTGGACGGCGACCGGCTGACGCTGCCGCAGCTCGAGGCGCTGATCCGCGGCGAGCGCCCCGTGCCGGCGCCGGTCCGCGTGCTGCGCACGCCCCAGGTGAGCCTGCCGAAGCCGGAGGTGCGGCGATGAGGCGCGCGATCCGATTCGGCC
The DNA here is from genome assembly GCA_963169045.1 of Myxococcota bacterium. Taxonomy (GTDB): domain Bacteria; phylum Myxococcota_A; class Bradymonadia; order UBA7976; family UBA1532; genus CAUJDF01. The sequence continues at coordinate 7,596 of CAUJDF010000091.1, forward strand.
TCGCGGGCGTCCTTCTCGTGGCGGGCGGCGCCGTCGCCTACGAGTGGCAGGGCGCGAAGTGGGCGCGCTCCGAGATGCCGGTGCCCTATGTGGTCAACGCCACGCTGTCGGCGGACCTGCCCGATCGCGAGGCGCTCGAGGGCGTCCAGACGGGCTTCAACGCGTGGAACGCGCTGCCCTGCTCGTTCATGCGGTGGGAGTACAAGGGCCGCACCGAGAACCGCGCGTGGGGCGCCGACGACGGCGAGAACGTCGTCTCGTGGCGCGAGGACAACTGGGACGACTCGCCGTCGGCACTCGCCATCTGCAGCTCCATCTGGAACTTCCAGGGCAACCTCAGCGACACCGACGTGAAGTTCAACGGGTTCCACCACCAGTGGGCCCACTTCCGGAACGGCGGCGGCGGCGGTGGCACCGACATCGCCAGCGTCCAGGCGCACGAGTCGGGCCACGCGCTCGGCCTCGGCCACAGCAACGTGCCGGGCTCGACGATGTGGCCGAGCACCGGGCCGGGCGACATCAGCGGCCGCTCGCTGGGCGCCGACGACATCCAGGGGGCCTGCGAGGTCTATCCGTCGGGCGGCGACGTGCCCGATCCCGACGAGGACCCGCCGCCGCCCGAGGGCACCGTCGACTACGGCGGCGACTGCTCGCGCGACAACTGCAAGGAGGGCCTCTTCTGCGTCAGCGACGGCCGCGAGTCGTATTGCACGCGGGTGTGCACGCCCCCCGAGAACACCTGCGGCAACGGCTGGTACTGCGCGCAGCTGTCCGGCGGCGGCGGCGCGTGCGCCAAGGGCGAGGATCCGCGCGGCGCGCTCGCCGGCTTCGGCGAGGCCTGCGGCGCCGACAAGGCCTGCGAGGCGGGCCTGATCTGCGTCAACGACGACGAGAGCCTGTACTGCACCGGTCCGTGCGCCGACGGCGCCTGCCCCGGCGGCTACTTCTGCATCGACCTGCAGGGCGGCGGCAACGCCTGCGCCCGGGGCGAGGGCATGGGCGGCCCCGGCGACCTGCCCGGCGCGGGCGAGCCGTGCACCGACCGCGGCCTGTGCCAGAACGGCCTCTTCTGCATCAACGACGCGAGCAACGTGAACGACCAGGGCGACGTCGTGCCGTACTGCACGAAGTCCTGCGACGACGGCGCCTGCGACGACGGCTTCCGCTGCGTCGAGGTCCAGCCCTCGGGCACGGCGTGTCAGAAGATCCCCAGCGCCGGCAACCGGAAGCTCGGCGATCAGTGCTGGGTCAACCCCGAGTTCCCGTGGGAGCAGCCGAGCTGCGGCGCCGGCCTCATCTGCGTCGACTTCGTCCAGCGCAACCAGGAGGTCGTCGAGCCGGGCACGTGCAGCAAGAACTGCACGAAGGACGACTGCTGCCCCGAGGGCTGGGGCTGCGCCGAGCTGACGCCCGTGTTCGCCCAGTGCCGCCAGGGCGAGACCGACTCGCCCAGCTTCGCCTGCGCCGGCACGCGTCCGCCCATCGACGATCCGCTCGATCCGGTGGGCGGCTCGGGCGGCTCTGGCGGGGCCGGCGGCGCCGGCGGCGGCGTCGGCGTGGACGAGGGGGGGGACGGCGGCGGGTGCGCCGCTGCCGGCCACGCCCTCTCGCCGATCTGGCCCGCAATGGCGCTGCTCCTGCCGATCCTCGCCCGCCGCCGTCGCCCCCGCCCGTGACCCGAGCCGCCCGGCAGGGTTGATCTCCAGCCGTCGCGCAAGTAAGAACGGCCGGCTTCTCGCTCCCCGAAAGCCGACAACCCCGCCCCGGAGGACGGATGAGCAGGCTCAGCCACCTCGACGAGTCCGGCGCCGCCCACATGGTCAACGTCGGCGACAAGCCGCGGACGGCGCGTCGCGCGCTGGCGCGGGGGCAGATCACGCTGTCGGCCCCGGCCTGGCAGGCCGTGGTCGGGGGCGCGGTGCCCAAGGGCGACGTCCTCGCCGCCGCGCGGATCGCGGGCATCATGGCCGCCAAGAAGACGGCCGAGCTCATCCCGCTCTGCCACAACGTCTCGCTGTCTTCGGTGAAGCTCGCGCTCGAGCCGGACGAGGCCGAGCATCGCATCCTCATCTCGGCGGACGTGGAGACGATCGACCGCACCGGCGTGGAGATGGAGGCGCTGACGGCGGTGTCCGTGGCGGCCCTGACCATCTACGACATGGTCAAGTCGATCGACAAGACGATGGTCATCGGCGAGATCGCGCTCGTCGAAAAGACGGGCGGTCAGAGCAGCAACGTCGGGCACCGTCCGCCGGTGGTCGTGGTGCCGAAGATGCCGCCCTCCGAGGAGCCGCCCGCGGTCCCGCCCGTGGCCCCGAAGCCGCTCGAGGAGGCGCCGCAGGCCATGGCGCCCGCGCCGGCGAAGCGCCGCCGCCCCGACCGCAGGCTCTCGCCCGAGGCCGAGGCGCGCGTGGCCGACGTGCGTGAGCTCGGCGCCGTCGATCTGCCCGCGCTGCGCACGTTCCTGCGGCGCGATCTGTTCGGCAACGCCTACCTGCTCGGCGATCTCGACCTGCCCTACGTCGAGCACTGCCGCTGGTTCGGCCTCGCCGCGCCGGATGGCGCCATCGAGGGCGTCCTGCTGCAGTACAACGGGCTCAGCATGCCGGCGGTGCTCGCCAGCGGCGGGCCCGTCGAGGTGGAGGCGCTCATCGCCGGCAGCCGTGCCGCGCTCCCGCGCCGCTTCTACGGCCACATCCTCGAGTCGCACCGCGAGGCGCTCGACCGTTTCTACGACGCGCCGTCGCTCAAGCCGATGAGCCGCATGGGGCTGCGCCGCGCCGACTATCGCCCCGTCTCCGACGCGAGCGGCGTCGACCGGCTGACGCACCGCGACACCGCGGCGATCATGCAGCTCTACCAGCACTACCCCGACAACTTCTTCGAGCCGGCGCACCTCGACACGGGGCTCTACTTCGGCGTGCGCGAGGGCACCGAGCTGGTGAGCGTCGCCGGCATCCACGTGCTCAGCGAGAGCAACGACGTGGCCGTCATCGGCAACATCGTCACCCACACCGAGCACCGCGGCCGCGGCCTCGCGAGCCGCTGCGTGCGCCACCTGCTCGACGAGCTGTTCGACCGCGTCGGCCACGTCGCGCTCAATGTGCAGGTGGGCAACGAGCCGGCGATCGCGTGCTATCGCAAGTTCGGCTTCGTCGAGAACCACCGCTTCCTCGAGGGCTGGGCGGTCCTGCTCTGAATCGAGATCGCCGGCGTCGGCTGCCTGCCTCGAGCCGGATCAGGCGTCGTTGGGGGACCAGAGCACCTCGGCGCGCCCGGCGCGGACGGCCACCCAGCGGCTCCACACGAAGAAGGCGTCGCTCAGGCGGTTCAAATAGGGGACGACCCACGGGTCGAGCGGCTCGCGACGCGCCAGCGTGGTGCACAGGCGCTCGGCGCGGCGGCAGACGGTGCGGCAGAGGTGCAGGTCGGTGTTGGCGCGGCAGCCGCCCGGCAGCACGAAGCTGCGGAGCGCCGGCAGCGCCTCGTTGTGTTCGTCGATGAGCGCCTCGAGGCGCTCGACGTCGCCGGCGCCGACGCGCGGTTGCTGCGGGCGCAGGTCGCCGGGCAGCGTCGCCAGGAGGGAGCCGAGGTTGAAGAGCTGGTTCTGGACGCGCCGGAGCACGGCCACCATCTCCTCCTGGCCCAGCTCCGCGCACGAGACCGTCGCCGCGCCGACGTGGGCGTTCAGCTCGTCGACGGTGCCGTAGGCCTCGAGGCGCAGCGCGTCCTTCCGGACCTTCTGCCCGCCGACCAGGCGCGTCTCCCCCTTGTCGCCGGCGCGCGTGTAGACCCGGTTGATGCGCACCCGTGGCTCCCGAAACCGATCGCCGTCGCTCACCTCGGACCTCCGTCCCATGTTCGCGGGCAAGGTAACTCGGGGCCGCGCCGACCGCCACGGCGGAAACTTGCCTTGGACCGGCGGCCGGGGCTCTCATGGGAGGGCCTTTCGGGGAGACGGCCGTGTTGATCGACCTGGTGCCGTTCGCGCAGGAGCACGTGGCGCGGGCGACGACGTGGGAGCGCGATCCGCGCGTGCACGACGCGGTCCCCGGCCTCGAGCCCGAGAGCCTCGAGGCCCGCATGGACGCCCGCGTCTCGCCGGGTCCGGACGCGCGCCACTTCGCGCTCGTCAACTCGGGCGGCCTGCACGTCGGCTGCGCCAGCCTCTTCCGGCAGCCGGAGTGCGTCTCGTTCCAGGTCTACGTGGGCCCCGAGCACCAGCACCACGGCTACGGACGCCGCGCCATCCAGCAGCTCGCCGGCGAGGCCGCCCGCTGGGCCCCGAACCTGCCGATCGTCATCCGCGTCTTCGCCGACGAGCCGGGCCTCTTCGAGCTCTGCGAGGCCCTCGGCTTCACCCGCCGCGGCCACGAGCACACGCGCTACCTCGGCGCCCTGCGGCCGATCTACGTGATGTCGCTCGATCGCCTGTCCGCCAGCGTCTGACGCGAGACGTCCCGGCGCGCTTGCGCCTGCGCGCGGCGGACACCATCCTGCCGGCGTGAAGGACTTCGGCTTTCGACTGCTCGTCCTCTGGTACCGGCTGCTCGGCGCGACCCCCACGCAGGCCGAGTGGCGCGCGCGCCAGGCCCGGCAACGCACCGCCGAGACGCAACGCGCGATCGGCGCCGCCGTCGAACGCAACGCCGACCGGCGCTACACCTGCGTCTGCGGACGCCTGCTGGTCGCCGGCGACCAGCGTTGTCCGGGCTGCGGCCGGCGCCAGCTGCTGCCGTTCGGCGTGCGGCGGGCGCTGCGGACGCTCGGCCTCGTCGTGCCCGAGGCGGTGCCGGGCAGCGGCCTCATGCTCATCCTGATGGCCGCGGGCTTCGTGATCGAGCTCAAGCTGAGCGGCGGCAACTTCATGCAGCCGCTCGGGGCGCCGGGCACGTCGATCGACCTCGGCGCGTCCCTCGCCGAGCTGACGAACGGGCCGCAGCCGTGGCGCGCCTTCACCTACACGCTGCTGCACGCCAACCTCTTCCACATCCTCTTCAACACGATGGCGCTCGTGCAGATCGGCCCACTGGTCGAACGCCGCTTCGGGACGGGCCGCTTCCTGTTCGGCTGGCTGGTGGGCGGTGCGGCGGCGGTGATCGTACCGCCGGCCTTCGGCTTCGGGCGCATCGGGCCGACGGTCGGCGCGTCGGGCGCCGTCTTCGCGTTGATGGGCATGGCGCTCGTGCGCGGCCACCTCGACGGCGACACCCGCGGCCGCTTCATCCGCGACGTGATGGTGCGGTGGGTGCTGTACAGCACCGTCTTCGGTCTCGCCATCGGCGGGGTCGCACACTCGGCGCACTTCGGCGGGCTCGCCGCCGGCGCGCTCCTGGCCTGGGTCGTCCCGCCGCCGGACGACGTCCCGGCCCGCCGCGCCATCGGTCCGTGGCTGTGCGCCCTCGCGCTCGCGGGCATGATCGCCTCCCTCGGCGCGTTCGTCCGCTGGCGGGCCGCCGGGGCGCCCCAGCCGGACGAGCTGGACTGGAGGCTCTCGGACGAGTGGGCCGAGGTCCGCGCCCGGCAATCGGGCCTCGAGAGCGCGCTCGACGAGGAGGGACGGGCGCTCGCGCGTCGGGGACGCGACGGGACTCTCGACGACGCCTTCCTCGCCGAGGTCCGCGCCTACCTGCACGCGCGGCCCTACGGCACGGGGCGGGCGCTCGTCGACCTGCTCAAGCGCGACGCGTCGTTCGAGGTGGACCGGCGCCTCGAGATGCTGCGGGCCGAGCGCGAGATGCTGGCGCGACAGCGCGGCTACTGACCGCCCTCGAGCCGTCGCGCGATCGCCCGGCGCACGGCGAGGCCCAGCTGCAGGTGCCGGTGCTCGAGCGCGCGCTCGAGCGCCCGGTGCCGGTTCTCGAGATCGGCGACGCGGTGCTCGCGTTCGGCGAGGATCGTCGCCTGCTCGCTCTCGAGGTTCAGGCGGCTCTTGCGCAGCTCGTTGAGCTGCACCCGCAGATCGGCCAGCTGGCGGAGCTGCCGCGCGGCGGCGTGGCGCTGCGCGTCGAGGGCCTCGCCCTTCTCGGAGCGCTTGCGGTAGATGCGCTCGAGCGACTCGAGCTCCGCGGCGATGTCCTCGCGAAAAAGATCACGGAAATCGACCACTTGCGAGCCTGCGCCCTTGGCCGCGGCGTGGTACAGCGCGCCCTGGCGCGCCTCGATCGCGTCGTAGCGCCGGGCGTACTCGGCGTCGAGCTCGGCGATGCGCCCCTCGTACGCGGCGATCTGCTCGCGCACCGCGGCCAGCTCGGCCTCCTGCGTCGCGAGGTCGGCCTCGAGCGTCTGGAGCGCCCGTTCGATCGGCCGCAGACGTCCCTCGATGTCGCGGGCGAGCGTCGCCGTCTCGGCGCGCGCCTCGGCGAGCGCGCCGGCCACGTGCTCCCGCGCTTCGGTCAGGTCGGCGATCGCCGGCTGGATGGTCCGGATGTCGTCGGGCAGCTGGCCGTCGGGCCAGAGGCGCTCGAGGCTCGCCCGCAGGTTGCGCCCGTACCGCTCGAGGTCGCCGGGGCTGCCAAGCGCCGGTAGCCGCAGGTTGCCGACGACCGCCTGTTCGCGGACGTCGCCCGAGGACGGCACCACCGTCTTGTAGCCGTCGTTCGCCGTGTCGGCGACCGAGAACAGGTGCAGCGCGCCCTCGAGCGCCTCGGCTGTGTGATAGCGGGCGTCGGGCTCCTTCTCGAGGCACGTCATCACGATGCGCTCGAGCTCGGGCGGCACGTCGGGGCGCAGGCGGCGCACCGGCACCGGCGCCTCATTCAGCTGCGCCTTCATGACGATGACCGGGTTGCGGCCGACGAACGGCGGCCGGCCCACCAGCATCTCGTACATCACGAGCCCGACCTGGTAGAGGTCGCTGCGCGCGTCGATGGCGCCGGCGGTGGCCTGCTCCGGGCTCATGTACTCGGGGGTGCCGAGGGTCATGCCCGTCGCCGTCGTCGCGATCTTGCCGGGATCGGTGGCGTCGAGCTTGGCGATGCCGAAGTCGACGACCTTCACGAAGTCGCGGTGCCGCTGGTTGTCGACGAGGAAGATGTTCGCCGGCTTGATGTCGCGGTGGTACACGCCGCGCGCGTGCGCCGCGGCCAGCGCCGAGCAGATCTGCCGGGCGATGAACGCGGCGCGCTCGGGTGCCAGCGGGGCCTCGGCGTCGAGCAGGTCGGCGAGCGTGCGCCCCTCGAGCAGCTCCATGACGATGAAGCCGATCGACTCCTCGGCGGTGCCGTAGTCGAGCACGCGCACGACGTGCTCGTGCAGGAGCGAGCAGATGACGCGCCCCTCCTGCATGATGCGCGCGAGCGGATCGCGCTGGCGGCGCAGGTCGCGGCGCAGGATCTTGATCGCGACGCGGGCGCCGCTCGTGGAGTCGGTGGCCTCGAAGACGCCGGCCATGCCGCCCGTCGCGAGCGCGCGCGTGAGCACGTAGTGGCCGATGCGAGTGTCGACGAGCGACTCCATGACGGCGAGAAGCTAGCACACACCGGGCGAGGAGGGGGACATGGGCGGCAGCATCACGTTTCGCGGGGCCGAGCTGGTCCTGCCCGGCGGGGTCGAGGCCGGCGATCTCGTCATCGAGGACGGTCGCATCGCGGCGATCGGCGCCGGCGTGGCGCCGCGCGGCGAGGTCGTCGACGCCCGCGGCCTCGCGCTGCTGCCGGGGGTGATCGATCCGCAGGTGCACTTCCGCGAGCCGGGTCCGACGCACAAGGAGGACCTCGCCACGGGGAGCGCGGCGGCGGCTGCCGGCGGCGTGACGGCCTTCCTCGAGATGCCCAACACGGACCCGCCGACGACCTCGCGGACCGCGCTCGAGGACAAGCTGCGGCGCGCCGCGGGCCGGGCGACCGCGCACTACGGCTTCTTCCTCGGAGCGACGCCCGACAACTTCGACGAGGTGGCGGCGGCGCGGGACGTGCCGGGGATCAAGATCTTCATGGGGAGCTCCACGGGGACGCTGCTCGTCGATGACGAGGCGGCGCTCGACCGCCACTTCGCGGTGGCGCGGGTGCCGATCGCCGTCCACGCGGAGGACGAGGCGCGGCTGCGCGAGCGCAAGCGGCTGCTGACGGCGCCCGATCCGGCGCTGCATCCCGTGATCCGCGACGAGGAGGCGGCGCTGATCGCGACGCGCCGCGCGATCGCGCTGGCGGAGCGGCACCGTCGCCGCCTGCACGTGCTGCACCTCAGCACGGCCGAGGAGGCCGACCTGCTGCGGCGCCGGCCGCGCGACGGCCTGGTGACGAGCGAGACCCTGCCGCAGTTCCTGTTCCTCGACGCCCGCCTGTACGCGACGCTGGGCACGCGCCTGCAGATGAACCCGCCCGTGCGCGAGGCGCGGCACGGCGAAGCGCTCTGGGCGGCGCTGCTCGACGGCACCATCGATTGCCTCGCCACGGACCACGCGCCCCACACGCTCGAAGAGAAGGCGCGGCCCTACGGCGAGGCGCCGAGCGGGATGCCCGGCGTCGAGACGTCACTGCCGCTGATGCTCGACGCGGTGTCTCAGGGCCGCTGCACGCTGCGACACATCGCCCGCTGGATGTGCGAGGGGCCGGCGCGCTGCTACGGCCTCGTCGGCAAGGGGCGCCTCGAGGTGGGGTACGACGGGGACGTCACGCTCGTCGACCTGAAGCGGGCGCGGGTCGTGCGCGGCGACGAGCTGTTCACGAAGGTGAAGTGGTCGCCGTTCGAGGGCTGGACGCTGCGCGGCTGGCCGGTCATGACGGTGCTGCGCGGTCGGCCGGTCTTCCGCGACGGCGCGATCGTCGAGGGCGTCTTCGGCGAGCCGCTACACTTCGCGTCGCTGTCTCAAGACTGAACTGTCGTTCAGTGTCGACACGGGCGCAGGCATTGGCGAACGATGGCGCCAATCCGGAGGTGCCCGCCATGTCTCAGACGTGGAAACGACTGTCGCTCGGACTGGTGCTGCTGCTCGCGACGGCGTGCGGCGACGACGAGCCCGCGCAGGGGGGCAAGGCGCCCGAAGCGGCGGCGCCCGTCTCGGTGGTGACCGGCGAGGCGCCGGCACCCGGCGCGGTGCAGCCGGCCCCCGCGCCGCCCTCGGTGGCGCCGGGCGAGGCCGAGCCGCTGACGATCGTCGCGGCGATCCCCCAGGATCGCGTCGACGGCGCCGTCCGCCCGACGATCACGTTCAGCCGGCCGGTGCACGCGATGGGGGCCGAGGACCCGTCGCCCCCCGCGACGCTCACCCCGACGGTGAAGGGCCGCTGGCGCTGGCTCGGCAGCAGCACGCTGGAGTTCGCCGCCGAGGCGCCGTTCCCGCTGGCGACCGCGTTCCAGGTTCGCGTGCCGGCGGGTGTGCGCGCGCTCGACGGCGGCGCGCTGGCCGACGAGTACGCGTACGGCTTCGAGACGCCGCGGGTGAGGCCGATCGGCGGCGATCCGGTGTCGTCGTGGCAGGCCTACCGGTGGGTCCAGCCGGACCAGACGTTCGAGATCGTCTTCACGCAGCGGCCGAAGGAGGCGAGCCTCACCGACCGCGTCCGCGTCGTGTCGGCGACGGGGGAGTCCGTCCCCGTCTCGGTGGTCCGCGTCGAGACGCCGTACGAGAAGGAGGTCCGCCTCGCCAAGGAGAAGGGACAACCGCCGCCGAAGGCGCCCGAGACCGTCCCCAACGTCGGCGACGCGGACCACCGCGTCTTCGTGCAGGTCCGCCCGACCAGGCCGCTCGCGCTCGGCACCGACCACCAGCTCGCATTCCTGGCCGGCATCGAGAGCGCCGAGGGTCCCCTGGCGAGCGACGAGGAGGTCGTTTGGAAGTTCAGCACGTATGGCCCACTGGCGGTGAACTTCGTCGGCTGCCAGCGGTGGCACGGCGGCTGCCCGGACGGACCGCTCACGATCCAGCTGAACAACCCCGTCCTCGCCAAGGACCTGAAGGCGGCGCTGAAGATCGAGCCGGCGGTGACGGTCGAGTGGCCCGAGGACCTCGAGCAGGCGCAGAGCGACTGGGTCCTCGGCGGCGATTTCAAGCCGTCGACCCCGTACCGCGTGACGATCGCCGCCGGCCTGAAGGACCGGTTCGGCCAGACGCTCGCGCAGGCCTTCGAGGGCCCGTTCGAGACCGGGGACTACGAGCCGTACGTCAACTCCTGGGCCGACGAGGCCCTGCTCGAGCGCGAGCATCGGCTGGCGTTGCCGATCACCCACGTCAACGTGCCGTCGATGACCGTGCGCTGGGCGCGGCTGACGCCCGAACAGGCGATCCCGTGGCTGCAGAACCCCTACCGCGATGGCGAGCCGGGGGGCATGCAGACCGTCCAGGCGCCGCTGAACGCGCCGCGGAACTTCCGCGCGACGAGCCCGCTCGACCTCGCGCCGCTCTTCCAGGGCGCGCCCGGCGCCGGTCGCCTGGCCTTCGTCAAGGTGTCGTGGCGTGACGGCGACCGCGACAGCGTCCAGCCGACGATGGTGCAGGCCACCGGGCTGGGCGTGCACCTCAAGACGTCGCCGGGCGACACGCGGGTGTTCGTCTGGCGGCTGTCCGACGGTGCGGGTGTGCCCGCGGCGAAGGTGGAGCTCGTCGACGAGGCGGGCAAGGTGATGGCCAGCGCGCAGTCGGCCGCCGACGGCGTCGCCGCGCTGCCCGGCGTGGCGGCGCTGCCGCTCCCGCAGGTGGGCGACGGCGGCTACCCGCTCTACGGACCACCGTTCCTCGCGGCGCGCGTCACGCTGGGCGACGACGTCGCCTTCGCCACCACCCGCGACCCCTGGCAGCTCGGGCCCTACCGCTACGACCTGTCCAGCGACTGGGAGGGCGTGCCGCCGCGCGCCGAGGGCGTGGTCTTCGCCGATCGCGGCATCTACCGGCCGGGCGATCCGCTCCACGTGAAGGCCATCCTGCGGGAGCGCAGCGTGGGCAAGCTCGTGATCCCGGCGGGACGCAAGGTCGCGATCGAGCTGCTCGATCCGCAAGGCGACAAGGTGCAGGAGGCCGAGGGCACGCTGTCGCGGTTCGGTGGCGTGCACACGAAGCTCACCATGCCCGCCGAGGGTCGCTTGGGCGACTACACCGTGCGGGTCACGGATCCGACGAGCAAGCTCACCTGGGCGACGTCGGCGCGCATGGCGGAGTACCGGCCGCCCGAGTTCCTGGTGGACGTGAAGGTCCCCGAGGGCCAGCGCTACTTCGACGGCGATCCCGTCAAGGCGGCGGTCGAGGCCCGGTACCTGTTCGGCGCCGCGATGAGCGGCGCCGAGGTCCGGTGGGCCATGCACGCGAAGCCGGGCACGTTCGCGCCCGAGAAGAACGACGGCTTCGTCTTCGGCCGGCGCTACGAGTGGTGGAACGACGAGGAGTACGTCGACGAGCAGCTCGTGGCGAGCGGCGCCGGCGTGCTCGACGGGGAGGGCCGCCTCGCGGTGGAGGCCGGTCCCGCCGACACCCCCGACGACCGGCCGCAGGACTACACCGTCGAGGCCTCGGTGACCGACGTGAACCGGCAGGAGGTCGCCGGCCGCGTCGCGTTCCCCGTGCACCCTGCCGCGTTCTACGTGGGCCTGAAGGGGCCCGCCGGCTTCGCCACCGCGGGGCAGCCCTTCACCGTGCAGGTGGTCGCGATGTCGCCCGCCGACGAGCAGCGCGTCGCGGGCGCCAAGGTCGAGCTCCGGCTCGTTCGGCATGACTGGAAGACCGTCCAGAAGCGCACCGGCACCGGCACCTTCGAGACCGTCAGCGAGCGGGAGGAGGTCGAGGCGGGCAAGTGCGCCGCGACGACCAACGCCGACGTCGCGGCGCCCGCCACGTGCACCTTCACCGCCGAGAAGAGCGGCTACCACGACCTCGTCGCGACCGCGACGGACGAGCGCGGCCGCAAGACGACGACGAACGACAACCTGTGGGTGGTCGGCCCCGGCTACGCCGCCTGGCTGCAGGACGACGACAACCGCGTCGAGGTCGTCGCCGACAAGGCCACCTACGAGATCGGCGAGACGGCGAAGCTGCTGGTGCAGAGCCCGTTCCCCGAGGCCGAGGCGTGGGTGACCGTCGAGCGCGAGGGCATCCTCATGCAGCAGCGGCTGCGCCTCTCGGGCACGGCGACGCCGATCGAGATCCCGATCGACGAGTCGATGATCCCCAACGCGTTCGTGGGGGTCGTGCTGGTGCGTGGGCGCGTGCAACCGCCCGGAAAACCTGGGGATCCGGGGCGTCCGGCGTTCCGCGCGGGCTACCGCGAGATCCGGGTGATGCCGGCGGCGAAGCGGCTGAAGGTCGAGGTGACGCCCGACGCGGCGGAGCGACGGCCGGGCGACGACATCGCGATCGACCTCGCCGTCAGCGACCGCCAGGGGCGCCCGGCCCAGGCCGAGGTCACGCTGTGGGCCGTCGACGAGGGCGTGCTCTCGCTGACCGGCTACGAGGCGCCCGATCCGGTCGATGCGCTCTACAGCCCGCGCGGCCTCAGCGTCCGGCAGGCGACCAACCTGCTCGCGCTCGTGCCGCAGATGCGCTACGGCGAGAAGGGGCGCGAGCAGGGCGGCGGCGGCGGTCTCGGCGAATCGATGACCGTGCGCAAGCGCTTCGAGACGACGCCGCTCTTCATCGGCGCGGTCGAGACCGACGCGCAGGGCAGGGCGCGCGCGACCGGCAAGCTGCCGGACAACCTGACGACCTTCCGCATCATGGCGGTGGCGATCACCGCCGACGACCGCGGCGGGCGTGGCCGCAGCAAGATCGTCGTCAACAAGCCGCTGATGGCCCGGCCGGCGCTGCCGCGCGGGACGCGCATCGGTGACGTCTTCGCCGCCGGCATCGTCGTGCACGCGAAGCAGGCGGGCGCGCAGGCGGCCTCGCGGCCCGTGGACGTCAAGGCGGTCGTCGAGGGGCCGATCCAGGCGATGGAGGCGCTCGAGCGCCGCGTCACCGTGCTCGAGGGCAAGGGACACGAGGTCCGCTTCGCGTTCAAGGCGACGGGCGACGGGCCGGCCAAGGTTCGCTTCTCGGTCAAGAGCGGCGCCGACGACGACGCCGTCGAGATGACCATCCCGGTTCGCCTGCCGGTCGCGCAGGAGGCGGTGGCGGTCTATGGCGACGCACCCGCCGGCGGTCCGGCCGTCACCGAAGCGCTGGCGACGCCGAACGGCATCCGCCCCGACGTGGGCGGCCTGCAGCTCACGCTGGCGAGCACCGCGCTCGTCGGGCTGGGCGCCGACGCCGAGGCGCTCATCGACTACCCGTACGGCTGCCTCGAGCAGCAGTCGAGTCGACTCGTGCCGCTGGTGGCGCTCAAGTCGCTCCTCGATCGCTACGGCAAGGACTGGCTCGGCGAGCGGCAGCCCACCGAGGTCGTCGCCACGGCGGTGAAGGCGATCGAGGCCATGCAGCGCCCCGATGGCGGCTTCGGCTACTGGCCGGGCAGCGGCTGCTCCGCCTACTGGGCCAGCGCGTACGCGACGCTGGCGCTCGGCGAGGCGCAGGCCGCCGGATACCCCGTGCCGCCGAAGACGCTCTCGTCGGCGCGCGAGTACGTGCGCGAGCGCCTCGACGCGGCGCAGCCCTGCGAGTGGGGCCCGCGCCGCGACGAGGAGCGTGCGCTCGGCAGCTACGTGCTCGCGCGGGCCGGCACGTCCCCGCTCGAGGTGATGCGCAAGCTGCACGACAACCGCAAGGGCATGGCGCTCTTCGGCCAGGCATTGACGGCGCACGCGTGGGCGCTGGCGGAGCCGCGCGGCGGCCGCGCCGGCGCGATGATGACCGAGATCATGAACGCCGCCCGGGTCACGCCGAGCGAGGTGCACTTCGAGGAATCGAGCCCGACGACGTACGCGGCGCTGTTCTCGAGCGACACGCGCACCACCGCCATCGTGCTGCAGTCGCTGCTCGCGACGAAGCCCGACCACCCCTTCGTGCCGAAGATCGTGCGCTACCTGCTGAAGATCCGCGGGCGGGGCACCTATCGCAGCACGCAGGAGGCGAGCTTCGCGCTGATGGCGCTCTCCGACTTCGCGCGCATCCGCGAGAAGGACGTGCCGGCGTTCGAGGCGACGGTGAGCCTCGGGGGCAACGTGATCGCGAAGGAGTCCTTCCAGGGCCGTGGCGTCGACGCGAAGCAGGCGACGCTGCCGGTGGCGCAGTTGCCGCCGTCGGGGCAGCAGATGCCGCTGGTGTTCGGCGCGACGGGCGCGGGTCACCTGTATTACGGCGCGCTCCTCCGCTATGCGCCGGCCGAGATGCCGACGCAGGCGCGCGACGACGGCCTGGTGGTGCAGCGCTGGTACGAGCCGTTCGGGCGCGAGGGCCAGACGCGCTCGGTGGTCGAAGGCGAGCTCGTGCGCGTGCGGCTGCGCGTCGCGACGCACCAGGAGCGCTACTACGTGGTCGTCTCCGATCCGCTCCCGAGCGGCCTCGAGTCGGTCGACACGGCGCTGCGCACGACGGCGCGCCTCACGCCCCTCGCCACCGACGAGGAGGGCGCCGAGGAGGGGGGAGATTCCGAGAGCACCGACGGGCACGACGTCGGCTGGTGGTACTCGCCGTTCAACCACGTCGAGCAGCGCGACGAGCGCGTGGTGCTCTTCGCGGACCGGCTCCCGCCGGGCGTCCACACCTACAGCTACGTCGCGCGCGCCACCACCGCCGGCACGTTCGTGCTGCCGCCCGCCCGCGCCGAGGAGATGTACACGCCCGAGGTGTCGGGCCGCAGCGACGGCGGCATCTTCTGGGTGCACCCCCGCGCCGAGGTCTCGATGCGGTGAGGCCCGGACGGGCGGCTCAGCCGCCGGCGGGCTCGGGGATGTCGAACTCGATGGTCACGCGGTCCTGCAGGCGCAGCGTGCCGAGCATCGCCTTGAACGGCTTGATGCCCCAGCGGCTGGGCGTCAGCTCCACCCGGCCCGCGAGGCGATCGCCCGCGCGCCGCGCCGTCACCGTCACGCGGTCCGTCCGGCCGACGAGCGTCAGCTCGCCGTCGACGCGCCAGCCTTCGGGCGTGGGCTCGGCCCGGCCGCGGAAGACGATCTCGCGGTGGCGGCCCGCCTGCAGCACCTCGTCGTGCGCGTTCTTCAGCACCTCGCGGCGGAACATCTCGTTGAGCCCGCCGGGGTCGAGCGTGCCGTCCCGCATCGTGCCGTCGACGCGCATCGACTGCGGCTCGAAGCGCGCCTCGACGTCGCGCCCGTCGGCGCGCACCGTGAAACGTTCGACCGTGAAACGCAGGTCGTGCGCCATCGGCGAGAGCATCCCGCCGCGGTCCTTGTACGTGAAGACACGCACCGTGCCGGTATCTTGGGTCGTCATGGCGCCGCACTGTAACAGCGCATGCCGCCGTCCGCGATGATGCGTCGCCGCCTTCGGCGCGCGCTCGTCGCCGTCACGGCGCTCACGGGGGCCGCCCTGCTGGCGCTCTGGGCGGCGGTGGCGCTCGTCGACTTCCCCGTGGAGCGCCTCGAGCACCGCGACACCGAGAGCCGCCGCCTGCTCGACCGACACGGGCTGCTGCTGCGCGAGGCCCTCAGCGATCGCGAGGGGCGCGGCGCGTGGCGCACGCTCGACGAGATCGGGCCGTGGCTGGCGCCGGCCTTCGTCGCCGTCGAGGACCACCGCTTCTTCGACCACCCGGGCGTCGATCTGCGCGGCGTCGCGCGCGCCTTCGTCGACAACGTCGGCGCGGGGCGTGTCGTCGCCGGCGGCAGCACCATCACCCAGCAGCTCGTGCGCCAGGTCCTCCCGCTGCCGCGCTCCCTCGGCGGCAAGCTCCAGGAGGCGGTGTGGGCGCTGCGCCTCGAGCGCGCGTTCGACAAGCGGTCCATCCTCGAGCAGTACGCGAACCGCGTGCCGTTCGGGCACGGGGCCTTCGGCGTCGAGGCCGCGGCGCGGCTCTACTTCGGCAAGCGCGCGCGAGAGCTCACCCTGGCCGAGGCGGCGCTGCTGGCCGGCGTGCCGCGCTCGCCGAGCCTCGCCAACCCCTTCACGGACGCGGAGGCCGCGCGCCGCCGGCAGCGGACGGTGCTCGACCGCATGCGGGCCACCGGCGCCATCGACGCCCGCCAGCACGCCGAGGCGGTCGCCGAGGTCCTGCCGTTTCGGCCCGCCGATCGCGCGCGACGCTTCGCCGCGCCGCACTTCACGACGTTCGCGCTCGCCGCCGGCGTGCCCGCGGGCGACGTGCCGACGACGCTCGATCTGCCGCTGCAGAGCGAGGTCGAGGCGGCAGTGAAGCAGACGCTCCGCGGCCTCGCCGAATACGACGCCACGCAGGCCGCGGCGGTGGTGCTCGACAACCGCACCGGCGACGTCCTGGCGTGGGTCGGCAGCGCCGACTTCTTCGACCCGGTCGAGGGCCAGGTCGACATGGTGATCGGCCGGCGGCAGCCCGGCTCCACGCTCAAGCCGTTCGTGTACGGCCTGGCCCTCGAGGGCGGCTTCACCGCGGCCGACGAGCTGCCGGACCTGCCGCTCTGGTTCCCGACCGCCTTCGGCGACTACCGGCCCCGCAACTACGATCGGCACTTCCACGGCTGGGTGCCGCTGCGCGTCGCGCTGGCGAGCAGCTACAACGTCCCGGCGGTCTGGCTCGCGTGGCGGCTCGGCGTCCCGCGGCTGCACGAGCGCCTGCGCGACCTCGGCTTCGACAGCCTCGACCGCCGCCCCGACCACTACGGCCTGGGGCTGGCGCTCGGCAACGGCGAGGTGCGGCTGCTCGAGCTGACGAACGCGTACCGCGCGCTCGCCAACGAGGGCACGTGGCGTGCCGTCCGGTTTCGGCGGGAGGACCCCGTCGGTCGCGGCCGCCGCGTCATGCCGCCCGAGGTGGCGCGGCTGCTCACCGACATCCTCGCCGATCCAATGGCGCGCATCCCCGGGTTCGGCCGCGACAGCCCGCTCGAGCTGCCGTTCCCGGCGGCGGCGAAGACCGGCACGAGCACCGACTTCACCGACAACTGGACGGTCGGTTACACCTCGGCGGTCACGGTCGGCGTCTGGGTGGGCAACTTCGACGGCCGTCCGATGCAGGGGGTCAGCGGCGTCGCCGGCGCAGGGCGGCTCTGGCACCTGACGATGCTCGCGGCGATGCGCGGCCGGCCGGCCGATCCGTTCTCGCGCGCCGGCCTCGAGCAGGTCGAGCTCTGTCGCCGCCGCGACGGGGCCGAGGCCGACGCCTGCCGCCACCGCATCGTCGACTGGGTGGTGGCGGACGCCGCGACCACGCCGCGGCGCCGCGAGGCCCTGCCGGCGGCGGAGGCCCTGGCGGTGACGTTCCCGGGGGAGGGTGATGTCTTCGGTCTGAGCGCCGACGTCCCCGAGGACCACGCGCGCCTGCGCCTCACCGCGCGGGCGCCCGGCGATGTGGCGCGCCTCGTCTGGGAGATCGACGGCGCCGCCCATGCGCCCGTCGATCCACCGTTCGCGCAGTGGTGGACGGCCCGGCCCGGCGCGCACCACGTCCGCGTCTGGCCGGAGGGGCGCCCGGACGCCGCGAGCCGCCCCGTGCGCTTCGAGGTGCTGCCCTGATCGGGCTGCCGGTCGCTACTGCGGCGCCGCCCAGCCGCGCGGCGCCCGCTTCCAGCGCGGCCAGGCGGGGATGAGCAGCCCGCGCCGGCGCTGGTTGTTGATCACGTCCAGCATCTGCTGCGGGTTGCCGTCGCACATGGCCACCAGCGTCCGGCGCTCGCTCGGCCGCAGCTCGAGCAGGTCGTCGGCGATGCGCTCCATGGCGTCGTCGGGCAGCGGGCGCAGCGTGCGCGTGGCCTCGGTGAGCCACGGCGGCGCCGCCAGCCCGGGCGCGGGCGTGGCGCTGCGCGCGGTGACCGCCACCAGGATGGGCAGGCGCGCGTCGCGCACGGCGCTCACGAGCGCGAGCACGTTGGCGTCGAGCGTCTCGAGGCCGTCCAGCCAGAGCACGAACGGCCGGTGGCGATGGCCGCAGTGCTGCAGGAAGTCGGTCATGCGCCGCAGCTCGATCGCCGGCGCCACGACCATCGCGCCCTCGGACTTCGGCGCCAGCCACGCCAGCAGGCGATCGCGCACCTGCGCGTCGGCGCCGCGTCCCGACAGCCACCAGTCGAGGTGGTCGCGGGCGGCGTCGACCTCGAGGCCCAGCGCGCCGGCCACCGACAGCGCCAGATCCCGCACGCCGTGACCGGTGACGTTCAGCGACGGCCAGAAGTGGCGGTGGCCCTCGAGGTGTCCGCCGGCGAGCCACGGCACCAGCGTCTCCTGGACCAGGCGCGACTTGCCGCACCCCGGCGGCCCGGTCATCACCAGCACGGCGGGTTGCGGTGTGCGGATCCAGCGCGAGAGGCTCTCGAGCAGCCGCTCGAGCAGCGCCTCGCGCCCGTGCAGCCGCGCGGGCCGCAGCGGCGGCTCGAGTGGGCGCGCGAGGCGGATGTCGGTGTTGACCGACACGCGCGATCCGCGCCGGCTCAACAGCGCCTCCGCCTCGTCGTCGGTCATCGTCGTGTCGTGCCGCACGTCCTGGCCCGGCGGCCGCGGCTCCGCCCGTCCCGGGTTGATGACCTCGAGCGGGGCGTCGGCGAGCATCGCCAGCGCGCGGCGCACCTCGGCCACGTGCTGGAGCCGGTCGTTGATCTCGGGCCGCATCATCTGGTCGAGCACGCTCCACAGCCCGACGGGCGTGGCGAAGCCGGCGCGCGGCTCGAGCGGGGGGCAGCCGTGGTCGAGCCGGATCATCAGCGACTGCACGGGGCTCGGCGCCCAGAAGGGCAGGCGCCCGCAGATGATCTCGTAGATCACGATCGCGAACGCGTACAGGTCGGTCCATGGCCCGATGCGCCGGCGCGACCCCGTGGCCTGCTCCGGCGCGGCGTAGTCGACGGTGCCGAGCAGATCGTGGGCCGAGGTGCCGCTGCGCGCCTGGTCCTTCAGGCGCGCGACGCCGAAGTCGAGCAGGACCGGCTCGCCGCTCGCGTCGATCAGGATGTTGTCGGGTTTGATGTCGCGGTGGATGACGCCGCGTGCGTGCGCGTACCCCAGCGTCTCGAGGATGCGGTCGACGACCGGCCCCATCTGGCGCCAGTCGGTCCACTCGGCGCCGACCTCCTGCATGGGGCGGCCGGCATGCAGCACCATCACGAAGAACAGCCCCACCGTCGGATCGCGGCCGGCGTCGATGATCGGCACGATGCGCGGGTGGTCGAGGCGCGCCATGGCCTCGATCTCGCGCTGGAACCGCAGCTCGGCGGCCGGCGCGCCGGCGATGCTCGACAGCAGCACCTTCACCGCCACGGTCTGGCCCGTGAGCTGGTCGTGGGCGCGCCAGACCTCGCCCATGCCGCCCGCGCCGAGCCGGTTGAGCAGCGCGTAGCGACGGGCGATGAGCACGTTCGGCATGGCCGCCTCGTCGGGCGGCACGGCCATCTCGTGGGTGTCGCGTGTGTCGGTGGGGCCCGGTCGGGGTCCCGCCCGGTTCGGACCGGGACGCGCTCCATCGTAGATCAGGCGCGACATCTGCCCATCATATCCCCGGAACCCGGTGGATCGCGCAAGACCCTGCATCGGTGGGGACCCGAGGGCGCGCCGGCGTTGCCCGGCTCGGCGCGGCGCGGTTATCGTCCGCGCCATGCGCTGCGCGCTGCTCCTCGTCCTCCTGCTGGCCGGCTGCGACGACGCCGCCTCTCCGGGCGCGTCCGACGCCGGACGCACGCCCGGCGTGCGCGACGCCGCCCGCGCCTTCGGCGACGCCCTGCCGCCGGCGGACGCCGCGCCGCCCTGCGGCTCCCAAGGGTCGCCGCACGCCGACGGTGGTTGCGCAACGCCACCGGGGCCCGACGCCGCGCCGCCCGACTGCCGCCTGAACAGCGACTGCGCGCCCGGTCTGTATTGCCGGGAGGGGCGCTGCTCGTTCGACTGCCGCGAGGCGCGCGATTGCCCGCCCGGCGCGCGCTGCGAGAGCGGCCAGTGCCGGTCCGGGCCGGAGTGCGCCGCCGACGCCGACTGCGGCGCGCCGGCGCGCGTCTGCGAGGCGGGCGCGTGCGCCGACGGCTGCGCGATCACCGGCTGCGCGGCGGGGACGCGCTGCGACGCCGGCGGCGGGCGCTGCCGTCCCGAGGACTGCGGCGGCTGCGAGCCCGGCTTCGTGTGCGACCGCGAGGCGGCGCGGTGCGTGGTCGACGACTGCGGCGGGTGCCCGGCGGGGCGGCGCTGTCGCGGGGGCGAGTGCGTCGTCGAGGACTGCGGCGGCTGCCCCGCCGGCCAGCGCTGCCAGCGCATCACCGGCCAGTGTGTCGTCGAGGACTGCGGCGGCTGCGTCGTCGGCGAGCGCTGCGATCCGGTCGCCGCGCGCTGCGTCCCCGAGGACTGCGGCGGCTGCCCCGCCGGCCAGCGCTGCGACGTGGAGCGCGTCCAGTGCGTGCTCGTCGGTCACGGCGCGCTCGGCGATCCGTGCGCCCGCGACGCCGAGTGCGACAGCGGGATCTGCCTGCGCGTGAGCATCGGCGGGCGCCCCGAGAGCGCCTGCGCCACGCTGTGCTGCAGCGAGACGCAGTGCCCGCAGGGCTTCGGCTGCCTGTACTCGAGCGGCGCGCGCTACTGCGTCCCCGGCCGCTTCAACGTCGCCGGCGACGGCTTCACCCGCGACGGCCGCCAGGCCTGCGGCGACAACGCGTGCCGCAGCGGCATGTGCGAGCTGCGCGAGAACGGCGACCGCTGCCTCGGCGCGTGCTGCACCGACAACGACTGCGTCGCCATCGGCGGCGGGTCCTGCTTCTTCGGTCAGGCCGGCGCGTCGATGCGATCCTGGTGCGACCTGCCCGCGTCGATCATCGGCGGCTTCCCGGGCGAGCCGTGCGGCTACGGCTTCGGACCGCAGGAGTGCCAGAGCGGCATCTGCATCGCCAGCGGCCTCGCCGACCCGCCCGGCTTCTGCGCCGGCACGTGCTGCACGAACGCCGAGTGCGGCGAGCAGGTCTGCGGCCAGGTCGTCGGCTTCAGCGGCCGCCCCGAGGACGGCATCGCCACCGCCTGCGTGCCGCTGCCGCGCGGGGCCGCCGAAGAGGGCGCCGCCTGCGCCGACGACGCCGAATGCCAGAGCGGCCACTGCGTCGAGAACGTCTGCGCCGAGCCTTGCTGCTTCGACTTCGACTGCCGCGGCGAGCGCCGCTGCCGGCCGCGCGACAACGGCGAGGGCACCCACGTCCGCGTGTGCTGGCTGGAACGCTGAACGGCGATTCATTTTCGTGATATGGATGCGCGACCCCAACCCGCGGGAGAGCGCCCATGGTCGACTTCAACCTCACGCAGGACCAGCAGCAGCTGCGCGATCTGGCTCGCAGCTTCGCCGCCGACAAGATCCGCCCGGTCTCGGCCCACCACGACGAGACGGGGGAGTTCCCGTACGAGGTGCTGAAGGAGGCCTGGAAACTCGGCCTCCTGAACACGCACATCCCCGCGGAGTACGGCGGCCTCGGCCTCGGCACGTTCGAGGGCGTGCTGCTCGGCGAGGAGCACGCCTGGGGCTGCACCGGCATCTCGACGGCGATGGAGGCCAACACCCTCGCCGAGGCGCCGGTCATCGTCGCCGGCAGCGACGCCCAGAAGAAGAAGTACCTGGGCCGCATGATCGACGAGTTCCTGCTCGCCGCCTACGCCGTCACCGAGCCGGGCGCCGGCTCCGACGTGGCCGGCATCCGCACGACCGCCGAGCGCCGCGGCGACAGGTACGTGATCAACGGCGAGAAGATGTGGATCACGAACGCCGGCAAGGCGAACTGGTTCTTCGTCCTCGCCAAGACGGACCGCGACGGCGGCCACCGCGGCATGACCGGCTTCATCGTCGACGCCGACAGCCCGGGCATCCAGGTCAGCGAGAAGCTCTGGAACATGGGCCAGCGCGCCAGCGACACGCGCGGCATCACGTTCACCGACGTCGAGGTCCCCGTCGAGAACCGATTGGGGGAGGAGGGCGAGGGCTTCAAGATCGCCATGAAGGCGTTCGACAAGACCCGCCCGCTCGTGGCCTCGGGCGCCGTCGGCCTCGCCCGCGCGGCGATGGAGCATGCCATCCGCTATGCCACCGAGCGCCGCACCTTCGGCCAGCCGATCGGCAACCACCAGGCGATCGCCTTCATGATCGCCGACATGGCCAAGGACATCGAGGCCGCGCGCCTGCTCGTCTGGCAGTCCGCGTGGAAGATCGACAACCACCAGCGCAACACGCTCGAGGCGGCTTACGCCAAGTGCTTCGCCGCCGACATGGCGCACCGCGTGGCGAGCGACGCCGTCCAGGTCTTCGGCGGCTATGGCTTCAACACCGAGTACCCGGTCGAGAAGCTCTTGCGCGACTCGAAGATCTTCCAGATCTACGAGGGCACGTCGCAGATCCAGCGCGTCATCATCTCCCGCACCCTGCTCGGCCAGCGATAGGCCCCGCCGCACGCCCCCCGCCGTCGGAGGTCGCATGAGCAGCGTGGGCATCGACGTCGGCTGGGTCCTCGGCGTCGCCCTCGGTGACCACTGGGGCCGCAAGGCATGCGCCCCCTCGCCGTGCGCCTCCTGTGGGGTGATCCGGACGACACCGACGAGAAGGTGCTCAAGACGAAGACGAAGCAGGTGTGGACCTGGCGCGACCATCGCAACAACCGCTGCCGCGCCACCTTCGAGAACGGTCGCCTCGTCACCGATGGCGGAACTTCAGCGGGACACCGCCCCGGCGGCGTCGCGATCCGCCACGGCGCGCCGCGCGCACAGCGCCGCCGACAGCGCGAAGAAGCCACCGCCCGCCAGCACGTCGACCGCGTAGTGGTAACGCAGGTACAGCGTCGAGACGAACAGACCGAGACACGCCGGCAGCATGACCCGGAAGCGGCGCCGCGCGTGGCGCCGGTCGTGGTCGAGCATCACCAGCGTGATCAGCACGTGCAGGCTGGGAAACACGTCGTAGAGGGACGTGCCGCGCGAGATCACGGCGTGGTTGAGCGCCGTGGCCCAGCCTCCGGCGAGGGGCGCCGCGAACGCCTCGGGGTACGCGATGGCGGGGCCGGTGGCGGGGACGAGCAGGTAGCCGCCGAGGCCGAGCGCGAACGCGGTAAAGAGCGGTACGTACAGGCGCTCGGCGTCCTCGCGGCGGCGCAGCGCCCAGAGCAGGCCGCCGTGCACGTAGGCGTGGTAGCTCAGGTAACAGAGGCTCATCACGTCGGTGAGCAGCGGCGTGTGCCAGGTCTGGATGGCGATGGCGGGGCTCTCGCCGAACAGCGCGCGGTCGGCGCGGAGCAGCGCGGCGTCCCACGTCGGCGTGCCGAGGGCGGGCGTGATCCAGGCGACGGCCTCGTAGAACCAGAGCGTGTAGACGTAGGCGGAGGCGAGCCGCAGGCGTGTGGGCGCGAACCGGCAGACGAGCGCGTAGACCGCCGTCGCGCCGAGCACGGCGAGGGCCGGCAGGGGGGCGCCGCGCACCGCCAGCGCGAGTGAAGTGAGGCCGCCGAGGGCGAAGAGGAGGCGCTCGTGGATCAACGCGGCGTCACCGTCCCGCGGGGACCGCCGCCGAGCGTCGCGCGCGCGAAGTCGGCCACGAAGCGCAGGTAGGTCGGGATGTAGGGCGCCTCGCGGCGCGCGAGGTCGTCGCGCAGCGCCGCGTGCAGGCGCGGCAGGTGGTACCAGGGCACGCCGGGGTAGAGGTGGTGCTCGAGGTGGAAGTTCTCGTTGCACATGAAGAATCGGGACACGGGCGTGCCGAGGATCGTCCGCGTGCCGCGCACGACGTCGCTCGCGTCGGCGAGCAGCGTGTGCTGGCTCATGCCACGGACGTTCACCAGCGTGTTGACGATGGCCATCGGCAGCAGCCAGCCGTGCAGCAGCCAGGGCCACGGCACCCACGCGGCGACGGCGGCGACGAGCGCGACGAGGGCCGCCACTTCGCCGGCGACGAAGGCGCGGTCGCGACCCGTGCCCTGCCGCCAGCCGAGGACCGGGATGGCCGTGACGTACGCAGGGTAGCCGAGCAGCAGCCGGCCCCAGTGCATCGCGTAGACCAGCGCGCGGCGGCGCGTGTAGTTCTCGTAGTGGTCCGGATCGCCCTCGGCCCCGAGGTGGGCGTGGTGCCGCAGGTGGAGCACGCGGTAGGCCGCGAAGTTCTGCAGCACGGGCAGCGCGCACAGGGCGCCGAGCGCGTGGTTGACGGCGCGCCGCCGGGAGAGCACGCCGTGCACCGCCTCGTGCGTGAAGAGGCTGATGCCGTGCAGCGACGCCGCGGCGACGAGGGAGAGCGGCGCCGCCCAGGGCGAGGCGAGCGCGATCGCGCCGGCGGCCGACCCGAGGTACAGCGCGGCGAAGATCCCGAAACGAAAGATGAATCGACGCGGCTCGTGCGCGTGTAGCGCGCGCAGGAGCGCGGCGTCGATCACCGGCGGCCCCGCGCTTCGAAGAGGTCGCGATACAGCCGGAGGAAGACGTAGGCGCCAAGCTCCAGGCCGGCGCGGACCTCGGGGCCGCCGACCGCGAAGGCGGGCCGGTAGAAACCCTCGGCGTGGGCCGGATCGAGCCGCTCGTGGGTGGCGTAGTGCACGAGCGCGCCGGCGGGCAGCCAGCCGCGCGCGACGAGGGCCTCGCCGATCTGCGCCGAGAAGCCCGCGAACAGGTCCTCGATCATGCCCAGCATGGCCAGGCCCATCGCCGGCGGCTCGTGCTCGCACACGGCGAGCAGCGTCGCGTTGAAGGCCCGCACCTCGGGCCACGGCGCCGCCGGCTCGCACGCGCCGAGGCGACGGAGCAGCTCGCGGAACGTGGCGCCGTGGGCCGCCGCCGGATCGCCGCGGCCCGCCTCGTCGGCCAGGTTGTCGACGAGCGCTTCGCGCGCGAGCGGCCCGCGCCCGAGCAGCGCCCGCATCGGCCGCGGGAAGAAGTCGACCGCAAACAGGAACTGCGCCTGCGTCGCGACGAAGTCGTCGTGCCCGAACGTCCCGTCGCGCAGCGCCGCGAAGTACGGGTGGTCGTCCGCCGACCGCTTCAGGTCAACGACGAGAGCGCGCATGCGTCGTCAGATCTCCGCCGTGGCGAGGTGCATCCACCGGATGCCCCGCAGGATACCCGGCCACGCGAGCGCGTGGATCGTGCAAACGGCGCCGGGCTGCACCCCGCGGGAGGCGAGCCACGCCGTCTGCGGCTCGAGGCGCGCGTCGAGGCCGAAGCACGCGATCTCGCCGTCGCGCCACGGCAGATCGCCGCAGCGGCGCAGGTAGGCGCCGAGGGTGGGCGTCCAGCCGCGCGGCCCGCGCGGCAGGTGCACGAGCGGCCAGGGCGCGCCGGTGGAGACGAGGCGCAGGTCCTTGCGGCCGGCGGTGGAGACGCGGTCCTCGTCCGCTTCGGGGCTGAGATCCGCGCCGGGATCGGCGGGCGGCGGGGGGCAGGAGGCGGCGTCGAGCGCGCGCAGCGCCGCCGGCGCGACGAAGTACAGCTGGAGCGTCGCGACCGGACGCGTGAGGCGGCCCGGGTGCAGCCCCTGCAAGCTGCGCGTCACGTCGCCCCTCTCGCCGCGCATCGCCGCGAAGTACGCGAGCCGCCACCGCCGGAAGCGCGGCTCGCGCATCTTCGCGACGGCGCCGAGGGCGGCGCGGCGCGCGAGGCCCGTCCCGCGGTGGTCCGGCGCCACCTTCAGATCGCCGAGGTACACGGACGGAACGCGGCGTCCCGCGACATCCGCCGTCCGCAGCACGCCGGCGATGGCGCCGACGACCCGCGGCCCGTCGGTGGCGACGAGATAGTGCGCGTCGCCGAGCCCGCGGTGGAACGCGCTGTAATCGTCGCCGTGGTCGATCGTGAAGGCGTCGTCGTCGAGCGGATAGGGGATGCCGGCCTCGAGCGCGCGCAGGCCGGGGACGAGCGGTCCGAGCGCGGCGGCCTCGTAGTGGCGCCACTCAGGACGCACGCCGCGCGACCTCGATGCGCTCGTAGAAGAGCGAGCGGTCGCGCGCGAGCAGGTCCGCGCCGAGCGCGTCGTCGAACGTGAACGCCGGGGCGAAGAAGCGACGCAGATCGCGACGGTTGTTCAGCTGCCGCATCACGACGACCCCGCCCGGCCGCATCGCGCGCGCGAGGTGGGCTGCCCAACGTCCGACCAGGTCGTCCGCGGACCAGTCGAAGACGTTCGACAGGCTGACGAGCCCGAACCGGTCGAGCGCGGGCACGGCGAGCAGGTCGCCCAGGAGCCACGCCACGTCGCCGTGGCGGCCGAGGTAGGCCGGCGCCTCGACGTGGCGCTGCAAGAAGACGTGCTGCAGGAAGGGGTTGCGCGACGCGTCGTCCCGCGCGAGACCGCGCTCGAAGGCGCGTTGGAAATACGCCGGGTAGCTGCCGGGCGCGGCGTGCTGCGTCGCGGCGGGGCCGAACATCGTGTGAAGCAGCGCGTCGGAGAACGCGAGCGCGAACGCCGTCGGCCAGTAGCGGTGCGCCCGCCAGCGCGCGGCGAGGCCGATCGCGCCGACGAAGAACGCCTCGAGCTCGTCCTCGGGCGCGACGAACTCAGTGATCACGCCGCGCAGGACGCGGAACAGCCCCTCGAACGCGCCGCGCTGGTTGAGGGCGGCGAGGCGTCCTGCGTCCGTTTCTTCAGCCTTTTCGCGGCAGTGCGCGATCTGCGCCGGATTGATGTCGAACGCGGTGACGGCGACGTCCGGCCGGCGCCGGGCCAGGGTCAGCGCGGTGCAGCCGCCGGACGCGACGACGAGCGCCGCGTCGGCGTCGCCGAGCAGGGCCGCCTCGACCTCGGGATCCTCGCGGACGACGGCGAACTGCGGGCGTGTCACGGCGGTCCGTCCTCGCCGGGCGGGCGCGCGGTCAGCGCGAGCTCGCGGGCGCGCGCCGGTGCCGCGCCCCTCGGCGCGCGCAGCGGCTCGATCACCGCGTCGCTCGCCCCGGGCGGCGGCCGGAGCCGGCGGCGCTGCGCGCCCGGGCTCGCCGGCGCCGTGAAGCGCACGGGGACGCGGACGAACGCCTGCGGCGTCTCGAAGGCCTCTTCGGAGGCGGCGGCGATCGGGACGCCCGGCGTTGCCTGCTCCGGCGCGGCGGCGCCGGCCCGGGACCGCCGCAGCGGCTCGAGGACCCGGGCGCGCGTCCGGCCGCGGCGCTCGAAGAGCAGGATGGGATCGGCGTCGAACGCCTCGTCGAGCACGGCGTCGGGGAAGGCGCGCCGCAGGGCCTCGGGCGCGCACGCCCCTTCGCCGTGCGGCACGGCGTGGACTGCCCGCGACAGCGCCGCGGCGAGGGTCGCCGGCCGCGTCGCGTCGTCGGGCGCCGACAGCGCGACTGCCCGGTGCCCCTCGGTGCGCGCCGCGGCGGTCGCGACCCGCGGCACGAGGCGCCGCCGGCCGACGAGCTCCAACGTCAGCGGTGCGGCCAGCCCCGGGGCCACGACCGACGCCGGCGCGCGCGCCGCCTCGTCGGGCTCCGTCGCGGCCGGCGCGTCGAGCGCCGCGCCCGTGGCGCCGTGCAGCGCGTCGGGGTGGCCGCAGAGGAAAGGGGAGGACGAGTCGGGCAGGAAGGTGACGTGCGCCGACTCGGGCCCTCTACGGTGTCCCATCGGCCTGCCCGTCGCGCGTGCCGGAGTCGAACAGCACTTCGCCCAGCCGGTGCAGGTGGCGCGGGTGCAGCACGTTCTGCGGTCCGGCGCGGTCGACGGGCACGTCCATCGACCAGACGGCGAGCTCGGAGCAGTAGAAGCGCTCCTCGTTCGGGGCGCCGACGATGCCGAGGAAGTCGTAGCCGGCGCCGGCCTTGGCGCGCGCCCTCTCGACCGCGGCGCGGCCGCCCTCGGGCGTCCAGCCGCGGGGCCGCACGAGCTGGACGCGGTGCGACTCGCGCAGCAGCTTCTCGAGCGGCACGACGACCACGCCCTTGCCGACGGCCTCGACCACCTCGAGGCGCTGGCGGTCGAGGATCGCCGCGTGCGAGAGCGGCGAGTTGGTCGAGACCGCGATGAGATCGTCGGTGGCGTGGTATCCGCGGACGACAAGCCAGTCGCCGTCGGCCCCGGCGCGCTTCACCGTGGCGAGCCAGGACGAGACCTCGGCCTCGTACTCGGGCCCGGTGCGGCGCACCAGCGCGTCCGTACCGGCGGAGCAGCCGGCGAGGAGGGCGAACAGCAGGAGCTTGCGTGTCATGCGCGGAGCATAGACCACGTCAGCGCGATCGCGTGTGTCCCGTGGTGGAGTGGGTGCGCGTCACGAGCACGTCGAGCTTGTCGACGCGCTCGACCACGTCGTACTTGCGCGCGGCGACGGCGAGCTCGCGGATGGTGCGGCGCAGGCGCTCGGCCTCGTTGTCGTGCAGGCGCACGTCGTAGCGCAGGTCCTCGGCCTGCAGCAGGCGCATCTCGGCCTCGCTCCACCGGCCCTCGGCGCACAGGGCCCACGCCTGGCCGAGGCAGGCGTAGAACTCGACGGCGAAGAGGTTGCCGCGCGCGTGGCCGTGGGCCTCCTCGAAGGCGGCCATCGCCGCCCGGGTGTCACCGCGGTTCCAGGCGCACAGGCCGATCTGCAGGCGCGCCACCGTCGCCGTCACCTCGCGACCGGCCTCGTCGGCCTCCTGGGCGATGCGCGTGAAGGCCTGCTCCGCGCGCTCGATCTGGCCCTCGAGGCGGTCGAGCTGCGCCAGCGCCGTCCGCGCCGCCAGCGCCTCGGCGAAGAGGCCCTCGGTGCGCGCGCTCTCGAGCGAAGCCTCGAAGGCCATCAGGGCCTGGTCCAGTCGGCCGAGGTGCTGGTAGAGCTGGCCGAGCGTGAGGTGCGCCAGGCAGCGCGCCCGCGGGTCGCCGCTCTTGCGCGCGAACTTCAGCGCATCCCAGAGCCAGTGCTCGGCGGCCTCGGGCTCGTCGTCGTGCAGGCGCAGCAGGCCGAGCCGGCTGGCGGCGCGGGAGCCCACGCCCGCCAGCTCGTTGCGCTTGGCGATCTCGAGCGCCTCCTGGGCGTGGTGCTCGGCCTCGTCGGGCTGGCCCGCGTGCTCGGCGGCCTCGCTGCCGATGAAGTGGATCTCGGCGCGCTGCTCCGGCGTGAGCAGCCGGGTGCGGTCGTCCCACTCGAGCACACGGCGCGTGAACGACACCGCGTGGCCCATGAGGCCGGCGCCGTGCAGCCGCCGAAGGCTCTCCTGGCCGAGCCCGAGCGCGCGCTCCATCTCGCCGGCCTCGGCGTGGTGCCGCGCGACGACCTCGAGCTCGATTCCGGTCTGGTCCTGCTGCGCGCGCGCGAGCTTCAGCTCGGCCGCGGCGAGGTTCAGCTCGGGCCAGTTGCGCAGCTGGCGGCACACGCTCTTGAACTGGTTGCGCACGAGATCGTGGTTGAAGCGCCAGCGGCCCTCGCCCTGCTCGACGATGAGGCCGGCGCTCACCGCCCGCTCGAGCATCGCCTCGACGACCTCCGGGTCCTGGGGCAGCTCGGGCGCCTCGGGATCGCCGTCGACCCCGCACAGCCGCAGCAACGGTCGCAGCGTGAACGACCGCCCGAGCAGCGTCGCCCGCGCCAGGGTGCTGCGCAGATCGCCGCCGCCGGGCCCGCGCGTGGCGCCGTCGATGCGCGTCTGCAGCACCGCGTTCGGATCGGACGGCGCCCGGCTGACGCCCTCCTCCTCGAGGAAGCCGCGCAGCGCCTCGAGCGCGATCAGCGGGTTGCCGGCGGCCTGCATGCACGCCGCCTCGGCCAGCCCGGGGGGCAGGGGGGCGAGCGCCTCGAGCGCCGGGGCCAGATCGTTCGGCCGCAGCGGGGCGAGCCGCAGGTGGTCGGTGCCCTTGAGCGCGAGCAGCGCCTGGCGCGCGGCCTGGACCGTGGTGCGCTGGCTCGGCCGCAGCGTCACCAGCATCAACAGCCGCGGCGGCCCGTCGGCCTGCGCGAGGCGGTGCACGAGCCGCAGGACGCGGCCCTCGGGCGACCACTGCGCGTCGTCGGCCCAGATGAGGAACGGCCGCTCGCCGACGAAGTCGCGGATCATGCGCGCGGCGCGCGCCGTCTGGATCTCGTCGTTCGTCTGCTCGCCGCCCGACGGCCCCCACAGCGCATCGATGGCGTTCTGGCGCGCCTCGGCCTCGGGGAACACCGCCGCCAGGATGTCGTCGGCCTCCGTCCGGACGGCGTCCGGTGCGCCGAGGTAGCGCAAGAACGACTGGCGCAGGCCGCCACCGCTGCGCACGTGGGGTTCGCTGCGGATGACGAGCGCCGGCATGCGCCCGGTCTCCTCGAGCCACTCGCGCAGGTGGCCGGCCAGGCGGCTCTTGCCGATGCCCGGCTCGCCCTCGATGAGGACGACGCGCGGGCCGTGACCGGCGAGCACGCCGTGGGCCGCCTCGAGCAGGATCTGCCGCGCCTCCTCGCGCCCGGCGATCGGCGGCTCGCGCAGGTGCAGCAGACCGGGGCCGCACGGCTCGCGAACCGGGACGATCGGCGAGCCGATGTTCGACAGCGGCTCGTCCATGCTGAGGAGGTCGTCGGGCGACTCGAACTCCGTCGGATCGGGGCGCGGGCCGAGCGCGTCGAGCGCGGCGCGCAGGTCGGCGACGGACCGGAAGCGGTGCACCGGCGACTTCTCGAGCAGCTTCGCGACGATGGGGACGAGGCCTGGCGGCGCGTCGACGTCCGGGCGCAGCGCGATCGGCGGCACCGGCGTGCGCTGGTGGTGCGTCAGCAGGTGCCGGCCGTGGAACGGCAGCTCGCCGGTGAGGATCTCGAAGAGCATCACGCCGAGCGAGTAGAGGTCCGTCCAGGGGCCGATGGCGGCGATCTCGCCCTTGGCGGCCTCGGGCGCGATGTACGCCGGCGTGCCCTCGATGCGGCGCCCGGCGACGCGGGCGTCGTGGACGGCGAGCGCGATGCCGAAGTCGACGAGCTTGAGCGACTCGGCGCCGAGGACGCCGGGGACGAGCAGCACGTTGCCCGGCTTGAGGTCGCGGTGGACGAGGTCGCGCGCGTGGGCGTGGGCCAGGCCGCCGAGCAGCAGGTCGATGAACGTCCACAGTCGCGGCCAGGACCACGGCTCGCGCACGAAGCGCGTCAGGCTCTCGCCCGGGACGTACTCCATCGCCACGAACGGCGAGTCGTTCGCCGTGCGGCCGTAGTCGTAGATGCCCACGACGGACGGGTGCGAGAGGCGCGCCATCGCGCGCACCTCGCGGTTGAACGAGCGGTCGGCGGTGCCCTTGCGGTCGCCCTTCAGGCTGAGCACCTTGACGGCGCAGTGGCCCCGGGCGCGGTGGCTGTAGGCGAGCCACACGGTGCCCATCGAGCCCTCGCCCAGCTCTTCGCGCGCCTCGTAGCCCTCGGGGAAGTCGTCGGGGGAGAGCATGATCTCCAGTTCGGGATCGCCGAATACATCGGCTCCGCGGGAAGCCTCACCATAGCAGAACGGGGTCATCGTCTCACGATTGCGCCTGACGGCGCCCCGGGGCCGGGGCGACCGGCCGTCTCGTTGACACGCGGGATGCCCGTTGATTTCATGCGCGTCCGATGAAAAACCAGTCGATCCCCGCGATCTTCCGCGAGCAGGCGGGCAAGCTGGGCAGCCGCCCGATGATCTACGCGAAGGTGAGCGGCCACTGGTCGCCGCTGACCTGGGCCCAGGTGGCCGAGCGCGTCGACCACCTCGCGGCGGGCCTGATCGCCCTGGGGGTGCGGCCCGGCGACCGCGTGGGCCTCCTGTCCGAGAATCGTCCGGAGTGGGTGGTCGCCGATCTGGCGACCCTGTCGGCGGCCGCAGCCGACGTGCCCGTCTATCCGACCAACACCCCGGACCAGTGCGCTTATGTCGTGAACGACGCCGGCGCGCGCATCGTGTTCTGCAGCACGCTGGAGCAGGTGCAGAAGCTGCTGTCGGTGCGCGACGCGATGCCGCACCTCACCCACGTCGTGCACTTCGATCCGGACGTGGCGGCGCCGCCGGTCGAGGGCCTCACCGTCATGTCGCTGGCCGCGCTCGAGGAGCGGGGCCGGACGCACGGCGACCGCGCCGCGGTCGACGCGCGGGTCGAGGCGCTCGGTCCCGACGATCTGTTGACCCTCATCTACACCTCGGGGACGACGGGCGAGCCGAAGGGCGTGATGCTCACGCACGGCAACATCGTCGCCAACTGCGAGGCGACGCGGCGCGCGGTGCGGCTCGACAAGAACGACGTGGCGCTGTCGTTCCTGCCGCTCTCCCACAGCTTCGAGCGGACGGTGGGCTACTACCTCCCCGTGCTGTTCGCGGGCGCAACGGTCTATTACGCCGAGAACATGGACCGGCTGGGCGAGAACCTGGCCGAGGTGCGGCCGACGATCATGGCCGCGGTGCCGAGGCTCTACGAGAAGATGTACGCCGCGTTCCAGGAGAAGCGGGGGGCGGCGGGCCCGGCGCGGCGCGCGCTCGTCGACTGGGCGATCGGCGTCGGCCGGCAGGTGAGCCGCGCGCGGCAGGCGGGGCGCGCGCCCTCCGCGCTGCTGGCGGCGCAGCACAAGGTGGCGACGGAGCTGGTGCTCGGCCGCATCGCGGCGCGGCTCGGCGGGCGCCTGCGCTTCGCGTGCAGCGGCGGCGCGCCGCTGGCCGCCGATCTCGCCGAGTTCTTCCACGCGGCGGGCATCCTCGTGCTCGAGGGCTACGGCCTGTCCGAGACGGGCCCCGTGCTGAGCACGAACCGCCCCGAGGCGTTCCGCTTCGGCACCGTCGGCCGCCCGCTCGACGACGTGCGACTGCGCATCGCGCCCGACGGCGAGATCCTCGCCCAGGGCCCGAACATCATGCGCGGCTACTGGAACAAGCCCGAGGCGACGGCGGAGGTGCTCACGGCCGACGGCTGGTTCGCCACGGGCGACATCGGCGAGCTCGACCGCGACGGATTCCTGCGCATCACCGACCGCAAGAAAGACCTGATCAAGACGGCGGGCGCGAAGTACGTGGCGCCGCAGAAGATCGAGGGCCTGCTCGAGCTGCAGCCGCACATCGATCAGGCGGTCGTCGTCGGCGACAACCGGCCGTTCTGCGTGGCGCTCATCGTCCCGACCTGGGGCAAGCTGCGCGAGCGCATGCGCGAGAAGGGATCGATGACCGGTGACCCCGCGGCGCTCGCCCGCGAGCCCGAGGTCCGCGAGCTTCTGCGGTCCGAGGTCGAGGCGGTGAACGCGCGGCTCGCCCCGTACGAGACCATCAAGAACTTCGTGCTCATCGATCGGCCGTTCACCCAGGAGAACGGCCTGTTGACGCCCACGTTGAAGCTGCGTCGCCGGGCCGTCGCCGTCGCGCACGCCGCCGAGATCGACGAGCTCTACCGACAGACCCGGCGTTAGCCTATTGCGGCCCCGGGTGCTAGACTCACCGGGTCGTGATTTACGAGACTTCCTGCGGAATCATCCCCTTCCGAAGGGCGGGGGGTGAAATTGAATACCTGCTCCTGCACAGCGTGCTGGTGCGCAACCCCGACGCGGCCTGGGAGTTCCCCAAGGGCAGCCCCGATCCGGGCGAGTCCGAGACCGAAGCGGCGCTTCGCGAGCTGCGCGAAGAGACCGGCCTGACGAACGTGCGGATGCTGCCCGACTTCCGCGACCAGGTGCAGTACTGCTATCGGCGCGACGGGCGCCCCATCGAGAAGACGGTGACGTTCTTCGCCGCCGAGGTGGTCGACTGGTCGCCGATCCCGAGCGCCGCGCCCACCCGTGAGCACGGGCCCCACCCCTACGAGCGCATGTGGTTCCGGTGGGCCGCCGAGGGCGAGGCGATGCGGCTGCTCTTCCATCCGGGCATGCGCCTGCTGCTCGAACGCACCGCGTTCTTCATCCACGAGCACGACCGCATCCAGCGCCGCGGCGGGTAGTCGACACACGCGCTCGGCCTTCGCGAGGCTCGCCGCCGCGCGTCGACGCCTTCGCCGCCTCTCGCTTCGGACGAGTCGACCGCCCTCCGCCGAGGGCGGCCCGCCACGCGCCCCGTCAGCGGAACAGCCGCTTCACCGCGCTGCGCATCTCCGGCAGCGTGAAGCCGAGCGAGATGCCGCCGACGGCGTACTGGACGCGGTCGACGCGGAGCTCGGCGTCGGGCGCGTCGGCTTCTTCGAGCACCCGCTGCAAGGGTTTCGCGGAGACGGTCACGCCGCGGGCGAACAGGCGCACGCTCACGCGGCGGCTGACGAAGAAGAGCCAGCCGAGCTCGCCCTCGAAGCGCAGGGCGGTGTCGAAGCGGCTGGCCTCGCGCTCGGCGTCGGCCCACAAGTAGCTGGTGTCGAGCTGCGGCACGAGCGAGAGGTAGATCGAGCCCAGCGGCGTCTCGAGGCTGCCGACGGGGCCGATCCCGCCGGCGATCTGGACCCACTCGACGCGGTGCGGGGCGCCGTCGAAGTCGAGCGTCGTCCACGACGCCGCGATCGAGGGGCCGAGGTCGAGGTCCAGGTCCCAGGCACCGCGGACGACGCTGCTGCGGATGTTGCGGACGGTGAAGCCGGAGAGCAGGCGCAAGAAGCGATGGGTCGGCGGCTGCGTGGCGTCGAGCGCGGTCGTCTCGCTGCCGACGGTGCGCTCCGCGTCGATGGTGATGGTCGGGCTCGTGACGTCGAAGGCGACGCTGTTGGGGACGAGGCCGACGAGCAGGTCGCGGGCGAAGGCGCCGGCGTCGCGGGCGCGCATGTCGACGACCTCCTGCCCGTAGAGGAGATCGGTGCGGATGGGCGGCGCGTCCGGCGCGAAGGCGTCCTCGAGCCGGGTGGTGACGAGCGCGCCGTCCGCCCGGCCGTGGACCTCGGCGTGCAGCACGTGCGTCGCGCCGAGCTCGAAGAGCACGTCGTCGCGGAACGTGGCGGGCGTCGGGCCCTCCGACGTCCAGTCGAACTCGGCGAGGCGGTCGGCGACGGTGTCGAGGCGCACGACCTCGGCGTCGGGCCAGCGGGCGGCGGCCCAGGCGCCGAGCCGGTCGCCCAGGGTGTCGGAAACGAGCTCGCGGTCCGCGAGCGGCGGCACGACGACGATGCGCCACGGGCGCGGCGCGCCGTCCGCGAGGACGACGGGCGCCGGTGGCGTGTACGACCAGGCGGCGCCGCTGAGCAGGTCGACGCCGACGCCGACGGGCGCGAGCCACCAGAGCGGCCCGGCGAGGAGGAGGGGCGCGTTGGCGCCGAGGCTGCCCCCCCAGCGGTAGTCCGCCTCGAGCTCGAGGGCGCGCGGCTCGCCCTCGCGGGCCCGCAGCTCGAGTCGGCGGCGGCTCGCCCGCGGCACCTCGACGATCGCGGGCGCCGTCGCCAGCGGCGTGACGTCCTCGTCGCGCACCTCGGCGGCGGCCGGCCGCGTGACGACGCGCAGGCGCTGCTTGCGGCCGGCGAGCGTCGCGCAACCCGAGAGCAGCGCGGCGGTCACGACGATGGTGGGAAAGCGTCGCAGCGGCCCCGTTCTGCACGACCCGCGCGCCGGATGGCAAGCCGGGACGATCGAGCGGCGGGCGCGCGGCCCGACGATCTCCGGCACCGTTCGTCGGGCGCGGCGTCGACCCCGTCCATAGGATGGGCGGCGGAGGCGCAGTCATGGAACCGCTCAACCGGGCGCTCGACCTCATCGAGGCGCACCTCGAGGACGACATCGAGGTGGCGGCCCTCGCGCGCGCCGCGCGCATGTCCGAGCACCACTTCCGGCGTCTGTTCGCGAGCCTCGCCGGCATGGGCGTCGCCGAGTACGTCCGCCGCCGACGGATGACCGTGGCGACGGCGGCGGTGCTCGCGGGCCGGGAGACCCTCCTCGAGATCGCCCTGCGCTTCGGGTACGCGTCGGGCGACTCGTTCGCCCGCGCCTTCCGCGACCTGCACGGTGTGGGGCCGAGCGAAGCGCGCCGCGCCGGCGTCACGCTCCGCTCGCAGGCGCCGATCCGATTCCGTCTGACCGTCCACGGATGCACCGAGATGCGCTACCGGATCCTCGAATCGCCCGCCTTCCGGCTCGTGGGGCGCCGCGCGCGGCTGCCGCTCGTCCACGAGGGCGTCAACCCGCACGTTCAGGCGTTCGTCGGCTCGATCCCGATGGCGGAGAGCGTCGCGCTCAAGGCGCTCGGCGACATCGAGCCGCAGGGCATCCTCGCCGCGAGCGCGAACTTCGACGAGGGACGCGCGGAAGGCGGCGCGTTCGACTACTGGCACGCCGTGGCGACCACGCGGCCTGCGCCGCCGGGGCTCGATCACCTCGACGTCGAGGCCGGCGCCTGGGTCGTGTTCGCGTCGTCCGGCGCCTTCCCCGAGACGCTGCAAAGGCTCTGGCCCGCCGCCTTCACCGAGTGGTTCCCCACCCATCCCTGGGAGCTGCGGCCGGGCCCGGAGCTCGTACGCATGCAGCCGTCCGCCGACTGGTCCACCGCCGACTGCGAGCTGTGGCTGCCCATCCGTCCGCTGGACTGACGGGCTCCCCGCCGGCGCCGACGGCCCGCGCTCGAGGACGGCCGACCTCGACGTCGGGGGAGCGCCGTCCGCCCATTGACCGCCGGCTCGCGGCCGGGGCCCGCCCCACCTCAGGCCGCGAGGGTGAGGCGTGCGCCTTGGGCGAAGGGCGTCGCGGCGTCGTGGGGCGGCACGTCGAGCTGCGGCGGCTGCCACAACGCGTCGAGGAACGGCGCGAGCGCCGGGGGGGCGTCCGCGCGGAGCGCCGCGGCGGGCCGCACGACGATGCGCGGCGGTGGCGTGCCGGCGGCGGCGGCCCAGGCGGCGAGCAGGGCCTCCCAGCCGAGGAGCTCCGTGCCGGCCGCGTTCCGCACCGGCGGCGGATCGGGATCGTGCAGCAGCGCGGCGACGAGGCGGCCGTGGTCGCCGGCGAACCACGGCTGCAGCGGGCGCGCCTCGGCCGGCACGGGCAGCGGGACGCCGCGCCGCAGGTTGTCGAAGAGCCGCGGGTCGCGCCCGAACGGCGTGAGCGGCGCGTGGCCGGGGCCGTAGAGCGCGCCGATGCGCAGGCAGGTGACGCGGCCGTGCCGCTCGAACGCGCGCACCTCCGCGGCGCGCTTGGCCGCGGCGAAGGGGCCCTCCGGGCGCGGCGGGTCGTCCTCGCGGTACAGCGCGTCGCGCGCCGGGCCGTAGACGACGGCGCTCGAGACGAGCAGGTAGCGCGCGGCGATCGGCACGTCGTTGACGTCGTCGGGCGTGTAGGCGACGTGGTCGACGACCGCGTCCGCGCCGAACGCGGCGAGCGCCGCCGCGAGCCGCGGGCGGTCCCGGCGATCGCAGGCGAGGGGACGGACGTCGGGCGGCCAGGGGGCCGACTGGCCGCGCGCGATCGCGAGCACCTCGTCGCCGCGCGCCACGAGCGCCGCGCACACCGCGCGCCCGCCGCAGCCCGTCGCCCCGAGGACCGCGACGCGCATCGTCAGAACGCCACGTAGCGCCGCGGGAAGGAGCGCATCAGCCGCCGCCGCACCTCGGGCGACGCCGGGTTGCGCGCGCGGACGCGCTCGCGGAAGGCCTCGGCCATGCCCTCGTCGACGGTGGGCGAGGCGCGCAGCAGGTAGCGGTCCTCGAGCAGCGGATCGGCGGCGGCGGTGAAGGTCGCGCCGGTACCGTTCAGCCAGTCGAGGCGCTCCTGGTACGGCGCGCCGAGGTCGAGGCGCAGCGGGAAGGCGTGGAAGCACGGCCCGAGCTCACCGCGGCGCGGGATGCGGCTGAGCTCCTCGAGGAAGTCGAGCGTGGCGGCGAGGTCCTCGGGGCCGTCGCCCGGCACCGGGTTGAGCACGCCGAAGACGGGCAGGATGTCGTGGCGCAGGCACGCACGGACGAGCGCCCGCGCGCCATCGAGGTAGCGGCGCAGGCGGCCCTCGCCGGCGCCGATCTTGCCGAGCGCGCGCAGCGAGCGGCCGCTGGCGGACTCGAGGCCGAAGTAGATGAAGTCACAGCCGGCCTCGGCGAGGTGCGGCACGTCGTCGGGGTGGAGCACGTCGACGCGGCTCTCGCACAGGAACGGCCGGCCGGTGCGGCGCAGGCGCTCGAGCACGTGCGCGGCGCGGTCCCGCGGGACGCCGAAGAGCGGGTCGCAGATCCACAGGTAGCAGTCGCGCGGCAGCGCCTCGATCGCGGCGAGGTCCGCGTCGACCTTGGGGTCGGGATCGGCGCGGAACGACGGCGCGGCGAGGCGTTCGGTGCAGAAGTGGCACGAGAACGGGCAGCCGCGCGACGTCAGCCAGCAGAAGATCTGGTAGCGATCGGGCGCGCGCATCAGCGTCGGGTCGAGCGGCGCGGGATCGGTCGGTTGCGCGCCGGGCGCGTTGCGGACGACGTCGGCGCCGAAGCGCCAGACGAGGCCCGGCACGTCGGCGAAGGACGCGCCGCGCGCGATCGCCTCGGCGCCGTCCTCGCCGGGGCCGGCGACGACGCCGTCGACCTCGGGGAAGCGGCGCACGACTGCCTCCGCCGCCCCCGTGGCCCAGACACCGCCGAGCACGACGGGCAGGCGCGGGGTGCGCGCCTTGAGCGCCCGCGCGAGGGCCAGCCCGAAGCGCCCCTCGACGGTGGACAGGCAGCTGATGCCGACCGCGCGCGGGCGCTCGTCGAGCACCGCCTGCGCGATGCGGTCGAGCAGCGGGCCTTCGCCATCCGGCAGATCGACGGACGGGTCGAGGACCGCGACGTCCGCGCCCGCGCGGCGCAGCGCGCTGCCCAGCGTCAGGTTGGAGAGCGACGGACAGACGCCGCCGGGCAGGTCCCGGGCCTCGAGCGGCGTGCTGACGAGCAGGAGATCGGGCGCGGTCATCGCCCGCAGCATGACCGGGCCGGCCGTCCCATCGCGTCCGTCTTCCGGCCGATGTGTCGCCGCGCGCGGCGTGCGTACGCTCGGCGACATGTTCGTCCGCAGCCTCGTCCTCGCCGCTCTGTTGTCCGGGGCTCCGCCGCTCGCGGAGCGGGTCCTGCCGACGCCCGACGGGGGAACGCTGCGCCTCGGCGACCTGGGCGCGCGCGTCGTGGTGCTCGACGTGTGGGCCACGTGGTGCGATCCCTGCCGGGCGGCGCTGCCTCACCTCGAAGCCCTCGCGCGGGAAGGCGCGGCGCGCGGGGTGGCGGTGGTCGCCCTCGCGCAGGACGAAGACGCGGCGCGGGTGCGCGCGTTCGCCGCCGCGCTGGGGCTCTCGCGGGCGCGGGTCGTCCTCGATCCCGAGCACAAGGTCGCCGAGGCGCTGGCGCCGGGGACGCTGCCGACGACGTACGTCCTCGACGCGACAGGAAGCGTGCGCGCGAAGTTCGAGGGTTACCGTCCCGGCGACGAGGCGCGGGTGCGCGCGGCGGTCGAGGCGGTGCTCGCCGGCGGCGCGTCGCCGTGACCGCGTCGGCGGGCGGCGGTCGCGACGCCGACCGGCGCGCCGCAGACGGTGGTCATGGCGCCGTCGGGCCGACCGCGGACGGCGGTCGCGGCGCCGCGACCGGCGGCAGCGTTCGACACCGCACCGCGCGGGTGGCGTGCGTCGCGGGCCTCGCGCTCGCGGGCTGCGCGCCCGACGGCGGCGACCGGTTCGCGACGACCGTCGCGCCGGTCCTCGAGGCGCGCTGCGCGGCGACCTTCTGCCACGGCG
This sequence comes from Myxococcota bacterium, assembly GCA_963169045.1. Lineage (GTDB taxonomy): Bacteria > Myxococcota_A > Bradymonadia > UBA7976 > UBA1532 > CAUJDF01. The sequence continues at coordinate 47,026 of CAUJDF010000091.1, forward strand.
TCGCGCCGGACGCCGAGGCGCGCGGCGAGGTGGTCGACTGGACGCGCCTGCACTTCCGCGTCGACGCGCGCGGGCGGCTGACCGACGTCGAGGCGGCCCGCGCGGCGGCGAAGCGCGCCGCGAACACCGACGAGGCGCCCGAGTTCTCCACGCTGCTGCGCAAGCCGCTGCCCGCCGCCTGGGGCGGCCTGCCGCACCACGGCGGGGCCAACTTCGCGTCGCCCGACGACCCGGCGTACGTCGCGCTGCGCGACTGGATCGCCGGCGAGGACGGCGGCGGCGAGTCCGCGCCGCCGCTCGACGCGCGCGAACGCCTCTTCGCCGAGACGGTCCAGCCGGCGCTCGTCTCGGGCGGCTGCACGAACGCCAACTGTCACGGCGTCGACGCCGCCGTGCCGTACCGCCTCGACCCCGGCCTGGACGGCGTCTTCCCTCGGGCGGCGACGCGCGCCAACTACGCGCAATCGCTGACGATGCTGTCGCTCGACGGCGATCCGTCGCAGTCCAGGCTGCTGCGCAAGGCGCTCCCGCTCCACGCCGGGGGCGTCCTGCACAAGGGCGGCAACGGGCTCTTCTCGGGGCGGGCCGATCCGCGGCCCGAGGCGGTGCGGCGCTGGGCCTGCGCCGAGCGCGAGGCGCGCTTCGGGCGGCCGTGCGACGACGGCGCGATCGAGGGCTTCGTGTTCGTGCGCGGCCCGCTCCCGCCGCACGGCCCGTTCGCGCTCGACACCTACGCGCCGGGGACGGCGCTGTACTGGGCGCACGACCTCGACGACGCGCTGCGCCCGCGCGTGGTCGAGCGGCTCACCGACGCCTCCGCGGATGCGCGCGACCCGGCGGTCGATCCGTCGGGGCGGCGTGTCGCGTTCGCGATGCGCACGTCGGCCGAGGGCGGTCACGACCTGTACGAGCTCGAGCTCGCGACGCGCGCCGTGCGCCGCCTGACGAGCGACGCGGGCGGCGGGCGGACATACCGGCACCCGACCTACGGCCCCGACGGGCACCTGTGGTTCGTGTCGACGCGCGAAGGCGTCCTCGCCGACGGCGGCGACGTGCTCGACGCGGACCTCTACGAGATGGCGGGCGGCGAGATCGTCCGCCGCACCTTCACGCCGCACGCCGAGCGCAAGCCGGTCTTCCTCGTCCACGGCGAGGAGAACGGCGGCGAGATCGCCTTCACCGCGCTGCGCGAGGCCGTCCCGGCGCAGCGGCGGGCGCACCCGTTCCGGTTCCCGCCCGACCTGGCGACCGAGTACCACCAGCACTTCGGCATCACGCCGCCCGAGGACCTGTTCGACGACGTCCGCGAGCTGCCGGATGGCCGCTACGTGATGACGATCGGCGCGCTGGACGGCGTGTGGCGGGCCGGCCGGCTCGGCGTCGTCGACCGCAACTTCGGGCCCGAGATGCCCGAGGGCGCGCCGCCCGGGCTCCCGTTCTACGCGCCGCCGCTGACGCGCCTCGATCCGGACGCGGCGGCCTCCGGCACGACGCGCGGCCTGTACCGCGACCCGGCGCCGCTGCCGGACGGGCGGCTCCTCGTCGCGTACGCACCCGAGACGGTCGACCTCGCGGATCCCGGGGCGGCGTTCGACCTGCGCATCGAGGTCCTGACCCTCGAGGAGGCCGTCGACGGCGGCGGTCCGCGCATCGCCGCGCGCTGGCCCGTGGTCGACGCCGTGGGGACGCACGACTTCGACCCCGAGCCGGTGTACGCCCGACAACCGGCGCCGGCGCCGGGCGAGCCGCAGTGGGATCCGGCGGCGACGACGGGCCTCTTCGTGCACCACGGCCTGCCGGTGATCGATGCGCTGCTGGGGAACCTGCCGCCGAGCGGACCGAAGGCGCCGCGGACCGACATCCGCGGCGCGCGGCTCGTCGAGGCGCTGCCGTCGCGCCCGTCCGAGCGCGCGCCGGTGCCGCCGGAGGACACGCCCGACGGTCGCCGGGGCGCGTCCTCGGTGGGCCTCGGCCGGCGGGGCGCGGCGCGTGTGCTCGCCGAGGTGCCGGTCGCCGACGACGGCACGTTCCAGATCGCGGTGCCGCCCGGCGTCGCCTTCCGCGTGCAGGCCCTCGACGCCGACGGGATGGCGGTGGGCACGATGCACAACCGCTGGTACGCGCTCGCGCCCGGACAGACGCTGGTGCAGGGCACGTCGCCCGCCGGCTACGCGCAGCGCTGCGCGCCCTGCCACGGCGCGGCCGACGGCGATCCGGCCCACGTCTTCGTGGCGCCGGACGTGCTCACGATGGCCTCGCAGACGCTGGGCCGCTACGAGGGCGGCGATCCGCGCCGGCCGCTCCCGGTGCCGGTCGCCGACGCAAGTACGCGGATCGAGGTGGATTTTTCCGCCGACGTCCGGCCGATCCTCGAGCGCCGGTGCGGCTGTCACACGTCGGCGTCGCCGGCGGCGGGGCTGGATCTGGCGCGGCGTCCGACGCGCTGGTTCGACGCGGGCTACGAGCGGCTGCTGGCCGGCGATCTCGTCGACGAGGAGACGGGGAGCGCGCGGCGCAGCTTCCTCGTCGAGAAGCTCACCGGGCGCGAGCTCGACGCGCCGCGCGCGCTCGACGCGCCAGGGATCGCCCACGGCGACGTGAGCGCCGACGAGCTCCGGACGATCGTCCGCTGGATCGATCTCGGCGCGAACTTCAGGGGGCGGCCGTGAGGGCGTGGGCCCTGCTGGCGCTGGCGGGGTGCGCGCCCGCGCCCGGCTACGAGTCGCTGCCGCCCGCGGACTTCCCGCGGTTCGTGGCGACGGTGCAGCCGGTGCTCGCCGCCCGCTGCGCGAACCCGACGTGCCACGGCCGCGCCGATCGGCCGCTCGAGGTGTTCGCGCCGCAGCTGCATCGCCTCGACGAGCGCCGGCTGTTCCTCGACGAGCCGCTGACCGCCGAGGAGACGCGGCGGAACTTCGACCGCGCGCGGGCGTTCGCCGCCGACGGCCTGCTGCTGAGCAAGCCGCTCGAGGGCGGCGCGGGACACGCGGGCGGCGCGCAGTTCGCCGACGAGGAGGAGCCGGAGTGGCAGGCGTTGCGGGACTGGGTCGACGCGGAGGCCGCGGAGTGACCCGCGCCTGGCTTTGGGGCACGTGCCTCGCGATCCTCGCCGGGTGCGCGCCCGTCCGCCCGTGGGAGCGCGCGGCGCTGACCGAGCGCTGCATGGCGCCGGCGCTCGACCCGCTCGAGGCCTCGCTCGACGCGCACGTGCACGCCACGCGCGAAGGCATCCAGGGCGCCACCGGCGCCGGGGCGGCGGCGTGCGGCTGCAACTGATCGGCCTCGGGGCGATTCTGCTGTCCGTTCGCGGGTTTGCGGCCGACGGTGTCGCGGCCCGCGTCGACGTCTACACCGACGAGTGGATCACCGCCGTCTCGCCGTCGACGCGCGGCGCCACCTCGCCCGCCGACGGGGTGACCGTCGAGGCGAAGTACGCGCTGGACGCCGTCTCGGGCGCGACGCAGGTGCTGACGGTCGACGCCGTGAGCGCGGCGACGGGCTTCTACGAGGTCCGGCACGAGGCCCACGCCGGCGTGCAGGTCGCGCCGTCGGCGACGTGGTCGTTCGGCGCCGACTACCAGCTCAGCGCCGAGCCCGACTACGTCACGCACGTCGCCGGCGCGAGCGCGTCCGCGGAGCTGCTCGACCGCCACGCCACGGCCACCCTCGCGTACCACGTCGGCTTCGAGTCGGCGGGCCGCACGACGGACGCCTTCCGCGAGCGCACGACGAGCCACGCCCTCGACGCGTCGTGGCAGCACGTGCTCGACCGCCGGACGACGCTGACGGCGCTGGCGACGGGGCAGGTGGCGCGCTGCGGCCCCGTGTTCGGGTGCGCGGCGAGCCCGTACCGGTACGTCGCCGTGGGGCAGGGCGGGGCGCCGCTCTTCGCCGTGCCCGAGCGGCACCCGGACCTCCGCGCGCGGGGCGCGGGCGCGCTGCGGATCGCGCGGCACCTCGGCGGCGGCCGCGCGCTGCACGCCGGCTACCGGTTCGCCGGCGACTCGTGGGCGGTGACCGGGCACACGGCCGACGCGGCGCTGGTGCAATCGTTCGGCGGCGACGCGGTCGTGCTGCGGCTCGACGGGCGCTTCACATGGCAGGGCGCGGCCTCGTTCTACCGCGACACCTACGCGACCGCGCCGGACGCGCCGCGGTGGCGCACCGCCGACCGCGAGCTGTCCGGGCTGTGGGACGCGATGGCCGGCGCGCGCGCCGAGTGGGCCGCGACGGGGCCCGGGCCGATCTGGCGCACGCGCCTCAACATGCGCGTCGCGCGGCTCTGGTACCGCTACCCGGCCTTCTCGGAGCTGCCCGAGCGCAACGCCTGGCTTCTGGGAGGCGGTCTCGATGCGTCGTGGTGAGTGGCTGATGGCGGCGGCGCTCGCCGGGTGCGGCGGCCCGGACGGCGGCGGCGACGACGGGGCCGCCGACGCCGCGGTGGCGCGCACGATGCGCTGCGAGCTCGGCCGCGAGCGCGGCGGCGCCTTCGTGCCGCTCGGCGAGGACGACCGGGCGGAGCTCGTCCTCGGCTTCCAGGGCTTCCTGTTCTTCGAGGTGAACGTGCGCACGTCGCTGCCGGCGCCGACGAAGGCCGACGCGCTGTTCAGCGTGACGCTCGACGACCGCGCGCCGTTCGGCGCGACACAGATCGACACCTGGATCACGTCCGGCGCCGAGGGCCACGCGATGAGCGACGCGGTGATCATCTTCCTCGACGGGTCGGGCGTCGGCGCGTACACCGGCAAGACGGCCGAGGTGGCGATCCGCCTCGACGGGGAGGGCGCCACGTGCACCGCCTCGGGCCGTGTGCGGCTCGTCGACGAGGACCCCTGTGTGCACACCGGCGACACGCCGGACTGCCCGTGAAGCGCCCGCCGGGCCCGTTCCTGGCCGCCTTGCTGGCGGCGTGCGCGTCCGAGCCGACGCCGCCCGCGCGCGAGCTGCCCGCCTACCCGAACCCGTTCGGGCCCGCCGATCCGCTGTGGTCCGCGCAGCCGCACCGCGACAAGCCGCTCGAGGTCGTCGTCTCCCCGGACGGCGCGCGGGCCTACGTGTCGCTGCAGGGCACCGAGGACGACCCGGGACGCCACGTGGCGGTCGTCGACGTGCCGGGCCGCCGCCTCGTGGCCCGCGTGCCGGTGCCCGCGGGCCCGACCGGCCTCGCGCTCCACCCCGACGGCCGCTGGCTGGTCGTGCTCAGCCGGTTCGCCGATCGCGCCTCGGTGATCGACACCCGCACGCTCCGCATCGTGGCCTCGCCGCCCACCGATCCGTACGCGAGCGAGGCGGTGTTCACCCCCGACGGCGGCGAGCTCTGGGTCACGAACCGCTGGCGCGACACGGTCACGCCGTGGACGGTGGACGCGTCGGACTTTCGCGTGACCGCGCAGGGGCCGGCCCTGTCGACCGGCGACAACCCGCGCGACGTCGCGCTCTCCGCCGACGGCCGGCGCCTCGCCGCGGCGGCGCTCACCGGCCTGACGGTGTCGCTCGTCGATCCGGCGGCGCGCCGCGAGATCCGCCGCATCGACGTCGGCGCGCCGCCCAACGGCCTCGCGTTCGCCGGCGACTGGCTCGTGGTCGCGACGCTCTCCGCCGCCACGCACCACCCGCCGCTGGCCGGCCCGGACACCGACGGCGACGGGCGCCCGGGCGACGGCACGCCCAACGTGAACTTCCAGGACCTGCAGAACGAGATCGCGGTGTTCCGCGCCGCGGACGGCGCGCCCGCCCACCGCTACACGAGCGACACGATCTGCTGCCGCGACTACCGCGACGTGGACCCCGCCGACGCCGCGCGCCACGGCGACCTGCTGCCGCCGCGCGACACGTGGATCGTCGGCGGCGCGCTGCCCGAGCAGGTGGCGACCGCGCGCGAGGCGGACGGCGCGTGGTCCGTCTACGTGACCTACGCCGCCTCGGACGAGGTGCAGCGCTTCACGCTCGACGCCCCCACCGGCCGCCTTTCGCCCGGTCCGGTCTGGCCGACGACGGGCCACGACCCGCACGGCCTCGCCATCGCCGGCGACACGCTGCTCGTCGCCCACCACCTGAGCGAGACGCTCGGCTTCTACGACCGCCACACCGGCGCCCCGCAGGGCGAGGTCGTCGTCGGCGACCTCACCGCCGGCCCGTACCCGGCGACCGACGTCGAGATCGGCGAGCTCTTCAACGAGGTGACCGCGCCGTTCACCGTCGACGGCGACCAGGCCTGCGTCATGTGCCACCGCGAGGGCGGCAACATCGCCAAGGCCTTCTCCATGCCGCTCACGCGCTACCCGGGGCTCGGCCTGCGCATGACGATGGCCTACCGCGGCGCCGCCGACACGCGCCCCTGGTTCTTCGAGGCGGCGATGGACCAGACCAACTTCAAGCCGGTGATCAACGAGTTCGCGCGCGTCGAGAACTTCTGCTGCTCCGACTACACGCTGTGGCCCGAGGGCGCGCCGGCGGACTGCGCGACGAACCCGCCGCCGGCGTGCGACGCGCAAAACCCCTCGTCCGGCGACGGCTTCGGCGCGGCGCGGGGCCGCGAGGCGTTCGAGCACCCGCGCCCCACGCCGCACCCCACGCGCGACGCGTTCTTCCTCGCCACCGCGCGCCGCGTGATCGGCCGCGCCGAGTCGTTCGGCGACGGCCTGTACTTCGAGGACCCGATCACGGGCGTCCGGCGACCGATTCCGCTGGACTTCGACGGCCTGACGCGCGCGCTCGGCCTCTTCCTGCTGGCGCAGCCGCGCCTGCCGCCGAACCCCAACGCGCCGGACACCGCCCAGGCGCGCCGCGGCCGGGCGCTCTTCGAGAGCCCCGCGACGGGCTGCGCCACGTGCCACCCCGCGCCGTCGTTCGCCGCGTCGACGGACGTCAACCCGTTCGGCGTGCCGGTGCGGATGCGGCCGGTCGTGACGCCGATGCGCGACGCGGACGGCACCAACCTCGACCTGTTCGCCGGCGGCTTCATGGACACGTTCCCCACCGTCGAGATGGAGACGTGCGACGAGGTCTGCGGCGCTGCTGCCTGCGCCGAAGATCCCGACGTGTGCGACGACGTGCGCGACGTGCGCTTCGGCGCGCCCGGCCTGCGCGGCATCTGGGACCGCGCCGCCCGCTTCCTGCACGACGGGCGCGCGCGCACGCTGCGCGAGGTGCTGTGCACGCCCGGCCACCCCGCGCTGCGGCCAGGCGAAACCGGCTACAACGAGCGCGACGGCGTCGTCGACGCGCACGGGGGCACGAGCCACCTCACCCCCGCCGAGATCGAGGACCTGATCGCCTACCTGCTCACGCTCTGACGCAGGCGGCCCCACAGCGCCGCCAGCGGGCCCAGCAGCGCCGATCCCAGCCGATGGGGCGAGTGATTCCGGTCCTCGGCGCGCAGCCCGAACCGCAGGCGCAGGCGGCCGCGCGTGACGTGCAGCGAGCCGCCGAGCCAGTCCCAGATCGCGAGGCAGGACCCGTAGTTGCGCTCGTAGTGCTCGGGCTCGACGCTGTGGTGGATCTGGTGCTGCGCGGGGCTGATGAGGACGTGCTCGACCACCGGGCCGTACGACAGCCACACGTGGGAGTGCCGAAGGTTGGCGCCGAGCGCGTTGAACGCGACCATGATCCCGTTCACGCCGAGCACGTCCCACGCCGTCACCTGGCCGCGGAAGAAGTAGTGGAACACGCCGGTCACCGCGCCGGTGACGAGGGCGCCGCGCAGCGAGAAGAGCACGTCCTCGACCGGGTGGCTGCGGTAGACGGTCAGCGGCGTCATCACCTCGGCCGAGTGGTGCACCTTGTGGAATTCCCACAGGAAAGGGACGCGGTGCAGCAGCCGGTGCAGCCACCATCGGCTCGCGTCCCAGGCGAGGAACAACGTCACGGTGTAGAGCGCGTCGGCGGCGAGGCGACCGAGCGGCGGCGCCGCCGGCGCGCCGAACGCGCGATCGAGCGCGCTGAAGACGGCCACCGCCACGCCGAGCGCGGACACGGTCAGCGGCCCGAGCAGCAGCGCGCGCAGCAGCGCCTTGGCGAGCAGCAGCGCGTAGTCGAGGCGCGCCGACGGGTGCAGCCACACGCGCCGCGCGAACACGTAGCGCAGCAGCCCGCCGCGCCGCCGCTGCGCGACGTAGACGAGCGCCGCGAGCGCCGCCGCGCCGAGCAGGTACGCCCAGAACACGCGCTTCTCCGCGTCGAGCGGCCAGCGCAGCGGCCCGGTCACGGCGTCCCAGGTCGAGAGGAGCCAGTCGGCCATCAGTCGGCGTCGCCCGCGCCCTCGCGCGGCACGGTGAGCGTGAGCGCGGTCACCACCTCGCGCTTCAGGCGGTCGGTGACGCGCTTCACGGCGGCGTGCGCGGCGCGGACCGGCCCGGGATCGCCGGCGACGACCTCGTCGGGCAGCGCGTCGACGGCGGCGCGCGCGGCGGCGAGGTCGGCGGCCAGGCCGGCGGCGATGCGCCCGGGCACCAGGTCGTCGAAGCCGGGCGTGTCCGGCGGATCGCCCAGCAGGAGCCGCTCGGCGGCGAGCAGGTTGGCCGCGAGGGCCGCGCGCGAGTGGCGCGACCACGGCAGCTCCACGCAGTCGGGGCACGGGGGGGCGTCGCGGCCGTCCGCGATCCCCGCAGGGCCGGCGAGCTTCACGTCCTTCACCATCAGGTCGAGGTAGAAGAGCGCCGCGAACAGGTCGTCCAGCGCGCGGCGCGTCGACGGGTACCGCGATCCCGGGCGGCCCGCATCGGCCAGGTGGCGGGCGAGGTCGGCGAAGGCCGCCGCGAGCGCCTCCGCGTGGCGGGCCACCTCGGCGGCCGCGGCGCGCGCGTATTCGGCCCGCCGGCGCCCGATCTCGGCCGGATCGAGCGCCGCCCAGGTGCCCTCGCGGTTGATCGCCACCTGCGGCGGGCACACGTTCTCCGGCCCGCGCCGGAACAGCAGCGACTCGAGCGCCCCCAGGCCGGTGACGTTGGGCAGGCTGCGCGCGAAGAAGTCGGGGCTCCGGTAGCCCGCGGCGGCGATCTCCTGGTCGACGCGGCAGGCGTTCACCGTCGGCCAGGCGTAGATCGCCGCGCGCCGGTCCTCGCCGCCGACGCGGTCCTTCGGCCCCGCCGGCCCGAGCAGCATCATCTCCGCCACCTGCCAGCGGTCCATCGCCGCGCGCCAGGCCGCCTGCGCCGCCGCGAGCGCCTCCGCGTCGCCCGGCGCCGCCGCGAGCGCCGCGCACGCGTCGCGCAAGCCAGCCGCCGCCGTCGCGAACTCCGCGTACGCCGGCCGGATCACGCGCTCGCCGAGGCTCGCCAGCACGGCGCGACGCGCGTCGTCCGCCGGGTCGACCGCACCGCCGCCGTCGGCGCCGCGATCGCACCCGAGCAACACCCAGAGCAGCGCCCAACGCTTCCGCATCCCGGACCTCCGGCGCGGCGCGGTTCGCAAGACGCGCGCCATCTCCGCCGGACGGCCGAGGGTCAGCGCCGCCCGGGCCTGCGCCCGCGGCGCGGCGCCGCCGAAACGAGGGCCAGCACCTCGCAGGAGCGCCCCGCATGAGCAAAGGTCTGCTGGTCACGTACGGCGGCTTCCCGTACACCCCGTCGTCGCTCTTCCCGGACAACGGCATGGCCAACATGGCCGCGACGTTGATCGCCGCCGGCCACGAGGTGCGCGTCTGGGACCTGAACACGGTGTCCACGCTGGCGCGCATGGTCCCCCCGGCGCTCCGGCCGCGCATGCGCGCGCTGCAGCGCCGCCTGCCCGACGTCGGCCGCGACCCGGAGACGACCGCCTGGGCGCGCGCGCTCGACGCCGAGGTGGAGCGCCACTTCGCCGCCGCCGGCGACGCGCTCGGGGAGGAGGTCGTCGCCGAGCTCGCGCACGGCGGCTATGACTGGGTCGGCTTCAAGCTCTACATGGGCGACGGCTTCCGGACGTCGGTGCGCATCGCCGAGCGCGTCAAGTCCCGCCTGCCGCACGTGAAGGTGTTCGCCGGCGGACCGCAGCTCGATCTCGTGCGCGGCGCCATGCTCGAGCGCGTCGCCGCGTTCGACGCGGTGGCGGTCGCCGAGGGCGAGCAGACGATCGTCCCGCTCGCGGAGTACGCGGAGGGCCGGCGATCGCTCGCCGACGTCCCCAACATCTACTGGCGCGATGGCGCCAGCATCCGCCGCAACCGCCTGTCGCGCGTCGACGAGATGAACGACTTGCCCACGCCGGTCTACGACCCCGACGTCTACCCGGCGCTCGCCGCGGCCGACGAGAAGATCCGGGTGCTGACCTACGACGAGAGCCGCGGCTGCCCGTATCAGTGCGCGTTCTGCATCCACGCGACGAAGAGCGGCGTCGTCCGGCGCACCAAGAGCCCGGAGCAGGTGGCCGGCGAGCTCGAGACCCTGCGGCGCCGCTACGACACGCGCCTCTTCCGGTTCGCGGGCTCGGCCACGCCGTTCGGCCTGCTCGCCGACATGTCGAGGCTGCTGATCGCGCGCGGGATCGACCTGCACTACAGCATCTACGCCACGCCGCACGGCCTCGTCCCGCGCCAGCTCCCGCTGCTCGTCGAGGGCGGCCTGTGGGGCATCTTCTTCGGCGTGGAGTCGGGCTCGGCGCGCGTACTGCGCGAGGGCCTCGGCAAGCGCAAGAACCGTCTGCCGCAGGTGGAGGCGGCGCTGACGGCTTGCCTCGACGCCGGCCTGTTCACGGTGGGCTCGGTCATCTACCCGGCCCCCGGCGAGGACGCGGAGAGCACCGAGGCGACGATCGCGCTGCTGACGCGCGTCTTCGCCGGGCGGCGCAACGGCTCGGTCCCCGTCGCGTTCGCCGGGCTCTTCCCGGAGACGCCCTGGTTCGAGGACCGCGCGCGCTACGGCTTCGAGATCGCCGACGAGAAGGCGTACCTGCACGAGGTGATGGACTACCGCATCAAGTCGCTGATGCCGTTCGCGCTGTGGCCCGAGGCGTCGTACACGCTCGACGGCAAGCCGCAGCGCGAGCTCGCGCGGCAGTCGTCGGCGTTCCTGTCGCGGCTGCGCGGCGCGGGCGTGGTCACGATGCTGCTCGACGACACGGCGCTCGTGGCGACGCTGGCCGGCATCCCGATGGAGCAAGCCCTCGACCACCTCGTGCAGATGTTCCTCACCGGCGACGAGGAGGCGATCCGCGACCTCGTGCGCACCGTGAACCGCCGTGCGCGCGTCGACGGCGGGCCGCTGCCGCGCCCGGCGCCCGAGCGTCTCGCCGCCTGAACGTCACCGGACGGTGCCCACGCGTCACCGGATGTTCACGTCCGCTGCGACCCTTCGCCGCGCCCGCGGCGTGGCACGCGCCGCGCAACGACGGCGCGGCGATGAAGACCATCATCGAGCCGTTCCGCATCAAGGTCGTCGAGCCGATCCGCTTCACCACGGGCGAGGAGCGCGAGGCGCTGATCGCCGAGGCCGGCTTCAACCCGTTCCGGCTGCGCGCCGACGACGTGATGATCGACCTGCTCACCGACTCGGGCACGAGCGCCATGTCGGCCGAGGGCTGGGCGGGCATCATGCGCGGCGACGAGTCCTACGCCGGCGCGCGCAGCTGGTTCCGCTTCCGCGACCGCGTCCGCGAGGTGTTCGGCTTCGAGCACGTCGTGCCCGTGCACCAGGGGCGCGCCGCGGAGCGCATCCTGTTCGGCCTGCTCGTGAAGCCGGGCATGGTCGTGCCGAGCAACGCCCACTTCGACACCACGCGCGCGAACATCGAGTTCTGCGGCGGGCGCGCCGTCGACCTGCCGTGCCCCGAGGCCGCCGAGCCCGCGCTCGAGGCGCCCTTCAAGGGCAACATGGACGTGGCCGCGCTCGAGCGCCTGATCGCGTCCACCGGCGCCGAGCACATCCCGCTCGTGATGCTGACGATCACCAACAACTCCGGCGGCGGGCAGCCGGTCTCGATGGCGAACGTGCACGCCGTCGCGGCGGTCGCGCGCAAGCACGGCATCCCGTTCTACATCGACGCCTGCCGGTTCGCGGAGAACGCGTGGTTCATCAAGCAGCGCGAGCCGGGCTGGGCGGAGGCGCCCATCCCCGAGATCGTGCGCGCGCTCTTCGCCGAGGCCGACGGCTGCACCATGTCGGCGAAGAAGGACGCGTTCTCGAACACCGGCGGCTTCCTCTGCACCCGCGACCCGCAGCTGGCGCAGCAGGAGCGCGACCTGCTCATCCTCACCGAGGGCTTCCCGACGTACGGTGGGCTCGCCGGGCGCGACCTCGAGGCGATCGCCGTCGGGCTCGAGGAGATCCTCGACGAGCACTACCTGCGCTACCGCGCGGCGAGCACCGCCTACGTCGTCGACCGCCTGGCCTCTGCGGGCGTCCCCGTCGTGCGCCCCGCCGGCGGCCACGCGGTGTACCTCGACGCGCGCCGCTTCCTGCCGCACGTGCCGCCGCTGCGGTACCCCGGCCAGTCGCTCGTCGTCGCGCTCTACGTCGAGGCCGGCATCCGCGGCTGCGAGATCGGCACCGCGATGTTCGGCCTCGACCCGCACACCGGCGAGGAGCGCCCCGCCCACTGGGACCTCGTGCGCCTCGCCATCCCGCGCCGCGTCTACACGCAGAGCCACATGGACTACGTCGTCGAGGCCACGCTCGAGGTCTGGCGGCGCCGCGAGCGCCTCGGCGGGATGCGCATCGTCGAGGCGCCGCGCTTCCTGCGGCACTTCAGCGCGCGTTTTGCGCCCGACTGAACCTGGCCAGCGCCGCCGCAGAAGGCGGCCGGCGAAGGTCTCTACACGTCGGCGGCGACGACGCCGCGCCGCTCGCCCCTGCGCGCGATGTCGTAGCGCAGCTCGAGGAACGGCTGCCCGAACACCGTGAACCGGTGCGACGCCGCGATCGCCCCGTCCTGCGCGCGCAGGCTCAGGCGCTCCTTCATCGTCCGCACGTAGCGGGCCCGGACGGCGCCCGCGCCGGCGCGCACGGTGAAGTAGAACCCCGGATCGCCGAATCGCCGCCCGTCGCTGACGAGCGACAGCCCCCCGCCCGCGTCGACCTGCGGCCGCAGCACGACGATCGCGTTCCCGTTGGGCAGGGGGAACACCACCTTGATGCACGCCCCCGCGTGCCCGGGGACGTGCGTCGTGCCGTACTCGCCGACGAACGCGGGGCGTCCCGTGTCGACCGCCGTGCGCACCCAGGCGGTGTGACGCACCCGCCCCGCCGCGTCGCCGATCCGCACGATGCGGCTCTCGAACCCGCCGCGCAGCTCGCGGTCCGACAGCGGCAGGTTCAGCTGCGCGAGCCGGCGCGCGAAGATCCGCGCGATGAGCCAGCCGACCGCGCGGAACGGACCCGACCAGCGGCCCTCGACCCGCAGATCGTACGCCGCGGTGCGGGTGTAGAAGTCGCGGAGGTCCGGATGGACCGCCTGCGGATCGAAGCCCGGGCCCGCGAGCGCGGACAGCCCGTCGACGAGCCCGTCGTCGGGGCCGGGCGGGAGGACGTGCAAGCCCTGCGTCTCGGCCCATCGCGCGAAGAAGTCGGCGCCGATCGCGCCCACCGAGCCCGACGGTCCGGCGAGCCAGGGCGCGTCCGCGAGCGCGACGCGGCGCCCGGTGGCGCGCACCCACTGCTGGGTCGCCCAATCGACCAGATCACCGCGCCGCACGCCGAGCCAGACCACGCGCACACCATAACCGAGGGTCGACGGGCCGCGCACTTGCCGGCGGTTCGCACCGCGCCCTACGGTGCGTCCATGGTGATCCACACCTTCCACCTCGCGAGGCCGGGGCTCGCGACCACCGTCGCGGCGCTCGTCCGGCCGCCGACGTCGGCCACGGTCGCCGGGCTGCGCCACGCGGAGTGCATGATGCCGATGCGCCTCGGCGCCCCGCTCCTCTCGCCGGGACGCTGGCAGATCCGTCGCCTCGCGATGTTCGCCGCCTGGGACGACGAATCGGCGGTCGACGGCTTCCTGCATGGCACCCGCCTCGGCCGCGCGCTGGCCGAAGGATGGCACGTCCGCCTGAAGTTCCTCCGCCGCTGGGGACACGTCGCCGCCTTCGACGGCCTGCCTGCGAAGGCCGGCGAGACCGATCCCGACGCGCCGGTCGTCGCCGTGACCGTCGCGCGCATGCAGCTGCTGCAGATCCCCCGCTTCCTCCGGTGGGGCAAGCCCGTCGAGCGCCTGGTGCGCGACCACCCCGGCACGACGCTCGCGCTGGCCGCCACCCGGCCGCTGCGCACCATCGCGACGTTCACGATCTGGCGCTCCGCGCGCGAGATGACCGAGATGGTCCACGGTCGCAGCGCGGTCGAGGCCCCCGAGCGCCACGCCGCCGCGATGGCCGAACGCCGCCGCAAGGACTTCCACGTCGAGTTCACGACGCTGCGGTTCACCTGCGTCGGCGAGTACGGGTCGTGGGAGGGGCGGTCGTCGCTCGTGCCGACGTCGCGGCGCGACGTCAGTCGATGAAGTTCATGCTGGTGCCGATGCCCAGCGACATCAGCGCGATCATCGACGCGCGGCGGCCCGACTGGTCGGCCGGGTCGTCGCCGAAGACGTGGTCGACGGTGACGCGGCTCCACAGCGGCAGGTCGCCGCCGACCGGGAAGGCGACGCCCATCGCCCAGCGCAGGCCGTAGATGCCGTTCGCCGGCTCGTACGTCGGCTCGAGCATCAGCTCAAACTGCGGTGAGATGGCCGTGAATCCCGCCGAGACGTTGGCGACGGTAGCGGCCTCCCGCGTGGACGCGGTGCCGTACGCGTCGCGGTACGTCTTCTCCTCGAAGCTCCACAGCGACGCGCCGCCGGAGAGGCCGATGAAGATGGGCACCTTGCGGTTCGCGTAGTACTCGGTCGTGCGGATCACCTGCCCGCCCTCCACCCGGTCCGAATACGACAGGACGACGTTGTGCGTGCCGCGGTAGCCGAGGCCCTTCGCGAGCACCACCTGGCCGCGCGCCCCCCACCGCGGCGCCCCGCCGAGCGGGTTGTAGACGCCCTGCAGGTTGACGAGCGCGATGTCGAGGTCGAGGTGGGCGTGCAGGTCCACGCCGGCCATGTACCCATGCTGGCCATCGACCACCTGATACGGCTGGCCCTCCCAGTCTTCGCGCGTCCAGAAGACGGGCACGTCGGCCAGGCCGCCCAGGGCCCCGACCCGCAGCAGCGGGAACGTGCCGACGCGGCTGCCGCCGAGGTATGCGTCGTCGCCCGACGCGGCGGCGGCCCGGGGGGCGCCGCTCGCCAGCATGACGACGACGAGGGCCGCGACGGCGCGAGCGGGGAGGCCGGTCGGCACGGTCGCGCGGGATCGATGACTCGACATCTCGGGTCGCTCCTGTCTCGCTCGTGGGTCGGCGGGCCTGACTGCGAGACACGTGCCACGGTCGCGGGCGCAGGCCGGACGGCCGGCGCCCGCGTGTGTCGTCGCGTTCGAACGCGCGGACGAACGTCCGCCGAACGCTCGGACACGACGCCATCCTCCACCTCGTCGGCGAGATCACCGCCGGGCAGCTCATCGTGACGCCGCGGCCGGGACCGCCCCACGCGAGCAGCGCGTCCGACCAGGAAGTCTTCATTTGGGCGACGACGTGCTCGTGCCCGACATCGCGGGGTCGCGCAGCACCTCGGGGAGCTGCGCGCGGCCCTCGGAGCTCCGCCGGCCCGCGAGCTTCACCTCGGCGCGGACGCGCCGCGCGGCGTCGCGCACGTCCGCCGGGTGGTTGCGGTGTGCATGCGGCGCTCGCTCGAACCGTCGCTGCGCGAGGCCGAGCGCGTGCTGTCGAGGATGGGCGGCACGCCGCGCGCCGCGTTCGCGTCGCGCGTGCGCTTCCTGCCGCTGGGGCCGCCGCTGTGCGTGCCGCCCGTCGACCGGGGCGTGCTCGACACGCTCGTCGAGGGCCTGTATCGCGGGCGCAAGCTGACGGCGTCGTATGCGCCGCGGGGCCAGGAAGCGCGCCCCTACACACTGCACCCGCTCGGGCTCGTCTCGAAGACCTCGACGAGGACGCCGAAGTCGAGGTCGTGGGTGAAGACGACGCTGCCCTGCGCGCGCGCCCAGGCCATGATCTCGGCATCCGGGGCGCGTGGATCCCCGACCGCCGTCCAGTGAACGGCGTCCAGCCCGTGCGCGGCGAAGAAGGCGCACCCGGCCGGTGAGAGGTTCATGTCGACGACGAGCTTCACTCGGCGTTCGCCAGCGGAACGTCGAGCGCCTGCGCGCGCCAGGCCGCGTATTCGAGGGCAGCCTGCAGGTCTCCCGGTTCGAGATACGGGGAGGCGGCCAGGATCTCGGCGTGGGTTCGGCCCCTTGCCATCAGGCCCAGCAACGTGCCGACCGTGACGCGCATGCCGCGAATGCACGGGCGCCCGCCCATGACGTCCGGATCGAACGTGATGCGCGACTGGCCTGCTCGTACGACCCCGAGAGGTCGATCGCGATCGACTCGCGGGGCTCGCACGACCCCCGGCGCGCCACTACTGCCGGAACGGCAGCGCGTACGTCTCGAACGCGTTCGCGGCGGCGGGCGGCGGCCCCACGGCGAGCTCGAACGCGCGCCGCCGCGGGTAGAACACGATCGCGTGCGCGTTCAGGTCGCCGAGCGCGGCGCGCCGCAGCGCCGCGCGCACCGCGTCGGCGTCGCGCAGGTCGGCGCCCGCGAGCGCCGCGCGCCGGTCGCGCGCGAAGCCCGGGTTCTCGGCGAAGTGGTTGATCGCGAAGACGCGCTCGCCGTGGCGGGCCTCGCGCCGCGCGACGTCCTGCTCGAGCCGCATCACGATCATCGACCGCGGATCGGCCAGCAGCAGGTGCTGGAAGGTGAGGATCGGGCCGAGCAGCTTCTCGGCGTCCTCGACGGTGCGGCCCTCCTCGAGCACGCGCCGGTACACGAGCGACGTCGGCAGCACGTTCGGCGCCGGCGGGCGGTGCTTCTCGCCGTACACCTCGAGCACCGCCGCGGTGAGGCCGTGCTCGTTCATGCCCGAGTACACGCCGACGAGCATGGGGAACGCGACGCTGGTGAAGCGGTGCTTCCCCGCGGGCGCGACGTTGAACACGACGGTGTGGCCGTCGAGCCGCTTCGCCTCGTGGTAGTCGAGGTTGCGGCCGACGATGGGCTCGTCGGCGCGCGCGCCGAGCACCGTGCAGCCGCCGATGCCGCCGGTGCGCGCCCGCTTCAGTAGGTCGGAGAAGGTGTTGGCGAGCAGCACCTGGTCGAACGTGAGGCCCGCCGTCTCGGCGAGGCCTTCCATCTCCTCGCGCATCGCCGGCGGCAGGTTCGGCACGAAGTGGCGCCGCGCCTGCGCGATGAGCACCGCCTCGCCGCCGGCGGCCTTCGCCAGCGGGACGATGTAGCTGGCGTACAGCGCGCGCGCCTCGGCGCCGAGCTGCCGGCCGTGGGCGCGGCCGATCTCGCGCGGCGTGCCGGCGAGGTCGACGACGCGGAAGCCCTTCGCCGACGCGACGCCGGCCACGAGCAGGAGAAAGACGAGCGCCACCCGGACATGCATGGAACCCATGATAGGGGGTCGGGGCGCCGATTGTCCCTCCCGGGCGACCGGTGGTAGGTTCGCCGGCTCGCGGACGCAGACGGGGAGGGAGCATGTCCGGTCCGGTCCTGCCGCGGCAGGCGCGCGTGGTCATCATCGGCGGCGGTGTCATCGGCACGTCGGTCGCCTACCACCTCGGCCACATGGGCTGGAAGGACGTGGTGCTGCTCGAGCGCGACCGCCTGACGTCGGGCACGACGTGGCACGCCGCCGGCCTGATGGTCACGTTCGGATCCACGTCCGAGACCTCCACCGAGATGCGCAAGTACACGCGCGACCTCTACGCGCGGCTCGAGGCCGAGACGGGGCAGGCCACCGGCTTCAAGCCCGTGGGCTTCATCGAGATCGCCAGCGAGCCCGACCGCCTCGAGGAGTACCGCCGCGTCAGCGCGTTCAACCGCTACTGCGGCGTCGACGTGCACGAGATCTCGCCGTCCGAGGTGCGCGATCTGTTCCCGCTCGCGCGCACGGACGACATCCTCGCCGGCTTCTACGTGAAGGAAGACGGCCGCGTGAACCCCATCGACGTGACCGTGGCGATGGCCCGCGGCGCGAAGATGCAGGGCGTCACGATCCTCGAGGGCGTGCCCGCGCTGCACGTGCTGAAGCGCAATGGCCGCGTGTCCGGCGTGCGCACCGCCCACGGCGACATCGAGTGCGAGTACGTCGTGAACTGCGCCGGCATGTGGGCCGGCCAGCTCGGCGCGCGCGACGGCGTCAACATCCCGCTGCAGGCCGCCGAGCACTACTACCTCATCACCGACAAGGTCCCCGGCCTCGACCCCGCGTGGCCCGTCATCGAGGACCCCGCCTGCTACGGCTACTACCGCGAAGAGGGCGGCGGTCTGATGATCGGCATGTTCGAGCCGGAGTCGGCGCCGTGGAAGGTCGAAGGCATCCCCGAACACTTCTCGTTCGGTGAGATCCCGCCCGACTGGGACCGCATGGGTCCCTACCTCGAGAAGGCGATGAGCCGCGTGCCGAGCGTGTACGAGCTCGGCATCCGCAAGTTCTTCTGCGGCCCGGAGAGCTTCACGCCGGACCTGCGCCCCGTCGTGGGCGAGGCGCCCGAGATCCGGAACTACTTCGTCGCCGCGGGCCTGAATTCCATCGGCATCCTGACCGGCGGCGGCATGGGGCGCGTGCTCGCCCACTGGATCGTGAACGGCCGTCCCGACGTGGACGTGACCGGCATGAACATCGACCGGCTGCACAAGTACCAGGCCAACCCGGAGTATCGCCGGCATCGCATCGCCGAGTCGCTGGGCATGGTCTACAAGTGCCACTACCCGACGAAGTCGCCGGAGACGGCGCGCGGCGCGAAGCGCTCGCCGTTGCACGACCGCCTCGCCGCGCGCGGCGCGTACTTCCGCGACGTCAGCGGCTGGGAGTCGCCCGACTGGTACGCGCCGCCCGGCGTCGAGCCGCGCGTGGAGCGTCTGTCGTGGGGGCGCCAGAACTGGTTCCCGTACTGGCAGGCGGAGCACGAGGCGACGCGCAACGGCGTGATCCTCATGGACATGTCCTTCATGTCCAAGTTCGTGGTGCAGGGGCGCGACGCCGGCCGATGGCTGAATCACATCTCGGCCAACGACGTGGACGGTCCCTGCGAGCGCATCACCTACACGCAGTGGCTCGACGAGGCGGGTCTGTTGCAGGCGGACCTCACCGTCACGAAGCTCGCCGACGACCGCTTCTTCGTCGTCGCCACCGACACGGCGCACCGGCACGTCGAGACGTGGATGAAGCGCCACATCCCCGACGATGCCCACGCGTTCGTCACCGACGTGACCTCGGCCTACGCCCAGATCAACGTCCAGGGCCCGCTGTCGCGGCGCCTGATGCAGACCGTCACCACCGCCGATCTGTCGGACGCGGCCTTCCCGTTCCGCACGGCGCGCGAGATCGACGTCGGCTATGCGCGCGTGCTGTGCGTCCGCATCACCTACCTCGGCGAGCTCGGCTACGAGCTCTACGTGCCCGCCGAGCAGGCGGTGCACGTGTACGACCGGCTCGTCGCCGCCGGCGAGCCGCTCGGCATGCGGCACGCGGGCCTCAAGGCGCTCTCGAGCCTGCGCCTCGAGAAGGGCTACCGCGACTACGGCCACGACATCGACAACACCGACAACGCCATCGAGACGGGCCTCGGCTTCGCGGTCGATCTGAAGAAGGTCGATGGCTTCATCGGGCGCGACGCGGTGCTGCGACAGAAGGCGGAGCCGCCGCGCCGCCGCCTCGTGGGCGTCCTCGTGAACGACCCCGAGCCGCTGATGTTCCACGCCGAGATCCTGCGGCGCGACGGCGAGGCCGTGGGCTACCTGCGCGCCGGCTCCTACGGCTTCACGCTCGGCGGCGCCGTCGGCCTGGCGATGGTCGAGGCGAAGGACCGCCCCGTCGACGCCGCATGGCTCGCCGAGGGCCGCTGGGAGGTCGAGATCGCCGGCCGCCGCCACCCCGCGTCGGTCTCGCTGCGCCCGCTCTACGACCCCACCAACACGAAGATCAAGGGCTGATCCCCGCCGGACGGCCGACGCGGCGCGCCGCGCGTTCCATCACCGTCGAATTCGGCGGGTCCGAGGCCACCCACCAGGGAGGCATGCCCATGGCACCGATGCGTTTCGCGACCTGGGTCGGCGCAGTCTCCGGCGCCCTCGTGTTCGTGGGGGTGGGGGCCGTCCCCGCCGCGGTGTGGGGCGGCTTCGTCGGGGTGCTCGTGGGGCGCGCGCTGCTCGGGCGGCCCATCGGGCAGGGGGCGACGGACCGCCTCGCGGTGGGCGCCGGCGTGGCGTGCGGCGTGTTGCTCACGCTGCTCGTCTTCACGGCGGCGGGCGCGTGGCTCGGACGGCGCGTCTCGACGCTCCGGCACGCCCACGGCTGATCAGGCGAGCAGGCCGGGGATGGGTCCCTGGCTGTCCTGTCCGAAGCGATCGAAGCCGGCGCCGAGCGCGCGGCCGATGCTGGCGAACAGATCGCCGTGCCGCCGCCCGCCGACGTCGATCACACGCCCGGTGCGCACGCCGACCGCGGCGCCGCCGGCGAGCACGAACGGCATGTCGTCGTGCAGGTGGGTGTTGCCGTCGCACACCTCGGTGCAGAGCAGGACCACGCTGTGGTCGAGCATGGTGCCGTCGCCCTCGGGGCGCGCGCGCAGCTCGCCGAGCAGGTGGGCGAACTGCTGCGTCCACCAGGCGCGCTGCTGCACGTAGGCGCGGAACTCGGCGCGGGCGGGGTCGTGGCGCGCGCCGTAGTGGCTGGCCTGGTGGCTGCGCATGTCGAAGCCGGGGTCGTGCATCGGCGTCCCCGGGAAGCGGCTCATCACCAGCTCGCTCGTGTGGTGGGAGGCCTGGATGACACCCACCTTCGTCAGACCGCAGGCCATCGCCTGGACGAGCAGGTCGGTCTGCGCGCGCAGGATCGCGGGGAAGCGCTCCGGCTCGTACAGGCGGTCGTCGACCGCGCCGAGGCTCTCCGGCGCGCCGCAGGCCTCGGGCACGACGGCAGTGGCGCGGCGCTCCACCTCGCGCACCGCCTCCACGTGCAGGTCGAGGCGGGCGCGCTCGCCGGCGCCGAGGCGGCCGCGCAGGTCGCGCAGGTCGGCCAGGACGACGTCGAGGACGCTCTGCCGGCCGCGGTCGGCGACGGGCTCGGGCGCGGCGCCGAACAGGCGCGCGAAGGCGCGGCGCGGGTCGTCCTCGGGCGGCGTCGAGCTGCCCGCGGCCGGGTAGCTGATGTGCTTGTCGCCGGAGGCGTTGTTCTGGTTCGCCATGGCGCCGAGGTAGACGTGCCGGTGCGGCGCGTCGCGGCCGACGCTCTGGGCGAGCACCTGGTCGATGGAGGCGCCCTGGCCGTGGTCGACGGCGGTGAGCAGCTTCTGCGCGCCGCCGGGGTGGCTGCCGGCGTCGGTGGGTCCCATGCTCAGGCCGCGAAAGAACACGCAGTCGCGCGCGAAGTCGGCGAGCGGCGCGGTCTGTTCGGTGAGCTGGATCGCGCCGTCGCGGCCCGTGGGGTGCCAGGCGCTGCCCATGCCTTCCTGGCTCGGCCCGGCGACGCCGTCCGGGTAGTAGAAGACGATGAACCGCCGGGCGCGGGCCGACTGGGCGCGGGCGCGGCCGGCGAGCGCGGCGGGGACGGCGAGCGCGGCGAGGCGCAGCAGGTCGCGGCGGTTCACGGCGCCTCCTCTTCGGCGGCGCGCATCAGGAACGCGGGCGACGCCGCCACCGCCACGAGCAGCGCGCGCACGTCGTCAGTCTCGGCGAGGCGCGCGTCGAGCGCGTCGAGCGCGCACGCGTCGTCCGGCGTCTCCATCCGGCCGAGCGCGAACCGGAAGACCTGCGTCACGAAGCAGCGGCGCGCGGCGCGGCTCTCGGCGAGCAGCGCCCCGAGCTCGGGCAGCGAGCGGTACGGGGCGCGCGTGCCGGTGCCGAGCCCCTCGAGGTCGTTCATGTCGCCGAGGCCGTCGATCGGCAGGCCGTTCTCCGTCTCGCGCCAGCGGCCGACGGCGTCGAAGCGCTCGAAGCCGAAGCCCACGTCGTCGATGTAGCGGTGGCACGAGTGGCAGAACGGGCTCGCGGTGTGCTGCGCGAAGCGCTCGCGGGTGGTCGCCCCGGGGTCGACGTCGGGCACGCCGCCCGCGTCCGGCGGCGGCGGCGGGAGCGGCTGGCAGAGCAGCGCGCGCCGCACGAAGAGGCCGCGCCGGATCGGCGACGTCTGATCCGAGTGGGCGTAGGTGGCGAGCACGCTGCCGTGGCCGAGCAGGCCGGCGCGCCGGGCGTCGAGCGCCGTGGGATCGCCCGCCGCGAGGCCGTAGTAGGCGGCGAGCGCGGGGGAGGCGAACGTGTAGTCGGCGGTGAAGAGCTCGCCTGTGCCGCCGCCGTCGAAGGCGACGTGCGTGACGAAGCGGCGCGTCTCCTCGAGCATGTCCTGGCGCAGCGCGTCGCTGAGCGCGGCGTCGCGCGTCACCGTGGGCAGGCTCTCCACGCCGAGCCACTGCAGCGCGAAGGCGCCGAGCGTCTCGCGCGCCCGCGGATCGTCGAGCATGCGCCGCGCCTCGGCCTCCACGCCCGCCGCCGTGTCGAGGCGCCCGGCGTCGGCGGCGGCGTCGAGCGCGGCGTCGGGCGTCGTGCCCCACAGGAAGTACGAGAGCGCGGCCGCCGTCTCGTGGCCCGTCAGTCGATAGGCGTCGCCGGCCGGCGTCCCGAGCTCGGTGCGGTACAGGAAGTGCGGGGAGGCGAGCATGGCGCGGGCGGCCGTGCGCGCGCCGAGCGGGGCGTAGCGGGCGACCTCCGCCTCGGTGAGCGGCCGGCGGAAGGCGCGGCGCCCGAAGTCGCGCGCGAACGCCTCCGCGCAGGCGCCGTCGCAGTCGGGAAAGGCCGCGGCGAGGCGCTCGGCGGCGGCGAGCTGCTCGGCGACGTGCACGCTCGTGACCGCGTTGGCGCCGGCGTGGTCGTCGAACGGAAAGCCCTCGGGACGCGTCTCCGGCGGGAACCCGGCGGTCGGGTCGCCGGGCGCCTCGCACGCCACCTCGACGACGGAGTTCACGTTGCCCTGCGCGTCGGTCTCGGTCTCCGGGTTGCCGGGATCGGTCCGCCAGTCGCGCTCGTCGACCACGAACTTGTAGAGGTGGCGGCCCGGATCGAGGCGCCGGGTGAGCGTCCACGTGTCGCCGCTCGCCGCCATCGCCCAGCCGCCGGCGTCGACGGTGGGCGCCCAGCCGTTGAAGGTGCCGGCCACGTGGACGGTGCGCGCGCCCGGCGCGTCGAGCCGGAACGTGCGCTCGCCGCACGCCGGCAGCAAATCGCGGACGGTGCGCGCGTACTCGCGGCGCGTGAGCAGGCGCAGGCGGCGCGGGGTGAAGCGCGCGCAGTCGGGCGGCGCGTCCCACGGGCGCGCGCGCAGGTGGTCGGCCAGCGTCTCGGCGCAGTCGCGGTCGCAGGCGCCGGGATCGCCGAGCGGCATCGTCTCGTCGATGCGGCGGACGAGGGCCTCACGGTCGTCCCACGCGCGGCGGAGCGTCGGACCGGCCCCGCCTTCGCCCGCCGGGCCGTGACAGTGGGCGCACAGCGCGGCGTAGAGCGTGGCCGCCGTGCGGGTGTCCGCGGGGCGTGCGTCCGGACCGACGGTGACGGCGTCGGCGCCCGGGACTGCGCCGTCGCCGGGCGCGCCCACGTCGGCGTCCGGCCGTCCGGGCGCGAACGGCGCGTCGGGGTCGTACGCTGCCGAGCCCCCGCCGTCGCAGCCGGCGAGCACGAGCAGAAGTATCGAGATTCGTTGCTGAAACGTCACGGCGAGGCTCCGCGGCGACGGGGGCGCCGAAGGACCGTGGCGCCGAGGATACTCCACGTCCGCTCGCGGGGGCAGCGCGGCGGAGTGGCGCCGGAAGGGCGAGTCCGCCGATATTCCGGGAGAACGGCACGCCGGGGGAGGGATGAAGCCCGTGAGACGCTGGTGGTGGAGCGCCCTGTGCTGGGCCGCGATCGTGGGTTGTGACGACGGTGGGGGGGAGTCGGCGGCCACGCCGGACGGTGGCGTCGACCCCGACGCGGCGGTCCGGACGGACGCGCGCGTGCCGGACGGCGCGCTGCCCGCCGAGGACGGATCGCGGCCGGCGGAGGATGGCGCGCCCCCGACGGAGGACGGCGCGCCGCCGGCCGAGGACGGCGCGCCGCCGGTCGAAGACGCTGCGCCGCCGACCGAGGACGCCGCGCCCCCGGCCGAGGACGGCGCCCCGCCCGATGGGGCGGTCGATCCGTGCGTGGGTGTGGTGTGCGACGCGCCGCCCGCGCCCACGTGCGTCGGCATGGACCGCGTGGTGTTCGGCGCCGGGCAGTGCCGCGTCACCGACGGCGAGCTCGTCTGCGAATACGCCGAGATGCGCGTGCCGTGCGGCGCCGGCGAGGCGTGCGCCGAGGGCGTGTGCGTCGCCGCGGCGCCGCCGCCCACGCCGGGCGAGATCGTCATCACCGAGGTGATGTACGACCCGATCGACCCGCTGATCGACGAGACCGCGGAGTGGATCGAGCTGCACAACCGGGCCGACGCCGCGCGCAACCTCGCCGGCTGCACGGTGGCCGAGACGGACCGCGCCTCCGTGATCGAGGGCCTGCAGGTGGCGGCGGGCGCCTACGTCGTCGTCGCGCGCAGCCGGGATCGGGCCGAGAACGGCGGCGTGCGCGCCGACGCCGTCTTCGGCTTCGGCCTCGGCAACGAGAGCGAGACGCTCCGCCTCGACTGCGGCGGCCAGGTGATCGACGAGCTCGCGTGGGACGAGACCGCGGGCTGGCCCGAGGCCCGCGGCGCCGCCCTGGCGCTCGACCCCGGCGCCGGGGCGGGCCCCGATTCATGGTGCGCGTCCGACGTGCCGTACTTCGGCGAGGGCGCGGGCACCCACTTCGGCACCCCCGGCGCCGCGAACCCCGCCTGCCCGCCGCCCGATCTCGACGTCGACGCGTGCCGGCTGGTGGAGCCGGTGGACCTCGCGGCCGGCGCCGGCACGATGTTCGCGATCGTCGGCCGCGTGCGCGAGGCCGGCGTCACCGACCGCACCGACGGCGTCGACCTCGACCCGGCCCTGCGCGCCGAGGCCGGCTTCGCGCCCGCGGGCGCGGCGCCCGAAGCCTTCACGTGGTTGCCGGCCGCGGGCACGCCCGGGTGGGATGCGGCCGCCGACGGCGACGAGGGCGAGGACGAGTACCGCGTCCGGACGCGCGCGCCGGCGCCGGGCGCCTACGACGTCGCGTTCCGCTTCTCGAAGAACGGCGGCGCCACCTGGACGATCTGTGACCGCGACGGCGGCGAGCTCGACGCGCCGGGGCGCCTCGTGAGCCGCGACGGGCCTTGCGCCGAAGAGCGGTGCGACACGCCGCCGCCGCCGGTGTGCGGCGACGACACCACGCGCATCGCGTGGGAGGGCCCGGGCGATTGCGTCGAGGCCGACGGCGCGGCGGCCTGCCAGTTCCTCGAGGTCCGCACCGACTGCACCGAGCTCGGGGGCGAGTGCCTGGGCGGCGAGTGCATCGGCAGCTGGCCGGTGGCGGGCGCCGGCGACGTCGTCTTCACCGAGATCCTGTACGACGCCGCCGGTCCCCTGATCGACGACGGCGCCGAGTGGTTCGAGATCCAGAACGTCGCGGACGGCCCCCGGTCGCTGCACGGCTGCCGCCTCGAGGACTCGAGCAACGTCGAGGAGCTCCGTCGCTTGGTGCTGCAGCCGGGCCAGATCCTGCTGTTCGGGCACACCGTCGACGCGATGGCCAACGGCGGCATCTCGCCCGACGTGCTGTTCGGGTTCGGCCTCGGCAACGACGGCGACACGCTCACGATCCGCTGCGGCGACGTCATCGTGGACCGCGTCACATGGGACGACGCGTTCCCGGCGGCGCGTAAGGTCTCGATCGCGCTCGATCCCGCGGCGCGGAACGAAGACGCCAACGACGACGCCGGCAACTGGTGTCTCGGCCGGGAGGCGTACTTCGTCGCGCCGCCCGACGACGACCACCGCGGTACGCCCGGCGCGCCCAACCCGCCCTGCGGCGCGCCGTCGTGCGATCCGAACCCGTGCCTCGACCCGCCGCCCACCGACTGCGCCGACGACCGCACGCTGCGTCGCTACCCGCGGCCGGGGGCGTGCGCCCTCGTCGGTGAGGCGACCGAGTGCCGGTATGCGCCGATGCTCGAGGCCTGCCCCGACGCGCGCGTGTGCCGTCGCGGCGCCTGCGTCCTGCCGGACCGCCAGCCGCCGCTGCCCGGCGAGGTGGTGTTCACCGAGATCATGCCCGATCCCGGCCACGACCTCGTCGACGACAACGCCGAGTGGTTCGAGCTGCACAACCGGACGGGCGGACGCCTGACGCTCGACGGCTGCGAGATCGTCGACGAGGCCGGCATCCCGGAGCGCATCGTCGGCGGGCTGATGGAGCCGAGCGGATACCTGCTGTTCGCGCGCAGCGCCAACGGCGCCCTCAACGGCGGTCTGCGCCCCGACCACCTGTTCACGTTCCGGCTCGGCGCCGACGGCGACCGGCTGCGGCTGCGCTGCGGGGGCCAGCTGATCGACGAGGTGGACTACGACAAGTTCCGGACGGGGTCCGCGCGCGCGCTGAACCTCGATCCGGGGTCGACGAACGCCGAGGCGAACGACGCCGCGGGCGCCTGGTGCCTCTCGCGGCAGGCCTACTACCGCGACGGCGACGGCGACAACTTCGGGACGCCGCGCGCGCCGAACCACGCGTGCGCCGTGCCGGTGGGCGCGTGCTCGTACGTCGAAGGCGACCCGCTGTCGGGCTCGCCGTTCGCGATCGTGAGCGGCTTCGGGACGGTGCAGGTGCCCGGCGTGACGGACCGCACGCCGCGCGTCGACCCCGCGCCCGATCTGCGCGGGCAGATCGGCCTGACCCGCGAAGGCGAGGCGACGCGCTGGTTCGAGGCGGTGCCCGACCCGACCTGGGACGCGACCGCCGCCGGCCAGCCCGGCGTCGACCGCTACCGCGGCCCGTTCGTCGTGCCGCGCGAGGGCCAGTGGGGGGTCGTCTTCCGCTTCAGCGCCGACGGCGGCTTCGGCTGGCGCGACTGCGCCGGCGCCGGCGCGCTGAACGTGCGCGACGACGACCCGTGCGTCGGCGCGGGCTGCGCGCCGACGCAGCCGGGCGAGATCGTGATCACCGAGATCATGTACGACCCGCAGTTCGGACTCGACGACGACGCCGCCGAGTGGATCGAGCTGTACAACGCCAGCCTGCGGCCGGTGGACCTCGACGGCTGCGTGCTCGCCGACGACCCCGACCTGCCCGAGGCGTTGACCATCCGCGATCTCGTGCTCGAGCCGGGTGAGCTCGCGGTGTTCGCGCGCAGCGCCAACCCTGCGCTCAACGGCGGCCTCGCCGTGGCGCAGACGTTCGCGTTCGCGCTCGGGAACGAAGGCGACGTCGTGGAGCTGATCTGCGACGACGTGAAGATCGACCGGGTCGAGTACGACGACGGTCCCGACTTCCCCGACGCCGCCGCGCGCAGCCTCAGCCTCGACCCCGACGCGCTCGACGCCGACGACGACGACGGCGCCGCCTGGTGCCTCGGCGCCACACCCTACTTCCGCGACCCCGTCGGCGCCGACCGCGACAACTTCGGCACCCCCGGCGCGCTCAACCCCGCCTGCCCCTGACCGCGGGTCGCTGCGCCGTCAGGGGGAGCGCAGCCGGCCCTGCGGGTCGTAGACGGCGAGGCCGGCGCCGTCGGGCTGGAGCGCGCCGCGCCAGTTGCCTTGCACGAAGAGGGCGCGGCCGCCGTTGGCGGCGCGGAAGGCGCGGGCGTCGGCGACGACGTGCAGCACGCCGCGCGCGGGCAGGACGGTGCCGGGGTCGAAGACGTGCTCGATGCCGCCGCCGGCGAGGCGCCAGCCGCTCACGTCGACGGCGTCCTCGCCGGGGTTGGTCACGAGGACGTGGGCCTCGCCGGGCGCCGGGTCGAAGGCGGCGATCTGCACGACCGCGTCTGGGGACTGCGGGCCCGGCAGGGGTCCGCCGCCGCCGGGCGCGCCGCTGACGACCTCGAAGGCGAGCAGCAGGTCGCCCGGATCCGCTGCGCTGTCGAAGACCTGGACGGCGAGCACGTTCTCGCCGGCCCGCAGGCGCGCGGCGCCCGCGCCGAGGTCGACGTCCTCCCAGCGGGCGGCGGCCACGTCGGGGTGGTCCGCGGCGAGCGCGTTCCACGCGGGCGCGCCCTGGAGGTTGCGGCGCGCCACCTCGACGCCGTTGAGCCACGCGACGTAGCCGTCGTCGTAGCGGACGCGCAGGAAGAGGCGCGCCACCGCGGCCGGGTCGTCGACGGTGAACCGCGCGCGCGCCTGCACGGTCGTCGCGGCGGGATCCGCGTCCGGCGGGCGCGTCTCGGTCAGCAGCAGCGCCGCGTAGCGCGCCGGACCCTCCTCGTACCCCAGCCCCTGCGCGCCCTCGTCCCAGCCCGCGTCGTCGAAGTCGGGCGCGACCCACGCCGGGTCGTCGTCGAGCGGCACGCGCCAGCGCACGAGCTCGTCGGCGGAGAGCAGCACCTGCACCGCCGCGCCCGGCTGCGCGAGCCGGTCGACATACTGCGGCCGCCGCGCGAGGTAGCCGTTCTTCAGGTTCGCGACGCCCTCGTCGAAGGTCTGCCGCTGGCCCCACGTGGCCCACGACGCGTTGTCCTGGTCGGCGTCGGCCCGCATCCGCGCGACGTAGTCGTCGATGAACGGCTCGAGCGGCCAGGCGCCGCCCGGCAGGCCCAGGATCTCGTCCACGACCGTGCGTGTGCGCCGGTAGAACATCTCCATGAACTCGGGGCTCTCGAACAGCGCCGTCATCAGCGTGTTCACGGCGCCGGCGCCGCGCCCGAGGAACGGGCGCTCGTAATACATCGTGTCGTCGAAGTAGTTGCCCGTCCACACGCGACCGAAGCTCAGGTCCACGTCCCACGGGAACATCCACCACTCGTCGGTGCGGCCGGTGTCCCGATACACGTAGTAGTTCTTGTGGCAGCAGTCGACGTGCTGGATCACGAACATCATGGCCAGGAAGTTCGCCATCCGCGCCAGGTTCACGTGGTCGAAGATGAAGGTGCGGCGGCTCGCCGCGTCGAGCCGCAGGCCGGCGATGAACGACTGCAGGTCCGAGCGGTCTTCGTCCCGGCGCGTCTTCTTCTCGCTCCGGTTCGGGTCGACGAGGTTGTCGTACACCTTGTAGAGGGACCCGGCCGGCAGGGGCAGACCGAGACGCTCGATCCAGCGCTCGTCCGGATCCTCGACGAGCTCGTACACGGCATAGAACTGCCCGTTGCGGTGTACGCGCATCGGCAGCGCCAGGTGGTGCTCGTGCCCCGACCGCCGGAAGGCCTCGTGCCCGAGCGTGTTGCGCAGCTTCGACTTGTCCGCGTAGTTCGTGAGGAGGTTGAAGTCCTTCATGCGCGGCAGGTCGTCGCGCAGGCGGAAGCGGTGGTCCTGCGGCAGGTCGACGTCGTGGCTCTTCTTGGGGAAGCCGCGCGTGGACTGGCCGTGGATGTCGACGCGCGTGTTGTCGTAGAGCTCGCCGTCGAACCAGAACGTCGCGCGCCCGCCGTTCACCGTGGCGGCCTGGTCCGGGAACTCCATGAACCAGTGGAGCACCGGCAGCTCGCTCCGGAGGGACGGGTCGTCGACGACGGTGCCGTAGTAGCGCTCACTGTCGAGCGGATCGGCGAACGCGGGCGCGCGCGACGTCGCCCCGCGGGCATCGGTGGCCGTCACCGCCCAGCGCACGAGCTCGCCCGGCGCGGCGACGTCGCCCGGGATCGTCGCCGTGTACCGGTGCTCGCCGTCGGGCTCCATGGCGACGGTCACCTCGGCGTCGAAGCGCACGCGCCACGTCAGCGTGACGCCGGTGACGGGCGCCAGCGTCTCGTACACGTGGGCGACGACCTCGATCGGCTCGCCGGGCGCCACCGCGGGGTCGCGCGTCACGCTGCCCAGGAGCGGTCCGAGCTCGCCGTCGGCCACATTGTCGGCGCCGGGCGTGGGCACCGGCAGGTAGCGGGGGCGTGCCGTGTCGAACGTGCGCGCCTGCGCCTCGAGTGCCGGCTCGACGAGCAGGCGGCCGTCGTCGGCGGGCCCGTCGAAGACCTGGATGGCGAGCACGTTGAGGCCGGGGCGCAGCGCGTCGCGGGGGACGTCGAGCTCGACGGGGACGACCGCCTCGGCGGTGGGACGGTCCTCGGTGGCGGCGGCGCCCGGCGCGGGCGGATCCGGGGCCCGGTCCGCGGCGACGGGCGCGCCGTTCAGCCAGGCCGCGAACCCGTCGTCGTAGCGCATCCGCAGCCGCAATCCCTCGATCCGCGCGGGATCGTCGACCGAGAACGGCAGCCGCACCCAGAGCCCGTCGGCGTCGCCGACGTCGGTGGCGATGTAGGGGCCGAACGCGGCGGCGCCGTGGATCGTGGCCGTCAGGACCGCGCCGTCGGCGACGTCCGCGGGGTCGCCGCCGGGACCCGTCGGGTCGATCGCGAAGTCGATGCGGTCGCCGATCCGCACGTCCTCGAGCACGACCTCGCGGCTCGCGCCGACGAAGTCGCTGCCGTCGATGGCCACCGCGTCGACCGGGCGCCCCTCGAAGAAGACGCGGCCGGTGAGGCCGCCGCCGTCGGGGACGCTCTTGGCGACGCGCCAGCGCACGACGACGGTGCCCTCGACGTCGCTCGTCCAGCGGCGGACGGCCCAGTGCTCGGCGCCGCTGTTCACGCCGCTCGGGTGCATCTCCTCGCGCCCGACGCCGGTGAAGGGCGGGCTGCCGCCGAACCAGTCCCACGACGCGCCGGACCAGAAGTTCACGGCGCTCCACGGTCCGCCGTCGCCGGGGAACGGGCGGAAGTCGTCGGGCGCGAACGCGCCGTCGCCGTCGGCGCTGCGGTCGAACCACCCGTACGTCCAGCCGGCGTGGCCCTGCTGACCGTCGGCGGACCAGTCGGCCACCGAGTCGGCGAGGACAGGGCCGAGCGCGTCGGCGGCGCGTCCCGGCAGCACGATGCGCGCGGTGAAGGCGGTGCCGTCGCCGAGGTCGTTGCCCGCGGGGCCCGGATCGATGGCGAAGTCGACCGCCGCGCCCTCGGTCACCTCGGCCTGGACGTCGTACGGCATGCTCGACCCGTTCACCGCGCCGGCGAAGACCTCCACGCCGTCGACGAGGATGCGGCCGACGACCCCGTCGCCGTTCACCGCCGGGTTGTTCAACGTGCCGGTGATGCGGACGCGGTCGGCGACGGGGCTCACCCAGCGGCGCACGGCCCAGTGCAGCGCGCCGTTGTTCGCGCCGTTGGGCCGGGCGCCCGTCGCGTTGAGCTCGGTGAACGGCGGGTCGCCGTCGAACCACTTCCAGCGGGCGCCGTCCCAGAAGTTGCCGGGCCCCGCGCCGCCCTGTCCCCAGGGGAACGGCGTGAAGTCGGTGGCCGGCGCGTAGCGACCGTCGGCGTCGGCGCCGGCGTTCCAGTAGCCGTAGAACCAGCCGGCCTGCCCCTGCCGTCCCGAGAAATCCGCAATTGAATCGGCCAGTTGCACCATCGCGCGCGGGAGCGGCGCGCGGTCGCGGCCCAGGCCGACGAGACCTGCCTGCCAGGGAGCCGCCGCGTCGTCGAGGTCGGGATCGGTGAAGACGGCGTCGAGCGCGCCCTCGAGCGTGGGCACGGCCCAGCGCGCGACGTCGCCGGGGCCGACGAGCGGCGTCGCGTCGATGCGGGTCGTGAAGCCGAAGGTCGCGCTCGCGATCTGCGGCGGCCAGCCGTTGAGGTCGTGGACCACCTCGCCGTCCGGCGTGAGCAGCGCCAGGTAGTCGCCCTCGGCGGCGAGCTGGAAGTCGGTGTGGAGCGGGAGGCCGGCGAAGCGGCGGTCCTTGCCCGAGGCGAAGACGACGAGGTAGCCGCGCGGCGGGATCGTGGCGCCGGCGGGGAACGTCCAGGGGCGGCGCTCGTCGGGCGCGTCGGCGAGGCGCCAGCCGCCGAGGTCGAAGGGCGCGCCGTTCGGGTTGTGGATCTCGATCCAGTCGGAGGCGGCGCCGTCCTCGTCGGGCAGGGCGCCGCGGGCGGCGATCTCGGTGATGAGGGGCGGCAGGAGCGGCGGCGGGCCCGGATCGTGCGGCGTGGCGTCCGCCTCGGCGACGGCGGCGTCGGGCGGCGGCGCCGCGTCCTCGGGGGCGGCGTCCACGGGCGGCGGCGGGGCGGCGTCCACGGGCGGCGGCGGGGCGGCGTCCACGGGCGGCGCGGCAGCGTCCACGGGCGCCGGCGGGGCGGCGTCCACGGGCGGCGGCGCGGCGTCCACGGGCGGGGGCGCGGCGTCCACGGGCGGGGGCGCGGCGTCCACGTGGGCGGCATCGACCGGCGGCGGCGCGGCGTCCGGCGGCGCGGCATCGACCGGCGGCGGCACGGCGTCCGGCCCGGCGTCTGCCGGCGCCCCATCGGCGGTCGGCGCGGCGTCGCGTGGCGGGGCCCCGTCGGCGGTCGGCCCCGCGTCCCCACCGCGCGCCGCGTCCGGCGTCTGGCCGTCGGGCCGGGCGCCGTCCCGGGCGCCACCGTCGGCGCCACCATCCCGGGCGACCCCGCCGAGATCCACCTCGGCGGTCGAGCCCCCGGACCCATCGCAGCCGGCGATCACGACCGCGGCTGCCAGCACCCACCACCTGAAAAATTCCATTCCTCATGGTGCCGGGGGCGACGCCGTCCCGGCAACTCCGGGCAGGCGCTCAGCGCGAGACGAGGCGCACGAGCGCGCGTGCGGCGCAGGCGCGCACCTCGGGGTGCGGGTCCGCGGTGCGGGCGACGAGGTCCGGGACCGCGGCCGGGTCGCCGTGGTCGCCGAGGACGAGCGCGGCGACCGCGCGGACGCCCGGATGGGCGTCGGCGAGCCCGGCGCGGGCCGTGGCGAGGACGGCGGCGGGCGCGCAGCGCGGCAGGGCGCGCAGGACGGCGGCGCGCGTCTCGGCGTCCGGGTCGGCGGCGCGCGCGAGCAGGGCGGTGCCCGCGGCGGTGGCGCCGAGCTCGGCGAGGGCGCGCGCCGCGTGCTGCCGGACGGGCGCGCACGGATCAGCGAGCGCCGCGGCGAGGAGCGGGGCGGCGGTCTCGTCGCGCAGCCGGCCGAGCGCGCGGGCGGCCTGGGCGCGCACGTCGTCGTCGCCGCGGGCGAGCGCGTCGCGCAGCGCGGGCGCGGCGCCGGCCATGCGCAGCCAGCCGCAGGTGCGGGCGGCGACGGCGCGCACCGCCGCGCACGCGTCGGTCTCGAGCGCGCCGATGAGCGCGGGATCGGGATCGGCGACGACGGCGAGCGCGGCGGCGGCCTCCCGGCGGACGCCGGCGTCGGGATCGGCGAGCGCGGCGCGCAGGGCAGGGTCGGGGCGGCGGAGCCACGAGAGGGCGCGGCAGGCCATGGCGCGCACGGCGGCGTCCCGATGCCTCAGGGCGAGGGCGAGGGCGGGGGCGTGGGCAGGATCGCGGGCGAGGCCGAGCGCCTTGACCTCGCGCGGGGTCACCCGAGCACGAGCATGAGCACGGGACGGGGCACCGTCAGAAGCCGGCGCCTTCGGAGATCCACCGGCCGTCGCGCGCGACGATGCGGTTGCGCGCGCCCGCAGCGCCGTCGAGCTCGCCGTCGCCGGGCAGCAAGAGCTGCAGCTCCGCGCCGGCGACCTGCGCGCGCGGCAAGACGGGCGCGGGGATCGCCGCCCGCAGCGCGAGCACCGCCGCCACGTCGGGCAACTGCGCGATCTCGCTGAGGATCCGCAGCGTCGGCGGCGCGAGCTCGATGCGTCGCGCGGCGTACTCGGCGAGCGCCTCCGCCGGCGACATCCACGCGCTGTCGGTCGTCTCGACGCCCTCGTGCAGCGGCCGCTGCCCCTCCGGCGCGCGCGTCGCGAGGAAGCGGGTGTCGTACCGCTTCGGCTCGACCTCGGGCGTGATCCAGTGCGCGAAGAAGCCGAGCCGATCGACCGCCAGTCGCAGATCCTCGGCCGCGACGATCGCCGCCAGCGTCGTCTCGCCGGCGTTCAGGGCGTCGCGGTGCCGCTGGAACCGCGCGGCCTCGTCGGGCGCCCGCAGGTCGAGCATCGCTCCGCCGCGGCACGCCAGCAGCACGCCGGCCTCCTCGAACGTCTCGCGCACGCCGGCCACGAGCAGGCCCAGCGCCCGCGCGCCGTCGTCCATGCCCATCCGCGTCGCCGCCTCGGCCGGCGTCAGCGCGCACCGTTCGGCGAGCGCGCCGTCCGCGTCGTCGAGCCGCCCGCCGGGGAACACCATCGCGCTCGCCATGAACGACGCTTTGTTCGTGCGCCGCACGAGGAAGACCTCGTAGCCCCCCACCGCGCGATCGCGCAGCAGCAGCACCGTCGCGGCGTCCCTCACGGGCGGGGTGCTCACGGCATCACCCCGCGGCGCACGCACTGCGCCTCGGCCAGCGTGCGCAGGTCGATGCGCGCGCTCATGCGCGTCAGCAGCCCCTTCAGCCCGGCGAGCACGCGCAGGTAAAGCAGCAGCTCCGCCGGTGGCACCAGCTTCACCATGTCCATGTGCTCGCGCAGGAAGCGCCGGATGCGCTGGTGCACCTGCCATGCGCCGAAGTCGAACTCGCCGTACTCGAGGATGGGCTCGAGGATGAGCCGGTGATAGTCGCGCACCAGCTCCGGCGGCGGGAGCGTGCCGTCGGGCGTGCCGAAGCCCATGCGCCGGTAGCACGCCATCTGCGAATCGATGTCGTCGCGCCAGAAGGCGGCCAGCAGCCGCAGCACCTCGTCGCCGGTCTCCGGCTTGAAGTCGCGGACGCAGCCGAAGTCGAGCAGGACGATGCGCCCCTCCGGGTCGAGCAGGAAGTTGCCGGGGTGCGGGTCGCAGTGCAGCACGTGCCGCTCGTGGAACATGCGCACGAACGTCTCGACGAACCGCGCCACGAGCCGGTTCCGCTCGGCCGGGTCCTCGATGGCCGCCAGCGCGTCGTCCAGCTTCTCGCCGGACACGAACTCCATCGTGAGCACGGAGGTCGCGGTGAGCTCGAAGTACGGCTCCGGCAGGCGCAGGTCGCGCTCGTTCGCCAGAATGCGGCGGAATCTCATGAGGTTGCGAGCCTCGAGGGTGTAGTCTGCCTCCTCGAGCATCGCCGTGCGCACCTCGCCGAGGAACTCGCGCAGGCGCTCCTTCGACACGAACACGCGCGCGACCTGCAGCACGTTGCCGAGCAGCGACAGGTCGCTCTCGAGCGAGTCGACGATGCCGGGGTACTGCACCTTGACCGCGGCGACGCGCCCGTCGCGCAGCGTGGCCCGGTGCACCTGCCCGATGCTCGCCGAGCCGACCGGCCGCTCCTCGAAGGACGCGAAGGCCTCTTCCAGCGGCCGCCCGAGCGCCGACTCCACCTGGGCCTTCACCGTGGCGAAGTCCATCGGCGGCGCGTTGCGGTGCAGGAGCGAGAGGTGCTGCGAGAACTCGGATGACAGGAAGTCGGGGTCGGTCCCGAGGATCTGCCCGATCTTCATCGCCGCGCCCTTCATCTGCCCCATCACCCGCGCGATCTCGCCCGCGTTGCGGATGACGGCCGCCGTGGCCGCGGAGTGCTCGTCCTTGTTCCCGCCGAACGGACGCTTGAGCGCGCCCACCAGCGTCGAGCCGGTGACCCGGGACGCGAGCTTGCCGATCTGAAAGGCCCGCCCGAACTTCCCCGTGGCGACGGGCTTGCCCGCGCCCTCCGGCTCGTCGCCGTCGTTCCTCATCGGGCTCCCGTCCGCGGCGCGCGCCGCGTCGCGAGGGCGCCGGCCACCGCCAGCGCCTCGTTGCTCTCCGCGGCGCGCCGCTTCACGAGCGCCAGCGCCGCGCGCGTCCCGTCGGGCAGCGCGGCGACGCTCGTCAGCTGCCCGACCACGTCGTCGCCCGCCGTCACCTCGGCCCCCACGGCCGCGTCGGCCGCCAGCGTCAGCGCCACCAGCTGCCGCGGCGGCCGCCCGAGCGAGATCAGCCGCTCGACGACCTCCTGGCCCGGGTAGCAGCCCTTGCGGTCGGTGATGCCCTCCATCCCGCTCACCTCGAGCGGGATGACACCCTCGGCGTACTCGTGGCCCCACGCCGGCAGACCGGCCTCGACCCGCAAGCTCTCGAGCGCCCGCCCGCCCGCCGGGTGCGCCCCGGCGTCGGCCAGCGCCTCGAACACCGCGCCGCAGGCGCCCCGCGGCGCCCACACGTCGAACCCGTCGGTGCCGGTGCGGTCGATACGCGCCACGCGGACGTCGACCCCGACCAGCCGTGCCGGCTCGTGGCTCCACAGCGCGGCGGGCGGGTGCAGCTCGAGCCGCCGCAGCACGTCCGCGGCCCCCGGCCCCTGCACCGAGAGCAGCGACCAGCGCTCGCGCAGCGGCTGGATCTCGACGCGCTCGCCGAACAGGTAGAAGTCGAGCGACTCCGCGAACCGGCCGCCCACGCCCGCCGCCATCTCCACCCAGAAGTCGTCCTCGGCGATCCGCAGCAGGTGGAACGCCGCCTGGATCTTGCCCGTGCTCGACAGCAGGAACGCGCGCCCGCCGCCGCCGACCGGCATGCGATCGATCGCCACCGTGACCAGTCGGTGCAGGAAGGCGGGCGCGTCGGCGCCCCGCACGGCGACGCGGTCGCGGTCCGTCAGGTCGAAGACGCCGGCGCGCAATCGCACCGCCGCGTGCTCGGCCGCAGGGTCGCCGAACGACGACACCGCGCCCCCGTCGAGGACGGCGCCGTACCGGGTCAGCATCTCGAGGTGCTTCATCGCGAGGACCTCACGCCAGCGAGTGTCCGATCTCGATGATCTCGGCCAACGTGCGGCCGCGGAAGTGCTCGGGGTTCATCTCGGCGAGGAAGTCGTACAGGAAGCGCCCGTACTTCGTGATCACCACCGGCATGTCGTTGTACCAGCGGCCCTCGCGCAGCGTGCGGTCGGCGTAGATGCGGTCGAGCAGGTCCTTGAACAGCGTGCCGCCCTTCTCGAGGTCGCTCTCGAGCCGGCGCCGCTTCAGCGTCAGCTCGTCGATCTCGCGGGCCAGCTGGTCGCGCCGGGTCTTCTCCTCCCAGCGCTGCGTCTTCGTCTTGAGCAGGTTCGCGAAGCCGCTCTCCTGATCCTTGTCGGCCTTCTTCAGCCGCACCTGCATGGTGCGCAGGCGGCGGTAGACGTCCTGCAGCTCCGTCCGCGTCTTCTCCGCCTCGGCCTCGAGATGCCGGAAGCGGTCGATCTGATTGCGGATCTCGGTGGGGACGTCCAGGAACTCCTGCTCGACGAGGTACAGGAACGCGTCCTCGTCGACGAACGCGGGCTCCTCGGTCGCAGAGCGGGCCGGGAACTTGTTGGTCGCCGCCTCGTACAGGTTGCCGCCGTCGGCGACGGCCTCGAGCGTGCGGTAGATGCGCTCGGCGTCGACGAAGCCCTGGTCGGACTGTTGACCGGAAAGCCAGCTCACGGCGGAAGCATGGCCGCTCGGTCCCGACCCGTCAACCGGGCCGAACGGCGTACGGAAGTACCGGATCGCCCCGCGGGCGATATGATGCGCGCCCTCGGGGTCTGCTCCAGAACCGACCCGGAACGTCCGAAAGCGCGTGTGATGACCGGAACCGCCTTCGAATTCGACGTGTGCATCCTCGGCACGGGCCGCGTGGGCCTGCCGCTCGGCCTCTCGTTCGTCGAGGCCGGCGTGAACGCGGTCGGCGTCGACCTCGACGCCCAGCTGCGCGACGCCGTCAACGCGGGCCGCATGCCGTTCCACGAACCGGGCTACGACGATCTCGTCGCCTCGCGGCGCTTCGTCGTCCACGGGACGCCCGAGGTCTGCGCTCGCAGTCGGGCGCTCGTGATCACCGTCGGCACCCCGCTGCACAACCACATCGAGACCGATCTCTCGCAGATCCAGCGCGTGCTCGAGGGCCTCGGCCCGTACCTGCGCCCGGGCCAGCTCGTCTGCCTGCGCAGCACGGTGGCGCCCGGCACGACGCACTTCGTCCGCCGGTGGATCGAGCGCAACACCGAGCGCCGCGTCGGGCAGGACCTGCTCCTGGCCTTCTGTCCCGAGCGCATCGCCGAGGGCAAGGCCTACGAGGAGCTGCACAGCCTGCCGCAGATCGTCGGCGCCGAGGACGACGCGAGCCGCGACGCCGCCGTCGCGCTCTTCTCACGCCTCGCGCCCGAGCTGATGCCGACGAACTACGTGACAGCCGAATTGGTGAAGCTCTTCAACAACATCGCCAGATATGTGCACTTCGCGCTGGCGAACCAGTTCGCCCTCGTCGCCGACACGTTCGGGGCCAACATCTACGAGATCCGCCGCCTGGCGAACCACAAGTACCCTCGCAACACCCTGGCCATGCCGGGCCTGACCGCCGGCACCTGCCTGCGCAAGGACTTCGGGATGATCAACGAGTGGTCGCCGTACCCCGACATGCTGCTGTCCGCCTGGAAGATGAACGAGTACATCCCGGCCTTCCTCGTGGAGCACCTGCGCAAGCGCACGAGCATCCACGGGCGGCGCGTGGCCCTGCTCGGCTACAGCTTCAAGGCCGACACCGACGACATCCGCGACAGCCTCGCGCCCAAGCTGTACCGCTACATCGAGCGTCAGCTCCCGCTCGACATCTTCGTCACCGACCACCACCTGCCCGACCCCATCCCCGACCCGGCGAACGGCAAGGTGAAGAACTGGTCCGTCGAAGAGGCGCTCGCGCAGGCCGAGTGTGTGTTCGTGGCGACGAACCACTCCAACTACGGAGAAGTGCTCAGGAATCTGGCGCGCCGCAGCCCGGGAGCGTGGATCGCCGACATCTGGAACTGCGGCGGGATCGACCAGATCTTCTACCAGGCGGGCGCGCTCGTGGCCGCCGATCGCGAGGTGAACTGATGCGCGTCCTCGTCACCGGCGGGAGCGGCTTCCTCGGCGCGGCGCTCGTCCGCGAGCTCGTGGCGGCGGGCCGGCAGGTCCGCGTGCTCGACGACCACTCGCGCGGCCGCCCGGAGCGCCTGCGCGACCTGCTGCAGGACATCGAGCTCGTCGACGGCGACGTCCGTGACGCCGCCGCCGTCCATCGCGCCACCGAGGGCTGCGAGGTCGTCTGGCACCTCGCCTACATCAACGGGACGCGCTTCTTCTACGAGCGCCCCGACGACGTGCTCGAGGTGGGCGTCAAGGGCGCGCTGAACACGATCGAGGCCGCGCTGGCGACCGGCGTGCGCCGCTACGTGCTGGCGAGCACGAGCGAGACCTACAACGCGCCGACGCACGTGCCGACCACCGAGTCGGAGCGGCTGATGATCCCCGACGTCACCAACCCGCGCTTCAGCTACGGCGGCGGCAAGATCGCCAGCGAGCTGCTGACCCTGCACCTCGGCGGCAAGCGCGGGCTCGAGACGGTCATCTTCCGGCCGCACAACTTCTTCGGCCCGGACATGGGCTTCGAGCACGTCATCCCGGAGGTCGTGGAGCGGATCGTGCGGCTCTCGGGCGGCCTGCGGCACAAGCAGATCGCGCTGCCCATCCAGGGCGATGGCAGCGAGACGCGCTCGTTCTGTTTCGTCGACGACGGCGCGCGCGGCTCGTTCCTGGCGGGCGAGCGGGGCGAGCCGGGCCACATCTATCACGTGGGGACGGAGCGCGAGGTCAGCATCCGCGACCTGATCCTGGGCATCGGTCGCGCCCTGGGGGTCGAGATCGAGATCGTGCCCGGCGAGCTGCGGCCGGGCGGCACGCTGCGCCGCTGCCCCGCCATCGGCAAGCTGGCCGCGCTCGGCTACGCCCCGCGGGTCGATCTCGAGGAGGGCCTCGCCCGCACCGCGCGCTGGTACGCGGACCACTGGCTGCAGAAGCGGTGAGCGCCCTCGAGCTGAAGGGGCGCCGCGTCGTCGTCACCGGCGGCCGCGGCTTCCTCGGCCGCTTCGTCACGTGCGCCTTCGCCGAGCGCGGCGCCGACGTCGTCGCGCTCGGCCGCGCCGACCACGACCTGACCGAGCAGTCCGAGATCCGCACGATGTACGCGAAGTTGCGGCCATCGATCGTCGTGCACCTCGCGGCGGCCTGCGGCGGCATCGGCGCCAACGTCGCGAATCCCGGCCGCTTCCTCTACGAGAACGCGCTGATGGGCCTCGCCGTCCTCGAGGAGGGGCGCCGCGCCGGCATCGACCGGCTCGTGCTCGTCAGCACCACCTGCGCGTACCCGCAGGACGCGCCGCTGCCGCTCCACGAGGAGACGCTGTGGGACGGCCCGCCCACCGGCGCCACCGGCCCCTACGGCATGGCCAAGCGCCTGCTGCACGAAGCCTGCGCCACCTACGCGAAGCAGTACGGCTTCGAGAGCGCCGTGCTGATCCCGGCCAACCTGTACGGCCCCGAGGACCACTTCGACCTCGAGGCGGGGCACGTCATCCCCGCGCTGATCCGCCGCTACGTCGAGGCGGCGGAGCGCGGCGCGCCGTCGGTGGTGAACTGGGGCACGGGCCGCCCGACGCGCGAGTTCCTGCACGTGCGCGACGCGGCGCGGGCGATCGTGCTCGCCGCGGAGCGCCTGGGCGATCCGGCGCCGATCAACCTCGGCACGGGCGTGGAGACGTCGATCGCCGACCTCGCGACCCTCGTGGCCGGCGCCGCCGGCTACCGCGGACGCCTCGAGTGGGACACGACGAAGCCCGACGGACAGCCGCGGCGCTTCCTCGACGTATCGCGGGCGCGCGAGCGCCTGGGCTTCACCGCCGCCGTCCCGCTGGCCGAGGGCCTCGCCGAGACCGTCGCCTGGTACCGGCAGCACCGCCCGCGCTGACGCCGCGACGAGCCACCGGCCACTCGGGGCGCCAGGGCCGCCGGCGCCGCTCACGGAGCGGTGACGCTGGCACAACCGCTGCAGCACGATGGGCCGACCCGGCGACGTCGCGAGCGATCTCGAGTCCCCCCCAAGCGCTCGCCGAGGCCGCCGGGTCGAATTCCCGTATTACCCGAAAAATGCACGGCGGCAAACCCTCACGGGCGGCAGCCGCCGATCCACCGCGTGTCGCGGCACTGCAGGTCGCAGCCGCGGCCCTCGACGCACCCGTCGCGGCAGTGGACGGGCGCCGACCAGCCGAGCGCGCCGTCGCCCAGCTCATCGCAGTAGACGGCGGTCGCGGCGTCGAGGCAGGTGGCGGCGTCGGGATCGGCGCAGCCGCCGGGACGGACGCAGCCGACGGCGTCCATGCAGGCGCTGCCCTCCGGACAATCGACCACCTCGCTCCAGACGTTGGCCATGCCGTCCTCGACGCAGCGCTGGATGCCGCCGTCGACGCAGCGGGGCGGGCGCCCGGGCCGGCAGTCGAGCCCCACCTCGTGCTCGTTGGGGCAGCCCTCGCCGTGGACGCAGGGAATGTGCGCGGGGCACGTCTCTGCCCACGTCCAGCCGCCGTCGCCGCCGCAGGTGAAGGCGTCCCGGCCCGCGCAGGCGACGAGGCCCTCGCCGCCGCAATCGGGCAGGGGGGCGCAGCCGAAGCCCGCGGCGCATTGCTGGCCGTCGCGGCAGGGGCCGCGGTCCATCCAGCGGGCGCCGCCGACGCCCTCGCGGCAGAAGACGACGTGGCCGCCGAGACATGCGAATTCCCCAGGAGATCCGCAGGCTTCGCCCGGGGCGGGGTCGACCGACACCGGCGGAGGCTCCGGCCGCGGCCGGCCCTCGTCCGCCTTCCCCGGCGGCGCGCCGGCGTCGGCCTCGACCTCCGCGACCTCGAGGGGAGATGCCGCGTCCTCGCCGCCGCACGCCGCGAGGGCGAGCGCGAAGAGAGCCGCCGGCAGGAGGACGTGTCGTTCGTTCACGGGACCTCCTTCTCTCCATCCGATGCCGGAGCCGGCCGAAGCGTCAAGGAAACGTGGGTGAGGCCCCGATGTTCGGGGTCTCGTCGGACCCCCCGATGCCGGCCGCGCGCGACCGGGAAGCGTCCGCGTCGGGCCGGAGCGCGGCGCGGCCGCCGCGCGCCGTGCGGGCGAGCCGCGGCCAGAACATGCCGGCGCGGCGCTGGTAG
Source organism: Myxococcota bacterium (assembly GCA_963169045.1). Classification (GTDB taxonomy): domain Bacteria; phylum Myxococcota_A; class Bradymonadia; order UBA7976; family UBA1532; genus CAUJDF01. Next base: position 89,015 of record CAUJDF010000091.1, read on the forward strand.
CGCGCGTACTCCGCCGCCAGCGGGCTCGCGGCGAACTTCGCTTCCTCGAAGCGCGCGGCCCGCACGTAGAGGAACCCCATGCCGGCGACCGTCACCAGCAGCCAGGCCTGGCCGCTCGCCAGCGTGCCCGCCATCCAGGCCAGCAGGTACGCGGCGTAGAAGGGATGTCGGATGCGGGCGTACGGCCCGACCGTGAGCAGGTGCCGGGGCCGGTCGGTCGAGAACGCGATCGACAGCGGTCGGGCGGCGGTGACGCCGACCGCGCTCCAGAACAGCGCCAGCGCGACGGCGTAGAGCACGAGGCCCGGCGCCGCGAGGGGTCCCGGCTCGGCGGCGGCGAGCGCCGCGAGGTGCAGGGCCATGCTCACCGCGCCGCCGGCGGCGATGGCCCGCATGCCGCCGCGCAGGCCGCCGGTGGCCACGAACAGGCGCCGGATGGCCCACACGAAGCTGACGAAGGTGAGCAGAGCGAGCCCCAGGGCGGCCAGGCGCAGCGTGTCCATCGCGACCTCCGGGCCCCCGGCGGGCCCCTCCTGCCGAACGGAGGCGGAGGGGGTCGCGGTGAACGTCGCGGGTCGCCTCTCACCCCCGCGCGCGATATGATGCGCCCGCCATGAGCGACAAGAAGAAGCGTCCGAAGAGCAAGGCGGCCCAGGCCACGCAGGCCGCCCGTGAAGCCCGTCAGCCTGCGCGCCCGACGCCGCCTCCGCGCCCCGCCGCCGAACAGGCGGCGAGCCTGCCCGAGCGGGGAGAGCCCGTCGTCGCCGCGCCCCACGACGACATCCCCGCCCGCTTCCGCACCAACGCGCCCGATTCGACCGAGTACCGCGGCGGCCTCCTCAGCGGCATGCGCGGCGGCTTCCAGTCGGCGGTGGGCGGCGGCCCGCGCAAGAAGAGCATGACGGGCACGATCATCTACATCCTGCTGATCATGGCCCTGGTCGCCTTCATCTGGGGCGGTTATTGACGCGTCAGCGCCCGGCGCCGGCGGCGCAGGCCGTCGTCGCCAACGACCTGCGCCATCACCTGACGGTCTGGGACGGCGGCGGATCGACGACGGTGCTGCTGCTGCACGGCTGGCTCGACCACGGCCGCACCTGGGACTTCTTCGTCGACGCGCTGCCCGCGGGCACCGGGGACTGGCACCTCGTGGCGCCCGACTGGCGCGGGCACGGCCGCTCCGACCGCGTCGGGGCCGGTGGCTACTACCACTTCGCCGACTACGTGCGCGACCTGCACGTCATCGCGGCGCGGGTGCGGCGCGACCGACTGTACGTGGTGGCGCACTCGATGGGCGCCGGCGTGGCCGCGCTCTGGCTGGGCGCCTGCCCCGGCGCCGCCGATCGGCTCGTCCTGGTCGACGGCCTCGGCCCGCCGCCGTTCGACGCGCGCGACGCCCCGGACCGCATGGCGCAGTGGCTGACGGAGGCGGCGCCGTTCGAGGCCGCGCGCTTCGAGAAGCCGCTCGAGGACGTCGAGCACGCCGCGGCGCGGCTCCGCCGGGCCGATCCGCTGCTGACGGGTCCCGTCGCCGAGCACCTCGCGCGGCACGGGACCGAGCCTGTGCCCGGGGGCGGCGTCCGGTGGCGCTACGACCCGCTGCACCGAACGCGCTCGCCACTGCCGATGGTGCCCGCCGTCGCCGACGCGTTCTTCGCCCGCATCCGCGTGCCGACGCTGTACGTCGGCGGCGCCGCGAGCCCCTGGAACCGCCCCGAGTGGCTCGCGCGCCTCGACGCGATGCCCCACGTTCGGCGTCAACTCTTGCCGGGCGCCGGTCACATGGTCCAACATCACGAGCCGTCCGCGCTCGCGCGCGAGGTGGCGGCCTTCCTGACCGAAACCTGAGCGGCCCGTAGCGCATCGAACACCACCCCCCGGAGGAGGACCGCCATGGCCACCATCATCACGGACGAGTGCATCAACTGCGGGGCTTGCGAGCCGGAGTGCCCGAACAACGCCATCAGCGAGGGCAATGACATCTACGTCATCGACCCGAACAAGTGCACCGAGTGCGTCGGCTTCCACGGCGACGAGGCGTGCCAGTCGGTGTGCCCGGTCGAGTGCTGCGTGCCCAACCCCGATCTCCGCGAGTCCGAGGCCCAGCTGCTCGCCCGGGCGATCAAGCTGCACCCCGAGCAGTCCTTCCCGGAGGTGAGCGACCTCGACGAGACGACGTCCCGCTTCCGCAATCCGAACTGGATCAACGCCGGCCGCGAGTGAGTCAGGCGGGCTCGAGCCGCCCCGTCGCCCGCCGCACCCCCCCCAGCGACAGCACGCCCACCCGCGCCACCACCAGCGCCGCGTCGCAATCCGACGGCACCGTCACCGCCTCCCCGCGCCGCAGGGAGGCCGCCTCGTCCGGCGTCAGGTCGAGCGCGTTGCGCTTCGCCTCGGAGCCGATGAGCGCGAGCGCCGCCGGCGTGGCCGCGCCCCCGGGCAGCGGCGCGTCGAGCACCGCCCAGCCGATGTTCGCCAGATCATTGGAATCATTGGGGTTCTGGGCCCCCGCCGTCACCATCCACACCCGCGGATCGCCGTCGGTCGCCCAGAAGGTGAGCTCGGCGAAGAGCTTCTCGGACACGCCGTAGGTGTGGGCGAACCAGGCCGCGTGCGGCTTCCAGGGGAGGGCGTGCAGGCCCATCAGCGCATCGGGGGCAGCTTGGGCGGCGAGAGGCCGGCGTAGAGGGCCACGCCGGCCAGGAGCAGGCCGAGCACGGCGAGGCCCACGGCCGCCTTGCGGTACCGCGTGGCGCGGCGCGCGGCGATGTTCAGGAACAGCGGGCTCGCCAGCACGAAGAAGTCGCCGCTGCCGGCCTTGGCCTGGAACTGCAGGAAGGCCGCGGCGGCGCAGAGGACGAGGGTGAGCCAGAACGTGATTTCGATGATCAGCTGCGGGCGCATCAGAGTCCGGTGAGGCCGGCGCTCTCGAGCGCGGCCCGGTGGAAGGCCGGGTCCTGCCCGGCGGCGGCGACGAGCTCGGGCGCGAAAAGCGTGACCTTGGCGTGGGCGCGCAGCGCGTCGAGCACCGCGCGGGGATCGTCGGACGGCGCGAGCGTCACGCCGAGGCGCGTGCCGCGGTCGCCGGGGCCGGCGAGGCCCGTCCAGTCGGCGACGGCGAAGCCGCGGGCGCGCAGGTCGTCGACGAGCGCCCCGACCGCCTCGCGAGGCGCGTCGGGGCCGGCCAGTCGGTAGAGCGTGCCGGGCTTGCGCTCGAACACGTCGAGGAAGGCCAGGATGGGCGTGTCCTGGTGGGCGCCGCGTACCTCGCCCACCGTCACGCCGTCGACGAGCACCACGTCGCCGAAGCCGGCGGGGCCGCCGAAGCGGGGCATGCCGGTGAGGGCGACGCGGGCGGGGCAGATCTGGACGCCCCACACCACCTCCCAGCGGCGGGGCGCGCCCTCCGCGGTCGGCAACCGCACCGGCCGCGACTCGCCGGGGGCGGCGAAGTCGCCTTCGGCCGGCGGCACGGCGACGCCGAGCGCCGTCCAGGCGGCCCGCGCGGCGTCCCAGTCGCCGAGGGCGGTGCAGGCGATGCCCAGGTTCCAGCGCGCGGCGGGGCTCGGCTGCACGCGCAGCACGAGCTCGAAGCTCTCGCGGCACGCGGCCCAGCAGCGCGCGTGCTTCTGCACGATGCCGAGGTTGAAGCGCGCGCTCATGTCGCCCGGTTGCCGCTTCGCCGCCGCCTCGACGAGCGGCGCCGCGACCTCGAAGAGCTCCCACTGCAGCAGCAGGTCCCCGAGGTCGGTCTGGAAGTGGGCGCCGCGCTTCAGCGAGTCCTCGGCGATGAGCCATGCGGCTTCGGTGGCCGCGTCGCGGTCGCCGAGGCCGTGCAGGATGGTGCCGATCCAGTCGGCGGCGACGCGCCCGGCGAGCGGATCGGGCAGCGCCGCGCCCCACGCCGTCGCCAGCACGTGGAGCGACACGGGGTACGCCCCCGCGTCGCGCAGCGCGTCGAGCATGCCGACCAGGTCGTCGGCCGGGCGGCCGTCGACCCAGTCGACGAGATCGGAGGCGATCTGCTCGGGGTCCTCGCCGTCGCCGGCGAGGAAGGCCTGGACGCGCGCCCAGACCGCGGGCGGGATCGGGTTCGGCTCGCTCAATTGTGGGTGAACCGCCGGTACTTGATGCGGTGAGGCTGGTCGGCCTCGGCGCCCAGGCGACGGCGGCGGTCGGCTTCGTAGTCCTGGTAGTTGCCCTCGTACCAGATCACCTGCGAGTCGCCCTCGAACGCCATGATGTGCGTGCAGATGCGGTCGAGGAACCAGCGATCGTGGCTGATGATCATCGCGCAGCCGGCGAAGCTCTGCAGCGCGTCCTCGAGGGCGCGCAGCGTGTCGACGTCGAGGTCGTTCGACGGCTCGTCGAGCAGCAGCACGTTGCCGCCGCTCTTGAGCAGCTTGGCCATGTGCACGCGGTTGCGCTCGCCGCCGGAGAGCTGCCCCACCTTCTTCTGCTGGTCGCCGCCGCGGAACCCGAACGCCGAGGTGTAGGCGCGCGAGTTGATCTGCACCTTGCCCATCTCGATGACCTCGGCCCCGCCCGAGATCTCCTGCCAGACGCTCGCGTCGGGCTTGAGGTCGGAGCGGCTCTGGTCGACGTAGGACAGCTGCACGGTGGTGCCGAGGCGCAGGGCGCCGCCGTCGGGCTGCTCCTGGCCGGTGATGATGCGGAAGAGCGTCGTCTTGCCGGCGCCGTTGGGCCCGACGATGCCGACGATGGCGCCCGGCGGGACCTTGAAGCTGAGGTTGTCGAACAGCAGCTTGTCGCCGTAGGCCTTCGTCAGGTTCTCGGCCTCGATCACGAGGTCGCCGAGCCGCTGCCCCGTGGGGATGCGGATCTCGAGCTTGCGCTTCTCGGTGTCGGCCTGCTGGTTGACCAGGTCCTCATAGGCCTTGATTCGGGCCTTGCTCTTCGCCTGCCGCGCCTTGGGCGACTGCCGGATCCACTCGAGCTCCTCGGCGAGGGCGCGCTGGCGCGCCGACTCGGTCTTCTCGGCCTGGCGCAGCTTGTCCTGCTTCTGCTCGAGCCACGACGAGTAGTTGCCGAGCCACGGGATGCCCTTGCCCGCGTCGAGCTCGAGGATCCACTTGGTGACGTTGTCGAGGAAGTACCGGTCGTGCGTCACGAGGATGATCGTGCCGTGGTACTGCTCGAGGTGCTGCTGCAGCCACGCCGTCGTCTCGGCGTCGAGGTGGTTCGTCGGCTCGTCGAGCAGCAGCAGGTCGGGCTTCTCGAGCAGCAGCCGGCACAGGGCCACGCGGCGCTTCTCGCCGCCGGACAGCGTCGTCACGTCGGCGTCGGCGGGCGGCAACCGCAGGGCGTCCATCGCAATCTCGAGATGCGACTCGATGTTCCAGGCATCGACGGCGTCGATCTTGTCCTGGAGGCGGCCCTGCTCCTCGAGCAGCTTGTTCATCTCGTCGTCGCTCATCGGCTCGCCGAGCTTCATGCTCAGCGCGTCGAAGTCGTCGAGGAGCTTCTGGACGCTGGCGACGCCGAGCCGGACGTTGCCGAGCACGTCGCGGGTCGGATCGAGCTCGGGCTCCTGCGGCAGGTAGCCGACGGTGTAACCCTTGGCGAGCCAGGCCTCGCCGACGAAGTCCTGGTCCTGGCCGGCCATGATCCGCAGCAGCGTCGACTTGCCGGAGCCGTTGCCGCCGATGACGCCGATCTTGGCGCCTGGGTAGAAAGACAGATTGATGCCCTTCAGGACTTCCTTGCCGCCGGGATACACCTTGCGCAGGTCGCGCATGTGGTAGATGAACTGCTCGGCCATGGACCGGGGCACCTCCGCTTCGGAAAGATTCGGGCCGCGAGAATAGGTGTGGAATGCAGCGCGCGCAACGCCTAGTCGAATTGCTGAAGCAGCGCATCCTCGTCATCGACGGGGCGATGGGCTCGATGATCCAGACGTACGAGCTGGGGGAGTCCGACTATCGCCGCGGACCCTTCGCCGAGCACCCCAAGGCGCTGAAGGGGAACGCCGACGTCCTGTGCGTCACGCGACCCGACGTCATCGGCGCGATCCACAAGGCCTATCTCGACGCGGGCGCCGACATCATCGAGACCAACTCGTTCAGCGCGAACCGTATTTCGCAGGCCGACTACGACCTGCAGCACGCGGCCTATGATCTCTCGCTCGCCGCGGCGCGGGTGGCGCGCGCCGCCGCCGACGCCTACGGCGCCGATCGGTTCGTCGCCGGCGCGATGGGACCGACGACGCGCTCCGCCTCGATCTCGCCCGATGTGAACCGGCCGGCCTTCCGCAACGTCTCGTTCGACGAGCTGGTCGAGGCGTACGCCGAGAACGCCCGCGGATTGATCGACGGCGGCGTCGACCTGCTGCTCGTCGAGACCGTCTTCGACACGCTGAACGCGAAGGCCGCCATCTTCGCGATCGAGAAGGTGTTTTCGGAGCGCGGCCTCCGGCTGCCGGTCCACGTGTCGGGCACGATCACCGACGCCAGCGGCCGCACGCTCTCCGGGCAGACCGCCGAGGCGTTCTGGTATTCGGTCCGGCACGCGCGCCCGCTGCTCGTGGGGCTGAACTGCGCGCTCGGGCCCGACCAGCTGCGCGCCCACATGGCCGATCTGTCGCGCGTCGTCGACACGCGCCTCGCCGCGTACCCCAACGCCGGTCTGCCCAACGCGTTCGGCGGCTACGATCTGACGCCGGAAGGCATGGCCGAGCAGATCGGCGAGTGGGCGCGCAGCGGCCTGTTGAACCTGGTCGGCGGCTGCTGCGGCACCACGCCCGCGCACATCCGCGCCATCGCCGAGGCCGTCCGCGGCGTCGCGCCGCGCGAGGTCCCGACGCTCGAGCCGGTGTGCCGCCTGTCGGGCATGGAGCCGGTGACGCTGCGCCGCGACTCGCTCTTCGTGAACATCGGCGAGCGCACGAACGTGACCGGCTCGGCGCGCTTCCGGAAGCTCATCAAGGAAGGCAACCTCGAGGCCGCGCTCGACGTGGCGCGCGACCAGGTGCAGAACGGCGCGCAGCTCATCGACGTGAACATGGACGAGGGCATGCTCGACTCCGAGAAGGCGATGGTGGAGTTCCTCCATCTCATCGCCGGCGAGCCGGACATCGCCCGGGTGCCCATCGTCATCGACTCGTCGCGCTGGTCGGTGATCGAGGCCGGGCTCAAGTGCGTGCAGGGCAAGGGCATCGTCAACTCGATCAGCATGAAGGAGGGCGAGGCCGCCTTCCTCGAGCAGGCGCGCCTGGTGCGGCAGTACGGGGCCGCCGTCATCGTGATGGCCTTCGACGAGAAGGGGCAGGCCGACACCGCGGCGCGCAAGGTCGAGATCTGTGCGCGGGCCTACCGTCTGTTGACGCAGGCGGTGGGCTTCCCGCCCGAAGACATCATCTTCGACCCGAACATCTTCGCGATCGCGACGGGCATCGAGGAGCACGACAACTACGCCGTCGAGTTCATGCAGGCGGCCCGCGAGATCAAGCGCACGCTGCCGCACTGCCTCATCAGCGGCGGCGTGAGCAACCTGTCGTTCTCGTTCCGCGGCAACGACGTCGTACGCGAGGCGATGCACTCCGTCTTCCTGTTTCATGCCATCAAGGCGGGCATGGACATGGGCATCGTCAACGCGGGCCAGCTCGCGGTGTACGAAGACATCGAGCCCGAGCTGCGCTCGCGGTGCGAGGACGTGATCCTCAACCGCCGCCCCGACGCCACCGAGCGCCTGCTGACGATCGCCGAGCAGGTGAAGGGGAAGGGGGCGGAGCGCGCCGAGGATCTGTCGTGGCGCCAGAAACCGGTGGTCGAGCGCATCTCGCACGCCATGGTGCAGGGCATCGCGACGTACATCGAGGCCGACGTCGAGGAGGCGCGACACGAGCTCGCCAGGCCGCTCGACGTGATCGAAGGCCCGCTGATGGATGGCATGCGCATCGTCGGCGATCTGTTCGGCGCGGGGAAGATGTTCCTGCCGCAGGTCGTCAAGAGCGCGCGGGTCATGAAGAAGGCGGTGGCCTATCTGATCCCGTACCTCGAAGCGGAGAAGTCGGGGTCGGGGCAGAGCGCCGGCAAGGTGCTCATGGCGACGGTGAAGGGCGACGTCCACGACATCGGCAAGAACATCGTGGGCGTCGTGCTGCAGTGCAACAACTACGAGGTCGTCGACCTCGGCGTGATGGTGCCCGCCAATGTCATCCTCGAGAAGGCGAAGGAGGTCGGCGCCGATGTCATCGGTCTGTCGGGGCTCATCACGCCGTCCCTCGACGAGATGGTGCACGTCGGCAAGGAGATGACGCGGCTCGGCTTCACGCTGCCGCTGCTCATCGGCGGCGCGACGACGTCGCGGGCGCACACCGCGGTGAAGATCGCGCCGGCCTACACCGGCCCGGTGGTGCACGTGCAGGACGCGTCCCGCGCCGTCGGCGTCGTCGGCCACCTGTTGAGCCCCGAGCGCCGCGACGACTACAAGGCGGCGGTGCGCGCCGAGAACGACCGCCTCCGCGAGGAGCACGCCGGCCGCCGCTCGAACCTCCGCCTCGTGCCGATCGAAGAGGCGCGCGCCAACCGCTTCACGTGCGACTGGGCGGCGGCCGAGCGGCCGAGGCCGTCGTTCCTCGGGGTGCGCGCGTTCCACGACTACCCGCTGGCGGAGATCGCCGAGCGCATCGACTGGACGCCGTTCTTCCACGCGTGGGAGCTGTCCGGACGCTTCCCGGCGATCCTCGAGGACGCGGTCGTCGGCGAGCAGGCGCGCCGCCTGTACGCCGACGCGCGCAAGGTGCTCGACGAGCTGGTGCACGGCGAGAAGCTGCACGCGAACGCCGTGGTCGGCTTCTGGCCGGCGGCGTCGGTCGGCGACGACATCGAGGTGTACGCGGACGAGTCGCGCTCGCAGGTGATCGGTGTGTTGCGCTGCCTGCGCCAACAGATTCCGCGGCCGCCCGGGCGTCCCGCGAGCTGCCTCGCCGACTTCGTCGCGCCCCGCGAGTCGGGGCTGCCCGATTACGTCGGCGCCTTCGCCGTCACCGCCGGGCTCGGCCTCGACGAGCTGGTCGCCGAGGCCGAGAAGGACCACGACGACTACCGCTCGATCCTGCTCAAGGCCCTGGCCGACCGCCTCGCCGAGGCCTTCGCCGAGCGCCTGCACGAGCGCGTCCGCAAGGCGCTCTGGGGCTACGCGCACGCCGAGGATCTGTCGAACGAGGCGTTGATCGACGAGCAGTACGTCGGCATCCGCCCGGCGCCGGGCTACCCGGCGTGCCCGGACCACACCGAGAAGGCGACGCTGTTCTCGCTGCTCGACGCCACCGAGAGGGCCGGCATCGTGCTCACCGAGTCCTTCGCGATGGTGCCGACCGCCGCCGTCAGCGGCTGGTACTTCGCCCACCCCGAAGCCCGCTACTTCGGCCTCGGCCGCATCGCCCGCGACCAGGTCGAGGACTACGCCCGCCGCAAAGGCATGGACGTGGCGACCGTCGAGCGCTGGCTCTCGCCCAACCTGGGATACGAGCCCGCCGAAAACTGACGCAGGCGCCGTCAGGCGGCGACGTCGCGCTCGAAGTTGCGGCGCAGCGCGGCGATCGCGTCGTCGCGCACGCCGCACGCCCGGAAGTGCGCCTCCCAGCCGGTGGCGACCGCGTCGCGCAGCTCTTCGGCCAGCGCGCGGGCCTCGGCGGCGTCCAGGCGGAAGCGCTCGAACGCGGACAGCGCGTTGCGCAGCGTGGCGGCCTTGCCCTCCGCGCCGGCCTCCATCGCGAGGAACCACGACTCGCCCGTCACGGAGGCGGGCACGACGTCGTAGAGCGGCGACAGACGCCAGCGGCCGCCGCCGGCGTGCAGGAAGCCGAAGTTGCGCGGGTGGTCGTCGTTGTTCAGCACGAGGATGTTGAAGACGAGGCGCCGGAACAGCTCGCGCAGGTCGCGCTCGGGATCGGGCGCGTGGCGCGCGATGGCATCGCACAGGCGCAGGTAGCTCCAGTCGCGGTAGTCGCTCTCGTGCAAGCCCGTGGCGGTCAGACCCGAGATGAAGCCCACGGGCTCCCCGTCGCCGCCGCGGTCGAAGCGCCGCACGAGGTACACGCTGCGGCCGTCGACCTCGGCGAAGGAGAGGTCGGGCACGTCGAGGCCGCACCGCTGCGCGAGCGACATGGTGGCGTACTCGAGGCGCGGCTCGTCGCGCGCGTCGAGCGAGAACGAGAACTTGGCGAGGTGCGGCGCGCCGTTCCAGACGACGGTCGCCTTGGGGCGCGCGCCGCCGAGCGAGGGGCCGTACTCGAGCAGGCGGCGGAGCCTCGACGTCTCTTCGTCCCGCACGGCGTCCTCGATCGCGCCGGCGCAGGCGGCGAGGTCCGGGCGTTCGGGCTCGGGCGGCGCGAAGCCGCCGGGCGACCACCGGCCCGGAGGGGCGTCGGGGGAGGGGGCGAAGGCCAGCGCGCCGACGCGGTCCGACGTCGTCGCGGCCACGTACTCGAGCTCGTCGAGCCCGCGTCCGAAGCGCCGGTCGAGCAGGTACCGGCCCCAGCGGTCGGGGCCGGCGTCCCGGACGCCGTTGAACAGCGCGAAGCCGGACTCGGTCTCGAGCTGCGCGTCGCGCAGCGGGAGCTGCACGGGATCGAGGGCGTACGCGTCGGGGCGCTCGAGGTAGCGCCGGCCGTAGCGGAATGCGCTGTGCGGGTCGCGACCCGCGGCGGCGTGGCGCAGGAGGCCGGCGGGCACCCATGCGCCGTCGAGGCGGACCTGCACCACGACCTGCGCGAGCATCAGAAGTCGACCTCGTCGTCGCCGATGGAGGGGGCGCGCCGCTTGCCGCGGCGGATCTGGCGCACGGCCTCGAGCGCCGCCTCGACGTCGTGCTCGGGCGCGACGACCTCCGCGAAGCCGCGGGCGAGGTTCAGGAGGTCGAGCGCCTGTAGCAGCAGGCCCACCGACACGGTGGGATCGCCGGCCTCGAGGCGGGCGAGCGTGCGTCGATCGACGCCGGCGCGCCGCGCCAGCTCGGCCGCCGACAGACCGCGGCGCTCACGGGCGACGCGCAGATGCCCGCCGAGGCGGCGGAGCTCCTCCCGCGCCTCGACGCTGAGCAGACGAGTCCAGGCGGTCCGCTTCTCCATGGCGGTGAGTGTACATTGGATTGCGCAGATGTCTGCGAAGATGTGCACTCCAATGTACGAGCGCCGCGATCCGTGCGCCGAGGCACGCTCGCTGCGGTCGGCTTCACGAGGCGGTGGCGCGGGGGCGTTCGAGTGTGCTGCAATCCACAGACGGACGCCGCGAGACAGGGGGCTGGCTCGAGGAGCGTCGCGTGGACACCGCGCGTGTCCGTGCGAGAGGGGGGTCTCATGTCGTTCCGCTTCGGCCTGGCAGCATCGCTGCTGGGACTCATGCCGTTCGCCGCCGCGGCGCTGCCGAACCATTACATGCAGGAAGGCCTGCTGATCGACGCGCAGGGCGCGCCGGTCGAGGGGCGCCACTCGTTCCGCGTGCGGCTGTGGGACCGCGCGCTGGCGGGGCAGGTGCTCTTCGACGAGGAGCACCTCGACGTCCAGCTGGTCCAGGGCTACTACGCCGTGGCCGTCGGGAGCGTGCGCGCGCTCGATCCGGCGCTCTTCCAGCGCCCCGACCTGTACCTGGGCCTCACGATCGACGGCGGGCAGGAGCTCGCGCCGCGTGTGCGCCTGACGAAGGTGCCGGCGGCGTTCGTCGCCGAGGTGGCCGTCGACGCGGTCGGCGACATCCACCCGCGGACAGTGTCGATCGGGGCGCGCCTCGTCATCGACGCCAACGGGCGCTGGGTCGGCGATCCCACGGGGCTGGTCGGGCCGGCGGGCCCGGCGGGGCCGGCGGGACCGGCGGGGCCACCCGGACAGGCGGGCGGCGCCGGCTCGCCCGACACGCCGGCGCAGGTGCTCACGAAGCTGGCGCAGGTGGACGGGGCCAACTCGGGCCTCGACGCGGACCGGCTCGACGGCATCGACTCGAACGGCTTCGTGCGGTCGGGCGCGCCCATCGACGCCGCCACCCTCCAGGGCCACCCCGCGGCCGACTTCGTCCGGACAGCGCAGCAGGTCCTGCAGCTGCTCACGACGGTCGACGGCGCCAACTCGGGGGTCGACGCAGATCGCCTCGACGGCTTCGACAGCGGCGTGTTCGTGCGGACGGCGCAGCAGGTCCTGGAGCTGCTCACGACCGTGGACGGCGCCAACTCCGGCATCGACGCGGACCGGCTCGACGGCGTCGACAGCACCCAGTTCCTGCAGCCCGCGGCCGCCAACGCGGGCGCCACAGTGATGGGCCTCGTCACCGGGAACGACGGCCCGAACTCCGGCCTCGACGCGGATCGCCTCGACGGCCTCGACAGCACCCGCTTCATGCGCGTCGACCAGAACACCGGGACCACCGGCGTGCTCACCGCCGACCGCCTCGAGGTGCACCCGGCAGAGATGGGCGGCACGCTGCGCCCATGGATGGTCGACGGCCTGCGCGTCGGCGCCGCCGGATCCGACGGTGCCTACTTCGGCCTGAAGGACGAGGGCGACAACCAGGCCGACACGGTGGTCGCGTGGGGCGACGACGTCGGCGACGACCTGCGCTTCATCTTCGGTCGCTCGGGGGGCGCGGCGGAGGGCGAGGAGCACATGCGCGTGACGTCCAACGGCCTGGTCGGCGTGGCGCGGCCCAACCCCCAGCACCGGCTGGACGTCAACGGCACCATCGCCGCCACCGCGCTGAAGCTCGAGCCCCTGGCGGCGCCGCCGGCCAACCCCCAGACGGGCATGGTCTACCTCGACTCGACGTCGCTGGGGCTGAAGATCTACGACGGCCAGCGATGGGCCTCGCTCACCGGGAGCGCCAAGGCCCCGCGGCTCGCCTACGGCGTCTGGGACAGCCTGAACGATGGCAGCGATCCCACGACGCGCCTCCCGATCTCGGTCCAGTACGACAAGCAAGAGGCCAATTCGCTCCTGCGCCTCACCTTCAGCTCGAACCTGCGCACCGCCGGTGGCGTGGGCAGCTGCTGTCGCTGGGGCCTGCGCGTCAACGGACAGCACTGCGCGCCGGCGGTCAACGGCAACGTCTACATCAACCCCGCCGGCAACTATCACCAGCACCACACGATCAACGGCATCTGCCGCAACATCCCCGCCGGCCGCGTGACGGTCGAGCCTTGGGTGGAGCAGTGCCCCGGCTATGGCAACCACGACTGTTACACCGGCTGGCAGAGCATGACGTCGCTCATCGTCGAGGAGATCCCCGCCGCCGAGCCGATGACGTTCAACTCCTGGGACGCGCTCAACCTGGAACACGACGCCACGCAGGCGCTGCCGATTTCGGTGACGCACAACAAGCGCGATCCCAACTCCCTGCTCGAAGTCATCTTCACGTCGAGCATGCGGACGTATCCCAACAATGGCACGTGCTGCCGCTGGGGCCTGCGCTTCAACGGCGCGCAGTGCAACCCGCCGATCAACGGCAACGTCTACATCAGCCCCGCCGGCGATCCGCATCACATTCGAACGATCACGGGCATGTGCCCCGGCCTCGGCGCCGGCAACGTGACCGTGCAGCCGTGGGTGGAGCTGTGCCCGGGTTACGGGGTCGTCGATTGCTACACCGGCTGGCAGAGTACGACGGCGCTCATCGTGCGCGAGCGTTCGCCCGACCGGGTGGGATACGCCGCGGTCACCAACCTGGAGAACGGCAGCGACGCCACGAACCCGGTGAACATCTCGGTCAACTACAACAAGAAGGACGCCGACACACCGCTCCGCCTGACTTTCAGCTCCAATCTGCGCACGAACGGCGGCGCCGGCAGCTGCTGCCGCTGGTCGGTTCGTGTGAACGGGCAGAACTGTCGCGAGCCGGTGAACGGCAACGTCTACATCGAGCCCGGCGGCAACTATCACCAGCACCGGACGATCACCGGCATGTGCACCGGCGTCGGCGCCGGACCCATCACGGTGCAGCCGTGGGTGGAGCAGTGCCCCGGCTACGGCGTCCACGACTGCCACACCGGGTGGAACAGCACGAGCTGGCTGATGGTGGAAGAGGGGCCCTTCTGACCCCCGCGGCGTCGGCGGCGCGCGTCAGCGGACGGTGAGGCGCAGCGTCGGGACGTCGGGCGAGAAGGTCTGCAGGACGACGTACCAGGTGCCGGCGGCGAGGGGCAGGTCGGTCAGCTCGGGGGCGCCGGACAGCGCGCAGAACGACTCGGAGCGGGGGTCGGCGCAGGTGGAGCGGAGGGCGACGGCGCTGCCCGGCGAGGACTCGAAGGTGACGGTGCCGGGGGCGGCGAGGGTGAAGGTGGCGACGTAGTCGCGGCTGAGCCCCTCGAAGCCGAAGCCGCACGAGTGGGCGAAGCGCAGGACCGGCAGCGTCAGCGGCAGGACCTCGCGCTGGCCCGGCGCGAGGCGCAACGGCGCGACGCAGGCCGCCGCCTCGGCATTCGGCGCGGCGGCGACGCCGATCTGCAGCTCCACGTCGCGGCGCGCGGCCACGCCGGGGGCGCGGGCGCGCAGCAGGTGCCGGCCGGCGGTGGCGACGTCGGCGGCGAGCGCCCAGCCGTCACCTTCGGCGATCGCCGCGACGAGCGGCGCCTCCCGGCCGTCGAGCAGCGCGAGGTCGAGCTCGAGCGGTCCGCCGGCCGGCCGCGCGCGGGCCGTCAGGCGCGTGCCGGCGGCGAGCTCGAGCGCGAACCAGTCTTCGTCCTCCGGACAGAGGGACAGCGCGTGCGCCCCGACGTCGAGGCCGACCGCGCGCGCCGCGTCGTCGTTGCCGGAGACGCCCTCGAAGGCGTCCGGCGCGCAAGCGTCGTGCGGCAGGCGCTCCACGGTGAGGGTGTAGGGCGTCGAGAAGCCGGGACGGCCCGACACGACGATGTGCAGCGGGCGCGCCAGCGCGTCGCCCGGGGCCTGCACCGCCTCGACGCCGAGCGTGCCGTCGCTGCGTCCGAGTGGCTGCGCGAGCGGCGGCCCGGTCTGCAGGTCGAGGCTCAGATCCCCCGCGTCGGCGTCGTGTCGCAGGACGACGCGGATGCCTTCGCCGGCGCGCTGCTCCACGACGAAGCGATCCTGGGTGCCATCGCACAGGAGCAGGCCGCCGTGGGTGCGCGCCGCCAGGGTCGGCACGGTGCCATCGAAGCGGTCGCCGGGGCAGCCATCGGCCGGGCGACACAGCCCGTCCTGGCCGCAGGCGCGGTCGCCGGGACAGTCTTCGTCCCCGTCGCAGCCGCCGAGGTAGACGCAGCGCCCGCCGTCGCATCGCTCGCCCGGTTGGCAGTGGGCGTCGACCGCGCACACCACGCATAGACCGTCGGCCACCGAACACACCGGCGTCCCGTCCGGACAGTCGGCGTCGGCGCGACAGGCCTGATCCAGCACGCAGACGCCCGCACGCGCGCAGACCTGCGCGCCGGGACACTCGCCGTCGGCGACGCAGTCGGCCGGTGCCGCCGCCGCGCACGTCTCGTCGACACAGGCGCCCTCGTCGCAGTCGGCGTTCTCCGCGCACTCGGGCGTGAAGCACCGCCCGTCGTAGCGGCACTGGCGCAGGCCGGCGCAGTCCTCGGGGGCACCGCACTCGGCGGGCTCGCGGCAGTGGCCGTTCGCCGCGATGCAGATCTGGGCGCCGGGGCAATCGTCGTCGTCGCCGCAGCGCGGGTGGCAGAGGCCGCCGTCGCACACGGCGCCGCCGGCGCAGTCCGCGTCGCCGTCGCAGGGCGTCCGGGCCTCGACGGTGACCGTCGGTCGCGCGCCGGTCGCGCTCTTCACGATGGCGAACCAGTCGCCCGCCGGCAGCGCGAGGCCATCGAGGCGATCGCCGGCGGCGCAGGCCTGCTCGCTCTCGAAGTCGGCGCAGTCGCGGCGCAGCGCGAGCGCGGTGGCGCCGGCGGCGCGCACGCTCACCACGGCGGGGCGCGGCAGCGTGAAGCGCACGAGCGCGTCGGCCTCGAGCTCGCCGCTGCACGCGACGGTGAAGCGTTGGATGGGCAGGCTCGCGGGCACCGTCAGCGGTCGGCCGGGCTCGAGGACCAGCGGCTGCGCGCAGGCCGCCGCCTCGCCGAGCGACCACGCCGCGATGGAGAGGGACAGCGGCACCGCTGCCGCCGCGCCGGGCGCGCGCACGCGCAGCAGATGGCGCCCGGCCGCGGCGGCGTCGAACGCGAGCTCGGCTTCGTCGCGCACGGAGGCGGCCTGGGCCCCGTCGGGCCCGAAGAGCGTCAGCTCGGCACCCACGGCCGACGCCCGGGCCGAAAGGTGGGCGCCGGCGGGCAGGTGGAGCGCGAGCCAGTCCTCCTCGCCGGGGCAGAGCTCGAGGGCGTGCTCGCCGAGCCCGACGGCGGGCGCGCGGGCCCGCTCGTCGTTGCCGAGCGGGCCCTCGAGGGCGTCCGGGATGCACGCGCCCTCGGGCAGCCGCTCCAGCGTCAGCGTGTACGGGACGGTGAAGCCGGGCCGCCCGGTGACGCGCAGCTCGAGCGCGCGCGGCGCGTCGCCCGGCTGGAGGCCCACGGTCTCGACGCCGTGGCGGCCGTCGCTCGCCGAGAGCACCTGCTGCGTGCTCGGATCCACGAGCGCGACGGCGAGGTCGCCCGCCTCCGCGGCGTGGCGCGCGACGATGCGGAGGCCGGCGCCCGCGGGCTGGTCGAGGGTGAAGCGGTCGGTCGCGCCGTCGCAGAGCACGAGGCCGGTGTAGGTGCGCAGGACGAGCATGGCCGAGGCCGGATCGCGGTCGAAGCGGTCGCCCGCGCACGCCGCGCCGGGCACGCACGCGCCGGCCTGGCAGACGCGGTCGCCGGGGCAGTCGCCGTCGGCGGCGCACGCGCCGTGGAAGCGACAGACGCCGTCGACGCAAGCCTCGGCCGCGGCGCAGTCGGCTTGACCGAGACAGACCACGCAGCGCCCGCCGGCGACATCGCAGCGCGGCGCGCCCGCCGGGCAGGCCGCGTCGGCGGCGCACGGACCGTCGAGCACGCAGCCGCCGTCCGCGCAGACCAGGTCGCCGGGGCAGGGGGCGGCGGCGTCGCAGGCGGCGGGCGGCGCCGACGCGCAGGCGCGGTCGACGCAGGCGCCCTCGGCGCAGTCGGCGTTCACCTCGCACGCTGGCTCGAAGCACACCCCGGCGGGCCCGCACAGCTGCAGTCCGGGGCAGTCGTCGTCGCCGACACAGCCTGCCGGCGCGCGACAGTGTCCCGTGTCGACCTGGCAGGTCTGCGCCCCGCCGCAGTCGCGGTCGTTCGCGCAGCGGGCGTGGCAGGCGCCGCCGTCGCACACGCGCCCGTCGACACAATCGGCGTCGCCCTCGCAGACCGCCGGCTCGACGCAGATGGCGAGCGCCTGGTCGCAGCGCTGCCGGCCGGGGCAGACATCGGCGCCGACACATCCCTGGACGCAGCGGCCGCCGCTGCACTCCCGGCCGCCGTCGCAGTCTTCGTTCAACACGCAGACGGGGGGCGGCGGGCAGACGCCCGAGACGAGGTCGCACTGCCGGGTGCCCGCGCAGTCGAGGTCGCCCTGGCAGCGCTCGGCGCACTGGCCGTCGCCGCAGACGCGCTCGCCCTCGCAGTCGGCGTGGTCGACGCATCGTCCGCTCTCGCGACACACGCCGGCCTCGCAGCGCTGCAGGCCGGGGCAGTCGGCGTCGCCGCCGCACGACGCCCGGCACTCGCCGTCGGCGCAGGCGCGGCCGTCGTCGCAGTCGTCGGCCCCGAAGCAGACCGCGGGCTCGGGGCAGCGGCCACCGACACACGCGCGCGTGCCGGCACAGTCGGCGTCGTCGACGCACTCGGGTGTCGCGAGGCAGGCGCCATCGACGCAGATCTCGTCGTCGGCGCATCCGGCGTCGCCGGCGCACGGCTCGACACACGCGCCGTCGCCACAGACGCGCGGGGCGTCGCAGTCGTCGGGGCCGAAGCAGACCTCCGGCTCGGGGCAGCCGCCGTCGACGCAGATGCGCGCGCCGGGGCAGTCGGTGTCTTCGCGGCAGGCGCCGTCGGCGGCGCACTCGCCGGACTCGAGGCAGACCTGCCCCTCGGGGCAGGGGCGCAACGGACCGCATCCCACGGGCGCGCCGTCGGGTTCCGGTGCCGCGTCCGCGGCGGCGTCGGATGGCGCGGCGTCCGCGGCGGCGTCGCCCGTCGGCGGCGGCTCCCCGTCGACGGGCGCGGCGTCGCCCGGCGGGGGCGGCCGGGCGTCGCCCTCGCCCTCGACGCACGTCCCGTCAGCCGAACAGACGAGCCCGTCGTCGCATGTGCCGTTGCCGTAGCACGCGGCGCCGAGGAACCCGGCCCCGGCGCTGGCGCCGCCCCCCCCACCGTCGTCGCACGCCGCGCACGCGGCGAGCGCCAACCACAGACGCATCCTCATGGCAGGACCCCCTCGCGAGGCATCGTAAGCGCCGTTCCGACGCGACCGCAACGGCGGCGACGCGCACGTGACCGCGAACCCTGTCCGCGCGGACGGCGCCGGCGAAAGGGAGCGGAATCTGCTGCGGACCTCGCCGGCGGACGTCGCGTACAGCACGCGTCAGAAGACACCACCGAGGGGGGAGACCATGCGCACCCGACTTCTCGCGCTGCTGGGGGCCGCTGCCATCGCGACGGCGTGTGACGACGGCGGCACGTCCGCGGAGGACACGACCGGCGACGCCGGTCTGCCGGACGGCGGGAGCGGCGACGCCGCGCCGCCGTTCAACTACATCCCACTCAACGACGACGCTTGCGAGCTCGAGGAGGCGGCGCCCGCGGTGGCGGCCGGGGCTGAACGCGTGCTGGCGGCGCTCGCAGCACAGCCGACGTATGTCGGCGAGGGGCTCGAGGTGTGCAGCGAGGTGCCGAAGAATGGCTGCCCCGCGTGCGCCGGCGCCGACAACCCGATGGGCCGCCTGCTGGCCGACACGGACCGCATGCTCGGGGACTACGTCGCCGAGATCACCGACGAGGTCGACCTGCGCGACGGCCTCGTCGCCTACTTCCAGCGCGCGCTCGCCTATCCGTACCGTTACCTGGTGGTGACGGTCTCCGACTGCGGCGCGCCCGGCGCCGGCGTGTGCCCGCCCGGCAGCCGCGTCCGCGTGGCGCTGACGCAGGGCAAGCGGCAGCCGTGCACGGGCGGCGGTGCGTGCAACCACTTCAGCCTCGAGGGCGAGTCGCTGGCGTCGACGTGCGACGCCGTCCCGATGACGCTCTTCGGCGCGGCCCCGTCCGACGCGGGCGGTCGCCGCGGCTACGAGGCGCGGCTGTTCGAGGACGCGCGCGACGACGTGACGTTCGGCTTCATCGTGCCGCTGACGAACGCGCTCCCCGCCGACCCCGAGTCCTTGTCGGGCGCGGCGCTCGAGGCCTGGCTCGACGAGCTCGAGACGCTCGAGAACCGGATGGACGTCCGTCTCTCGGATCCGGTGGTGAAGGTGTCGCTCGCCGCCGACGGCAGCGGCGGCTGCGGCACGCTCTCCGGCCTCGTGCCGCGGACGCTCTTCGACAAGTACTTCGCCGACGAGGCGCCGCAGCTGATGCAGGTGTTCTCGAACACCATCGTGCCGCGCTACGTCGATCCGGAGAACCCCGACTTCATCCGCGCCGTGCTCAGCTTCCGCCTCGATCCGGGCACGTTCGTCTCCGGCGCCGCCTGCCGGCCATCGTCGTGCGCGCAGCCGGCAACCTCCTGCGAGGGCAACACGCTGAAGACGCGCTCCCCGAACGAGGCGTGCACGTTGCCGCGCCCCGCCGGATACCGGAGCGGCGCGCCGATCGCACCGTCGTGCGCGCCGGGCGCGCCCATCGACTGGTCCATCGACTGCGCTGCCGCCGGGGGGGCCTGCCAGGCCGACGCCTGCACCACGGAGTGGTTCACGCCCCAGCCGGGCGAGGTCGTGTTCAGCGAGCTCTTCGCCGAACCGGGCGAGGGTGGCGAGGAGTGGTTCGAGCTGACCAGCACGGCCGGCTTCCCCGTGGACCTCTCCGGCTGCCAGCTCAGCGGCCGCGAGGGCCTCATCGGCGAGAAGGTGACCTTCCGCACGGCGGGCCCGCTCGTCGTCGCGCCCGGCGGGGCCGTCGTCGTCGCCACGACCCTGGACGCGGGGCTCCCGGGCGGCGTCCGGGCCGCGTACGCAAAGGGCGACGACCTGTCGCTCGCCGGCAGCGCCGGGGACGAGGACGTGCTCCAGCTCTTCTGCGGCGGCCAGCTCGTCGACGAGGTGCGTTGGCACGCCGACGCGTTCGGCTTCCAGGACGGTCGGGCGCTGCAGCTCGACCCTGCGCGCACCGACGCCGCCGGCAACGACGACGCGGCGAGCTGGTGCGTCTCGCCCGCCAACGCCGGCGCCGGCTCGCCGGGCCAGCCGAATCCCGCCTGCCCTTGATCAGGGGCGCGTGTAGAACTCGTCGGCGAAGTGGGCGTCGAGGTCGCCGTAGGCCTCGGCGTTGTACACGCTGGCATGGGAGCCGGAGACGTCGAGGTAGACGTCCCGGTACATCCCGAGGAGGGACGGGCGGTCGCCCTGTTCGAGGCGCTCGGCGTAGGACAGGGCGAACTCGTCGCCGACCCATGCGCGCAGCTGCGGGTCGTAGGCGGCGGCGAGCGACGTCTCGCGCGTGTTGGCCGCCGCCAGCACCAGCACGCCCTCGAGGGGCAGGCCGTCGGGGCAGCCCGCTTCGACGCCGCCGTACTCGGCGTCGCCGAACACCCCCGAGTAGCAGGACTCGACGACCACGAGCGCGCGCCGCAGCCGGCCGTCGCGCCGGAGCGTGCAGAGCGCCTCGCGCAGATCGGACGGGCTGAACGTGCGCTCGGCGCCCCCGCCGACGACGCCGGCCTCGGTCGTCTCGGCGCCGAGCCCGAGGCCGGTGGCACCGCCGTGCCCCACGAGGAACACGAGCAGGTTGGTGTCGGCGTCGGTGTCGAGCACGGCGGGCGTGGTCGGCGATGCGGCGCCGAGCAGGACGCGCTTCAGCGTCTCCACCTTCGCCGAGCCGTCGTAGTCGTACACCGCCCCCGCGCGCACGTCGGGACCGCCGGCCACGTTGCGCACGACGCCCGGCGCGCGGTTCTCGGGCGACGTCGCCAGATCGTCGGCGCCGATCATCACGATGTCGTCGTCGGCGACACCGGCGGCGCGCAGCCGCTGGTACTGACGGAGCGCGTCGGCCTGGTGGCGGTAGTTGTCCCAGCCGCTCGAGGCGGCGACGATCAGCGCGTTCAGCCGACGGGGCGGCCCCGCGGGCGCGAAGCCCGCGCCGGTGGGGGGCGGCACGAAGTCGGCGGCGCCCGGCCGGCGGTCCGGCGCCGGTGGCGGCTCGTCGCCCGCGCCGATGCGGGCGGTGCGGTCGTATGCAAGCGGCGGCCGCACGATCCAGTGGGCGAAGGTGCCGGTGACGAGGTCGACGCCCACCTCCGGGTCATACTCGAGCGGGCCGGTGGCGCCGGTGACGTCCGGCGATTCGCCGGCGCGGATCAGCGACAGCGCGGTGGCGAGGCCCGCGGCGTCCCACGAGACGGGCGCGCCGCGCCCGGCGACGACCGCCTTCATCGCGTCGGCGAGGGCCTCGCCGCCCTGACCCCCCGACCTCTCGAGCCCCAGCGCGATCAGCAGGACGGCGTCGTACGCGGAGGCGCCGTTGTTCGGGTGGCCCACCCCGAAGCGCGCCCGCCAGGCGTCGCTGAAGCCGCTGTCGGGGTCGGGGGCGGCGTTCCAGCCTTCGAGGCCGACGGCCCTGGGGCCCGCCATCGCGATGGGCTTGTTCGTCTCGAGCCCGGTGTCGGCCACCACCATCCGCACCGGTGGCGGCGGCATGCCGGGCCGCGGCGCACGCGCGGCGCCGTACGCGCCCACGAAGCACTCGAACGCCGGCGGCGAGTCGGGCACGGCGATGATGCGGTCGACGCCGGCGGCGAGGATCGCCTGCGTCGCCTCCGCGCACGGGCGGCCCTCGCCGTAGACCTCGACGACCACGTCCTCCTCGGCGTAGCCCTCGCTCACCGCGAGGAACGGAAACCAGTTGAAGAACGTGCTGCCCGCGGCGCCGGCGCTCGTGACGAGGCCGACGCGCCGAGCCCCGAGGCGGCGGGCCTCGCGGACGAGCCACTCCACCTGGGCGGTGTCGGTGAGCTTGGTGCGCCACACGTACTTCGACCCCCGGAAGGCCCGCAGCACGTCGCCCGAGGTCGCGGTGAACGACACCAGCGGCTTCCTGGCCTGGACCATGATCGCGGCCACGTCGAGCATCTCGTCCGACGAGCCCGGGCCGATGACCGCGAGCACCTGCGGATCGTCGGCCAGCAGCTGCGCGAGCGCGACGACCTCCTCGCGCGACCTGCCGTTCGTGTCGACGGCGCGCAGGCGGAGCGGGACGTCGCCGAGGATGCCGCCGCCGGCGTTGACGTTCTCCACCGCCCAGGCGAGGTCGATGTGCACGCCGCTCGGCGGCAGCGGCATGAGCACGCCGACGACGAGCTCGTCCGGGTGGTCGGACCGTGGGGTCGAGCGCTCGCCGTCGCAGGCGGAGAGGCCGGCGGCGGCGAGCAGGCAGGCGAGGAGCGGGCGCATGCGCGCATCGTCGGTGCGGAGGAGGCGCGCTCGCAAGCCCCGCGCGCGGCGTCGTCAGCGCCAGCGCCGTCCGGCGAGGCCCGTCGAGCATGGTCAGGCCGATCGATCGTTCGGCGCCGGTGGAGCGGCCGGCGACTTTCTGCGCGCAGGCGATGGCGGTGACAGACCGTCCGGCAGCCATCGCCGACGTCGGCCCGGCGGATCACTCCTGTGTCGCCCTGGTCGCGCCCTCCGGATTCCATGACGGTTCCGGTAGACGTGTCCGCCACGGAGCGTCATGCTTCGGCTCATGTCGCCGCGACGCGATGACTGCAACAGATGGCGAAGGGCAGGCTGCCTCTGTCTCGCCGCCGTGCTGCTCGCATCGCCTCTGTCTCGGGCCGACGCCTGCTCCTGCGCCCACCGGTCCAAGCCGTTCGAGCTGCTGACCGAGGCCGGCGAAGTGTTCCCGGCCAACCCGCAGCTCGTCATCCGCAATGAGACGTTCCGCCCGGCGATCCGCGTTCGCGCCCCGGCGCCGCCGGGCGTGCCGGCGCTCGTGCCGGCGCTCGACCAGGCCGACCTCGCCGATCTGACGATCGTGCTGCGGCCGACCAGCGGGCCCGCCGTGACGACGAAGGCCCACGCCGTGTCCGCCGGCGCCGCGCGCTACATCGTCGCGCGTCCGGCCGCGCCGCTGCCGCCGGGCCGTTACGTGGTCGAGATCCAGCGGCGCGTGCGACCGCCCTGGCGCGTGCGCGAGCCGCTGCCGAGCGCGGCGACCGAGACTGACGTCACCCGCGCCGCGCTGACGCCGGGCGGCGCCGGGACGCCCGCCGAGGTGGAGATGACGCGCCGCATCGGCGAGGTGCGCGTCGAGAGTGGCCGCGACGACCTCCCGCCCCGGTGGACGGGCCTGACGTCGACGCCCACCGTGCGCCGCGAAGCCTGCCCCTTCGGGCCGGCGCTCTCCTTCGGCATCGACCCGCCGGAGGGCGCCCACAAGGCCAACGGCGGCGCGCTGATCGCGCTCTGGTTCGGCGCGGGACGCCCGCCGTCTTTCGCCGGGCCGCCGTCCGTCTACGCCGTCGGCCGGAAGGGCGTCGTCCTGTGGAGCGACGACACCTGCGCCGTCGCCGACTGGAACGGCCCGCCCGAGGGGGACTGGTACGTCGGCGCCCGCGCCGTCGACGCCGCCGGCAACCTCAGCGAGCCTTTCGTCCGCAAGGTCGAGGCGCGCTGATCAGGGCACGCGGATGCCGTCGCGCCGCGCGTCCTGCAAGAACGGCTCGCTCGACGTCTCGAAGCGCGACTCCTCGATGGGGAGGAGGCCCACCGTGAAGCCCGCTTCGAAGGCGAGCGACCAGACGGCGTCCTCGGTGCGCAGGATCTCGCGCATGGCGTCGATGGGGCCGTCGAGCAGCAGGATCACGTCGACGCGGTTGCTGTGGCGGGCCTCGCCGCGGGCCTGCGCGCCGTGGAGCACCAGGCCGCGGTAGCGCTTGCGGTACAAGGCGCGGAGGCTCTGGTCGAGCCGCTCGAGCAGGGCGGTGAGCTTCGGGGACACGGTCTTCATTCTCCGCGGATGGCCGACGGGGTTCGTCGGTCGCGTCACTCGAGGCGCAGGACGCTCGCGGCATTGTCCCACTCGTCCTTCGTCGTGACCAGACGGACGCGGCGACCGACGAAGGCGCGGGTGGGATCGGCGGGGGCGTAGTCGTCGGGCAGCAGCAGCGGACCGTCGGCGAGGCGCTCGAACTGTCCGTCGCCGGAGGGGCCCTGGCGCAGGACGTCGCGCGCGCCGTCGTCCCAGGCGACGTGCAGGGCGAGGCTCGGCGCGCCTTCGTCCTCCGCCGGCGCCTCGAGCGTCACGTCGGCCACGCGCCCGCCCCGGGCGCCCGCGAGCCGCGCCCCGTCGCGGGGCGGCTCGGTGGCGTGCACCTCGGTGCGGGCGTCGCCGAGCATGCGCACGAGGTCGTAGAGGCGGTCCGACTCGGGCGGCGCGGCGTCCAGACGCCGGAAGCTCTCGAGCAGGCGGCGCGCGAGCAGCGGCTCGCCGCTCCGGACGAGCGCGCCCTCGGACCAGCGCCACCGGCGCCCGACGAGGTACGTGCCCTCGCCGCGCAGCGGGTCGTCGAGCCACTCCCACGCGGTCGCCAGCACGTGACAACCGCGCTCGGCCGCGAGGAGCGTCCCGATGCCGTAGTCCTCGACGCCGAACAGCGTCGGGTGGAAGGCGTCCGGCTCGAGCACGGCCAGACGCCAGTGCGCGATGCCGAGGCCGTTGCCGACCGTCACCACCCAGGCGACGACCAGCTCCTCGTCGCCGTCGCCGTCGAGATCGGCGTCGCGGGCCTCCCAGAGCGTCGACTCGCCCATGAACGGGGACGCCGGCCAGCGGACGACCGCGCCGTCGGCGCGGGTGAGCACGAAGCGGTCGTGACCCTCGGCGGGCCCGACGCACACGCACAGGCGCTCGCCCCCGCGCGCGGCGCAGGCGGCGCGCCCGCAATCGCCCTCCTCGACAGGCGCCGGCGCCGGCCAGCGCGCGCTCGGACACGCGCGCAGCGTGTCTTCGAGCGTCGGTGTCGGGCGCCACGCGGGGAGGTCGTCGGTGAACGGCGGGTTGTCGGGGATCAGCAGCCCGGCCCCGAGGCGGATGACGTCGGGGCTCACAAGGCGGTTGATCGCGACGAGCGCCCGCACGCCGCCGGGCACGCGGTACGTCACCGCGAGGTCACCGAGGGTCTCCCCGGCGGTGACGCGGTGGACCAGCAGACCGGTCCGGGATTCGCCCTCGCAGCCGAGGACGAGCAGCATGGCCAGGAGCGCGCGGCGGGACATCGGGGCCTCCGCGCGCCCCTCCGTGCGGTTATCGTGCCAGCGCTCGCGGCCTGGAAGAACGTCGGTCGGGACGGACGCATTCTACGAATCGAAGCGCGAAGTCGTCGATTCGCAGCGTTCAGAGTCGAGTCTTCGCCATTTCGGCGTCGACGAGGCCGAGCAACGACCGAGTCGCAGCAAGGAGCAAGGCGAGTTTCGGTCGAAGGCGTGCTTGATTGCGCCGCGCGACGCAGCGGCGGCCGGTCGGGGCCGGCCGCAGGCAGGCGAAAATGGCGAAACTCGAGTCAGAGGTCGAAGAAGGGGAGGTCGCCGAGGAAGTCGCGTTTGCCCACCTCGACGCCGTTGTGGCGGAGGATCGCGTAGGCGGTCGTCGCGTGGAAGTACATGTTCGGCAGGGCGTAGGTGACGAGGTAGTCGAAGCCGCGCAGGGCCTTGTTGGGGTAGTAGGGCAGCGTGACGGTACGCTCGGCGGCGCCCTCGAACTGCGCCGGCTCGAGCGTGCGCAAGAAGGCGATCGTCTTGTCGACGCGGGCGTGCAGCTCGCCGAACGTCTTCTCGTCGTCGGCGAACACCGGCGGCGTCAGGCCGGCGAGGCGGGCGGCGGCGCCTTTGGCGTTGTCCGAGAAGATCTGGATCTGCCGCACGAACGCGAACTGGTCGGGCGCGAGGCGCGCGTTCAGGAGCACCCCCGGATCGAACTTCTTCCGCTCGGCGTGCGTCTGGGCGAGGTCGAGCCAGGCGTGCACCTGGCCGAGCGAGCGGATGAACTGGGGGACGGTCAGGTCGTACAGGTTCATGGTCACCTCCGTGGTGGGGCGGGAAGGTACCACGACCGCGCCGGTGGTAGGCTCCGGTCCGGAGGTGGCGATTGGCGCAGCCCGACGATGTCTTGCGGTCCTATGTCGAAGCGCTGACGAGGCGGCTCGAGGCGGGGCCCGAGGTGCCGTCGCGGGCGGAGCTCGCGGCCATCGCGCGCGAGCTCGGCGTGTCGGCGGCGGACCTCGAGGCGCTCGACGCGGCGGCGCAGGCGGGCCTGGAACGCGGGCGCGGCTATCTGCGTCATGCGCTGTTCGACGACGCCGTGCGGGAGCTCACCGAGGTCGCCTCGCTGACCCCCTGGGACGCGGCGGCGCTGGTGTCGCTGGCCGAGGCCCACGCGGGCCGCTTCGGAACGCGCCGCGACCCCGAAGACCGCGACCGCGCCTCGGCGCTCGCCCGCCGCGCGCTGCGCATCGACCCGCGGGCCGAGGCGGCGTTCGCCGTGTTGAACGCCCTCGGACGGCGCCGCCAGCCCGTGGCCGGCGACGTGGCCGCGCCCGGCCCCGGCGGACCGCTGCGCAAGATGTTCTGGGCGTGCTTCGGGCTCGCGGCGTTCGGCGCCATCTACATCTACGGCTTCCGCTTCAACCACATGTCGGAGACCGAGCTCGTCCGGTGGTCCGGTGCGTGGCTCTACCCGCTCCTCTTCGGCGCGTACGGCGTCGTCACCGACCGCCGGCGCACCGCGCTCGGTACGAAGGGCGCGGCGAGCGTGGCCGAGGCCGTCGCGATGTGGTTCGGCACGTTCACGGTGCTCGGCGTGCTCGGCATGTGGCCGTACCTGTTGCTCCCGTTCTTCGCGCGCATCCTCAACCCGCTGGCCGCCGCCGCCGCAGCCACCGCGTTCTGGGTGTTCTGCATCCAGTTCCTCTTCTTCGAGGGCCTGTGGCACGCCCTCTGACGACCCGGTTGCGGCGCTGGCTCGTCGAGGGCCTCGTCGTCGTCGCGCTCGTGACGGCGATCGGGCTGTGGCAGACCCGGCACCTCGTCGCGTCGGGCGAGCCGCTGCCCCCGGTCGATCTCCGCGACCTGCGAGGGGAGAGGCACACCTCCGATGCCTGGCGGGGGCGGCCGACGTTGCTCGTGCTGTGGGCGCCGTGGTGCGGCGTATGCGGCGCCGAGTCCGACAACGTGTCGCGCGTCCGCCGCTGGCTCGGCGACCGGGTGAACGTGGTCTCGATCGCGCTCGACGCGTCCGACCGCGCGGAGGTCGAGCGCTTCGTCGCCGATCACGACGTCGACTACCCCGTCCTGCTCGGCGACGCGGCGACGGCGCGCGCCTTTCGCGTCTCGTCGTACCCGACCGCCTACGTCGTCGACGCCGAGGGCCGCGTCGAGCACACCGTCGCCGGCTACACGACGACCCTCGGGCTGTGGTGGCGCCTACGGTTCTGAGTCGCGGATGATGACGACGATCCACTCGGCGCTCGTCGGGTCGAAGGCGCCGACGCTGCGCGCGTAGCGGACGACGGCGCCGGCGAGGCGGCCCCCGGGCGCCGCCATGCGGTGCGCGAGGCCGGTGCGGGCGACGGCGTCCCAGGCCGCGAAGAAGAGGCGGCGGTCGGCGGCGTCGGCGTCGACGAGGTCGGTGAAGCGGAGGGAGGCGGCGTCGGCGGCGGCGCACCCCTCGCTGCCGACGTCGGCGGCGAGCTCGGCGTCGGCGGGGGTCTCCACGTCGCCGCGACCGTCCCAGACCGTGGTGCCGGCGAAGAGGAGCGGATCGGCGTCGCCGCCGGCCAGGGCCGAGATCACGGCGCCGCGCCCGAAGTCGAGGGGCGGCTCCCAGAAGACGAAGACGTCGCGCGCGTCGGCGGGCGTGACGAGCCGGTCCGCGGGCAGGCCGGCTCGCGCCGCGGCAGCCTCGACGGACAGCGGCAGCGCCGGGGCGTCGAAGCAGCGCGCCACGTGGCCGCGGCGGGCGAGGGTCGTGTGGTCGAGACGGAAGGTGACCACGCAGCGGCCGCACGGCGCGGGGCCGCACGGGTCGACCGCCGGCGGCTCGCACGGGGGCGGCGGTCCCGCGTCGGGGCTGCCGGCGTCGGGCAGCGCGGCGTCTCCGGTCGCGGCGTCGTCTGCGGGGGCCGCGGCGTCGCTCGCGGCGCCCGCGTCGGGCTGCGGGGCGGCGTCGGGCCCGGACGGGGCGGCGTCGGGCAGGGCGCCGTCGGGCGCGTTCACGCTGCCGTCGACACGGGGGCCGATGGCGGCGTCGGGCGCGCCGGCGCCGCCGCCGTCGAGGTCGAAGCGGGCCTTCTCGGGCTCCGGCGTCCAGCCACAGCCCGAGAGCAGCGCCACGAGGAGCAGCGTGCGGCGTCGTTCAGCGGCCATAGGCCTCGAGCTTCTCCGCGAAGCGCGCGGCGAGGACAGGGCTCGCCGGGCCGAGCGCGGCGAGGATCACGGCGGCCTCGTCGCGGTAGGCCGCAACCTTCGTCGGCGTCCAGTGGGCGGGCGGCGGCTGCAGGTTGGTGATGCGGTCCGCCAGCTTGACCAGCCACACCTCGCGGGGCTGCCGGCGGATGCGGTCGAGGCTGTCGCGCATGGCGTCCGCCTTCGGCAGCGATCCGTCCTTCGTCAGCGCGGCGACCCCGGCGGCCACCCGCTCGCCGAAGGCCTCGCGCAGGCGCGCGAGCGGCGTGGCGGTGTCCTCGAGCACGTCGTGCAGGAGCGCGCAAGCCACGGCGAGGTCCGGATCGTCGGCGCCCTCTGCGGCGACGCAGGCGCTCGTCTCCATCGCGACAGACGTCACGTGCACGACGTAAGGCAGCGCGGTGCCGGGCACCTTCTGCTCGCCGTGGGCCAGGGCGGCGAAGCGCAGGGCGCGCAGGTAGACATCCTGGGACCACAGGTTCGGCATGGCCGCCATCATGGCGCACCCGGCGGCGGCGAGGGAAGCGTGGCGGTTTGACCGAAACGGGGGGGCGGGCGACCATGCGCGCGAAGGGACCGGCGGCTCGGAACGACGCGCGCCGGTAGGAGGTGGCCATGCGTGGAATCTTCGAAGGCATCGTGGCGTCGGCGCTGCTGGCGGCCGCGCCGGCGGTCGCGGACGAGGCGGCGGTGGCCGAGCCGATGGCCGGGCTCTGGCGCGTCACCTGGACGGGGACGATCAACGCCACACGCAACCTGCGCATCGTGGCCGCCGAGCGCGGCTTCAGCGGTCGGTACGAGGGGATCGCCAACAGCAGCGTCTTCGAGGGGCGCAGCCTCACGGCGCGCGGCCGCACCCTCGTCTTCATGACGCAGACGCTCGACCAGGGCGGCGAGACGTACCACAGTGTCTTCTCGGGCGTGTTGGACGGCGATGTCATGCAGGGCGCGTGGCACGACGTGGCCGGAGGGCGGGCCGAGATCGTCATGCGGCGCGTGCCGGCCCGCGGGAACGCGCCCGTGGGGGCGAAGGCCGACGCGCCGGCGGCGGACGCGGCGGGATCGGTCGTCGCCATCGGCGGCGAGCCGGTGCAGCCCGCGGCCGAGGTGAAGCCCGCGCCCGAGGAGAAGGGCAAGGGAAAGAGCGCCAAGAAGGACGACGGCAAGCAGGACAAGGGCGAGGGCGGCGCGCAGGTCGTCGCCGCCGACACGGCGCCGCCGGCGCCCGCGGGGCCCACCTGCGAGTCCGTGCTCGTCGAGAAGGGCCACCCGGCCGGCATGGTCGGCAATTGCCGCGGCGCCGAGTCCGCGTGCGCGATCGCCCTGCTGCGCGCCGGCCACCACCCGAGCCACCTCTCCAAGTGCGATCCGGCGCTGCCGGCCGGGTGCCTCCTGGCGGTGATCAAGGCCGGCCACCATCCCAGCCTGCTGTCCGCATGTCGGGGCGCCGACGAGGCCTGCGCCGTCACGCTGCTCGAGCGCGGCGATCACCCCTCGGCCCTGCGGAGCTGCCGCCGCTGAACGCGTGCGCGGAACGCCCTGGATCGAATAGGCTTCCGGCCCAAGCTCAACGCGGACGTCCGGGGAGGTCGGAGGATGATCGGCCGGTGGGGTCGGGGCGCGCTCGTTTGGTCGGGGTCCCTGCTCATTGCATGCGGGGGCGGCGGCAGCGACGGTCCAGCGAACGTGACGCCGGACGGCGGCGCGATCGACGGCGGCGCCGGCGGCGAGGGCGGCGCCGGCGGTGTCGGCGGTCAGGGCGGCGCCGGCGGTGTCGGCGGTCAGGGCGGCGCCGGCGGGGCCGGTGGGGGTGGCGGCGCCGGCGGGGCCGGTGGGGCCGGTGGGGGTGGTGGCGCCGGAGGCCAGGGCGGGGTCGGCGGTCAGGGGGGCGGCGGCGCGGGCGGCGAGGGCGGTGCCGGCGGCGAGGGCGGCGCCGGTGGGGTCGGTCCGGTCGGCGATCGCGACGACGACGGCGTGCCCGACGAAGCCGACAACTGCCCCGACGCGCCCAACTTCCGACAGGGCGACGGCGACGGCGACGGCGACGGCGACGCCTGCGACAACTGTCCCGCGGTCCCGAACCCGGATCAGGCGGATCCCGAGGGCGACGGCATCGGCGCCGCGTGCGACGGCGACGGGGACGGCATCCTCGACGACGACGACCTGTGCCCGGCGGTGGCCTCGCCCTCGCAGGACGATGCGGACGGCGACGGGCGGGGCGACGCGTGCGACGTGTGTCCCGGGCTCGCCGATCCGGCGCAGGGCGATGGCGACGGGGACGGCGTCGGCGACGTCTGCGACAACTGCCCCGAGGCGAGCAACGAGGACCAGGCGGACACCTACGGCGACGCGCGCGGCGACGCCTGCGAGCCGGTGGACACCGACGGCGACGGCTTCACCGACGATCTCGACGTGTGTCCGCGCCGCTTCGATCCGGACCAGGCCGACCAGGACGACGACGGCAAGGGCGACGCCTGCGACAACTGTCCGGGGGACGCCAACAACGGCCAGGACGACGCCGACGGTGACGGCATCGGCGACGCTTGCGAGCGGCCGGGCGACGACGACGGCGACGGCGTGCCCGACGCCGGCGACGTGTGCCCGCGCGTCGCCGATCCCGACCAGGCCGACCAGGACGACGACGGCGTGGGCGACGCCTGCGACAACTGTCCGGAGACGGCCAACAACCGGCAGACCGACAGCGACGGCGACGGCATCGGCGACGCCTGCGCCGCGTTGGACGCCGACGACGACGGCGTGGTCGACGCGCGCGACAACTGCCGCGACGTGGCCAACCACGACCAGGACGACGCCGACGGCGATGGCCTCGGCGACGCGTGCGACAACTGCGCGGCGCTGGACAACGCCGACCAGGGGGACCTCGACGGGGACGGCGCCGGGGACGTCTGCGACAACTGCCCCGAGGTGGCCAACCCCGACCAGGCCGACGGGGACGCGGACGGTCAGGGCGACGCGTGTACCGCCGGCCCGCTGCTGCGTATCGAACTGCGCTGGCAGACCGCGGGCGCCGACTTCGACCTGCACCTGCTGCACCCGAACGGCGTGTGGAACCAGCACCCCTGGGATCTCTACTTCGCCAACATCGCGCCGGCGTGGACCCAGGGCGCGGCCTTCGACGACGCGCTGCGTCCCGAAGACGGGCCGGAGATGCTGAGCCTCGGGGGCGCGGCCGACGGCAGCTACCTGCTGGGCGTGATGCTCTACAACCTCAACGTCCCGCAGGGGCAGCCGGTCCCCGAGGCGCGCGCGACGATCGTCATCGAGTGCGGCGGACGGCGGCAGCAGTTCGGACCGACGCGCCTGCGCCGGACGATCGTCGGCGGCGACGCCCACGACGTCTGGGTGGTGGCGCGCATCTCGCTGCCGGACTGCGCCATCGAGCCGATCAACGAGATCGAGGGCGTCGACTGCCCCATCGGCGGCGTATGCCGCTGCGAGGTGGCGGGCCGGTGCACGATGGGCGTGTGCGCCGGCGCGTGCGGTGGGCTCGCGTGCGATCCGTACGACGGCGAGTGCGTCGACCACTGCGAGGGCGTGCGCTGCGACGACGGCGAGATCTGCGACGGACAGACGGGCGTCTGCCTCGAGTCGGGGCTCGCCGCCTGCGAGGTGTGCGCGGTGGACGCCCAGTGCGCCCGCGGCGGGCGCTGCGTCGCCGCGCTGCGCAACGAGGCGCCGTTCTGCGCGCCGCCGTGCGCCGCCGGATGCCCTGCGGGCTGGGCGTGCCGCGCGGCGGGCGACGTCTGCGTCCCGAGCCGCGGGACGTGCGCGCCCGACCCCTGCGAGAACGTCCAGTGCCCCGCCGGCGAGGTCTGCGACCCGGTGACGGGCGTGTGCGGCGTGCCCGCCGAGGGCGCGGCGTGCGCTGCCGACGCCGACTGCGCCGCGGGCCACGTGTGTCCCTTCTTCGAGGGCCGCTGCCTGCGGGCGTGCAGCGTCGACGCCGACTGCCCGAACGGCCGCGACTGCACCGCCGACTTCCCCGACCGGAGCTACTGCGCGCTGCCCTGAGCCCGCCCGCCCGCCGATCGGCGCGCCCGGGCTGGCAACCGGGGGCGCCGCCGTGCTGAGATGCCTGCGATGTTCGACCGCGCGTGCGTGCTGGGGCTGTGCTCCGTGCTGGTGTGTCCGGCGGCGGGGGCCGACGAGGGGTGGACCCGGCTGGGGTCCGGGCTCGAGCACCGTCGCGAGGCGCACGGCTGGTCCACCTACGAGCTGGTGCGGGTCGATCTGCGCCGCTTCCGCCTGGTGGCCGCCGACGCGCGTCGCGAGGGGCGCGCGCGGGCGTCCCTGCCCGCGCTGCTCGCCGAGGCGGGCGGCGTCGCGGCGATCAACGGCACGTTCTTCGATGCCGACGACCGGCCGCTCGGCCTCCTGGTGTCCGACGGCCGCCAGCTGAACCCGCTCAAGCGCATCTCGTGGTGGGCGGTGCTCGGCGTCTACGAGGAGGGCGGGACGCGGCGGGCGGACGTCCAGCTCACCGCCGACTTCCTCGCGCAGCCGCCGGAGCGGCGCGCGGCGCTTCGTTTCGGTCTCCAGGTGGGGCCGCGCACCGTGGCCGACGGCGCGCCGCTGAAGCTCAAGGTACAGACCGCGGACCGGTCGGCCGTGTGTTTGCGCGGCCCCGAGGAGCTGGTGCTCGTCGCCACCCACGGCGCCGGCGTGGAGTCGAACGCGCTCGCCGCCTGGATGGCCGGGCCGCTGGGCTGCAGCGCCGGCCTCATGCTCGACGGCGGCCCGTCGACGGCGCTCCGGGTGAGCGGCGAGCCGCCCATCGACGTCGCCGGCGGCGCCGACGTGGCGAACGCGCTGGTCGTCGTGCCCCTCCGCTGACTTCGCCTTGTGGCGGCGGGGGATCGGTGTTCCGATGACCCCATGCGCCAACTCTCGATTTGTCTCACAGTGGCAATGGCGGCCGGCTGGGGCTGTGCCACCGACGCTGGATCCGGCTCCGATGGGGCCGATGGAGCGCGCCCGCTGGCGCGGGACGGCGAGGTGGACGCGCGCCTCGTCGACGCGGCGCCCGCCGACGCGGCCGAGGCCGCCGATGCGCGCGCCGCCGACGCGGCGGAGGCCGCGGACGCCGCGGCGGATCCCGACGCCGCCGCCGATCCCGACGCGGCGCCGACGATGCCCGACGCAGCGCCGCCGATGCCCGACGCGGCGCTGGCGTCGCCGTGCCGCGACGAGGGCGCCCAGCGCGCCTGCCCGCCGGACGAGCGCGCCGCGTGCCCCGACGGGGTGCAGACGTGCACCGACGGCTTCTGGTCGGCCTGCACCGGCCCCGCCGAGCGCTGCAACGGCGAGGACGACGACTGCAACGGCGTCGCCGATGACGGGCTCGGCCTCGGCGACGAGTGCACGAGCGGGGTGGGCGCCTGCGGCCGACCCGGCGTCGTCGTCTGCGCCGATGATGGGTCCACGCGCTGCGACGGCCCGGTGGGACCGCCCGGCGTCGAGGCCTGCAACGGCATCGACGACGACTGCGATGGCACGATCGACGACGGCTTCGGCCTCGGCCAGCCCTGCGTCGTCGGCGAGGGCGCCTGCCGCCGCGAGGGGACGCTGATCTGCGACGCCGCCGGCCAGCCGGTGTGCAGCGAGGTGTCCGGGCAGCCGGCGCCGGAGACCTGTGACGGCACGGACGAGGACTGCGACGGCGTGGTGGACGAGGGCTTCGCGCTCGGCATGGACTGCGTGGTGGGCGTGGGCGCGTGCGAGCGCCGCGGGCGCATCGCCTGCACGCCCGCCCGTGAGGCGGCGTGCAACGCGACGCCCGGCGAGCCCGCGGCCGCCGAGCGCTGCGACGCCCGCGACGACGACTGCGACGGTGAGGTCGACGAGGACTTCGACCTCGGCGTGCCCTGCGCCGCCGGCGAGGGCGAGTGCCGCAACGAGGGCGTGATGATCTGCGGTCCCGAGGGCGATCTCGTGTGCAGCGTGCGTCCCGGCGCGCCCGAGGTGTGCGACGGCGTCGACAACGACTGCAACGGCGAGACGGACGAGGGCTTCGACGTGGGCGCGCCGTGCCGCGTCGGCGCCGGCGCGTGTCAGGCCGACGGCCGCATCGCCTGCGACGCCCTCGGCCGCGGCGTCTGCGACGCGGAGAGTCCGTTTTCGCTGGACACCGGCGACGGATCGGACGGGGACCTCGTGGTGGACGCGCCGCTCGCGCTCGAGGCGGGCCGCGCCTACCAGTTCGAGAGCGTGACGATCGTCGCCGGTGGCGTGCTGACGGTCGCCGCCGGCGCCGCGGACGGCGGGCGCCTCGACCTGCGCGTGCGCGGCCGGTTCGTCGTCGAGGCCGGCGGCGCCGTCGACCTCGACCGCCGCGGCTACGCGGGCGGCGCGGCGAACCCCATGGTCGTGCGGCAGTACGAAGGCATCTGGACGAACGGCGGCGGCACGACCGGGTTCCATGGCGCCGGCCCCGGTGGTGGGGGCGGCGGCTGGGCGGCGCCCCAGCAGACCGTCGGCGCCGGCGGGGGCGGCGGCCACGCCGCGGCGGGCGGCGCGGGCGTCGCGTGCGGCGCCGACGACCGCAACTACACGGTGTGGGACTCGAACGACGACGTGCCGCGGCCCATCGCCGCCCCGCCGGCGCGGTTCTCCGCGGGCGGCCCGGCGAACGGCGTCGCCGACTTCGCCGATTTTTCGCCGGGTTCCGGTGGCGGTAGCGGCGGCAACAACTACGACGGCGGCCCCAACGGCGTGGGCGGCGCGGGCGGCGCGGGCGGCGGCGCGATCCGCGTCGTCGCCGGCGAGATCCTCGTGCAGGGCGAGATCCGCGCCGGCGGCGGCGCAGGCGAGCCGGGCCAGGCCGGCCAGTACGTCGGCGGCGGCGGCGGCGGCGCGGGCGGCTCCATCTACCTCGTCGCGCCGGCGGTCGTCGTCGAGGGCGCGCTCCGGGCGCCGGGGGGAGCGGGCGCGGCGGGCACGAACGGGAGCGTCGGCGGTGCCGGCTCGCCGGGTCGCGTCCGCGTCGACGCGGCGGTGTTCGAGCCTCTCGGCGCCATCGATCCCGCGCCCGGCCTGGTGGGGGTCCTGCCCTGCGATCGCTGAACGCGTGTATGCTCCGCGCCATGAAGCGCATCGTCTGCTGGATGGGGCTGGGTCTTGCGGCCTGCGGCGGGGGTGCCTCCGACGAGGCGCCGCCCGACGCGGACGCGGGCGCGCCGGCGCCGCGCGCGCCGACGGTCGTGCCCGGCGAGGTCGAGCCCATCGTGCTCGGCGTGTTCGCGGCGGCCCGCGACGACGTGTGGTTCGTCGGCGGCGGGCAGGGGGCCCATGGTGGCCTGCTCGCGCACTTCGACGGGGTGGCCCTGCGGCGCGTGTCGGCGCCGCCCGGCGGGCCGCTGTGGTGGATCTGGGGCGCCGACGCGAGCCGGCTCTGGGCCGTGGGTGAGCAGGGCCGCGTGCTCGCCCGCCGCGGTGAGGCGTGGGTGCCCGAGACCACCGGCCTCGACCCGGCGGCGCGCCTCTGGGGCGTGTGGGGCAGCGGCCCCGGCGATCTGTGGGCCGTCGGCGGATCGCTCGTGTTCGGCGGGCCCAAGGGGCTCGTCCTGCGCTCCACCGGCGACGGCACCTGGACGCGCCTCGAGGATCCGGCCCTGCCGGCCGACGCCAACCTGTTCAAGGTCTGGGGCAGCGGCCCGGACGACGTCTTCCTCGTCGGCGAGGCCGGCGTGACCCTCCGCTGGGACGGCAAGGCCCTGCGCCGCGTCGATGCGCCGTTCCCCGACCAGCTCTTCACGGTGCATGGCCGCCCCGGCGGCCCGGTGCTGGCCGTCGGCGGCAACGCGGTCGGGCGCGCGGTGCGCTGGGAGAGCGGACGCTGGGTGGACGACGCGCCGCCCCCGTCGGCGCCCTTCAACGGGGTGTGGGTCCGCGACGACGGCTCGGCCGTCGTCACCGGCGCCGACAGCACGATCCTCGAGCGGTCCGCGGCGGGGGCCTGGTCCCGGGTGCGCGTCGAGGGCGCCGACCGCATGACGGCCCGGATGACGTTCCACGCGGTCTCGGCGGCGGACGACCTCTGGGCCGTCGGCGGCGACCTGAACGTCGGCGCGCCGGGGGTCATCGTCACCGATCGGCGGCCGCTGCCGTCGCTCGACATCGGACCGGCGCCGGTGCCCGACGCCGGCGCGTCCACGCCGGACGCCGGGCCGGTGGACGCGGCCGTCGGCGACGCGCGGCCGGCGGACGCGGCGCTCGCCGACGCCGCCCCCGCGGACGCGACGCCGGTGGCCGACGGGACGCCTGTGGACGGCGGTCCCGTCCGGGATGCCGCGCCCTCGGACGCCGCCCCCGTCGACGCGACGCTCCCGGACATGGCCCCGCCCGACGTGGGCCCGCCGGCGGCGGGGCCGGGCGAGCCCTGCCCGATGGGCCTCTGCCAGGGCGACCTCCAGTGTATGCCGATCGCCTGGGACGGCTGGCAGCTGCGCTGCACCGAGCCCTGCGACGACGCGTCCGCGTGCGGCGCCTACGGGGCGGGCGCGTGTTGCGCGGCGCCGGGCCCGCAGCTCGTCCAGCGGCACTGCATCCCGCTCTTCGCCTATCCCGGCGGCTGCCCCTGAGCCGCGGCGGCCGCGGGCGCCGGACGTCCCGGCAGCGCCAGCGCCGCGCCCCACGCCAGGACGAGCGCCCCGCCGAACACCCACAACGACGTGACGTGCGCCGCCGTCTGCGCCGCCGCCGGCGCGTCGGCGTCGAGGCGCCCGAGCACGGCGATCCCGGCCACGCCGCCGAGGTAACGCAGCGTCGAGATCGCGCCGCCCGCCGCGCCGCCCTGGGCCCGCGGCACCGCGCCCATCGCCGCCGCCTGTGACGGCGCGTTCGCCAGGCCGAAGCCCGCGCCCAGCAGGACGAGCCACGGCGCGGCCTCGATCGGCGCGCGCATCGCGGCGAGCCCGACCCCCAGCCCCGCGAGGCCGCCGAGCGACAGCGACGTCCCCGCGAGCGTCGTCACGCGCGCGCCGAGGCGGTCCGCGAGCCGCCCGCCGAGCGCCGACAGCACGACCATCGCGCCCATCATCACGAGCAGCGTCCGCCCCATCGCCGCGGACGTCGCGCCGTGAAGTCGTTGAAAGTACAGGGGAAGCTGGAAGAGGAGCGCGTACATCGCCAGGTTCTGCAGCGCGACGATCGCCGCGCCCGCCGAGAACGCGGACTGCCGGAACAGGCGCAGGTCGACGACCGGCGCGGGGGCCCGCCGCTCCCACATGCCGAACGTCAGCAGCAGGGCGGCGCCGCCGGCGAGCAGCGGCCATCGGGCGGCCTGCGCCTTGAGGCCGACGACGAGGGCGACCAGCCCCGCGGTGAGCAGCAGGGTGCCCGCCCAGTCGAAGCGCGGCGCCGGCCCCGCCTCCGCCCGCCGCGCCGGGAACCGCGCCAGGAACGCCGATGCGGCCACGAGCGGCAGCGCGGCGAGGAAGACCGCGCGCCAGCCGAACACGCCGACGAGGGCGCCGCCGAGCAGCGGCCCCACCGCCGCCGCCGCCGACATCGCCGCGCCGAAGCCCCCGAACGCCCGCCCGCGCAGCGCCGGCGGCACCTCGCTGCGCAGCACCGCGAAGGCGCACGGCACGACGAGCGCGCCGCCGGCGGCCATCAGCACGCGCGCGGCGATGAGCGCGGGCAGCGACGCCACCGCTGTCCCCAACAGTGACCCTGCCGCCAGCAGGCCCTGGCCGAGGCGCAGGGCCCGCCCATGGCCGTAAAGGTCGCCGATGCGGCCCCCGGGGCTCTGGCCCACGATGCCGACGAGCAGGTAGCTCGTGACGAGCCACTGCGTGAGGTCGGCCGGATCGCGCCCGAGCGCGCGGCCCAGGTCGTCGAGCGCGACGGCCATCATGGTGGATCCGAGGGGGGCGACGACGGCGGCGAGGCCGAGGGCGGTGATCAGGCGACCCGGGCTCAACGACGCTCCAGCGTGGTGATCGGGCGGCACTGTAACAGGAAGAGCTCGTCGCCGCGGAACGCGAACTCGAGGTCGCGGGCCGCGCCGAAGACGCGCTCGCAGTCGAGCGCCAGCGCGTGCAGGCGCGCGAGGCGGCGTGCGTCGAGGCAGGGCGCGAGGGCGAGGTGTGCGGGGACCGCCTCCTCGCGCGTGCGGCCGCCGGGGGCGCAGCGGATGGCCAGGTCCTTGTCGCCGGCGATGACTTCGAGGACCTCGCCCTCGGGTGTCAAGCGATATCGGTCGGGGGTGACGAGGCCGGCGACGACCGCCTCGCCGAGGCCCCAGGTCGCCTCGATGACGAAGGCGTGCGCGCCGGTGATCGGGTCGCGCGTGAACACCACGCCGGCGCACTCGGCGTCGACGAGGCGCTGCACGACGACCGCCATCTGCGGCGCGGCGCAAAGGCCGAGGCGGCGCCGGTAGGCGAGCGCCGCCGGCGCGGAGGCCGAGGCATACACCTCGCGCACGGCGTCGAGCAGCGCTTCGGGGTCGGTGACGTGCAGCCGTGTGGCGTGCTGACCGGCGAACGCGGCGCCGGCGCCGTCCTCGCCGACGCAGGAGGAGCGGACCGCGGCGGGCCCGGCGAGGCGGCCGTACGTCTCGAGGAGGGCCGCGCGCGCCGCGTCGTGGCCGGCGACGACGCGCTCCACGACGGCGGGGGCCAGCGCGAACCCGCCGGGCACCGGCAGACCCGCGCGAAGAGCCGCCGCCAGCGCCGTCGCCTTGCCGCCGTACACCGGGTCGATCGCGGCGTGCAGCGCGACCGGCGTCACGCGAGCACCGTCACTTCGCCGGAGCCGCCGTCGACGCGCACCCGGGCGCCGTCGCGGATGACCTTCGTGCCCTCCGTCGTGCCCACCACCCCGGGGATGCCGTACTCGCGCGCCACGATCGCCGCGTGGCAGAGCTGGCCGCCGCGGTCGGTCACGAGGCCGCCGAGCAGCGGCAACACGACGTTGAACGTGGGCGACGTGGCCCGCGTGACGAGCACGTCGCCCGGCTCGATGCGCCCGAAGTCGTGCTCGCCGACCACGACGCGCGCCGTGCCCTCATAGGTGCCGGGGCTCACCGGCAGGCCGCGCACCGTCGTCGCCGAGACCTTCGCCGGCGGCTCGTCGAACAGCGCCGACAGGAAGACGTGCGTGGCGCGGTCCGCGCGGCGTGCGTGCGCCGGCAGCCACGCCGTCGGCGGGGGCGGCGAGGGGGGCGCGCCGAGCCATCGCGGCGCGTCGGCCGTGGTCACCGTGCGGCGCCACTCGGCGCGCTCGCGCAGCTCGGCCGCCGTCGGCCCGCCGCGCCCGACGAGCAGCGCCTTCAGCTCGTCGAGATCGGCGTCCACGGCCAGCGCCGCGTCGTCGAGGCGGCCGCGCGCGACGAGGCGCCCGCCCGCGTCGAGCAGCGCCCGCCGCGTCAGGCCGAGCGCGAAGGACTCGGAGTAGAAGCCGCGCTCGTCGCGCAGTCGGTTGACGAAGCGCGCCTCCTCGAGCAGCGCGTCGAACGTGGCGCGGTGGGCCGCGGGCACGGCGTCCCGCACGCCGGCCACGCGCGCCGCCGTCGTGTCGGAAGCGGGCTTCGCGCCCGCCAGCGTGGCGCGGATCGCCTTGATCATGACCGCCGGCATCTCGAGCGTGAACGGATCGCACACGTCGTAGCCGAGCGCGCGGTAGCCGATGAGGTCGACATAGGCGCGCATGGCCGCGCCGGCCTCGCCGGGCGCCGTGAGCAACGCGGGCACGGCCTCGCCGGGCGGCAGGTCCAGCAGCGCCGTCGACGCGACGTCGTCGCGCAGGGCCGCCGCCAGCCGCTCGAGCTCGCCGGCGCCGATGCCCACCGAGATCTTCGACGAGCCGCGCACGCACTGGAGCAGGTCGGACACCGGCAGGTTCGTCCACTCGCGCGCATGGGCGAGGAAGTCGCCCATGGGCAGGCTGCAGTCGATCGTGAAGTGGTGGTGCTGCTCGACCATCCGCACGAGGTGCTCGAAGCAGGCGTCGAGGTGCCCGACGAGGGCCGCGTCGTCGAGCGCGGCGGGGTCGACGGCCTGCAGCGCCTTGTGCGCGCGGAGGGCCGACGGCTTGACCTCCGCGTCCCACCGCGAAAGCTCCGACCGCCAGCGCCGCTCGGCCATCGCCTGCGCCGACGTGCGCAGCCGTCGGCGGATGCCCGGGTGGAGCCGCGTCAGGAGCTGGAGCACGATCTTCGGCGGCGGCTTCACCGCGTCCGGCGGCGCGCCGAACGGCACCGCCCGCATGTAGGTGACGCCGTGCACGAAGGCCGGCACGAGGTGGTCGAGCATCAGCCCGTACTTCGCGGTGCTGACCGAGAACCCCTTCGCGAAGCCCTTCACGCACGCGGCCTGGAAGAGGCGCGTCGCCGGGCGCGGGAAGTGTGTGCCCTCGATCTCCCACGCCCCCGGACCGGGCGCCGCGAACGCGCGCCCCTTGACCACCGTGCTCTGCATGCCCCACCCCTCCGCCAGTGACGTCCAGGACCCATACGCCGCACATCATCGGCCGGATCACTCCGTCATTTGAAGTAGGCTGTTTGGCGATGGAGCCCCGAATCCTCTACGAGACCGTCCACGGGAGCCGCGCCTACGGCCTCGCGCGCGCCGGGTCCGACATCGACCACAAGGGGATCGTCGCCGGCCCGCCGGCCTGGTACTTCGGCTTCCGGCCGGCGCCGGAGCAGATCGAGACCGGGCCGGACCGCGTCCTGTTCGAGCTGCGCAAGTTCGTGCGGCTGGCGGCCAGCGGCAACCCGACGCTGCTCGAGGTGCTGTTCACCGATCCGGCGGACCACGTCGTCGTCGCCCCGGGCGGGGCGCGCCTGCTGGCCGAGCGCGACGCCTTCCTGTCGCGGCGCGTGGCCGAGAGCTTCGGCGGCTACGCGCTGGCGCAGCTCAAGCGCATCCGCACGCACCGGCGGTGGCTGCTGTCGCCGCCGGAGCGCCCGCCGACGCGCGCGGAGTACGGGCTGCCCGAGCAGGCGACGCTGCCGCGCGACCAGATCGGCGCCGCGGAGACGCTGCTCGAGCACGGCGAGGTGGATCTGCCGCCGAACTTCCTCGGACTGCTCGAGCGCGAGCGGCGCTATCGCGGCGCGAAGAAGCACTGGACCCAGTACCAGAAGTGGCTGCGCTCGCGGAACCCGCAGCGCGCCGCCCTCGAGGCCCGCTTCGGCTACGACACCAAGCACGCGCTCCACCTGGTGCGGTTGCTGCGCATGGGCGTGGAGATCCTCGAGCGCGGCGAGGTTCGCGTGCGGCGTCCCGATCGCGAGGAGCTCCTGGCCATCCGCGACGGCGCGTGGACCTACGACGAGCTGATGTCGCGGGCCCTCGCGCTCGGTGAGCGGGTGCGCGCGGCGGCGGCGACGTCGCCGTTGCCCGCCGAGCCGGACGAGGCGAAGCTCGATGCCCTCTGCATCGACATCCTGAGCGCGGAGGTCCGCCCGTGACCGAACCCGATCTCGCGCTGGCGCGGCGCTTCCTTGCCGCCGAGCCGCCGCCCGGCCGTCTGTTGCTGTGCGCCGTCACCGGCAGCCACGCCTATGGCTTCCCGTCGCCCGACAGCGACCTCGACCTGAAGGGCGTGCACCTCACGCCGACGCGGGCGCTGCTGGGCCTCGACGACCCGGAGCCGACCCACGACCGCCTCACCGTCTTCGAGGAGGTCGAGTGCGATCTGACGACGAACGAGGCGAGGGCGGCGCTCCGTCTGTTGCTCGGCGGCAACGGCAACGTGCTCGAGCGGATCTGGTCGCCCTACCAGATGGTCGAGGGCCCCGACCTCGAGGCCTGGCGGCGTCTCGCCGCGGGGGCTCTCTCCAAACGATTCTTCAAGCATTACGGGGGGTACTTCGGCGGCATGTGCCGGCAGCACGCGCAGGATCCGCGCGCGAAGTCGCTGCTCTACACCTACCGCGTCGCGCTCACCGGCGCCCACCTGCTGCGGACGGGTGAGTGCGAGATGGACCTGCGCTGTCTGGCGCCGCGGTATGGCTTCTCCGAGGCGCTCGAGCTGGTCGCGCGCAAGCAGGCGTCCGCCGAGAAGAGCGCGCTCCCCGCCGACGAGGACGCGCGCCATCGCGCCAACTGGACGAAGCTCGAGGGGTTGCTGCAGCGCGCGCGAGACGAGTCGGCGCTGCCGGAGCACCCCGCAAACGCCGCCGCGTGCGAGGCGTGGCTCGTCGGGGCGCGCCTGCGCGATTTGTCGATCTGTTAACGCTTCGTGCCCTGCACGTTGAAGCTCTGATTCGTGCAGTCGCTCAACCCGCACTGCGCCCCGGCGAACGTGACGCTGAAGGTGGCCGTCCAGCGGGTGCGCTCCGGGTTCGTGAAGCGGCCCTGCAGTCGGTAGGTCTCGCTGCAGCCGCCGGGGATGGTGCCGCGGACGTCGAAGTTGCCGTCGTTCGGCGCCGGCGCCTGGGTCATCGGCGGCGGCGGCGAGCCGGGCGCGGTCACGGTCAGCTGTCCGCCCGCGCTCAGGAACGAGAGCTGGGCGAAGTCGATCGTGACGACGGGGAAGCCGAAGAACGCGTCGCGGCACTGGTAGGCGACGCGGTTGGTGTCATAGACGCCCGAGTAGTTCGTGGGATCGCCGCCGCCGGTGCGCCGGCAGTCGTTGCCGCAGTCGGCGTCGCCCCGCTCGCACTCCTCGCCGGCGCCGACGTCGACGTAGCGGTCGCCGCAGATGCTCGGGCCGCACACGCCGGTGAGACAGATGCCGCGCGGCATCGGCGCGCACACGGTGCCGTCGGGCGGCGCCGCGCCGGCCTGGCATCCGCGGGCGGGGTCGCAGAACTCCTCGCCGTCGCAGACGGCGCCGTTGGCGCAGCGGGCGTGGTCGGGCAGGTGCGTGACCTGCTGGCGCTGCTCGTCGCAGGCGTCGACCGTACAGGCGACGCCGTCGTCGAGGCGCGGCGGCGGGCCCGGCTGGCAGCCGCGCGCGGCGTCGCACACCTCGGCGCCGTTGCAGAACACGCGGTCGTCGCAACGCGCGGGATCGGGCCGGTGCACGACCCGGTCGTTGGC
Organism: Myxococcota bacterium; assembly: GCA_963169045.1. Classification (GTDB taxonomy): domain Bacteria; phylum Myxococcota_A; class Bradymonadia; order UBA7976; family UBA1532; genus CAUJDF01. Next base: position 132,555 of record CAUJDF010000091.1, read on the forward strand.
CTCGTCGCACTCGTCGGCGGTGCAGCCCACGCCGTCGTCGAGGGCCGGCGGGGCGCCCGGACGGCAACCGCGCTGGGCGTCGCACGTCTCGGCGCCGTTGCAGAACAGGCCGTCGTCGCAGCGCGCGTGCACCGGCTCGTGGACGACGAGCCCCGTCTGGTCGTCGCAGCGGTCGGCGGTGCAGTCGATGCCGTCGTCGAGGCCGGGCGCCACGCCGGCCACGCAGCCCCGCTGCGGATCGCACGTCTCGCGTCCGTTGCACGCGCGGCGATCGTCGCACGCGCCGTCGTTCGGGACGTGCTCGATGCGCCCCGTCTCCGGGTCGCACGCGTCGATCGTGCAGCCGACGCCGTCGTCGAGGTCCGGCGCGCGGCCCGGCTGGCATCCGCCGCGGCCGTCGCACGTCTCGGCGCCGTTGCAGACGTTCCCGTCGTCGCAGCGCGCGTCCTCGGCGTCGTGCACGACGCGGTCTGAGGCCTCGTCGCAACGGTCGGCGGTGCACGTCACGCCGTCGTCGAGGGCGGGCGGCGCGCCCGGCTGGCAGTCGCGCTCGGGGTCGCACGTCTCGCGCCCGTTGCAGAACAGATCGTCGTCGCAGGCCTCGTCGGCGGGCCGGTGCACGACGCGGCGGTCCACCTCGCTGCACGCGTCGACGGTGCAGCCGACGCCGTCGCTCAGCGCGGGCGGCTCCCCGGGCCGGCAGTCCTCGACGGGGTGACAGACCTCCTCGCCGTTGCAGAACAGACCGTCGTCGCACCGGGCGTCGTCGGGCGTGTGTTCGACGAAGTCCAGGTCCTCGTCGCAGCGATCGACGGTGCAGGCGACGCCGTCGCTGAGAACGGGCGGCTCGCCGGGCTCGCAGCCGCGCTGCGGGTGGCAGACCTCGTCGCCGTTGCAGAACAGACCGTCGGCGCAGCGCGCGGGCGAGGGCTGGTGCAGGACGGCGGCGCGCGCGTCGCTGCAGACGTCGACGGTGCAGGCCACGGCGTCGTCCACCGGCGGCGGCTCGCCGGGCACGCACACGCCGGAGCCCACGTCGCACCGCTCGACGCCGTTGCAGAAGGAGGCGTCGTCGCAGTCGTCGTCGCGCTGGCACGGCGGGCGGTCCGCGCAGCCGCGGACGACGTCGCACAGCTCGGTCTCGATGCACCGACGGTGCAGCGGCAGGTGCTCGCAGCTGGCGGTGTCCTCGACGCAGACGTCGAGCGTGCAGTCGACGGCGTCGTCGCAGTCCATCGCCGGTCCGGGGGCGCAGCGGCCCTCGAGACACACCTCGGCGCCGTTGCACACGAGGCCGTCGTCGCACTCGGCGTCGGCCGCGCAGCGCCGCACGCGGAAGCAGCCCGCCTTGCGGTCGCACTCGCTGCCTTCGGGGCACAGCCCGTCGTCGGGCTCGTTGCGGCAGACGTCGGCGTCCTCGTCGCACACCTCGCGCGTGCAGGCGACGTCGTCCTCGCACGGGCCGACCGGGCTGGCATAGCAGCGGCCGGCGGCGCACCGCTCGGCGCCGTTGCAGAACGTGCCGTCGTCGCAGTCGACGTCATCGCGGCAGCCGACGAAGGCGTCGGGCGCGCGCGCGTCGGGCGCCGCGCCGTCGGGGCCGTCCGCGTCGTCCGTCCGCGCGTCGAGGTCGGCGGCGTCCGCCGTCCAGACCATCGGACCGTCGCCGCCGGCGTCGGCGGGCCGCGCGTCGAACGAGGGGCCGTCGCCGACGGGCCGCGCGTCGCCCGTCACGAGCGGATCATCGGCTGCGGTGCCGCCGTCGCCGCACCCCCACGCCCACCCCAGCGCCAGCCACGCCGCCAGCCCCGTCCGCATCGCCACCACCCCCGCCGATCGACCCATGGTGCGCGGCCGCGGAGCTCGCCCGCAAGTCTCGAAAGGAGAGGAGGCGAGCATGACTGACTGGCGCGAGGCGCTGCCGCTGAACATCGAGCGCATCTGTATCGAGCGAGGCGCGGTCCGCGTGGCCTTCAGCGACGGCCACGAGGGCCGCTTCGAGGGCAAGTGGCTGCGCGACCACTGCCCGTGCGGCCTCTGCCGGCGCGTCGGACCGCCCGTCCGTGCCCCGGCGCCGTCGAAGATGGTGCCGGGCTGGGACGCGGCGCTGCACGTGCGCTGGGCGGACCCGAACGGGCCGCACGAGAGCCGCTACGCGGCGGAGTGGCTGCGCGCGCGCTGTCCCTGCTGTCAGCCCGCGTAGCGGCGGACGATCGCGAAGGCCTGCCGGCCGTAGCCGCCGCCGAACAGGTGGAAGTGGTTGAGCAGGTGGTAGAGCGAGTAGAGCGGCAGCCGCTCGCGCCAGCCGGGCTGGAGCGGCCGCTCGGCGTCGTAGGCCTGGAACACGCGGTCCGAGAAGCCCCCGAACAGCACCATCATGCCGAGCTCGGCCTCGCGGTGGCCGAAGTAGGCGGCCGGATCGACGAGCGCCGGCAGGCCGTCGGGCGCGACGTGCAGGTTCCCGCTCCACAGGTCGCCGTGGATCAGGGCCGGCGGCTCGGCCTCGCCGAGCAGGTCGTCGAGGCGCGCGAGCAGCCGCTCGCCGGCGCGGCGGTCCTGCGGGTCGACGCCGCGGGTTCGGGCGGCGAGGTCGAGCTGGAAGCCGAGGCGCCGCTCGCGCCAGAAGTCGGGCCAGCGCGGCATCCAGCCGTTGGGCTGCGGGGTCGTCCCACAGTAACCGTCGACGCCGAAACCGAACGCGGGCGCCGTGTTCGCGTGCAACCGCGCGAGACCGCGGCCGAGGCGCTCGTTGAAGTCGGCCACTGGCGAGCCCGGCGGCAGGTACTCGAGGACGAGGACGGCCTCCGTCGCGCCGAGCACCCGGGGGACGACGAGCGCCCCGGTGCGCAGCGCGCGCAACCCCTCGGCCTCGCTGGGGAAGAGGCCGGGCGGCGGCGACCGGTTCCACTTGACGAAGAGCGGGCCTTCGGGGGTGTCGGCGACGGCGGCCTCGTTGATGCAGCCGCCGCCGACGCGCCGGAGCCCGCGGACGGTCACGGGGCGGCCGAGCGCCGCCGCGATCGCCGCGGTGATCTCCGCGCTCACGGCGCCCGGACGCAGAAGCCGGGCTGCGCCCCGAGCTGCACGCAGAGGCCGCCCGGCTGGCAGGGGATGCGGTGGGCCTCGTTGGGCTCCATCGCGTCCTGCGGGTTGGTGCGGGCGCACGTGCAGAGGGTGCGCGAGCCGTCGAGCGGATCGGCGATGCAGGCGCCGCCGGGCGCGCACACACCGAGGCTCGGCGCCGCAGGGTCTGCGGCTTCGCCTCCATCGCAGCGCTGGTCGTCGCGAAAACACTGTCCCGTCGCGGGGTTGCAGCGGTGCCCGTCGCCGCAGTCCGCGTCGGCGACGCAGGCGGGCGCGCCGCCGGGCCCCTCGCAGCGCGCCTCGGCGGCGTCGCAGGCGGCGCCCGTCTGGCAGGCGAGGCGCGCGCACGGGTCGAGGACGCAGGCGCCGCCGTCGCAGCGCTCGTTCGCGGCGCACTCCACGTCGGCGCGGCACGCCATGCACGCGCCCTCGACGCAGAAGGGTCGGCCCGCCTCGCGGCAGTCGAGGTCGGTGCGGCACTCGACGCCGTCGGGGAGGGCGACGCACTCGCCGGCCTCGTCGCAGAGCGCGCCGTCCGGGCAGGGGAAGCCGGGCCCGCACGCGAGGCACATGCCCGTCAGGAAGTTGCACACCGGGCGGTCGCCGCCGCACCCGCCGCAGTTGTCGCAGAAGCCGGCGTTCGGCACGCACAGGCCGAGATCGCAGCGGAAGCCGTCGGGGCAGCCGCCGTCGTCGTCACATCCGGGCAGGCAGCTGCGGCCGAGGCCCAGGGGGCGGCAGCCGAGCCCCTGCTCGCAGTCGTCGTCGGTGCCGCAGGCGCCGCAGCGGCGCACGCGCGGATCGCACGTCCCCGTGTCGAGGTTGCAGCGGCGGTCCTCGGCGCAGGGGCGCACGGCGCAAGCGTCGCAGCGGAAGCCGGCGGGCAGGCACTGGCCGAAGACGCAGCGGTAGCCGGGATCGCAGGCGCCGTCGGCGCCACAGGTCGCGGTGCAGAAACCGCCGCCGAGCAGCGTGGAGCACTGCGCGCCGGGGCCGGACGCGGCGCAGTCGCCGGGGGCCGCGCAGGGCGTGCACGGGGAGCCGGCGGGGGCCGCGTCCGGGGGCGGGGCGGCGTCGGGCGTCGCCGCGTCGGGGAGGGCGGCGTCGGGTGTGGCGCCATCGGGGACGGCAGCGTCGGGCGCGGCGGCGTCGGGGCTCGCCGCGTCGGGTGGGGCGGCGTCCGGCACGCGCGCGTCGGGGAGGGCGGCGTCGGGCATGGCGGCGTCGGGGCTCGCCGCGTCGGGCCGCGCGCCGTCGGGCGTCGCCGCGTCGGCCACCGGCGCCGCCCCGCCGCCCCCGCCGCCGTCGTCGCACCCCGCCACGACGAGCGCCGCCAGCCACATCCACCGTCCGAAGCGTCCCCGCATGGTCTCTCCCTCCGCCAGTCGCGCGCATCATAGAGCGACTCGGGCGCCGTTCGTCCCCGCGATTGACGGGCGCCTCGCGCGGACGGCACGGCGCGCCGCGGCGGCCCCGGCGAGCGCGACGCGCCACGCGGCGCGAACCGGACGCGTGTTCCGTGTTACAAACGCGCGAATCCGGAGGGCTGTGATGGCGCGCAGGACGTGGGGTCTGGGGATCGCCGCGGCGCTGGCCGTGGGTCTGGCGGCGTGCGGGGACGGTGGCGGCGGCGACGACGACGACGGCGCGCCGGCGCCCGACGCGGGGCTGGAGGCGGACGCGGCGCCCCCCGGCCCCGACATGGGACCGGACCTCGACGGCGCCCCGACGCCCGACGCCGCCACCGACGCCGACGCGACCCGGCCCGACGTCGCGACCTCGGACGCGCGCGTCCCAATCCGGCCCGACGAGCTGCCCCTCGAGGGCCCCGAGGACCTGCCCGGGCCGCCCGACCTCGCGTCGCCCGTCCCCGCCGGCCGCGCCCGCGCCGGCCGCATCGACGACGAGGGCGAGCGCCTCCGCGGCCCCGAGGCGTACTGTCGCGTGGGCGACCTCCGCCTCGACAACGCGGTGATCAGCGTCTGCATCGAGGCGGAGTCGGCCACCGGCCAGCTCACCAGCTCGGGCGGCTCGATCATCGACGCCCACCGCGCCGACCGCCCGGGCACCGACCGGCTCGCCCAGATCACCGTGGCGCCCGGCTTCGGCGAGGTCACGGTGGAGCGCGTAGGCGTCGTGCGCGACGGTGGCGACGGCGGGCCGGCGGTCGTGCGCGTCGTCGGCCACGCTTCCGGCATGCAGTTCGTCCAGTCGTATCTGCCCGGCGGCCTCGTGCCGTTCCCGGCGAAGGTGACGACCGAGTACCGCCTCGCGCCCGACAGCGACACCGTCGAGGTGCTCTCGTGGCTCGAGGCCGACGGCGAGCGCGGCGGCTCGATCTACCTGGCGGACCTCGTCTACCTCGGCGACCAGCTCCGGGGCATCGTGCCCGGCTCGCCCGAAGGCCCGCCGCCGGCCGGCAGCTTCCCGTTCATCGGCGGCGAGGGTCCGCAGGTCAGCTACGCCTGGCTCGACGGGCGCGGCGCGATCGACCTGTTCAACATCCCGATCTCCGACGCGCCGTTTGCGATGGCCCGGCAGGACAACATCCGGCTCGAGCCCGGCGACGTGGCGCTCGTCCGCCGCGCGCTGCGCGTCGGGACGGGCGACGCCGAGAGCCTGCGGCGCCCCGGCGAGGCGGCCCGGCCGGTCGCGGTGAGCGGGCCGCCGGGCGCGCGCGTGGATGTGCGCGACGGCGCCGGCCTCGCCGCGACGACCGTGGTGCTCGACGGCGAGGGCCGCGGCACGGTGCGGCTCGAGGCGGGCGCGTACCGCGCGCAGGTCGTCGGCTGGGCGGGCGGCGTCGCGCCGCCGGCGGAGTTCGCGGTCGGTGAAGGCGAGGCGGAGGTGACGGTGACGGCGCCGGCGCCGGCCCGGGTCCGCTGGCACGTGCGCGATCCGCAGGACCGCCCGCTCGGGGCGCGCTTGCGCCTGACCGGCCCCGACGAGATCACCGTGTTCGTCGTCGGCGACGCCGAGGCGCTCGTCCCCGCCGGCGAGTGGATCGCCACCACCACCCGCGGCTGGCACTTCACCGCCGACGAACGACCGCTGAGCCTCGAGGCCGGCGGCGAGGCCGAGGCCACGATCACGCTGGAGGAGGTCATCGCCACCCCGGGCTGGGCCTCCGGCGAGTTCCACCAGCACGCCGGCCCCAGCCTCGACAGCACGGTCACCGTCGAGGACCGCGTGCTCGGCAACGTCGCCGAGGGCGTCTCGTTCATGACGCCGAGCGACCACGAGATGCTCTACGACTACAAGGGCCTGGTGCAGCGGATGGGCCTCTCGGACCGTATCGGCGTGCCGATCACCGGCCAGGAGATCTCGCCGCGGATCACGCACATCGGCGCGTACGGCATGCCGATCGATCCGTACGCCGGCGCCAACGGCGCGTTGCCGCTGGCGGGCAAGGTGGACGGGCGCTGGAAGGCGTTCACGGTCCCCGAGCTCGTGGCGGAGGCCCGGCGCCGCGGGGCGAAGGTCATCCAGATGAACCACCCGCGCGCCGACGCCGGCTTCTTCGAGCACACCGGCTACACCGCCGACCGCGACGTCGCCACCCTCGACCCGACGCGCTTCACCCGCGACTTCAACACCGTCGAGGTGTTCAACGAGAAGCACTTCGCCTGTCAGGTGATGCGCGACTGGCTGGGGCTCCTCAACCAGGGGCTGCGCGTCACCGGCGTCGGCAACTCCGACACGCACAGCGTCAGCCAGGTGCCCGGCTACCCGCGGAACTATCTGCCGACCGCGGCCCAGGACGCCACGCGCATCACCGAGGAAGAGGTGGCCACCGCGCTGCGCAACGGCGCGGTGACGGTGGGCGGCGGCGCCTTCCTCGACCTGCCCGACGGGCCGCTGCCCGGCGCCGAGGTGCGTGTCGAGGGCGGCGTGCTGCGGGTGCGCGTGCGCGTGCAGACCCCGCCGTACACCCGGGTGAACCGGCTCATCGCGTTCCACAACGGCCGCGCCGTCATCGACCGCACCTGGGACCGGCCCGCCACGGACCTCGTCGACTTCGACGAGACGATCGACGTGCCGATCGACGGCGACGGTCCGTTGGTCTTCTACGCCGAGGGCGACGGCGGCGTGCGCTTCGTGCGGCCGAGCCAGCCGACGTTCGCGTTCGCCAACCCGCTGTGGGCCGACGTCGACGGCGGCGGCGTGACGGCGGTGGGTCCCGGCCCGATCGCTCTGCCCGACGGCCTCGAGCTCTGTCGTTAGGCGCGAGTTTCGCCATTTCGGCGTCGACGAGGCCGAGCAACGAGTCAGAACGCGTCCTTGAGGCGGCGGAGCGCGGTCAGCGTCTCCACCGCGCCCCGCGTCCCCAGCCTCGCCTGTACCGCCGGGACGTCGACGCGCAGGAACGGGTTGTACGTCCGCTCCTCCGCGAGGGTCGTCGGCACGGTCGGCAGCCCTGCTGCCCGCCGCGCCTCCGCCCAGGCCAGCTTCGCCCGCGCCACCGCGTTGTCGGGCTCGATCGTGAGCGCGAACTGCAGGTTGCGCACGGTGTACTCGTGCCCGCAGAAGACGCGGGTCTCCGGAGGCAGGGCCCCGTAGACGCCGGAGAGGACGTGGTGCATCTGCGCGGCGTCGCCCTCGAACCGGCGGCCGCAGCCGGCGACGAAGAGCGTGTCGCCACAGAAGAGGGCGTCGCCGCCGACGAAGGCCACGTGACCCCGCGTGTGGCCGGGCACGGCCAGCGTCCGGAGGCGCAGGGCGCCGATCGCGATCTCGTCGCCGTCGCCGACCGCCCGGGTGAGCGCGGGGATGCGGTCGGCGTCGACGGCGCTGCCCACCACCTCGAGGCCCGGCCAGCGCTCCGCCAGCGCGGCGTTGCCGCCGCTGTGGTCGGGGTGGTGGTGCGTGCACAGCAGGTGGGTGACGCGCACGCCCGCCGCCGCGGCGGCCACCGTGTCCGGCTCGGCCGGATCGACGACCGCCCCGGTCCCGCTCTCGGGATCGACGACCAGGTACGCGTAGTTGTCCTTCCGGATGGGCACCACGTCGATCCGCATGCGATCTCCAGGTTGCCCCCGAGGGGGACTTCGGGCATGCTGCCGCGTCTCGAAACGAGGAGCACACCATGAGCACCAAGACGAACCGCCGCAAGACCGCGCGTCGCAAGGCCGCCGCCAAGCACAAGAACCTCATGCGCGTGTCGCTGATGCAGAAGAAGGTCAAGAAGAAGGCCAACGGCCGCCTGACCCCCTCCGGCCAGTGGTGACCGGGCGCCCCTGACCTCCCTCCTCAGGCAACCTGCCCCACTTCGTGGCGCATCGCGACGTCCCGGCCCTCCCTGAGGCTTCGGCCTCCGGCGTGGTTTGTCCTTTGCATTCGCGCCCTTCCGAAAGGAGGGTGCCATGCCACGCACCGCCAGAGCCGCCCTGGCACTCCTGGCCTGTCTGCTCCTCGCGCCGGCGTTCGCCGCGGCCCAGGAGGCGAGCCTGGGCGAGCGCATCGACGCCTACTCGGTCATTCTGCAGCGCTACCAGCAGCAGCCGAACGCCGCCGAGCTGACCGAAGAGATCGGGCTCATGCGCTCCTGGATCTCCGAGGCGCAGGGGCTCGCCGCCCGTGACCGCGAAGAGGCCGCCGAGCGCGTCCTCGACCGCGTCCAGGCCCAGAGCGAGCTGATCGACGCCCTCGGCGGACGCGCCGAGGCCGTCGCCAGCCAGAAGCAGACCGCCGCGCGCGTGCAGAGCCTCCAGCGCGACCTGATGAAGGTTCGTGAGGAGGTCACCCGCCTCGAGCAGCGGCGCAACGACCTGCAGAGAGGGACGTGACATGCGGAGGCCGACCCGAACCCAACGCGGGCGCCCGGCGGCGTGGCTGGCCGCGGCGCTGCTCTGCGCGTGCGCCGGCGCGACGCCGCCGACGGCCGAGATGCGCCACTTCCAGACGCTCCAGCAGCAGGCCGACATGGCCCTGGTGGAGGCGCGCTATCCCGAGTTGGTGGACCAGGCGAACCGTCGATTCGCGATGGCCGAGGAGGCCAACGAGGACGACGACGCCGAGGCGCGCCGGCATCACATCCACATCGCGCTGGCGCGGCTGCGCACGGCGATCGCGCTGAGCGAGCAGCAGGACGCGCTACAGGCCAATGGCTCCGACGAGAGCCGCGCGATGATGCTCGAGCAGCAGCTCGCGCAGGTGCGGGCGCAGCGCGACGAGCTCCAGACCGCGGTGGCGCGCATCGAGCGCATCAACGACCTCGAGGGGCGCCTCGCGCGCATGGAGCTCGAGGGCGAGCAGCGCGTGGCTGCCGACCGCGCCCGGCAGGCGCTCGACGAGGCGATGGCGGCGCTGAACGAGGCGGAGCGGCTCGACGCCGACCGCTATGCGTTGCAGCCGATGCGCGAGGCGCGGCGCGCGTTCGAGCAGGCCACGACCGCCCACGAGAACGGCCGCTACGAGGACGCGGTGGCGCTGGCCGGGACGGCGGGCGCGCAGGCACGCGCGGCGGCGGAGCAGGCGCGGCCCGAGTTCGAGACGGCGCAGCAGCGCGCGCGCATCGACCAGCAGATCGCCGAGGTGTTCGACGCCGCCACGCAGATTCCGACGGTGGCGCCGCGCATCACCGAGGAGGGGGTCGTGCTGTCGCTGCGCGAGCTGTTCGCGGTCGGCGCGTCGCAGGTCAGCGATCCGCGCGCGCCGGTCCTCGAGCGGGTGGCCGCGCTGGCGAAGCGCTACGACGCGCTGCCGATCGTCATCGAGGGCCACACCGACAGCACCGGCTCTCCGACGACGAACCTCAACCTGAGCCAGGCGCGCGCGAGCGCGGTCATGGACCGCCTCGCGGCGCTCGGCGTACCGCGCGATCGCATGGTGGCGGTGGGGCGTGGCTCGGAGGAGCCCATCGCGACCAACGAGACGGCGGTGGGCCGCGCGCAGAATCGGCGCGTCGACGTGGTGTTCGGCCGCCAGCCGCTCGAGCAGGGCCCGGCGGCGAGCCAGGCGGCGCCGATCGCGGGACCGGAGACGACGGCGAGGCAGTAGGGCGGGGGGAGGGGGGCGCGGCCCCCCGAGGGGCGCCGCGGCGGGCCTCAGAGGTCGATCGCCGGCCACTCCTGCTGCGCGTCGATGACCTGCGAACACCGACCGCCCGGGCTCGCGTCGAGGTCGGTGCGGACCACGTGCAGCTGGTAGTCGAGGCGCGCGTCACCGAACGGCTCGCCATCCTCGAGGAAGTCGTTCGTGTTGCGCACGCGGACGTACAGGCGGCGGAGCGAGTCGCCGCCGCGCAGGTTGAGGCACTGGCCGTTGATCTGCGCGAACGACGAGCGACCGAGGCGACCGGTGGCCTCATCATGCACCTCGAGGACGGCGCTGCCGTCGACGAGGGCCTGGAAGGTGATCGCCACGGTCTTGTCCTCGCCGGCGTCGACGTCGATCGCGTACCAGTCGTCGTCCGGACCGGCCTGGCACAACCACGCGTCGCACAGGCGGCGGTTGCCGCCGCCGAGGAAGGTCGCGGTGACGATGCCGTCGTTGGCCTCGTCGCGCTCGCGCCAATCGGCGCCGCACGCGCCGTTCGGTGTGACGGTGACCGTCAGATCGTAGGCGTTCTCCTGCTCGCGGTCGCTGTGCACACGGACCCAGTAATCGCCGGCCGGGACGCCGTCCGACTTCGGGCGGTCGAGGATCTCGGGCGCGAAGTCGCTCGAGGCCTCGTTCAACGCCGGCTGGCAGCGGCCGTTGATGCACTGGCCGCCGGGCGGGATGCCGCCGGCGCCCGGCTGGGCGCACTGCGCGCTCACCTGGCACGCCTCGCCCTGGCCGAAGTCGCGGTACAGGTCGACGTCGAGGTCGCCGTTCTCGCCCGCGAAGTCGACGCTGACGCAGATCCGCGAGTCGTCGTTCGCCACGTCGAAGCGGTACCAGTCGCGGTCGGGACCGTCGGCGTTGCAGACGTAGCCGTTCGAGAACTGGTAGCGCTCGGCGCCTGCCGCGATCGACATGAGCTCGGTGGCGTCGGTCGACTCGTCGTTGCGCTCGGCGCCCGGGGCGGTCTCGGCGACGTCGATGCCGCAGCCTTCGGCGGCCACATCGCTTCGCACGAACAGCGTATAGGCGCCGCTGGCGAGGCCCACGCCGTCGATCCGGAGGCAGACCCGCTCGTCGGCCGCGAGCGCGAGCGTGGCGCGATCGCCGTCGAGCGCACCGGGACGGCCGCGCTCGACGCCGCGCGCATCGGTGAACTCCAGCGTCGCCTGGCCGATGAAGTCGTCGGCACCCTCGACCCAGGCCTGCAGCTGGTCGTTGGCCTGCGCGTCGAGGCAGAAGAAGTCCTCGTCGTTCGGGCACAGCGTGAGGTCGAGCGGGACCTCGAGGTCGCGGCCGGTGACGAGGCGGCCGCCCATGCCGAGGCCCTGCAGCCCGGCGAGGTCGGTGGCCTCGCCGACGGCGTTGTCCGGCTCGGAGGCGTCGTCCATGCAGCGCTCCGGGTCGCGGGTGACGCGGATCGTCAGCGAGTAGCGGCCGAGCGACGCGCCGTCGTCGCCGCGGACGCGCAGGAACCAGTTCTCGTCGGCGAAGTTGAACGACTTGGGCGCCAACTGGACGGTGTGCGCCGTCGTCCCGTCGCCGCGGCGCTCGGCGGCGGCGACGATGTCCGGGTTGTTGAGGCCGCCGCCCGCCTGCAGCGTCGAGCCGGCGTACAGCTCGACGACCAGCGTGTCGCTGTCGACGGTCGTCACGAGGGCGACATCCAGGCCGTCGCCGATGTCGGCGTCCCAGCGGAACCAGTCCTGGTCGTCGCGGCACACCGTGCCGTTGAAGTTGACGCCCTGCCCGACGGCCACCTCGGTCGCGCGGTCACGGACGTCGTCGCCACCGCCGAACTCGCGCTCGTCGGGGAAGCAGGCGCCCTCGGCGCCCCGCGGATCCACCGCGGTCAGCCGCAGGTCGTAGCGCACGAAGGTGATGCCGGCCGCGCCGCGGACCTCGATGAAGTAGTCGGCGGCGGGCAGCTCCTGGCCGATCTCCGGGAACTCGATCACCTCGGGGGCGCCGAGCGTGGCCGCCGAGGCCAGCTCGTCGCCGTTGGCGTTGTAGAGGAAGAGGTCGAGGTTGCCGTCGGCCTGCATGAACGAGAGCTGCACCTGGACGCGCTCGCCGACGTTCAGGTGGAAGCCGTAGAAGTCGGGCGCGCCGTCGCACAGGATGCGGCCCTGGACCGCGCCGGTGCGCACGCCCTCGTTCTGGGCCTGCAGCTCGATGTCCACCGCGTTCTCGCGGCTGTCGTTGCGCGGCGTGCCCTGGGGGAATACGTCGTCGCGGCAGAGGCCCTCCTCGCACTGGCCGGTGGCGAAGTCGCAGCCCTCGAGCGCGCCGCAGACCTCGTGGGCGTCACAGCGCGGGCGGCAGGCGCGGAGGCTGTCGTCGCAGTACTCGTCCGGTTCGCACGCGTCGGGCGCGTTCGGATCGCAGGCCACGCCGACGCAGATGCGGGCCTCCTCGCTGCACATGCCGTCGGGGCAGTCGGCGGGGCGGTCCGGGCTGCATCCGTCGCGGCACACACCGGCGCCGGTGTCGCAGTACATGCCGGCGGGGCAGTCGAGATCTTCCGCGCAGGGCTGATCCTCGCACGTGTGCTTGCCGGGATCGCAGATCTCGCCAGGGTTCGGGCAGTTGTCGGGCGGACCGACGCGGCAGCCGATCTCGCAGCGGCCGTCCGCATTGCAGAAGCGGTCGGCGTCGCACTCCGCGTCGCTGGCGCACTGCGCGCCGCAGGGCTCGGTGTCGCAGCTGATGGCATTGGCGAGCGCCGTGCCGTCGCAGGCGCCGGCGACGGTCAGGCTGCAGGCGTTGTCGGCGGAGCAGCAGACCTGCAGCGGCTCGCAGGTGTTGCTCTCGGGATTGCAGCGCTGCGCCCGGCCGTCCTGCGAGAAGCCGCAGTCGGCGTCCTCGATGCAGTCGACGTCGCCGCAGGTGCCGTCCTCGCGGCAGATCTGGCCGTCGGCGCAGTCGTCGTTGCTCTCGCACGGCGGCGTGATGCACTGGTGGTCGGGGTTGCACTCCTGGCCGCCGGTGCAGTTGTCGGGCTCCTGCCGACAGCCGATGGTGCACTCGCCGACGAGCGCGTCCTGCGGGAGGTTGCAGTACTGGTTGTCCGGGCACTCGGTGTCGGTCAGGCACTCCTCACCGGGGGGCTGGCCGCCCTCGCCGCCGGCGCCGCCGCCGCCCTGGCCGCCAGCGCCGCCGCCGCCCATGGCGCCGCTGCCGCCCATGCCACCGGCGGCGCCACTGCCGCCGGCGCCGCCGCCGGACGAGGAGTCGTCGCAGCCGGCGACCCAGATGGCGGCCGCGAACACCGCGGCCGCGCGCCAAACGAGAATCGAAGTATTCTTCACCGTTCCCCCCGGATCGGAGTGAGGCGTCTCATTTCAGTTGCTATTCGAGCGCGATGAACGCGGCCATGCGTCGCACGCGGCTGCCCGGCGCGCCGAGCTGACGGCTCAGCATCTCACCGGCGAGGTTCGCGATCTCTTCGGCGGTCGCCACGATGAGACCGCCGCCCGGCCGGATGCGCGGATCGAGCAGCGTCACCGCCGTCCCGGCGAGCTCGGCGCGGACGGTCTTCTGGCCGTCGACGCCGACGCGCACCAGGCCGCCGCGGGTCGCCGCCCACAGTGTGTCACCGCTGGCGGACAGATCCAGCGCGCCGAAGTCGAGCGAGGTGCTCGCAGGCTCGATGTCGCCGCCGCCGGCCAGCTCGGCCATGTTGATGCGCACCAGTCGCCGGGTCTTGGCATCGGAGACGGCGATCACCTCGCCGTCGACGGTCTGGGAAGGCACGGCGACGATGCGCTGCGGGCGTCCGCCGAGGCGGTGTCGCGCCACGATGACGTCTCGTCCGCCCGGGACGGCCTCCGGATCGATGAGCGCGACGTCGCCGCTGCGCTGCGCGACGACGGCGATGCGGGCGCCGGCGTCCTCGCCGCCGAATCCGTCGGGCAGCCAGACGAGGTCGACCACGCCCTTGAGCGGCGCCAGCGAGGCGCGGGCCACGACCTTCATGCGGACGGGATCGATCTGGACAATCTCATCGGTGCTGCCGACGACGGCCCACACATGGCCGTCGCCCCACGCGACCGCCGACGTCAACGCGCCGGTGGGGATGTTGCGCACGCGCCGCGCCTCACCGCGGGTGCGGACGACGGCGACCGTGCCGCTGCCGGGGGAGGCGACGAAGAGCCAGCCGCCGTCGGGGCTGACGGTCGCGCCGCCGGCGCCCACGCCGATCTCGATCTCGCGGCGCGGGGTGAACGTCTCGATCTGACGCACGCCGTCGTAGCCGTACTCGTACAGGGTCACGACGCCGCGGCTGCCGGTGCCGCCGACGGCGGCCAGCAGCGGCGTGCCGGCTTCGGTGATCGTGATCGGCACGTCGATGGCGCGGCTCGTCGTCGACACCGCCTGGGCGCTGACGCGGACGCTGTAGCGACCCGCTGCGGTGAAGCTCGGCGTCCAGCGGATGGTTACGGTGCGCTGCGTCGCCGCGTCGGGTCCGGCGGACACCTCGGCGGCGGCCCCGGGGGGCAGGTTGCTGGCGAAGACCTGGACCAGCTCGTCGCTCGTGTTCTCGTCGAGGGCGGCTGCGGCGACGGTGACCTCGATCGTGAGCGGCTCGCCCTCGGCGCCGGTGACGCTGCGCGGCGCCGTGATCCGAGGCGCGGCGCGATTGACGGAGATGTGCAGCCTCGCCTCGGCGGTCCCGCCGTCGCCGTCGTCGACCGTGGCGACGATGTCGAACTCGCCGCGCTCGGCGTAGGTGTGCTCGACGACCTCGCCCTGCCGCGGGTCGCTGCCATCGCCCATGTCCCACGTGACGCGGGCCGGATCGCCGACGGCGTCGATCACCTCGGCGCGGAACGTGGCGGGCACGCCCTGCTCGACGTTCACGTCGTCGGCGACGATCTCGATGCGCGGCGCCACGTTCTCGACGAGAACAGGGATCTCGGTGGACGCCTCCGATCCGTCGGAGTCGGTCACGGTGACGCGCACGCGCCACGTGCCCTGGTCGGGGAAGGCATGGGCGACGCGCGCCTCGGGGCCCTCGACGGGCTCGCTGCCGTCACCGAAGTTCCAGCGATAGCTGACGATCGGATCGCTCGGCGCGCCGGGCGTGCTGGCGCTGGCGTCGAGCTGGACCGGGACGCCCTCGTCACCGGACTCGCGGTCGGCGGCATACTCGACGGCGACCTGCGCCTGCGGCACGACGTCGGCGATGTTGATCGTCTGCTCGAAGACCTCCGAGCGGGAGTCCTCGTCCTCGACGTACAGGCGCACCGTCA
This sequence comes from Myxococcota bacterium, assembly GCA_963169045.1. Classification (GTDB taxonomy): domain Bacteria; phylum Myxococcota_A; class Bradymonadia; order UBA7976; family UBA1532; genus CAUJDF01. The sequence goes on from CAUJDF010000091.1 coordinate 147,938, forward strand.
AGATGCCCTGCCCCCGGAAGACGTGGCCGGTGATCGGCGTGTCGGCATCGACGCGCACCTCGGGCGTGCCGTCGCCGAAGTTCCAGACGTAGGCGCTGATCGGGTCGGCCTCGCCACCGGCGAAGCTCTCGCTGGCGTCGAAGAAGATCTCCTCGCCCTCGGTGCCGAGGCGCGGGCCGACGAAGTGCGCGGTCGGCTCGAGGTCGGCCACGGTGATGTCGAAGCAGTCGCGGACCTCGGAGTCGGGGTCTCTCACGGTGAGGCAGACCTCGTACTCGCCCTGCTCGTCGTAGGTGTAGCGGGGGTTGCGCAGGAATCGGCCCTCCTCCCGGGCGCCGGCCGGTCCGAACTCCCAGAGGAAGCTCTCGATGGGGTCGCTGACGGCGCCGGGGCTGGTGTTGCCGGCGCTGAAGGTCACCGGGGTGCCCTCGACGAGGTTCGCGGCGTTCAAGGCGACGATGTCCGAGATCACCGGCTCGACGTCGCCGATGACGACCACGGCGGTGTCCTCGCAGCTCGAGTCGGGATCCTCGACCCGCAGGCGGATGATGTACTCGCCCTGCTGGCCCCAGGTGCGGAAGGGCCGCGCGAGATCGGGGGCCCGCTGCGGGAACTGGCCGTCGCCGAAGTCCCAGTCCCACGCGCGGATGGGATCGCTCGCGTGCCCCGACGCGGAGCCGCTGCCGTCGAGCTGAATCTGCTCGCCCTGGGTGGCCTGGTACGGGCCGCCGGCGTCGCACGTCGGGTCGACGTCCTCGACGACGACGACGGCGCTGTCGAACTCGACGCCCCCGTTCCCGGCCCGCGTTCGCAGGAAGATGAAGTGCTCGCCGTCGCCGACGCTGCTGTCGAAGACGGTCGTCGGACCATCGCCCTCGTCGGCATCGAAGAAGCCGTCCGAGTTGAGGTCCCAGCCCCACTCGACGATGCCACCGAGCTCCGGCGGGGCGAAGCTCGCGGACCCGTCGATCTCGATGAGCTCGCCCTGGACGCCGGCATACGGTCCCCCGGCGTCGGCGACCGGTCGGCGCAGGATCGTGAAGCGACGGCTCGCGACGAGCTGCTGGCCGCCGCACGCCTGCATGCGGACGGTCAGGGTGTAGTCGCCGGGGGTGGTGAGCTCCTCGCCGGCGAAGTACGCCTCCGGCGCCGCCCCGTTCAGCGACAGCTCGGCCGACTCCGAGATGATGCAGTTCGTGGGGCCCTCCGGGCGGTAGATCGGATTCGCGCGACTCACACGCGCGCCCTCGTCCACGTTGTCGATGCGGATGGAGAGGCTGCCCGGCGCCGGCGCCCGCTGCGTCTCGTAGACGACCTCCTGCGCGTTGCCGCAGTTGTCCTCGACGCGGACCCGCCGCTGGGCCTGGCATCCCTCGTCGACCAGCCGCTCCTCGACCGTCGGGTTGGCGTCGAGGTCGTCCTCGACCTCGTAGGCGGCCGGGGGCGGACCCGCGGGGATGCAGGTCCCGAATCGGTCGAGCGCGTCGTTCGCGAAGGTGACCCGCGGATAGTGTCGATCGAGCTTGAATGCGACCGAGGCCGTCCGTTCGGCACCGTCGGCCGTGGCGACCACGCGGACCGTACGCCGGGCGCCGTCGAGGATCACATCCGAGCGGATCGCGAAGAGATCGGTCTCCTCCGGCACGCCAGCGGCGGCCGGCTGGAATACGCCCTCGTCGACCGGGGCGCCGTCCACCTCGAAGCGCAGCGTGATGGGGTGACCGTGGGGCTCCGACAGGCGCAGACGGAGCGGAACGTCGCGGGGGAGGGCGGCGTCCCCGCCGCCGGGCACGGTGACGAACACGTCAGCAGCATTGCCGACGCAGGTGTCCGGGAGCGGCGAGAGGATCTCGACGACGGGTTGGGCTGCGCCGACCGCAGGGACCAGGCAGACAAGGAGCACCAGGCGCTTCATCATCGACGTCGCCTCGACGGAAGGATTGCCGTCCAAAGCCTAACCGGCCTCTACGGTCCGATCCAAGCCCGTGTCACTGGAATGTTCGGTCTTGTGTGGAATGTAAGGCGACGGGGGCGGGCGCGGCGCCGAGGCGCCGCGCCGGAGGGCCGGGTCAGGGGTTCTGGTTGTCGTTCACGCAGATGTCGGGGAACTCGTACGGCGCGTTCTCGCCGGAGAAGGCGGGGACGAGGCAGTCGTTGTACGTACGGATGAGCAGGCAGCGCTGATCGGGGTGCGCGTAGAAGTTGAGCGCAGCCTCGTTGCGCTGGGCCTCGACGTGGGCGAGGCCCTCGGCCTGCTTGCGGCGGGCGTTGATGGCGACCGCGGTGTTGACGCCGCAGGCGAACTCGACGCGGAGGAGCGACAGCTCGATGCGGAACTTGACCGCGCTGACGAGACAGGCCTGCCACTGGCGCGTCCAGGCGCCGGCCTCGGCGACGTCGTTCAGACTGCCGACGAGATCCATCGCCTTCAGCTCGAGGTCGAGCGCGTCGCGGTCGTTGATGCACTGACCCTCCTGGCAGACGATCCCGATGCGCTGCCGCATCAGGTTCCGAATCTCGGCCAGGGTGGCCTTCGCCGACTGCACCTCGGCCCGGGCGGGGCCGAGGTCGTCGGCCTGGGCGCCGGCGCCGAGGTAGGCGGTCATCTGCGCGTCGATGCCGTTCATCGCCACGTTGAGCGCGTCGTTGTCCTCGTTGGCGGCGAGCACGCGCTGCACGATGTCGGGGTTGTTCGCGTCGAGCTCGTACGGCCCGCCGGTGGTGCACGGATCGATCGAGTTGGCGAGGTAGAAGTAGGCGTTCACGGCATTCGCGTAGAGGCCGCGCATCGCCAGCGGGTTGTTGCCGTTCACGTCGCGCTCGAAGTTGGCGCCGTCGAAGGCGGCCTGGACCAGCGCCAGGAACTGGTCGGCGCGCACGATCTGCGGGTCGTCGGCAGACACCAGCTCGTCGGTGACGACGATGCGCTGCCGCATGCGGGTCGTCTCGCGCACCATCTGACGCGAGATGGCCCACAGCAGGTCGGAGAAGCGGCCGTTCTCGGACTGGGCGAAGGCGATCGCGAGCGTGATCTGGTCGAGGGCGACGAAGCTGTTGCCGCGGTAGCCGTGGCGCTCGCCCCAGCGGCCGCGGGCGATCCAGTCCTCGATGCGCAGCGGGCTGCCGGGCAGGTCGAGCTCGTCGATGACGTCGCGCTCGCCGGCCTGGGTCTGGCGCACGTTGTTCACGCGGACCTGGGTCTCGGCGAGCAGCTCGTCGAGGGTGATCTCGCGGACCCGCACGTTGATCGACTGCACCGAGGAAGAATCCCCGTCGCTGACGCGAACGGTGATGACGTAGTCGCCCGCGTCGCGGAAGCGATGGCGCAGCGTGCTGGCGTTCTGCCCGGCGGCGATGGGGGCCGCGTTGAGGTCGTTGCCGAGGTACCACTGGTAGTTGGTGATCGGATCGGCGGGCGCGCCGGGCGTGGCCCGGGCGGTGAAGGTCATCTCGGCGAGCTCATGGGGATCGACCGGCGCATCGACGCCCGCGATCTGGGGGTCGACGTCGGTGACCTCGACGCGCACGGTGGCATCGACCTCGTTGTCCTCGTCCCTCACGACGAGGCGCACGTTGTAGACGCCATTGGTCGCCCACGTGTGCTGCGGCCGCGTCAGGTTGGCGCCGGCGCTGCTCGGCGTGCCGTCGGCCCAGTGCCACGTGTACAACGCGATCGGGTCAGCGGCGTGCCCGGCGCGAGAGCCGGAGCCGTCGAGCTGGAGCGCGACGCCCTGGGCGACGGTGTAAGGCCCGCCCGGGTTCGCGACGGGACTGACGTCGTTGACGACGACGCGGAACGGCACCGTGTGACTCGCGTTCAGCGAGTCGGTGACGCGAAGGGCGCCGTTGAACGTGCCGTTGTTGTCGGTGGGGAAGTTGACGGTCGCGCCCTGGGCGTCGAAGGTGCCGTCTCCCGTGAAGTCCCACTCGTAGTTCGCGATGCGGTCCGCCTGCTCGGGCGGACGAGAGTCACTGCCGTCGAGCTGCAATCCGGCGCCCTCGTTGACGACGTACTGGCCACCGTTGCCGTTCGGGTGATTCGCGGTGATCGGCACGCCGACCGGGGGCGCGTTGACCGTGAAGTTGCGCTGGATGTTCTGCGCCGGCACGCCCACGCCGCCGCAGGGCTGCAGCGTCAGGCGCAGGGAGTGGTTGCCGGACTCGACGATCGGGGTGTTCGCCTCGTACACGCCCGCGGCCTGACCGGTCCTCTGGAGAGTGGCCTGAACGTTGCCGGCCACGCAGCCCGCGGGCGCGTTGACGACCCAGCTCATCGCCGTGTTCAGCGGGACGAGCTGACCCTCGTTGGCCCCGTTGATCGTGACGTCGAGCGGCTGACCGACCATGTAGGGGGTCTCGCGCACCCGGACGTTGTTGCAGCGATCCCGGGCGGTCACGACCAGCACGCGCTGGCAGGCGTTCTGGTTCGTGGCGGTCTGCACCTGCGGATTCAGGTCGATCGCGTCCGTGACCACGACCTGCGGCTGGGGGACGGCGTTCGGGTTGTAGCACTGATTGGCCAGGTTGTTGACGACGATGTCCGGCGGCGTCCTGTCGAAGGTCAGTCGACCGCCGGCGTTGACCACGTTGGAGGCGCCGCCGGCCTCGAAGCGCAACTGCAGGTCGAGCGACCCCTGCGGCAGGTTCGCGCCGGGGACGACGATCTGGCCGTTGACGGGCTGGCCGTTGGCAAGGCTCGGCACCACGGTCTGACCGACCACGACACCGGCGATCAGCGCCACGACGGTCACCTGCCGCGGACCGGCGGGGTCCGTGAGCCGGAAGGTCACGGGGAAGTCGCCGGCGCCCTGGCACTGCTCGGGCGCCGCGCGCGGCGAGAGGATCTCGCCGGTCGGCGCGACGACGTTGCGGACCTCGATCGTGGTCTCGGCCGGCAGCGAGTAGACGCCGGCGCCGTCGCGGACGCGCACCCGGACGACATACGTCAGGCCGATCTGCCACAACGGGTTCGAGTAGTTCAGCTGCGCGCCGAACTGGTTGAGGTCGCCGAAGGTGCCGTCGTTGTTGAGGTCCCACTCGTAACGGTCGATCGCGTCGCAGGGCGCGTTCGGATCGCGCGAACCGCGAGCGTCGAGCGCGACCGCCGCGAACCCGCCACCGGGGAGCGGGCCGGTGAAGTACGGGCCGCCGGCGCTCGCGACGGGCGCGACGTTGTCGAACTCGATGGTAACGACCGCGTTGTCGATCGACGTGCGGCCCGTCCGGTCGGTGACGCGCAGGCGCGCCGTGTACTGACCGTTGCCGACGACGGCGCGGGTGTGGCGCTGGCCGGAGGTCTCGAAGGTGCCGTCGCCGTCGAAGTCCCAGTCCCAGGCGACGATGTCGAAGCCCGGCGAAGGACCGTCGGTCCGGCTCTGAGCGCCGTCGAAGACGACCTGGGCGTTGCAGCCGGCGCGGTTGGGCGTCGCGGTGGCGACCGCCTGGGGACCGCTGACGACGCGGAAGGCCACGTTGCTCGTGGTGGTGACGCCGAAGCGGTCGCGGACCCGCAGCGCGACCGAGTAGTTGCCGGCCTGGCGCATGTTCGCGGGGAGCTGCGCCCAGGTCACGGCCTGCTGCCCGTTGTTGTCGGAGCCGAACTCGAAGGAGCCGTCGTTGTTGAAGTCCCAGTCGTAGCGGACGATGCGATCGCCGCACGCCGCGTTGGGATCGCTCGAGCCGCGGCCGTCGAGCGTGACGTTCTCACCGACGGCGATCGCATACGGGCCACCCGGGTTGGACACCGGCGCCTGGTTGCCCTGGTCCACCACCATCGCGATCGTCGTCGTGCCGGAGTTGCCGATGCTGTCCGTGACGCGCAGGCCGACCTGCACCGGCACGCCGAAGGTGAACTGGTTGAACGTGTGGTTGATCACCTCCCCGTTGGCGTCGTCATACTGCGTGTCGCCGTCGAGGTCCCACTGCCACTGGCGGACGTCGATGTCCGGGTGCGGGTGATCCGAGCGGGCGCCGCTGAACGTGACCGCCTGACCGCAGGCAGCCGGCGAAGGGTTCGCGCTGGCGAGCGCGACCGGGTCGCGGGCGTAGACGTTGAGCGGCGCGGTGTCGCGGTTCGTCAGACCCTGGCTGTCCTCGACCTCGAGGAGGACCGTGTAGTTGCCGGGCGCGACGATCCCCGCCTCGGCCAGCTCCTGCGCGGTGAGCGACAGCGTCGCCTCCTGCTTGTCGCCGTTGGGATCGGCCAGCTCGTGGTCGAAGTCGGCGTTCGGCGCCGTGTAGTTCAGGTCCCAGCGATAGAAGGCCAAGAAGTCGCCGAACTCCGCCGAGTCCGGGTCGCTCGACTGCCGCGCGTCGAGGGTCACGCCCTGTCCGAGCAGGATGTGGTAGCCGCGCTCCGGCGGGTCCGTGGGATCCGCGTCGGCGGTCGGCAGCGTCGGCGGCACGTTGTAGTTCACGCGGTAGCGCGTGCTGTTGGTGCGCCCCTGGTCGTCGGTGACCTGCAGGCGGACGTGCGTCTCGGGGATGTTGTCCGGTCGCGGGATGGGGTTGAAGACCTTCCGGAACTCGACGAACGGCTCGTTCTGGACCTCGTAGGTCCCGTTGTCGTCGAGATCCCAGTCGTAGCGCACCACACGTTGGCCAGGCACCGGCGAGCTGGACTCGCGGCCGTCGAGTGTCGGATTCGAGAGGCCGGAGGCGAGGTTGATCGGCGCGGGATTCGGGTTCTGGACCACGACCGCCACCGGGTTGGCCCGGAAGATCGTGATCGTGAAGTTGACGGTCGAGGTCGCGCCGAACTCGTCGGTCACCCGCAGCGTGACGGTGTTGGCCGGCAGGCCGGTGTCGCGGTCCGCCGGCCAGCGCAGGGTGCTGAGGACCGCCCAGGGGATGTTGGGCTGGGCGCCCACGGCGTCGATGCCCGCCTGGCCGAACTGGCCGTTGCCGTTGATGTCCCACTCATAGCTGACGATGCTGTCGCCGCAGTTGGCGTTGGGGTCGAGCGACAGTCGACCGTCGAGCGTGAGGGCGTCGCCCTCGAGGACCACGTAGTTGGCCTGGGAGGTGCGCGCCACCGGCGCCTGGTTGCCCTGGTCGACGACGACCTGCATGTCGCTCGTCGCCGAGCGGTCGAGGTCGTCGGTCACCTTCAGGCGCACGTTGTAGGTGCCGTACTGGTCGAAGGCATACACGAACTGCGGCGAGGGCCCGCCACCTTCGAAGGTGCCGTCGCGGTTGACGTCCCACTCGTACGACCGGATCGAGCGGTTCGGGTTCGGGTGGAAGGACTGGGCGCCGTTGAACGTGACGTTCTGGCGGCACGCGGCCGGATTCGGGTTGGCGGTGGCGTTGGCGACCGGGTTGACGGGGTAGATCGTCAGGGTCGTCTGCGCGATCGCCTCGAGATTGGCGTGATCGCGCGCCCGGATCCGGATGGTCACCGGCTGGCCGATCGGCAGGCCGGCGAGGCTGGCCCAGGGTACCTCCGTCGACGCGGCCGCGGCGACGCCGTCGGCGAAGTCACCGTCGCCGTCGATGTCCCAGGCGACCGTGAGCGCCTTGCCGCACGCCTGGTTCGCGTCGGTCGCGTTGCCGAGGAGCCGGAGCGGCTGTCCCTGCTCGAGGACGTAGGGGCCGCCGTGCGCCACCGCCGGCGCGACGTTCGCCGCCTCGTTGACCTGAACGGCGACGGTCACCTGGTGCTTCTGGTGGACGCTGTCCTCGACCTCGAGCGTCGCCGTGTAGTTGCCGGCGCGCTGATAGCGGTAGGTGAAGGACTGACCGCTCTCGAGCGTGGCGAAGTCGACGGGCGCGTTCGCGACGTTCCACCAGAGGCCGTTGTTCGAGTCGACGTCCCAGCGGAAGTTGTCGATATCGGTGTTCGCGTTCGGGTGGAACGAAGCGCCGTGCGAGAAGGTCACGAGGCCGTTGTTGCCGCCGGCGCAACCCTCGACGACGACGGGGGGCTCGACGGCGCCGATGGCGACCGGCTTCGGGTTGAAGAGGCTCGGCGTCATCACCAGGCCGGCCTGCGCGGAGCTGAAGAGGCCGGGCGAGTGGTTGCAGGTCACCTGGCTGCCTTCGCAGAAGGTGTCGAACACGCGACCGAAGCGCGTGTAGTCGTTCAGGGCGCGGTCCTGCGCGCGGACGTAGTAGGTCGTGAACTGCTTCACCCAGTCGTGGTTGCCGACGAACTCGATCTCGGGCGTGCCCGTGCGGTAGCCCTTCTGGTGCGAGTACATGCCGTACGAGTTGCCGCAGCGGAGCCCGGTGTTGTAGACCCCGGCGGAGTTGCCGCACAGATAGCTGCCGCGCTGGAACAGGCGGTCCTGATACACGCCGGACTGGTGCTGCTGCGCCCAGTTGTTCGCCGTGAAGGTCAGATAGTCGTTGTAGGCCTTCCGCAGACGGCCCTTCGTGTAGTTGAACGACGTGTAGCCGGGGAAGGCCACGTTGCCGTCGTTCACGTCGAAGTTCTGAAGGCCGATCCAGCGGGCCGCCACGATCGCGCCGCCGGTGAGCTGGAAGTTGTGGGCGGCTGTGCTGGATCGGTACGCGGCGCCGCCGTTGCCGCGCTGGTTCTTCACCAGGTTGTCGGCGATGCGGTACTTGTGCCGGTTGTTGACGATGACGCCGTGCTGGCGCCCCGCGGTCTCGGCGGCGTCGAGGGCGATGTAGGCCCACTGGGAGGTGGAGGCGTCGGAGTCGCCCAGGCCGCCGGGACCGTTGAAGGCGGTATAGAGCCAGCCGCCGTTCGCGTCCCCGCCGTCGATCTGCTGGTAGCCGAGGTAGTCCACCATCTGCTGGACGAAGTACTCCCACGTGTACGACGCGTTGTTGGCGAACGTGCCGACCTGCACGCGGGTGCCGGCGAGGGCCGGCGTCATGGTGGAGAGGCCGGCGGTGAGGATGCCCTGGTAGTACACGTTGTTGGAGCTCAGGACGTAGGCGCCCCGCTGGTCGCGCGCCATGTGGACGCACGCGGGACGCCCGAAGCCGCAGGTGTTGTCCTCGTCGGCGGCAGCGACGGCCACGGTCCCGGACCCGCGCCGGAGGATGCCGTTCACGAGGCGGATCGTGGTCTCGGCATAGGGGTCGGCGTGCCAGCGCGCATTGTTCTTGTCGTGCCAGCCGGCGGGCGCGTTGCCCACGAGCGTGCCGGGCGGGTAGGCCGGGAGGTGGCCGTTGATCGTGAAGAGCCACGCGGCGAGCGAACCGACGGCCGTGCGCTCGTTGTCGCTGTCGGCGCCGTGGTTGTTCGCGGGCAGGCCGGTGGTGTCGCGGACCTTCAAGAGGCCGTGCAGCCCGGAGGTGCCGGCGCCGCCGCGGCCGCCGATCCAGCGGTGCATGTACCACATGGATTCCTGGGCCGACATCTGGCCGAGGATCGCCACCTGCTCCGGCGTCCATTGGGTGACGTCGGCGGTGTTCGGCGACCAGTTGTAGACGTAGAGGCGGAAGGTGCCGAACGCGGTCGGCGCCCCCCCGGCCGGGCAGCCCGACACGCCGGTGACCTTGACGTTGATCGGCAGCAACATGTCGTGGTCGACCTGCGGCACGCTGAACGTGCGGCCGATGTCATAGACCGACCCGTCTTCGACCGTCACCGAGCCGACAACCCCGCCGTTGAGGTCGATGAGCTCGGCGGCTTCGAAGTCGTTGTCGCGGTCGACGTCCCACCACACGTTGTATTGGGTGCACGTCGCGTTGCGGATGATCGCCTTGAGCGTGATCGGCGCCCCCTCGTGCGCCGGGTGCGGCAGCGATGGATTCTCCTGCGCGAACGGCACCACGAGGACCTGGTTGTTCTGGGCGGCTGCGACGCTCGGGAGTGCGCAGAGGCCCAGTAGTAGGAATAGGAGGTGTCGCACGCTCATCGTCGATCCCCGCTTTGAGGAGGAAGGTACCGGGAACACGGGTCTCCACAGAGCAGACCACGCAGTCACGACGGTAGCCGGACCTCTATGTGAGGATCAAGCCCGATTGAAAAAGTGCACGACCCTCCGGCGGGGCGGGAGCCCGTGCGCTCCGCCGGCACGGGACTCGGGGCGGGTCCGCGATCGTTCGGGTTGGAGTTGCGGCGGGTCGGGGACGTTCCGTAGCATCCGACCGACCAGTCCCTGGGGTGTGAGGGAAGCGTGATGCGGACGATCCGAGGCCTCCGCGGCGGAGCCTTCGTTCTCGTGCTCGGCCTGACGGCGTGCGGTGGCGAGGGCAGCGGCGACGACGACGCGCCGCCGCCGGCCGACGCGGGCCCCGACGCCGGCGGGGCCGGCGGCGAGGGCGGGCAGGGCGGCGCCGGCGGGGCGGGCGGCGAGGGGGGCGGCGGAGCCGGCGGCGCCGGCGGTCGGGGCGGCGACGGGGGCGCCGGTGGCGGTCCGGTGACCTGCGACCGCGGCGTGCCGGACGAAGACGGCGCGACCTGCGTCCACATGCTCCCGTGCGGCGAGGACGCCCACTGTCTCGAAGGGACGTATTGCGAGGGCGGCGCCTGCGTCGACGGCTGCGACGGCAACGACGACTGCGCCGAGCCCGGCCGGGGGTTCTGCTCGCCTTCGGGTCGTTGCGGCGCTTGCGGGACGGACGACGACTGCTTCGGCGGCGCCGCCTGCGATCCGCAGACGCTCGATTGCACCGAGCCGGCGGCCTGTACCGACAGCCGCGCCTGCGCGGAGGGCCGCGAGTGCGTCGACGGCGCCTGCGCCGACGCGTTCGACTGCAACGACGACGCGGCGGCCTGCGCTGGCCAGACCTGCCTCGAGAGCGGCGAGTGCGCGCCGGCGATCGACCGCTGCGCGACCGACGACGAGTGCGCCATCGGCGAATACTGCCTCGAGCAGCAGGGCGGCGGCCGCTGCGGCCACTGCCGCAACGACGGCGACTGCGCCGAGGGTCAGACCTGCGTGCCCGCCGCCGCCGGCAACACCTGCGCCGAGCCGGACGTCTGCAGCGCCGACGACCAGTGCCTCGGCGCGCGCGCCTGCGCCGGCGGCGCCTGCGCCGCGCCGGCCTGCGACGACGACGGGCTCGAGCCCAACGACGCCCGGGACGCGCCGCGCGACATCGAGGGCGGCGTCACCTACCGTGGCCTGTCGAGCTGCAACCCCGACTGGTACCGCTTCACGCTGCCCGCCGGTACGCTGGCGTCGATCGTCGTGCGCCAGGCCTCGCGCGAGGCCGACCTGACGTTGCGGCTGCTCGACGACCAGGGCCGCGAGCTCGGCGCCTCCGACACCGGCCGCCTCACCGAGGCGCTCACCGCCGGTCCGTTCGGCAGCGAGCGCGCGCTCCTCGTCGGCGTCGTCCAGAAGGGGCCGGCGAGCGCCGTCGACTATGCGCTCGAGGTGCGCTACGCCGCCGAGGGCGACGCCTGCGCGGACGACGCGCGCGAGGGCGGCGCCGGCGACGACACCCGCGAGGCCGCGCCCGTCCTGCGCAACCCGGGCGAGCCGGCCCTCGGCGCCTCCCTGGCGGGCCGCATCTGCCCGATGGACGCCGACTTCGTCTGCTTCTGGGCCGACGCCGGCGATCGCATCAAGGTCGACGGCGAGGTGACCGCCGGCCCCGACTCGCTCGCCGTCGAGCTGCTCAACCCGGCCGGCGACGTGGTGACGCCGAACGGGAGCATCCGCCGCGGCCAGTCGCGGCCGGCCTTCGGTCCGCAGAACGCGGCCGCCGGACGCTACTGCCTGCGGATCTCCTCCGAGGGCGTCGAGCCCGGCGCGTACCGCCTCGAGGTGAAGGTCGTGCCGCGCGCCGTCGAGACGTTCTGCACCGCCGGCGCGAACCTGCCGCTCGCCCAGGGGCGGGCGACGATCCGCGCCTCGCTGCCGGCGAACGACCTCTTCCGCCCGCTGTGCGCGCCGGGCGCCGACGGCGGCGAGGTCGCCTACAGGGTGAACGTCGCCGAGCCGAACCAGCTGCTGATCGCGCGCGTCTCGGGCCAGCCCGGCGGCACGCTCGGCGATCCCGCCGTCAGCATCCGTCGCGACTGCGAGACGGCCACGTCCGAGATCGCGTGCGGCGACGACGGCGCCGATCCCGACGCGCCGCTCTTCGTGCGGACGAACCCCGCCGAGGCGCGGGTCGCGGTCGCGAACCCGGGCGAGTACACGATCCTCGTCGACGGCACGAACGTCGGCGCCCGCGCCGAGTTCCAGCTCGACGTCGAGACCCGGCCGCTCGCCGTCGCGCCGCGCAACGACGCGTGCGACGCGGCCGAGCCGATCCAGCTCGCGAACGGCGCCGCCGAGGTGCAGGTCAACCTCGACCAGGCGCGCGACGATGTGCAGGGCGGCTGCCTCGCCGCGGGCGGCCCGGACGCGGTCTACGCGATCCACCTGGAACGCCCCGGTCGTGTCACGGTGCAGGTGCGCGGAATTCCTGCAGATTTTCCCGTGGGCGCCTACCTGCAGCGCGCCTGCGGCGACGGGACCATGGCGGCGGCGTGCGGCGTCGGCTTCGACGTCCCCGGCGTGCCCGCCGGCGACTACCTGCTCGTGATCGAGGGCATCGGCCCCAATGCGCGCGGCCGCGTGACGGCGCAGGTGGCGGTCGAGTCGCAGGGCGAGCGGCCCGAGAACGACGTGTGCGCCTCGGCGCAGGTGCTCGATCCCGCCGGCGGCGTGCTCGACGGCGACACGCGCGGCGCGGCAGACGACTACGCGCTCGCCGACGGCAACCGCTGCACCGACGCCAACTCGATCGGCGGCGACACCGTCTACAGCCTCGCGGTGCGCCGCGGCGAGCGCGTGGCGATCGCCGCCACGCCCGAGGGCGGCTGGGACCTCTCGCTCTATGTCGTGCGCGACTGCGCGACGTTCCAGCAGTCCTGCTTCGCGGGACACGACGGCGCGTTGACGGAGCGCGTGGCCTTCACGCCCCCCGCCGACGAGACCGTGTTCGTCGTGGTCGACGGCTCAAGTGGCGAGGCCGGCGCCTACCGCCTGGAGTGGGGGCCGCCCGCCTGCGGCGCCGACGCCGACTGCGGCGCCGCCCGCTGCCTCGACGGCTTCTGCGTCGATGAATAGAGCGCTCGTCGCGGTCGGCGTCGCGGCGCTCGTCGCGGTCGGCGTCTGGTGGGCGACGCGCGCCCCGGAGACGCAGCCGTCATCGGCGCCTGCCCGGAGCGACGCCGCGCCCGCCGCCACCCAGGTCCGGCCGCTCGAGCCGATTCGCGGGGACGCGAGCGCGCCCGTCGCCGACGCCGGGCCCATCGCCGACGCGGCGCCCACCGTCGAGAGCCTGGGGCTGACAGGCGTCCTCGGCCAGCCGGTCGAGCTCGCGGCGCCTTACGTTCGGACGTTGCCGGTCTGGCGAGTCGTGCGCGAGCGCGATCCGCCGATCTTCGAGAACCACCGCAAGGTGCGGGTGACGCTGCAGGTCGCCGACGGGCGCGTCATCGGGGCCCGCGCCACGTTCCCCCCCGACGCCCTCAGCGCGGACGTGCCGCCCATCGGCGAGGTCGTGATCGGCGGGCTCGCGCTGCTGCCCGGCGGCCCCTTGATGGAGCGCCTCGACGAGAACTCGCCGATCGACGTGTCCGGCGTCATCGAGTCGGAGCGCGGTGGCACGTTCTACTGGCGGGGCAAGCTGCGCGACGGCCTCGGCGACCAGCCCCGCGGCCCCGAGTGGTTCGAGATCCGCCCCACGCCGTTCGGCGCCGCCGAGTAGGCGCTCACCCCTGGACGACGGACCGGGCGCGCGACAGGCGGGTGCGCGGCCGGGCCTCGCCTTCGCCGTCGACGTCGACGCCGAGCCAGACCACGTTGGGCAGGGGCGCGGGGAGGCGCTGCCGCAGGCCGAGCTGCACCTCGAACGCGCCCTTGTCGACGTCGACCCCGTCGAGGGTCTCCGTCCAGACGGGGGCGTTCGCGCCCTCCTCGGTGTAGAGGGCGAACGTCATCGGCACGCGGCCCGACCAGATCTCGGGGCCCTCGAGCAGCACGGCCTCGAAGCGGAGCGCCGCCGGTGGCGGGCCGAGCGGTGCGGCGGGCGCGGCGGCCGCCTCGGGCACGTCGGCGCCCTGCGCCGGCGGACCGGCCTCTTCGAGGTCGACCGCGTCGACGTGCTCGTCGCCCTCGTCGGACGCCTCGGCGCCGCCGCCGAACAGCTTGCTGCGCAGGCGCGAGAGCAGGCCGCCGCCCTTCGGCTTGTCGAAGCGGCTCTTCTGCGGCCGGGCCGGCGCCTTCTCCTCCTCGGGCGGGGGCTCCTCGACGACCTCCTCCTTCACCGGGGCGATCTGCTCGAGCACCTGCAGCAGATCGAAGGCGTCGGCCTCGGTCCAGTCGGGATCGTGCGGCGAGCGCGGCAGCTTCGGCTCGCCGTAGGGCAGGCCCTTGACGGCGCCCCACAAGCGCGCCGCCACGTCCTTCACCCCGCCCCTGGCGTGCTGGGACGCGCCGTAGATGAGCTTGCGCGCGTTGCGGTGGTTGAGGTGGTAGAGCACCTCGAGCGCCGCCAGCTGCAGCCCCTGGTCGTCCTTGAACGGCTTGAACTTGGCGACGAGCGCCGCCTCGTCGCTGGCGACGCTGCCGAGCATCGCGTTGAAGAACGCGAAGTACCGCTCGTGGTCGATGCGCGCGAGGTTGAGCGCCAGCGCGCGCTTCTCGCCGTCGGTCATGTGCGAGACCGGCGTCTGGCGCAGGTGGTTGACGAGGTAGAGGCCGAGCTTGCGGTCGGCGCTCCAGCCGATGCGCTCCATGACCTGGACGCGGACGTCGGGGTCCTTGTCCTTGAGGTGGGCCAGCAGGATGCGGCGCAGGTCCTCGGTGTCGTCGAACGGCATCGTCCGCACGACCGAGCCGCGGACCGTCGCGTTCGGGTGCGCGCTGATCTTCTGGAGGAAGAGCAGCGCGTCGTTGTCCATGCCGGGCAGCAGCGAGACGATCGCCTCGACGAGCGGCGACTCGATCTCGCTTCGGCCCCAGAAGTACACGTCGTCGCCGAGGATGTGGCGCGACAGCGCCTGGCGGGCCGAGGGCGGCAGCGGGCCGGCCTCCATCAGCGTCGAGACGACGCGCATCAGGCCGGCGGCCCGCTCGTCGGCGGCCTTGATGCCGTGGGCCTGGGCCAGCGTCTCCTTGAGGGCGGCGCCGGTGTTGTCCTCGTCCTTGGCGACGAGCAGCGCATCGAGCGCCGACGCGTACGCCTGGCCCACGTCGGCCGTCTTGCACGCGCGCGCGGCGGCGAGGGCCTCGGACGCCGCGGCGCGGGCGTCGTCGTCGCGGCCGGCGGCGGCCAGCGTGCGCGTGGCCGCCGCCAGCGCGCGCGCCCGATAGAACGCCTCGGGGATCTTCCGCGCCTCGCGCAGGCCCTCGAGCGGGTCCATCGAGGCGAGCGTCTTCTCGTCGAAGCTGGCGCCGAGGTGGGCCGCCTGCAGGAAGTCGATGTCGCCGCCGACCATCGAAATGCGCGAGAAGAACTCCTTGCCGCGCACCTTGCGGACCATGTCGAGGGCGCGCGCGAGGCGGGCCAGCTCGGACTCGCCGTCCTGGTCGGCGTCCTCGACCTGGGCGAGGAAGTCCTCGTCGGCGCTGGCCGCGTCCGGCGCGGGCGGCGGCTCCTCCTCGTGCACGGCGCCGCCGAGCGCGCGCTCGCGCTCCACCTGCCGCAGGACGAGCTGGTACTCGTCGAACAGGCTGCGCGTGACGGTGAGGAGCGGCGTCTCGTCGAAGCGCGCCAGCAGGATCGAGACGACGTCGAGCTCCGGCGGGGCCTCGAGCGCCTCGTGCATCTCGGGCGCGTACAGCAGCAGCTGCCGCATCGCCTTCGCCTTGATGGCGTCGCCGCGCGTCCGCACGTACTCGCGCCCGGAGAGCACGGGATCGGCGCCGCGGCGACGCATCTCGCGGGCGAGGCGCGCGTAGAAGAGCTTGACCTCCCACGAGACGGGGACGCGCCGGCCGATCTCGTCGGCGTAGAACAGGCAGTCGACGTTCGGGAAGTGGCCGCGGTCGAGCGCCTTGCGGAACTTGACCTCCTCCTCGGCGGCCGAGTCGCTGATGCGCTCGCTCATCAGCTTGCAGAAACGCAGGAGCTCGGCGGCGTCGATCGTCGTCAGCAGCCGGACGGCGAGCAGGTTGCGGTGCTCGAAGGTCGCGGCGGCGCGGTTGATCATGGCCATCATGCCGTACTTGCGGCGGACGACCTTGAGCGCGTTGCGGGGATCGAGGAAGGCGTCGGTGCCCTCGCGCGCGACGAGCAGCTCCTGCAACGAGATGGGCTGCTCGTGGTACTCGATCGCCCAGACGTCCTCGACGCCGGTGGACAGCAGGTTGACGAACGTGATGCTCTGGCGCGCGCCGAACACCGACTTCATCAACGGGAAGACGTTCTCCCGCTCGGCGGCGGCCTCGGGGTGCTCCGGGATCCACGTCTTGAGGAGGCTGACGCCGGCCTTGCGGAGCTCCGCCTTCTCCTTCGCTTCCTCGGAGCGCCAGTCGTCGGCGCCGGTGAGGATGTCCGTCGACATCGTCGCTCCCCCGGGAGGGCCATGAAATCCCACTATACTGCATTTGTCCGCCCCGGCCGCATTCTGCTCACGGGGCACTCCCACCAGGCGTGGCCCGACGCGGCGCGCGACGGCCAGCTCGAGGCGTTCGAGGACGCGGCGGCCTGCGTCGACGACAAGTGGGCGCGGGCGGGGGAGGCGGCGAACGCGGTGCGCGCGGCGGTGGCGGCGCGGATCGGCGGTCGCGCCGAGGACGTGGCGCTCGCGGGCAGCACCCACGAGCTCGTGACGCGCTTCCTCTCGGCGCTCGACTGGACGCGCCGGCGCCACCTCGTGACCACCGCCGGCGAATTCCACAGCATGGCGCGCCAGCTCGACCGCCTCGCCGAGGCCGGCGTCGAGGTCACGCGCGTGGCCGTCGATCCGCTCGACACGCTGGCGGACCGCCTCGCCGCCGCGGTGCGCGACGACACGGCGGCGCTGCTCGCCTCGACCGTGCTCTTCCGCACGTCGGCGGTGGTCCCCGGCCTCGAGATGACGGTGCGGACGGCGCGCGCCGCCGGTGCCGAGGTGCTGCTCGACGCGTACCACGCCTTCAACGTGCTTCCGTTTCGGATCGAGGACTTCGGGGCCGACGTGTTCGTGACCGCCGGCGGCTACAAGTACGCGCAGTGGGGCGAGGGGAACTGCTGGCTGCACGTGCCGGCAGGCTGCGCGCTGCGCCCCGTCTACACCGGATGGTTCGCCGACTACGCGGCGCTCGGCGCCCGCCGGGAGGGCGCGGTGGGTTACGGCCCGTCCGGCGCCGAGCGCTTCGCCGGCAGCACCTACGACCCGACGAGCCACTACCGCGCCCGCGCGGTCATCCGCTTCTTCGACGCCCAGGATCTGACGGTCGAGCGGCTGCGGGCGATCTCGCTGCGGCAGACGGCGCGTCTCCGGTCGAGCCTGGCGCACCTCGACTTCGCCACGCCGGACGGCGACGCGGGGCGCGGCGGCTTCCTCGCGATCCGCCTGCCCGACGCCGCGGGCGCCGTGGCGCGCCTGCGCGCGCGCGGTGTCTTCACCGACGCCCGCGACGGCCTCCTGCGCCTCGGGCCGGCCCCCTATCTCGACGACGACGACCTGGACGCGGCCGCCCGGCACGTCGCCGAGATTGCGGCGGAATCGCGGCAGGGATAGAAAGATACAGAAGGACCGTACTCGCGGAGCGCACCGTGGCCGAAGCGCCGGGCAAACCGGGACCGAACGAGGAGGGCCTCGGCAAGAAGATCCGAGACGTCCTCAAGCTCCTGCGCGACGCCGTGCTGCAGGCCACCGAGCCCGAGGCGCTCCAGAAGACCATCGCCGACATCGCCCGCCTGCTGCGCGCCGCCACCGCCGAGCACGGCGACGTCGAGCTCGCGATCTCGACCAACCGCATCACCGTCGGCGACGACGTCGCCTACAAGTCCGACGCGCGCGAGGGCAACATCGCCTTCGATCTGTTCCGGCAGGGCCTGCGTCGCCTGTCCTTCAAGCCCGGCGTGACCGACGAGGAGGCCGACGTCTTCGTGCGGCGGTTCCTCGACTGCCGCGCGGCGGAGGCCCAGGACGAGGACTTCGTCGCCACCCTGTGGCGGGAGGAGCTGCCCTCGGTGAAGTACGTCGCCATCGACGGGTTCACCGAGAAGATCTTCATGTCCGACGAGCGCTTCGTGCGCTCGTTCCGCGCGGTGATCGACGACGTCATGCCCGGCCTCGTCGAGATGTCCGAGGAGGACGTCGGCGACCGCGAGCCGCGCAAGGGCGCGATCCGGGACGACGCCTCTGTCCTCGCCCGCGTCGACGACGCGATGCGCGACTTCGCGGGCACCCTCGAGGTGGCCGCCGTCGAGGTGCAGGGCCGCTTCCACGTCTTCGGCAGCGTCGCCGCGAGCGGCGAGCACCTGCTGCAGCTGCTCGGCCGCATCGCCGTCAAGCACCCGTCGCCGCTGCCGGGGGAGGAGCTGGTCGAGGCCATCGTCGCCGTGCTGGCGCTCATGCTGCGCGACAAGGCGTGGAGCGCCTTCGCCGACGCCTCGCGGACGCTCTTGACGCTGGCGGACGCCGCCGACGACTTCCCCGAGGCGGTGCGGCCGGCGCTGAAGGCGGTGCGCCGCGCCGCCGTCGGCCGCGAGGTGGTGCAGGCGCTCGCGTCGCACCTCGATCCCGAGAAGACCGACTTCACGGCCTGGGCGCGCTGGCACCTCGTGAAGGCGGGCGAGATCACCGCGCCCGACCTGCTCAAGCTGATCAACGTCGTCGAGTGGCCGCCGGGCGTCGACTTCCTCAAGGACCTGCTGCGCCGGCAGGGCACCTCGTCGCTCGATCCGTGGGCGGAGCGGCTGAAGGACGACGACCCGCAGGTCGTGCTGGAGGTGCTCGACGTCATCTTGAGCAGCGAGCTCGGCGCGCAGGCGCGGCCGCTGCTGATCGAGACGCTGCGCAACCCGGCGCCCGAGGTGCGGGCGCGCGCCGTCGACGGCCTGAGCGGCGCCTACGACCTGCAGCTGCGCGAGGCGCTGCTGCCGCTGCTGCGCGATCCGGCGGCGACGGTCCGCCGCAGCGTGCTCGAGCGCTTCGCCGGCGCCAACGACCGCTCGGTGGCGCCCTACGTCGCCAACACCGTCAAGTCGCCCGACTTCGAGCTCTTCGACGAGGACGAGCAGCGCGCCTACTTCGAGGCGCTGGCGCGGCTCGGCGGCGAGCGCTTCCTCGACGTGTTCCGCGCGCGCCTGCGGCTCGAGGGCGGCGCCAACAAGCTGGCCAAGCTGCTCAAGCGCGCCACCGACGCCGTGCACGACGATCCGGTGCGGCGCGCGGCGATCTCCGGCCTGGCGACGATGAACGTGCCGGCGGCGCTGGCGCTCGTGCGCGAGGTGCGCGACCGCGCCGACCACGACCTCGCCGCGCACTGTGAGGTGGCGCTCCGGCTGGCGCAGCGCGGCGGGTCCGAGCCGCGGCAGGCGGGCGCCGCGACGGCGGGCGACAAGCCGAAGGGCGCGACGAAGCCCGCGGCGATCGACGACATCGAGGCCGGCCGCGAGCGCATGGGCGACCGGCGGCTGTTCGAGCCCGCGATGCTCAAGGTCACGCCGCCGCCGCGCCCCAAGCCGCGCCCGGTGGACGTGGCGGTGGCCGTCGCCGCGCCGGCGGCCGCGCCGGTCGCCGCGCCGGTCGAGTCGGTGCCGCTGAGCGAGCTGCCGTTGCTCGGCGAGGGCGAGGTCTTCTTGCCGACCGACGAGCGCCGGCTGAAGGCGGAGCCGTCGATCAGCACGGGCCCGAAGTTCCGCCTGACGAGCCCGCGCGCGACGCTCGTCGGCGTTCCGCAGGCGGACGCGCCCCAAGTCGAGCTCGTCGCCGCGCCGACGCCGTTGCCGTCGCGTCCGGCGCGCATCGTCGAGCGGGCGGCGATCCCGACGGCGGGCGCCGACTACACGCACAACCCCGAAGCGAGCCTCGAGGACCTGCTCTCGAGCTACCTCACCGACGTCGACGAGCTCGTGACCGAGACGCCGCCCCGCGGCGACGACGAGGAGGACGACGATCCCCGCGTCGACGCGTCCGCCCTCGGGCGCGGCCGATCGCGCATCGAGGCGTTCGCCCTCGGGGACGAGCCGCCGATCGTCGACGTGTCGGCGGAGGAGCTGCTCCTCGAGGAGCTGCCCCCGCTCGAGCCGCCGCCCCTCGAGCCGCCGCCGCTGCCGCGCGCCGCGACGCCGCCGCCGGCTCCGCGCCCGCAGACCGGCGCGCTGCCCCCGCTGTCGACGCCACCGCCCCGGCCGCCCGCGGCGCCGCCGGCCCCCCCCGCGGCGGCGCCTCCGCCCGCGGCGCCGCCGGCCCCCGCCGCGGCGGCACCGGCGAACACGGAGGACGTCGACGATCTGCTCAAGGCCTTCCTCGATCTCGACCTGGGAGAGTGACGCGTGCAGGCCGGCGCCAAGAAGGAAGATCTCCACGCGCGCATCCAGGGCGCGGGACGCAACCTGATCGTCTACGTCTTCTCGCTGCTGAAGACGGGCGAGATCCACGACCTCAACAACGAGGCCTACATCCGGCCATGCGACAAGCTGGCCGAGTCCCTCGACGTCCTGTTGAAGATCGAGCGGCAGGCGATCACCGTCGTCGTGCACGAAGGCATCGCCCAGGTGAACAGCCACGCCCTGTGGCTCGACCAGAACACCGTCGAGCAGGCCCAGGAGCTCGAAGGCCAGCTCGCGCGTCGCGAGGCGGGCGGCATCATCTTCAGCGCGATGCCGACGCAGGACGAGATGCGTCGGTTTTTCTTTCATTTCGCGCGGTTCCGTGCTCCGGCCGACGCGAAGGACCAGATGACGGCGCTGCAGGCGCACCTCGTCCAGGACGGCATCCAGAACCTGAAGCTCGCGCCGCAGCCGCTCCGCCTCGAGGGCGTCGGCGTCGGCGTGCGCGGCGTGGCCTCGCTGTGGCACTACGCGAAGGGCGCCGCCGGCATGGAGGAGATCCTGTCGAAGGCGCCGCCGGACGTGAAGTCGGCGCGCCGCATCGGTCAGGAGCTCGTCGACGCGCTCGCCACCGAGCAAGACCTGGTCTGCGCGCTGCCGCTCCTCGGCACGCACGCCGACACGCCGGCGCGCCGCGCGGTCGACGTGGCCGTGCTCGTCGGCGCCACCGCCCGCGGCCTCGGCCTGTCGGCGATCCGCTGCGCCGACCTCGCCAGCGCGGCGCTGCTCGCCGACGCCGCCGGCGTCTACGAGAACCCCGATCCGGCCGAGTTCACGGTGCCCGAGCTCGCCGGCGTGCTCGCGGTGCGGCAGCTGCTCGAGGCCAGCAAGCTGACGGGGGAGCACCTGCGCCGCGTCGTCGTCGGCGTCGAGCACGCGCTCGGACCGTCGAAGGCCGGCCCGCCCTACCTCGTCGCCGCGCCGCGCCTGTCGATCGACGGCCAGCTCGTCGCGCTCGCCGAGGCGTGGCTCGACCTCGTGCGCGGCACGGACCAGCGGCCGGCGATCACGCCGCTCGAAGCGGGCCTCTCGCTGCTCAAGGATCCGCCGCGACAGGTCGACGCCAACCTCGCGCGCGTCTTCGTGGCGTCGATCGGCCTGCTCCCGGTCGGCACCGTCGTCCAGCTGCAGAACGAGGACGTCGGTGTGGTCTCCGAGGTGGACCACCTGCGCGGCCGCACGGTCTACAACGCCGATCCCGCGCCGGTCCTGCGGCCACGCAGGATCGTCGTCGAGCGCATGCGCACGCCCCAGGGCAAGGCCGTCCCCGAGCGCAAGGCGCGCGTCGTGCTCGGCGAGGAGTCGCCCGACGGTGGCGCGTGGACGGTGCGCCGCACGCTCGATCCGGCCCCCTGGCGCGACCTGGTCATCCGTGGTCTGATCCGCAGGCCGTCCACCGTCGCCGCGCAGATGGGCCTCCGATGAAGTTCACCACCGCTCCGGGCATCCTGATCGCCATGCCGTCGCTGCACGATCCGAACTTCGTGCGCTCCGTCGTCGTGATGATCGACCACACCCCCGAGGGCGCGGTCGGCCTGGTGGTGAACCAGCCGATGCCGCACACGTGCGCGGACATCACGCGCGAGCTGGGCGTCGCGTGGTCGGGGCCGGCCGACGCGCACCTGCGCCGCGGCGGGCCCGTCGAGCCGCAGTCGCTCTGGATGCTGCACGACGACGGCTGGGGCTTCGACGAGACGACCCGCGTCGCGTCGGGCATCGCCGTGAGCCGCAGCCGCGAGGCGCTCGAGCGCATGTGCGGCGGCGAGGAGCGCCACCTCCTGCTGTTCGTCGGCTGCGCGAGCTGGGGCCCCGGCCAGCTCGACGCCGAGATCGCCACCGGCGCCTGGATCACGAGCGACGTCGCGGCGCCGATGGTCTTCGACTGGCCGCCCCACGAGATCTGGGAGCGCGCCCTCCGCCGGATGGGCATCGATCCCGCGCACCTCGTCGAGTCCGAGCGCGGCAGCATTCATTGACGCCCGGCGCGCTCAGTCGCGCCGCCAGAGGCCCCACGCGACGCCCGCCGCCACGCCCGCCAGCACCGGCACGAGGGCGTGCCAGAGCAACACGTGCGACGCCGTCTCGAGGCGGCAGTGCAGCTGCAAGGGCACGACGGCGACGAGGCCGGCGCCGACCCCGAGCAGGAGGCCGGTGGGCGCGTGGCGGCGCAGCAGCCCCCGACCGAGCAACGCGGCGGCGAGCGCGAGGGCCGCCGCGAGCAGGCCGCCGCTGCCCAGGCATGCCATCCCGTGCCGCCAGAAGCCTTCGGCGGTCGCCCGCCCGTCCGCCTGGACGAACGGCACGAGCAGACCCGGCGTGACGAGGAGCGCGGCGGCGACTACGGCCCGCAGCCTGCGCCCGGCCGGCACCCGCAGCCCCAGCGCCAGCGCGAGCAGCGCCACGCCGCCCGCGAGCAGGGCCGCGAGCGCGCCCCACGCCACCGGCGCCCGCGACGCCGGCTCGAGCGCCACGAGGGCGGCCACCGGCGCCGCCGCCGCCGACGCGAGCGCCCACCACGCGCGGCGCCGGCGTCTCGCCAGTGCGCGCAGGTCGCCCTCCACGGTCGCGCGCAGCGCCGGCGGCGGGGCGAGCTCGTCGTTCACCACCTACTCCCGTGGCCGGCCGAGCACGCCGGCGAGGGCCGCCCGCAGCCGCTCGTAGCCGCGATGGGCGCGCACGCGCGCGGCGCCCTCCTGAATGCCGAGCGCCTCCGCCACCTGCGCGAGCGGGACGCCGTCCAGCTTGTGCATCGCGACGACGGCGCGCTGGCCCTCGGGCAGATCGGCGACCGCCGCGCGCACCGCGGCCACGAGCGCGGACGCGTCCCCGTCGTCGTCGGCGGGCGGCGGGGGCGGCTCGGGCAGCTCCCCTTCGCGGGTGAGCCGGTCGGTGGCCGCCCCGCGGCGGCGCAGCGCGTCGATCGACAGCCGCCGCGCGATGGTGAGCACCCACGGACCGACGGGCGCGCCGGGCCGGTAGCGATGCCGCGCGTGGTGCACGCGCAGGAACGTCTCCTGGGTGAGGTCCGAGGCGAGCTGCGGATCGCCGACCCAGCGGCGCTGGCACGCCTGCACGACGGGCGCGAGCGCGCGCCAGACCTCGTCGAACGCGCGCGCGTCGCCGTCGGCGTAGCGCTCCATCGCGTCGGCGAGGCGGCGGTCCCCATGCGCGGACGATACGGGCATGCGGGCCGTACGTTACCACCGGTGCTCAGCAGAAGGGCGCGTGCGCGTCCTCGTCGTCGACCGCCTCGACGATCTCGAAGGGCTCCGCGTCCTCGTCGTCGCCGGCGAGCGCGCGCTGCACGCGGTCGGCGAGCTCGTCGGACCACGAGACGAACTGCAGCCCCACGCGGAACCACGCGTCGCGCGCGACCACCGAGCGCACCTGCGCGGGGAGGCGCACCTTGCCGTCGCCGAAGTCGAGGTGCGCGGTGAGCACGCCGCCGATCTCGAGGCCGGCGTCGCTGGGCACGGTCACGCCGAGGCCGCCGAGCGACACGTCGATGGCGCGCGCGGCGAGCAGCCCCTCGTCGGTCTCGAGCGTCACGTCCGCGCCGAGCGCGCCGGCGAGGCGAGGCTGCTGGCGGCCGGGGTGCATCACCACCTCCCGCGGCTCGAACAGCCGAGCCACGACGCCGTCCGGCGTCAGCACGACGGCGCCGACCACCGCGCGGAAGCCGAAGAACTCGAGACCTCGCTGGTCGCTGACGGCCACGCGCTCGCCGGCGGCGACGGGCGACTGGCGGCCGGTGAAGCGCAGCCCGAAGGGGTGCACCACCTCGGCGACGAGCACCGCGCCCCCGTCGGTCGCCACGACGACCTCGCGCTCGCGGATCGCCTCGATCGCCCGGCGGATCGCCTTGGGATCGCGGGCGATCTCGGCGCCCCGGAGCTGGGTGAGGAAAGGGTCGAAGGATTCCGTCTGGTGCTGTAGGGCGACGCGCGACACGGCGGGGTGACCTCCGGTGGAAAGTGCCTCCACGAACGGAGTGACCCAGGGGTCGCCTGAGGGGTGGGTCGGCCCCGACCACCCACCGGGTCTTGCGCCGGTCGGCCCGGTCCCCTACAAGCCCGGGGTCCATCGGGGAGCAGCCATGGCGCGCACCTGGGTCGAGGTCGACACCGCGGCGCTGGCCGCCAACATCCGCACCTTCCGCCGCCTCGTCGGGCCCGGCGTGCTGCTCGCGCCCACGGTCAAGGCGAACGCCTACGGTCACGGGCTCGCGATCGCCGCCCGCGCCTTCCTCGAAGGGGGCGCCGACTGGCTGTGCGTCGACTCGATCGACGAGGCCCGCGCCCTGCGCGCCGCTGGCGTCGACGCGCCGATCTACGTCTTCGGCTACGTGCCGCTCGACGATCTCGCCGAAGCGGCCGCCCTCGGCCTGCGCCTCGTCGTCTACAACCGCGAGACCGTGGCCCGCCTGGCCGCGCTCGGCGTCGCCGTCAAGCTCCACCTCAAGATCGAGACCGGCAACTACCGGCAGGGCGTCCACGGCGACGAGGCCCGCGCCATCGCCGCCGCCATCGCCGCCGCGCCCGGCCTCGAGCTCGAGGGCGCCTCGAGCCACTTCGCCAACATCGAGGACACGACGGACCACGGCTACGCCCGCCTGCAGCTCGCCCGCTTCGAGGCCGAGGTCGCCGCGCTGCGTGCCGCCGGTCACGCCGTCCCCGTCCGGCACCTGTCCAACAGCGCCGCCGCCCTGCTCTGGCCGGAGCGCGCCTTCGAGATGGCGCGCCTCGGCATCGCCAGCTACGGCCTGTGGCCCTCGCGTGAGACGATGGTCGCCGCCTACCTCGTGGGCCGTCGCGACATCCGCCTGCGGCCAGCGCTCACCTGGAAGACCCGCGTCGCGCAATTGAAGGACGTGCCCGAGGGCGCGAGCATTGGCTACGGCTGCACGTTCATCACCACGCATCCCACACGCATCGCCGTCCTGCCCGTCGGCTACTACGACGGCTACGACCGCGGCGTGAGCAACCTCGGGCACGTGCTGATCCGCGGCCGCCGCGCGCCCGTCCGCGGCCGCGTCTGCATGAACATGCTCATGGTCGACGTGACCGACGTGCCCGGCGCGGCGCTCGAGGACGAGGCGGTGCTGCTCGGCCCACAGGGCGAGGCGGAGATCACCGCCGACGCGCTCGCGGGGTGGGCGGGCACGATCAGCTACGAGGTGGTGGCGCGCCTCGGGCAGCACCTGCCGCGGGTGGCCGTGCAACGTCCCGAAACAGAAGGGTTTTCCGACCGTGTCTACCGCGCGCCCCGCGTGAACTGATCACGGGCGCCGCAGCGCGGCCAGATCGAGCGCCAGGCGGAAGCCGAGGTCCGCCGCCGAGCGGTCCATCTTCTGGAACGTCCGCCGCGCGAGGTGGCACCCCGGCCGCTCCGAAAGGAAGCCGCCGCCCTTCACCGCCCGCCGGCGCGCGTCGCGCGGGTGCTCCGTCGCCGTCCACTCGCGGACGCCGCCGGCGAGGTCGCGCACGCCGAAGGGGCTCTCGTCGTCGGGGTTGCCCACGGGGCTCGGCGCGCCGCCCTCGGGGCTCTCGCCGCAGCGACACAGCGTCGGCTCCCAGACGTCGCCCCACGGATACGACCGCGCGTCGGCGCCGCGGGCGGCGCGCTCCCACTCCCACTCGGTCGGCAGCCGCCAGGGCAGGCCGTCGCGCTCCGCCCGCCACGCGCAGTAGGTGAGCGCGTCGAGCGCCGACACGCCCGTGATCGGGTTGCGCCCGTGCTCGTCGGGGTGGAACCGCCCGTCGCTGCCCGGCTTCCACCGCGCCTGCCCGTCGCGGGGCACGTGGTTGCGCGCGCGGATGGGGTCGCGCTGCGCGAGGTCGTCGAGGAACGCGCGGTACTCGTCGACCGTCACCGGCTCGCGCGCCAGCACGAACGCCCCGGCGCGCGCCCGCGCCCGCGGCGGCCCGAGGGCGGCGTCGCGCGCGCCCGTCCAGAACAGCCCGCCCGACACGACGACGCAGCCCTCGGGCACCGCCTCCCGCGGCACGAGTGCCGCCTGGATCTCGGCCACCTCCTGCCGCCCGACCTGCACCGGCAGGCGCAGCGGCTCGTAGCCGTCGGCCTCGAGCAACAGCAGGTAGCTGCCCATCGCCAGGGGGTCGAGCGCGAGGGGCGTCTGGCCACAGACCTGCGGCGAGGCCGGCTCGAGCCGCGGACCGCGCGCCTCGTGGCGGAAGAGCGTCACGCGCGCCCCCGGCGGCTCCGAGGCCACCGTGAGCGCCCCGTCGCCCACCAGGGCCGTCTGGAGCGCGCCGTCCGGGTCGTGCTGCCCGGCCAGGGCCGCAAACACCCGCATGGCGTCGGCGTCGCCCTGCCGCTCCGCTTCGAGGAACCGGTACCAGTACAGGTCGCGCAGCCCCTCGTGGGCGTCCTTGTCCTCGGGGGCCTCGCCGAGGATCTGCTGGAACTTCGCCGCCGCGACTTCGAACTCGCGGGCGACCTCGTCCTCGAGCGCCTCGACCTGGCGCCGGTCGCTCCACAACCGCTCGACGAGCGCCGGCGGATCGGAGGGCAGTCGCAGCGACTCGGCCTCGGCGAGCTCGCGGGCCGCCCGTCGGCGCCGTCGGGCCGTGTCCTTGAAGACCTGGGCGATCCGCTGGGCCTCCCGCAGCGCCTTCGCCTGCACTCGAAAGCGGTGCAGCGACGTGCGCCCGCCCGCGAGGTAGGCCTCGATCTCGTCGCGCAGGTCGCTGGCGCTGGCGTAGCGGTCCTCCTGCTCGCGGGCGAGGCAGCGCAGCACGACCGCGTCGAGCTCGGGCGGGACGTCGTGGTGGGGCGCGACCGCGCTCGGCGGCTGGACGGGCTCCTGGCGCACGCGCCGCAGCACCTCGGCCGCCGTGCCGGGCCCGTGGGGCGTCCGCAGCGTGAGGAGCTCGTAGAGGATGGCGCCGAGCGAGTAGATGTCGGATCGCGCGTTCAGCGCGTCCACGAGGCCCATCGCCTGCTCGGGGCTCATGTAGCTGGGCGTCCCGGCGATGTCGCCGACCCGCGTGCGGAACGGCGCCTCGTCGGGGCGCCCGCCCACGACCGGGTTCTGCACGTCGGCGCGGAGGATCTTGGCCAGGCCCCAGTCCATGACGAAGACCTCGCCGAACTCGCCGAGCATGATGTTCTCGGGCTTGAGGTCCCGGTGGATCACGCCGCGGCTGTGCGCGTAGGCGACGGCCATGCATGCCTGGATGAACAGGTTCAGCAGGCGCACACGGTTGAAGCGCCGCACGACGTCGGGGCGTCCCGCCCGCAGGCCGTCGAGGATCTGGCCCAGCGTGCGCCCTTCGACGAGCTGCATCGTGAAGTAGGGCGCGTTCCCGGCGTCGACGTCGATCGAGTAGACCGCGACGATGCTCGGGTGCATGAGCTGCGCGGTGATGCGCGCTTCGTCGAGGAAGCGCGCGGCCGCGTTGGGCACGCCGCTGTCCGGCGCCAGCGCCTTGAGCGCCACGAGGCGCTGCAGCGCCAGGTCGCGCACCACCCGGACCACGCCCATCGTGCCGCGGCCCAGGTCGCGCACGGGCTCGTAGCGCTTGTCCTCGGCGGGGAGCGAAATCGGCAGGCCTTGATCGACGGCCGCCCAGGGGCTCTCCACGTCGCCGGCGATGACCGCGGTGCCACCGGCCGCGGCGGCGGCGGGCGTCTCGTCGACGTGGGGGGGGAGCTTCTCGCGCGACATGAGTCCCGAACCTTAGCAGGCTCGCCCGTGGCGCGCCTCATCGGCCGGACGCGGAGGCCTCGGCGCTGGACCCGGACGCGCCGAGACCGCATCATCCGCCCGATGTCCCGCTTCCTGCTGCTGCACCGCGCCGAGGCGGTCACGGTCGAGCGCCTCACCCGGGACGTGGCGCCGGTCGCCGCCATCCTCGGCCTCGACCCGTACGTCACCCGGCTGCGCCTCCTCGGCACCGGCGTGCAGCCGCTCCTGATCGACCTCGACCGCGCCAACCTCGAGGACCGCGCCGCGCGCCTGCGCCGGCTCGGCATGCGCGCCGTCGTCTACGATCCGTCGGGCGAACGGCGCCTGAAACCCGTGCGAATCCGCGGCATTACGCCCTCGGGTGACGGCCTGCGCCTCACCGGCCTCGAGGGCGCCGACGCCGGGCGCATCGGCCCCGACGACCGCCTGCTCGTCGTCCCGATCGGCCTGCGGCAGCCCCACGACTTCCTGCGCGGGCGGCCCCACCCGGAGAGCATCGGCGGCGACACGCGCTTCGACATCCTCACCGCCGACGGCCGCTGGTTCAGCATCCGCCCCGCCGGCTTCAACTTCGGCACGCTCGGCCCCGACCGCAGCCCCTCCACCGCGGTCAACCTCAAATCCATCCTCGATCTGTTCCAGGACCGGGCCGGAAGCGTCCTGTTCCACGTCGGTTGCCCGGTCAACTTCGGCCGGCCGATGGAGGCCGCGGACCGCGAGTTCTACACGCTCCGCGCGGGCGCCGCCTGGCAGGCCGGCTGCCTCGAAGGCCCCGAGCCCGCGGCCGACGGCGACCCCTCCAACCTCGGGGCGATGCTCGTCGACGGCGACACCGCGGTGCTGACCGCCGTGCCGCTGCGCCGCCGCGCCATCGGCTGGACGGCCAGCCTCTCGCCGCGCGTCCCCACGGAGCGCCTGTGGATCGGCGGCTGGGCGGTGATGTTCGTCGTCGGCGCGCTCGGCCGGATGGCCGGCGGCCTGCCCCTCCGCGCGATGACCGGGGGGGGGCTGGCCGTCGGCGCGGTGCTGTGCGCCGTCTTCGGGACGCGCCAGCTGCGCAAGTACCACCGCGTCGCCGACACGCCGCGGGCGCGCGTCCGCTCGGTCGCCATGGGCCCCGCCGAGCTCTCCGGCGTCGTCGACGTCGAGTCGCCGGTGCCGGCGCCGTACTCGCGCACGCTGTGCGCCTGGTACCAGTTCCGCCTCGAGCGCTGGGACGCGACGGCCGGGCCCGCGGGGCGCGGGACGGGCGCCTTCCTGACCAGCGCTCTCATCGCGGCCGCCAACCGCGACGGGCACTACGCCGAGCGGGGTGGGGGATGGCGCCTCGTGCACGAGGGCGACAGCGCCGATCTCTCGTTCTGGCTCAAGGACGACACCGGCCGCATTCGCGTCGAGCCCGCCGGCGCCGAGCTGCACATCGGATCGGTCCAGACGTTCCACGTCGAGTCCCACGGCACGCGGTACCGCGTCACCGAGCGCGTCCTGCCCATCGGGGCGCCGGTCTACGCGCTCGGCAACGTGCAGCGCGCCGAGGTCGGGCCGGACCGCGAACGCGAGGTGGTGGAGGCGCTCCGCCGCCTGAAGGCCGATCCGCAGGCCATGTCGCGCTACGACGTCGACGGCAACGGCCGCATCGACGACGCGGAGTGGGAGGCGGCCCGCACCGCGGTGCGCGCGCAGGTCGAGGCGCGCCTGGCTGCGCGCACGCGCGAGGACACGGTGTTCATCGGGCGCGGCGGCCCCGGCGAGCCCTTCCTCTTGAGCGACCGCGACGAAGTCTGGCTCACGCGCCGCCTGCGCTGGTTCGCGCGCTTCGGGCTCGGCGCGGCCATCCCCGCCGCCATGTGGGCGGCCCACGTGCTGTTCGGAGGAGGCTGACGCGCGATGTTCTGGCTGGTGGGCGTGGGCTCGGTCGTGACCGTCGGCGCGCTGTGGGCGGTGGCGCTGCACAACGGCCTCGTGCACCTGCGCAACGACATCGACCGCGCGTGGGCGAACGTCGACGTGCTGCTGCTGCAGCGCGCCGACGAGATCCCGAACCTCGTCGCGGTGTGCCGCGGCTACGCGGCCCACGAGCGGGGGGTCATCGACGCGGTGCTGCGGGCCCGCGACGCGCTGCGCGCTGCCGCCGGACCGGTCGGGCGCGGCGCCGCCCAGGAGGCCCTCAACGGCGCGCTGCTGCAGGTCTTCGGCCTCGCCGAGGCGTATCCGGCGCTGCGGGCCGACGCGGTGTACGCGAACCTGATGCGCCGCATCAGCGCGCTCGAGGACGAGATCGCCGACCGCCGCGAGCTCTACAACGCCTGCGTCGCCCGCTACAACACGCGCCTCGGTCAGATCCCCGATCTGTGGATCGCGCGCTTCGGCGGCCAGCAGCCGCGCCCCCTCTTTACCGCCGCCGCGCGCGCCCTCCCGTCGATCGCCTCCGCCGGCGCGCTGTCGCCGCCATCCCGCGCCGCCGGCGTGTCGCCGCGACCCGACCCCGCGCGCCGGCCGTCCCGCCGCTGAAGCGCTGGGAGACGCCAATCCTCTTGCGCTCTACGGGTCGCATTTGGGAAGAAGGGGACGCGTTTCTCAGCAACCCCGGGGGGTTCTCGATGAGGGAGTCGATCAGAAGGCTCGCCGTGCTGTGTACCGTCGCGCTGGCCGCATGGGGCTGCGACGACGGCAGCACCGCCGAAGGCGCCGGCGGCGCCGGCGGTCAGGGCGGTCAGGGCGGTCAGGGCGGCGGCGGCGAAGGCGGCGAAGGCGGCGCCGGCGGCGCCGGCGGCGAAGGCGGCGCCGGTGGCGAAGGCGGCGCCGGTGGCGAAGGCGGCGCCGGTGGCGAAGGCGGCGCCGGCGGCGAAGGCGGCGCGGGTGGCCAGGGCGGCGCCGGTGGCGAAGGCGGCGCCGGCGGCGGGCCCCCGCCCCCGAACGACTGCGAGGGCTACTGCGACCTGATGGCCGAGAACTGCGGCGACGTGTTCGCCGATCGCGCCGCGTGCCTCGCCACGTGCGCCGAGTTCCCGGCGACGGGCACGGTGGGCGACACCGACGGCAACACCCTGCAGTGCCGCATCTACCATGCCGACGCCGCCTCGTCCGAGGCCGCGCTGCACTGCCCGCACGCCGCGCCCGAGGGCGGCGGTGTGTGCGGCGACTACTGCGAGGTCTACTGCGACCTCATGGCCGACAACTGCCCGCAGTCGTACGCCGACCGCGACACGTGCCTGACGGCCTGCGGCGAGTTCCCGACCGACGGCTCGGTCGGCGCCGCCGACGGCGACAGCGTCCAGTGCCGCATCTACCACGCCGGCGCGCCCGCGGCGGGCGACGCGGCGACGCACTGCCCGCACGCCGGCCCCAGCGGCGGCGGCGTCTGCGGCTCGTGGTGCGACCTCTACTGCGACCTGATGGAAGAGAACTGCGCCGGCTCGTACCCGTCGCGCGACGACTGCATCAACACCTGCATCCTCTTCCCGCAGGACGCGCCCGAGGGCGACGCCGAGGGCAACTCGGTGCAGTGCCGCATCTACCACGCCGGCGTCGCCGCGACCGACGCCGCCACGCACTGCCCGCACGCCGGACTGTCCGGCGGCGGCGTGTGCGGCAGCTACTGCGACACGTACTGCGGCTTCATCATGCAGACCTGCGACGGCGTCTTCGCCGACGAGGCCGCCTGCGTCGCCGAGTGCGAGCAGCTGCCGCAGGGCGATGAGCCCATCGCCTTCGACGGCGACTCGGTGCAGTGCCGCATCTACCACGCGTCGTACCCGGCGATCGGCGACGCGGCCACGCACTGCGCGCACGCCACGCCGAGCGGCGGGTCCGTCTGCGGCTCCTACTGCGAGGTCTACTGCGAGCGCATGGGCCGCAACTGCCCGGCCAGCTTCGCCGACAACGCGACCTGCATGCAGTTCTGCGAGCAGTACCCCAACGACGCCGCGCCCGGCGCCGTCGACGGCGACTCGGTGCAGTGCCGCATCTACCACGCCTCGGTGCCCGCGTCGCAGGACGCCGCGGCGCACTGCCCGCACGCCGGCCTGACCGGCGGCGGCACCTGCGGCGACTACTGCGAGGTCTACTGCAACAACGTCTTCGACAACTGCAACGCCGGCCGCCAGCAGCTGTACCCCGACCGCGACACCTGCCTGTCGGCCTGCCAGGCGTTCCCGACGGACGGCATCGACGGCGCGATCGACGGCAACAGCGTCCAGTGCCGCATCTACCACTCGTCGGTGCCGGCCACCGGCGAGGGCGCCGCGACCCACTGCCCGCACGCCAGCGCCGACGGCGGCGCCGTGTGCGGCGACACGTGCTCGTCCTACTGCGACCAGATCGCCACGCACTGCCCCGAGACCTACGCCGATCGCGAGGAGTGCATGCGCGCCTGCGACGCGCTGCCGCAGGACGGCGCGTGGAACGACGCCGACGAGAACACCGTGCAGTGCCGCACCAACGCCGCGTACCTCTCCTCGGTGCTCGGCGCGGACGGGGCCTGCGAGTCCGCGGGCACCAGCGGCGGCGACCTCTGCGGCAGCTACTGCCAGGTCTACTGCGACCTCATGGAGACGCACTGCCCCGACGTCTACGCGACGCCGCAGGCCTGCACGATCGCCTGCCGCGGCTTGTCCGACGAGGGCGCCGACGGCGACCTGGTGGGCGACTCGGTGCAGTGCCGCATCTACCACGCGTCGTTCCCGGCGGCCTCGTTCCCCGCCGACCACTGCCCGCACGCGGCGGCCGACGGCGGCGGCGTCTGCGTCGAGCAGGCGGAGCCCACGGCCTGTGAGCAGTACTGCAACGCCATCGAGGCGAACTGCGCCGGTCTCTACCCCGACCGCGACGCGTGCCTCGAGACCTGCGCCCTGTTCCCGGCTGACGGCGAGCCCGGCGACACCGAGGGCAACTCGGTCCAGTGCCGCCTGTACCACGCCGGCGCCGCCGCCGAGAGCGCCGAGCTGCACTGCCCGCACGCCAGCGCCAACGGCGGCGGGGTGTGCGGCGACTACTGCGAGAATTACTGCCACATCGCCATGCAGACCTGCGAAGGCATCTACCCGGACGCCGACGCCTGCCGGCTCGACTGCGAGCAGTTCCCGACCGACGGCGCCTTCAACGACGTCAGCGGCGACTCGGTGCAGTGCCGCACCTACCACGCCACGTTCCCGGCGCTGGCCGAGGGCGGCGCCGTGACGCATTGCCCGCACGCCGGCACGAGCGGCGGGGGCGTGTGCGGCGACTACTGCGAGGTCTATTGCGGCCGCATGGAGGCCAACTGCGGCGATCGCTTCGCCGATCGCGACGAGTGCCTGGCGACGTGCGCGCAGTTCCCGACGAACGGCGATACGCGCGCGCTCGAAGGCGACTCGGTGCAGTGCCGCAT
This sequence comes from Myxococcota bacterium, assembly GCA_963169045.1. Taxonomy (GTDB): domain Bacteria; phylum Myxococcota_A; class Bradymonadia; order UBA7976; family UBA1532; genus CAUJDF01. The sequence goes on from CAUJDF010000091.1 coordinate 181,432, forward strand.
CTACCACGCCGGCAGCCCGGCGTTCCTCGAGCCGGCGACGCACTGCCCGCACGCCGGCCAGGACGGCGGCGTCGTCTGCGGCGCCCTCTGCGACGTCTACTGCGGCCTCGTGATGCGCAACTGCACCGACGACAACGCGCTGTATGCCGACGACGCGGAGTGCCGCGCGGCGTGCGCGCAGTTCCCGACGAACGGCGAGGACGGCGCGGTCGACGGCGACAGCGTCCAGTGCCGCATCTACCACGCGTCGGTCGCGGCGACGATGGGCGCGATCTCCCACTGCCCCCACGCCTCGCCGGCCGGCGGCGGCATCTGCGTCGAGCAGTAGAGACGAAAGAGGGCGTCCGGGCCTGACCCGGACGCCCTCGTTTCCCGCCCCGCTCCGGCCTTCGCCGCGTTACCAGCCCTGCTTCTTGTAGGCGTGCGCGCCGGTGAGGAACTCGCCGGCCGCGAACTGCTGCGGCGACAGCTCGCGGATACCTTCCTTGGACATTTCGAGGATGCGCGTCGCCACCTGCATGACCATCTGGCGGTCGTGGGTGACGAACAGCACCGTGCCCTCGTACTTGTCGAGCGCCTCGGTGAGCGAGCGGATCGACTCGAGATCGAGGTGGTTCGTCGGCTCGTCCATCACGAGCACGTTCGGCTTCTGCAGCATCAGCTTCGCGAGGATGAGGCGCACCGTCTCGCCGCCGGACAGCACCTTCGTCGCCTTGAACGGCTCGTCTTTCGTGAAGAGCAAACGCCCGAAAAGGCTGCGGATTTCCTCTTCCTTCACCTTGACGTCGAACTGGCGCAGCCAGTCGTAGGCCGTCTTGTCGGACTTCTCGATGACCTCGTGGTGGTCCTGCGGCATGTAGCCGACGCTGGCCTCGTAGCCCCACTCGCTCTTGCCGTCGTCGGGCCGCAGCTCGCCCATGAACAGACGCAGCAGCGACGTCTTGCCGATGCCGTTCGGACCGAGGATGGCGACCTTGTCGCCGCGGAAGACGTTGAGATCGAAGCCGTCGCAGATCGAGGCGTGCTCGAACTGTTTCGACAGGTCCTCGACCGCGAGCACCTGCTTGCCGCTCGGCCGCGCCGGCTCGAACCGGATGAACGGCCGCGCGATGTTCGACCGCTTCAGGTCGGAGAGCGCCTGCTTCTCCTTCTCGAGCTGCTTCTCGCGCGACTTGGCCTGGCTGGCGCGCGACCCGGCGCGGAACCGCTGCAGGAAGTCGTTGAGCGACTCGATCTTCTTCTGCTTGGCGGCGTTCTGCAGCTCGAGGCTCGTGCGCGCCTCGGCCTTCACGTGGACCATGTCGTCGTAGTTGCCGGGGTAGACGATGATCGTCTCGTAATCGAGGTCGGCGATCTTCGTGCAGACCTCGTTGAGGAAGTGTCGGTCGTGGCTGATCACCACGAGGCAGCCCGCGTAGTCCTGCAGGAAGCCCTCGAGCCAGCGGATGCTGGCGATGTCGAGCGCGTTGGTGGGCTCGTCGAGCAGCAGCGCCTCGGGGCCGCCGAACAGCGCCTGGGCGAGCAGCACGCGCACCTTGTTGCCGCCGGTCAGCTCCGACATCGGCCGCGCGTGGGCCTCGAGCTCGATGCCGAGGCCCTCGAGCAGCTCCTGCGCCTGCGAGTCGGCCATGTAGCCGTCCTCTTCGGCGATCACCATCTCGAGCTCGCCGAGCTTCATGCCCTCCTCGTCGGTGAGGGTGTCGCCCTTCGCGAGCAGCTCGTCCTTCTCCTTGAGCGCCCTCCACAGCCGCGGATTGCCCATCAGCACCACGTCGACGACGCGGTCGTTCTCGAAGCGGTAGTGGTCCTGGCGGAGGATGCCCATGCGGCGCGGGCGATAGACCGAACCCGAGGTCGGCTCCTGCTCGCCCGTCACGATCTTCATGAAGGTGGACTTGCCGCTGCCGTTCGGACCCGTGAGACCGTAGCGCTCGCCGGCGTTGAACGTGACGTTGACGTTCTCGAACAGCACGCGCGCGCCGTAGCGCATCGTGACTTCATTGACCGTGATCATCGGGGGGATCCTCGCGGGGGCGGGTGAAAAAGGCGCGGAAACATAGCAGAACCGGCGGGGGAGCGCACTAGACTGCGCGCGCATCGTCGAAAGGCAAGGGATGCGGGGCGCGATCCGGTTTCTGCTCGAGAACTCGCTCTTCCTGGTCGTCGGCGCCGTCGGCGGCCTGCTCTGGGCCAACCTCGACCACGCCTCGTACGCGCGCCTCGTGCACCTCGAGCTGTTCCGCCTCGGCGACCACCTCATCGACGTGCACTTCCTCGTCAACGACCTCCTCATGGCCCTCTTCTTCGCCATGGCCGGCAAGGAGGTCTGGGAGGCCACGTTCCCGGGCGGCTCCCTCCACGAGCCGCGCCAGGCGGCCACCCCGCTCATCGCCACCCTCGGGGGCATGGCCGGACCGGCGCTCGTCTACCTCGCCGGCGCCGCCGCCCTCGGCCGGCTGGGCGACCTCGGCAACGGCTGGGCGGTCCCCACCGCCACCGACATCGCCTTCAGCTACATGGTGGCCCGCGTGGTCTTCGGCGCCGGCCACCCGGCCATCCCGTTCCTCTTGCTGCTGGCCATCGCCGACGACGCGCTCGGCCTCGTCGTCCTCGCCGTCTTCTACCCGACGGGCGAAGTGCAGCCGCTCTGGCTGCTGATGCCGGTGGCCGGCGTCGCCCTGGCGCTGCTCTTGCGCCGCCTGCGCGTCGGCAGCTTCTGGCCCTACCTGATCGGACCCGGCGCGCTCTCGTGGATGGGCTTCCTGCTGGCCGGCCTGCACCCCGCGCTCGGGCTGTTGCCGATCATTCCCACCATGCCCCACGCCCACATCGACACCGGCCTCTTCGACTGGACCGCCCTCGACAAGGACGACACGCTCGCCGCGTTCGAGCACTGGTTCAGGAACCCGGTCCAGCTCATCCTCGGCGTCTTCGGCCTGCTCAATGCGGGGGTGGTGCTCGGCGCCGTCGGCGAGCCGACGTGGCTCGTCCTGACGGCGCTCGTCGTCGGCAAGCCGCTCGGCATCTTCACCCTCGGCCTGCTCGCCGCGCGCGTTTTCGGCTTCGGCCTGCCCGCCGGCATGCGCCTGCGCGACCTGTTCGTGCTCGGCTGCGCGGCGGGCATCGGCTTCACGGTGGCGCTCTTCGTCGCCACCGTCGCGTTCCCCGCCGGCGCCGTGCAGGACGCCGCCAAGATGGGCGCCCTCGGCTCGCTCGTCTCGACCTTCGTCGCGATCGCCGCCGGCCTCGCGCTGCGCGTCGAGAAGGTGCGCGCCGTTCGCTGAACCTGTGTTCAGTCAGCCATCGTGGCATCCGATGACTGAACACATGGTCAGCTGAGTGCCACCCGCCACACCAGGACCAGCCAGATCGCCAGGCAGGCGGCGCCGACGACCCACGTGAGCGGATCGACGGCCAGCGCGCGGCGCAGGCGCAGCAAGGCGGCGCGGTCCGCCGCCTCCTCGGGCGTCGGCGGCGGGGCAGCCTCGGGCGGCGCCTCGGGGACCGGCAGCGCGAACACGAGGGCGCGCGCGCGGCGGAAGTCGCCGGCGGCGTAGGCCGCGTCGGCCTCGACGAGCGCCGGATTCACGGGGGGAGGGACTTCTTCGGCTTCGCTGGACACGCGCCGCGTATAGCACGCCGCCGCCGCCGCCGGCAACGCGGGCCCGGGTGGGGCCTCGAGGACACATCACGTAAATAGAAGCATTCGAGACGTCGAATCTTCCAGGTGTCGGAACCAACGCGGGAAGCGACGATGCGCAAGTGGATGCTGGGAGCGGTCCTCGGGGGGGTGACGTTGACGGCCGGACAGGCCGCCGCCGACAGCAACAGCTGGGTGACGATGGGTGTCGGCGCTCAGTACAGCTTCGTCTCTTCCGGCGTCTCGGAGAACCCGAACGCGGCGGGCCACCAATACGGGCTCGTCAGTCGGCTCAAGTTGCTGCGCTTCCTCGGCGTCGAGGGCGTGGCGCAGCTCGACCAGGACCCCAAGACACAGGAGGAACGCCACCTGTCGCCGCGCTACCAGCTGGCGGCGATGCTCAATCTCGTGCCGACGGACTACTTCAACTTGTTCCTGGCGGCCGGGACGGGCGCCTACGAAGCGGGCGACCTGTTCGACCTGAACGGCCGATCCACCAGTTTCCACGGGGGCCCCGGGCTCGAGGTGTACTTCGGGGACCACGTCGCCGTGGGCGGCGACGTCCGGTTCCGGATGCCCGGCCCCCACTACCTGAAGGAGGCGGTCAAGCGAGAGCTCGCCCCCGAGCCGGTCGAGGACATGGTCGGCCTGCAGGTCTGGCAGGCGAACTTCACCGTCAGCTACTACCTGTAGGTAGGAGGAGGGCCATCGAGGAGCGGATCACCGAAGGCGACTGCCCAGAGCGAGAATCCTCGGGAGCCCCACGGGGGGCGGGCCTTGCGTGTGTGGCCCGTCCCGCCGTCCCGAGGAAGGGCGCGGCCACCCCCTGGCCGCGCCCTTTTTGTTTTTCCACCCGTTCCCACCCCCCGTTTCCACCGGCCGCGCGGCGCGACCACGCCCGGGTCGGACATCACCCGGTGTGCCACCCGATCACCAACCGATAGTGGCAAGAGACGCTCGGACACACAATCCGTAGGCAGCTCGCCGCCCCCGAGGACGCCGTGAAAAAAGGGCATTCATGGGCGTTGACTCCGCCCCATCCCCGACTAGGATGAACCGCGTGGGAAGTCGTGTGATCGATTCCCATCACCACGAAGGCGGCAATGTCGGACGAGGCGGCGGGTCGGGTCGTCCCCCATCCTGATCTGGAGGGGCAGTACGACCACACGATCGACGAGAAGGGGCGTGTCAGCGTCCCCGCGGAGTTCCGCGCCGCCCTCGGCCTGCAGGAGGGGGACGAGGTGGTGGTCACCCGCCACATCAACGAGCAGTGCCTGCGCGTCTACCGCCCCGACGCGTGGGAGGCCTTCAAGGCGCGGGTCGACGCGATGGAGAACACCGTCGTGGCGACCGCCGTGCGCAAGGTGGTCTGCGGCAGCGCCCGCCGCATGAAGCTCGACCGTCTCGGCCGCGTCTCGCTGCCCGTCGTCCTGCGCCAGTTCGCCGCGCTCCAGGCCGACTGCTTCGTGATGGGGCAGCGCGACTGCATCGTCATCTGGGACCAGCTTCTCTGGAACGCGAAGCACGGCCCCGACGCCTTCGCCAACCTCGACGCCTCGGCGCTCAGCGCGATCAACCTGTGATGCAGCGCACGCCCCACATCCCCGTCCTCCGGGACGCCACGCTGCGCCTCGCCGCCGTGCGCGAGGGCGCGCTGTGGGTGGACTGCACGCTCGGCTTCGGCGGCCACGCCGAGGCGCTGCTCGAGGCGGGGGCGCGCGTGATCGGCATCGACCAGGATCCGCAGGCCGCGGCGGCCGCTCGCGAGCGCCTGGGCCGCTTCGGCGAGCGCTTCGCCCACGTGCGCGGCAACTTCCGCGACGTGCGGGCGCTGCTCGGCGGGGTCGGCGTCGGCGCCGTGGACGGGCTGCTCGCCGATCTCGGCGTCTCCTCGTGGCAGCTCGACCGGCCCGAGCGTGGCTTCTCGTTCCAGGCCGCCGGGCCCGTCGACATGCGCATGGATCCCGACGCCGCGCGCACGGCGTTCGCGCTCGTCCGCGACCTCTCGGCCGAGGAGCTCGCGCACCTCATCCAGCGTTACGGCGAGGAGCCCTTCGCGCGGCCGATCGCGCGCGCGCTGCGCGCCTGGTCCGAGGGCGAGGGCCCCCACGACACCGTGACGCTCGCCGCCGCCGTCGTGCGGGCGCTCCCGCGCAAGGTCGCGGCGACGAGCCGCATCCACCCGGCGACGCGCACCTTCCAGGCGCTGCGCATGGCGGTGAACGACGAGCTGGGCGCGCTCGAGGCGCTGCTGGCCGACGCGCCGGCGCTCCTGCGCGTCGGCGGGCGCATCCTCGTCATCAGCTTCCACTCGCTCGAGGACCGCATCGTCAAGCAGACCTTCGCCGGCTGGGCGGGCAAGCGCACGGCGCCACCGCCGCGCCGGGGGCTGCCGCCCGCGGTGGAGCCGGCGCCGCCCGCGTTCGAGCTCCTCACGCCGAAGCCGGTCGTGGCCGACGAGGCCGAGACGCGCGAGAACCCGCGCGCCCGCAGCGCGAAGCTGCGCGCCGTGCGCAAGATCGCCCCCCTCGGCCTGGAGAGCGCCGCGTGAGGTTCGCGATCCTCATGCTGCTGACGGCGGCCGCGCTCGTGGTCGTGTTCACGCGGGTCGTCGCGTCGCGGCACCGCAACGTGTCGCTCGGCTACGAGATCGCCCAGGCGACCAACGAGCAGCGCCGCCTCGAGGAGGAGCTCAAGAAGCTCCGCATCGATCGCGCCGCGCTCCTCGATCCGGCGCGCCTCGAGCCGGTGGCCGTCAAGCACGGCTACCGGGTGCCGACGCCCGCCGAGGTCGTCGCCGTGCACGAGGTCCCCGCGGCCCCTGCGGAGGCGCTCCATGGCGCGCCGTAACGTCTTCCGCGCGCCGGACGCCACCGAGGTGGGGCCGCGCCGCGGCCGCGTCCGCTTCGTGCTGGTGATGATCGTGCTGGCGTACTGCGGCGTCCTGACGCGCTCGTGGTACCTGCAGACGCGCCGCCACGCCGACTTCGTCGAGCGCGCCGAGGGGCAGCACCGCAGCGTGGTCAAGCTGCGCGCCCGCCGCGGCGACATCGTCGACCGCAAGGGCCGCGAGCTCGCCATCAGCGCGATGGTGCCGTCGGTGTCGGCCATCCCGGCGCTCGTGCGCGACCCGCTGGGGACGGCGGCCACGCTGGCGCAGCTGCTCGGCGTCGACGCCGAGGTCATCGGCAAGCGCCTCGCGCGCGGCAACCAGTTCGCGTGGGTGAAGCGCCAGGTGACGCCCGCCGAGGCGCAGGCCGTCGAGGCGGCGAACCTCGCCGGCATCGAGCTCGCCGACGAGCCGCGCCGCTTCTATCCGAACCGCAGCATCGCCGGCGCGCTGCTCGGGTTCGCCGGCGTCGACGGCGAGGGCCTCGAGGGGATCGAGCGCGACTTCGACCACTACCTGCGCGGGCGCGAGTACGTCGTCGGCAGCCTGCGCGACGCGCGCGGCCGCCAGCTCATGACCGGCGGCTACCTGCCGGTGGAGCACCTGTCGGGCAACAAGCTCGAGCTCACGCTCGATCTGCGCATCCAGCAGGTCGCCGAGCAGGCGCTCGCCGAGCAGGTGAAGGCGATGGACGCCGCCGGCGGCGTCGTCATCGTGCTCGAGCCGTCGACCGGCGACGTGCTGGCGCTCGCCCAGACGCCGACCTTCGACCCGAACCTGTACTCGCAGGCGACGCCCGACGCGTGGCGCAACCGCATCACCGTCGACGTGCTCGAGCCCGGCTCGACGATCAAGCCCTTCGTCGTCGCCGCGGCGCTCGACACCGGCAAGGTGCGCCCCGACGACCTGTGGGACGGCATGGGCGGCCGGATCCGCGTCGGCCGCAAGACCGTCAGCGACGTGCACGCCGTCAGCGTGATGAACACGCTCGAGATCATCCAGCACAGCTCCAACGTCGGCGCGGTCCAGGTGGGGCAGCGCCTCGGAAGAGAGGCGTATTACGGGTACTTGCGAGCGTTCGGCTTCGGCGAGGAGAGCGGCCTCGGCCTCCAGGGCGAGGTGCGCGGCACGCTGCACCCGGCCGAGAAGTGGGGCCTCATCCACCTCGCGACCATCTCTTACGGTTACGGCCTGACCGTCACGCCGATGCAGATGGCGCGTGGCATGGCGGCCATCGCCAACGGCGGCCGTCTCATGCAGCCGCGCCTCGTGCGCCGCGTCGTCGACGCCGCCGGTCGCACCGTCGAGGAGTTCCCGCCGCGCGTCGTGCGCCGCGTCATCTCCGAGCAGGCCGCCCGCGACGTCAGCCGCGGCCTCGAGCTCGTCACGCAGAACGGCGGCACCGGCAAGAAGGCGCGCATCCCCGGCTACCGCGTCGCCGGCAAGACGGGCACCGCCCACAAGGTCGGCAGCGGCGGGTACGCCAAGGACAAGGTGCGCTCGTCGTGGGTCGGCTTCGTGCCCGCCCAGGACCCGCAGCTCGTCATGTACGTCATGGTCGACGAGCCGAAGAAGGCCCAGTACGGCGGCGCCGTCGCGGCACCCATCTTCGCCGCGATCGGCCGCGAGGTGCTCCCGTACATGGGCGTCGAGGCCACCGAGCCCGTCGACCTGCGCGCCCTCGCCGCCGCCGGCGCCGACGTCGACGTCGACGAGGAGGTGGCCGAGGGCATCGACCCGCAGGCGCGCCCCTGGTGGTTTGAGGCGCCGCTCGGCAACGAGGGTCCGTCGCAGGTGGTCGTGCCCGACCTCAAGGGCAAGCCGCTCGCCGAGGTCGTCGCCCAGGTGGAGGCGCTCGGCGTCGAGCTCGACGTGCAGGGCGCCGGTCTGGTGGTCGAGCAGGCGCCGAAGGCCGGCAGCCTGATGGCCCCCGACGGCCGCCTGACGGTGGCGCTCGCGCTGCCCGGCGAGCCGCCGTCGCTCGTCGCCGCCGCCCTCGATCTCGAGACCGACGAGGGGGAGGGCACGCCGTGAACCTGCGCGCGCTCGCCCGCCTCGTGCCCGGCGTGTTCGCCACGGGCGCCGACGTCGAGGTGACCGGCGTCACCCACGACAGCCGCCGCGTCCGCGCCGGCGATCTGTTCGTGGCGCTGCCGGGGGCCAACGCCGACGGCCGCCGCTTCGTCGCCGACGCCCTCGCGCGCGGCGCCGCGGCGATCGCCGTCCCCGACGACGCCGCCGACACTGGCGCGCCCGCCGACGTCCCGGCGCTGCGCCTGTCGGCGCCGCGGACCGACATGGCCGCCCTCGCCGCCGCGGTGTACGGCCACCCGTCGCGCCGCCTGAAGCTCGTCGGCGTCACCGGCACCAACGGCAAGACGACGATCACCACGCTGATCGCCGCCGCCGTCGCCGCCGCCGGCCAGCCCGTCGGCCTGGTCGGCACCGTGGCGCACCGCGTCGGCGACGCGCTGGTGCCGTCGGGCCACACGACGCCGGAGGCCCCCGATCTGCAGGCGCTCCTCGCGCGCATGCTCGCCGCGGGCGTGCGGATCGCGGCCATGGAGGTCAGCTCGATCGGCCTCGCCGAGCACCGCGTCGACGCCTGCGAGTTCGCCGTCGCCGCGTTCACGAACCTGACGCCCGACCACCTCGACTACCACGGGACGATGGCCGCCTACGGCGACGCCAAGGCGCGCCTCTTCGCGTCCGGCCTGGCCGCCGGGGGCATCGCGGTGGTCGACGTCGACGATCCGTTCGGCGCGACGATCGCGGCAAGCGTGCCGCAAGGCCGCGAAATCTGGACGGTATCGCTGCGTGATCCCGCCGCGGCCGTCCGCTACGCTGCCGCCGCCATCGACGGCCGGGGGATCCGCGGAACCCTCGTCACGCCCCGTGGCGCGGTCGAAGTGGAGTGCCCGCTGCTGGGCGAGCACAACGCCCGCAACGTCGCGGCGGCCGCCGCCTGCGCCGTCGCCGCGGACGTCCCGCCCGAGGCCGTGGCGACGGCGCTGCGCACGGCGCGGGTGCCCGGCCGGCTCGAGGCGATCGACAACGCGCTCGGCCTGCGGGTCCTCGTCGACTATGCCCACAGCCCGGACGCCCTGGGCCGCGTGCTCTCGGCGCTGCGCCCGCTCACCGACGGGACCCTGTGGTGCGTCTTCGGGTGCGGCGGCGACCGCGACGCGACGAAGCGTGGACCCATGGGCGCCGCCGCCGCCGCCGCCGATGCGGTGATCGTCACGAGCGACAACCCCCGCACCGAAGATCCGGCCGCGATCGCCGCCGCCGCCGTCCGCGGCGCCGTCGACGCGGGCCGCCCGCTCGCCGAGACGCCCGCCGCCGGACGTACGTACGTCGAGCTCGACCGGCGCCGCGCCATCCGCGCCGCGATCGCCGCGGCCCGGCCCGGCGACACCGTGCTGATCGCCGGCAAGGGGCACGAGACCTACCAGCAGGTCGGCCGCGACCGGCTGCCGTTCGACGACGCCGAGGAGGCGCGCCGCGCGTTGGCCGAGCGCGGGGAGGGGACGCGCGCATGAGCGGCCTCACGACGCTCGACCTCTGCCAGGTGGCCGGCGGCGCGCTCGTCGCCGGGCCGCACCGGCCGATCGACGCCGTGTCGATCGACAGCCGCACGTTGCCGGCGGGGGCCGCGTTCTTCTGCCTCGTCGGCCCGCGCTTCGACGGGCACGACTACGCCGGCGCCGCCGTGGAGCAGGGCGCGGCCATCGTCGTCGGCCGCCGCGAGCGCGTCCCCGCGGCGCTGCTCGAGGGCGGCGTGACGGTGGTCGGCGTCGACGACGCCGAGCGGGCGCTGACCGCGCTCGCCGCCCTCGCCCGGCGCCGCTTCGAGGGCGAGGTGGTCGGCGTCACCGGCTCCGTCGGCAAGACGACCACCAAAGAGATGGTCGCCGCCGTGCTCGCCGTCGTCGGCGGCGCGCACAAGACCGTCGGCAACCTGAACAACCACCTCGGCGTGCCGCTCACCCTGCTGGCGATGCGCGGCGACGAGCGCTTCGCCGTGATCGAGATGGGCATGAACCATCTCGGCGAGATCGCTGCGCTTTCTGCGCTCGCGCGACCGCGAGTGGGCGTGATCACCGCCGTCGGCGCCGCCCATCTCGAGGGCTGCGGCAGCGTCGAGGGCGTCGCCCGCGCCAAGGGCGAGCTGTTCGACGCGCTGCCCCCGGACGGCGTGGCCGTGATGCCTTCCGACATCCTCTTCCCCGACATCGTCACCGGGGGGCTGCGCGCCGCGCTCGTCACCTGCGGCACGCGCCCGGTCGACGCGGTGCGGCTCGTCTCGGCGACCGAAGCGGCCGACGGCGCGGCGGGCGTCGTCGAGGTGGACGGCGTACGCCACGCGTTGAAGCTGCGCCTCGCCGGCGAGCACAACCTGCGCAACGCGCTGCTGGCGATCGCCGTGGGCCACGCGTTGCACGTGCCCGTGTCGCTGGCCGTCGAGGCGCTGGCCCACGTGGCGCCGCCGCCGATGCGGGGCGAGGTGCGCCCCCTGCGGGACGGCGGGCGCGTGGTGCTCGACTGCTACAACGCGAACCCCACGTCGATGGCCGCCGCGCTCACGTCGTTCGGACGGACGGCGCCGCCGGGCGGCGTATTGGTGCTCGGCGACATGCGCGAGCTCGGGCCCGACGCGCGGGCGGCCCACGCCGCGCTCGCGCCGCAGGTGCTCGCGGTGCCCGGCGCCACGCTGATCGCGGTGGGCCCGCTGAGCGCGGCGCTCGTCGACGCCGCCCGGGCGGCCGGCCTGCCGGCGGACCGCGCCGTTCACGTGCCCGACGCCGCGGCGGCGGGCCAGGAGCTGCGGGCCCGGCGGCCCGCAGGGAGCTGGGTGTTGGTCAAGGGATCCCGCGCAATGGGCCTCGAGCGCGTCTTCGCCGCGTTCGGCGAGGAGGCCTGACGCGATGGTGCTCTGGCTCATGATGCAGCTGCAGGAGTACTTCTCGCCGCTGCGCGTCTTCCGCTACGTCAGCTTCCGCATCATCGCGGCCATGCTGACGGCGATGTTGATCAGCTTCCTCCTGCATCCCTGGTTCATCCGGCGTCTGCAGTCGCGCCAGATCGGGCAGGTGGTGCGCAAGGACGGCCCGGAGGGGCACTTCTCCAAGGCGGGTACGCCCACCATGGGTGGGTCGCTCGTCCTCTTCGCGCTCGTGATCCCGACCATCCTGTGGACGGATCTCTCGAACCTGCATGTGTGGGCAGCGCTGACGGTAACGGTCGCCTACGGCGTGGTCGGCTTCATCGACGACTACAAGAAACTCAAAGAGCGCAATAGCCGCGGCCTGCCGGGTCGTTACAAGCTGCTCTTTCAGTTCATCGTGGCCACCGTGGTGCTGTTGGCGCTTTTCCGCGAGCAGGACGGGTTCGATCGTACGTTGTATCTGCCCTTCGTGAGCCCGGAGAAGTTCTCGATCGTCCTGCCGTTGGCAGTGTTCATCCCGTTCGCGGTGATCGTCATCGCCGGGATGTCGAATGCGGTGAACCTGACCGATGGTCTCGACGGACTGGCCATCGGACCGACGATCGTGGCCGCCGCGACCTTCATGATCCTCGCCTACGGGGCAGGCACGATCCTGAGCGTGCCGGAGACACTCGCCGACGGCACGACCGTCTACCACACGTTCAACATCGCCGAGTATCTGAAGCTCCCCCACGTGCCGGGGGTCAACGAGCTGGCTGTTTTCGCGGCGGCGATCATCGGCGCCAGCGTCGGCTTCCTGTGGTTCAACGGCTATCCGGCCCAGGTGTTCATGGGCGACGTCGGCAGCCTCGCGCTCGGCGGCGCCCTCGGCATGCTCGCGGTGCTCACGAAGAACGAGCTGTTGTCTGTGATCATCTGCGGCCTGTTCGTGGTCGAGGCCCTCTCGGTCATCACGCAGACGCTGTCGTTCAAGCTCACGGGGAAACGTGTGTTCCGCATGGCGCCGATCCACCACCACTTCGAGAAGCTCGGCTGGCACGAGGTGAAGATCGTCGTCCGCTTCTGGATCGTCTCGGTGATGCTCGCGTTGATCGCGCTGACGAGTCTGAAGGTTCGCTGAAGGGGAGCGACGTGCTGAGCTGGTTCAGCAAGAAGGCGGCGTCGGAGGAGGCCTCGACCCAGGTGGTCGAGTTTCGCTACGACCGCCCGCTGCTCGTGATCACGCTGCTCCTCATCGGGTTCGGCCTGGTGATGGTGTACTCGGCGAGCATCGTCACCGCGGAGACTCAGTCGGGCGACGGTGGATATTTCTTCAAGCGTCAGGTGGCGTACCTCGTGCCCGGTCTGGGCGCGATGTTCGCCATGGCGAACCTGCACAACGAGGCACTGAAGCGCTACGCGCCCTGGCTGGTCGGCGGCGCGATCCTCATGCTCGTCGTGGCGATGCTCCCGGGCGTCTCGGCGACGGCGAAGGGCGCGGCGCGCTGGATCCAGCTCGGCCCGGTGCGCCTGCAGCCGTCGGAGCTCGTCAAGCTGTCGCTCGTCACATGGATGTGTGCCCACCTCACTCGCATGGACATCGACGTGCGTCGTTGGCGCGACTCGTGGCTGCCGGCGCTGCTCGTGACGGGCATTCTCGCCGCGCTGCTGATGAAGCAGCCCGACTTCGGCAGCACGGTGATCTGCGGCGCGATGATGATGCTCCTCCTGTGGGTCGCCGGCGGGCGTCACTGGCACACGGGCATCATCATTCTGGGGGGGATCGCGCTCGTCGCGCTCGCGATTGCCATCGAACCGTACCGTATACGCCGTTTGACGGCCTTCCTCTCGCCGGAGGCGGATCCGCAGGGCACGGCATATCAGATCAACCAGTCCCTGAACGCCTTCGGTAGCGGTTCGTGGACGGGACTGGGGCTCGGAGAGAGTCGGCAGAAGCTCCTGTACCTGCCCGACTGCTGGACCGACTTCGTCTTCGCCATCATCGGCGAGGAGCTGGGGTGGGTGGGCGTGTTCGGGGTCATGATCATGTTCCTCCTCTTCGTGTGGCGGGGTCTCACCATCGCGCGTAGGGCTGCGTCCCCGTTCGCATCGCTCCTGGCCTTCGGTATCACCGCACAGATCGGCTTCCAGGCGGTCGTGAACATGGCGGTGGTGACCGCCCTCCTTCCCACCAAGGGTCTGACGCTCCCGTTCGTGAGCTACGGGGGCAGCTCGCTGGTCGTCTCGTGCGCGGCTGTCGGAATCCTGCTGAACATCTCGCGCGGCAAGCCGCCGCCGGCATGGTTGCATGCGCCGGCGCGTCCATCGCGCATGCGCAGGGTCGCCGATGGAGTCGCTGTGGCTCTGCGACAGCGCGTTTGACGAACTTACCCCTGTTCAAAAGTTCGTCGCTGAGGTAGCTTGTTGAGACGTGTCGGAGCGGGGGCGTTCGACACAAAAGAAACAGACAGAAGGCTCTTGTCAGCGTCCTTCGGCGGGCGTATTTGAACCCCACCGAGGTAGTCCTGAACAAGATCTCGGCCGAAGAGGGCTTCGGCAGAGGTCGATCTACGCGTTTGCGCTCTGGATGTGTTCGTGATGGCGGTGCGCTCACTCATGATCGTCGGCGGTGGCACCGGGGGGCACGTCTACCCCGGCGTCGCGGTCGCCGAAGCGTGGCGCGAGCGCGTCCCCGACGGGGTCGTCACCTACGTCGGCAGCGAGCGGGGCCTCGAGGCGCGCGTCGTGCCCGAGCTGGGCCTGCCGTTCGTCACCGTGCCGGTGCGCCGCCTCAAGAACGCCGGTTTCGTCGAGCGCGCGCGGAGCGTCGTCGGCCTGCCCGGCTCGCTCTGGGCGGCGCGGTGCGTCGTCAGACGGCACGCGCCCGACGTCGTTCTCGGCGTCGGCGGTTATGTCTCGGGGCCGGTGGTGCTGGCGGCTTCGCTGTCCGGCCGGCCATCGGCCGTCGCCGAGCAGAACGCGATCCCCGGGCTGACGAACCGGCTCCTCGCCCGTTTCGTGTCGCGGGTCTATACCGCGTTCCCTCAGGCGTCCGACCGCGTCCCGCGCCGCAAGGTGGACCTGGTGGGCAATCCGGTGCGCCGCGCCTTCCGCGACGCGGCTCGCAAGGCGCCTCCCGTCGGGGCCAGGCGGCGCGTGCTCGTGCTCGGCGGCAGCCAGGGCGCGCAGGCGCTCAACGAGATGGTGCCGCCGGCGATGGCGGCGCTGCGGCAGCGCTTCGGCGACCTCGAGGTGCGCCACCAGACGGGGCGCGACCGTGGCGAGGGCGTGCGGCAGGCATACGCGCAGGCGGGCTTCGCCGACGCGCGCGTCGACGAGTTCATCGACGACATGGCCGGCGCGCTCGCGGCCGCCGATCTCGTCGTCGCGCGCGCGGGGGCGACGACGCTGGCCGAGCTGACCTGCATGGGCCGGCCGGCCGTGCTGGTCCCGTTCCCGCACGCGGCCGACGACCATCAGGCGGCCAACGCCCGGTGGATGGTCGACGGCGGCGCGGCGCTCGTCGCGCGCCAGGAGACGCTCGACGCGGCGAAGCTCGCGGCGATGGTGGGTGAAATCCTGAGTGATTCCGGTCGCCTCGCACGCATGGGCGCAGCCTCGCGCGCGCTCGGCCGCCCCGACGCCGCCGACGCGATCGTCGACGACCTGCTCGCCCTGGGAGGCGGTCATGGCCGGTAATCGCCGTCGCGCCGAGCGCGGGCGCCGCGCCCTCGCGGCCTTCGCCGGCCTCGTCGGGGGCCGCGGCTGGCGGCGGCAGGCGCGCTCGCTCGTCGTGCTGTCGGCGCTCGGCGCCGGGGCGTGGTTCGGCGGCCGCGCCGCATGGGAGGCCGCGCGCCGCTCGCCCTACTTCCTCGTCCGCCACGTCGAGCTCGGCGAGCTCGGCCGCGTCGATCGCGACGAGGTGGTGCGGCTGGCGGGCCTCGCGCACCCGGTCGGCATCTTCGACTTCGATCCGGCGACGGCCGAGGCGGCGCTGCGCACGCACCCGTGGATCCGCGACGCCGAGGTGGCGCGCAAGCTGCCCGACGGCGTGCGCATCCACGTCACGCAGCGCGAGCCGGCGGCGGTCGTCGCGCTCGCGGGGCTGTACCTCGTCGACGCGGCGGGTCACCCGTTCGTCCGGCCGACCGCCGACCAGATGGGCGGCCTGCCGCTGATCACCGGGTTGTCGCGCGCCGAGTACGAGGCCGATCCCGACGAGGCGCGCGCGCGCCTGGTCACGGCCATGTCGCTGGCGCGCATGTACCAGATGTCGCCCGTGGCCGCGGCGCGTCCGCTCGGCAGCGTGCACCTGTCGGCCGGCGGCCGGTACGAGCTGATGCTCGGCAAGACGCGCGTCTCGCTCGGCCGCGACGACCACCGGCGCAAGCTGGCGGATCTGGTCCGGATTCTCGAGAAGCTGAAAAGTCGGCAAGTCGACGCGTCGTACATCCTGATGGATGAGGCCGGGCAGCGGGCGATCGTGCGAGAGACGCCGCTGCAGGAGATCATCACGGGATCGCTGACGATGCGGGCGGGGGGAGAGAAGAACTGATGGCCAGGCGGGAGGAGATCGTCGCGAGCCTCGACCTCGGCTCGAGCAGCGTCAAGTGCGTGGTCGGCAGCAAGGACGACAACGGCGAGATCGACATCATCGGCACCGGCACCGCGCCGGCGAGCGGCCTGCGCGATGGGCTCGTGACGCACCGCGGAGAGGTGGTCGCCGCCATCCGCGCCGCAGTCGAAGAGGCCGAGATGATGGCTGGCTGCGACATCTTCGACGTGTTCGCCTCGATCTCGGGCCGACACATCGAGAGCTTCAACAGCGATGGCATGGTGCGCATCGGGAACGGCCAGGTGACGCCCGAGGACGTGACCGCCGTCATCGACGTGGCCCAGGCCGTGCGCATCCCGCCCGACAAGGAAGTGCTGCACGTCATCCCCCACGAGTACGTCATCGACGGGGAGCGGTCCGTCCCCCGCGCGCTCGGGATGCCGGGCGTGCGCCTGGAGGTGCGGGCGCATGTGGTCATCGGCGCGGCGAGCAGCGTGGCGGCCCTCGAGAGCCTCTGCAAGGACGCGGGGCTGCGCGTCGAGGACGTCATCCTCTCGTCGCTGGCGCAGGCCGAGGCGCTGTTGACGCCCCAGGCGAGGGAGCTCGGCGTGGTGCTCGTCGACGTCGGCGGCGGCACGACGGATGTCGCCGTCTTCCAGGGCGGCACGATCGTCCACTCGGCGGTCATCCCGGTCGGCGGCGAGCACATCACGGGCGACGTCCACGACTGCCTGCACACGCCCCGGGCCGAGGCGGAGCGCCTGAAGCAGGCCCACGGCTGCGCGCTGCAGAGCCTGGTCGAAGACCACGAGGAGGTCGACGTCCCCGGCGCCGGCGGCCGCAAGCCGCGGGTCATCAAGCGCAAGCTGCTGTGCGAGATCATCGAGGCGCGCGTCGACGAGATCTTCAAGATGGTCCAGGCCGATCTCGAAGAGGCGGGTTTCGTGGACGGGTTGCCGGGTGGGGTGGTGCTCACCGGCGGCACGGCGAACATGGCGGGCATGTCGGAGCTGGCCGAGCAGGTCCTCTCGATGCCCGCCGTGCAGGGCCAGCCCCACGGGGTCGAAGGGCTGGTCGACGTGGTCCGCAACCCGCGTTATGCCACGGGGACCGGCCTCGTGCTGTGCGGCGCGCACGAGCGAAGCCGCGACTGGTTCGGCCAGCGCGGGCGACGACCGGCGCCCCGGGGGTGGAGCCGGGCGCTGCGTTGGTTGCCCTTCGTGGGACGCTGAGACATACGCGCGAGACCCTCTCTTCAACACACTCTTTCGGATCGAGCGGCGAGCGGGAGCCAGTCAGATGAGCGAGATCTTCGAGTACGTGGCGCACGCCACTGGCGCGCGCTTGAAGGTGATTGGCGTGGGCGGCGGCGGCGGCAACGCCGTCAACACGATGGTCACGTGCGGCCTGTCCGGGGTCGACTTCATCGTGGCGAACACCGACGCGCAGGCGCTGCAGCACGCGCTCGCGCCCTACAAGCTGCAGCTCGGCGGCGGGCTCACCAAGGGCCTCGGCGCCGGCGCCGATCCCGACGTGGGTCGGCACGCGGCGATGGAGGACGAGCGCGCGGTCGCCGAGGCGCTCGCCGGCGCCGACATGGTGTTCGTCACCGCCGGCATGGGCGGCGGCACCGGCACCGGCGCGGCCCCGGTCATCGCCCGCATCGCCCGCGAGGTCGGCGCGCTGACCGTCGGCGTCGTGACCAAGCCGGTCCTGTTCGAGGGCAAGGCGCGCCGCCGCCGCGCCGAGGCCGGTCTCGAAGCGCTCGCCAACGAGGTCGACACGCTCGTCGTCATCCCGAACCAGAAGCTTCTCGCCATCAGCGACGAGAGCACGACCATGCTCGACTCGTTCCGCATGGCCGACCAGGTGCTCTACAACGCCGTGCAGGGCATCAGTGATCTCATCACCCACCATGGCATGATCAACGTCGACTTCGCCGACGTCCGCACGATCATGTCCAACCGTGGCATGGCGCTCATGGGCACCGGCCGGGCCAGCGGCGAGCGCCGCGCGCTCGAGGCGGCGCAGCAGGCGATCTCGAGCCCGCTGCTCGACGACGTCAGCATCAACGGCGCCACGGGCATCCTCATCAACTTCACCGGCGGCACCGACCTGCGCATGGCCGAGATCGAGGAGGCCGCGAGCCTCGTCGAGGACGCCGCGCACGACGATGTGAACCTGATCTTCGGCGCCGTCATCGACGAGTCGATGAAGGGCGAGATCAAGATCACGGTCATCGCCACCGGCTTCCAGGAGCGCGACAGCCGCCGCATCGAGAGCGCGCACAGCGCCATCCCGACGCTGCCGGGCATCACGATGGCCGACCTGCAGCGCGACCACGATCGCCCGCAGTCGCGGCCGCTGCCGCCGCCGGCGGTCCACGCGCCGGGGGCGATGGCGCTCGGTGAGCCGGCCGAGGTGATGGTGACGACGTCGCCGTCGCGGTCGGTGGGGTTCGGCGGCAGCGTCAGCGACCGCATCGGCCGCGCCGCGCCGCCGCCGCCGGTCGTCGCGCAGCCGATGCGCGCGCCGGCGGTCGCCGAGGACGCCGCGGGCCGACTGCCGCCCCGCGTGGCGCCGCCGGCGCCGACGGCCTCGGCGCCGCTGCGCGCCGGCACGACGCCGCCGCCCATCCCGGGGCGGCGTCCGACCGTTCCGGGCCGCCGCGACGAGCGCGACCTGACCACCCCCGCGATCAAGCGCAACGGCAGCGCCGCCGCCGCGCCCGGCGGTCGCAACGTCGAAGAGGCCCAGATGGGCGAGGCCTTCTGGGACGCCGGCGAGTCCGACTCCGAGTTCGACGGTGTCCCCGGCTTCTACAACCGCAACAACGACCGGCCGCGCCGCTGACCCCTTCGGCGGGACCGCCCGGTCCGGCCCCGAGACACCGCCCGGGGCCGGCTGCGCAGCGCCCGCTCCACCCCGCCCCGCGTCTTCTTCAGCCCTGCAATGTGAACGGGACGCTGTACGGCGCGCCGTCGGCGATGACGAACACGTTCAGATGCAGGTGCGCGTCGCTCATGCAGCCGGAGAGGCCCGTTTCGCCGATGATCTCGCCGGCGCCGAAGCGGGCGCCGAGGCCGCCGAAGACGCGTCCCTTCGCCAGGTGGATGTATTCGGAGTAGAGGCCGCCACCGTGGTCGAGACAGACCAGGTTGGCATCGTCGGCGAACGTCTGTTCGTAGCCGTAGCGGTCGCTGTCGGCCTTCACGTAGATCACGGTGCCGGCGCGGATGGCGCACACCGGCGTACCGGGCGCGGCGTCGTAGTCGACGGCGTAGCGCATCACCGGATTTGCGAAGTGCGGAAACTTCGGGTCGTCGGGCTGCACCGAGAGCGGGACGTGCGCCGGGAAGGGGCGCCCCACCGGCACGGGCAGCGCCAGGCCGAAGCGCGCGGCGATGCGGGCGATGTCGGCGTCGTGGCTCATCGGCCGAGGAGGCGCGGACCGACGTGGCGCAGCTGGCGACCGTGCTCGAAGGCGGCGCGCGCGGCGTCGATGACGTCCTGCAGCAGGGCGGTCGGCGAGACGGCGGTCGGCTCCCACAGGTAGAGACCGAGCGAGCCGGGGATGGTGTTGATCTCGTTGACGCACACCCGGCCGTCGACGATGAGGAAGTCGACCCGCGCGATGCCCGCCCCGTCGATGGCGCGGAAGGCGCGCACCGCGGTCTCCTTCACGCGCCGCGTGAGATCGGCGTCGATGTCGGCGGGCAGCACCCGGCTGCGCGCGGCCGAGCTCATGCCGGCGGTCTTCGTGCCGGCGGATGCCTTGGATGCCTTGCCGCCGCCCGGCATGTACTTGTCGGTGAAGGAGAGGAACTCGCCGGTGGCGATGGGGCGCTCGCACTCGCTCACGTAGAGTGCCGCGCGGCCGCGGGCGACGGCGCAGTTGATCTCGAGGGCGCCGGCGCAGAAGCGCTCGACGAGGATCTTGTCGTCGTAGGACAGCGCGTCCTCGATGGCGGGCACGAGCGCCGCCGCGTCGCGGACCACGTGGATGCCGATGCTCGACCCGAGGCGCGCCGGCTTCACGATCAACGGGATGCCGAGGCGCGCGCGGCAGCGCTCGGCGATGCCGCCGGGATCGGCCTGCCACTCGTCGCGCCCGAAGTCGACCGACTCGATGACCGGGATGCCCGAGCCGGCGAGCACCTTCTTCTGGAACACCTTGTCGATGCCGACGACGGAGCAGAGGTGGTCGGGCCCGACGAATGGCACGCCGTAGAAGGCCAACAGACCCTGCACCGAGCCATCTTCACCCGGCGCGCCGTGAAAGATGGGGAACGCCAGGTCGAACGGCACGTCGAGCCCGTCGCCCACCAGGCGCGGCCCGCCGTCGCCGGCCTCGAGCCGCACGCGGGGCAGCGCGGCGATGCGCTCGGGCTGCCCGTAGGCGCGTACGTCGGCCAGGGTCTCGTCATGCAGCCAGGCGCGCTGCTCCGTCACGTAGACGGGCAGGACGGTGTGCCCCAGCCGGCGCAGGTGGGGCATGACCTCGTTCGCCGTGAGCACCGAGACGTCATGCTCGGGCGAAGGCCCGCCGAACAGGACCGCGATCCGCAAGCGTTGCTCCATGGCGCACGTTCTACCCGAAAGCATGTGGGGATGGAACGGAGGCCGCCGATTCCTTATCGTTCCTCGTCCGCCGTCCAGCGGCCCATGGGTCTGGGGGATGTTTCGATGCTGCGAGCAATCGGCCACGCGCTCGTGTGCGGTGGTCTGCTGGTGTCCGGGGCGGCGGTCGCCGCTCCGAAGAAGAAGCTGGAGGCGCCCAAGGCGCCCAGCGAGGTGACGGTCGAGAACGCGTGCGCGACGCCGCTCGAGCTGGCGCTCGGCAGCCTCCCGCTGAAGGTCGAGGCCAGCGCGAAGAGCGGTCCGCACCTGCTGCCCGCCGACGCGCCCGAGGGCGTGTACGCGCTGACGACGAAGGCCGACAAGCCGGAGGCCCTGGCCCGCCTCGGCATCCCGCCCGCCAGCAAGTATGCGATTCGACTGGCGGATTGCCGCGCCGGCGCCGCCGACGTCTACACCCGGCTCGAGAGCTTCAAGTCGCCCGATCCGCACGCGGCGTCGCGCGTCCGCTTCCGGGCCCGCGAGATCAAGGCGCTCGAGTACAAGCTGGGACCCAGCGGGCGCTTCCTGCCGCTGAGCATCGCGATCACGAGCGCGCAGGAGATCCCGGCGGGCGAGGGCGAGTTCACGTTCCGCCTGCGCGCGGCCAAGAACGGTCCGGTCGTGAAGACGCTGACGAAGAAGGTGACCTTCGAACCAGGCCACCAGTACCTCGTCGAGGCCCACGTGCTCGGGAACGATGTGGTCTTCAGCGCCGAGGACGAGGGGCCGGTCCCCGCCGAGTAGTCCGTCAGGGCACGCCCGCCGGCTCCCCGAGCTTCTCGGGGTCACAGGCGCCCACCAGGCCCTGCTCGTCCACCGTCAGCACCTGCACCGCGTTGGGTCGGCCGGTCACGCTCACCGCGTGGCCCCGCCGCGTCAGCGCGCCCACCACGTCGGCGGCCACCGGCGCCTCCACCGCGAGCACGGGCGGCACCCACTGGTGGTGCATGCGGGGCGCTTCGACCGCTGCGCGCGCATCCATGCCGAAGTCGATCACGTTGAGCAGAACCTGGAGCGTGCCGGTGATGATCGTGGGACCCCCCGAGCCGCCCACGGCCACGACGACCGCGTCGTCCTTCAGCACGAGCGTCGGCGTCATGCTGGACAACGGACGCTTGCCGGGGGCGATGGCGTTGGCCTCGCGGCCGACGAGGCCGAAGGCGTTGGGCACGCCGGGCTTCGCCACGAAGTCGTCCATCTCGTTGTTCAAGAGGATGCCGGTGTCGCCGGCCACGTACATGCTCCCGAAGCCCAGGTTCACGGTGGTCGTGAGCGCGATGGCGTTGCCCTCGGCGTCGACGACGTTGAAGTGCGACGTCCCGCCGTCGTCGGGCAGCGTGTGCCGCCCGCCGTAGGCGCCTTGGGGCAGCGTCTTGTCGGGGCGGAAGGCGGCGCGCACGCGGTCGACCGCGGCGTCGCTCAGGAGCGCGTCGGTGGGGACGGGCGTGAAGTCCGGGTCGCCCATGACGGCGGCGCGGTCGGCGAAGGCGTGCTTGAGGGTCTCGGTCAGGCGGTGCAGGTAGGGGCTGCTGTTGTGGCCGAGCGCCTTGGGATCGATGCCTTCGAGGACGCGCAGCGCCTGGAGCAGCACGATGCCGCCGCTGCTCGGGGGCGGCATGGAGACGACGTCGAAGCCGCGGTACGGGGCGCGCAGGACGGGGCGCTCCACGGCCTTGTAGGCGGCGAGGTCCTCGGCGGTGATGAGGCCGCCGTCCTTCTGGATCGCCGTGGCGAGGCGACGGCCGAGGTCGCCGGTGTAGAACGCGGGCGCGCCCTCCTTCGCGACGACGGCCAGCGTCCGGCCGAGGTCGGTCCGCTTCACCGTCTCGCCGCGGAGGACGCCGCGTGGGCCGCGCAGGAACTGGGCGGCGAGCGCCGGGCGCGACGAGAGGTCGCCGAGCGACGACTGGACCCGCCTCACGAGCAGATCGGGGGCCGGAAACCCGTCGCGCGCGAGCTCGAGCGCGGGCTCTACGACCTTCGCCCAGGGGAGCCTGCCGTGGCGGCGGTGGAGCGCCCACAGGCCGGCGAGCTCGCCGGGGACCGCGGCCGCGCGGGGACCGCGGGTGCTCGCGCCCTTGATGACGTCGCCTTTCTCGTCGAGGTACATGTCACGGGTGGCCGCCTTCGGCGCGACCTCGCGAAAGTCGAGTGAATAGGCGCGCTTCTCCTTCGCGCGCCAGACGACCGCGAAGCCGCCGCCGCCGATGCCCGAGGCGAAGCCCTGCACGACGCCCAAGACGAGCGCGGTGGCGACCGCCGCGTCGGCCGCGTCGCCGCCCTCGGCGAGCATGCGGGCGCCGGCCTGGGAGGCGAGGGCGCTGTCGGCGGTCACCATGCCGCGCCGGGCACGGTCCGCCGGGAAGCTCGCGGCGACGGACGCGGCGGGCAGGGAGAAGCAGAGTGCGACGAGGAGCAGCGCGCGCATCGGGTGGCCTCCGGCTGGCGGCGAGGATGCCAGGGGATGGGCGCCGGCGCAGCAGTGTTCGTCACGGCACGACGACGGTCGCTGTGGCGGACGGCCCGGACACCCAGGTGTCGGCGAGCGCCTCGAGCGTGTACGCGTGCTCGCCCGGCGGCGCGGGATCGGTGTGCAGGGCGGCGGCGGCCGGCACCTCGGCGACGGCGAGGCCGTCGCGCAAGATGCGGACATGACTGGCATTTTCAGGCGGGAGCCACGACAGCTCGACGCCGCCCTGGCCGACGAAGGCGAGGGGGGCCTCCGGCGGCGGCGGGGGCGCCTGCCAGCGCGCGGTGACCGCGGGACCCGGCGGTCCGGCGCGACCGGCGACGGCGGCGACGGCGCGCAGCGTCACGACGCCGGCGGGGCGCGGCACCCGCAGCGGGCGGCCGGCGGGGGCGCGCGCGTCGGGGATGCCGGTGCAGGCCCGCCGATCGACGAACAGCAGCACCTCGACGCCTTCGCCGAGCGAGCGCCCGTCGATGTCGACGGACGGCGCCGGAACGGTCACTTCGAGGGCCTCGGGGGCGCTGCGGGGGTGCGGAGCGCCCGGGGCGCCGGGGGGCAGCGGGCCGGGGGGCAGCGGGCGCCCGGCGACGCCACAGGCGGCCAGGAGCAGCGCCGGGAGAGCGGCGCGTGCGATCACGTCCCGCGGGCGGCGAGGCGCGCCCGGGCGGCGGCGAGGGCGGCGGCGACGCGGTCCGGCGCGGTGCCGCCGAGGCTGGTGCGCGCAGCGACGCTCGCCTCGACGGTGACCGCCGCCAGGATGTCTTCGGCGAACAGATCGCTGAACTGCCGGAGCTCCTCGAGCGACAGCGACGGCAGCGTGCGCTCGTTCGCGATGCACCAGCCGACGAGGCGCCCGACGACGTGGTGGGCGTCGCGGAAGGGGAGCCCGCGCCGCGCCAGGTAGTCGGCCACGTCGGTGGCCGTCACGAAGCCCGCATCGCACGCCGCGCGCATGCGGTCGCGGCGCACCTTCAGGCCCGGCAGCAGGCGCGTCATCGCCTCGACGCAGTCGCCGAGCGTGTCGGCGGCGTCGAAGAGCGCTTCTTTGTCCTCCTGCAGGTCCTTGTTGTAGGCGAGCGGCAGGCCCTTGAGCACCGTGAGCAGCGCCACGAGATCACCGAACACGCGCCCGGTCTTGCCGCGCACGAGCTCCGGGATGTCGGGGTTCTTCTTCTGCGGCATGATGCTCGAGCCGGTGGCGAACGCATCGCTCAGCTCGACGAAGGCGAACTCCTGGCTCGACCAGAGGACGAGCTCCTCGGCGAAGCGCGACAGGTGCGTCATCATCAGCGCCGCGCCGGCCACCAGTTCGACGGCGAAGTCGCGGTCGGCGACGGCGTCGAGGCTGTTGGCCATCGGCCGGTGGAAGCCGAGCGCCGCCGCCGTCGCCGCCCGATCGATGGGGAACGGCGTGCCGGCGAGCGCGGCGGCGCCGAGCGGCGACTCCGCGGTGCGCCGGCGCGCGTCGACGAAGCGGCCGCGGTCCCGCTCGAACATCTCGACGTACGCCAGCAGGTGGTGCGCGAACAGGATCGGCTGCGCCCGCTGCAGGTGCGTGTAGCCGGGCAGGATGGCGTCGCCGTCGCGCTCGGCGAGCGTCAGCAGCGCGTCCTGCAGGGCGTCGATGCGCGGCAGGAGCCCGTCGAGGTAGCGCAGCACCCACAGACGCAGGTCGGTGGCGACCTGGTCGTTGCGGCTGCGCGCCGTGTGCAGCCGCGCACCGGCCTGTCCGATGCGCTCGGTGAGCCGGCGCTCGACGTTCATGTGAACGTCTTCGAGCTTCTGCTCCCAGACGAACCGGCCACCCTCGATGTCGGCGCGGATTGCGGCCAGCCCCTGCTGAATCGCCTGCAGGTCCTCGGCCGTCAGGATGCCCTGCTGCGCCAGCATCGCCGCATGCGCCAGCGAGCCGTCCACGTCCTCGCGCCACAGGCGCTGGTCGAACCCGACCGAGGCGTTGAGACGCTCGACGAACGCGTCGGTGGGCTCGGAGAAGCGGCCGCCCCAGGGCTTGTCGTCGGCCATGGCGCGCTCAGTAGACCATGTAGACGTTCATCTGCAGCGTCTGCGCGACGCCGGGATCCGCCAGCGGCTTGCCGTCCGGGTTCTGCGGGTCGAGCAGGTTGAACGCGCCGAACGGGAACAGCAGGCCGTACTGGAGGTTCCACTTGAACTTGTCGAACTCGTGCACGTAGAGCTCGAGATCGAACTCGAGGCCCAGCGGGCTCTCGTCGCCGGGCGTCGCATCCTCGTCGAGCGCGAACGCGTACATCGGCGACAGCTTGAAGCCCCACGCCTCGCGGTCGTCGCGGATGAAGTCGTACGAAATGTACGGCTGGATGTAGACCGCGTTCGTCACCGACCCGATCAGCTCGCGGAACAGGATCAGGTCGACGATGTAGTCGCGGTCGAACTTGAAGTTCGTGACCTTGTCGTCGGGCGTGCTGGCGGCGGGGTCGATCGGGTTCTTGTCGAGGACGCCGAAGCCCTCGGTGTCGTCGCCCGAGGCGGCGCCCTGGCGCAGGCCCCAGCTCAGCTTCTCGATGCGGTGGTCGTACTCGAGCGCGTAGCCCCACTGCTCGAGGTCGCGCCGGCGCTGTTCGATGCGCTGGCCGTCGGGGCACTCCTCGAGCGTCGCCGCCGTCGGATCCTCGCAGATGATCTTCGCGCGGGTGGCGAGCGCGGGGACCTCTTCGATGGCGCCGAAGATGCCGGCCGCCTCGAGCGACAGCCGGATCTCGTGGTCGCGGCGCGGGTGGTACTGGAAGTTCAGCCACACGTCGGGGATGTAGGCGAACGCCTTCACGTCCCGGAGGGTGCCGTTCGTCGTCGGATCGGGGTCGACCTGGGGCGTCGTGGTCGAGTCCAGGAAGGTGAACTCCTGGGAACGGATCACGTTGTAGACGCCCCAGTCGAAGACGGGCTTGCGATCGGTGTTGAGCTCGCGCTCCCGCAGCTCGCGCTCTTCCTGCGAGACGGGGCGGCGGAACAGCGCGATGACGTACTGGTTCGCCTCGTCGAGCTGGTCGAGGTCGTGCGGCTGGCCGAACGGCTGGTTGTACAGGTCGTGCTGACCCGAGTAGTCGACCGGCCCCTCGGCGGGGAAGTCCCACGCGAGCGCGACGTAGGTGCCGAAGAGGCGGGTCACGCCCATCACGCGGTCGACGTAGTCGCCGAAGTCGCAGTCGAGGCAGCTGCCCGAGTTGGCGAGGATGCCGAGGCCCCACTGGCTCGGCTGCCGGCCGAACAGCAGCTGGCCGAGCGGCGTGCGCCACTCGCCCCAGAGCGCCTTCACGCGCACCGCGTCCTTGAAGCCGTTCACGCCGGACTCGGGCGGGCGCTGCGAGCCGCTGAACGTCTCGAGCGGCACGTCGGGGCGCCAGCCGGGCTCGGCGAACGTGCCGCCGTCGGGCGTGCTGCCGAGCACCAGGTTGTCGAGGATGTCCATCACGCTGCGCACGCGCAGGTTCTCGGAGATGTGCAGCGTGGGCGCGTAGCGGAAGCGCAGGTTGGCGTCGGCGATCGAGTCGGCACCGCGCGGGTACGAGTGACCCTCGTCGCCGTCGCCGCGGGACGCGTCCTCGGGGTGGCCGCTCGTGTAGGCCGCGCCGTTGCGATCGCGCTCGGTCAGCGGCGGGAGGAACGGCGAGGTGCCGGTGCTGAGCTCGCGGCTGTACGTGTCGAGGTCGAGGTTGTGGAACAGGTTGGTGCGGAAGCGGAAGTAGCCGTGGCTCTCGATCCAGGGGAACGAGACCTCGGCCGCGGGGCCCGCCGCCGCGTCCCACGAGGGGGTCGTCGCACCCGGCTGCGGCTCGTTGCCCGGCGCCGGCTCCCAGGCGGGCAGGCCGTCGTCGGCGGGCGGCGGGGTCTCGGCGGGCTGCCCCTCGGCGGGCGACTGTCCCTCGGCGGGCTGGCCCTGCACGTTCGCGCCGGGGGTCGTCGTGCCCCCGAGATCGGGGCCTTCGCCGGGCGCCGTCGCGCCGCCGGCCGGCTGCTCGTCCGCCGGCGCCGTTGCGCCACCACCGGCGGGCTGTTCGCCCGCCGGCGCCGTCTCACCCGCCGGCTGCTGCGCCCACGCGGGCACGCACAGAGCCAGCCCCAGCGCGATGCAGGGCACCGTGTGCTTGTCCACCCCGACCTCCCAGAAAGGAGCGGCGTCTCGACGGACGTCGCCCGGGCGAGGCAAGTAACACGCGCCCGGATCCAGATCAACGGGGCGCGGACGTCTCGGTGGAGCGACGGCGGGGCGGGGGGCTCGGCCTCGGAGCGTGTTGCGCGTATCCGCCTGCTGCGACTTCCGCAGACTCGCTCCCGCAAGTCGGTCGCTTCGCTGCTCCGTCGGCTGCGTTGGACTCGGCGAAATCGGCTCGACGTCGCTCAGCTACGCCTGCGCCGATTTCGCCTTCCTCCGCCCTGCCGCCGGAGCGCGCCGAACGTCTCGCGACGGCGTCTACGCGCAACACGCTCCTAGAAGAGGCCCTTGAGCTTCTTCTTGGCCTCGGCTTCGGCCTTCTTCTTCGCTTCCTGCTTCTTCTTCTCGGCCTCGGCCTGCGCCTTCTTCTTGGCCTCCTCGGCCTTCTTCTTCGCCTCGTCGACGGCCTGCTTCGCCTTGGCCTGGGCCTGCGCCTTGGCCGCCTCGGCCCTCGCCTTCGCCTCGGCGATCTTGGCCTCGGCGGCCTCCTTGGCCTTCGCGGCGGCCTCCTCGGCCTTGCGGCGCGCCTCGTCGAGCTTCTCGAGGCCCATCGCCTTGGCGAACTCGGTCGTCAGGAGCTCCACGAGCGCGTCGGCCTCGACGCCCGAGACCTTGGGGTCGGTGAGCGTGCCGCCGAGCTTCAGGCCCACGGGGATCGGCTTCTGGGGCTTGACCTTGTTCTGGGTGAGGGTGGCGATCGCCGCCGGCGCGATGGCCATGCTGCCCTTGAGGTCGAGCGAGCTGTCGAGGCCGATGGCGCCGTCGAGCTCGAGCGGGCCCTGCCCGGTCTGGGCCACCATCGGCTTGAGGAGCTTCATCTGGCCGTCGGCGATGGTGAACTTGCCGGCGAGATCCCGCAGCGCGGTGCCGCCGGCGCTCTTCGGCAGGTTGAGGAAGGGCAGCTTCTTCGCGGCGCCGCCCATGACCTCCTGCTGCACGTCGAGCTTGTGGAGGCGGCCGTTGGCCAGCGCCATGCCCAGGCTACCCGAGAGGTTCTTCGAGATCTGCGCCCACTGCGCGCCCTTGCCCTTCATCTGCATCTCGGTGGACATGCGTCCGCTCAGCGTGTTGGGCATGTCGAGCTGCTCGGCGAAGAGGCGCTCCGCGCTGACGTTCTTCATCGCCACCTGGATGTCGAACGCGGGCGAGGCGGCGCCGATGTCGACCTTCGTGGGGGCGGCGCTGAAGTGGCCCTCGTAGCTGTCGAAGTCGAGCTTGTCGAAGTTCACGATGCCGTTCTGCATCGTCATCGAGGCGACGAAGTTGGTGAACGGGAACTCGCGGGCCACGCCGCGGGCGACGGTGATGCGGCCGGCGACGTCGAGCTTCTTCACGATCGGCGGCGGCTCGCCGCCGGACGACCCGGAGTCGGCCTGGGCCTGCTCGGGGCCGGGCGGGAAGAGCTCGTCGAGGTCCAGCACCGGTGACGCGAAGTCGAACCGGATCTTCGGCGCGTCGAGGTTCTCGACCGAGAGCTTGCCGGCGACGCTGCTCTTGCCCTTCGCGAAGTAGAAGTCGTCCATCGCCGCCTGGACGGTCGCCGGCTTCGCCGGATCGCCGCGGAAGGCCGCCGTCAGGCCGATGGTCGCGCCGCCGATCGGGGTGTCCTTCATCGCCGGCAGCAGGGTCGCCAGATCGTTGACGGCGAAGCGCGCGATCTTGACCTTCATGTCGGCGTCGCCGGCGGCCCCGAGCGCCCCGTTGCCCGTCAGGTTGAGCGGACCGAGGTGCACGAGCAGCTCGGGCACGTCGATGCGCGCCCCGGCCTTCGACGCCCGCAGCTTCACCTCGAACGGCGCGCCCGCCGGCTTGCGGAAGGCCTCACCGGCCTCGATGGTCAGGCCCGACAGGCCGCCGTCCACCGCGAGCGCCAGGCTGTTCGCCGGGTTGCCCTTGGCCGTGGCCTCGAGCTTGCCCGTGCCGCGCACCGTGGCGCCGGGCACCGCCAGGTCGGCGCCGTAGATGCCGAGCAGCACCTTGGCGTCGATGGCGTGGGCGTTGCCCTGCACGTCGAGGTCGATCTCGGCCTGGCCGGCGACCTTCACGTCGGGCGGGATGGCCGCGGCGACCGCGGGCAGCAGGCGCGACGGCCCATTGATGTCGAACTTGCCCGTCCCGCCCCGGATGTCGATGGTGGGCTTCTGGAAGTTCTTGATTGTGCCCGCCAGGTCCAGGTTCAGGTCGCCGAGAGCCAGTTGCAGCTTCTTGAGGTCCAGATCGTTCGGGGTGATGTGCGCCTGCACGCGGGTGTGGAGCGCGGTGCCGGGGCCCTTCTGGAACGTCTTCGGCAGCGAGATGCGCGTGCCGTCGAGGTCCACGTTCAGGTCGACGTCCTGCGCCTGCGTGTCGCCGCTCGCCGTGAGCGCGATGGCGAACGGACCGTCGAGCGTCGCCCCCGGCGGCAGCGCGGTCTTGATCGGCGGCAGCATCTTCTGCAGGCGGCCGAGATCCATCTTGTCGGTGGTGATCTTGACGTCGTGGAAGCGGGGATAGCCGCCGATGCCATCGACCTTGCCGGTCGCCGACAGCGTCATGTCGCCCAGCGCCAGCGAGAAGCCGGTCAGGTCCAGCACGCCCGCCTTCGGATCGAACGTCACCTTGGGCGTGACCTTCAGGTCGAAGGCCTCACCCGGCTCAGGTGTGGCCACGACGACGTTGGCGAGCCCCAGGCTGCCGTCGAGCTTGATCGGTCCCTTGGCGGCCATCGGGTCGTCGACCGTCAGGTCGGCGCCGAAGCGGGCGCTCTGGATGCGCACCGGCAGCTCGCGGCCCAGGTACGGCACGATGTTGGCCAGCTCGATGCCGTCGGCTTTCAGCGCCACCGAGTGGACGGGCACCTCGCCCTGCTTGCCGATGGGCACGGGCCCGAGGCTCACCCGCAGGTCGAAGTTGCGCTTCTCGGCGAGCACGCCCGCCGCGATGTGCACCTCGAACGCACGCGAGAGGTAGACGTCGTCGAGCTCGACGAGCAGGTCGTTGACGTAGGTCTCCGCCGGCGCCCCGCCCGTGGCCTTGTCGACCAGGTGGAAGCGGCTGTCCTGGATGGCGATGCGCGCGAGGTGCAGGTTCTCGAGGAACTTGATGGCCTCGGGGTCGAGCGGCTTGGGCGCCTCCTCGGGGGGCGGCCCGTCGGCGAGGCGATCGAGGACGTCCTGGTAGCTGAGCGTTCCATCGGCCTCGCGGGTCAGGTTCACCGTCAGGCCGTTCACGAGGAGCGCCTTGAGCTCCACGTTCGTGCCCGCGCTGGCGATGGCCTTCCACAGCTCGGCCTGGAAGGTGATCTGGTCGATCTTCAGCAGCGGCGGCTCGCCCGGCGCCTTGCCCTCGACGACGACGTCGTGCAGCTCGGCGCCGAGCACCGGCAGGAACGTCGTCTTGATCTCGCCGGCGCTCACCTTGCGGCCCAGGAGCTTCTCGAGCTCCGGCAGATACTTGTCCTTCTGACCGTTCAGGACCTTGTCGAAGTCGAAGAACGCGAAAGTCAGGCCGAGCGCGACGACGACGAGGCCGGCCAGAATGCCGAACGCCTTCAGGAGCTTGCGCATGGGGAACCCTCCCAGGTCGCGGCATGCTATCGACGTGGCCGCCCCGCCGCAACGGGGCGGGCGGTGGACGCGCACCGCGTGCGGCCCTTATCCTCGGGGCGTGCTTCGCGCGCTCCCCCTCGTCGCCCTGCTGTTCCTCACCGGGGCGGGCCGCCCGCCGCCCACCGGCACGGTGCTCGTCCGCTCCGGCACGACCGGCGCGCGCATCCTGATCGACGAGCACGAGGCGGGGACGGTGCCGATGACGCTGCCCGTGGTGCTCCGCGCCGGCGAGCACAGCGTCAAGGTGAGCCGGCCGGGGCACGCCGACTATCTCGACACGTTCCGCCTGAAGGCCGGGCAGGACCTCGTCCTCGAGATCGACCTGCTGCCGACGGCGGGTGTCATCCGCGTCGAGGCGGACGCGCCCGGCGCGGTGGTGCTCGTCGACGGACGGCCGATCGGCGAGGCGCCGTTCGAGGGCGAGGTGGAGCCGGGCGAGCGCGAGGTCGAGGTGCGGGCGTCCGGTCACGCCACGTTCCGGCAGACGGTCGCGCTCGAGGCGGGCGAGGCGTCGACGGTGAACGCGAAGATGCTGCCCCTGCCGGACGGCCCGGCCGCGGGCGCGGCGCCCGCCTGGTACGAGCGCTGGTACGTCTGGGCCGGCGCGGCGGCGGTGCTCGCCGGCGGCGTGGCGGTGGCGGTGGTCGCCACGCGCGGCGCCGACGGCGAGACGAAGGACCCCGAACACATCCTGAGGATCGAGCCCGTTCGATGAACAAGCTGTTCCTGCGCCCCGGGCCCTTGATCGGCATCGGCGCCGGCGCCCTCGCCGGCGGCGCCGCCTACGCCGCGACGCGCGTCTTCCTGGCGAGCATGCCGCCGGTCGGCGCGATCCTCGTGGGCCTCCTGGCGGGCGTCGGCGCCCGCCTCGGCCACGCCGTCAGCGTGCGCACCCACATGCAGGCGCTCGTCTACGGGTCGCTCGTGATGACCTTCGCGGGTGAGTTCGCGGCGTTCGCGTTCGTCAACCCCCGCGAGACGTGGAACGACTTCCCGTCGCACCTCATCGCGCATCCCGTCACGATGCTGTTGATGCTGGTCTTCCTCGTGACCGGCCTGTTCCTCGGGGTGAAGCTGCTGGTCGGCGACGCCGAGGGTGTCTTCGACGACGGTTGACCCTTCATCGGTGGCGTTCGTCGTCGGCGAGCGAGAGTGCCCCCTCGGCACGCGGCTCGGCGAGGCTCAGCTGGCCCCCGTCGCCCTCGAGGCGCGACTGGATGCGGCGCACGGCTTCGAGCAGCGCCTGGCGGGCCTTGGGCTCCATCTTGGGCGCCTCGGCGCGCTCGAGCAGCGGGGCGACGGCGGCGCGGGTGCCGAGCTGCCCCAGCTCGTGGGACAACATGCGGAGGGTGAACGGGTCGTCGTTGGCCAGGATGGCGATCAGCTGGGGCTCCGCGGCGGGGCCGAGGGTCGCGAGCACCTGCACCAGGCTGTACGCGTTGCGCGAGGACTGCTCGGGCGTCAGATCGAGCAGCAGCGCCCGGTGGCGCGCGTCGGGCGAGGCGGCGAGGGCGCTCCACGCGCGAACATTGAACGCTGTCCGCGGGCCCGCCAGCATCGCGGCGGCCACGTGGCCCGCGCGCGCCGGATCCCGCGCGATCAGCCCGTCCATCGCCCTCGTGGCGACCCGGTAGACGTCGGTCTTCGTGGCCAGGTCGGCGAGCGTGTCGTCCGCCGCGGCGCCCCGGAGGTGGAGGGCCGCGGCCAGCCGGAAGACCGCCGACCGATCGGCCAGGTCGCGCTCACGATCCGCGTCGTCTTGGCGAAAGCCTTTGTAATCATTGATGAATTGCTCGATCGCCCGATGGCCGCACGTCCAGTCCGGGTCGTCGAGGGCTTTCGACGCGAGCCGTCGCGGTCGCGCCTCGGGCGGGAAGGCGAGCGCCTTGGCCACCCGATGAGCGGTGTCCAGCGACTCGCGCAGCCTGGCCGGCGAGGGGGAGAGGCCGGAGACGTGGGCGCTGACGCAGCCTGCCGCCACCAGGCCGCCCTGCTTCAGCAAGGGCCAGACGAGACGCCGGGTCTTCACGTCGAGCGCCGGCGTGAGCCAGGGCTGCTCGCCGCGGACCACGACCGACGCGTCGAACGTGGCGTCGCCCGTCGGCTCCGTGGCGCCGTGCCGCCCGCCCCAGCCCGTCTCGTGGGGGAGCACGTGGCGGAGGAGGACGTCGGTCGGGAGGTCCGGCACCGGCCCCAGGTAGACGCGCAGACCGCGGCCGCCGACGGTCGACTCCTCGTCGCGGACGACGCGGCAGGGCAGGCCGCGCCAGGCGCCCTCGAGGCGGAGGGGCTGGCCGTGCAGCGTGAGGCCGAGGTCGCGGGCGCGCCGATGCCAGCGGTCGTCGAAGCGGACGAGGAGGCCGCCCATGACACCGGCGAGCGCCAGCGACGCGACGAGGCCGGTGATGGGATCCATCAGCGGACCTTCACCACGGGCTCGCCGCGCATCAGCAGCTTGTCGGTGCGCAGGTCGCGCACCGTCGCGCACAACCAGCGGTCGGCGTCGACCCCGAAGGCGACCTC
This sequence comes from Myxococcota bacterium, assembly GCA_963169045.1. Lineage (GTDB taxonomy): Bacteria > Myxococcota_A > Bradymonadia > UBA7976 > UBA1532 > CAUJDF01. The sequence continues at coordinate 214,836 of CAUJDF010000091.1, forward strand.
GAGGCGCGGGCGGCGGTCCGCGGGCGCGTGCGGCGGCTCGAGGCGCCCCATCGCCGGCGCCTCGGCGTTGAGCGGCACCACCACGCGGTCGTCCGGGCGGTCGAGCGAGTGGAGGCGGCCGGCGGCGTCCCAGGCGATCTGCGGCCCGGCCCCGGTGCCGGCGCGGCCGCGCGCGATCTCGCACACGACGAGCTTGAAGATCCGCTCCGGCTCGCCGAGGGCGCAGGTGGGCACGAGGTGCCGCTTCCAGTGGTCGGCGGCGGTGGGGATGCGCGTGCCGCCGGCGACGACGACGATGTGCTGCTCGGCGTTGGTGGCCGGATCGTGGGTCACGATGGCGTAGTCGTGCACGAGGACGTCGTTCGCGTGCACCCGGCCCGCGGCGAAGGCGGCGGCGCCGAGCGAGACGGCCTCGAACGGGTGCCACCCGCGGACGCGCTCGCGCCCGAAGCGCGCCTCGAACAGCGAGAAGACGCCCGGCAGCAGGCTGGATCCGCCGACGAGGAGCACTTCCTGCGGGGGCTCGCCGCCGTGGCCCGCCTCCAGCGCCGCCGCGGCCACCTCGTCGGCGCAGTCGCGCAGGGTCGCGTAGAGTCCGCGCGCATCGAGCAGGGCGACCAGCGCCTCGCGGGCGATGTCGAGCGGGCGGTCGGGCCGGCCGAAGCGGGCGAGCTCGGGGGGGGGCGAGAGCGAGAAGGTGGCCGTCGGCGCGAAGTGCAGGGCCTCCTTTACGCGGCGGGCCTCGGCGAGGAGCAGGCGCCGCCACAGGTCCGCCTCGGGGAGGGCGTCGTCGATGCGCAGGTGGAGGGCCGAGGCGACGTGCTCGAAGAGCCACCCGTCGACGACCTCGCCGCCGATGGCGCGCGAGACCTTGGCGAGGACGCGGCAGCGCCCCTCCTCGGCGTCGCGGGCCGCGAGATCGACGAGCGCGAAGTGGAGCGTCCCGCCGCCGAAGTCGACGACGAGCACGCGCCGCGCCTCCGGCAGGCCGAGACCGTAGCCGATCGCGGCGGCCACGGGCTCCTCGACGAAGCGCAGGCGCCGGACGCCGAGCGAAGTCGCGAGGTGGCGCAGCTCGGCGCGGTAGCGGTCGAACGCGTCGACCGGCACGCACAGGACGAGGTCGCGGATGCGATCGCCCGTCGCCTCGTCGACTTGGGCGAACAGCTCGCGCAGGAACGCGCGCGCGGCGTCCCGCGCCGTGTACGTCGCGCGGCGCTCGCGCGCGACCACCTGCAGCGGATCGGCGGCGAGCGTCCGCTTGAAGGTCGGCACGTACGCCGGGTGCGCGGCGCCCTCGTTGCGCTCGACGGCGGCGCGGCCGATGTGCGCGTGCCGACCCCAGAAGACGTGCCGCTGCAGGGGTCCGAAGCGCCCCACGCGCGTCCAGAAGTCGTCGGCGGGCAGCAGGTGGACGGCGGAGGGCACGAGGCGCGGCGCCTCGAGCGGGTTCGTGCGCCCCGGCGCGCGGCACACCGCCGGCAGGTCGACGAGCGCCGGTCGGTCCGCGTCTTCATCCCAGCAGGCCACGCCGGTGTTCGTCGTGCCGAGATCGATCGCTCAGTGTCGTGCCATGCCGCGAGTATACGACCCTGCGGATCCCGGGCCAGACCGGCCCGCTCGAGGGGAGAGGCGGGCGGGTGCCCGCGCGCGTCCGTCAGTTCGTCCGGAGCGTGCAGGCGCCGTCGAACAGCCGCTGGACGGCGTGCTGCAGCTCGTCGCCGGGCGAGAGCTTGATCGCGGGGAGGGCGAGCAGGACCTCGCAGTCGTCGTCGGTGCGCACGCGCAGGAAGGTGTCGCAGCGGCCGGCGTGGCGCGCGTCGGTGAGGACGGCGCGGAGGCGCTCGAGCCGATCGCCGGTCAGCGCCCGCGTCGGCAGCTGCAGCTCGACGCGGCGCGCGCGCTCGGCGCGCACATTCGCCAGCGAGAGGACCTGCGGCTCGTCGCTCTCCGGCTCGCCGCGGCGGCCGCGGGCGCCGAGGCGGACGCTCACCTTGACGTCGTCCTCCTCGCGGTCGATGCGCACCTGACCGGTCACGAGGAGCGGTTCGTCGCCGGTGAGCAGCTCCTCGTACCGGTCGAAGTCCTCGTTCATGGCGATGATCTCGATGCCGCCCGTCAGGTCCTCGAACTGGATGATCGCCATGCGCCCGTCGCCGGACCGGAAGGGCCGGACGCGCACGCTCGACACGATGCCCGCCAGCGTCACCCGCGAGAACGGCTCGAGGCGGGGGAGCTGCTCGACGGTGGCGCTCGCGTACTTCTTGATCTGGTCGCGGAAGCGGTCGAGCGGGTGTCCGCTGACGTAGAAGCCGAGGTACTCCTTCTCGTATGCGAGGAGCTCGCGCTCGGGCCACTCGCCGATGTCCGCGATCTCCCGCGGGATTTCGGTCGCCTTCGGCGCGCTCGACGCGCCGCCGCCGCCGCCGAAGAGGTCGAAGAGGCTGGCCTGCCCGGCGGCCTTGTCGCGCTGGACCTGCTGGCCGCGATCGAAGGCGAGGTCGAGGCAGGCGGCGAGGCGGGCGCGTGGCTCGCCGAAGGCGTCGAACGCGCCGGACTTGACGAGCGCCTCGACCGTCTTCTTGGTGACGCGGCGCAGATCGACGCGCTCGCAGAAGTCGAAGAGCGAGGTGAACGGCCCGTCGGCGCGCGCCTCGACGACCGGATCGACCGCGGCGGCGCCGACGCCCTTCACGCCGGCCATGCCGAAGAGGACCTTGCCGTCGACGGCGTCGAAGTCGGCGGCGGAGCGGTTCACGTCGGGCGGCAGCACCTCGAGGCCCTGGTGGCGCGCGGCGCGGATCTGCTTGGCGACCTTCTCGCTCGAGTCGCGGTCGCTCGTGAGCAGGGCCGCCGCGAACTCGACAGGGTGGTGCGCCTTGAGCCAGCCCGTGTGGTAGGTGATGAGCGCGTACGCGGCCGAGTGCGACTTGTTGAAGCCGTACTCCGCGAACTTCTCCATGAGGTCGAAGATGTCGCCGGCGACGGCGGCGTCGACCTGCCGCTCGACGGCGCCCTTCACGAAGATCTCGCGCTGGGCGGCCATGACGTCGGCCTTCTTCTTGCCCATCGCGCGGCGCAGCAGGTCGGCGCCGCCGAGCGAGAAGCCGGCGAGGACCTGCGCGATCTGCATGACCTGCTCCTGGTAGACGATGACCCCGTAGGTGTCGCGGAGGATCGGCTCCAGGCTGGCGTGCGGGTACTGGATGCGCTGCCGGCCGTGCTTGCGCGCGATGAAGTCGTCGAGCATGCCCGAGTTGAGCGGGCCCGGACGGTAGAGCGCGACGGCGGCGACGATGTCCTCGAACTTGTCCGGCTTGAGCTTTTTGAGCAGCTCGCGAAAGCCGCTCGACTCGAGCTGGAACACGCCCTCGGTGTCGGCGCGGCTGATCAGCTCGTAGACCTTCGGGTCGTCGAGCGACAGCTTCGTGAGGTCGATCGGAGTCCCAGAAGAGGAGGGCCGACCGCGATTGATCATGCGGACGGCGTCGTCGATGACCGTCAGCGTCTTGAGGCCGAGGAAGTCGAACTTCACGAGGCCGACGGCCTCGACCTCGTCCTTGGCGAACTGGGTGACGAGCTCGCCGTTGGCGCCGGTGAAGACGGGGCAGTAGTCCCACAGCGGCTTGTCGCCGATGACGACGCCCGCCGCGTGCATGCCCGCCTGCCGGTACAGGCCCTCGAGGCTGAGGGCGATGTCGAGCAGGTCCTTCACCTTCGCGTCTTCTTTGTAGAGCTTCTCGAGACGCGGTTCCTGCTCGATCGCCTGCTTGAGCGTGATGTTCAGCACCGCGGGCACCAGCTTCGAGAGCCGGTCCGTCTCGCTGAAGTTCAGTCCGAGCGCGCGGCCAACGTCCTTGATGACGCCGCGCGCCTTCAAACCGCCGAACGTCGCGATCTGACCGACCTGCGTGTCCCCGTACTTGTGCGTGACGTACTGGATGACCTCGCCGCGTCGGTTCATGCAGAAGTCGACGTCGAAGTCGGGCATCGAGACGCGCTCCGGGTTCAGGAAGCGCTCGAAGAGCAGACCGTACGGGATGGGGTCCAGGTCCGTGATGCGCAGCGCGTAGGCGGCCAGCGAACCGGCCCCGGAGCCACGGCCCGGGCCCACGGGGATGCCGTGGTCCTTCGCCCAGTTGATGAAGTCCTGCACGATGAGGAAGTAGCCGGGGAATCCCATCTTGATGATGATCCCGACTTCTTCTTCCAGACGCGCGTGGTAGGCGTCCTTGTCGACCGACTTGCCGACCGCAGCGAACTCCGCGAAACGCTGTTCGAGGCCCTCGCGTGCCCGGTGCGCCAGGTATGAGTCCAGATCGTAGCCTGCGGGCAGCGGATAGCTGGGCAGGTAGACCTTGCCCAGGTCGAGGTCGACCTTACATGCGTCCGCGATGTAGGTGGTGCGCTCGAGCGCGTCGGCGAACTCGGCGCCGAGGACGCGCCACATCTCGTCGGCGGGCTTGAGCCAGTAGGCGTCGGACGCGGTCTGCGCGCGGCGCGGATCGTTGAGCGGGCGGCCCTCCTGGATGGCGAGCAGCACCTCGTGGGCGCGGGCGTCCTCGCGGTGCAGGTAGTGCACGTCGTTCGAGGCGCAGAGCGGGATCTCGAGCTCGCGGCCGATCTCGCGGAAGGCGGCGTTGATCTTCAGCTGGTCCGGCAGGCCCGTCGCCTGGATCTCGAGGTGGAACGCGCCCGGCTCGAACAGGTCGCGGTAGGTCTTCGCGAGCGCCTTCGCCTGCTCCATGCGCCCGCGCAGCACCGCCTGCCCGATCTGTCCGTCGGGACCGCCGCTGAGACAGAACAGGCCCTCGGCGTGGGCGCGCAGCAGCTCGAGGTCGATGCGCGGGTGCGTGTGCATGCCCTCGAGCCAGGCGAAGCTCACGAGCCGGCGCAGGTTCGCGTAGCCCGCGTCGTTCTTCGCCAGCAGCACGAGGTGGAAGTCGAGGCCGGACTTCTCCTTGCGCGAGCCTTCGGCCACGTAGGCCTCGACGCCGAGGATCGGCTTGATGCCCGCCTTCTTCGCGCGCTTGTAGAAGTCGACCGCCCCGAACATGTTGCCGTGGTCGGTGATCGCCACGGCCTTCATGCCGAGCGCCGCCAGCTTCGGGAACAGGTCGCCGACGCGGATGGCGCCGTCGAGGAAGCTGTACTGGGTGTGCAGGTGCAGGTGGACGAATTCGCTCATGCGCGCGGTCCTCGGGCGGGGCGAGACGGGGACGATCCGGACGGTCGAGGGGAGCGGGGGCTAGTTCTTGCGCGATCCGTTGATGCGCTCGCGGAGCTCCTTGCCGGGCTTGTAGAACGGCGCCTTCTTGGCCCGCACGTACACCTCTTCGCCGGTCTTCGGGTTGCGGCCCCGGTACGCGTTGTACTCGCGGACCTCGAACGAGCCGAAGCCGCGGATCTCGACGCGCTCGCCCTTCTGCAGCGCCTCGCGCATCGAATCGCAGATCGTGTTCACCACGATCTCGGCCTTCTTGAGGTTGAAGCCGTCGCGCTGGGCGATGACCTCGATGAGCTCACCCTTCGTCATCTCGCACCTCGTGCGGTCCCGGGGTTCGTAACCCTTGGGTTTCATTAGCAAGAAAGCGGATCGGCCCACAATAACATTGAGAGGATCATCGGAATCGGCGACGCGGCGCGAGACGGGCGGCCACCTGGGCGGCGTGCCAGGCGGTGAGGAAGTCGCCCTCGAGGCCGAGGCCGCGGACGACCCAGGCCCCGGTGCGGACGAGGTTGCGCAGGGGGCCGCGCACCGGCACGCGAAAGAGGCCGAGCGGGTCGACGCTGCCCGGTCCGGGCAGGACGCGCGGCGCGATGTCGAGCAGGCGGGCGTCGGTGAAGGGAACGAGCGTCTCGAGGCACGGGGGCGCGCCCGACCAGGTGAGCCACAGATCGCCGTTCTCGGGGCGGACGAGACAGGGGGGGGCGCCGGGGGACGGCAGCCAGGCGCACGGGTCGCGCAGGCCGCCGGGGCGCAGCTCGGGCGGGACCGCGGCGCGCGCCACCTGCGCCGAGACGACCGGGGCGCGGACGAGCGGCTCGCCGACGAGGCGGTTGAGCGTCGTGTCGTCGCCCGCGAAGACGACCACCTCGGCCGTGTAGCGGCGCTCGCCGGCGGCGAGCAGCGCCGTGATGCGGCGGCGCTTCACCTCGAAGCCGACGACGGGGCGGCGCAGCTCGGCGTCGCCGCCGTGGGCGCGCAGCTTCTCCTCGACGAGCTCCGCCAGGCCGGCGCGACCGCCGCGGATGCGGTCCACCCCGTGGGCGAGGTGCCAGAGCGCGCGGGCGCCGGCGGCGTTCATGCTGCCGCGGGCCTCGTCGGCGCGCCCGGCCACCGCGAGGAGCGCGGACACGAGCGCGCGCAGCGACTCGTCCTCGGCCCAGGGGATGGGGTGGGCGCCGAGCTGGTGGGCGGGCACGCCGGCGAAGGCGCGGCGCAGGGCGATGCGCGCGGCGATGCCCTCGGCGGGCAGCTCGAGATCGCCGCCGAGCAGCGCGTCGAGGCCGCCGCCGTACCCCTCGATGCGGCCGAAGAGGCCGAGCAAGCCGGCGCGGGCCTCGGGAAACGCGCGGCCGAGCTCGCGCCCCCGCGCGGTCAGCTCCGGTTCGAGGGTGAAGCGGCGGTCGGGGAGCGCCACGGCGACCGGATCGGGGCCGCCGTCGACCTTGGTGCGCACGGCGTGGACCAGGCCGAGCTCCTCGAGGACGCGCTGGACGATCGGCGCCGTCTTGAGGCCGAAGAGCGGCTCGCCGACCTCGTCGAGCCCGTCGCTCGGGCAGGGCAGCGCGCGGACGCGGAGCTTGCGCCGGGCCAGCAGCGCCGCGGCGAGCAGCGCCGCGAGCGACCGGCCCACCACGACGACGTCGTAGTGCTCCGCAGTGGACATCTGGCCCCCGCCCCCGTGCTCGCGCTCGCCTTCCGCAGTGTCGCTCCGCGAAACTGCCGCTTATTCGGGCAGCACGCGGACGTGCCGGCCGTCGACGCGCACCCGCCCCGCCGCGAGCCAGCCCAGCGCGGCGGGCAACAGGCGGTGCTCCTCGACGCGGATGCGGTCGTGCAGCGTGTCGGCGGTGTCGTCGTCGGCCACGGGGACCGCCGCCTGGGCGATGATCGGGCCGGTGTCGACGCCGGCGTCGACGAAGTGCACCGTGCAGCCGGTCACCTTGACGCCCCAGCCCACCGCCTGCGCCGGCGCGTTCAGGCCGGGGAACGACGGACAGAGCGCCGGGTGCACGTTGACCACACGCAGCCGGAATTCATCAAGGAACACCGGCGTCAACAAGCGCATGAACCCCGCGAGCGCGACGAGGTGCGTGTCGTGGCGGCGGAGCGTCTCGACGAGCGCGGCGTCGAAGGCCTCGCGGGACGCGAAGTCGCGCGGGCGCAGCACCTCGGTGGCGACGCCGGCGCGGCGGGCGCGCTCGAGGGCGCCTGCCGCGGGCTTGTCGGAGAGGACGAGCGCCGGGACGACGCCGGGGACCGCCGCGTCGAGGACCGCCTGCAGGTTGGAGCCGGATCCGCTGGCGAGCACGCCGAGCCGGAGCGGGCGGGGGAGGCCCGCGACGGGATCGACGCCCGTCACGCCCAGGACACCCCGTCGCCGGGTTCGACCGCGCCGATGACCCAGGCCGCCTCGCCGGCGCCCGTCAGCGCGGCGACGGCGGCCTCGGCCTGCGCCGCGGGCACGACCGCGCACAGGCCGACGCCCATGTTGAACGTGCGCAGCATCTCGTCGTCGTCGACGGGTCCGGCGGCGGCGATGCGCGCGAAGATCGGCGGCAGCGGCCAGCGCCCGCGGTCGAGGCGGGCGCCGAGGCCGTCGGGGAGGCAGCGCGGCAGGTTGCCGGGCAGCCCGCCGCCGGTGATATGCGCGAGGCCGCGGACGTCGACCGCGCGCAGCAGGGCAGCGACGGCGCGCGCGTAGATCCGCGTGGGCGTGAGGAGGGCGGCGGCCACCTCGGCGTCGCCCTCCCAGTCGAGCACGCGCCGCGCGAGCGACAGGCCGTTGCTGTGCACGCCGCTGCTCGCCACGCCGATGACGGCGTCGCCGGCCGCGACCCGCCGCCCGTCGATGATCGCGTCGCGCTCGACGACGCCCACCGCGAAGCCGGCCAGGTCGTACTCGCCGCGCGCGTAGAACCCCGGCATCTCCGCCGTCTCGCCGCCGAGCAGCGCGCACCCCGCGTCGCGGCACCCGGCGGCGATGCCGCGGATGACGGCCTCGCCCTGCTCGACCGACAGCGCGCCGGTGGCGAAATAGTCGAGGAAGAACAATGGCTTGGCGCCGGTAGTGATCACGTCGTTGACGCACATCGCCACGAGGTCGACGCCGACGGTGTCGTGCCGGTCGAGCGCGAACGCGAGCTTGAGCTTGGTGCCGACACCGTCGGTGCCGGAGACGAGCACGGGGTCGCGCCACGGGCCGGTCTCGTTGAGCGCGAAGAGGCCGCCGAAGCCGCCGATGCCACCGACCACGCCGGGTCCGTGGGTGCTCTTCGCCAGCGGTTTGATCCGCTCGACCAGCGCGTCACCGGCGTCGATGTCGACGCCCGCCTCTCGGTAGGTCACCGCCATGGTGGGCCGCACCCTAACGAACGCCCCCGCCGGTCGCAAGGCGGCCCTTGCAATCGCCGCGCGCCCTGCGTAGGTACTCGCCCGATGCGCGTCGACGCCGTCATCCCTGCCCTCGACGAGGAGGCCAGCCTGCCGCGCGTGCTCGCGGCGCTGCGCGGGCGCGGCCTCCGGCAGGTCGTCGTCGTCGACAACGGCAGCAGCGACGCCACCTTCGCCGCAGCGCGCGACGGGGGCGCGGTGGCGCTGTTCGAGCGCCGGCGCGGTTACGGCTCGGCGTGCCTGCGGGCGCTCGAGCACCTCGAGGCCGACCCGCCCGACGCGGTGGTGTTCCTCGACGCCGACGGCGCCGACGATCCCGACGACCTGCCGGCGCTGCTGGCGCCGCTCGAGGTCGGCGCGGCCGACCTGGTCGTCGGCTCGCGGGTGCGCGGCGAGCGCGAGCCGGGCGCGCTGCTGCCGCAGGCCCGCCTCGGCAACCTTCTGGCCTGCACGCTGCTGCGGCGCCTCTACGGCGTGGAGTTCACCGACCTGGGGCCGTTCCGGGCGATCACCTGGGCGGCGCTCGACCGCCTGCAGATGAGCGACACCGGCATGGGCTGGACGGTCGAGATGCAGGCGCGCGCCGCTCGCCTGGGCCTGCGGGCCGTCGAAGTGCCGGTCCGCTACCGCCGCCGCCGGACGGGCCGCAGCAAGGTCGCCGGCAACCTGAAGGGATCCGTCCGCGCCGGCGCCAAGATCCTGTGGACGATCGGGCGCGAGGCGGTCCTTTGAGGCTTGCGATCTTCGCGCGCGCGCCGGTGCCGGGGCAGGCGAAGACGCGGCTGGCGCCGGCGCTCGGCGCGCAGGGGGCCGCCGACCTCCACGCCGCGTTCGTCGCCGACGTCGTCGAACGTCACCGTCGGCCGGGCCGCGCGATCACGGTGTGGCGCGACGGCCCGCACCCGCTCTTCGACGCGCTGGGCGTCGCGCTCGCCGACCAGCCGCCGGGCGATCTCGGCGCGCGGCTCGCGGCCTGCGCCGCGCGCGAGGCGCCGGTCGTGGTCCTCGGCACGGACAGCCCGACGCTCCCGCCGGCGCACGTCGACGCGGCCTTCGCGGCGCTCGCCGAGGTGCCGGTGGTGCTCGGCCCCGCCGGCGACGGCGGCTACTACCTCGTGGGCGTGCGCGAAGACGCGCCGCCGATCTTCGACGACGTCCCGTGGGGCACGGACCGGGTCCTGGCGCACACCCTCCGTCGACTTCAGCGCGCGTCCTGCCGATACCACCTGCTGGAGTTCTGGTACGACGTCGACCGGCCCGCGGACCTCGCGCTCCTGGCCGCGCACCTCCCCGCCCTCGAGGCCGCGGGCGTGCCGGTCCCGCCGCGCACCCGCGCCGTCCTGTCGGCTCTCGGCGGTGATCGGGAGGAAACATGGGAGCGGTGGCGCTGACCCCGACGGAGCCCGGCACGCGCGCCTTCGCCGCGGGCACGGTCCTCTTCCGCGAGGGCGACCACGGCCGCGAGATGTACATCATCGCGTCCGGGCGCGTGCGCATCAGCAAGCGCGTGCGCGACCTCGAGAAGACCGTCAGCGTGCTGCCGGCGGGCGAGTTCTTCGGCGAGATGGCGATCCTGAACGACCGGCCGCGGAGCGCGACCGCCACCGTGCTCGAGGATGCGGAGCTGCTGGTGGTGCCGCCCGAGGCCTTCGAGCCGCTCGTCTTCCACCACCGCGACGTGGCGGTGCGGCTCATCCGCCGCCTGGCGCAGCGCCTCGAAGAGGCCAACCAGGACCTCGCCCTGCTGCTCGACCGCGATCCGGTGAGCCGGACGGCGCGCGCGCTGAAGCGACTCGCCGGCAGCTGCGGCCACCGCTTCGGCCGCGGCCTGCGCATCCAGCTCGGCCCCGGCGAGCTGGCGGAGCGCATCGGCCTGACGCCGGTGGAGCTCGACGACGTCCTGCGGCGCTTCCACCGCGCGGGCCTCGTGGCCGGCGTCGACGAGGACTCCATTGACCTGGCCGACACGGGCCGCTTCGACCGCTTCCTCGAGTACCTCGACCTGAGGCACCACTTCGCCGAGGTGACGTGACGGACGCCTACGGCGACGCGCTGGCGCGGCTCTACGAGCGGGTCCGGTTCGGCGAGAAGCCGGGCCTGGACGGCCCGCGCGCCCTCGACGCGGCGCTCGGCGGCCCGGTGGGCCGCATGCGCGGCGTCCTCATCGGCGGCACCAACGGCAAGGGCAGCACCGCCGCCTGCGTCGAGGCGCTCCTGCGCGCCGCCGGCGTGCGGACGGGCCTGTTCACGTCGCCGCACCTCGTCTCTTTTCGTGAACGAATTCGCATCGATGGCGAAGACGTCGCCGAAGCGGCGGTGCCGACCCTCTTCGAGCGGGTGCTCGAGGCGGGTCGGCGCGCGGCCTACGAGCCCTCCTTCTTCGAGGTCACCTGGGCGATGGCGGCCCTGGCGTTCGCGGAGGCCGGCGTCGAGGTGGCGGTGTGGGAGGTCGGCCTCGGCGGGCGCCTGGACGCGACGAACGCCTCCGATCCGGAGGTCTCGGCGGTGGTCGGGGTGGGCCTCGATCACACGGCGGTGCTCGGGCCGGACCTGCGGTCCATCGCGCGCGAGAAGGCCGCGATCTTCCGGGCGGGGCGGCCGTCGTTGACCGCCGCGACGGGCGAGGAGCTCGAAGCGCTCGGGGCGGCGCTGCCCGCGGGGGTGACGCTGACCGTGGTCGAGGCGCACCGGGCGCCGCGGCCGCTGCCGGGCGATCATCAGGCGCGGAACGCCGGCCTCGCGCTGGCCATCGTGCGCGGGCTCGGCATCGACCCCGATCCGGCGGCGCTCGACGCGGTCCGATGGCCCGGCCGCGCCGAGCGCATGGGAGACGTTGTCCTCGACTGCGCGCACAACCCGCCGGCGATGGCGACGCTGGTCGCGTGGCTGCGCCAGGCCGAGCGCGCGCCGGTGCACGTCGTCTTCGGCGCGATGTCCGACAAGGAGACTTCGGGCATGGCCGCCTCGCTGCGGGCGGTCGCCGACTCGGTGACGCTCGTGACGCCGCTCTACCCGCGGCGCGCCCCCGCCGCGAGCCTGCTGCCGGCGTTCGCGGCGTTCCCGCGGGTGCGGGTGGTCGACGACGTGGCGCAGGCGCTGGCGGAGCGGCCGCGCGACCGCACGACGGTGGTCACCGGGTCGTGCTTCCTCGTGGGCGAGGCGCGCGCCCGCCTGACGGGCGCGGAGTACCCGGAGCGCGGCCTGCTGTCGCTCGCCCGCTAGCGGATCAAGGGCCGAGCGGACCGGGTGGGAACTCGCCCCGGTGGACCATGGCGCTCACGTCCATCGTCAGCGCGATCAGCCAGTGCAACAAGGCGCCACCCCACACCGAGCGCCAGCGCATGGCCATCGTTCCGATGATGATCCCGCCGAAGATGGAGAGGACGCACTCCAGGAACGGCTTCTGGAAGTGGAGCATGCAATACGGCACCGCCATCACGAAGATGGCTCCGTAACCGAGCACGCGCCGCAGGCTGTGGAGCATGAAGCCGCGGAAGAAGAACTCCAGGGCGAAGAACTGCAGCCCGTAGGCCAGCTCCCACACGATCAGGTCGAACCACGAGCGCCCCGCCTGCTGGTACATCGGGTACATCAGCTGGAACGACGGCGACCGCGAGGCGACGACGATGCCGACGGCCATCACCGCGAAGATCGACAGGTAGACGACGAGGTGGCGCCCGGTGCCGGCCCACCCGAGGTGGTAGTCGCGCAGGCGCTCGCCGTGGGCGGCGAGCCAGATCGCGGGCACGACGAGGTAGCCGAGGACGCAGAAGGCGACCCAATGCAGCAAGCCGGCGATCTCGTAGAGCGGCTGGACGCGCGCCGTGAGCGGGTCGTCGTAGCCGAGCAGCGGCGCGACCCAGTCGAGGAAGGTCATCTCGCTGCCGCCGAAGTACATGATGGCGAGGCCGAGGGCGGCGACCACCAGCGCGCCGCCCTCGCGGTAGCCGAAGCGCGCCTGCGGATCGCGATCGGCGTCGATCTCCGCCCAGGCGCGCGGCAGCCACGTGACGAGCGCGCGCCAGGGGCCGCCGCGCGCGACGGCGCCGGTCGTCTTCAGGGCGGGTTCGTTCATCGGCGGCGTTATCCCACGAACGTGCGGCGGGCGCGAGTCAGGGGCTCGGGGCCAGCGCCACCTCGAGCCAGACGTCGGGCGCGTCGCGGCCGCGCTCGTGGCTGGCCCGCAGGCGGGCCGACCAGCAGTCGCAGCCGCCTCGCCAACCGAAGCCGGCGTCCTGTCCGAGCACCGCGGCGTCGGCGGCGTCGGCCACGAGGCCGTAGGTGGCCTCGAGGCGGCCCCACGGCAGGGTGACGCGGCCGTCGATCGTGTCGACGTCGTCGCCGTCGACCAGGAAGAGGCGTGGGATGCCGCGCGTCCACTGGCGCACGAAGATCGGCGTCGACGGCTCCGGGCGGAGGCGCGCGTACCCGACGTCCAGACGGGGCCCGGCGGCGGCGCCGAGGCGGGCCCGCGCGCGAACGGCCTCGTCGAGCGCGGCGACGGCCTCGACGCCCGCATGCGCCGCGTCCACGGCGGCGCTCGCCACGGGCGCCTCGCGGCCCTCCACCGGCGCCTCCGCTTCGTAACCCAGCGAAACTTCGACCGATCCGCTCACGGAGCCGCCGACGAGGCGCGTCTGTGCGGCGAGCTCGCCGCGCCGGCTCGGCAGCGGACGGTCCTCGGCGTCGAGGATGGCCGGCTCGCCGCGCTCGTCGACGCCGACGCGGCGACCGCGGGCGGCCAGCCAGATCTCGTGCCGCAACCCCTCGAAGTCCCGGGCGACCCCCACCGCCGCCTCCAGCCCGGCGGCCCCCACGAGGCGGCCGCCGTCGTCCAGCCGCTGTGTGAGCAGGGAGGCGTCCGGCCGCAGACGCAGCGGTCCGAGCCACCACGTCGCGTCGAGGCCCGCGTCGAGGGCGGCGCGCTCCTCGACGGGCGCCGCCGCGGCGTCGAAGCGGCTGAAGCGCGCGTCGATGCGCAGGTCGGCGAAGGGGAGCGGCGCCGTCCAGGCGAGCCAGATCTCGGGCGCGGGCTGGTACACGCCGGGCTGACCGAGAAGGTCGCCGCCGCCGCGCAGGTCCTGGAGCAGCGCGCCGCCGACGCCGACCTGCAGCGCGTCCGCGCCCACCGTCAGCGCGGCCCGGGTGCGCAGGTGGTCCCGCCCGCGCGAGGCGAGGCCCGGACGCAGCGCCTGCCGCACGTCCTGCGCCGTCGCCGCCTCGCCGGCGATCGCCAGCCGCGCCGGCCCCGCGGCGACCGAGCCTTCGCCCCAGGCGACGGCGCCGTCGGGCACGACCGAGTCGACGGCGAGCGTGCCGCCCTCGTCGTCGTCGGCGGCCCAGCGCAGGCGCCCGGCGGCCGTCGGTCCGAAGTGAGCGCGCGCGCCCGGCGCCAGCGTCAGGTCGAGGCTCTGGTGGGGCGCCCAGAAGAACGGGACGCGCCCGAACGGCCCGTCCTCGCCGTCCCAGCCGAGCTCGGGCAGCAGAAAGCCGGTGCGGCGACGCGCGAACGGCACGTACCAGCGCGGCGCCGCGGCCACGGGCACCGGGCCCGCCCAGAGCACCGGCCACTCCGCCCAGGCGCCCTCGCCGGGGGTCACCTCCGCGGCCCGCGCGGTCACGCGCCACGGCGGCTCGTCGCACGCGCACCCCGTCGCCGTCACCTCCGTCGCCAGGAGCCGATCGTCGCGGAGCGTGGCGCTCGCCGCCGTGAGCCGCCATCGCGGGGTCCGCACCGAGAGGTCCTCGGCGGCGCCCGTGGGGCCCGGCAGGCACAGCGTGAGCCGCCGCGCCGCGAGCGCCGTCGCGAGGTCGTTCCGCAGCGTGAGCCGCGCCGGGCCCTCGACGGCGATGCGCCCCTGCGGGCACTCGCCCGTCGGCGCGCCTGCGGCCGCGGCGCCCTCGAGGCGCCACTCGCCCGTCTCCACGCGCAGGCCGCCCTCGGCCCGCCAGCCGCCGTCGTAGACCTCGAGGCGGTCGGCGGAGACGTCGGCGGCCACCGGGGGGCCGAGCAGCAAGGCGAGGAGCCCGAGCACGGGCGGGTGATCAGGGCGCCGGGGCGGGCGATGCGTCGGACGGCGGCGGCGGCGGCGCGAGCGTCTCGGGGCTCGGCGGCCGGAAGTCGAGCAGGACGTAGTTGCCGTCCTGGTGGAGGTCGTAGCCGACCGTCTCGCGCAGCTTCACGGTGACGCGCGTCACGTTGCCGCGGAGCTGCTGGGCCTCGACCCAGCCGACCGCCGTCGGGAACATGCCCGTCTCGAGGCGGCGCGCGTCGTTGTTCGAGTGCAGTCGCGTGTCGGGGAACTCGAGGATTACCTCGTCGGTCCCGCCGGGCACCAGGTTGTAGACCGGCCGCTCGGTCGCCTGGATGAAGACGCGTCCGCCGGTGCCGACCATCTGGAAGCCGACCCACGTGAGGAGGCGGACGGCCCCCTGGCTGCGGAGTCGCGCCGTCGACGGCGAGGCGTCGCGCGTGCCGGGCGCCACCCCGAGGTAGGGACCGTTGCGGCGCAGGTCGACCGCCTCGGGCGCCGTCTTGTCGGGCGCCGGCTGCGCGGACGCCGGCAGGGCCCCGAGCGCCGTGAGGCCCATCACCGCCGCGAGCCGCAGTTGCCTCGTCGCGCGCATGCGCTCCACCTCCCCCAGAGTATCTTTCCTCTGGTATCACAGGGTGTTGGGAGTGTCGAGACGGGTGTTCCCGCGGCGTCGTCGGCGCTACCCTGGGCGCGCTGCGTGCCCCGAGGCCCGCCCCCCGGCCGCGGGCGCCCTCCCGAAAGAAGCGAGGAAGCTGTGGACCTGCTGCTCGAGAAGTCCGCGTGGAGCGACGGACCCGTCCCGCCCGCCACCTCCGCCGCCTTCCATGTCGAGGGCCTGGCGCGCTGGCTCCGGGCCGCGGGCGCCGAGCCGCGCCTCGCGCTGGCCCTGTGCTCCGGTGACGGCGCGGCGCGTACGCTGGCCGCAGCCCTCGGCGCCCACGGCGTCGAAGTGGTTCCGGCGCCGTCGACGGCGCGCACGCCGGTCCACCCGGCGCTGGCCGCGCACCAGGGCGACCACTTCAACAACCGCCTCTTCTGGGTCGACGGCTTCGAGGACGCCGACGGCGAGGCGGCGCTGGCGGCGCTCGAGGCGCGCTCGGCGGGCCTGAAGCGCATGGCGACCTGGGTGCTCGTCGTCATCGAGAGCCCCGCGGCGCTGGCCCGCCTCGAGCGCGTGGCCCCGCGGCTGAAGTCTGCCTTCGACCGGCGCTGCCTGCTCCTCGATCCCGGCGTCGCCGACCTGCGCGGGACCGACGTCGACCCCGCGATCGTCGAGGACTGGCGCCGCCGCCAGCGCGTGCCCGAGCTCGTGTACCACGCCGGCTGCGCGCCCCGGCTCGCGCCCACCTACGACGACTTCTCGCGGCTCGTCCGCAGCGGCTACGCGTCGCTCCACGTCGAGCTCGAGCTGGACCCCGAGCGACGTCGCCTGATGGACCTCTGGCAGGGGCTCCCGGTGACCGACCCCGGGCCCGCGGCGGCCGAGGCGATCCTGCGCCACCGGACGCCGGGGGATCGCGCCGCGCTGGCCACGCTGCTGGCGCGCGCGCCCGGCGCCCGTTACGCGTGCGGTCTGTCCGTCGACGACGTGCCGCTGCTCGCCGGCATGGCGCGCCTGCGCGACGGCATCGCCGAGGGCCGCGCGGTCGCGCCCACCGAGATCGAGGCGCTCCGCAACCGCGCGGCGACCGCCGAGATCGGGCCCCACCTGCGCGTCCACATGGAGCTGCTCGTCGCCGCCGCGGCCGCCGCCGCCGACGACGTGGCGACGTGCGACGACGCGCTGCGCGGCGCCGTCGCCCGCGTGCGCACGGGCGCGCCCGTCGCCCCGGAGCTGGTCTTCGAGGTCGAGGAGAAGTCGGCGCAGCTGCACGCGCTCCTCAACCGTCGTGGTCCGGCGAAGGAGGCGCTCGACCGCCTCGACGACGCCGCGCGCCTGACGGCGTCGCCGTTCTACGCCGGCCGCCTGGCGCTGGCGAAGGGCGACTACACCGCCCCGCTCGACCCGGCCAGGGCGCGGCAGTGGTTCCACCAGGCGCGGCATGTGTTCGAAGCGCACCGCTACGGCGACTGGGCCACCCAGGCGAAGCGCGAGGGCGGGTGATGCGCGCCGCGCTCCTCGGCCTGTGTCTGCTCGCGGCGGGCTGCACCCGGAAGACCCCCGATGCGCCGATCACCGTCCACCCCGATGCCGCCCGGCCGGCGCCGCCCGCCGCCGTGGTGACGAAGATCCGCGTGCGGGACCACACGCCGGCCGACCGCCGGCCCGCCCCCGTCCCGCCCGAGGAGCTGACGGCGCTCGTGCGCGAGGCGCTCGGCGGCGCGGGCGTGCTCGTCGCGGACAAGGCGCTGCCGGGGGCGTGGCGGGTCAGCGTCGAGCTCGGTGTGATCTACGGCGTCACCGACGGGGAGGGCATCGCCGCGCACGCGCTGGCCGGCACGGCGAAGGCGCTGTGGGAGGCCGAGGTCCGCATGCGGCCGCCGGAGAGCGAAGAGGCCTTCCATGCGCACCTGCAGAGCGCCGACGAGGCGCCGTTCGGCGGCGACGCGGCGGCGCTGCCCGGCGCGCTGCGCGAGCGCCTGAAGAGCGGGCTGCGGCCGCTGGCGAAGGGGGTGCGGGCGCGCGCCGACGCCTTCGCGCGCGACGTGCCCGCGCTGCTCGAGGGCCTCTCCGACGCCGACGCCGACGTGCGCATCGCCAGCGCGGCGCGGCTCGCCATGGTGAAGGCGGCGCAGGCGGTGCCGGCGCTGGCGGCGCGGATCGGCCAGGAGCGCGACCGGGAGGTCGTGCTGCGCATGGTCGGCGCGCTCGCCGAGATCGGCGACGACCGGGCCGCCGACGCGCTGATCCACCTCGCCGATCCGAAGGACCGCGAGCTCCTGCGCGCCGTCGTCGATGCGCTGTCGACGATGGGCGGGCCGCGCGTGGCCGACTTCCTCGACATCCTGGGGACGCACGACAGCCCCGAGATTCGCGAGATGGTCGAGGACGCGCGCAAGCGCCTCGGCGGCCGGCCGCTGGGGAACGCGAAGTGAGCGCCGGCGAGGTGCGCGTCGAGCGCGACGGCGCCGTCGCGGTCCTCGTCGTCGATCGCCCCGCGGCACGCAACGCGCTCGCCCCGGAGACGGTCGAGGCGCTCGGCCGCTCGGTGGCGGCGCTCGACGGCGACCGGTCGGTGCGCGCGGTCGTGCTCTGCGGCGGCCGCGGGCACTTCATCGCCGGCGGCGATCTGAAGGCGCTCGAGGCGATCCGCACCGCCGAAGCGGCGGAGGCCTTCGCGCTGCGGGTGCAGGCGGTGCTCGGGGCGCTCGAGGCGCTGCCGGTCCCCGTGATCGCGGCCATCGACGCGTTCGCCTACGGAGGCGGCGTCGAGGTGGCGCTCGCCGCCGACCTGCGCGTCGCCGCGGCCGAGGCGCGCCTCGGCTTCCGCCAGATCGACTTCGCCGTGACGACGGCGTGGGGCGGCTCTCGGCGGCTGGCGCGGCTCGTCGGCCCGGCCCGCGCCTTCGATTTGCTGAGTCGTGGCGCGGAGTTGGATGCGCAGGAGGCGCTGGGCCTCGGCGTGGTGCAGCACGTGGCGCCGCCCGGGACGACGGCGCGCCACGCGGCGCTGGAGCTGGCGCGGGCGCTCGCGGCGCGGCCGACGGCGGTCGTGGCGGCGTTCAAGGCGCTCACCGGTCCGGCGGCGGCGTCGCTCGACGACGCGGCCCACGGCGCGCTCGAGGCGCGGCTCTTCGGGGACGTGTGGAGCGCCGACGCGCACTGGCGTGCCGTCGACGCGTTCTGGTCGCGGCAGCGCGACCGGCGGGAGCGGGGCGAGTGAGCGAACGCGGGCGCTTCATCGTGTTCGAAGGCATCGACGGCGCGGGGACGACGACCCAGGCGCGCCTCCTCGCGCGCTGGCTGCGGCGCCAGGGTCGGCGCGTCCACGAGACGGCCGAGCCCAGCACCGGGCCCATCGGGACGCTGCTCCGGCAGGCGCTCGGCGGGCGCGTCGTCGGCCGGGGCGGCGCGCGGCTCACGCCGGAGACGATCGCGCTGCTCTTCGCCGCCGATCGCGCCGACCACCTGCGCAACGAGATCGAGCCCGCCCTCGTCGCCGGCGCCGACGTCGTCTGCGACCGCTACGACCACTCCAGCCTGGCCTATCAGGGCACCGAGACCGACGTGCACTGGGTGGCGCAGATCAACGCCCCGATGGCGCGCCCCGACGTCGTCCTCTTCCTCCGGGTCGACGCCGACCTCGCCGGCGCTCGCCGCGCCCGCCGCGCCGGGGTCGCCGACCTGTACGAGGTCGACGAAGTCCAGCGCCGCGTCGCTGCCGCCTACGAGACGGCGGCGCGGTTCCGCCCCGGCGACCGCGTCGTGGTCATCGACGGCAGCCTCGACGCGCGGAGCGTGCACCGCGCCTGCCGGGCGGCGCTGGCGGCGCGGTGACGCCGTTGCCTGTCTTGCCGGCCGTCGATATGGTGGGCGCCATGCGTACCGCGCTCCTGACGGCGATGCTCCTCGGCGTGGCCCCTGTGGCGCAGGCGGCCGAACCGCCCGCCGCCGTGATCGAGGGCACGCTGACGCGCGCCGAGGTCCAGCAGGTCCTCGAGCGCGGCCCGCAGCGCTTCATCGCCGCCCTGCGGGTGGCGCCGGTGGTCGACGGCGGCCGCTTCCTCGGCTTCAAGCTCGTGTCGATCGCGCCCGAGTCACCCCTCGCCGCCGGCGCGTCGGTCGGCGTCGGCGACGTCGTGCTCGCGGTCAACGAGCAGCCGCTCGAGCGTCCCGAGCAGTTCATGCGCGCGTGGGACATGGTCAAGGGGGCCGACGCGCTCTCGGTGCTGCTGCTCCGGGACGGCCGTCGGCTGCAGTACCGGTGGAAGATCGCCCCCTGAGCGCCTCGCCGATGCTGGCCGCCGCCGAGCCCGGGGCGGCGCGTCCCTGGGCGTGGACGCTGGCCGCGGGCGGCGCCGCCCACGTCGCGCTCGTCGTCGCCCCGGCGCTCGGCCTGCGCGCGCCGCCGACGACGGCGTGGTGGCTGTCGGCGCTCGTCGGACCGTCGCTCCTGGCGCTCGGGATGCTGCGTCGCAGCCGGGCGGCGCTGCTCGTCGGCGTGCCCGCGAGCTGGGCCCTGCCGGCCCACGGCCTGCCGCCCGCCGCCCCGGACGCGGCGCTCGCGGCGGTGGGGCTCGCGGCGGTGGCCGCCTACGTGACCGCGGCGTGCTGGTTCCTGGCGCCGCGCCCGGCGCCACGGTCGGTCGAGTGGACGTCGCTCGACGGCGTCGCCGCCCGACCGGCGCGCGATCCGCTGCCGTGGGTTGCGGGCCTGCTCGTCGCGGGTCCGGCGGTGGGCGCCGCCTGCTGGCCGCCGCTCGCCGAGGCCGCCGGCCGCGGCTTCCCGGCGCTGCCGGGCCTCGCGCTGGTGGGCCTCGCGCTCGTCGGCACGCTCGTGGGCCTGGCGATCGCGACGGACCTCTTCCGCGGGCGGGCCCCGCTGCCGGGCTCGCGCGCGCGGCTGGGCGTCCTCGCGGCGATGGTCGTCGTGCTGGCCGGCCTCCTGGCCGCCCTCGGAGGCTGATGATGCGCTCGCTCGGCCTGGCCTTCCTCGTCGGCACCGTGCCGCTGGTCCTGGTGGCGCTCCGGGCGCTCGCCGAACGCGACTACGTCGCCGGCGGCCTGATGGTCTTCGCCGCCGCCGCCATGGGCCACCTCGGCCTCGAGATCGTGGCGCTCGCCGAGGCGCGCCTGCGGGCGGCGCCCGCCCCCGAGGAGGACGCATGACGTCGTTCGTCGCTCTGCTGGCGGGGCTCCTCGGCCTGTGGCCCTTCAACGTCGAGGTGCCCGACGCCCACGTCGTCGCCCGCGTCCACACCGCGCGCGGCGAGGTGCAGATCACGGCCGCCCGGCTGCGCGCCTACGCCGCGGGTCGCGAGGACGAAGAGCCACGGCGCCTGCTGCAGGACCTCGTCGAGTTCGAGCTGCTCGCCGCCGAGGCCGAAGCGCGCGGCCTGGCCGACGATCCGCTCGTGCGCGAGGAGACGCGCCCGGTCCTCGTCCGCCGCTATCTGCGCGCCGCGTTCGAGCGGGAGACGAGCGGGGCGGACATCCCGCGGGAGTTCCTCATGCAAGCCTATGAACAGAATCGATTCTTCTTTCGGCGGGAGGCAGGGCGCTCCGGCGATCACATCATCGTGACGACGAGCGCCGGCAAGCGGCCCGCCGACGCGGCCCTCGACGAGCAGGCGCGGGCGCTCTCTGCGCGCATCCAGGCCGACCTCGCGGCGCGGCCACCCGCCGACGCCGAGGCCTTCCTCGCCGCCGCGCCACGTTACAAGGCGGACGCCGAGGCGGCCGGCCTCGTCGTGCGCGGCGAGTCGCTCGGCGCCTTCCCTCGCGAGGGCATGTTCGACCCGCAGTTCACGGCGAAGGCGTTCGAGCTCGAGCAGCCCGGCAGCCTGACGGCGGCATTCCCGACGCAGTTCGGCTGGCACGTCTTCCGCCTCGAGGAGGCGCTGCCGGCGCGAAACGTCCCGTTCGAGCTGGCCCAGACGGAGCTGCGCGAACGCACGCTGCCCGACTTCCGCCTCAAGATGCTGCGCGACCTCACCGACCGCCTCGCGCGCGAGGTCGAGGTGATCGTGAACTTCGCGCCCGTCCAGGAGCTGCAGTCGCGACGCAAGCTGGAGGAGGGCGAGGGGCTCGCGCCGCGCTGAGACACCTGTTTCCGCGGCAGTCCGCGCCTTGCTATGCTCGCGGCGAACTCCGGGGGGAACGATGCGCGTTCGTCGCACGTATGCACCGGCCGCTCTGCTGGGCGCGCTGCTCGCCGTCCCGGGCGTCGCGCGCGCCGCCGTCGACGCGGTCACCGGGGCGTCGGTGAACGCCCTGCCCGCCGGGACCAACGACGCGGCCCTCTGGATCACCGGCGTCGGCTTCGAGGATGGCCTGACGGTCGCGATCTCCGGCGACGGCATCACGCCGAAGGGCGCGCCGACCGTGGTCCAGCAGGAGGCGCGCGTCGACGGGGGCCGCGGCGACGGCGTCATCTTCCGCTTCGACATCGCCGCGAACGCCACGCAGGGCGCCCGCGACATCACGGTCACGAACGGCGACGGCAGCAGCGCCACGGCCACCGGCGCCTTCACGGTGCAGCCGCCGCGGGCCGAGCCGCCGCCGCCGCCGCCCGACGCCGGCATGGGTCCGCCGCCGCCGCCGCCCGACGCCGGCGCGCCGCCGCCCCAGAACGGCTCGGTCGACGTCGTCTCCCGGGCCAGTCCGGGCTACGGCGCCCAGGGCGACCAGGTGAACCTCTGGATCGTCGGCCGCGAGTTCGTCGCCGGCGCCCAGGTCGCCTTCAGCGCGCCCGGCATCGGACCGGCGATCGTCGACGGCCAGCCCATCGCGCCGGAGGTGGTGCGGCGCGCCGAGAGCGAGCAGGGCAAGTCCGACGGCATTCAGTACTTCGCGCGCATCGCGCCGGACGCCGTCCCCGGACCGGTCGACGTGACGGTCACCAACCCCGACGGCTCGAGCGCCACGGGCGCCGCGCTCTTTCAGATCATCCTGCCGGGGCAGGCGCCGCCGCCCCGCCCCGGCGAGGGCGACGTGCAGACCGTCACCGGCGCCTCGCCCCGGGCGATGCGCGCCGGCCGCAACATCTCCTTGTGGATCTGGGGCAAGGGCTTCGCGACGGGCGCGCGCGTCGACTTCTCGAACCCGTCGCTGCGTCCCTTCGCCGAGCCGGCGGTCGTCGAGGTGAGCCAGAGCCACCCCGGCTTCGCCGGCATCCGCGCCTTCCTGACCGTCGACGGCGCGGCGCTGCCCGGGCCGGTGGACGTCACCGTGACCAACCCCAACGGCACGCGGGCGACGGGGCAGGGCGTCATCACCATCGTCGAGGCCGCGGGCGCGCCCGGCGAGCCCGGCGGCGGCGGCGCCGTTGAGTACACCGGCCCGTGCCCCGACGAGGCCACGTCGATCGAGGCCGTGCTCGCGGTCGATCCGCCGACCCTCGCGCGCGGCGAGACGATCAACCTGGCCATCTCCGGGCGGGCCTTCGCGTGCGGCGCCAGCATCGTCATCCCCGGCGGCGGCCTGCGGCAGGTCGACACGCCGCGGCTCGTGCGCGAGGCGTCCGACCCGCTGCAGACGACACTGTTCTGGCAGATCGAGGTCACCGGGGACGCCGCTCTCGGGCCGCGGGACGTGACCGTCGTCAATCCGAACAACACGAGCAAGACGCTCACCGCCGCGTTCGAGGTGGTCGAGGCGGAGCGCGAGAAGCCCACCGGCGTCGCGTTCTGTCAGGCGCGCCCGGGCGCCGGGGGCAGCCCCGCCGCGCTGTTGCTGCTCGCGGCGCCGGCGCTCCTGCTGCGCCGGCGACGGCGCCGTTGACGCGCGCCGGCTGCCTCCTCGCCGCCGTCCTCGCCACCGCGTGCGGCGGCACGCCCTCCCGGCCCGAATCGCCGCCGGCGGCGACGGCGCCGGCGTACGGCGCGGTCCCCGCCGCGGGCGCGCAGATCACGCTGCGTCCGGAGCGCGTGGCGCGTCTGTTCGCGCGGCTCGACACCCTGTTGACCACCGAAGACGCGGGCACGCTCGGGCCGCTCGGCGTGTTGTGGAAGCAGCTGAGGCAGCGCGTCGCGGACCGCCTCGACGACCTCTTCGACGCACAGGGCGACGCGCTCACCGCCTGGGGCGTCGACGGCAGCGAGCCGATCGTCGTCACGGTGGCCGGCGTGCAAGGTCCCGATCGCGCTCGGGTCTTGCTGCGCGTGCTGCAGATCCTGGGCGGGGTCGCCGCCGAGGACGCCGACCCCGCCGCGGCGCAGGCGGCCCTCGACGCGGCGCTGCGCGATGCGCCGGGCGCGCTGTGGCACGTGCGCGCGCAGTTCACGCTGCGCGATCCCGGAGCGCTCGCCGGTGGGCTCACGCGCATGGCCGCCCGATCCGGCCTCGACGCGCACACCGCCGGCGAGCCGCCCCGGTCATGGCTGAGCGGCGCGACGCTGCCGCCCGACGCGATCTGGGTCGGGCACGATCCGGAGGCCGGCTGGTCGCTGCTCGCCCGTGCGCGGGGCGCGCAGGGCGTGGCCGACCTGGTCGTCCCCGCAGGACCGCGGACGCGCGTCGACGCGCAGCTGGCGGTCGCGCAGCGGGAGGGCGAGCCGTGGCTCGCGACGGGCGCCGAGGCGGCGACGCTGTCGCTGCGGCTCGGCGCCATGGCGCCGCTCGAGGCCGGCTTCACGGCCCATCTGGCGCTCGACGCCGCGACGACCCTCGACGGGGCCGCACGCATCGAGCTCCTCACCGACGCCGCGCACGTCACCGCGGCGTGCGCGGGCCGGTGGCGTCAGCTCGACACCCTGGCGGACGAGGTCCGCCTCGCGGTGGACCTCGACGGCGATCGTCCGGCGGTCGTCGCCGCAGCGCGCCTCACCGGGGGCGGGGCAGGGGCGTGGTCGGCGGCGGTGACACCGCCGGTCGTCGGCGCGGCGGCCGCCGCGCTGCCCGCGGGCTTCACGGTGCGCCTCGACCGCGACCGGTTCACGACCGACGCCGGTCCGGGCCTGCCGGCATCGCTGCCCGCCTTCCTCGAGGAGATGTCCGCGTGCGGTCCGGCGCATCCGCTCCCGGCGCTGCTCGGCGCGCTGCTCGTGCTGCCGGCCTTCCTCGAGGTGGACGCGCTTCCATTGCCCACGCTCGGGTCCGGTCCGCTCGTCGAGCGGTCGCTGGCGGGCGCCGCCGGGCTGCTCCTGGGCTTCGGACGGGACGAAGGCGACGCGGTGCCGTTCGTCGGTGCCGTCGCGGTGGCGCCGAGCGAGGCGGTCGTCCACAGCGCCGATCCGTTGGGCCCGGAGGGGACGCTGGAGATGACCCCGCTCGGTCCCCGCTGGACGCTGCCGGGACCCGGCCTCGCGCGCGGCTTCGCGCGGCAGACGCGGCCGGCCGGGCGGGAGGCGGTGCTGCTGGCCCTCGGCGAAGGCGCGCTCGAGCGCCTCGAGGCCTTGGTGGGCGAGGCGGCGACCACCGGCCCCGAGTTCCTCGACGCGTGGGCCGATCCCGAGGCGCTGGCCCGACAGCTCGAGGCGGCGGGACGGCCCGGCGCCGAAGCCGACGCGCTCGCCGTGGTCGGTCGCCGTCTCGGGCGCGTCCGCCTGCGCGGGCACGTCGAAGGCAGCCGCCTCACGTACCGCCTCGAACTTGATCGACCCGTGGGCGCGGAGTAGCGTCGGCCGGTCGTTCCGGGACAAGGGGACACGATGCCCACCGACGCCGCCACACCGGCCCGGATCGTGGACGAGGCGGGGCTCCTCCTCCGCACGATCCGCGACGAGATCGCCGAGGGCCGCAAGCCGTACGCCAGCGACATCCGCCGACTGGTCGAGCGCAGCCTCAGCCTTCGTTACGCAGAATTCGTCCAGTTTCTCGAGCGTTACGGCTTCTTGAGCCTCGAGCGGCGCACCGATCTGCTGGCGCTCACCAAGGCCGGGCTCGAGGCGGCCGAGGGCCAGCGCGACCGCCTGCGCAGCCTCGAAGGTGACGCCGTCCACCACTTCGGCGAGCGACTCGCCGCGGTGGCCGCGCTGCCCGCCCAGGTGCGCGGCGTCCGCTTCGACAAGCGCTATCTGCGGTACGAGTGCATCGGCGCGGGCGGCATGGGCACGGTGTGGCGCGGCCGCCTGTTGAGCATCGACCGGCCGGTGGCCATCAAGGTGCTGCACGGCATCTTCGAGTTCTACACCGCCGAGCAGCGAGACGAGATCCTGCGCCGCCTCGAGCTGGCGGTGCGGGACCACGCGCGGCTCGTGAACCCGTTCGTTCTCCAGTGTCTCGACCAGGACGTCGCCTCGGCGACGCCGTACTACGTGATGGAGCTGGCGACCGGCGGCGACCTGCGCAAGCTCCTCGACGGCGGGCCGCTCCCGCCGGCGGTCGCCGTGCGGTACTTCGTCCAGATCGCGCTCGGCCTGCGCGCCGCCCACGCCGAGGGGCTGCTGCACCGCGATCTCAAGCCGGAGAACGTGCTGCTCGACGGCGCCGGCAACGTGAAGCTGAGCGACTTCGGCATCACGCGCGTCCTCGAGCGCGATGGCGGCGCCTTCCGGCAGGCCTACGTGGGCTTCGGATCCGTCGGTTACATGGCCCCCGAGCTCTTCCGGCCGGGGGTCGAGGTCACCGCCGCCGCCGACATCTACTCGCTGGGCATCTTGCTGTACGAGATGCTCGTCGGCGGACTGCCGGGGCGTCGCTCCCCGATGCCGAGCGCGCTCGTGAGCGGGCTGCCCGTCGAGATCGACGAGCTGTTCGACCGCATGACGCAGGACGACCCCGCGGGACGCCCCGCCGATCTCGACGCGGTGCTGACGGCGCTCTGGACGTCCCGCGCGGTGGTCGATCTGCTCGACGCGCGGCAGGCGCCCTTCTTCGTCGAGTCCCCGGTGGCGCTGCCGGGGCTGCGCGCGCACGAGGCGACGGGCGCGCCCGACGCCGCCCCACCGCCGGTCGCCGCCGAAGCGCCCCGCCCCCGGGCGGAGGCGGCGCCGCGCCTCGAGGCGAAGGCCCGCCCCGAGCCCCGCACGGCCGAGGCCGCACCCGAGCGGAAGGGAGGCGCCGCCCCCGCCGCGGAGATGGCGTCCCCGCCGGCCGCCGACGCGGCCCGCGCTGCGGCCGAGGGCCCGCCGACGCCGCCCGCGACCCCGCCGGCGACCGACGCGCCGCCGGCGGCCGACGCACGCCCGGCCGAAGGGCGGCCGGGGCGGACCGAGGCCGCGTCGCCTGCGCCCGAGCCGGCGCGAGCCGAGGCCGCGCCCGAGCCGGCGCGAGCCGAGGCCGCGCCCGAGCCGGCGCGAGCCGAAGCCGCGCCCGAGCCGGCGCGGCGGACCGAGGCCGCGCCGTCCGCGCCCGAGCCGCCGCGCCAGGCCGAGGCCGCCCCCGAACCGGCGTCGCGACCGCCCCAGCCCGCGCCGCGCGCCCCCGAGCCGCCGCGCCAGGCCGAGGCCGCCCCCGAACCGGCGTCGCGACCGCCCCAGCCCGCGCCGCGCGCCCTCGAGCTGCCCGCCGTCGCGCGCCCCGTCGAACCCTCGAGCGCCCCGCGCGCCGAGGCGCCGCCGCTCGCCCGCCCCGTCGACTCGGCCGCGCTCCTGCCCGAGGCGCCCGCGGTGCCCCGCGCCGTCGAGCTGCCGTTCGACGCGGACGAAGAAGAAGTCGACGAGGACGACGAAGAGTCCGCCGAGCTCCTCGACGACTCCCTCATCGACGATCCCGACCCGGCGCTCTTCGCCAGTCACGAAGCCGACGGGGGCATGCCCACCGGGGCGGCGCCCGACGAGGACTCCCTCGAGGTCGTCGACGTCGAGGACCTCGAGGTGGACGAAGAGGGTGGGGGCGGCGAGGAGAAGTTCCAGACGGCGGTCGTCGACACCCGCGGCCGCCCCCGCGACCCCGAGGCGCGCCGCCGCCTCGACGAGCGGTTGAAGCGCCTGAAGAAGCCCGCCAAATGAGAACGGCGCCCCGCGGGGCGCCGTTTCTTCAGTCGATTCGCGGTGTTCCGTTCAGCCGCCCTTGAGCGTCGCGATGACCTTGCGCGCCTCGTCGGCCAGCGCCTGGTCCTTCTCCTTCTTCGCGTACTCCGTCAATGGGTCGATCGCCGCCTTGCTCTTGAGCTTGCGCAGGCCATCGAGCGCCGCGCGGCGTACCTCGGGGCTCGTGTCGTCGAGGCCGCTGGCCACCGGCTCCGCCGCCGAAGCGTCGCCCGTGTCGGCCATCGCCAGGAGCGTCGCCGCGCGGATCCCGGCGACCGGATCCTGGAGCAGCGCCGCCATCGCGGTCACGGTGCGCGGATCCTTCACGAGCCGCAGCCCGTTCACGGCCTCGAGGCGCACGTCCGCGTCCTTGTCGAACAGGCGCTCGCTGAAGTACGACAGCAGCGGCTCGCGCTTCTCGACGACCTCGCCGATGCGCGCCAGCGCCCCCGTCGCCGCCCGACGCACCCGCACGTCGTCGTGGTTCAGGTTCTCGACGACCAGGTTCAGGGCCTCCTTCTCCTTGAGCAGGCCCAGCGAGCCCAGCGCGTTCGCCAGCAGCTCCGCGTCCTTCTCGGCGGCGTAACCCAGCAGGCTCTTGACCGACTCGGCGCCGGGGAAGGCCCGCATCGCCCGCGCCACCGCGCGCTTGACCTCGAGGGCGCCATCGGCGGCGAGCTTCTGCACGTCGCCGCGCACCTCGTCGCCGGCGATCACCTCGAAGCTGCGCACCGCCGCGGCGCGAATGTTGGCGTCCTTGTCGCCGGCCAGCGACCGCAGGGGCTCGAGGACCTTCTTCGACGCCTTCTTCCCGTCGCGCTGGACGATCGCGCCGAGCGTCGACACGGCGGAGCGGCGCAGCACGGCGTTCTTCTCCTTGGTGGCGTCGAGGACGAAGTCGGTGCTCTGCGCGGCGTAGATCGTGCGGATGGCGGTCAGCACCGCGTCGCCCGAGTCGACGTCGGTCACGTCTGCCGCCGCCAGCAGCGGGAGCGCCGCCGGCTTGCCCAGGCGCGAGAGCGCCGCCGCCGCCGCCTTGCGCGTCGCCGGCTCGGCGTGCTTCAGCGCCTGGCCGAGCGTGGCGTAGGTCTCGCTCCCGTCATGCTGCGCCAGGGCCGTCGCCGCGCCGGCCGAGTCGTCGCCCTTGGCGTTGACGGCCATCCACCGCAGGCCCTGCTGCAGCGTCGCGGCGTCCTTGCCGGCGGCGAGCGCCTTGGCGATCTCGAGCTGGATCTCGGCGGCGAGCTTGCCGCCGAGCTGGGCCCCCAGGGCGCCGTGCTCGCCGCGCTTCTGCAGGCTGGCGATCGCCGCGGCGCGCACGCCGGCGTCCGCGTGTCCGAGCACGCCGGCGAGCTGCTCGCCCGCCTCCTTGGCCTTGCTGTCGCCGAGGGCGGTCGCCGCGGCCGCCACGATGCCGGCGTCCTGGCTGCGCAGCGCGTGGTACTGGGCCGCGGCGCTGAACGCCGGGTCCTTCGACGCGCTCAGCATGGCGGCGGCCTTGTCCTTGAGGGTCGCGTCGGGATCGCCGTCCATGACTGCGCGGACCGCGGCGTTGACCTTGGCGTTGTCGCGTCCGGCGAGCCCGGCCAGCGCCTCGCCCCGCAGCGCCGCGTCGGCGGACTTGAGCACCGGAAGCAGCCGGTCCTCGAGGTCGGTCAGCTTGAGCACTGGCGCGGCCTTCACCGCCGCCAGCGCCGGCGCGCCGCCCGACGCCACGACGCTCCACATCGCGTCGACCGCGGCCTTGTCGCCCTTCGTCAGGCGGTCGCGCGCGACGCCGCTCGGCAACAGGCTGCCGTCGGGCAGCTCCACGAGCGCCACGGGGTCGACCGCCGGCGGCAGCGCCTGCCACAGCGCCAGCTTCAGCACATAGGCCGCGTAGGGGACGTCGGCGCGTGTCCAGCCGTTCGGCGCCACCTTCGGGAACACCACCTTGCTGGCGCCGTTCTCGGTGAAGGTGTAGACCGTCTCGGCCATCACGATGGGGTTGTAGGCTTGCTTGGTCTCGTCGAGATAGACGTAGACCACGCCGGTCTTGTCGGCGTCGGGCTGGAACGCGAGCCGCGCGTCGCCATAGCTGTTGCGCTTCTCGGCGACGAGCTTCTTGAAGAGCTCGCGGACGCGGTCCTGGAAGCCGACGGGCGGGAGGCGCGTCGCCGACGGCACCAGGACGAACCGCTTGTCGCCGGTGCGCGACCACTTCTCGTAGCTGAAGAGGACCGTCGAGACCGTGCCGTCGTCGTCGCCCTCGGCCGCGCGGGCCGCGGCGGGCAGCAGCTGCCCGCCGAGCAGCAGGGACAACACCAGCAGGGACCGCGGGAGAGCCGTGCGCGTCATCGTCGCTCCTGTGCCCGAACCCCAGAGTTCGCGGGGACGGCAATGTATCCGCACAAGGTAGCGGGGGCAAGCGACGCGTCGGAAGTGCAAGCGACTGCCCCACGCCGGGGGGGTATCCACCGCAAGTGGTTGATCCCCTTGGTGTTTCTGGTGGGCGCGTGCGCCGCGCCGCCCCGCAGGGAGACGCCAGCCGCCGATCCCGCGGCCGCCGCGTACCACGAGGCGCTGGGCCAGGTGACGCTCGCGACGGGCGACGTGCGCGGCGCGCTCGCGCTGCGGGCCGAGCGCGCCGCCGCCGCGGAGCGCGCCCCCACGCCGTCCAACTGCCGGCGCCTGCTCGAGGCCGCCGACCTGCTGGGCCGACACCGCGATCGCCTCGACGTGGCCTACGCCGACCTCGCCGCCCGCGCCGCGCCCTGGCCCCGCCGCGCGCGCGCCGCCGAGGTCGCCGCCGCCACGACCCGCGCCGCCGCGGCCGCCGATCGTGCCTGGCGCGCCGCCTGGGAGGCGCGCTGCGTCGGCCTGCCGCCCGTCGCCGAGCCCGAACCGGCGCCGCCGGCCCGCGTCCGCTCCCTCTGCGACGATCTGCGCCTCCACGGCCGCGCGGTGAACGTCATCGGACCCGCCTGGGCCGATCGCGCCCTGCGCCCGGCGGGCGGCCTGGCCGTCGCCCGCCGCCTCGCGCGCGAGCTCGAAGACGACCTCGACGTCCTCTTCGTCGTCCTCGACGGGCGCCGCCCCGAGGACGGCGGCCACCGATCCGGTGTCTACCTCGAGCGCGGCACCGCCGGGCTCGGCGCGCCGGCGCCCACGCCGCCCGAGGCGCTGCCGGGCTGGCGTCGCCTCCGGTCGGTCGTCGTCCTCGGCGGCGCCGACGGCCTGCGGCGCGGGCCGAGCCTGCGCGGGCTCGCGCTCGCCCACGCCGGCCGCCTGACCCTGCCCGGGTGCCTCCCCGGGCCCGGCGCGGGCTGGGGCTGGTCCGACATCGGGGGCCAGCTGGGCGGCGCGGCGCCGGGCAGCATCGAGGAGGTGGCCCCCGGGCGCTTCCGGCTGCGCGGCCTGCGCGGCGACCCGGGCCTCGTCGCCAACGGCGGCAACTCGGTGCCCTACGCGCCGCTCGAGCTCTACCTGATGGGCCTGCTGCCGCGGCAGGAGGTGCCGGCGGCGACGTTCCTCCGCCACCCGCGGCCCGAGGCCGACGGGCTCGTGGCCGCCGACGGCCTCTGCCGGCTCGACGCCGCCGCGCTGGCGGTCCGGTTCGGCGAGCGCCCGCTCGATCCCGACCCGTGGCGCGTGGGGGTGGCCGTCGTGTCCGACCGCCCGCTCGACAGCGCCGCGATGGCGCAATATCGCGCCGAGGCGATCGCGTTCACCGCCGAGGGGCCCGACGACGACCCCGCGCTGCTCAACTTCTTCGAGGCCACCGGCGGACGCGGCCGGCTGGCCTTGACGGCGCCGCGCCCGCGCCCCGGCGAGCGCTGCACGGAGGCACGATGACGCTCTACGAACAGCTCGGCGGCGAGCCCGCCCTGCGCGCCATCCTCGAGGACTTCTACGACCGCGTCTTCTCGGACGTGATGATCGGCTACCTCTTCCGAGGCCAGGAGAAGGCGCGCCTCGTCCGGCTGGAGCTCGAGCACACGTCGAAGGTGCTCGGCGGCCCGCACGTCTACACGGGGCGGACGATGCAGAAGGCCCACGCTGCGCACCGCATCCTGCTCGGGCACTTTCGCCGGCGGAACAAGCTGCTCGAGGACGTGCTCGAGGCGCACGCGGTGCCGGCGCCCGTCCGCGAGGCGTGGCTGGCCCACGCGCGCGCGCTCGAGGCCGCCGTCGTCGGTCCCGTCCGACGCGGGGCGCACTGCGATCAGGACGAGGACCGCCGCCAGCGCGCTTGACGCGCGCGCCCGACCGGGCAAAAATACTCGCGAGTCGGTTTTGTGGTTCGGGGGGTGGCCGATGGGTCGGAACTTCTCCTTCAAGGGGCACACGCGGCGCATCGCGCGCGCCCTGGTCGACACGATGATGCCGCGCTGGCCCGAGCTCGAGGTCGACCTGACCGACCGCATCCTCGACGACGTCGAGGGGGTCGTGCGCGGCTTCCCGGCGGCGTTCCAGGTGGGCTACGTGGCCGGCCTGTGGGCGCTCGAGGCGGCGAGCCCGCTGCTCGGCGGCGGCCCGCAACCCTTCACGCGCTGCGATCTCGAGACGCGCGAGCGCCGCCTGCGCGCCTTGCAGGACTCGAAGGTCCCGCAGCTGCGCCAGGTGTTGCTGCTCTATGGCGTCTTCGTCACCGCCAGCGCCTACGCGCAGCCCGAGGTCGAGGCCTTCCTCGGCGTGCCGCGGCGGGCCTGGCGCGACGCGCGGGCGCGGTTCAGGGAGCGCCTCGTCCAGATGGAGGCGAGCCGGCCCCTGCGGCCGGCGACGCCCGAGGCCCTCGGCAGCCACGGCGTGGCGCCGGCGGCGACGTACCTCGACGAAGGGACGCTCGCGGCCGAAGCGCTGCGCGCGATGGGGGAGTGACGATGCGCGAGCAGGTCCCGCGGGGCATCATCCAGCCGCACCAGACGCGCGGCGACGTGCGCGAGACGTGCGACGTGGTGGTCATGGGCAGCGGCGCCGGCGGCGCGGCGGCCGCGGCCACGCTCGCGGAGGCGGGCCTCGACGTGCTCGTGCTCGAGGAGGGCGCGTTCCACCGCACGAGCGAGTACGGCGCCAACGCCACCGCCATGTTCTCGGCGCTCATGCGCGACGGCGGGGCCACCGCCACGATCGGCCGCGCGCCCGTGCCCTACATGGAGGGGCGCTGCGTCGGCGGCTCCACCGTCATCAACGGCGGCATGTGCTGGCGCACGCCCGAGGACGTCCTCGACCACTGGGCGGGCGCCATGGGCCTGCCCGACCTCGCCCCCGCGGCGCTCGACCCGCTCTTCGACGAGGTCGAGGCGACCATCAATGCCCGCTACCAGGACCCGGGCAGCGAGGGTGGCAACAACGAGGTCTTCCGGCGCGGCGCCGAGAAGCTCGGCTGGAAGTACCAGCGCAACAAGCGCAACCAGATCCACTGCGTCGGCAGCAACGAGTGCGTCACCGGCTGCCCCAGCGGCGCCAAGCAGAGCACCGTCTACTCGTGGCTCCCGCGTGTCTTCGCCCGCGGCGGCCGCCTCATGACCCACTGCAAGGTCACGAAGGTGCTCGTCGAGCGCGGCCGCGCCGTCGGCCTGGCCGGCACGCTGGACGACCCCCACCGCAGGCGGAAGTTCGTCGTCCGGGCGAAGGCGGTCGTGCTCGCGGGCGGCGCCGTGCAGACGCCGCTGCTGATGTTGCGCAACAAGATCGCGCCGAAGAACGAGCACGTCGGGCGGCACTTCACCATCCACCCGAACATCAAGGTGGCCGCGCTCTTCGAGGACCGCGTCGAGAGCATGCGCGGCGTGCACCAGGCCTATCAGTGCACGGAGTTCAAGAAGCGCGGCATCCTGCTCGCCCCCGGCGGCATCCCGCTCATGTTCACCGCCGTCGCCTTCAGCGACTTCGGCCGGCGCCTCGCCGAGCGCATGCGCGACTACCACCACATCGCGACCGGCGGCGTGCTCGTCGACGACTTCTCGAGCGGCCGCATCATGGCGCCGCTCGGCATTCCGCTCGTGAAGTACGACGTCACCGACATCGACCAGGAGAAGTTCGTCGAGGCGGCGGGCCTCCTCGCGACCCTGTACTTCGCGGCCGGCGCGAAGGAGGTCTACCTCCCGTTCCACGGCTATCCGGTGCTGAAGTCGGTCGACGACGTGAAGAAGCTCCACGACCACATGCCGCGCGTCGAGGACACCGAGTACTTCACCGCCCACCTCATGGGGTCGTGCCGCATGCACGGCGACCCGCGCCAGGGCGTGGTGGGCCCCGACGGCCAGTGCTGGGACCTCCCCGGCCTGTACCTCGCCGACGCCAGCGTCATGCCGGGCACCATCGGCGTGAACCCGCAGGTCACCATCATGGCCCTCGCCCGCCTCATCGCCCTCCGCCTCGCCGACAAGCTGCAGCGCCGCGCCGCGGCCTGACCGCGCCGCCGCGCCCGCGGGTCGCGCGAGTAAGTTGCCTTTCCCGACCGGGTGAGTGCTGCTATTCTCCGTCCCGCATCGCGAAGGAATGCAGCGGATGACGACGGGGACGACGTGGAGCCGGGCCTGGCGGGAGCGCCTTCTCGGGCGCATGCCGGGACCGCTGGCCGAAGAGATCGACATCTTCGAGACCCAGATGGAGCTGCGCCGCCAGGGGCGCATCGACGAGAAGCTGTTCGCCGAGTCGCGGCTGCGCCGCGGCATCTACGGCCAGCGCTACGACAACGGGCAGCGCCACGACGGCGTCCGCACGCAGACGCTGAGCTTCCCGTGCGGCGAGCTCACGAAGGGCACCCAGACCGTCTGGGACGCCCCGGGCATGATGCGCATCAAGCTGCCGCTCGGCCGGGTCAGCGCCGAGCAGATCGAGCTCATGGCCGACCTCGCCGAGGAGTACGCCGACTCGATCCTGCACGTGACGACACGGCAGGACATCCAGCTGCACTTCGTCCACATCGAGGACACCCCGGCGCTGATGCGCCGCCTCGCCGCCGTGGGCATCACGACCCGCGAGGCCTGCGGCAACAGCGTCCGCAACGTCACCACCTGCCAGTTCGCCGGCGTCTGCGGCGGCGCGCCGTTCGACCCCACGCCGTACGCGCACGCGCTGACGTACTTCCTGCTCGGCCACAAGGACACGCAGGACTTCGGCCGCAAGCTCAAGGTCGCGTTCTCGGGCTGCCGCGACGAGGCGTGCGGCCTGCTCAACATCCACGACCTCGGCCTGCTCACGGTGGTCCGGGACGGGCGCCGCGGCTTCGAGGTCTACGTGGGCGGCGGCCTCGGCTCGGTGCCGCGCCCGGCGCTCCTGCTCACCGACTTCTGCACCGAGCAGGAGCTGCTGCCGCTCTCGCAGGCGATCTGCCGCGTCTTCGCCCGCCACGGCGAGAAGGCGAAGCGCAACAAGGCGCGCCTCAAGTTCCTCGTCGAGAAGCTCGGCATCGACGAGTTCCGCCGCCTCGTCTTCGAGGAGCGCGCCGTGCTCCCGCCCGAGGACCGCTGGACGTCGTACCTCGGCGACCTCGGCGCGTTCGACGAGGCGCCGCTGCGCCCGGCCTCGACGCTCGAGGGCGACCACGGTCCGGTGTTCGCCGCGTGGCGCGCCACCAACGTGCGCCCGCAGGCCCAGCCCGGCTACGTGACGGCCACGGTGCGCCTGCCGCTCGGCGACATGACGTCGTGGCAGGCCCGCGGCCTGGCGGATCTCGCGCGCCGGTTCACCGGCGACCACATCCGCCTCACCATCGAGCAGAACGTCGTCTTCCGCTGGGTGGCCGAGGGCGACCTGCCCGCCTTCCACCAGGGCCTCGAGGCCCTCGGCGTCGCCGACGCCGGCGCCGGCACCGTCGTCGACGTCGTCTCGTGCCCGGGCACCGACACCTGCAAGCTCGGCATCTCCTCGAGCCGCGGCCTCGGCAGCGTCCTGCAGGCGCGCCTCGCCGCGAAGGCCGACGCGCTCCACCCCGACGTGCGCAAGCTGCACATCAAGGCGTCGGGCTGCTTCAACTCCTGCGGGCAGCACCACGTCGCCGACATCGGCTTCCTCGGCGTGTCGCGCAACGTCGGCGGCCGCCGCGTCGCCCACTTCCAGCTCGTCGTCGGCGGCGAGTGGACGAACAACGGCGGCGCGTACGGCCTCGCCATCGGCGCCTATCCGTCGAAGAACGTGCCCGCCGTCGTCGACCGCCTCACGTCGCTCTGGATCGCGGAGCGCGAGGGCAGCGAGCGCTTCCAGGCGTTCGTCGGCCGCGTCGGCCGCGCCCGCGTCAAGGAGGCGCTCGAGGACCTGACGCGCATCCCGCCCTACCACGAGGACCCGTCGTTCTATACGGACTGGGGCGACGCCCGCGAGTACACGGTGGGCGACATGGGCGTCGGCGAGTGCGCCGGCGAGGTCGTCAGCTCGACGCAGTTCGGCCTCGCCGACGCCGAGCGCGAGGCGTTCCAGGCGCAGCTCGCCCTCGAGCGCGGCGACGCGTTCGCGGCGGCGACGCTCTCGGTCCAGGCGATGTACTCGGCGGTCAAGGCCCTGATCCGCCTGCAGTTCTTCGACGTCAAGGAGGACGCCGACTCGCTGGCGGCCGAGTTCCGCGCGCGCCTGCACGACACCGGCCTCTTCCGCGACCCCTTCATGGGCGACAAGTTCGCCCAGTTCTTCTTCAAGGTGCACGAGGAGCCCCCGGCGGCCGGCGTCGCCCGGGACGAGGCGCACCGGCAGATCGAGGAGGCGACGCTGTTCATCGAGGCCGCGCACGCCTGCTACGACCGCATGCAGGAACACGGCAGGGCGAACTGATGCAGATCCAGCAGACGAGCGTGAAGTTCTTCGTCGAGGACGCGAGCGGCGTCGACGACGCGGCGTTCATCCCCGTGTTCCACGGCTGGATCCGCGAGCACCGCCTCGGCGACCGCCTGCTCATCGACGTCGCCGACTACCGTCACGTGCACCACGGCCCCGGCGTGATGCTGATCGGCGACCAGGCCCACTACGCGATGGACCTCGCCGGCGGCCGCCTGGGCCTGAAGTACGACCGCAAGCGCGACGCGCCCGGCGATCCGGCGGCGAAGCTCGAGGAGGCCTTCCGCGAGGCGCTCGCCGCCGCCCTCGCGATGGAGCAGGAGCCGGTCTTCGGCGGCCGGCTGCGTTTTCGCAGCGATCTGGCGCACGTGCGCGTCGTGAGCCGGCTCGCGGCGTCGAACGGTCCCGAGGCCTTCGCCGCCCTCGAGCCGTCGCTGCGCGCCTTCTCCGACCGCCTGTACGGCGGAGCGGCGCTCAAGCCGCTCGATGCGGATCCGCGCGCGCCCCTCGGCGTCGAGATCCGCGCGCTCGCCGCCCAGCCGCTGCTGACGCTGCTCGCCCGCCTGTGACGCCGCTCGAGCGCGCGCTCGCCGCCTTCGACGCCGCGAACGCCGAGGACCCGCGCGGCCGCGAGCTGTCCTACGCCCAGCGCATGACCGCCCGCCTCGACGCGTTCGCCCCGGACGCCCCCGAGCCCGTCCGCCTCGCCGCCCGCGCCCAGCACATCCGCCGCTGGGACATCCCGCGCGACACGTACCCGATGGACCGCGCCGGGTACCACGCCTGGCGAACGCGCCTGCAGGTCCACCACGCCGCGGTGGCGGGCGCGATCCTGCGCGACGTCGGCTACGGCGAGGCGACGGTGGCGCGCGTCGGCGACCTGCTCCGCAAGCGCCACCTGAAGACGGATCCCGACGCGCAGCTGCTCGAGGACGTGGCGTGCCTCGTCTTCCTCGAGCGCGAGCTCGCGGACTTCGCCGCCGGCCAGGAGCGGACGAAGGTCGTCGACATCCTGCGCCGCACCTGGGCGAAGATGTCGCCGCGCGGCCGGGAGGCGGCGCTCGCGCTCGACCTGCCGGCGCCCGCGCGCGCGCTCGTTGCCGAAGCACTTCGATAAGCGACGCCGGATCCGAGCGCGCCGGCGCGGCGCGCGTCGGTCCGGACCACGCGGGACCCCCGCGGGTCGGTGGTGCGGCGTGGTCCGGACCACGCGGGACCCCCGCAGGTCGGTGGTCCGGCGAGTCGGGTCAGGTGCCGGGGGGCGGGAGGGTCGGGGTGACGCCGACGCGCGTCACTTCAGGAGGCGCTCGGGATCGGGCGGCGGCGGCGGCACCTCCGGCGGCGGCGGCGGGCACGACCCGCGGTGCCGGCGCCGCAGCACGAGGCCGAGCCCGATCAGCGCGAACATCGGCGCCGCGGCGAAGGCGAACGTCAGCAGCGTGGCATGCAGGGCCTGCAGCCACGACATGCCCATGACGCGCGCCGCGCCCACCCCGCCCGCCAGCAGGAGGAAGGGCGGCAGCGCCACCAGCGCCTGGCGCGTGAGCTTGCCCGGCTCGGGGCCGGCCAGGCGGGGGAAGCGCGCCTCGAACCGCAGCAGCCACGGGACGAGGAAGCGGGCCACCGGCGCCAGCGCGCCGCGCGCCAGCGAGTAGAGCCACGATCGCGTCCCGCGCCGGTCCGCGGTGCCGGCCATGGCCCAGAAGCGAATCGACAGCCGCGCCAGCACCGCGCTCAGCCGGGGCCGCAGGCGCACCTGCTCGCTCGCGAAGCGGTCCCGGCCCCGCGACTCGACCACCCGCCGGTAGCCGGCGTGCCACGCGCGCCAGGACAGGGCACGCTCCGGCGCCGTCGCGAACCACTGCAACGCCGCCTCGCGGCTCTCGAGCCGGAAGTGCGCGCGCCACGCCGCCGCGGCCGCAGGCGGCAGCAGCTCGGCCACCGCCATGCGCCCCTCGACCACCCCCACCAGCAGGTCGTGGCACCGGAAGTCGCGGTCGAGGAAGCCCGCCAGCGGCTCGAGGAACGTCGACGAGAGGCCGCCCGCCGGCGGCGTGATGCGGCGCGCGCGGATGCAGCGCGGCGCGGGCAGGGGGCGACCCGCCCACGCCTCGCCCAGGAGCCGCCGCACGTGCGCCATGTCGGTGAAGGCGTCCTCCGGGTGGGCCCCGAGCCGGTCCTCCGCGAGCAGGCGCATGTGGTCGAGCTCGCAGTGGAGGAGGCGCCCGATGAGCCGGCGCTGCCGCTCGGCCCCGTCGAGGTCGCGGGCGCCCGGCTCGCGCCAGAGCCGGTCCTGGCGGAGCAGGCCCCGCACGCGGTCCCCGGCCCGCAAGAGGCCGTCGCGCAGCCGGTCGCCGTGCGGCAGTGCCGCCAGCACGCGGCCGAGCAGGACCAGCGTCGCGCGGCGCGCCGCCTCGCCTTCGTCCGCCATCGCCTGCAGCGCCTCGCCCTGGAACAGCAGCCGATCCGCCGCGTCGGCCAGCGCCTGCTCCCGCTCGTCCTCGCTCAACACGATCAGCGGCGTCGGGTCCGGCGTCGCGCCCCACGCCTGCAGGCGCAGCAGGTCGTCGGAGATGTTCTCGTGGAGCACGATCTCCGCCGCGCGCACGAGCGCCGCCATCTGGTCGCGCAGGTGCGGGTCGCGGCGCCCGTCGGGCGGGCAGTCGAGCAGCGTCTTCTGCCGGCGCTCCACGCGCTCCGGGATGGGGTCGATGACCAGCACCACGAGCTGCTCGCCCTCGCCCGTCCCGATGCCGCGCCGCATCGCCCCGTCGATCGCCGCCTCGAGCGGGCGGTTGTCGAGGACGCCGCCGTCGTAGCACGGCAGGCGCGGCAGCGGCCCGCAGTCGAGATCGGGCGGCAGCGGCGGCGCCAGCGGATCGGCGCCCGCGCGCGCGCTCAGCCAGTGCGCGTGGCCGGCGGGCGAGTCGAGGTCGATCAGGTACGTCGGCGCGAAGAACCAGGGGTTGGCGGAGCTGGCGTCGGCCGTGTCGGCGACCTCCTCGGTGCGCCGGACGAGGTCGACCCGGTCGAAGCGGCGCGCGTCGACGTAGCGCACGTCCTCGAACCACTCGCCGCCGAGCTGGACGTACTCGATCTGCCCGGACACCGGGACGAGCGACACGAACAGCTCGGCGTCGGGCTCGAGGGCCGGCGCCTCGAGCGGCAGCGGATCCATCGTCAGCAGCTCGAGGAGGCGGTCCTTCGACAGATAGTGCTTGTCGAGGAGCGCGTTCGGGCAGCCCTGCCACACCGTCATCGGACCGACGTCCATCGCGTCGACGATCGAGCCCAGCGCGCCGGCCATCCCCGCCTCGGGATCGCCGGCGGCGACGAGCTGCTTGAGCAGCAGCGCGCCGATCACGGCGCCCGCCGACGAGCCGGCGAGCACGTCGAAGCGCACGTGGGGCAGCCCTTGGAGGTCGAGGCCGTCGAGCCAGGGGAAGCCTTGGACGGTGGGCGCGGCGCCGCGGGCGCGTCGGCTCGCGACGAGCAGCTCCAGCAGCGCCACCGCCGCGCCGCCCTCGAAGGGCAGGCGCCCGTTGGCGCCGTAGAGGCACGTGACGAGCCTCAGGGTATCGCTCATGTGGTCGCCAGGATGGGACCTCGCGGCGGGCGCCGTCAATGCGACGGCGGGGGTGTCACGTCCCTGACGCTCCCGGGGGCCGCCAACGCGCGCGGGGCCGCGTCTCGACGCATGGCACGGCGCGTGCTCTCTGCCCTCCGCGAGGGAGCAGGCATGGCCAACGGCATCTACGTGGGGATGAGCGGGGCGCGCGTGCAGGAGCACGCCCTCGAGACCATCTCCAACAACCTGGCGAACGCGCGCACGGCCGGCTTCAAGCGGCAGGAGGCCGTCTACCGGGCGCTGCGCGCCGACGCGGAGCGCATGGGCGACCCGCGGCAGGCCCGGGACGTGCGCAAGCCGGTGCGCTTCTTGCCCGAGGACCGCATCCAGGCGGTCATGGAGGAGCGCTTCACGCACTGGGAGCAGGGGCCGCTGCGGAAGACCGACAATCCGCTCGACCTGGCGCTCGAGGGCGAGGGCTTCTTCACCGTCCAAGGACCGGACGGACAGCCGCTCTACACGCGCGACGGGTCCTTCGACCTGTCGCGGGACGGCACGCTCGTGACGCAGCGCGGCCAGCCGGTGCTCGGAGACGACGGCCAGCCGGTGCGCGTGCCGACGGGCGCCGCGAAGGTGACGGTCACGAGCGACGGCCGCGTGCAGGTCGACGGCGCCGACGCCGGCCGCCTCGCCGTGGTGCGCTTCGCCGATGCGCAGGCGCTGGAGCGCGCCGGCGACTCGGCGTGGCGGGCCGCCGGCGCGGCGCCCGAGCCGTCCGAGGCCGAGGTGCACCAGGGCTGGCTCGAGAACGCCAACGTGAACCCGGTCGAGGCCATGACGCTCCTCGTCAAGACGCACCGCGTCTTCGGCCTGAACATGAAGGCCATCGAGGCGTACCAGCAGATGGACCGCGAGGCCGTGCGCGAAGTCGGACGCAGCAGGTAATCAAGGGGGGCTGACAGATGATCAGGGCGCTGGATTCGGCGGCGACGGGCATGGAGGCCCAACAGACCTACATCGACGTGACCTCCAACAACCTGGCGAACGTCAACACCACCGGCTTCAAGAAGACGCGGGCCAACTTCCAGGACCTGATGTACCAGGTCCAGCGCGCGCCGGGCACGGCGACCAACCAGGTCAACGAGGCGCCCACCGGCATCCAGGTGGGCCTCGGCGTGCGCACCGGCAGCACCCAGAAGGAGTTCGGCCAGGGCTCGCTCAAGGCGACCGAGGGCCAGCTCGACCTCGCCATCGAGGGCGACGGCTTCTTCCAGGTGACGCAGCCCGACGGGACGATCGCCTACACCCGCGACGGCGCGTTCAACCTCGACGAGGCGGGGCAGATCGTCAACGCCGCCGGCCTGCCGCTCGAGCCGGCGATCACCGTCCCGCCCGAGGCGATCAACGTCGTCATCGGCCGCGACGGCACCGTCAGCGCCCAGCTGCAGGACCAGGCGGAGCCGGTGCAGCTCGGCCAGATCCAGACCGTCTCGTTCGTGAACCCCGCGGGCCTCATCGCCAACGGCGGCAACCTGTACGTGGAGTCGGGCGCCAGCGGGCCGCCGATCATCGGCAACCCCGGCGAGAACGGCTTCGGCAGCGTCAACCAGGGCTTCCTCGAGATGGCCAACGTCAAGGTCGTCGAGGAGATGATCAACCTGATCACCGCCCAGCGCGCGTTCGAGTTCAACAGCAAGGCCGTCCAGGCCTCGGACCAGATGCTGCGCGAGCTGAGCAGCCTGCGATGAGGACGCTGGCCCTCCTGCTGCTGCTGCCGTCGGTGGCGCTCGCCGCGCCGTCGGTGCGCGTGGCGCCGCGCGCGGAGGTGCCCGGCGCGGTCGTGCGCCTCGGCGACGTGGCGCGCCTGTCGGGCTTCGCCCCGGACGCCGCCGCGCGCTTCGCGACCATCGAGCTCGGGCGCGCGCCGCAGGTGGGGACGGGCCAGTTCCTGCCGCGGGCGTTCCTGATCTCGGCGATCCGCGACGGCGGCGTGCCGCCCGGCGTGAAGCTCGAGGTGCCGGCGCGGCTCGAGGTGACGCGCCGCGGCGAGTCCCTGTCGGGCGACAAGCTGCGGGCGCGCGTCGCCGCCGAGATCCGCGCGGCGATGCCGCACGCCGCCGAGGACGTGGCGGCGGTGAAGGTGCCGGCGCTGCCGGACGTGCGCGTGCCGGTGGGTGCGAAGGTCGACGTGCGGTTCGAGAAGGGCTGCGACTTCGCCGGCCCGGTGGCCGTGGAGCTGCGGGTGACCGACGGCGCGGACGTCGTGCGGACGCAGCGGCTGACGGCCCAGGTGGACCTGTACGCGACGGTGTGGGCGCCCACGCGGGCGATGCGCCGGGGCGAGGCGGTGACCACGGCCGACCTCGAGCCGCGGCGCGTGGCGGCCGGCGAGGGGCCGGCGGACGCGCTCGGCGCGAGCGATTCGATCGACGGCGCGACGCTCCGTCGGGACGTCAAGGCCGGCGAGGCGCTGCGGCGGTCCTGGCTCGAGCTCCCGCCGCTCGTGGCGCGCGGCGACCGCGTGACGCTGGTGGCGAAGCGCGGCGGCGTGCAGCTGACGGTGGTCGGCGAGGCGCTCGGCCGCGGGACGCTCGGCGAGACGGTGCGCGTGCGCAACGTCGCGAGCCAGAAGGTGGTCGCCGGCCGCGTCGCGGGGCCGCAGACCGTCGAGATCCTGTTCTAGGGGGGACGTCGATGCGTGCGCCCATCGCCATCGCCGCCATCGCGCTGACGGGCTGCGTCAGCCACGTGAAGCCGTACACGCCGAAGCACCGGCAGTACCAGCTGCCGACGCCGCACTCGGCCAACGACGGCGGCATCCGCGAGGGCTCGCTCTTCAGCGAGGCCAGCGACTCGGCGGGGCTCGTGGCCGACCAGCGCGCGCGCCGCATCAACGACCTCGTGGTCATCGTCATCGACGAGCGCTCCACGGCGCAGCGCGAGACGAGCACCGAGACGAGCAAGGACGACGAGTACGAGACGAAGCTCAACGAGATCCTGGGCTTCATGAAGGAGCTGGAGTCGAAGCACTCCAACTTCAGCGGCGAGAACGCGCTCAGCATCTCGCACAAGGCCGACTTCAAGGGCGAGGGCAAGACCAGCCGCAACGACCGCGTGCAGGCGACGGTGCCGGCCCTCGTCACGCAGGTGCTGCCCAACGGCAACGTCTTCGTCGAAGGGCACCGCGTCGTGCTGGTCAACAGCGAGGAGCACCACTTCTACATCAGCGGCGTGGTGCGCCCCAGCGACATCGACGGCGACAACATCGTGCTGTC
Source organism: Myxococcota bacterium (assembly GCA_963169045.1). Classification (GTDB taxonomy): domain Bacteria; phylum Myxococcota_A; class Bradymonadia; order UBA7976; family UBA1532; genus CAUJDF01. Next base: position 257,601 of record CAUJDF010000091.1, read on the forward strand.
GAGCCGCCTGGCCGACGCCCAGATCGAGTTCACCGGCCGGGGCAACCTCACTCGCGGCAGCGAGAAGGGCTGGTTCAGCAACATGCTCGACTACATCTGGCCCTTCTGATGGGAAGCGCAGACGGCACCATGCGCACGTTCGTCACCATGCTCCTGCTGGCGCTCGCGGCGCTGCCGAGGCCCGCCGATGCCGCGCGCATCAAGGACCTGGCCGACGTGCGCGGCGTGCGCGCGAACCAGCTGTACGGCTACGGCCTCGTCATGGGGCTGGACGGCACCGGCGACTCCGACAAGACCCGGTTCACGATCCAGTCGGTCGTCTCGATGCTCTCGCGCATGGGCATCCGGGTCGATCCGAAGGGCCTGAAGCTCAAGAACGTGGCCGCGGTCATCGTCACCGCGGAGCTGCCGCCCTTCGCGAAGCCCGGCAGCACCATCGACGTGACCGTCAGCAGCATCGGCGATGCGCGCAGCCTCACCGGCGGCACGCTGCTCGTCACCCCGCTGCGCGGCCACGACGGCCAGATCTACGCGATGGCCCAGGGCGCGATGAGCGTCGGCGGCTTCAGCTTCAAGGGCGGCGGCGGCGACGCGGAGATCCGCAACCACCCCACGGTGGCGCGCGTGCCCGACGGCGCGATCGTCGAGCGCGAGGTGCCCGTCAACATCGCCGACCGCACCAGCCTGACGCTGCAGCTGCGCGACGCCGACTTCACGACCGCCGCCCGCATGGCCAAGGTCGTGAACATGAACCTGGGCGGGAACTTCGCGCGTGCGCCTGACAGCGGCACGGTGATGGTCGACGTGCCGCCGCCGTATCAGGGCCGCATCGTGGAGCTCATGAGCGTGGTGGAGCGGCTCGAGGTGACGCCGGACCAGGTCGCCAAGGTCATCATCAACGAGCGCACCGGCACGGTCATCATGGGCCAGGACGTGCGCATCAGCCCGGTGGCCGTGTCCCACGGCAACCTGACCGTCTCGATCAAGCGGGACAAGAAGGCGGTGCCGGCGGCGCCGCTCACGCCCGGCGAGACGGTCGTCGAGGACAACGCCACGCTGGACGTGACCGAAGAGAAGGCGAACCTGATCGAGCTCGACGAGGGCGCGAGCCTCTCCGACGTGGTCGAGGGGCTCAACCGTCTCGGCGCGAGCCCGCGCGACCTGATGACCATCCTGCAGGCCATCAAAGAGGCCGGCGCGCTGCGCGCCGACCTGGAGGTGATGTGATGGCGGCGGAGGGCATCGGCGCGGTCGCGCGCGAGCGGTACACGGCGGCGTTCGCCGAGGACACGTCCCGCGCGATCGACGCGGCCGATCCCGAGCAGGTCCGCGAGGCGGCGCGCGAGTTCGAGTCGCTCCTCGTGCACCAGCTGCTCAAGAGCATGCGCGCCACGATCCCGCAGGGCGGGATGATGGACGGCGGCTACGGCGAGCAGGTCTTCGGCGACATGCTCGACATGGAGTACGCCCGCCTCGGCCAGGGGCAGGGCGGCTTCGGCCTCGCGGACCTCGTCGCCGAGCAGCTCGGGGCCTCGAACGAAATGCCGGCGGCCCGTCCGGCGGCGGCGCGGGCCGCGGCGCGGAGCTACCAGGGGCAGGCGCCCGGCGGTTTCATGATGCCGGTGGCCGGCCGCGTGAGCAGCACCTTCGGGCCGCGGCAGCTCGAGCACGAGCACGCGACGCGCAACCACCCCGGCATGGACATCGCCGCGCCCGAGGGCACGCCGATCCGCGCCGCCGCGGGCGGGCGCGTCGTGTTCTCGGGAGAGCGCGGCGGCTACGGCAACGCGGTCATCGTGGACCACGGCAATGGCGTGCAGACGCTCTACGCGCACGCCAGCGAGCTGCTGGTCCGCGAGGGCGACGCGGTGACCGCCGGGACGCCGATCGCGCGGGTGGGGAGCACCGGTTACAGCACCGGTCCCCACCTGCACTTCGAGGTCCGACGGGACGGGCGGCCGGTCGATCCGGCGCCCGCGCTGGGACTGAAGTGAGCTTTGTGTGGATTGGCGCCGGTCATGGCTTCTCATGGCCGTCGCTTGACGAGAGCAGGGCGGGTTCTGCGATGATTCCCCGCCACACGGCCGACGGGCTTCCCGACTTCGAATTCGCTCAAGTCGGGGGCGCGAGGGTCGATGTGGCGGGTGAAGGTTGAGGGTCGACCATGGCGGTTCGAATCAACGGACAGAACCCGCTGGGCAACGTGGACCGCGCCAAGGGGCGCGCCACGTCGAAGAAGTCGGGGGAGAAGGGGAGCGCGGAGGGTTCGGCCTCCGCCTCCGAGAAAGTCAGCCTGTCCGCGCGCGGCGCGTCGGCGGCCCAAGAGGTCCGCAAGGCGGCTGCGCAGGTGCAGGAGGTCGACGAGGCGAAGGTGGCGCAGATCCGGGCCGCGCTCGCGCGCGGTGAGTATCACGCCGACCTGCGCGTCGTCGCCGAGCGCATCATCGCCGAGGCCATGGCCTTCGGCGGCGACGACTGAACCCCCGCCCGATTCCCGCCCGCCTGCTCTCCTGACGAGGGAGAGCGCGACATGTCCGCAACGCAAGGGGCGCTCGACGCCCTGCTCGTCCATCTCACGCGGGAGGCCGCGCGCCTGACGGCGCTCGCGGCGCTGCTCGAGCGCGAGGCCGCGGCGCTGCGGCGCCTCGACGCGCCGGCGCTCGAGGCCTGCGCGGCCGAGAAAGCGGCGCTCGCGGCCGACGAGCCGGCGGTCGCCGCCGAGCGCCGGGCGCGCATGGCCGCGCTCGCGCCGGTGGAGACGCTCGAGGCGCTGCGGACGCACGTCGACGATCCGCGCCTCGCCGCCGCCCACGAGGCGCTGCGGACGCAGGCCGGACACGTGCTGTCGCTTCACCGCCGCAACGCCGAGTACACCGCTTCGGCCCGCGACGTCGTCGCCGGTGCGATGCGCTCGCTGGCGCGGCCGCGCACCGGCACCACCTACGGGGCGAACGCGCAGCTGCGCGCGCCGGAGCGGGGCTGACCATGGCCGGCCTGCTCGGCGCCCTGTACGTCAGCGTCACCGGTCTGCGCGCGAGCCAGACCGGCCTGACCATCGTCGGCCACAACATCGCCAACGCCGACACCGCGGGCTACAGCCGCCAGCGGGTGGGCTTCGAGGCGTTGCCCGCGGCGTTCGAGGGGCCCGGCGCCTACATCGGGCAGGGCGCGCGCGCCACCTCGGTGGAGCGCGCCCACGACCGCTTCCTTGAGCGGCAGGTGCAGCGCGACGTCACGCAGCTCGGCTTCTTCCACGGGCGCGGCCGCACGCTCGAGGCGGTCGAGCGGCTGTACCACGACGCGGGCCGCCCGACGGTGGGCGAGGCGATCGACGGCTTCTTCGCCGCCGCGCGCGCGCTGACGCAGGAGCCCGACGACCCGGCGCGCCGCCGCGAGCTGACCGCCGCCGCGCAGGGCGTGGCCGAGGGCTTCCGCGCGCTCGACGCCGACCTGCGCGCCGCCCAGCGGGGCATCGACGATGACGTCGACGATCGTGTGACGCGGGTGCAGATGCTCGCCCGCACGATCGCCGACATGAACGCGCGCATCGTCGCGTCCGAGGCGGGCGCTGCCGAGGCGAGCGACCTCCGCGACCGTCGCGACCAGGCCCTCCGCGAGCTCGCGACGCTCGTCGACGTCAACGTGCTCGAGCAGAAGGACGGCTCGGTCACCGTCGAGATCGCCGGCCAGTGGACGCTCGTCCAGGGCGCCGTCGCCGCCGGCTTGTCGACGCTGCCGAACCCGGCCAACGCCGGCCTGTCGGACATCGTCTACACCGGCGCCAGCGGGCAACCCGTCGTGATCACTCAGGATCTGACGAAGGGCGAGCTCGGCGGCCTGCTCGACGTGCGCGACAACGTGCTCAACCAGAACCTGAACGCGCTCGACCAGCTCGCGTTCGAGCTGGCGACGCAGGTGAACGCGCAGCACCGCGTCGGCTTCGGCCTGGACGGCGTCAACAACCGCGACCTGTTCGTCCAGCCGGGCGGTGCCGCCTTCGCGGCCGCCAACTTCGCTGTCGATCCGGCGGTCCTCGCCAACCCCGACGTGATCGCCGCCGCGAGCGCCGCCGCCGGCGTTCCGGGCGACAACGTCAACCTGCTGGCGCTCGCCGCGCTGCAGGACACGCCCCAGGCCGGCCTCGGCAACGTCACGTTCGGCCGCGCCCACGCACAGATGGTGCAGGCCGTCGGCCGCGCCGCCGCCGACAACCGCGCGCGCATGGAGGTGCAGCAGGTGCGGGCGGAGCAGTCCGAGGCGCTGCGCGAGTCGGTGGAGGGCGTGAACATCGACGACGAGATGATCGACCTGACGAAGTTCCAGAAGCACTTCGAGGCCAACACCCGCGTCATCACCGCCGTCGACCAGCTGATCGACTCGGTGTTGTCGCTCGTCCGCTGAGGAGCCGCGCGATGCGCGTCACCGAGAAGCTGCGCTACACGCTCCCGCAACAGCGGCTGGCCCGTCTGGGCACGAAGCGCGTGGAGGCCGACGAGGTCGTCGCCTCGGGCAAGCGCATCAACCGACCTTCCGACGATCCGCTCGGCGCGCTGCGCGTCGACCGGCTCAACAGCAGCGAGCGCCAGAACGTCCAATACGGGCGCAACGCCGACCACGCCGACTCGGTGCTGCGCGCGGCGGACGGCGCGCTGCTCGAGGCCGTCAACCTGCTGGACCGCGCGCGCGAGATCGCCATCCAGGGCCTCAACAGCAGCCTCACGGTGCAGGACGCGAACCTGCTCGCCGACGAGGTCCTGTCGATCCGCGACCAGCTGCGCACGCTCGCGAACACCCGGACCGAGAACGGCCGCTTCGTCTTCGGCGGTTTTCAGACCCGCGTAGAACCGTATGACCCTGCGTTTGCGTTCCAGGGCGACACGAACGCCCAGGAGGTCGACGTCGCCGACCAGATGCGCGTGGCGATCACGCCCACGGGCGGCGCGGTCTTCGGCGATGGCACGGCGGCGACCCTCGACGTGTTCGCGAACCTCGACCGTCTCCAGACGGAGATCCGCGCGCGCAACGAGGTCAACATGCAGACCGAGTTCGACCTGCTCGTGCAGGGCATCGAGCAGGTCGTGAAGAACCAGACCGACGTGGGCCTGCGCCTGCAGCGCGTCGACGCGGCGCGCGCCATCCACGCGCGGCTGGCGGAGCGCATCCCCACCGATCGGGCGCTGATCGAGGAGGCGGACCTGCCCGCCGCGATCACCGAGATGGCGCGCCTCGAGAACGCGTTCCAGGCCTCGCTCGCCTCGGGCGCGCGGCTGATCAACGGATCGTCGCTGCTCGACTACCTGCGGTAGACGACGCGCGCGCAAAGAGCCAGGATGGCGACGAAACTGCCAGGAGGGTGGTCGTGCTGACACTGACGCGCAAGATCGGCGAGTCGATCTGCATCGGCGACGACATCAAGGTGGTCGTCAAGGAGATCAAGGGCAAGCAGGTGCGTCTGGGCATCATCGCGCCCCCGGACGTGTACGTGTGTCGCGACGAGCTGTACGAGAAGATCCAGCAGGCGAACCTACAGGCCCAGGTCGGCACGGACGTGAACATCCTCGACTCGATCAGCGGCCTGTTCGGCCCCGCGGCGAAGGGCGATCGGAAGGGGGGCGGCTGAGATGAAGGTAGCCACCGCCAGGTTCGGCGAGCTCGACGTCGCCGAGGACGCGCTCTTCACGTTCCCGATGGGCCTGCTCGGCTTCGCGCGTCTCAAGAAGTTCGTGGTGCTCGACCACAAGCAGGACAGCCCGTTCAAGTGGCTGCAGAGCGTCGAGGACGGCGACGTCGCGTTCATCATCACCGATCCGCTGTACTTCAAGCGCGACTACCACGTCAGCGTCCGCCGGGCCGAGCTCGCCGTCATCGACCCGGACACCGAGGTCGACCTCGTCGTCTCGGTGATCATGACGGTCCCGGCGGACCCCCAGCAGATGAGCGCGAACCTCCTCGCGCCGTTGATCTTCAACATGGCCAACCGCAAGGCCGTGCAGTACGTGCTCACCGACCAGCGGTACCCGGTGAAGTTCTACGTGATGCAGGCCTGGCAGCAGGAGCTCGGCGCCGAGTCCGGCGAGGCGGAGCCGCGTTCGATCACGTTGCGCTGACCGGGAGGGTGGATGGGCGAGGGGATGCGGGGCGGGTCTGACACGGCGGTGCTCGCATGGCTGGGTCGGAGCGACGACCCCGGCCGGACGCCCGCCCCGGAGCAACCGCACGCGGCGCTCTCCCCCGAGGCGCCGCCGCCGGTCCCCGCCGATCCGCGCGCCGAGGTCTGGTATGGCGCCGCCGAGCTCGCCGCCCAGCGCCTCGCGCAGGCCCCCTCGGAGCGCCACCGCGATCTGTACGAGGTGCTCGGGCGTAACGCCTCGAGATACCTGTACTTTTCGCGCAAGCGCCTCGCGGCGCTGTTCACGTCCCTCTCGGAACGCGAGCGCGAGGTGCTCGCGTCGATCCCGTTCCTGCTCCACGTGAACGACCCGGGCCTGCCCGGGTACGCCGGCGCCGGCACGCCGCACGGGCTGCGCCACTACGAGCCGCCGCGCCAGGTCGGTCCGGTGGCGGCGAGGCCCGCGTTCCGCGCGCTGCTGTGCGTCGGCGGCGCCGGCACCCTGGCCGGCAAGGCGGGCAGCGTCGAGCTGTGGGCGGTGGTCGACGAGGCCGGGCTCAGCGGGCCGGAGCGCGAGCGCCTCGCGCGCAAGATGACCTCCATCGAGACGTGGGCGCACCACCGCGGCGCCGGCCTGCGCCTGCGCGCGGTCGACGCGGCCCGCGTGCGCCAGAATGACTTCGCCGCCGTCGGCAGTCCGCCCTCCGACGGCGCGGGGCCGCCGGGCCGCATCGCGAAGGAGGCGCTGTACCGCGAGTCGATCCACCTCGCCGGCGAGCTCCCGCTGTGGTGGGTGGCGCCGGTGGGGGTGGACGCCGGCGAGTACCGTCGCCTGAGCGAGCGCGTCGCCGCCGGCCTGCCGCCGGGAACGCTGGGCTTCGTCGACCTCGGCTTCATCGGCGAGCCGACGCGGGGCGAGCTGCTGCGGGCCACGCTGTGGCAGATCGAGCGCTGCCTGCGCGAGCCGTTCGACGCGCTCCTTCGACTCGCCCTGCTGGACCGCTACCTCGACGACGAGCGGCCGCGCCTGCTCTGCGACCTGCTGAAGAAGCGGGTCTTCGAGGCGGCCATGCCCACGACGCTGCTCGATCCCGCCGCGATGTTGTTCGACGCGGTGGCCGAGCACCTCGCCGGACGCGGCGACTGGCGCGCCTTCCGCCTCGCCCAGCGCTGCTTCTACCTCAAGATCGGCCTGCGCCTCTCCCACGACGCGCCGGAGCGCGCCCGCTTCCTCGAGCGCTTCGAGGTGATGCGCGCCTACGTCTCGCGCTGGGGCTGGAACGACGAGGTCCTGCGCGACCTCGACGCGCTCGACCGCTGGTCGCCCGAACGCGTCGACCGGCTCGCGGCCGACGTCCAGCGCTGGCTCCTCGACCTGTTCCGGCGCCTCGCGGACCGCGTGCGCGACGAGGGGCTGCCGGTCGGCGAGGACGAGATCGCCGTCGCCGGCCGCCGGCTGTACGCGGTCTTCGCCGCCGAGCCGGGCAGGGTGCGGCGCCTCTTCACCACCTTCCTCCGGGAGCCGCGCGCCGAGGACCGCCTGGTGCTGCTCGAGGTGCCCACGGCGCCAGCGTCCCGTCGCTGGGAGATTCACCGCCAGGTCCGCCGCGACCAGGCCGTGTCGCGCGCCGACGCGCTCGGCGCTGCGTCCTCGCTCGCGGAGGCCGCCGCGTGGCTCGCGCTGAACCGCCTCTTCGGTCGCCACACGGTCGTCGGCCTCGTGGCGAGCGAGACGGAGGCCACGCTCTCCGATCTGCGGGGCCTGATCGAGCGCTTCACCGCGCTGCTCGACGCGCCCGACCCGCTGAGCCTGCCGGCCCCCACCTTGCGCGACGCGGCGTGCATCGCCCGGCTCGCGCTCGTGGTGAACTTCGAGAGCGGCGCGGCGAGCCGCGGCCAGCGCGTGCACGACGTCGCGCTCGTCACGCTCGACACGTGGGGCGTGGTGCGCTGCCTGCGCCACGAGGGGCCCGCCGCGCTGCCGAGCGCGCTCGGCGCGCTGTTCCGCCGGCTCGCCGTGGCGGAGCGGCCGCCGGAGCCGCCGGTGGTCGTGGTCCCGCAGGGGCGCGACGCCCAGTCGCTGCGCGCCCGCGTGCTCACCCTCGTCGACCGGATGGGCCGCATCGCGCTGCAGCGCGACCGCGGCGACCGCGCGCTCGTGACCGAGGTCGGCGGCCATTTCCAGGTCTACCTGCGCCAGGGCGAGCGGACGCGCATGGTGGGCGGGCCGCGCCTCGACACCGTGCTGCGCGCACTCGGCCGCCTCGGGCCGCGGCCCCTCTCGATCGAGGTCGACCCGCACTCGCCCGCGCTGCGCGGCATCGGTGCGCTCATCGCCCGGCACGCCGCGGACCGCGACACCGACGTCTACGTCGGCTGGACGGCAGAGCGCGATCGTGCCGCGGTGGTGGTCCACGACGAGCTCGGACGCATGCTGTACCAGCCCGTCCAGCCGGGACAGCTCTCCCGCGTGCTCGTGCGGACGCTGCGGCGCATCGCCTTCCACTTGCGGGAGCGCGCGCGCACGACGGGCGAGCTGCGCCGCCACCTGAAGGTCTGCGAGTGGCGCGCCGGCCGTGGCGCCGGGGAGTCGGTCCAGGTCCTCGACGACACCGCCCGCGCGTTCGCGCTGCTGTCGGAGGCGCCGCGCGCTCGGGGCGGCGACGAGCTGTGGCTCTGCGGGGACCTGCGAGGCGGCCGCGACGGCGTCTCGTTCACCCTCGGCACCGAGGCGTTCGGTCCGCGCCTGCACGGCCGCGCCTTCCTGCTGCAGCTCGTCCGGCGGTTGTTGCAGGAGCACAGCGTGTACGACGTCGACGCCTTCCGCATCGACGCGTCGTCCGTGCGCTTCGGGCCCGAGTACGAGCGCGACGGTCGCGAAGTCGGCATCGTGAAGCATCTGCGCCTCATCGCGCTGTACGAGCGCTGGATCCGGGGGGCCATCGAAGCGTTCCGGGGAGCGAGACGGCTGGCGCTGCGCGGCCGCGGGGGCTTCCGGCGCGCGACGGGGAGGGAGCCGTGAAGGCGATCGCGATCTGGCTGACGCTGGTGGGCGTCGCATGGGCGGATCCGGCGCCGAACGAGCTGGTGGTGGTCGGTGTGTACCGGCCCCTCGAGCTGTCGGGGCGGACGCTGAATGCGCCGCGCGAGGTGTACCTGGCGGAACGGAGCGGTCCCACGCCGACGCTGTCCGGTCTCGTCGGCCGCGAGCTGACGGTGAGCCGTCGCGTCCCCGTCCCGGCGGTGCTGCCGCTCGGCGACGTTCCGGAGAAGGCGCCTGCGCCCGCCGACGCGGTGAGACCGGCGCGACCCGATCCGGTGCCCACCCGGGTGATCGAGGTGACCGTCGGCACCGTGCGCGTCGTGGCCGTGCGCGAGGGCGTGGTGGTCGCCGAGGTGGTGGCCGACCGCCTCACCGCGCCCGCCGAGGTCCCGAAGAAGGGGAAGGCGAAGAAGCCGCCGCCGAAGGTGAGGATCGAGTCGCCGGTGGCCGCCGAGATGGCGGTCGTCATGGCCGGCGACGTGGTGCGCTTCGATCCGCCGCCGCCGCCGCCCGTGCCGCCGCCTCCGCCGGGCGTCGTCCCCGAGGAGGCGCAGCGGCTCGAGCAGGAGCGCGCGACGCTCGAGGCGGAGCTCAAGCGGCGGAGCGCGCCGCCGCCCTCGCCATACCAGCGCCCTGACCCGCGCTGGAACTTGTGACCGCGCGCGATTCGGGTTCAAGTCGTCCCGGTTCGGGCCGATGTGCCCTCTGTGCGGCGTGCGTGACCGCGGAGCAGCGATGTACGGCAAGAGCGGATACGGACAGAACAGCTACCAGCAGTACCGTGCCGTTCAAGTCCAGACGGCGTCGCCGGCGCAGATCATGCTGATGCTGTACGACGGGGCCATCCGCTTCGCGCACGTCGCCCAGCAGAAGATCGACGCCGGCGACATGGCCGGCAAAGGCACCTACATCGGCAAGGTGCAGGCGATCGTCGCCGAGCTGATGAGCAGCCTCGACTTCAGCCTCGCCCCGGAGCTGTGTGCGCACCTGCAGCAGCTGTACATCTACATGATGGAGCGCCTCACGGAGGCCAACATCAAGGTCGACAAGGAGCAGCTCGACATCGTCATCCGGCTCCTGACCACGCTCCGCGAGGGCTGGTCGGAGGCCTTGACGAGCCTGCCGAGCGACCCCACCATCGGGCGCAGACCGCAGCCAGTCGCCGACGGGGCCCCCCCGCCGGAGGCGGCCGCCCCCGGAGTCCCGCGACCCTGATGCCCAACGCGCCCGAGCCCCCCGATCGCCTCGCCCTGCTCGACCACTTGATCCACCTGCACGATGAACTGCTGGCGTCGCTCGCGGCGGGCGAGGCCCCCGAGCTCGACGACTTCGACGCGGCGCGCGATGCGGCCTTCGACGCCCTGCAGGCGCTGCCGCCCGCGGATGGGGCGCGGGCCGAGGCGGTCCGCCCGCGCCTCGAGGCGCTCGCCGAGCGCACGGCCCAGGTGATCGCCGCGCTCGGCGCCCTGCGCGACGCCTCGGGCGAGCGGCTCGCGGCGCTGGAGATGGGCCGGCGCGGGCTGCGGGGCTACCAATCGGCGCTGTCGGGGGCGCGCCGGCGCGGCGCGCGTCTGGGCGAGGGCTGACGGGCTACTTTTTCGCGGAGTTCATCGCCGTGAGCTGCTGCGACACGTAGTCGCCGAGCGCCTGGAGCGAGCCGAGCGTCACCTCGAGGCGGGTGAACTGCTTGCGCAGACGGCTCTCGACCTGTCCCACACGGTTGCCCTGGCGCTCGAGCTGCTTCTCGAGGTTCTCGATCGTGTCGGCGATGCCGTCCGTGCGGCTCCGCAGGATGCCCGAACCACGGGAGAGCCCGTCGATGACGTCGGGCAGCGCTTCGCCGAGGCCATCGGCGATGCGGACGCGGCCCAGGAGCCCGGACGCGTCGTCGGGGATCAGCACCTCGATGTCCGCCGTCGGGAAGCCGTCCTGCCCCTTGAGGTGGTTGCCATCGAGCACGCGCGCGGGTTGCCCGCCGATGGTGCCGACCAGATCCGTCCCCGTGTCGCTGCGGGCGACGACGCCGAAGTTGGTCGTGCCGACGCCGGCGGCCGTGTCGGACTGGACGGTCACCGAGTTCTTGGCGCCGTACGCCGTGGCGCGCACCGTGATGCGGCCGTTGGCGTCGAGGAAGGCGGTGAGAGCGACCTCCTCGTCCGCGAAGGCCTGGTTCAGCTTCGTCACCTGCGCGGCGGTCGTGTCGCCGGCGAGCAGGCTGACGTTGAAGACCTTGGGCACGGCGGCGGGATCGTCCGCGTCGTCGTTGAAGGTGATCGTGAGCTGCTCGTTGCCGGCCAGCACCTGGGCCGCCGCCGTCCCGGTCACCTCGGCGCGCGTGCGCGCTTGCGTCACGCGCACCTCGTAGGTGCCGGGGCGGCTGTCGGCGCTGCGCCGCACAAACGTGAAGTTGCCTTCCACCTTCTCGCCGAAGCCCGTCAGCACGCGCTCGACGGCGTCGGGATCCTCGTCGAGCACCTCGTTCAGCTTGCCGGTGTTCAGCGTGAGGAGGCCCGTCTTCTGGTCCGACTCGAGACCGAGCTCCGACAGCGAGCTGATCGTGGCGCCGTTGAGGCCGGGGATGCGGCCGGTCACGAACGTCTTGAGCGAGCGCTGTACCTGACGCGCGGCGCTGTCGCCGTTGAGCGGCGGCGGCGCCGCGCCGTTCGCGCTCTGCGGGTCGAAGCTGAACTGTGCGTTGAGGTAGCCCACCACCGAGTTGTAGGCGCCCACGAACGCCGTCAGCTTCGCCTCGACGTCACCGACGTCCGATCGGACGCTCAGGTTCACCTTCTGCCCGGGAGCGGCCTTCTTGAGGTTGAACGTGAGGCCATCGAAGACGTCGTCGATCGAATTCGTGGACTTGACGATGTTGATGCCGTTCACGCGGATGAGGGCGTCCTGCGGCTCCTCGAGCGTGGGCACGAACGCGTCGATGCGGAAGGTATCGCCGACCTTCAACGTGCCGCCGGCGGTGAAGTTGACCTCGACGCCGTCGGCGAGCGCGATGGGCGCCGCGTTCGTGACCTCGAAGCCGTTGCCGTTGTTGTCGTCCCAGGTCAGGCCGCCGTCCTTCGAGTATCGGAAGCGCGCAGCGCCGGGATCTCCGTCGGCGTCGCCCTCGGCGGTGACCTGGACGACGAACTTCGCGTCCGCGTCGCCGGTGTAGGTCCCCGACGACGTCACCTCGCCGAGGTAGGCCGCCGCGTTGGTGGCGTCGGCGGTCGCGTCTTCGATCTTCGTGTTCGCGAAGTCGAGGGTCGTGTCGTTCTCGGTGATGGTGATCGTGCCGCCGGCCCCTTCGGTCTCCGACGTGAGCACGAGGCGGTAGGGGTTCGTCGGCGAGCCGTCCCGGACGATCGACGCCTGGACGCCCGCGTCGCTGGCGTTGATCGCGTCGGCGAGGTCGCGCAGCGTCGTGGCGGCGCCCACTTCGATCGTCTCGACGGCCCCGCCGCCCACCTTGAACTTGAACTGGCCGTCGGCGGCGGCGACCGCCGTCGCGCTCTCGTCCACGAAGCCCTGCGCCGCGACGCGGTGGGTGGTGGCGATGCGCAGGACCTCGACGGTGTGGTTGCCGTCGGGCGCGTCCGCGCCGGCGCTCACCGTCACGACGCTGTCGTCGCTGCTGGTGGTGCTCCGCTGGCGGTAGAGGTTGGCGTCGTCGAGCGCGCGCGTCGCCGAACGCAGGCTGGCCAGACGCCCGTCGAGATCGTTGTAGGCGGCGCGCCGCGCCTCGGCCTCCGCCATCTTGCGCTGCAGCCCGACGATCGAGCGGCGCTCCAGGGTCAGGAGCTGGTTGATGATTCCGTCGACATCGAGGCCGCTGGCCAGCCCGCCCACGCTGATCGGCATGTCGTCCCTCCCGACCCTGGATGATAGCAATCGGTATGCCGGCGCGGCGACCCCCCCGGACGAGGGGGACGCCGCGCCTTCTTCTCAGCCGTCGAGGTCGACGAAGGCGCCGCTGAGGGAGCCGCCTTCGCGCGCGTCGCGCAGGCGCTCGAGGAGGCGCAGGAGGCTCTGTGGAGGGATCTGACGGACCTCCACCTCCTCCCCGCGCTCCTCGCGCACCTTGATCACGACGCGCCCGCTCTTCTCGTCACGGCCGAACGTCACCTTGCGGTTCGTCGCGCGGAAGATCGACTCCGCCACGGCGTTGGCGTCCTCGACGGCCCGCGCGAGCGACGGCGGGTCGGGAGGGACGTCGGCACCCTGGACGGCGGGGTTGCTCCGCACGTCGACCGCCTGCCCCGGCCGGGCGGCCTGGGGCAGCTCGGTGCTCGGCGGCGTCGACGTCTCGTCGCCGCCCGTGACGCGGCGGCCGGCGAGGCCGTCGGCGGGCACGGGCGTGCGGAACGTCGGCGCCGTCTGCGCTTGTCTGACATGTATCGCCATCGGCGTTCACTCCTCTGCCGGGCACGGCGGCGAAGCCGGACCCGGCGGCAACGTTCCGATCAGACCAGCAGCGACAGGGCGACCTGCGGCTGCTGGTTGGCCTGTGCCAGCACCGAGATGCCCGCCTGCTGGATGATCTGGTTGCGGGTGAACGCGGCGGTCTCCGCGGCGAAGTCGGCGTCCTGGATTCGGCTCCGCGCGGCCGACAGGTTCTCCGACGTGGCGCTCAGGTTGTTGACGGTCGACTCGAGGCGGTTCTGCACGGCGCCGAGGCCCGCGCGGATGCCCGAGACCTGGGCGATGGCGACGTCGACGATGTCGATGCCGCGGTTCGCGCCGTCGCGGGTCGAGATGTCGACCGTGTCGAGGGCGTGGTCGGCGTTGACGCCGTAGATCGTGGCCGAGTTCGCCGCGGCGCCGCCGACGCCGAGGACGTCGTCGATGTTGGCGGCGCGCAGCGTCACCGTGATCTGCGACTCGGACTGCAACGTGAGCGAGCCACCGGTGATCGACGAGGCGAGACCCGTGACGTCACCATCGTTGTTCACGGTCACGTCGATGTTGCGACCGTCGGCCGCGGTCAGCACGAGGCCGCCGAACTCGTCCTTGGTCGCCACGACGCCGGTCTCGTCGGAGACGGCATTGATCGCGTTGACGAGCGTGTCGTCCGCGTCACCCGCCTGAACGACGATGCCGGT
>CAUJDF010000092.1 GCA_963169045.1 Myxococcota bacterium
CCGAACACCTCGTCCATCAGCGCCCGGACGCGGTGCAGGTTCTCGTCGCTGATCTGCACGAAGATGCTGCCCGTCTCGCTCAGCAGCCGGTGCGCCGCCAGCAACCGCGCCCGCAGATAGCTCAGGTACGAGTGCACGCCGAGCGTCCACGTATCGCGGAACGCCTTCACCACCTCGGGCTCGCGCGTCAGGTCCTCGTCCTTCTCCTTCACGTCGCGCCGCCCGAGCTCCGGCTGGAAGTTGCTCGCGAACCGGATGCCATACGGCGGGTCGATGTAGATCATCTGCACCTGGCCGGCGAGGTTCTCCCGCTCAGCCAGCGACGCCATCACCTGCAGGCTGTCCCCGAGGATCAGGCGGTTCGTCCAGTCCGCCTGGTGCTGATAGAACTTCAGCACCTCGTGGTAGGGCAGCGCCGGCCGCGCGAACAGGTCCCCCTGCGCGCCGAGCAGGTCGTCCTGCGCCTTCTGCCGCCGCGCCAGCGCCACGATCGCCCGCGCGCTCACGCGCTCGTGCTCGTGCAGCACCACCGGATCCACCGCCAGCGCGCGGTGCCGGTTCTCCTCCTGCTTCCCGGTCCACTCGAGCCACGGCTCGTGCTGCCGCAGCGCCGCCGCGAGCCGCGCGCGCTCCTCCTCCTTCAGCGGCCGCGTCGCCGCCGCTTCGAGCAGCGCCGCCAGCCCGTCCGGCGTGCCGTCCGGATCGAAGCGCAGCGTCGGCGGCAGGTGCGGGTTGAACGCATACGGCACCGGCTTCGCCGCCGGCGTCTTGCCCTCGGCCGCCAGCCGCGCCGGCGGGATCGACACGCGCTTCTTGTCGTGCCGCATCTCCGTGACGCGCTCGCCGCCGTCCGCCGAGGTCTTCTTGCCCGCCATGCCTCTCCCCTTCACTCCACCCGGTGCCGACACAACTTCCGCACGTTGCACCCGCCGCACCGGTACTCCGCCGGCCGCGGCTCGAACCGCGCCGCCCGCAGCACCCCGAGCAGCTGCCCCATCCGCCCGCGCGCCGCGCGCACCGAGCGCTCGTCGACGAGCACCGGCTGCCGCGTCGAGTGCCGCAGGTGGTGCAGGTACGCCGCGTCCACCTGCAGCCCCTCCGCGCGCCCCGCCGCCGTGTACACCTGCAGCTGCAGCGCGTAGCGCGCCTCGCGGGGGTCGTCGTCGGCGCCGACCTTGTAGTCCACGAGCGCGAGGCGGTCCGGCCGCCCGTTCTCGCGGTCCAGGATCAGGTCCGCGCGCCCCGTGACCACGCCCTCGGGGAAGTGCAGCGCGAACGGGCGCTCCACCGCCCAGATGCGGCCGAGGTCGTCGGCCCACTGCTCGGCGTAGCGCTCCACGAGCCGGCGCGCCGAGCGGTACATGCTCTCGAACGCCGGCGCCGTCGCGAACGGCACGTAGAAGGCGTCGGCCACCACCTCGTCCCGCTCCTCGACCGAGGGCACCGTCCCCGTCGCCCGCGTCCGCTCGGCGAGCTGGCGCAGCGCGTGGTGGACGGCCTTGCCGTAGCCGAGCTCCACGGCGAGCGCCGGCTGGAAGCCGAAGCGCGTGCCGAGGCGGTACTGGTGGCCGCACTCGTCGAGCGACGCCAGCTCCGAGAAGCTCACCTCGGGCGCCGGCGGCTCCGGGTGCTCGCGTGCGTCCGGTGGCGCCGGCAGCGGCAGCTCTTCGACGTCGGGCGGCGTGCGGCCCGCCACCTCGAGCAGGTACGGCGACGGGTTGCTCCCGCGGGTCATCCGGCGGAAGCACGAGAGGTAGAGCGTGTCCCGGGCGCGGGTCATCGCGACGTAGAGCAGGCGCCGCTCCTCGGCGTCCCCGCCCTCGTAGCGGCGGCGCGCCTCGGGCGGGAAGACGTCCTCGTCGAGCAGCCAGTCCCGGGGGCGGCCCGCGCGCAGCGCCGGGAAGCGCCGCACGTTGAGCGCCGGCAGGAACACCACCGGCCACTCGAGGCCCTTGGCCTGGTGCACGGTCAGGATGTCGACCGCGTCGAGGGTCACCGCCGGCTCGCCGGGGAAGTCCTCGTACGCCTCGGCGCCCCAATGCTGCAGGTAGCTGTACAGCGCGAAGAAGTAGGAGGCGCCGCGGTCCCGCCCCGCCCGGAACGCCACCGAGCCGTCCGGCTGCCGCGTCCGCACGCCGCGCCGGTTGACGTGCTCGAAGTCGGCCAGCACCTCCGAGAAGCGCGCGAGCGCCCCCATCCGCGCCGCCTCGCCGGGGTCGTCCGGGTTCAGCCGGGCGACGCCGACGAGCTCGAGCAGGTCGTAGTAGTCCTCGACGAGCGAGACCGCGTGCCGTCCGTCCTCGTGGTAGGCCCGCCACTCCGCGAGCCACTGCCGCACCTCGGGCACCGCCCCGAAGCGGCGCCGGAAGCCGTCGCACAGGTCGTCGAGCGTCACCGGGTCGCCGGCCTCGCCCCAGCGGCTGCTCTTCCAGGGCTGGTCCACGCGCCAGGCGAACACCCGCGCCATCAGGTCGTTGTCCGCCTGCAGGAAGAGGCCGGTCCGCCCCGCGCACTGGTATGGGATGCGCCGCTCGTCGAGCGCCCGCAGCAGCGGCGGCGCGCTCGTCCGCACCGAGCGGAACAGCACCCCGATCTCGCGGTACAGGAAGCCCTGCTCGCGCAGGCGCGCGATCGTGTCGGCGAGCCGCTCCGCCTCGTCCTCGGGCGTCTCCGCGCGCCACGGCGCGATCTGCGGCTCGCCGTCGGCGCGCACCGGCCGCATGGACTTGTCGAGGCGGTCGGGGATGGAGCGCGCGAACTCGTCGGCGCGGCGGATGATCTCCGGCCGGGAGCGGCGGTTGTCGGCGAGGTTGACGGTCGTGACGTTGGGGCGCGCGGTGGCGAAGCGCAGGATGTGGCCCACGTCGCTGCCGCGCCACTGGTAGATGGACTGGTCGTCGTCGCCGACGACGCAGAGCTGGACCGGCGGCCGCGCGAGCCGCTCCACGAGCGCGACCTGGGCCGGGTTGACGTCCTGGAACTCGTCGACGACCAGGTGGCGCAGGCCGCCGCAGACGCGGGCGCGCACGTCCGGGTCGTCGAGCAGGCGCACGGCGCGGCGGATGAGGTCGCCGAACGTCAGCAGGCGGTAGTGGTCGGCGAGCTCGCGGAAGCGGTCGACCGCGTCGCGCAGTGACCCGGTCAGCGCCTCGTCGGGGATGAGCTCGTTGCCGATCACGTCGAGCGTCGTCGCGAAGTCGCGGATGGCCTGCCAGTGGCGGGTCCCGAGCGCGTCGAGGCCGAGGTCGCGGTGCTTGCGCGAGAGGAGCGCCGCGAGCCGGTTCTCGTCGATGACCTCGTGGCTGCCGAGCTCCGGCACGTGGTCCTGCAGCAGCCGGAAGCAGTAGCCATGGATGGTCCCGACGAAGAGCGGGCCGAGGCGGTCGCGGAAGTCCTCGCCGAGCGCCTCGGTGGCGCGGCGCACGACGCGCTCGCGCAGCTCGGCGGCGGCGCGCTCGGTGAAAGTGAAGGCGACGATGCCTTCGGGCGGGACGCCCTCGGCCAGGAGGGCGGCGATGCGGCGCGAGACGCTCTCGGTTTTGCCGGAGCCGGCGCAGGCGATGACCTGCAGGTCGCCGCCGCGGTGGTCGACGACACGCTGCTGGTCGCGGGAGAGCCGCACGCCCGTCGATGCCCCGCTCATGCCCGCCCCCGTCCCGGCCCCTCGGCGGGGCATGGTGTGTCAGGAGACGGGCTGCGACAATCCTGGACATCCTTTCAGGTCAGCCCGCGGCTCGCCGTGGCTCCCCGCGCCGAGGACCGGTCGAGCGTCGCCGGCCCGGCCCCGGGGGCGGTTCGGCGTTCGGGTCGATCAGCTCCTGCAGTCGGGCCGGGTCCTTGTCGAGCAACCTCAGCAGATTCGCCATCGACCTGGTGATCCAGTCGGTCCCGCTCTCGTACTTCTGGAAGGACCGGGGACCTCCACCGAGGAGAGCGCTCGCCCTCCGCTGCGAGAGGCCGAGCTTCACGCGAATCCGCCGCACTTCCGACGGGGGCAGGATGCCGTCGACGCGGGCCTTCAGCTCGACGAAGGCCTCCTCCGTCACGTCCGCGTCGCGCCCGACCAGGACGACCTCGTCGCAGCTCGTGCAGTACCACCCGGGCTGCTCGATCTCGGCCGCGTGCCCCTGATAGGTGACCTGATTCGGCCGAACGTCCCGCACCATCGCCATCCCGCACGCGTGGCACTTCAGATTGTCGCTCATGACGACTACTTCTCCTTGAACGACAGCAGGCGGAACACGGTGAGGCGGTCGTTCGTGAACTTCACGTAGAGGACGAGTCCCTCGAACGGGACGTGGTAGACGTCCTGCCAGCAGGTGTGGTCCGCCAGGGCGGTCATCGACTTGTAGAAGTGGCCGGGCCTGATCGCCTGGATGGCTTCGACCATCTTCCGGCGGGTGAACCCCAGCGCCTGCGCGTCGGCGAGGGCCGTCTTCGTGACGGCCAAGGCGTCCGCGGTGAAGAAGTGGGCCTTGAACGCCGTCAGGTCGTGATGAGGCTTCCGCTTCTCCACGACCATGATCGTGGAACCTCAAAGGTGCCACGTCAAGGGACCGCGTGGCCGATTGTCGGCCGCCTCAGCGCCCCATCACCCGCGCCGCGTCCAGCCCGAACTTCGCCAGATACTTCGTCAGCCGGTCGGTGTCGTTCTTCCGCGCCAGGCCCTCGCGCGACACGGCGAACAGCCGCCGCCCTGCCTCCGCGGGCGTCCCCGCGGCGCGGCACGTCTCGATCACCCCGCGCAGCTGGATGCGGTCGAAGAGGCCCAGCTGCGCCGCCGCCTCCGCCCCGAGCACCTCCTCCACGACGTCGGCGGGCCGCGCCAGGCCCCACTTCGCGCGGAGCCGCGCCACCTCGGTCGCCACCTCGTCCGGCGTGATGCGGCCGCCCGGCGCGAGCGTCGCCATGCGCAGCACGCTCGCCGCGAGGTCGCGGAAGTTGCCGGGCCAGCGGCCGTCGGGGCCGGTCGCGAAGTCGAGGTAGGCGGCGCGCGCCGGCTTGTTCATCGAGACGCGCCGCTTCACCGCCACCGAGGCGCGCGCGAGCTCGAAGTCCACGTTGGGCTCGAGGTCCTCGGGTCGCTCGGCGAGGCCGGGCAGGCGGAACGTCCAGACGTCGATGCGGGCCAGCAGGTCGTCGCGGAAGGACGCCGCGCCGGGCAGGACGCGGTTCGTCCCGGCGATGAGCTGGAAGTCGCTGCTCACCGGCGTCTCGGAGCCGACGGGGTAGAAGACGCGGTCCTCGATGGCGCGCAGGAGCATCGCCTGCTCGTCGAGGCCCAGCTCGCCGATCTCGTCGAGGAACAACAGGCCGCCGTGGGCCGCGCGCAGGAAGCCCTCGCGGTCGGCGTGGGCGCCGGTGAAGGCGCCGCGCAGGTGGCCGAACAGCATGGACATCGCGAGGTCGCCGCGGAGCGTGGCGCAGTTCACGTCGACGAGCGGGCCTCGCAGCAGCCCGCGTCGCAGGCGGACCGCGTAGATGCGCCGCGCGAGCTGCGACTTGCCCGCGCCGGTGGGTCCGGTGAGCAGCACCGCCGCCGTGGAGCCGGCCGCGACGCGCGCCACTTCGCGCAGCATCGCCGCGAACTCCGGGTTGCGCGTCTCGATGCCCTG